>CAWAAW010000031.1:0-257167 GCA_963779785.1 uncultured Planctomycetota bacterium
GTATTTCCAATTTCGAGTGGGTCGACGCCTGGTCGCTTGTCGATCACAAGACTGTCCGATTCTGGAGGGACTACGCGAACTTCCTTTCCGGTCGTCCCGGGATGAATGGACTGGCCGTCGGCGACCGCTGGGTAGTCGCCGCTGGGGCCAACGGATTCACGAAAGTCTTGGACACACGCGCTCCGGCCGGCCGCCGAGACAAACTGTGGCTCCAGGAGTCCCTCTCAGTCGAGTCCGTCGCGCTGGACATTGCGGAGACACTGGTCGTCTCGGGGATGTCGTCGGGTGCCGTGCGACTTCAGGCCATCCCGGATGGCGTCGAGGTTGCGTCGTTTCCAAACGCCCATCGGCGGGCAGTCGAGGCCGTCGCCCTGTCCCCTGACAGCCGCACGCTCGCTTCCGGCTCAGTCGACGGCAGTCTCCGTCTCTGGGAACGCGGTCAGGACGGGCGGTGGCTCGCATCAACAACTCTGAGTACTTCACTCGGGCCGGTCCGCCGCGTTCGCTTCAGTCCCGATGGCCGGCGACTCGCCGTTCTTGTGCGGAACGAATTGGCCGTTCGCGTTTGGGATCTCGCCGCTCTCGAAAACCACCTCGCAGCACTCACCCTCGGCGCCGGACAACCAGGCAACTGAATCACAACACGGACGTGCCATCCATCGACCACGTTGCTCGCGATATCGTGACAGGACGTGTAGCCAACCCGCGACCGGCAAGTCCTGCTCGTCGGATCTCGTGGGTTGACGGGTCCTCACCGAACCGGATAATCCAACGGAGCGCTTCTTTACGAATCGACCATTCTGGCGAGCGGTCTTGGTAGGCCCGCATCTGCCACGTGATTTAATGGTGGGTCCTCGCCTGAACGCTGTTCTCGGTCGGTAAATGGAGCGCGGCCAGTTCCATTCTGACGCCGGGCCGTGCCCCCAAGCACGATGTTCGCCACGATGATCACGAACCTGGTTCGCCAACGGGGTCTGGTGATTTATGCACACAAGTGGAATTGTCTGCCAAGTCACAAACCAGGACAGTCAGGTCGAATTTACCTGGTCATCAGGAGGCGGGTTCTTCCGTCCGTACGTGGTGGCAGGCGCCCAACTGGCCGAGCTGCGCGAAGCGACGCGATCGGTTCGGAAAGCCCTGCAAGGCGTAGTCTATGCACTGAACCTGGCGGGAGATGGCCCAGTGCCCTGGGAGCCATCTTACGAGCTTGCGGAGGCCGGATTCCGGCTCCACAACTACATCCTGCCGACCGAGGATGACATGGCCAGGAAGATTCGGCGCTGGTTAGAAGAACTGCGGAAACGGTCGAAGCTGATCGGCCTCGAGGTCGTGGTCGAGGAGCGGGCGTCCGACCCACGATCGTTACTCTCCATGCCCTGGAACCTGGTCTACGATGAGCGACCTACCAAGCACAAGGCCGCGTTCCAGACGGGTAAGTCCGTAGAGCGTTGGCGGCCTTTTTGGTCGATCCGCTACAGCCTGACGAGTGGTCGCCGGGTTGAGCCGTTGCGCCGGCTCCCGGTCTGGGACAAGCCGCGGGTCATCGCCGCCATCAGCCCCGACGTGTACGAGGCGATGAAACCCGAGCAGCGACAGAACTTGGATAAGTTCGTGGAAGAGGCCGGCCTGGCGCGCGTCGGCTCACTCGCGGAACTGGAACAAGCGCTCGAGGAGGGCTATCCCCAGCTCCTCTACTACCTGGGACATGCCACTCCGGACTACCTCACTCTGGGCGACGGCGAGAAAATCACCCAGAGCGACCTGCGAAACCTGCTCCGAAGTTTCGACGACCGGGAGCGTCCCGAGGGGATGTTGGCGTTTCTCAACGCTTGTCAGACGGCCGAGTCCGGGCAGACCGGTTCATTTCTGGAAGTGCTGCACAGCTTCGGTTTCACCGGCGCGATCGCCACCGAGCAGCAGACAATCGACAACTTCGCCAACGAGGTCGGCCTCGCTTTCCTGCGCGGATTTCTCAGCGAGGGTCGGCCGCTGGGCGAGGTGCTGCATCGACTGCGGCTGACGACAGCGCCCCTGGGCTTGCTTTACGGTGCTCATTGCCCTCCGGAGATCCGCGTGAGGCGGGGCGACGACGTCGACGATAGTGAATGGAGCATCCACGACCTCGGCCCCGTCGCCGGCGTCATGCTTCAAGCACCCGGCCTGCTCGCCGCGCCCGGCGTCGCTCAGCAAGCCGTCGACCTGCCGGCCGAGCCTTATCGATCACTGGGCTATTACGACGTGGCCGATCGGGCCCTCTTCACGGGCCGCGATACCGACATCGTGAGGTTCGCCGCCACGCTCGACCAACCCGACACGCGGATCCTGATCCTTCAGGGTGAGAGCGGCGTCGGCAAGTCGTCGTTCCTGCGAGCCGGCGTGCTCCCGTACCTGGAAGAGCAGTGCGCCGGCTACCGCTTGCTCCGTCGGCCCAACGGCGAAATCTCGATCATCCAGGTTGCAAAGGACCCGATCGGACAGATCGCCCAGGGACTGCTCGACGCGACGGCGGAGAGGCTGGAGTACGCAACCCCGGACGGAGAATCGGTCCAGATCGACCTCCGCCAGCCGATCGACCAAGCCTTGGGAGGGCCGGCCGATTACCCCACGCTTCGCGCGGAGATGGCGCGCGATACTCGCGTGTTCTCGACCCTACTGGCCTCGATGGCCGCTCGACTTCCTCACGGCCTCGTCTTGATCATCGACCAGGCGGAGGAACTCTTCACGTTCTCACGCACCGCGGACGAGATCAGAGATCGAGACCATGCCCTCAAGATGATCCAGCGAGCGGTTGATATCAAGGCCGATGTCAAGTTGATCATCACGTTGCGCACCGAATACTACGGCCGTTTGCTCGATCACTTGCGCGGGGCGTCGAAATTTTTCCGGCGTGCGCGACGAATTGCTCCGCGATTTCTCGCTGCCGTCATTGATCGCGGCGATCGAGCGCCCGACGTCGCTAGAGCCATTGACGCACGGGCTGCTCGCGCCTCGCACGAAGTATGGATTCCAGTTCGCTGAGGGGGTCGCCGCCCAGATCGCCGAAGATGGCCTAAGCTTGAGGACAGAGCACCAGGACAGCGTCCTGCCGCTGATCCAGGTCATTTGCACCCAGCTCTACGACCGGAAAGAGCGCAGCCAGACTCGGATGGGATTATCACCCGTGCGGATCTCCAGGCGATCCGGGGCGTGGAGGGGGGACTCAAAGCGTTCGCCGAGGATGCTCTGGAGCGATCGCTTGGGCTCGGGCCGGCCGACCGCGAGGCATTCAAGTCGCTCTTCGTCCGGCTTTATAGCCGGCAGATCGACGGGACGCTGACGACCTGGCTGGCACCGAGGGATACCCTGGAGAGCGCCTGGAACGGTTCGGTACCGTTTGCCCAGGTGATGGAGTCTGCCCGGTCCGTGCGCCTCCTGCGCGAGGACGTGCTCCGAGTCGAGGGAAACGAGCCTCGCCCGTTCATCCGCCTGGGTCACGACGCGCTGGCGCGCGTCGCCGCCGCCTGGCAGGCTGAGCTCGACGAGGAGGAACGTCTCCGGCGGGAGAGAGCCAAAGTGGAATTCGAGCGAGCCAAACGGCGGCGGCAGATCCGTAGGTTGATCGTTGGCACATGCGCTGCCGCGTGTGCCTCGATGCTTCTCGGTGCGATCTGCGTGTGGGCCCTGGACCAGAGAGCGAAGGCCAGGGCCAGCGAAATGAACGCCGTGCGCAGCGAATCAAAGGCCCGGCTCAGTGAAATCCAGGCCCGGGACAGCGAGGTGAACGCGCGGCTCAGCGAGTCGAAGGCCCGGCTCAGTGAAATCCAGGCCCGGGACACGCACCGGAGTGCCCACGAGAGCCTCCGTGTCGCCTGTCAGGGACTGGATGACCTGTTGACGCAGGTCGCCGATGTTGACCTGGCGGAAATCCCACAGATGGGACCGGTGCGCCGTCGCCTGCTCGAGAAGGCGAGGGACGGATACGAGAAACTCAGAGTGAATCGGGATGACGATCAAAGCGCTTTGTTGCGCTGGGTCGTCGCGAGATCCTACAGTCGCCTGGGTGAGATCCTCGAAATGATGGGGGACTACACCAAGGCCGAGGAATTCCATCGACAGGCGATCGAACTTCTCGCCGCTCTGTTGGCGGAATCGCCCGGAACGCCTGTCTCGGCGGAATCGCCGAACCCAGACAATTACCGTCGCGATCTGGTGAGAAGCCATCTCGGACTGGGCACACTTTACAGGAAAATGCACGGCTTCGAGGAGGCGAAGGAGCAGTTATTGGCCGCCGGAACCAGGAGCGAGCCCCTGGCTTCGTCAACGGCCCTGTCCGATCGCCAGATGCTGGCCGAGCTCGCCTACGAGAAAGGCGTACTCTGGGCACGACTAGCCGAGGCCCGTGGGGCGCTGAAGTCACGTAAGTCCGAACTGGCCCGGGATAGCGAGCAGGCCTACCGTGAAGCGATTCGTCTCCAGGAATCGTTGGTCAAGGAACAACCGGGCCGCGCCGAGCCGCGTGCAAAGCTGGGCCGGTACCGGAACAACCTGGCCAAGCTACTGGGAACCACCGGCCGGGAGGCTCTCGCCGAGACAGAACTCCGCGCGGACCTCGCGTTGGTTCAAGGCTCGCCGAAACTGCCGGGAGAACGGTGGCATGTGGCCCGCGCGAAGAACAACCTGGGGACACTGCTGCTCCGACAAAAAGCCAGGTCGAACGAGGGCGCGAACTGCTTCGAGAATCGAGGGAGCAACTCGAAACGCTCACGAAAGAGTTCCCAACGATACCCCAATATCAGCAGGACCTCGCGTTCGTTTCGCGAAACCTGGGCCTTGCCGCCAAGCTTGCCGGGCAGCCGGCTGAGGCGCTGATCGACCTGAAAACCGCACTACGAATCCGCAAGAAACTCGCTGACGATGCGCCCGGGTTTCCCGAGCACCGCATGGATCTGGCCGTCGAGGCCGGCGAGGTGGCCTACCTGCTGGCAGCGAGTGACCCCGCCGCGGCGGAAACCGTCGCCCGCGAGGCACTCGACAGAGTGGCGAAACTGGCCGATCATCAACCTCCCATTCCGAGTTACGTGGATTCAGTGGGTCTGGCGCCACTACGAGATGGCCCAGTTGTTGGTGATGATCAAAAAACGCGACGACGCCCGCTCGGCGATCGAGCAGTCCGTTCGCTACCACCGCCAGGCGCTCGACCTGAGGCCGGAGAACTTTGAGTACCGAGCCAATCTTGGGGCCGCGGTCTACGTGTCATCCCTAATCCTGCTCGACCTGGGAGAAACCGCCTCGTCGGCCAACGCGGCCGAGGAACTTCCGCGCCTGATGCCCGACGATGTCAATGCTTACTGCAACGCCGCGGTGTTGTTGATCAAGTGCCTGAATACAGCGAAGGACCAACGCCAGGAATACGGCCGCCGAGCCGTGGGTATCCTTCAGAAGGCCGTGGACGAACGTCTGATCAAGGACGCGAAGCAACTCAACTTCAGGGAGTTCCGTGAGCTCAAAGAGCGGGACGACTTCGGCAGGCTGCTCAAATCGCTGGAGCCTCCGAGGGCCGGCTGATCGCCGGCACGGGCTTCATCCCCATCGTTACGAGGGTCTGATCCCAAGGCGGATCCAATCGCTGTCGGGCTCAAGCATGGCGTTTTCGGATCGGTCCGGCTGGTACGTGGCGACCATGAATGGTCACCGACTCGTGGTGTGCCTTGCCCCGACGGGACTGAGTCGCGACATGCTTGGAGCGGTGTGCGGGCTTCTTCGCCTTCGAGTTCGAGCCCTTAACTGAGCTAGATTGTGCCTTCGCGGCCGAGCCGGAGAACTCGCGGAAGTTAGCGATTTGATTGTGTGCAAACCGGTTGCGCGACGGCCCGGATTGGGCGACGTTGTTGGCCGGAGCATTGTACAGCATGACTCCGTAGAACTTGTTGCCGTGCCCGTGACCACCATTGAACGGGAGGCCGATGAAGTTCGCCATGACCTGGTTGTTAGTCGATGAGCCGTTGTTGCCGACGATGTAGACACCCACGTTGTTGCCCGAGATGGTGTTTCCGAACTCAGAAACGGACCCGCCAATCACGTTCGATGAGGAATCCTGAATGTAGATCCCAATCGGGAAGGGGTAAGTGGGATCCTTCCCTCTCCCCGTGTTGTAGGTCTGTCCATCCGGCCCCAGCCCGATGACGTTGCCCTGGACGAGATTCGCGGAGGCATCTCTCCCGATGATGTAAATGCCCTCTTGTGAATTGCCCGAGATGAAATTGGCGGCGCCCGGCAGCCCGATCTGCGTATCTGAGACGTCGTTCACCCAGATCCCGATGACGTTGCCCAGCGCCTTCTGGTGGATGCCGATTCCAATGTAGTTGCCTGCCACCGTGTTGGTCGGCTGGGCCGAGGTGCCGACAATCCCCGTGAATTCAATGCCGACGCCGTTGCCGGACACGACGTTGCGATCGCTTGAAGTCAATCCACCGATGGTGTTGCCGGTCGAGCCGTTGATCAGGATGCCCGTCTGCTGCGCGGCGAGCGTCGGATTACTGATCGCCGACGCGGGGAGTGCGTTGTCGCCGGAGGCGTCGGGGCCGATTAAATTGCCGATCAACTGCTCGTTGGATATCGCCAGGCCAACGATTTGCACTCCAATCGACATGTTCCCCGAGATCACGTTTCGAGCGTCGATGTCCGCACTCCCGATGGTATTATTGGGAGCGTTGCTGAGCAGCAAACCGACGTTGTTCCCAAGGGCGCTCGTCCCAGTCGAGTTTGTCCCGATATCATTCCCTTCGATAAGGTTGCCAGGAGTCGATGCCGCGTTTTGCGCCGTCGCCGACAGAAATCCGAGGATTTCCACGCCATCGCTGGTGTTCCCGGAAATGACGTTCCTAAAAGACCGTTCGGCGTTTGTGATACCACCCACCGTGTTGCCGCTGGCGCCGGCTACGATCAGAACACCGATTCCATTGGGCACATCGAATCCTCCATCAACGTCGGTGCCAATAAAATCTCCGGCAAGCAGGTTGTCCGTCGCCGCACTGCCATTGATCACGACGCCGGCGTTCGTATTGCCGGAGATGACGTCGCGATCCATCGCAGTCGATCCGCCGATGGTGTTGGAGTATGATACTCCTTCAATTGTCACACCAATGCCGTTCCCCACGCCAATGTTACCAGCGGCATTGATTCCGATCAGATTGCCGCGCACTTCATTATTTTCCGCGCCCGTGATGTCGACACCAGTCGTATTCCCAGAGATCAGATTCCACGCGGACGCCGTCGTTCCACCCACTGTGTTGAAATCGGCCGTTGAATCGATCAGCACGCCGACGGCATTTCCCAGACCTTGCGTTCCTGAGATGTTCGTTCCAATATAATTGCCTTCCACGCAGTTGTTTTCCGTGAAAGTGAAGCTGCCGCTACCGTCGATTTCGATTCCGCTGATGCCATTGCCCGAGATCAGATTGCGCGCGGCCGCCGTCGTTCCGCCCACCGTGTTCGCGGTGGCGCCGGCCGTGAGCAGTACGCCGGTCCCGTTGCCTGTGGAATAATCGGAATCGACGTGGTTTCACCCGACGAGTCAGTCCCAATGAAGTTGCCCTCGATCAGGTTACCCGTGGTCATCGAGTTACTTCCTGAACCCGTGATCTCGATACCCGCACTGGGGTTACCTGAGATGAGGTTGCCCTCTGATAATTGAGGGGTGCCAACGGGACTCAATTCGTTGAGCCCGCCGATGGTGTTGTTGCTGGCACCAGCCTCGAGGAGGATGCCAATCGGATTGTACAAACCGGCCAACGTGTCGGGATTAACGACTCTCGTGCCTGTGGCATCGGTGCCGATGAAGTTCCCGGCGACGGTGTTCCCCGAAGTCGGACCAAAGAACTGACTTCCTTGGATGTCAACGCCGGGCCCGAGGTTAGAAGAGATGACATTCCGCTGGTCCACAGTACCGCCGACTGTGTTGTTCGTGGCGTTGGCGCCGATGAGCACTCCGATTCCGTTGCCGAGGAAATCCAGGCCGGTGGGGTCGGTGCCGATGAAATCACCCGCGATCACATTTTGGGACGTCGCCGCCACGCTGCCAATCCCGCTGATGTCGATGCCGGCGGTAGGATTGCCGCCGATCACGTTCCCCGCACCAATGGTGTTGGACGCGGCCGCATCATCGATAAGCACCCCCACACTGTCGCCCAGGAATGCGTAGGAAGCGTTGGTCCCGATGAGGTTGCCTTCGACCATGTTCTCCGAGGTGTTAATCTGGGAGTCATCGATGCCGGCCCCATTGATATGCACGCCGCTACTCTCGTTCCCCGATATGATATTGCCAAGGAGAACCTCGATGGAGCCGTCGGGATTGACGACGTTCGCAGCGCCGATGGTGTTGTTAGAGGCACCTCCTCCGATGAGCACGCCGGTTGGATTGGGGAGGGCGTCAGTAGCACCAAGCTTGGTCCCGATGTCGTTGCCTTCCACGGTGTTCTTAGAAGTGCCGACTGCCTCGAGATCGACACCGCTTGCGAGATTTCCCGATATAATGTTGCCCGACCCAGCGAAGGTTCCGCCCAGCGTATTACCGGCGGCGCCTGCTGTGATCAGCACTCCTGTGTCGTTGCCTAAGGGAATCGTGCCCGACACGTCTGTGCCGATGAGGTTTCCCGCCACCAAGTTGCCCTCACTAGTCCCTTCAGGAAGCGGAGTGAAAGTCCAGTTTTTGATTGACTGTACGGCCGTCAATCCACCGGTCGCGCCCGTGAAGCCGACGTAGGCGTACGATCCTCCCACGTAGGAGGGAATGTTCACAGCGTACGACTGGCTGGCCGATGCATTGGTTATGGTGTCGGTGATCGTGACGTTCAGGGTCGTCACGTCGTAGGTCATCACGACCTCGAACACATCACCGCTGTGCAGGTTGATGTCTGAGCTCGACAGGTCGGTCGCGGGGACAAAGGGTGAGGCGCCGTTGAAGAAGATGCCGGTGGAATCGGGTCCTTCACCCGCATTGTTGTACAAGTCGAACTTGATGGCAACGCTCTGGCTGATTCCCCCGTATCCGAGATAGCCTCCCGAGCTGCCGAGGGCCGTCGGCCCGATCGCCTGGATGCAGAAAGTGAATCCGTCCGCGGTCGGATTGGTGCCCGGCGTGATCTGGAAGGAGAAGTTGGTCGTGAATTCCGAGACGTCAATTCGGCTGGTGGAAAACGCACTGGCCGCTTCGAAATTCCACCCATTCGTGAGTTGAAGTTGACCGCCGAAGGATTCGCGCTGCCATTAAGTGTTAGTTGGCTTCCGATGCTGCCAAAGCCATTCGCGAAATCAAGTGGTTCCCTCCCTGCTATCACGACGCCTTCATCCCGATTGCCGCTGATGAGGTTGCCTGCCCCGGCCGCCGCGCCGCCTTCAACTTGGCCAGCGCCGATGGTGTTCATGGATGCACCGGTGCCGATCTGCACTCCGTTGTTGTTGGGAAGGGGTCGCGTGCCGGTTCGGTCGGTGCCAATGAAGTTGCCTTCGATGGTGTTGAACATCGTGGTCGTGCCTTCGATGTCAACGCCATAGTTCGTGTTCGCCGAGATGACGTTTCCGAACAGTCCGCCGTCAATAACGTCGACCGTGCCATCTGGCTAAGAAGGTTCTGAGCGCCGATCGTGTTGAACTCGGCGCCGTTTGCGATCAAGACCCCGGTAGCGTTGCTGAGAGCGAAGGTGCCCGAATAGTCAGTGCCGATGTAGTTGCCAGCGACGGTGTTTTGCGTCGTGTTCATTCCCGTCGATGTCAACACCGGCCTGGGTGCTCCCCGAGATGATGTTGCGCGTCGGAGGGCTGGACCCACCGATCGTGTTCGACGTAGCCCCTCCTTCGATCGTGACCCCGTTCAGATTCCCGATGGCAGAGCTGCCCGAGCTGTCGATCCCGACAAAATTGCCTTCGACCACGTTTGCCGAGGTGCCTTCGCCCGTAATGTCAATGCCGCTGCCCGTGGTGTTTCCCGAGATGATGTTGCCTGCCAGAGTGTCAATTCTCAGATCGACGAGTGAGCACGTTCGTCGCCGCCAATGACGTTGCACATTCGATCCCGAATCGATCAGCACGCCGGAGCCGTTGTGCAGCCGGACCTTTCCGGTGCTATCCGTGCCAATGAAGTTGCCCTCGAGAGTATTGGTCGAACTGGCCCCGGTGAGGTAGACACCGCTGCTTGTGTTGCCCGAAATAAGATTTCCGTAGGAAAGGACCACAACGCCGGTAAGGGAATTCGCGGTGTCAGGTCCGCCAATCAAGTTGCCTGAGCCATTATCGATCAGGATCCCCGTCTGGTTGGGCAGGGGGGTTTGTCCGGAGATGTCGGTTCCCAGGTAGTCGCTCAGAACCCCATTATGATCAGACTCGATGCGAATTCCCGCGCCACCACCGAAGCCGGAGATGCACAGCCCCCGGATCAGGCTCCGGTCGGACAAAGGGCCAAGCGTCAGGCCGTCCCCCGCCAAGCCGTTCGTTGACCCATTGATCTGAATGATCGGTGCGCCGGAATAACCCGGCTGGCTGGTGCCATCGATAATCACGCGATGGGAAATCATCGGCAATGGCGATGTCGGACTGATCGTGAATGGGGCGGTTCCCTTCAGGCAGAAGTCGATGGTGTCGGGTTGAGTATCGTGATCGCCGTTGACCTGGGTGATGGCCCAGCTCAACGATCCGCGAGTCGTCCCCAGGCCATTGTCCACAGTGCTCGTCACCATGAAGACAGCCAGCAGCATCCTCGACTCGGCTTCTTCTGCTTGCGGACGGTATTCTGCTCGGCGCCGCGCGCACCAACGTCAACGCCTTCGGCTTTCTCTTGCTCATCGATAGCACTCGCCGGATGCTTGTCTTGGTCTCGGATCAGGAAAGGCTCCTCGTTATCGTAGCCTAAGACGGACCGCCTTCAAGTTAGACCGCGAATAATCGGCACATTCCCCCGGCGTAACCCTCCGGTTTTGGCCATAAGAGGGGTTGTAGGGATCAGGGCCTGGACGTCGAGGCAGCGAGGGAAGGGCAGGGCGAATGTGAAAATGACAACGCAAGCTCAGCCTCCGAGCACGGGTGGATTGACCTGCATTGTCCGGCGGGTGCGGCCGAAGAACACGTTGAACAGGATCAAGGCCTCGTAGTCGAAGGGTCTGGGGCCCGTGACTGGGGTGACCAGGCCGAAGGTCAGGATGGACCGACGGTTGAATTCGAAGTTGATGCCGTAGGTCAGGTTGACGACGTTGGGCACGCCGCCGGGGTCGTTGCGGTTGGTCCAGTCGCCATGGGTCAGGGGCGTGTTGACGTGGACCTCGAAGGTGGGGGCGATGGCCGTCAGCCAGTCCTGCGGATCGGTGCTCTTGAGGAGGAAATAGCCGATGCCGACGTCGTTGTAGAGCATGGTCGCCAGCCGGAGTGACGCGGGGGTGTCAATTGCCGAGAAGCCATGGAGGTAAAACCGATCCCGGTTCCAGATATAGCCGACGAACGGCTGGATCGACGTGCTGTCCAGGCTCGCCAGGTACTTCGCCCCGGCGAAGTTCGCCGGACCGTTCGGCGTGCTGATTGCCAGGCCCCCCGAGACCAGGCTGCCGCTGGCAGGGTCGCGCAGGAAGACATACTTGCCGAAGAAGGAAAGATCGCCCACGGCTGTGCTTGTCCCGGCCAGCTTCGCGAAGTTCCCCGTGATCGTCGAGTTGGCCGATACCGTGTTGATCGGCAGCCGGACGCCGAACGAGCCGTCGCCATCGTTGAAGGTCTTCTCGAAGCCCAAGATCTCGCGGTAAACCTTCAGGCCGTCGACCGACGCCTCGAACTTCTTGTTCAGGTGCTGGTTGACGTCGGCGAAGAAGTTGAACGAGTAAAAGACGCGGTCCTGCGGGGCGGGCGACTGGTTCTCGGAGATCTTCAGCCCGCGCACCGAGGCGACGAACGATGACGCTTTGCCCGGTGATGGCAGCGGCGGCGGCGTGGGAGGCAGCGCCAGTGTTGAGCTGGATGAATGGCCTGGATCGGCGACTGGTCGCCGATCATCTGGAACGTACCTCCCCGCCCGAAGCTGCCGAGCTCGCCGAAGCCACCCGACGGCTCCATGCTCGGCGGCGGCAGCGGCGATCGCCGCGGCGAGAGCGGGCTGGTTGAGCGTGGGGTCGGCCGTGCTCGGCTGGGCTGGCGTCGTGTGGGAGCCGGTGGAACGGCAGTGGAGTGAAGGGCTCGGGCTCGGCGGGCGGGTGTCGTTCTGACGGCGGGGTCTGGCCGGGAGTTGGCGCCGGCCGTGGCGCGGCAGTTCCCGGTTGACCCGCCCGCGGGACTGGGCGTGCCACCGGCCTGAACTTGGCCGACCGACTCGTCACCCGTCCCGCCAAACTCTTGCGGAAGAGGCGGCAATTGCAGATCCGTCAACGTTTGCGGTTCGTCGCCCCAGGAACGACAGCAAGGCAAGAGGAGCACCAGGTTCGCAATGAGGATGATTAGAACAGTCCTCAACTCGGCCTCCTAGCTTGACCGTTTTTTTGGCCCGACAGGGCTACTCCGAAAACTCTGCCCGCACGACGATCGCGAACCAGGAACAACCCGTATATCCGCTATTATCGGCATAACCACCCTACTTTCTCTTGAAAAAAAGCAAGTTTCCATCAAGTTCCGCCGCACGGCGAGAACCGTGCCGGGTGCTACCACGAGCATCACGGCCGGGTTATGATCGTTGAAGATCACCGCAACGGGCTTGTTTCAGTCGAATCGCGTGCACGAAAGGAGCCGGTCGTGGACTCAATGCCGCTTCCCCGCAGACGCTTCGTGGGCCTCGCCGCGTCGGCCGCATTTGTTCCGCCATTGCTGGGGGGCGCCCACAAGCCCTCGCCCAATCGTCAGGTACCAGCGCCGGCCCCTGGCTGGGATTGAAGGTCGGCGTCGCGTCCTATAGCTACAGCAAACTCACACTGGACGATACGATCAAGGGTGTTCAGCGGGTCGGCGTCAGTTATGTTTCGATCAAGGATGCGCATCTGCCGATGAAGAGTACCGCCGAACAGCGCAAGGCCGTCACTCAGAAGTTCCGCGACGCCGGCATCACGCCCCTGAGCTGCGGCGTCGTCACCATGACTAACGACGAAGCCGCGGATTCGCAACGCATTCGAGTATGCGCGCGACGCCGGCATCCCCACCATCGTTTGCAAGCCGACGCGCGAATCACTGCCCGTCCTCGACAAGATGGTCAAGGAGTTCGGCCTCAAGCTGGCAATCCATAACCACGGCCCGGAAGATAAGGTCTGGCCCTCGCCGCTCGACGTCTGGGAGGCGATCCAGAAGTATGACGAGCGGATCGGAGTGTGTGTCGACGTCGGGCATACGTCGCGTTGCAGCGTCGACCCGGCCCGCGCGATCCGCACCTGCGCGACCCGTCTCCACGACGTGCACTTCAAGGACTTGACAAGCAAGGAAGAAGGATCGCACGCGGTCGAAGTCGGGCGTGGCGTGCTGGACGTTCGTGGGATGCTGCGGGCACTCCTCGACATCGGGTACAGCCACCACGTCGGCCTCGAACATGAAAAAGACATGAGCGATCCGACCCCCGGCGTGGCTGAGAGCATCGGTTACATCCGCGGCACGTTGGCGGCGATGAGGGCCGGGTCGTAACTCCTTGCCGGCGAAAATCGCCGACAGAAGCGGAATGGGATTGGCCCCGGAGGGGCCTTGGTTAATAGCCAGGGGCGGTTATTGCCGCCCCTGGGAGAATGAACGTGGAAACAGAATCTCCCGCCCCATCGGGGCGGAAGTCGATTGTTGGTGCGCCGGCATCCAGGGGCGGCAGCAGCCGCCCCTGGCTATTGACCCAGACCCCTCCGGGGTAAAGCAAAGACGTTCGCGCTGTGCTTTCTGACTCCAAGTTGGGAAGTTGGAGAACACCGAGTGATTTCGGCCGTTCTTACTTCTCCGGCGCGGCGGCCGGAGCATGGTCCTCGGCGGAAATCGTACCCTTGATCACGATCGTTTGGTCACCGCCGATTGAGATCGACAACGTCCAGGTCTTGGGCTCGGCCTTGTCGGGCGCGGCACTCGGCGTTCCTTGCTGGATCAGAGGAACCGAGTTCGTGGGGGGAATTGGGTTTGCCGGCGGGTGCACGAAAGTCGGGCTGGTGATCTCGAACGGGTCCTGCGCGAACAGCGCCGAGGCCGTCTTGGTCTCGCTGTCCGGCTTCGGTGGGGCTTGCTGGACATAACTCGGTCGCCGGATCGGATCGCCCAAGACGATGTTGTCGTACGCCAAAAGAGTGCCCTTTGCCTCCTCCAACGCGACGATCGCGATGTTGTACGTCGTCTTATATTGGGCTTCGGTCGCCACCGCGGTGGCGTACTGACTGACGGCATCGAGGAAGCGGTCGATCGTGATCCGGCCTTCCTCATAATAAGCGCGTTGTGCGTCCAGTCGCTGAGCGGCGGCGGCTCGCAGTCGCGATGCCGTCTGGAATTGCTTGTAATTGGCGTCGATTTCGAGGAAGAAGCGGGCCAGCGTGTGCGTCGTCTGGTGGACGACCTGCTGCAAGTGAGCACGCGATCGCAGAAGGGCGTATTGCGATTGTCTGGTATTACTCAGCGGGGAGCTGCCCACTCGCCAGGGGTGACGGAACGGCCAAACCGAACTCCCTCGTCGAGAAGCTACTGTAATTGACCGGGTCGGCATCGAGCCCCGCGGATCTTTCCATGTCCGCAATGATGCGGGTCGAGCGCCTTGAGCGTATATCGGGCCGATACTGCTTCCTCGCTATCCAGTTGTTGTCCAAGGCCGTGCAACTGATCGAGGGTGTCCAGGCTCAAAGGCGGCAACAATTGATTGCGACTTACCCGCAATTGCAACTCGGCCAATCGAACGAGCACTTGTTGCTGCGCGATGTCGGGCTGTGAGTTGAGCATCTCCGCCAGGCTCGATTCCCAGTCCGGCTCGAGGCGCGCCTCAATCGGGTGGCGTGACCGGAATGATGCGACGGTTATCGGCCGGAGGCAAGCCAAGGAGATTTCGTAACTGCCGCTCGGTGGTGATGACGTCCGAGGTGCGCGTGATCAGGTCGAGCTTGAATTGTTCGAGTCGTTGGGCCGCTTCGGCGACGTCCGCGACAGTCCCCTGACCGATAACCAATTCATCCTGCTCGCGCTTGAGAATCTCGTCAGCCAGGCTCACGGCCCTATCGGCGCTCCAGAGCTGCACGTGGACTTGAGCCAGCGTCCAGTATACTTGCTCGATCGATCGCAGATGCGCCATCACCTCGGCCTGAAACCGCCAGACGGAGGCATCGGCGTCGAGGCGGGCGATCACGATCGGTGCCCGATTCGCTTTCTGCCCGGCTGCGGGGCCAGCACGCATTCCCGGCTGTGTCGCGTCTCCATTGACCGGCAACGGGTAGAAACCGCCGATCGGGATGCCCTCCGCTCCGAAGGCGATCACGCGGACGATCTCCGAATTGTCTAGACCGATTCGGATCGCCTCTTGCAAGGTCATTGGCCAGGTTTCTTGAGCCTCTTGCTCCCCGCGCAGGGCGGGCTTCGTCGGATTCGGGGCGACCATCGTCGAGGTGAGAGACCGCAATGACTTGGGAGAGTCAACCGCCTTAACGGCGGGTTCAAGTTTGGCTGTCTTCACGTTGTCTGACTTCCGGGCTTTCGGTCGCCGCAAAGTATCGGCTACGATGACGTTGCGCTCGGCGAGCAGAGTCCCCTTGGCCTCGCCCAGGGCGGCGAGAGCAGTGTTGTAAGCTGAGAGGTATTGGGCCTCGGTTGCCACGGCGGTTGCATTCTGGCTCACGGCATCGAGGAAGCGGTCGATCGTGATCCCGCCTTTCTCATGGGACTTCCGTTGCTCGGCAAGTCGGTCGGCCGCGGCGGCTCGGACCCGCTTCGATTGCTGATACTGTTTGAAGCTGGCATCGACCTCGATAAAGCATTTGACCAGCGAATGCGTTCTTTGTTGGACAATTTGCTGCAAGTCCTTCTTTTGCTGCACCTGCCGAAGTTTGCTTTCCCTCTTCGCTGGGGCGAACTTGGCGTTCGACTTCTGGGATTTCGCCGCCGTAAGTTTGTCGGAGCGTTGATCGATCAGTTTGGCAACGATCGGATCGAGCGTTCCCATGGCGAGTTTCTGTTCGACAACCTCGGGTTCTCCTTGCGACATCTCTTGCATGCACGATTCCAGTTCGTACTCGATCAGCTCCTCGGTGGGCTTGGTCGAAGGGACAATCTGGCGGTTGTCGGCTGGCGGCAGACCGAGAAGCTCCCTCAACTGCCTTTCGACCGTGGTGACGTCGCTAGTTCTCGACGCGAGTTCGAGATTGAGCTGTTCGAGCCGCTGAGCCGCCTCCGCGACTGAGGCGAAGGTCCCTCTGCCTGTGGTGAGGTCAGCTTGTTCCTTTGCGAGGACGTCGTCGGTCGTCTTAACGGCTTGCTTGATGCTCGAAACTTGGGCTTGAGCTTGGGCGAGGTTCCAGTACTGCTGCTCGACTGAGCGGACCAGCGCCGTCACCTCGGCTTTGAACCGCCATATGGAGGAATCCTGATCGAGTCGACAGATCACCGTTGGCGGACGCGCGTTTTCCCCGTCTGTACCTAAAACGCAAACGTCGTCGCGAAAACTCAGGGGGATCGTGCGGACTATTTCGCAATTATCCAACGCGATCCAGATTGCGGTGTCCAGGCTCAACGCCCAGGTCTCTTTAGCCTGAGCCGCCTCGCATGGGGCGGGCGACGCGCCTTTTGGAGCGTTGCTTATTGCATCCTTCAGGCATTCTTGAGGTTGTGCCTCAAGACTCACGATCGCTGGCTCGTTTGGGGAGATTGGTGGTTTTGGCGTGTTTGATCGCGGGTCGTCCGCGCCGATCAGTGCCAGGGCAAGAATGCACCATAGCGGCTTCATGGTCTTCCCTCCTCCGTGCGAAGATCCCGGTTCCGTCCGTGTGTCCAACTCAAATGGGACCGGTTCGCGGGCGATCTTCCCGTCGTCAATCGGGCCAATCGCCGGAGAAGACCTCGGTGGCCGGGCCGGTCATGAACACCGGTCCGTGGTCATCGGGCCAAGCGAGCTCGAGGTCGCCACCGGGCAAATGTGCGAGGATGGATCGCTTGGTTCGCCGGGTCAGGACTCCTGCCACGCAGACCGCACAGGCACCGGTGCCGCACGCCAAGGTTATCCCGGAGCCTCGCTCCCAGGTCTGCATTCGCACCTCGCCGGTTTCCAGAACTTGCACAACATGGACGTTGACCCGACGGGGAAACGCCGGGTGATGCTCGATTTGAGGTCCCAGCGATTCGAGTGCAAAATCGTCCGCATTCGCAACGTAGATCACGGCGTGCGGGTTGCCCATGGAAAGGACCGTCACACTCAATTCGTGATCGCCGATGCGAAGAGGCGTTTCGATCGGGGGCTCACCATGCAGGAGCGTGGGAATCCGCGACGGCTCAAAAATTGGCCGGCCCATGTCGACGCGGACCCGTCGCACGCGACCTTCATCGACCTCGAGATCGAGTGCCAGCACTCCGCGGCCGGTTTCGATCGTCACCTGGGCTTTCCGCGTCAGACCATGATCGAACAGATACTTGGCGACGCAACGCACTCCGTTGCCGCACATCTCGCTTTCCGACCCGTCGGCGTTAAACATTCGCATCCGCGCATCGGCCTTATCGGAGGGCATGATCAGGATCAGACCATCCCCGCCGATCCCGAAATGGCGATCACTGATCGAAACCGCCAACTGAGCGGGGTCCGTCGTCGGCTTCTGGTCGAACGTGCTGACAAAGACATAGTCATTTCCGATGCCATGCATCTTGGTGAATCGCATAGGACGTGCCGCGGCGGTGTGAAGAATATCCGAGGTAGTTTTGGAGGAAGGCTCGAATCCTTCCTTTTGGACGATCGACGACGACCCAAGATACGCTATCACGAGCCGGTGAGAGAGAGCAAGCGATCGACCGGCAGGAGCCGGATCTGGTCGCCGTCATGTTTACGGAACGACGACCGACTCCCTAGAATGTGATGGTCCTTCTTTCTCCTTGTCTTGTTCCGAACCGCCGACTGAGGTAATCGATGCTTGGCGCGTCCGAAACTCCCTATGACCTTCGGTTCCGTCTGCTCGACATCCCCGTCCGCGTTCATCCGCTCTTCTGGGTGATTTCGGCGGTGATGGGCTGGCAAGACCATAACCTTCCCATGGTCGCGTTTTGGGTGGCATGCGTCTTCTTTTCGGTCCTGGTCCATGAGTACGGGCACGGCCTGATGGCGATGCGGTTTCACACGTCGCCGTCGATTCTTCTATACAGCATGGGGGGGCTTGTGCGAAACCAGGTCGAGTCGACTGACTCCATCGCAACATTTCCTGGTGCTGATGGCCGGACCCGGCGCGGGCTTCGTGCTCTGTTTCGTGGTGATGTTGCTCGCGTCCGGTGATCTTCGGCATCACGCCGATCGAACACTTGAGTATCGCCGAGACCCTGGTTGGTATTCACCCGCGGGTCGATGACTACTTCGAGGCTCTCCGGAAATTTGGCACGGAAACAAATTTTGAAGTCTACCGAATGCTGGTCTGGATCAACCTGATGTGGGGGCTAGTCAACCTGCTACCGATCTGGCCGCTGGACGGTGGCCAAGCCAGTCAGATCATTTTGACGAAAGTCAACCGTGCCCAGGGCGCTCGCTGGGGTCATATCGTCTCGCTCCTGGTCGCCGGGGTTCTGGCGCGTGCTCGCGCTGGCGGTCAGTCACGGGGGTCGTGACCTGTTCCTTCCCATCTTTTTCGCTCTTTTCGCCTTCATCAATTTTCAGACTCTCCAGACGATCCACCAAGCCCAAAAGTACGGGCGTTTACCAGGATGACGAATGGTGGAAGCGCTAGGCTAGAGCCCGAAAGTCCAGACCCGACAAGGATATTGCTCGCTTGAACGTTGGCTCGAACTGAGGAATCGGGATCGGCCACGGAGGGCAAGTTTGGTTTGTCGTTCGGCTCGAATCGACGGATCCGATCCAGGTCACCTCTTTCTTTCGAGGCGACAATCCACAATCATGATACGTTCTCGGCGAACCGCCACGAGATTCGGTTCTAGGATTAGAAAGTGAGTCGATCAGGTCGTTCCGAGTTATCTCAGAAAAGAGATCCATGCGATCACGTGGCAATCGAACGAAGAAATCGGCGAAAGGGGCAAGCGAGCGCGTCCGCCAAACGCTCCCGCGGCGGCCGGCCGGCGCCGGACTCAGGACAGATCATCGTCTTGAGCGAGCGGGACGACAATCAGACTTTGCAGCCGTGCCGCATTCCGCTTCTGCCCTTGCGCTCGGACGTCGTCTTTCCCCAAACCGTGGTACCGCTGGTCATTAATCGGCCAAGCGGCATCCGGCTGATCGACGACTGTATGATCGGTGAGCGGATGGTTGGGCTCGTCAGTCAGCTTCATCCGGAGACCGACTCACCCGGCATGAACGACCTGTACCCGATGGTGTGCGTCGGCCTGATCCTCAAAATGCTCAAGTTCCCTGATGGATCGACCCGGATCGTTTGTCAGGGGCAACATCGTGCGCGGCTGACCAGTGTCGTGCAGACCGAGCCTTACCTGATCGGACAGATCGAACCCTGCGAGGAGGTCGTCGAATCCGGTGTGGAGCTCGATGCGCTTGTGCATCACGTGAATCGGTTTTTCCAGCGGATGGTCGACCAGAGTCAACAGATCCCCGAGGAATTGCAGGTCGCCGCGATCAACACGCGCGAGCCGGGCCGGCTGGCGGACCTGCTGGCTTCGAGCCTCCCGTTCACGATCGAGGAAAAGCAGGCCTTGCTGGGCGAAATCGACGTCCGCGCGAGACTGGAGCGGTTGGGGCAGTATTTGTCGCGGCAGCTCGCGGTCCTCGAGCTTTCGACGAAGATCCAGGAGCAGGTTGGCAGCGAGCTGTCCAAGGCGCAGCGCGACCACTTCCTTCGCCAGCAACTGAAGGCGATCCAGGACGAGCTGGGTGAGAACGAAAGCGAGAACCCGGAGATCGGCGAGCTTTGGGAGCGGATCAAGAAGGCCAATCCACCGCTGGAGGTCCAGAACGAGGCGGAACGCGAGCTGGAGCGGCTCGCGGGCATGCACCCGAGCTCCGCGGAGTACTCGATCGTCCGCACTTATCTCGACTGGCTGGCGATCTTGCCCTGGAGCAAGGCCAGTCGCGACCGGCTCGACCTGCGACGGGCCCGCAAAGTGCTGGACGCCGACCACTTCGATCTCGAAAAGATCAAGGAACGGATCCTGGAATACCTGGCCGTCCGCAAGCTCAAGAAGGACATGAAAGGGCCGATCCTCTGCCTCGCCGGGCCGCCCGGCACCGGCAAGACCTCGCTCGGTAAGAGCATCGCCAAGGCACTCGGACGCGAATTCGTCCGCGTCAGCCTGGGTGGAGTCCACGACGAGGCCGAGATCCGAGGCCATCGACGTACCTATGTCGCGGCGTTACCCGGCCGAGTGATCCAGGGACTTCGCAAGGCCGGGACCAATAACCCCGTCTTCATGCTCGACGAGGTCGACAAGCTCGGCGCCGATTTTCGCGGCGACCCGTCGGCCGCACTGCTCGAAGTCCTCGATCCCGAGCAGAACTCGACGTTCCGCGACCACTACCTCGATCGTGGATTTCGACTTGTCGAAGGTCATGTTCATCGCCACCGCCAATATGCTCGATACCATTCCCTCCCCGCTGCTTGACCGGTTGGAAGTCCTCCAACTTCCCGGTTACAGCGAGGAAGAGAAGACCCATATCGCACAGAAGTACATCATCCCCAAGCAACTCGATCTCCACGGTCTGGTTCCGCGCGACCTGACGATCACCGACACGGCGATCCGCAGGATCATCGCCGATTACACTCGGGAGGCCGGCCTGCGCAACCTTGAGCGGGAGATCGCAGCCATTTGCCGGAAAGTCGCCCGGCGTCGCGCCGAGGGCGGGAAAGATTCAACAGTCGTCGACCCCAAAGCAATTTCCG
Source organism: uncultured Planctomycetota bacterium (assembly GCA_963779785.1). Taxonomy (GTDB): domain Bacteria; phylum Planctomycetota; class Planctomycetia; order Isosphaerales; family Isosphaeraceae; genus CAVRFS01. Next base: position 20,964 of record CAWAAW010000031.1, read on the forward strand.
ATCTCCTGGGGCCATCGCGTTTCTTCCGCGAGCTCGCCGATCGGACGGGCGTCCCCGGAGTTTCCACCGGCCTGGCATGGACGCCGAGCGGCGGCGAAATCCTGTTCATCGAAGCCAGTGGGATGCCGGGAAAAGGCGGCGCTGACACTGACCGGACTCCTGGGCGAATCGATGCGGGAAAGTGCCCAGGCCGCCTTGAGCTACCTGCGAAGTCATGCGAAGTTGCTCGGCCTGGATACGTCACGTTTTCAGAAGACGGACCTCCATATCCACGTCCCCGCGGGCGCCGTGCCCAAGGATGGACCATCCGCGGGCGTGGCCATCGCCGCCGCATTGATCAGCTTGTTCCGGGACACCGCCATCGTGCCGGATCTCGCCATGACCGGCGAAGTCACGCTCACAGGCCGTGTTCTGCCGGTTGGCGGCGTTCGCGAAAAAATCCTGGCGGCGCGTCGAGCGGGCATCAAGGTGGTACTGCTTCCGCGGCATAACGAGAAAGACCTTGTCGATATCCCGGCCGAGGTCAAAGCCGATTTGACGTTGCGCCTGGTCGATACGCTCGACGACGTGGTGTTCCGGCTGTTCGCGACCGCACCGCGCATGCGCACCACCGACACTCATCCTCAGACGGTGCAAAAGCCGGCGCCGCGCCTCGGGCCGGCTCAGCAGACCAAACTGGGCAAGGACAGCAAAACGGAAAGTCCTGCCCTCGACTCCAAGACGTCCCGCGGACCTCGAACGCCTTGAACTGGCGCGGCAGGGCCTGCCCAATGCGTTGATCGAGCTTCTGCTCTCGCCCTGAAACACGATTTTGCGTAGGCTATCGCCGATACAAAGGGAGTGCCGATCGGACTGTTTTCCACGGAAGGAACGGCGGGCGCGAATGAAAATCGAGCATCCCTTGCTAGTCCAGGCGATCGGGTCGACCGGGGCTGCATTCGTCCGACAACTGGGCCGCACGATCACGTACCACTTTCGATACAAGGACCCGACGGTCGATCCCCAAATCGCCCGACAGTCGGGCCAGCGCTTCATCTACGCCTTCTTCCACGAGGTGATGCTCTTCCCGGCGTATTACTGGAACTGGCCCGAGATGCACATCCTGATCAGCGAGCACCGCGATGGGGAGCTGATTACTCAAGTCATCAGCCGGCTGGGATTCAGCGTGGTCCGAGGCTCGACAACCCGGGGTGGAGCGCGCGCCCTCCGCGAAATGACGCTGAGGATTGACCGGGGCCACCTCTGTGTTACGCCCGATGGTCCGCGAGGTCCCCGACGCTCGGTCCACCAAGGGGTTGCGTACCTCGCCAGTCGAACCGGGTTCCCCATCGTCGGCGCGGGAATGGCGTTCAAGAGACCATGGCGAGCCAAAAGCTGGGACCGATTCGCCGTACCTCGCCCATTCAGCCCGGCCGCTTGCGTCGTTCCCGAAGCCGTCGTCGTCCCGCCCGACGCCGACCGCGACACGATCGAGGCGTGCCGCGGTGAAGTCGAACGCCGCATGCAAGCCGCGATGCTCGAAGCCGAAGCCTGGGTCGAACAGCTCTAATTTGGTCTTGTGGCGATCGCCATCTTCGAGTAAGTTCCGATTTCCTGTCTAGAGCCCTTGCAGTTGGGCGTGATCCGTTCGTGATCGTCCATTGAAGCGGAGGGCCTTGCCTTTGTTCCGACGCTCCGCCGTGCGCCAGCGACTGGGTACGCGAACCCGCTGTTTGCTCCTGGTTGCGGCGGCCGGAATGGGGGGGCTCTTGGGAGTGGCAAAGTGGTTGGAGCCGGACCCTCGTGGTTTCGGCACACACACTCAACTTGGACTTCAGCCGTGTGCGTTCGCCCGGGTCACGGGCCGGCTCTGTCCGACCTGCGGCATGACGACGTCGTTCGCGTGGTTCATGCGTGGCAGGGTCGACCGCTCGTGGCGAGCGAATCCGGCGGGGTTTCTGTTGGCCCTGCTTACGGTTCCGCTGATCGCCTGGTTGGTGTCATGCGCGGTCGCCGATGAGCCGGTTGGTTTCCGTTCCCTGGCGGGCCCGCTTTGGAGCCTGCTGGCTGGCGCCGTCGTTCTCAGTCTCGCGTTCTGGTTGATTCGATTGCTCGTTTCGCCCGGCGGACTGGCTGGGCCGTGGACAGAGACCGCGGCCGCGAGCAGGTCGGCCGGCATGTGAACTACCAAGGAAGGAGGGGGTAAAGGATGACCCCTCGATCTGTCGGATTAGTGCGGATCGCCGCCGTTTTTCTCGTGGCGAGCGCGAGCCTGATCGCGATCAGCGGCTGTGATCCTCGGGCGCTCGCCTATTTCCTCCAGCCGTTCTCGCCAACGATTCCCCCGCCGGCGGGGCGCCTTCACTCGTTGATAAGAAGGTCGTGATCTTGTGCAATGCGACCTCGGGATCGCTCGCGGAGTTTCCCTCGCTGGAGCGCGATCTGACCCGTGAGTTTGCCGCGAATCTCAAGAAAAAGGTCAAGAAAATTACCGTTGTTGATCCCGACAAGGTCGGCATCTGGGTGGAAGCTCACCCCCGGTGGACCGATCCCGCCGATGCGGCGCGCGACTTCGACGCCGACATCGTCATCTTTCTGGAAGTGGAGCAGTTTCAGATCCAGGCACCCGGCGATCTGAACATGGTCCACGGCGAATCGAAGGTGCACATTCAGGCCTTCGAGATGCGCTACCCCACAAACAGTCGGGACAAGCCAATCAAGGATCAGCCGAAGGAGGCGCACAACGTCTACGACGACTACGCCGAGACCAGCTTCCCCAATCGCGGTCCATTGCCGATCGATACGGGAACCAGCCGAGGCGCGTTCAAGAACAAGTTCATGAGAATCGTCGCCGCGGAGGCGTCGTGGCACTTTGTCGAACATGCCGAAGACGACTCCATCCAGGACTCTCGAATCGAAAAGTGAACCTTTCGTGAATGATTCCTCACTCTCTTGATCCGACGCCACGCTCGTGATGGGCGATCCATGCGGGGGTGCCGTACCGAATCGACGATTCGGCCCGGCACTCCCGACTTCGTTTTCGAGGAATCGACCACGGGCAATACGTTCCGGGGACGGTTGACTCAGATTTGTCGCTCCTTATAATCTAGCCTGAGTCGATCACCCGTTTGATCGTACCAGTCAGATGGCTTATGCTTGGTTCAATGCGTGGAACTTGTCCGACGTTCCCATCGCCCGTCACAGCATGCTTGACTTAAACCTCTATGATCTTGGTGGCGGAGTTGTGCTATAGACCAAGCGTAGTCTGATGGACTTCATGAAACGGATGTCATCTTCATGAAGTGGCGATTGGTTGAATGAGTGGGAGTGCGTGTCGCACCTCCCGATCCCGATTCGGTGGTCCAACTGGAGAATGCATCTATGCGTAAAGCTCTCTTGAGCCTCGCGGTCGTTTCTGCAATTGCGGTGTCTGCCTTCGCAGGCAAGTTCAACAAGGTGATCAGCGTCGGAGACAAGGCTCCTGACTTCTCGGGGCTGCCAGCCGTCCAGAATGGCGAGGACACTAGCCTCAGCCTGGCCGACCTGAAAGAAGACATCGTTGTTGTCGCCTTCCTGGCGAACCATTGCCCGGTCGTCAAGGCCTATGAAGATCGCTTGATCGAGTTCACCAACGCCTACAAGGATAAGGGCGTCAGGGTCGTCGGCATCTCCGTGTCCAACTCGCGCATCGAAGAAGACAAGATTCCTGGGATCAAGACGTACACCAAGGAGCACAAGTCCAACTACGTTTACGGTTACGACGAAAGCCAGGCGGTTGGCAAGGCCTACGGCGCGACCAACACCCCGCAGTTCTTCGTGCTCGACAAGGAGCGCAAGATCCGCTACACCGGGACCTTGGACGACAGCCAGCGCGAAGAGAATGTCAAGGCGACCTACCTGAAGGACGCCGTCGACGCTTTGCTCGCGGGTAAGTCACCGGCTACCGAAGAAAGCCGTCCCCAGGGTTGCGGCATCCAATACAAGAAGTGATTGATCGAACTTTCCACTCGTTTAGACGGACCGCTCCGCAAAAGCGGAGTAGTCGGTCCGAATCGAGGTGAATTCGTGTGCCGCCGAGCCCGAGCAATCGGGTCGGCGGTACGTTGACCTGGCGACGAATGAAATAACAACTCCGATCAGTCTCTCAATGTGTACGACGTCAAACGACATTCTTTTGATGGCGATCAATCCATGAAAACTGTGACGACTTGCTCCCTTGCGGCCTTCCTGGCATTGGGTTTGGCGATCGCAGGTGACACAAACACGGCCTTCTCGGGCGAGAATGAGTCCTCGACGGAAGTCAAACTGGAGCGACTGAGCTGGAAGCAGTTTCAAGAGCGGCTGGCGGCGAACAAGGCGATCAAGTACACGATCGTCGACGCTTGGTCCACGACCTGCGGCCCTTGCAAGGAGAACTTCCCTCACGTTGTCGAGATGCATCGAAAGTACGCCAAAAAGGGATTGGCGGTCATTTCACTCTCGCTGGACGACGCTAGCGACAAGGCCGCGGTCGACGAGGCGGAGAAATTCCTCAAGTCCAGGAAAGCTGCGTTCACCAACGTGCTTTTGAATGAGAATTTCGGCGAGGGTTTCGAGAAGCTGAATATTAACGCGATTCCCGCTGTGTTCGTCTTCGGGCCCGATGGCAAGGAAGTCAAACGATTCACCATGGACGATCCGAACAACCAATTTACGTACGATGATGTCGAGAAAGCTATTATGAGCCTACTCGGCGAGAAATCGTAAGCTCAATCCTACTAGCGCAGCTAGCATCTGCATCGAGTTTGATTCCCATGAAAGACGGTATTCATCCCAAGTATCAGGAATCCGTGGTGACTTGCGGATGTGGAAACACGTTCAAGACGCGCAGTACTCGCCCGAAGATCATGGTCGAGGTCTGTTCCAAGTGTCACCCGTTCTTTACGGGATCGGTGAAGTTCGTTGACGCCGCCGGCCGCGTTGACAAATTCAACAAGAAGTTCCAGGGAACTTACGGCAAGGCGAAGAAGGGCACAGCCTCGGCCGAAAAGACGACTTAGCGCGGTGAGGCACGATTTCGCGTAGACGGCCCGTGGTCGGACCCTGAACGTCCGCCCGCGGGCCTTCTTTTGTTATCAGTGTTCGGTGTTCAGTGTTCGGTGTTCAGTGTTAAGACGGCGCATCGAGAGGACTTCGATTCGCGTAGTAGCGACCACCGCCAACCTGACCACGGCCACTGAACGCTGAACACTGAACACCGAATACTGAAAACCTAAGGCTTTCCCGGTGTTTGAGAAACTCCAGGCGGATTACCAACGATTCTTGGAGATCGAGCAGTTGCTACTCGATCCCACCGTCACGTCGAGCGCCGCGCAGGTGAATGCGCTGGCACGGGAACGCGGCTCACTGGCGAAAATCGCGATCCCTTATGGCCGTTACATGGAGTTGAGCCGTTCGATATCAGAGGCCGAGCAGCTCCTCGCCACCGAGACCGATTCCGAGATGCGTTCTTATGCAGAAGCGGAGCTCGAAGGACTACGTGCTCGCCACGAGCAAGAGGGCGACGCGTTGCGCGACCTCCTCTACGACCGTAAAGCCGGAGCCGTCCACGCGGCTTTGATCGTAGAGATTCGCGCGGGCACCGGGGGGAGCGAGGCGGCCTTGTTCGCCCGCGATCTCTACGAGTTGTACCGGAAGTTCGCCGAGCGAATGAACTGGAAATTCGAGCTCCTCGACCTTGAGCCCACGGAATTGGGCGGCTTCCGTGAAGTGTCGTTCAGTGTCGCGGGAGATGGCGCGTTTCGCAACTTCCAATTCGAAAGCGGCACGCACCGGGTTCAGCGCGTGCCAGAGACCGAAGCGCAAGGCCGAATCCACACCTCGGCCGCGACGGTCGCCGTTCTGCCCGAGCCAGAGGACGTGGACATCGTGATCCGTACGGAGGACCTCCAGGTCGACGTCATGCGTTCAGGAGGGCCGGGAGGACAACACCAGAACAAAACCGAAAGCGGAGTGCGTATCACTCACTTGCCCTCGGGAGTCGTGGTAAATTGCCGCGACGAGCGAAGTCAGCACAAGAACAGGGCCAAGGCCATGCGCATCCTGCGGAGCCGGCTCTTCGAGCAGTCCCAGGAGGCCGCCCGTAGCGAGCGAGACCAGACCCGAAAGTCATTGATCGGCTCGGGCGATCGTTCGGCGAAGATCCGAACTTATAATTTTCCGCAAAACCGCGTCACCGACCATCGGATTGGCTTGACGCTCTACAACCTGAACCAAGTGACTCAAGGCGACCTGCTCCCTCTAACCACGGCCCTGATCGATCACGACCGCCGCGAGCAGCTCGGCGACCTGTGACGCTCGAACCGATGGTCGGAGGTGACAACGGAGTGAGGTCTCATTTCCCGTGAAGGACGCAAATCATCCTCCCAAATCGCTAGCCAGCACCGAGACCCGGCCCGAGGAACCTTGGACCATCGGCCGGCTGCTGTCCTGGACGACCGATTATCTCAAGCGGCACGGGTCGGAGAGTCCGCGGCTTGATGCCGAAGTCATGTTGGCGCACACCCTCGACTGGCAGCGAGTCGAACTCTATACCCACTTCGAGGAAGTCGTGAATGATCGCGCTCGCGGCGGCTTCCGCGACCTTGTCCGTCGTCGTGCGGACGGTGCGCCGGTCGCCTATCTCGTGGGCCGCAAGGAGTTCTATTCCCTCCCCTTTGTGGTCTCTCCGGCGGTGTTGATCCCGCGCCCTGAATCGGAATTCGTGGTCGTCGAGTTTTTGTCGCTGATTCAAGGGATCGAAACGATTCGCGCCGTCGATGTAGGGACTGGCTCGGGCTGTCTGGCGATCGCCTCCGCTCACCGGCATCCCGGGGTCCGGTTCGTGGCGATCGACATCAGCGGCCAAGCGCTCGAAATCGCCAAGCTCAACGCGGCTCGGCACAAGGTCGCGGACCGCGTCGATTTTCGCCTCGGCAACGTTCTCGAGCCGGTGGCCGGCGAGGGGCCCTTCGACGCGATCATCTCCAATCCTCCCTACATTGCAACCGACGTGATCTCCGAGCTCGAGCGAGGAGTCCGTGATTACGAGCCGCCAACGGCCCTCGATGGCGGTGCCGATGGCTTGCGAATAGTCGCACGGCTGATCGAGGACTCCGCGCCTCTCCTCAAGCCCGGAGGACACCTCATCCTCGAGATCGGCACCGACCAGGAAAAAGCTGTCCGCACCCTGATCGAGGCGCAACCAGAGCTTCAACTGGCACCCACAATCCACGACCACGCCAATCACCCGCGCGTGATTCGCGCTAGTAGGCGGCAGTAGGCAGTAGACGGTATCGCGGAGGAATCGCGAATTAGATCGATTTACCCCGGAGCGCGAGCGGCAGTCAAGCAAAGTTTGGACATTCACGGTTCCTGAAACTGCCTACCGCCTACTTCTGCCTGCTCCCATCACACTCTTTGCCGCTTGACAGGAATCCCGCGCAGTGCTGCTGGCAGGGTGCTCAACTTTGGCCAGCGTTGTTCCTTTCGCCTGGCTGTTAACTGGCGGAGAACATTGCAGAGTTCTTCGGACAACTTGGGTTTAGCGACGGCGGGGTCGAGTGGCTCGGAATTGATGCGCTGCAGCATCATGGTGGTCGAGTTGTTGGCGTCGTACGGCAGGCGGTCGGTCAGGAACTCGTAGGCAAGGACTCCAAAGGCGAAAATGTCGATTCGCTCATCAATCGGCTCACGCCGAAGTAGCTCGGGCGCCATGTATTGCAGTGTGCCGGTTCGATTGCCCGGGCGGCAAAAAGCCGGCGTGTTGGGAATTGCGAGGCCGAAGTCGATCAGTTTGACTTGCTGCTCTCGGTCGACCAGATAATTCCGCGGGTTGATGTCGTGGTGGATGAATCCGGCCGCGTGAACTGCGGCGAGCCCTTCGGCGGCCTGCGCGAGCAATTCCACCTTTTGAGCGGTCCGAGCCGAGCGCGATTCTCGGATATACTGAAGACTGACCCCGTCAACAAATTCCATGACGACGAAATGTTCACCTTGAGTCGAATCTCCAAATTCGAAGGCGCGTACGATGTGGGGATGCACGAGCTGCATCGCGATCTCGCCTTCGACCGGGCGTGGTTCACGAACGGCAGTCCGGCTGGCGGCCGCCTCATTTTTTTCTTTCGACTGAACTTTGAGGCATACGGTTCGGCCCGTCTGATTATCGAGCGCTCGATAGACCCGGGACATACTTCCGCGGGCTGTCTCCGAGACGATCGCGAACCGGCGCTGAAGATTAACACGGCGACGGTTGGCCTTCGACTGGCCGGGTCCGAAAATTGTCTTCAGTTTGCCGAGCATCGAGCCACTCTCTTTGTGCTCGCCGACCGCTCGTCAGTGGTCGGAAGACGAGGCATGGGCGACTTTGGAGCTACTCAACTGCCACGAACAGCCTGGCCCGGAGTACGTTCTCCAGTACAACCTCTTGATCGTGCCAAAAACAAAGCCTCTCGTCTCTTGATCAGCATTTCGCTGTTTTGGCCGATAGGCTTCCATCCATAATCATCTAATTTAACTCTTGAGGCGACTCGCGACAACGACCGTCATCATTATCGACGAAAGTCTCCCCAAGTATACTACGGCGATTTGGACCAGATGTGACAATTGTAATGACTCGGAGGTGCGATTTGTGCATGCATGCTGACCAAATCGAGCTGCAACGAACTCCACCAGTATACGTTCGGAAATGAGCCCGCTAGAGGGCCATCGGGACATTGACCCGATTCAAAGGAGGGCAGCGGCCGGCGTGCTCACGGGTCCAACCCTGTGAGGGCTGGTTGTGGACCCACCTCGCCTGACCCTGAGTCGAATCGCGGGGTCTGGCTGAGTCTCGGGCTGATCGATCCGTAGCCCAGGGGAAGTTTACCCGTGGTTCGAGCCAGGACACGCTCTGCGCAGAATTGATCCTGGAACCGAGCAACCGCCGTGAGTGGGGGGGCGGACTCCGGCCAGTTCTCGAATGTCGAGGCTTGCAACAAGACGTATTTACTCTCCGATCCGGGCTGGTACGCCAGGTGTCGGGGGCTCTTTAGCTGACGGACCGTCCGTTTGGTGAAGAACATCAGATCGGGCGGCCAGTCGTGGAAAGTGTAGATGGTCCATTTCGGTGGGACCCATCTGGCGAATGCGCGAGCCCAGGGACCTTGGCTATGGCGGTAGTTCCACTCCGGCACGTAGTAGCCCCAGGCCGCCAGTTTCAGACCAACCGCCATCACGAACAGGTTGGCCAGACCTCGCCGCGTGTTGGCCGTCTCGAGTGACGACCATGCCAGGATCGTTACCCCGACGGATATCAGGGCCAATACGACTCCCAATGGTCGATAATATGCCATCGTCAACGTCCAAAGATAACACCCGTAGATCATGACGGCCAACCAGACGACCACGAGCGCGGAATACGCGATGAAAAACGTTCGGCGGCCCGGTCGGGTCAAGGTTCGCGTCCAGACCGATTCGAGACAGGCCGCCACTGCGACGCTCAAGCCGGCCAGTGCGACGACTCGCGATGCCTGGCTCAAACCAGGTACGATTGTCCCGGCAATCAGGCACGCCAGCGCGACCCGCAGCCAGCCGATCATCCACGGCCGGCTATCGGCTTTCCAGCTCTGGCGAACCGAGGGACTTAAGAGGAGAAGAGCGAAGGGACTCCAAGGTAGGCCCATCGTCAATATCCCTAAGGCCAATGACCAATCTGGCTTCTGGGTCAGTGGGAGCGTGAGTGCGGCCGCCCAGACGTCGGCAGAAGCGGTCGAAACCACCCAGAACGACCAAAAGAGTTGCGATCAGAATAGGCGGCAATACCAGGGGAATCGAAAAATAAGCCGTTTTCCTGCCGATCACGATGACTGCCAGGCCGATCACGACCAGTGGAGGCCAACCGCCGGCGAGAAATGCCAAGCATGCCCACAGCCCGGCGACTCGATCCGATCCCCTTGTGATGAGTCGTTCGATGGCGGCCAGCGTGCCCAGTCCCATGATCAGGTTGAGACCGGTGCTGGACGAGCGGTCGATCAGGCCGAGGCTGCCGAACCAGCAGAGTCCCAGAAAGACACCCGCTCTGAGCCCGAAAGCCCGGGACATCCCGTTCACGAGTATCCATCCCGCGATGATTCCCGCGATTGCCGACGGCCAGCGGACCGCTGCCGAGGTCGGCCGTCCTCCCGATTCCACCATGGCGAGCAAATGACTGGACCAAACCTGAGCCGGCCATAAATCGGGAGCCCAGTAGCCAAAGACCTGGCCGACCGGCCCCGGCCGCTCGCCCGCCGCGATCCCCAGCCGCGCTTCTTGCGGGCCAAGATCCAGCGCATCGGCGCCGAGGACTACGAAGCCCAGAGCAAGTCCGATCACGGCGATCCACATCCAGGACGCCGACGGCCTCGATGCCGCGTTTTGACTGGCGTGATCGGTTCGTAAATTCTTGATTTTCAAGCCGACTTGCGACCGAGACGAGGGCCCGATCAGGGTTCATGCGCCGCCTCCTTGATTGCCGTCTCGAAGCCCCGGTTGCGGTCTTCCACCATTGTCGGCCTCGCTCCGGCCAACGACGGTCGGTTCTTCGCCATGGCGTAGACGTAACCTGGCAGCCAGCCATAGCGATAGGTTTGACGACGCATTTCCACAGCGACGTCATCGATCGTCCAGCCATCCCGTTCAAAACGATACAGGCGCAACCGCGGCCCCGGTTCGGCAGGTTCCTCGCGGCACAATGCACCAGTATCGGACAGCGGTCGGGATCGTCGGTAAGTTTCAGGATCTCGCGGAATTGCCACTCTTCGCCAAATCCATCGCCAGGCATCGGCAGGTTGACGAAATCCACTCCGAGTCTCGCCGACAGTTCCCGCTCGGCGATCGTTTCGGGACCCGCCAATTGAAGGTTGACCACTGTCCGTATCTTGTAGCGATGGACCGCCTGAGTGAGCTGAGATTCGGTCAGTTGACCGCTGCGATAGAGCACGCCGCGCTTGACCTCGTCCCAATGATCCCACACCAACCGACCTTGCCGATCCAGCACGACCAGCCATCCAGCCAAGGCCAGAGCGGCCAGAGGGATCAGACCAAAAAGCGGCTTGCGCATCGAGCAGATTCCTTCACGGCACGGGCGAACGGTCCCGCGTCTGGGATTCATTCCTACAGGCGATAAGCCTTCGCCACGCGAAAGGCCGCATGGTGGAGAGCCGCGAACCGAGAAGATGTGAGTCGATGGCGCAGGCGGATCCCGTCAAGACGAGGCATCCTAGGACGGATCAATAAAGGAGTCAATCCGAACCGAGCTTCATCGCGATGTTTCGATGCTTTATTGGAACGGCTTGTCCCGCGAGACCGTCGCTCATACGATGGAAAGGCTGACTTCAAGTGACCCGATCCAGACGGGCTCTCAGGGTCGAAATCGCACAGGACATTCAATCATGCGCCGAGTGCTTCCTCATCCGACATGGTTCCCGTGTTTCGTGATCATCCATGCGTTCTTGATTGGGGCGATGCTCAATGGTGAAGCGGCGATCGCTGCCGATCCGCCAAAGCCGAGCAAGAGAGAATACCCAGCGGCGTTAAAGCCAAAGAATGCGGTCTTGAAAACTTCGATCGAGCCGGCCGAAGCCCACGCGGGTGAAACCGTGACATTCAAGGTGACCGCCAAGTTGGACCCCGGCGCTCACATCTACAAATACTCCAAAGAAGAGGCCAAAGGGGGGCCGAGTAACACGAACTTCGACTTCTTCGATACCGGCGGGTCTCAAGATCGATGGTGATTGGGTGGCTTCCAAGGAGCCGGAAAGGCATAAGGACCCAAACTTCGCCGAAGTCGAATTCGTGGAATACCACGAGGATGAAGTGACATGGAGCATCAAGCTCAATATCCCCGCCGATACGCCCTCGGGAAAAAAATCGCTTCGATGCCAGGCGCATTACCTGGTCTGCACGGACAAGAGTTGTAGCATCCTCGGACAATGGACTCTTCCCGGCGGCCGAATTGACGATTCTTCCCGCGCAAGCGAAATCCAATCAACTGGCGGCAGCGGTTGCTCCCGTGTCCGGAAAAGTCGAGAGCGCGCCAAAGATCGAGCCCAAGGAAGAAAAGGCCTCCGCGGCACCGATCGCGCCTGTGACCGCCAGCGAGGCACCAACGGCCGGCGTCGGCTTCAACTTCGAGCGCTCAGAGCGAGATCGCCCAGAAAGCGCAGCAAGGGATATTGCCGTTTCTCATTGCCTCGGCACTCGGTGGCCTTTTCGCGCTGGTGATGCCTTGCGTCTGGCCGATGGTGCCGATCACCGTGAATTTCTTCGTCAAACAAGGACAAGGACCCGCGGGGAAGGGAAAGGCGACTGGGCTGGCTATCATCTACTGCTTGTCGATCATCGGCGTTTTCACCGCGGTTGGGGTGCTCTTCTCCTTCTTTTTCTCGGCGTCCTCACTACAAACCCTGGCGAACAATCCCTGGCTAAACCTCGGCGTCGCGGCGCTCTTTTTGGCGTTTGGGCTCAGTCTCCTGGGATTGTTCGAGCTGCGGCTGCCGAACTTCTTGCTGAATGCCTCGGCTCAGGGCGAGAGTCGAGGAGGTCTTATCGGCGTCGTCTTCATGGCGCTTACGTTGACGATCACATCGTTCACTTGCACCTTCCCGGTCGTGGGTGGTCTGCTTGTGATGGCGGCGGGAGGCAACTTCTTCTATCCGATCGTCGGCTTGGCGACATTCGCGACCGTTCTGGCTCTGCCGTTCTTCCTGCTCGCCCTGTCGCCGGGTCTGATCTCGCGAATGCCGCGGAGTGGCGACTGGATGAACGCGGTCAAGGTCGTTGGAGGGTTGGTTGAGATCGGAGCGGCTTTGAAGTTCATCAACACGGCGGAGCTTGGCTATGTCACCGCCGAAAATGCCTGGTTTGACGCTCAAGTCGTTTTAACAAGCTGGATCGCGCTTTCTCTCGTGTGCGGATTCTACCTGTTGGGACTTTTCCGCACTGACCATGACCACGATGCGGTCAAGGTCGGTCCCGGTCGACTTGTCACAGGAACGCTTTTCCTGGGCCTGGCACTTTACATGACCCCAGCCCTCTTCGGACGCCCGCCAAAGAGCCTCGTCTGGGATCGGCTCATCGTCGGGATGCTTCCCGCCGATTCCGATGAGTTTGAATCCGCGGTTCAAGTCGCCGGTGGGGGTCGAGAGTCCTCGACTGATCACTTAGTCGGCATCAAGGCGACCTCGACCGATCCGGCCCAGGCCGAACGAGAGGAAAAGAAAGCCCATGGGGTGCTCTGGGGGATGAGCTTTGACCAGGCGCGCGAGTTGGCGAAGCAGGAGAAGAGACCCATTCTGATCGACTTCACCGGAGTGAACTGCGCCAATTGCCGACTCATGGAACGGACGGTGTTCTCGAATCCCGAAGTCGATTTCGCTCCTCAAGCGATTCGTGACGGTCCAGCTCTACACCGATTTCGTCCAGATCGACCAGATCACGCAGGAGCAACGTGCAAAACTGGCGGAGATTAACCAGGGGCGCCTGCTCGAGCTAGCCAACGAACCGACCAATCCCTTTTATGTCGTGCTTTCTCCCTCGGGTGAAGTGCTTGACAAGATCGGGGGCTATAACGAGCCGCCCGCCTTCGTCAACTTTCTGACGAAGGCCCTGGCCAAGCTGCCTGATAACCTGAAAGTCGGATCCAACGATCTTTAGCGCGCTCAGCCGAGTCTCTCGTAAATTGGCGCGAGCCCCAACTCCTTGCGGACCTGATCAACCCGAGTCGGATCATTGACCGGGTAGAGCGGTAAATCGCCGCGAAGCACGCCCAGGACCTCCTGGGCGATCGTGGTCGCCATGGTCCGTAATCCTTCTTCGGTCTGGGCGGCGCTGTGCGGTGTGAGCATGACGTCAGGGCGGCCGATCAAGGGGTGGCCGGGCGGGGGCGGTTCGACCGTGAAGACGTCGCCACCATAGCCCCAGAGTCGGCCGGAGTCGAGGGCTTCGGCGACGGCCGGCTCAGCGACTACCGGACCCCGAGACGTATTGATCAAAATGGCGTCGCGACGCATGAGCGCGAGGGTGTCGCGATTGATCATCCCGCGCGTACTCGGGTCGAGCGGGACGTGGAGCGTCACATATTCGGAGACTTCGAGGACCTGGCGGAGGCTGGTGCGTTGGGCGCCACAACGCCTCTCGATCTCCTCTGGAGCGGGCACGATGTCGTGGTACAGAACCTTCATACCGAACCCGCGATGGGCGATCTCTCCGACCCGGCGGCCGATCCGTCCGAATCCGATGATACCCAAGGTCTTGCCGGCGATCTCCCGGCCCGTCATGCTGGTGCGTGCATGATAATTGCCCGCGACCAGTGCGGCCGACATCTGTGGGAAGTGTTTGGACAGGCCGATCATCATCGCGAAGACATGCTCGGCGACGCTCTGCGTATTGGCACCGGGAGTGTAGACAACCTGGATGCCGCGGGCCGTCGCCGCCTCGATATCGATCTGGTCGTAACCGACTCCATGCCGGCCCACGACTTTGAGGTCCTTCCCGCGATCGAGGAGCGCGGCATCGACGACGCCTCCAGTTCGAATGATGAGCGCGTCGGCGCCAACGACCTCGCGCTGCAAGGTCGCGGGATCGAGCGCGCTGGCCATCCTCAGGTCGGCCGCCTCGTGCAAGAGCGTCAGGCCCGATTGGTGCATGCTCGTCAACGACAGGATGATCGGCCGGTGTACCATGGAGCTACTCGGAGTCGTTTCTGGACGGAACAATGAGACTCGTGGATTATACAGTCCGGGCGGCTCGTTTCGATAATCTCGATGATTGGACGCAAGACACTCGCGTGAACCCAACGTTCCATGTTTTATCGCCGTTTTCCTCTGCGCTTGGGTGCAATCGTCTTGGTGGCAATTCTGCTGCGGGCGGCGGTGATGCTTCGTGGGCCCGGGCCGTTCGATGACCCCGACAATTATCTGCCGCTGGCGAGGTCGTTGGCGGAAGGTGGCGGCTTTTGCCTTCGATGGCCATCCCACCGCCTATCGGCCGCCGCTCTATCCGCTGATGCTCGCCCCGCTGATCCTGATGCTGGGCACGCGCGTCTCCTGGGGAGTCGCGCTGCTGCACATCTGCCTGGGTGCCGGCACGGTATTGCTGACAGCGATCGCGGCCAAAGGTTCAGGCTTGTCGGAGCGGCGAGCGCTGATCGCTGGCTTCTTGGTTGCATGCGATCCCGTCTTGATTTCCCAGGGCCGCTCGGTCATGACCGAAACACCGACTGCCTTTCTGGTTGCGGCGACATTGGCCGCACTCACCTACCCAGGAGACTTGGGAAGAAGTCCTGGGCGGCCTGTCACTTGGGTTGGCGGTGCTTTGCCGGCCGAGCGTACTTGCCGGTACCATCCTTGTGATCCTGGCGGATTTCCTGGTCAAATCGGGTTCACTCGCGGACCGGATGGTGCGTGGCAGTGTTTTGGTCTTGATGGTCGGGGTCATTCTTTTTCCCTGGACGATCCGGAACATGTCCCTTTTTGGCGAGCCGATCTTTACGACCACACACGGCGGCTACACCCTGGCGCTCGCGAACAACCCGGTCTACTATCGGGAAGTCCTGAACGGACCGCCGGGTCGCGTCTGGTCCGGCGCCGATCAATGGCTCTGGTGGGATTCCGTCAACCGCGCGACAGCGCGGATGTCCGAGCCTCAGGCGGATCGTTATCTGAGGGCGACGGTCTGCGAGCTCGCCCGAGAACGCCCTGCCGATTTCGCTCGGGCGAGTCTGGCCAGACTCGGGCGATTCTGGGGCTTGGCTCCGGCCTCATCGGTGTACCCAAGCCGCATCCGCTGGGCAACCATCGCCTGGACAATTCCATTCTGGATCGCCCTCCTATTCGGACTGATACAAGGCGAGCTCTGGCGCTGGCCTCGAATCGCCGCGCCGCTCTTGGTGGCCGGTCTTACACTCGTGCACTGTGTATTCTGGACCGACCTCCGCATGCGCGCCGATCGTTCCCGCGATCGCCTTGATCGCCGCCGGCGCCGTCTGGCCGCCACTCTGGTTGAAGCCAACGCGAAAGAGTCGAAGTTGACTCCGAGTGGGGTAAGGTAACCCTACTCGAAAACAACCTCGTCATGATTCGCGTTCGCTGTGATCGAGAGGCGGCCGGCAGATGGAAACAGACTCGGGACCGAACGATTGTGGGACGGATTGCCAATCCGTCCTACGGTCATTGGGCGTCGGCCGGCCACCAAAATCGCGACTGAGGATGTGATTGTTATCCGGGACTTCCCTTCCGCTCCGGGCTGGTATTATTGGCTTGAAGACTCCAAAAACGTGTTACCAGAGGACCTGAATTATTGAACCGTGCCCATTTTTCGCGGGACCCGATTCAACCCAGCTCATTGACGGCTGAACGGTGGTCGCACTCAGTTCGATCTGGTCGCCTGATTGTATTCTCGGCTCGGTGATCGGTCGCACAAGGAATGCCTTGGTGACGCAAACCTCAATAATCTTGTGCCTTGCAATTCTTCCGGTCCCGGCGAGCTCCGATCGCGCCGGCGTGGCGGAATGGCAGACGCTGAGGACTTAAAATCCTCTGGGGGCAACCCCGTGTGGGTTCGATTCCCACCGCCGGTATCCGCACTTGCGACGATTCCTTCCCCGACTGCCGGTTCGCGTTCCCACTTGCTGGGGAACCCAGCGAAAATAACCTCGTCATGATTCGTGTTCAATGTGATCGGGAGGAGGCCGGCAGATGGAAACAGACCCGGGACCGAACGATTGTGGGACGGATCGCCAATCCGTCCTACGGTCATTGGGCATCGGCCGGCCGCCAAAATCGCGACCGTGGACGTGATGATTATCCGGGACTTCCCTAACGGGACGACTTTCAGGGCCGTTTCAGCGAGATTCTGTTACTCTGGTGGGGAGTGCGAGCGGCGTTACGGACCCTCCAGCTGATCGGACGGCTTAATTCACGGAGCACTGACCATGTCCACGATCACGCGACCCTCCGGGTGCCCGCCGCCGTCGCCGGCTGCGCCGATTCCGACGAACGGCGTCCCGGGCGAAGAGCGGGGCGTCATGCGCGACGTCTCCTATGACCTCTACGACCTTCTGAGCAGCTCGCTCAGCGAGCACACTCCGATCCGGCTGGCTTATGACGGGAAGGACATCGAGGTTATGGTCGTCGGACCAATCCACGATCGGCTCAAGGAGTTGATCGGAATGTTCATCTATGAGGTTTCCGTGGGGCTGGAAATCGATTTCGAGCCAATGGGCTCGACGACGTGGAAGCGGGCCGCGCTGGAGCGGGGCCTGGAAGCCGACCAGTGCTATTACTTCGACCCCGCCAAGCTGGAGGACAGTAAAGCGGCGGTCTCCCTTAGATCCAACGACGTCGCCGACTATCCCAACCCCGACCTGGCGGTCGAAATCGACATCTCGCGGCCCAAGATCGACCGGCCTGGCATCTATGCCGCGCTCAAGGTCTCCGAGGTCTGGCGGTTCCAGGATGAGGCAGTGACCATCGAGCAACTCGGGCCGGACGGGGCCTATGCGACCGCGGCGGCCAGCCGGTTCCTCCACGTTCGGCCCGATGAGGTCACGCGGTGGCTCACTGATGGGCTGGACGCCAACCGGCGGGATTGGGTCCGGCGGTTGCGCGAGTGGGTCCGTAACGTGCTACGGCCGCGGGCCGATGGCAACGGGGCTTGACCAGGTCGCTTCCCGGGTTCCGACACACGGGTAAAAACTACGGCGGTCTGGTCGCCGCCTAATGTCTGTCAGTAATTCTCGATCTCTTCCGGCCGCGAACCCCGAGCCGATCTGCGATAGCGGCCAGCGTCTTCGCATGAGGCTTTCGCTATCTCATTGCGCTCGATGACGAGCGATCTCCTTCGCGGAGATCGGTGCAAAGTCACTCCGTTTCAGAATGCCGCTGTTTCCGTAAGCCGCATCAGCGATGCGCCCAAACGTCCGTTCGCTCTGCCGGCGCTGTTCTTGAGCCGACGCCGGGAGTCCGAGTCAAGCTCGTAAAGGATCGAATCTGCTGATGCTTCGTAGTCGCCCAGGGCAATTGTCCGGCCATAGTCCGTAAGCTTGAGCCTGGCGAAATCCGGAATCGTGCCATCTCCAGATTTTGCAAAGATCGTAGAACGGAGCTACCACCGCTTCAATATTGCCGCGGAGCAGCGTCAGCGACTTTGCCTTGGGATCGACGCTTCCGCCGATGAACCGATCCGACGCATCGCCCCGTCACGATGACCTCAACCAGCTCCTCCTTGGGAAGCCACTGGAAGCCCTCGACCAAACCAAACACCGGGTGAAAGAGGCCAAGCAAAGCAGGAATACTTTCCGAGCGCGGCGGTGCCAGCGTAATCAGATGTGATCCACGAAGGCCGGAGCGAACAGCCATTGCCTTTTCCAAAAGGATGTCGGTGAATTGACGAGTAAACGAAATCCAAGTCACTCGCTTCCTTGGACTGGTTACGGCCGCTTCCACCTCGGAACGGTCATGACAAACAAAGACGTGCGGCGGCAACGGTGCTTTGAATAGCCCTTTCCGCGATCCCAGGAAAATAAATCTCTGTTCCGGTTTCAAGCATCGTCGTCATTTCCGTGCTCCACATCCGTCGTCGCCAGAAACCGGGTTTTCTGGATATTTCGCGTCCCAGGCTTCTATCAGCCGCTCCCAGTATTCCTCAATAATGTGCATCACCGCAGGGTCAATGTCTTTGATCCGCCCGCCGGGCGGCTCAAGTAATTGCTTATCCCGCAGACCGAGCCGCCATTCCTCCGCCTTGTGCATGATCGTGACATGTGGCGGCTCGACACGCTCCTTCTCTCGAATCTTCACCTTCCAGCCCTCGGCCTTGAGTTTTCTTGGCAACGGCACATCAAAGGGCATCCCTGTACCCTCACGTATTATGTCCTCTTTCTTGAATTAATGTAAAGAGGACATTTACCACAGCTAGGTGGATAATCGAGCTCGTTGCTATGGCGGGCGGCGAAGCTCAGTCGTTACCGCCGCTCAGCCGATTTGGGCGGAACGGTCAAAACAGCCGCTCTCGCACTGACGCATCGGGTCCTTTGAACCGTGGGCTGCGCATCAAAACGCTTTAAGTAGCGGGCTTCAGCTCGGGCCGACGCCCGAATACCAGCCAACGCGACATCGAGAAGCTGATACCCGTTGCCGCGACAATGCCAACCACGGCAGCCGCTAGCCGGTGTCTTGCGAAAAAGCGGAACTTGGGCGGGTAGATACAAGCTCAGTGTCAGGCTCACCAAGATCGCGATCGCGTTGCTCATCACGTACGTCATGAACTGACGGACCACATCCCCTTTCCGGGCATCGTTGAACGTTAAGCGCCGGTTGAGGGTGAAGTTCCAGACCAACGCGATCCCGATCGCCAGCACTCGCGCGGTCGCGAGATGCCCGGATCCACCGAACAACGCTGCCTGCGTGGAAGCCAACCAGGTAAAGGACAAGAGCCATTGGAGCAGAGCGTAGAAAGTCAGATCGATGAACATCCCCGACGCGCCCACCATGCAGAATTGGACGAGGCGAGAATAGTTGCCAAACCGGCGATCGAGCAGGTGTTTCAACTGGCGCAGATCTCGAAAACCGAGCTGCCGGGATTGGAACCGTTCGTCGACGGTGACCGGTACGTCGATGCAACGAGCCTTACTCTTCACGAGCATGTCGAGCACCAGGCTCGAGCCTCGCGGTGTGATGTTCTCGAGAACCGGCAGCCAATCCGATCGTCGTAACGCGAATAGTCCCGAGAACGCATCCGAAGTGCCCAGGAAGTAACGACTGACCAACCCAAGCCCAAACCGTGAGCGCGACCAGCGCAAGAACATTGAGCGATGGTTATGGGCGACGGCAACGGATAGGTCGCCTTCGCTCGTACGCACCGGCTCGATCAACCGGGTCAGGAGCTCAGGCGAATACTGGCGCTCGAGATCGAGAACGATCAAGTATTCGCCGGTTGCCGCCAGCATCCCCGCTCTCGCCAATGCACCCCACGCTTGACCTTCGACAACGATGTGCCTCACGTCTTTCCCATTCGATCGTGGGGCTTGCAATCGACCGCTGTCTGATTCAGCGTCCGAATTCGGTGAACCCGCATCGGCTCCCCGAGTCATCACAACCTCAACCGTATCGAAGGAATCCTTTTCCTCAAGGATTTGTCGAAACCTGGCAACCTCGTGGCTGGGGAGTGTGCGTCCAGGTACCAGCGGCAGGATCGAGACTCACACTCCCCGATCGGGTCCTGGCAGCCGGATTCTCGCTCGACCTCATTCGAGACAAAACTCCTGAAAAACCAACCAATGATTTCGGATCAACCGTTCGTGGCAGAAAGGATGAATTCCCAGGATCGAAAATGAAAAAGGATTCTACCAAAAACGGTCATGAATTCGATTCGAGGAACGCTATAACTCCTTGTTGATCTTAGTTCAAGGAGCCATTTTCGACAAGTCTAGCTCAAATTGCACTGCATGCGCACGTGCTTGGCTGATTGGCTGACCCTGTTTTCGCACGGAATTGTTTCGGTCGGTTTGATCGGCGGGACGGGGGTTGTATCCGGTCAAGTCGCGATCAGTTGCCTAACGTACTCATTAGTTCGTGGCTGACGGCCTCTTCCACGGGCCCGTCGATCGCCTCTTCGATCCAACCTCCGCCGAGCACCATGTCGTCTTGGTAGACGGTGACGACCTGGCCGGGAGTGATCGCGTGCTGTGGCGTCGCGAAGATCACGCGAGCGCGTTCGCCGGCGAGAGCTTGCACGGTCGCCGGCACTGCCCGGTGCTGGGCGAATCTGCGCCATGCACGGCACCGCATGTTCCGGCGTCGGCCCCTGCCAGTTGAATCGCGACGCGTTCAGTCCCATCTTATCCAGCGACTCCCGTCTGCCGACGGTGACCGTTCGTGTCAGAGGCTCGATTTGCACGACATAACGCGGAGACCCCAACGCGATTCCGAGTCCCCGACGCTGGCCGATCGTAAACCCTTCGATCCCGGCGTGTTCACCCAGAACGGTTCCCTGTTCGTCCACGATCGCTCCCTTTGTCTCACGGTCCGGATGTCTGCTCCGCACGAACCCGAGGTAATCGTCATCGGGCACGAAACAGATATCCTGGCTGTCCGGTTTGTCATGCACGGGCAACCCATAATCGCGGGCGATCGCGCGAATCTCGGACTTGGCGAAACCGCCGACCGGAAACAGGACGTGCGGCAACAGCTCACGCCGCAGACCAAAGAGGACATAAGACTGGTCTTTCGCCCGATCGACTGCACGCCCCACTCGGAAGCTCCCGTCCTCGGCGTTCAGTATCCTCGCGTAATGACCGGTCGCCACAAAATCGGCTCCGACTTGTTTGCCATACGCCCACAGCTTGCCGAATTTGAGCCAGATGTTGCACATTACACACGGGTTTGGTGTGCGGCCGGCGAGGTATTCCTGAGCGAAATAATCCTGGATTCGCTCGAAATCTCGCTCGAAATCAAGAGCGTAAAATGGGATATCCAGGCGATCCGCGACGTTTTGAGCATCGACGGCATCCGTGGCGCTGCAACAGGTCTTGGCCTGGCGTTCGGTACCTTCGCCGTGCGTACCGGTCCGCATGAAGATACCGATCACCTCATGGCCTTCCGCCTTGAGCAGCGCGGCGGCAACCGAGCTGTCGACTCCACCACTCATCGCGAGTACGACCCGACTTCCCATTCCCACGCTCCCTCCTGTCGTTTTCTTTACCTCTTGTTCGACGGCCGGCACCTCGACTCGAGGCATCGAGTTGAACAGGGCCAGCATGTCGGCGATCTCTTGATAATTCAGAGTGTTGAGAAGTCCGACGGGCATCACCGAAACAAGGGATTCTTTCTTCTGGTCGATCTCGGTCTTGGGGATGGTCGTTTTCGTGCCATCCGACAATAAGAGGACCATGTTGGGACCATCGATAACGACGGGCATACCATTGTAGAGTTTGCCATCGCTCGTGGCGACTGTAACCGGTTTGTATTGGTCGGAGATGACCTTGGACGGCTCGACGATTGACTCCAGGATTTCCGAAGGCCGGAAGCGACTGTTCACCGTGGTCAAGTCGGGTCCGAGCCCTTCACCCTTTGATCCGAACTTATGACAGTCGAGGCATTTGGCTCGTTCGAGCACTTTTTGGCCGCGCTCAGTCGAAGCCGTTTTCCGGACCTCGCCGAGTAAGACGTGCTCCGTCAAGAGTGGCAAATCGTAGGAATTCTCGATGGTTGGTGCTGACTCGGCGATCGACGGACCTCCTGGGAACCGCTGGTTGTAGAGGGTCTGCCACGCGTCGAGCGTTTCTTGATAATTCTTGGCGTTCTTCGGGTTGGGTGTGCCGGTCCAGCGACTCGCCAGGCTATTGAGCGATGTGGACATGCTCGGGCCCGTCCGACGGGCCAGGCGAATCAAGTTCCCGAGCGCCTCCGGCCCGGCGGGAATGGTCTTGAGCCTGCCCAGTCCGCGAAGGACCAGGCTGGTCGTATTTAGGTCTCGCGAATCGAGCGCGGCCACGAGGATTGGCAGATCGTCTTCAGCGGGATGACCGGCGATTGACCGGGCGATGGCATCGCGCTGGCTGGGTTCGCGCCGATACAGGTCGCGAAGCGTCGCATGAACGTCGGGGCGATCGCTCCGACCGAGCTTGTCGATGATCAAGCCACGAAGCTCGGATTGCATTGCGGTTAGCTTATCCGAGTGAAGCCGGCCAAGGAGGGATGCCAGCGCGTCGAGCCATCGCGGCTCGGAACCCAGGTTGATCGTCCGAACCAGAATCCGGGTGGGGAACGGAAACTGCTCGCCTCGGCGAAAGGAGTTGTTCTTTTTCCTGAGGATCGAGCAAGGCGACCAGCTCCTGGATCATGATGTCCAGGTAGCCCTGAAAGCTGTATCCACCTTCCCAGTTGCTGGCTTTCTCATACCAGGCCCAGAGGCGCTGTTTCGATTCCAGGGTCCAACCGCGCTTCATCGCGCGGAGGCAATAAGCATCGTGAATCTGAGCCGCTTGGTCCGATACGGTCGCCTGATGCCGCAAAATCACTGGCACGGCCCGAGGCTCATCGAGAAAGGCCAGCAACCGAGCGATCTCGCGGTTGGCGGGTGAATCGACCGAGGCGGAGAAGAGCCCGAGCAAGAGTGGCCGTATTCCGGCCGACGCCGGCGCCTCCGCTTTCGACGGGCCGAGCAGATACGTGAGTTCAATGAGACGAAGTACGTCGAGAACCAGCTCGGGCTCGATGAGCAGGGCCCCCACCGCGACGAAGCACATGATCTTGCTGTTTTTCATCGAGCCGCGACGTGCGGACAACCGCCAGTAGTCCTTCGACCAACGGGCGACCCTCGTGATTGTCCATGATCCAGGTACGCTCTTTTTCGATATCTCCATGCTCGATCGCGACGCGGGCAGCGAATCGGATAAAGCGGTCCGGATCGGCCAGAAGCGGCATTAACTTGCGGATGGGGATCGTGTCACGCGGTTGCTGCATCAGGCCCTCGCACGCGTGGCGGCGCACGAATGCGTCTTTATCCCCCAATGCGTGTTCCATCGCGGTTCGAATCGTCGCCGACGACCGTTGGCCGAGCAACCCGACCACCCGGGAGCGGACCGCGGCATCTTGGTCCGACGCGAGCATGAGCAGGAATTCGTCGCTGGGAACCGGGCCGAGCTGGGCCAGCAATTCGAGCACGCGAATCCGAATCGAGGGCCGAGCGTCCACGCGGGCCATCTGCTCCAAATTCAGTCCCCAGGTTGGGCCGAGCCGCTCTTTGATCAGGCTCAGCCGTTTTTGAGAGAAGCTCGAGAGCGGCGAATCGATCTCCAGCGCCTCGCTGAGCGGATGGTCCGCCGTTGGCGTCGGTTTGGCCTCGCTCCAGCTCACCCGGAATAGGCCCCCCTGTGTACCGCGACCGCCGGTTGTGAAGTAGACCGCGCCATCAGGGCCGACTTCGATGTCGGTGCAATTGAGCGGCTGGCCGCTGACCAACTCCGTGGCGGTGGCTGTATAAGAAGCGCCCTCGCGTTTGAGGTGAACGGCCAGAATCCGGCCTTGCGACCAGTCGCAGATCAGGAAGCTATCGTGAAATTCCGCCGGGAATTGTCTGGCTTGGTAGAACGTAACTCCAGTCGGGCTACCGCGCCCCACATCAAAGACACCTGGCAAACTGTCAAAGAAATAGACCGGCCACTTGCCAGTGCCGTTCCGCCAGCCGAATTCCGCACCAATCGGACAGTGATTGACGCGAACCGGTCGATACCAAGGAAGACCGACGTCCCATTCCATGTCGCTGTCGAAGGTAAAGAGCTCTCCGTCGGCGTTGAAGGCAAAGTCATACTCATTGCGGAACCCCGCGACGACGCGTTTCCAGGTCTTACCCTCGTCGTCGCTCCGGAGGATCTCGCCGCCGGGCGCCATGATCCCCGCGGCGTGGCCGCGTGAATCGTTATAATGGGGCAGCAACTCGCCCTCATACGCCACGTTAACCGGGCTCGTTGGGTCGATCGGCGATTTGAGATGGGCGTGATTGCCGTTGTTGTAATAAAGGCGGCCATCCGGACCCAGACCGATGGCGTGCGGACCGTGTTCGCCCATGCCCCCGACTGCGCCACGGATCAAATCACACTCCTCGAACTGGCCATCGTTGTTGGCGTCGCGGAGGCGGTAAATCCCCGTTCCCTTCGGTCCAGTACCGACGACGAACAACGACCCGCGAATGAAAGCAACCCCTTGGCAATTCTGCACCTGGGTTTCAATGACCTCGCGGCGATCGTACTGACCGTCTTTATCTTCATCGATCAGCCGGGCGATCGGTCCTCTTTCGATCGAAACGCAAGGAGCTCCATCAGGATCGAACGTAAATGCGACCACGGAGCCGGTCACGCTGGGTGAGGCGACCATGCCGATGCGGAAACCCGGGAGGACACGAAACCGCCCGGCGAGGTCCTGGCTGGTGGCCAAGGCTCCCCACGGACCCGAGCCGAGGGGACCCAAGTCGGCGGCGCGTACCCACCGCGAATCGTCGAACGCAATCTTGGTCCAATCGTCGCCCGCTGGAACCGTTGCCGACGTCTTCCAGCTCGAATTGGTATGGATCGGCACCCCTTGCCCGAGAGGCAACACGCCGCCTCGCACCAGGAAGCCGGCCGGACCGGGTGCTTCGTTCGATGCAACCGCCGCCAGCACGTGCGGACCGATCGCCAGCTTGGCTTCAAAACCTTGGGTCGTGTGCCAATCGGTGCCCGTCGCAACCAGCTTGCCATCGAGATAAAGTGTGAACGCGTTGTCCGCCGTCGCATCGAGCGCCAGGCGTGAGGGCTCCTTGACAAAGAACGACTTGCGGAAATAACGGCTCTCGGCTGGGGTTTCGCCCGACGCCTTGCCGGTTGGATGCCAGATCCAATGCGGAGGCGTGGCTCCCTCCTGAGCATTCGCCGTGGTCATCGCACTGAAGGCAAGCAACATGCCAAGGAAGACTACCAACCCTCGGCCGGCGCCAACGATCCGTCGCGGTGGCGCTGCGCCTCGCGTTTGGCGATGTTGCTCTGGGACCATATCCGTCGAAAGATGAAACACGCACAGCTCCCCATCACCTGGAATCGTCGTTGGAATCCTGACTCGCAGATCGAAAACCCGTTTGTGGATTTTCCGTACCCCAGCCCAACGCACCGACTGGGCATGACTTCCGCGGCCATTGTTTTACAATAGTGTAACAACTGGGTGCTCGCATGTCATAGCCTTGGGCTCATCGATGAAGCTTCAATGAACGGAAGTTCCGGATTCCGCATCAGAGACGACAATGGAGGTTTTTGTCGCGGTGAAGAGACCGCCTTCGTAACCAAGCGCGTCGGATTGACGCCCTTGAGAGCACCACCGGATCGGCGCAGAATGAGCGATGTAAGGAAGGTCGGCTAGCCGAATGAGGCGCGTTCGGGTCAGGAGGGGCGCAGGCGTGTGCGGAATCATGGCGATGTATTCGGCGCGCGAGCCAGTTTCGCGCACCGTCATCGAGGAGGCAATCCAGCGACTCGCCCACCGCGGACCCGACGGACAACGAACGTGGGTCTCCGACAATCGGCGGGTTGCGCTTGGCCATACTCGGCTTAGCATCATCGATCTGGCGACCGGCGATCAACCGATCGCCAGCGAGGACGAGTCGTTGCGGATCGTCGTCAACGGCGAGTTCTACGACTTCGAGCGTGTGCAGCGCGACCTCGAAAGCCGGGGTCACCGCCTTCGCACCCGCTCGGACAGCGAGATCGCCCTGCACCTCTATCAGGACCTCGGCACGGCCTGCCTTCGCCATTTGCGTGGCGAGTTCGCTTTCGCGCTCTGGGACGGCCCCAACGACACACTCTTTGCCGCGCGTGATCGCTTCGGAATCAAGCCCCTCTACTATACGCATTATCAAGGGACGCTCTACCTGGCCTCCGAAATCAAGGCGCTACTTGCCGCCGGCGTGCCCGCTCGCTGGGATCGCGCCTCATTTTCCAGGCCAATCACCTCCTCGTCACGCATCAGGATCTTACGCTTTTCGACGGCATCCAACAGGTGCCACCCGGTCACTTCCTACTCGCCACCGGTGGGCAGTTCCGGCTGATTCGTTACTGGGACTTCGACTATCCCGCGGTCGACGATGACCGGCCTGGTCGCCCAGACGCGGAGTACGCTGAGCGGTTCCATCATGAACTGGACGAGGCAGTCCGTTTACGGCTTCGGGCCGATGTGCCGGTCGGCTGTTATCTCAGCGGCGGGATCGACTCCTGCGCCGTGCTGGGCCTTGCGGCGAAGCACCGCGTCGATCCGATTCGAGCTTTCACACTGACCTTCGACCGCGCCAGTTACGACGAGGGGGACATCGCCCGCGAGATGGCAGCACACTCGGCGCCGATTTTCAGTCGATCCCGATCCGGCAATCCGACCTCGCCGACCACTTTGCTGATGCAACATGGCAAGCTGAGACGCTTTGCTTCAACGCACACGGCGTGGCGAAATACCTGTTGAGCCGGGCGGTACGCGACGCCGGATTCAAGGTCGTGCTGACCGGTGAGGGCGCCGACGAGATTCTTGCCGGGTACCCTCCGTTTCGACGAGATATGCTGTTGCACAATGCTCAGGGACAAGGCGCGGAGACGGCCAATCAGCTCGTGGCGCAGTTGGAGGCGGGTAATCCGGTCTCGCGCGGCCTGCTGCTGCCCGATGGCGACGCATTTCCGCTTGTGAGCATGGGTGATGCGGTGGGGTTCGTCCCGTCGTGGCTACAGGCTTCCGCCACGGCCGCGTTCCGGCTGCGGGCGCTGTTCGCGCCTGATTTCATCGCCGAGTTTGCCGACCGCGACCCCTACCGCGTTCTACTGAATGGTTTGGATGTGCCAGGTCAGCTTGCCAACCGAGAGCCTGAATCAGTCGCTGTATCTCTGGTCTAAGACGATGCTTCCCGCCTACGTCCTGACCGTGCTGGGCGACCGAATGGAAATGGCGCATTCGGTCGAGGGCCGGTTGCCATTCTTAGACCACCACGTCGCCCAGTTAGCCCGCGACCTGCCCATTTCGCAGAAGATCCGAGGCATCACGGAAAAGTACGTCCTGCGTGAAGCCGCCCGGCCGGTGCTGACGGCGACCGTATACGAGCGGCACAAGCACCCGTTCCTTACCCCGCCGTCCGCCCTGTCGCCTGGCGAACGACTCCACGAACTGGTGCAGGAGACCCTACGCGGCTCGACCCTGGCTTCCCTGCCGTTCTACGACCGGAAGAAGGTCGTCGCCCTGCTCGATGGCTTACCCTCGCTGAGCGACGATGCCCGCATCGCCTTTGAACCTATCCTGATGATCCTCTTGAGCGCGTGCTGCCTTCACGAGAGGTACAAGCTTTAGGCATGGTTCAGCTTTATGATGAATCGGCGAGCGGGGGGCGTGAGCCCCCTGAATCTCTAGGCATGACACTGGGTTGCGTCAACAGGGGGCTCACGCCCCGCTCGCCGGTGTGTCCATAGGTTGAACCTCGCCGCAATCCCTGCGCGGTAGTGATCGCGGCCGGACGCATCTGTTCATCGTCGAAAGATCCGGACAGCGTGGATCGGGAGTTGAAAGAAATGCGATCAGTCTGAGATCCTTCGTACTTTTCGACTCCGGATTGCGTATAATGGACGGATCGATCTAAGAGGCAATCCGTTCCCTCGCAAGGAGCTGGCGTCATGACTCTGGGGACGCAAACTCAACCCTATGGCAAATTGCTCGATTACGAGCAGTTCATCGATCATCAGCTTGCCCGGACACGAGCCCGAATCAAGTTCACCGACATCATGACCGCGGGCTTGACCCTGCTCGTGGGCTTCTTGGCGGTCCTGTTCCTCGAAGTCGTGCTCGACCATATCGTCGGATTGCCTCTCATGTTTCGGCGGATCATCCTGGCCGCGGGGCTCACGACGGCGTGCGCTTTCACCGCGCTGCGACTGGTGATGCCGCTGATGCGACGGATCAACGCGATTTACGCGGCGAAGACGATCGAAAACGCCGATTCTTCGTTCAAGAACAGCTTGATCAATTACCTCGAACTGCGGCGCAATCGAGGTCAGTTGTCCAAGACCGTGATGGCGACCATCGAGGCACGGGCCGTCAATGACCTGACTCATGTCGAAATCGACGGCGTCGTCAACCAGCAGCGGTTGATGAAGATGGCTTACGCACTGTCGGCGGTGATCGTGGTTATCTGCCTGTATGCGGCGTTGACACCCAAGAGCATCCTCGATTCCGCCCGGCGCGCCTTTCTTGCCGACATCGTCCGGCCCACAAACACCCAACTGCTCAATATCAAGCCCGGCAACAATCCCGAACTGTCGAAAGTCGTCGCCGGCGACAATGTCAACTTCGCGGTCAACGTCGAAGGAACCCGGCCGCGCAAGGTGGTGATGCACTACAGTGTCGACGGTGGCAAGTTCTTCGCTCTCAAGGAGTTCTTGCCCGGACGGCACATGTACGACCCCTGGCAGGTCTTGATGAACAACGTCCAGCAGAGCATGGACTATTATCTCACCGCCGGCGACGCCGAGTCACTGCGCTATCATCTCGAAGTCCTTCCCGCTCCGACCGTGACGTCGATCGCACTGGATCTCAAATTCCCCGATTACACCAAGGTCGAGCCCAGGCTCAACGTCGAAGGGGGCCATGTCGAGGCGATCGAGGGAACGGAGGTCACCGTCCACGCCAAGACCAACATGCCTGCGAGCATGGCGACCCTCAACATCGTGAACGACGAAGCCGCCGCGATGGAAATCGCCTCCGACGATCCAACCGTCCTGACCGGTAAGTTCAAGGTCGAGAAGTCTGGGACTTACACAATCAAGTTCCGGACGACCGGCGGACAGCTCAATCCCAACCCGGTGGTCTACGAAATCTTCGCCATCCCCGATCGGCCCCCCGACCGCACAATTCATCCAGCCGGACCAGCCGACCATCAAAGTCCCCGCGAACATCAAGTTGGATCTCGTCATGAAGGGGACAGACGACCACGGGGTCAAGGACGCCACGCTCCATGTCACTTTGGGTAACGAGAATCTCGTCTCCAAGAACTTGCTCGAGGGCCAACCTCCTCAGCCGGAATTCAAGGCCGTCGAGTCCCTGGACTTGGCCCAACTCCAGGTCAAGCCCGGCGTCGGTGCTCAATTACTGGCTGACCGTAAAGGATAACAAGGAGCCCTCCCCGAACAAGACCGAGACCGCCCGACAGGTCATCGAGGTCATCGAGCCGGTCTCTCCCACGAACAAGAAGCAGATCGAGGAAAACCAGAAGAAGGAGCGGGAACAGCTCGATCCAACGACTCCGACGACCCAAGACGAGGACGAGACGGCCAATCAGAAGCCCGACGCCGCGAACGGGTAAATCCGACGATCGGGCGAACGATGCCGGCGGCGCGGCACAAGATAACGAATCCAGGCCACGCAGACGAGAAGGACACCGGCGGACCGGCCAAGCGCCGGATCAAGGCGTCCGGCACGGTCGACGAATCCAAACCACGATCCACAGAACGGCAATTCCAAAGATGGTGGTTCTCAGTTCACGCCCGAGCAACTTCGTGACTGGGCACAGAAGATCAAACAAGCCAACTGAAATACAAGGGCCGCTGATCCGAATCAGGCCAACACGAGCGGCGCACCCAACTCGGCTCCGAATCAACCCAGCTCGTCGTCCAACAATTCCGCGGCGTCCGACGCCGCCAGATCGCGCGACGCCAACACTCCCAATTCGCCCGATAAGAACCGCCGGCAACCGCCCCCCGCTGGAGAATCCCAACCGGCCCGCCGGCACCAATCCTCCGACTCCGCCAGGCAATAACAATCCCACCGACTCTTCGAGCCAGGTTGCACCCGGAGTCCGCGACCAGAATCAACCGCCCGGCGCAACCAGCCAGAACCAGGGCGCGAAAGCCGGATGCGACACGCCCGGGTTCCAACGGCAACTCGGGCAAGCGGGCAATCCCAGCGGGGGCGAAACGAGAATCCTCGCGAGCAGATGACAATCCGACAGCCTCGCCCAGAACAGAATCAGCCCAGATCCCCAGGCGATCAGCCAAAATCGGATTCTTCGGCCAACAAGAAAGCGAAGCCCAACGATCGGTCGGATTCCGCTGACCGCGACCCACGCAATCAGTGTGCCGGCCGACGAACGTCCGAAGGAGTCTCGACGATCCGAGATACACCTCAACCGCCCCAAGACCGCGCTGAAACTGGCAAAGAGGGCTCGTCCCGGTCTGAGTCCGATACCGAGAAGAATGCGTGCTCAAGGTGACGACGGCAAGCCGAACTCGGCTGCTGGCAACAAGCCGAAATCCGGGGATATGAACAAGAGCGAATCCGGCAAGTCCAAGACCGACTCAGCCAACCCGCCCGGCCAGGACCGTCGTGAGGGACAGGCGACGAAAAGGGCGCGAGTCCTCCAAGTCCGCCGATTCGCAACCCAAGGGCAGACCAGGCGACAAGACCAGCAGCCCGGATCGATAAGTCATCGAATCCCAAGTCGACGCCGGGGTCGGAAGGCTCGTCACCCGAGTCAACCAGTGCTAACAAACGCACCGATGAGCCAAAAACGAAGGACCAGGTTGGGTCGAAAGCGACAGGTAAGGGTGGATCGTCCGATCGTCGCGACAAGAGTGAAGCCTCTTCGAAGAAGTCCGATGACGGCACCGAGCCAAGCACCAAAGACGGCAGTCGCGGCGCTGACGGCAAAACCGGATGAGAACAAGACAACTGACGGCACCGAGCCAAAATCCAAGGACGGCGCCGGTTCCAAGCCCGGTGATTCCACGAAGGATGGCCGCCAGAGTACGGGCGCCGATCAAAAGTCTGAGTCCGGCACGGCGTCGAAAGGCTCTCGAGATGGCATGAAGCCGGACGATGGGCAACAGCCCCCAACGCCTTCCGGCTCTCAGAAAGCCGGCGACCGCGAGTCGACGCCTGGTAGCGGCAAACCCGACGAGGAGTCGAAAGACAAACCTCGCGACAAGGACAAGGTGGGGGATCCCAAAGCCAATTCAAAGAATCGAACGCCGGGCGAAGAGCCGAGCCCGAGCGAGATGAGCGAGCCGAAAGCAGGCAGACCGGCGAGCGATCCGAAGGCTCCTAGGACCAAAGGCGACCCGGATCAACGCGCCGACCGGAAAGTCACGGATAAAACCGATCAGCCGGACGGCAAAGAGGCGTCCAAGGCCAAGGACGGTGACAAAACGGCCGTGGATTCACAGCCAAAAGACCCGCGCAACACAATGCCGGCCGACGAGCGGAACCGGGAAGCCCACGATCCCCGAGCGCTCAAGCGCCAAGAATCTAACCGATCGAAGTGGCCAAAAGTCGAAGGATTCCCCGGAGCCCGCGGCCAAACAAGAAGGGAAGCCGGATCCCACACAAAAGGACCCCCGCAACACGATGCCGGCCGACGAGCGAAACCGGGAGGCCCACGATCCCCGAGCGCCTCAAACGCCCAAGAATGCATCAGATCGAATCGGCCAAAAGTCGAACGATCCTCACAACCCGGCGGCGAAGCAAGAGGAGACGCCGGATCCCACCCAGAAGGACCCCCGCAATACGATCGCGCCCGATGAGCGGAACCGGGAAGCCCATGATCCCCGAGCACGCAAACGCCCAAGAATGCAGCCGATCGAAGCGGCCAAAAGCCGAAAGATTCAGAGGACCCATCGGTGAAGCGAGAGGATAATCCCGATGCGACCCCAAGGGATCCCCGCAACCCGGCGCCGGCCGACAAGCGTAATCGGGACACCCGTCTTTCCCAAACGCCCGAATCCCAGCCGGACACGGAAAAGTCGCCCCACCAGCCCGACGACCGACTTGGCGAGCGAGGCCGAAACGATCATCTGAAGGCTCCCAAAGCGAAACAATCGGGCGACATGCCCGAACAGCAGATCGACAATCCGCCCGATCACGAGCGCATGGAAAAGTCCGAGCCCAAGAAGGAACCACGGCCGTCGCAGCCGACGACCAAGAGTCGAGATCCACTGAAATCGGAACGTCCCGATGAGGTGGAGCGGCAGCAAAAACTTGACCCCGATAAACCCAAGCCGGAGACGACCAAAGACGACGCGGAGGAAACCACTCCCCCGCCGGACTCGCCTCGCCAGGATAATCCGCTGGAAAAGCAGAATCCCGGCCGGCCGAGGGACCGAACCGTGCCGCCACCGGCCAAGAGAGACCCACTGGCCCGGCCCGACCAAATACGAAATAGCCGGCAAACGACCCAATCCAACTCGCCGCAGAAAAGGCGAATGCCGACAGAGTCGCAGCAGAGGAGCCCTCAGGCCGAGCCATCGTCCCAGCCCGGCCATCAGGCCCAGCCTGAGAGCACCCAGGAAGGCGGCCGGTCTGACGAGGAACAATCGGCGAAGAGCCGCGCAGGCGGCGGCAAGGCCAAGGGCTCAGGCGCTGAGAGCGGCAAGGGAAGCGAAGCCTCCAAGGAATCCGGCGGCCAGGGAAAACCTTCGGATGAAGGCAAGGAATCGTCATCCGAAAGCGGCGGTAAGCCGAGTGAGAAATCGAGCGCTGGATCGAGCGGAGCCAACAAACCCTCCAGCAAATCGAGTTCATCCTCGGGCGGGAAACCCCAGAGCGGCAGCTCGAAGTCCGGATCCGAGAGTGGTAAGGCGTCGTCTGAGTCGGGCGGTTCGCAGCCGGGTGAGTCCGGCAAGTCGCAGTCCGGTTCGGGAGAGCGTGCTGGTTCTCGTCCAGGGCAGAAGTCTGGAGATCCGTCTGACTCTCAACACAGCGGCGAACAAGGCGGAGAAAAACCGTCCGGAGAGCGGCCAGGTCAGGGCGGTCGCAGCAACATCGGCGGCGGCGGATCGTCCCGATCAGGCAGCGGCGTTGGCGAGCCGGCCAAGGACGATACGGAGCCGACAAAACGTGCCGCCGAGCCCGAATCGGGCAGCACATCCGGCGATGACGTCGCGCCGAATGGGTGAGGCACAGACCGACCTCGTCTTGCGGACGCTCCATGACATCCTTAAAGACCCCGAGGCCGCCAAGAAAACTCGAGCAAGACACTGGGTTGAATCGCGAACGGCTCGAGGAACTCGCAGCTCCGTACAAGAAAGTGAAGTCCCCTCCGGCTGGACCGGGGCGTGAGATCGAAGTCAATCATGGCGAGCAAACGGACGCCAAACCCTCCGCCAACCTACCAGGGCTAAACTCCAACGTATCCTTTTCCACCAGGAACGTCCGCGATCGGGGGACCATGGCCCAGGACGACGTCCGAAACAACATTGAAGGCATTCGCCATCAGGTCCCGTCCGAATGGCGCGGAAAATGGGAAGGCTACAGGAATAAGTTAGGCAAGGTGGCCGCGCCCAAACGGGTGGAGCGACCAAGCGTCAAGCCCGGTCAATAGTCGTCTTTTCCCAGCGCACTTGAGTGTCCGGCCCGCGAGCGCGGGCCAACCTCAACGCGCCTCGACTGCGACGCGACCATGCATCCACTGATCGTTTCACAGCGCCGATATCTTGTGGGTTTTGATCCGAGGGAGCTTCCGCACCATTTCACGGATGTTTTGATCATCGGTGGCGGGATCGCGGGGTTTCGGTCCGCCTTGGGAGTTCCCGAGACTTACCGCGTGCTCGATCGTGACCAAGGACGAGGTCCGCGAGAGCAACAGCCACTACGCGCAAGGTGGGATCGCCGGCGTCCTCGATCCCGAGGATCGGTTTGACAACCACATCGCCGACACGATTGCCGCGGGCAAGGGGCTGTGCGACCTCGAGGTTGTCGAGATGGTGGTCCGCGAGGCACCGACTCGGATCGCGGAGCTGATCGCCTGGGGCACGTCGTTCGACGAGGACAACGGACACGTGGCTCTGGGCCGCGAGGGAGGACACTCCCACGCGCGGATCGTCCACGCCCTGGGCGATGAGACCGGCCGGGAAATCATGCGCGCGATCATCCAGAAGACCCGATCACGTCCAAATATTCGCATCTGGCAGAATAGCTTCACGATCGATCTCCTGACTCACGAAGGGCGGTGCCGGGGTGCATCTGGTCTGGGATCGTCGCCGCGGTTTCGCGTTGGTCTGGGCCCGGTCGGTCGTCCTGGCGACCGGCGGAGCCGGGCAGCTCTATCGCGAAACCACAAATCCCTCCATCGCCACCGGCTGACGGTCACGCCATGGCGTTTCGCGCGGGCGCCGAGCTCCGGGACATGGAGTTCATGCAGTTCCATCCCACGGTCCTGTACATGGCCGGATCGGCGCACCATCTCTTGACGGAAGCGATTCGAGGCGAAGGTGCATTTCTGCGGGATCGGTATGGCGAGCGGTTCATGCCTGCTTACCATCCACTGGCCGAGCTCGCCCCTCGCGACGACGTGTCGCAGGCGATCGCCGCCCAGATGGTGAAGACCCGGCATCCCAACGTCTACCTCGATCTCTCGCACCTCGATCCCGACTTGATTCGCCGGCGCTTTCCCGGGATCGATCGGCTCTGCCGCAACTTCGACCTGGACATCACCCGCGACCCCATCCCGGTTTGCCCGGGCGCCCATTACATGATCGGCGGCGTGACCGTCGATACTCCACGGGCGGACCTCGCTACCTGGACTCTGGGCGGCCGGCGAAGTCACCAGCTCGGGCCTCCACGGTGCCAATCGGCTGGCCTCCAACAGCCTGCTCGAAGGACTCGTCTACGGTTCGCGGGCGGCCGAGGACATCGTCTCCCAACTGGACCAGGCCGGGCCCCAGCCGCTCGAAGTACCACCCGTCTCGGCAGTCCGACATCCGGAGTAATCATACCGGGCATCGACCTGGACGACCTGCGGAAATCCCTCGCGCGCTCATGTGGCGACTGATGGGAATCACCCGGGACGCCGACGGCCTGAAAGACGCCGCCGACCAGGTCGACCGCTGGGGCACGCTATATCCTTCCACTGGAATTCGACGACACCCCCGGCTGGACCATGCAAAACATGTTGATCGTGGCCCGCCTGATGATCGCCGCCGCCGCCGAACGCGAGGAATCACGCGGAGTCCATTTCCGTAGCGACCACCCTCAGCCCGACCCCACGATGAACATCATATCAACCAGATCGCGCTCACGATGGATGGAAGCCCCTGAACCGCTTCGTTCAATGCGCTGACCACAACAGCAGAACCGGCTACTTTTTCAATGGATTTGGAGGCGCGCTGGGTGCGAACGTGTTCTCCTCCGGCTTGTTCGCCGCGAGTTTGATGATTCTCACACCACCTTCGCTTTCGTCATAGCCGAGCCAGACCTTTTGCCAGTCTACCGCCTCGTCGTCGGCGACATGGCGGACAGTCTCCGCTGCTATCGGAACCCCAGCGTTACTTTTTCGCCTTGGCCTTCTCCCGCGCGGCGGCCTCGGCGAGGACCGACTCGGGGTCGTCATTGAACAGGTCGCGGCAGCCGGAGCAGCAGACCCAGTAGGTCTTGCCCTTGTAGCTGACCTGGATCGTGCCGCGGCCCTCGGTAACGACGCAGAGCGGGTACGACTCGCCCGCGGCGAAGGCGACCCCCTCGCGGGTGTAGCCGACCTCGCCGAGCCGGGAGAAGGTGTGGCGCTCGGGGTCCTCGGCCTCCAGCAGGACGAGCAGGCGGGTGTCGTGCAGCGGGGTGATCGAGACCCGGCGCACTCCGCCGGCCGGGGCCTTGGCGTCGGCCGTCAGGACCAGCGGCTTCCTGTCCCCCGCCGCCGCGCCGGCGAAGGTGCGGGACGTGCCGTCGGCGAGGGTCGCCTCGAAGACGAACGTGCCGGGCGCCTTGCCCGCCCGAAGCACGCCCGCCTTGAGGTACTTGCCCTTCTTGACAGTTATCTCCAGTCCGGCCGAGTCGCTGGTGAGCTTCCAGGCCCAGTCCGCCGACTCCATCCAGGCCCCGCGCACCCGTCCCCGCTGGACCTGCCCGACTCCGCGCCACGACCCCACGAGCGGGGCGTACGCCTTCAGCGCCTCCTGGTCGGCGCGCCGGCCCGGCGCGACCTTGTCCTTGTCGTCGACAGCCCGCACCGTGACCGCGGCCGCCGCCACGAACCCCAGCGCCGCCAACAGGCCGACGCCCGACGAAACCCTGGCCCTTCGCATCGTCGACTCGCCCCCCTGAAGACCGACCCTCCCGCCCCTGACCCCGACCATTGTAGGATGAAACCCCGCCCGAAAGCCATTCTCTGTTTCGATTGATGGGCCGATTGGTCGATTGACGACGCTCACCGTTGGCTCGGGGGTTTCGTCAAGAAACTCGTCGAGTGGCGGCGTTTCTTGACTTTGATTCCTTTACCGGTTTTCTTGACGCGGGACTGCGAGGAAAACCGCCTCTGGCCTCGGGGGGCGTCGGCAGTAAAGAATACGGCGGTATTCTTTACTCATTAACGCGTATTAATCGGCGCCAAGCGGCTCCGCGCGATAGGGGGAAAACGGGGGACATAGCGCTTTTACACGTCCTCCTTGCGCGGTCGTCCCTGGGGACGCAAGCGCGACTCCAGCCCCAGCCGTATCGCCGTCTCCCGAGTCCAGGCGTCCTGGCCATCGGGTCGGCCTCGCCACACCGAATACCGCAACGGTTGCAGGTCGCCTCCAGAGAGCGGTTCGTTGACGCGCTCCAGCCACCGCTCATCGCGGACCGGCTGTTCGCCCTCCCACAGCGACGGATCGTCGCGTCTCAACCCAGTAGCCTCGACCACTTCCAGTCCTCGGCTCGCGACACCAATTCGGCCCGCAACGCATTGCGCTCGACATAGCGGAGCACCGTAACGAGATGGTCGCCATCCTGGACAGCAAAAGGCCTGGAAGCGCGCCCGCCGGACGTGCCCCATCGTGCCGTAATGGCGATGGTCGCGCTGGGCGTGCGTCGTGAGCAGCAACTGCATCCAACGTCCCAGGTCGCCATCATGTGTGGGCCTCAGTACCAAGTGGAAGTGGTTGGGCATGAGGCAATAGCCGAGCAGGTAGACCGGCAAGCTGGCGCGTGCGTCGATGATCGCCTCGACGAAGGCGTCGTAATCGCTGGGCTTGTGGAAAACGGCCTGGTGGCGGTTGCCTCGATTGAGGGCGTGATATCACATGCTACCGACCGGATGTCAATAAAGGCGTATGTCCCAGGTTTTCTTTCCTCCAGCGACATGCGCAACTCCAATACACGTAAAAACTTACTCCTATATGATGATTTTTTGTCCAGCGCGAGTGTGTGCGATCGTCGTCCTCGATGTTCGCCGTCATCAACGTCACGGCCGATGTGAGATCAGCCGGTTAAGCTCGGCGAATCTCGACGCGTCCAGATGGGCCAGCGAGCGCCGAACAAGGCTGACAGGAAGTAGAACGCGAGGGCGACCAGCAAGAGGTGGTCGAAGCCGAGCACCAGCGACAGGTTCTCGGCCAGCCCGCCGAGGATCACACCGGCGACATTCGACCCGAGGGCGACGTCCGGATGGAGACTGTCGCGGAACTCGACCGCGAAGATCAACCCGGCGAAAAAGACCGGTATGAAGACCACCGCGCACGAGGCGATGAGCCGCAACGGGCCCGCCAGACGGAGGAACCCGGACATCGGCACCAAGGCGTTGACCACCAGCGCCGCCCCAAGGAGCACGTAGTACGGCCAGAGTGCCCGCGGCCGCGCCACCGAGACGAACAGGTTCGACAAAAGGATCATGACGAGGATCGCGCCGAAGACAACCGCATTGACCAGCCACGTCGAGCCGAAAAGCAACGCCATGTGGACGATGCCTTTGGACTCCAGCAGCATGAACCCGGCGCCCAGGAAAAACATCCGTCCGCTCGGTCGAGCCGTGCGCACCCCGGTGAAGCTGGCCAGGATCACGAGCGAGATCCCGGCGACGAGAGCCATCCCGCGAAGGTTGAGCGCGGGGATGACTGGTTCTCTGAGGTAGAGGAACGGCCAGGAGTCGGTCGGCAGCGGCCCCACTCCGTTTGTCACGACCCGGACCGGGCGGACGTCGGACCAAGGACCGTCGTAACCGTCAGCCCGCGGAGGCCGTTTGCCAAAGCCGTTCGCCTGGGCATTGGCCGTTGGCGCTGACGCCAGCCAGAACGAACTCCCGGTATCGAACTCCTTGCGGACCCGCTCGACGAACGGCGAGCCGGGCATGCCGACGATCAGGCAGGTGACTCGCCCCTCCTGGTTGTCGCCCGGCTCGATCGCGTCGACGTGGGGCATCGAGAGGACGATCGGCTGAGTGCCAAACACTTTCTCCGCCAGCGCGGCCAGGCGGCCGATGACCCAGCCCTGGCGGTAGGCGTTGTACATCACGAACGCCCCGCCCGGCTTGAGCTTGGCCTTGACGTCGCGGAAGGCCTCCTCGGTAAACAGGAAACTCTCCAACCGGAGGCTCGAGTACCCCGAGTGGAGGACGAGCGAGTCAACCATCGCGTACATCGCCAGGTCATACCTTCGGCCGGTCGCCTTGACGAAGCCGCGGCCGTCGTCGAGGTGGGCGGTGACCCGGCGGTCGGCGTAGGGGCGGTTCGGGTGATCGATCCGCCCGATGCGCTGAATGACGGGGTCGATCTCGACGGCGTCGACAGCCCCAGCCCCGTGCCAGAGCGCGGCTGCCACGTCATTGCCCGAGCCGGCGCCGACGATCAGGACATCATCGAACGGCCGCCCGCCCGAGTCCCGATTCAGCAAGTGAGGCAACGAGTAAGCCGAGCCGTCTTTTCGCACATCAACGATCACCTGATGGCCGATGTGGTTGGTTTCGATCATTCCGGTTCGCGGGTGGTACGTCACCTTGTAGTAGGGCGACCAGAAGGTCAGGAACCACCCGCCGTCGCGCGTCACCGCCGTGGCCAGCAAGGCCATCAGGGCCAACATGCCGTAGAACTGGGTCCGGGAGACCTTCGGCAAGGCGCAGAAGACCGCCGCCAGGCCGATGGCGAACCAGATGACGGGAGAGGTCTGCCAGAATGAGACGAGGCTGAAACAGGCGATCCCGGCGAGGCTGCCGAGGATGTCAACCGAGTAGGCGGTCACGCGGTCGGGTGCCGCGGCGAAGGCGCGGCCCATCGCCTGGCCGAGCCCGACAAACATCAGGGCGATGACCGCGAAGAAGAGCGCGGCGATGCACTCAATAGGCACGACGAAACGGCTCAGGTCACCGCGACGGGGCTCGGTCCCGAAGAATACCTGCTGCGGCGACGACTGCCCGCCGATGTCGATGCTCAGGTTGCCGAAATGGAGGTAGGCCCAGGATGCGAGTTCAGCCAGGCCGACAGCGGCGACCGCCAGCGGGATGACCCAGGTCACAAGATCGGCCCGGCGGCCTGTCGCGAGCAGGCCGACCGACATGCCGAGAAAGCACGCGAAGAGCACCAGATTGGTGAAGAACGTCAGGAACAAGACCGCGCCGCCGAACCAGCGGATGCAAACCAGTTCCAGGAAGAGGATGGCGAAGCTAACGAAGAACAGGTCGATGTAAGGCTTGCGAGCCTGTCCTGGCCCGACGTGCACAGCCATGTCCGCGAAAGGGCTTTGATCGGCGCCAGGGCCGAGGCGGTCGCAGTCCCGGACATCGTGGCACTCCTTTGGTTGCCGGACCTGGCATTCCATTACCCGATCGAGAGACCCTGTCAGTCGTGGAAAGCGAATCTTACCCAAAGATGCTCAGCCGGTCTATCCCACCGATGAACCCGCGCCTCAGCCCCGGCCGACCTTGAGCTTGATCACGTGTCTCACCCAGCGCGCATGCTTCTTCTCGCCGGGGACTACGACCTGAGGCAGGCCATGCCGGGCCGACAGCGGTTGGTCGTCGCGGCGGTCGGCCAGGAGGATCACCCGGTCGGTAAACGCTGAATCCAATTCCGCCAGCGCGAACGCGGCTCGATAGCGATCGTATAGGGGAATGGCGCACGTAGCGCTTTTACACGTCCTCCTTGCGCGGTCGTCCCTGGGGACGCAAGCACGACTCGAGACTCAGCCGTATCGCCGTCTGCCGAGTCCGGGCGTCCTGGCCGTAGGGTCGGCCTCGCGACGTCGAATGCCGCAACCGTTGCAGGTCGCCCCCGGAGTGCGGCTCGTTGACGCGCTCCAGCCACCGCTCATCGCGGACCGGCTGTTCGCCCTTCCACAGCAACGGATCGTCGCGTCTCCAACCCGGTAGGCACGACCACTTCCAGTCCTCGGCTCGCGACACCAACTCGGCCCGGAACGCATTGCGCTCGACGCAGCAGAGCACCGTAACGAGATGGTCGTCAACCTGGACGGGAAAGGCCGTAAAGCGCCCTGCCAGACGTGCCCGGTGTGCCGTAATGGCGATGGAAGCGCTGGGCGTGCGTCGTGAGCAGCCACTGCATCCAACGTCCCAGGTCGCCATCATGATGAGGCCTCAGTCCCAAGTGGAAGTGGTTGGGCATGAGGCAATAGCCGAGCAGGTCGACCGGCAAGCGGGCGCGTGCGTCGACGATCGCCTCGACGAAGGCATCGTAATCGCCGGGCTTGTGGAAAACGGCCTGGCGGCGGTTGCCCCGATCGATGGCGTGGTACCCATACTACCGACCGAGGCGCGAGCGGTTCGCGGCATGCCATCACAATAGTCGACGAGGTGCCGGCTGTCAATAAAGGCGTATGTCCCCGGTTTTCCCGCTTGAGGCGGATATCCACAACATGACTGTCGGTCCTGCCTCGCCGGATAGCAATAGAGCACTCGCGTCGGATCGTACTCGCCCCGTACCGGTTGACTACTCAGTCAGAATGTCTTAGGTTAGCCCCAATCGCCGCGAACATGTCGTCCGGTTCCGTGTTCGCGCGAAAGCCTCCGATCGAGGGCCTCCGCAACTATGATGCATCCGTTTCTGATTGCCGCCGCCGTTGCCCTGGCCCAATCCGAGTCAACGAAGCCGAAACTGGAGACGGGAGCCGATAAGGCTCAATTCGCAGCGTTGGCAGAAGTACTATCGGCGCGTGGCGGCAGAGTTCGACATGGAGCAGGGGAAAGATCTGCCGACGCGGCTGAAGCTGCGGCCCGAGCCGGTGCTCAGTTATGCAAATCCCGCGGGCGGCGGCCGGAGTCATGGCGCGATGTTCGTCTGGACGCGGGACGGGCGTCCTGAAATCCTGGGCGCGATCTGGTCGAGGCAGCTAGGCGAGCAGCGCTACGCCATCCATGAAATGCATTCGCTCTCTCTGGAACCACTGACGGCGACTCGCAACGGCACTCTGTTCTGGTCGCCCAAGGGACCGGGGATCGAACCCTTTCCAATTCCCGGTGCGCCGGAGCCGGCAATGACCCCCGCCTTGCGTATGGTGCAGATGCGCAGCGTGGCGCGCGAGTTTTCCGCCTCAACAATTCGCGGGACCGTCGAGCGCCCCTTGCAGTTCCGGCCACAGCCGGTCTTTCGATTCGAGAAGCCGAGCGCCGAGTACGACGGTGCCGTCTTCGTCGGCTTCGAGGATTGGGACCCCGAGCTGCTGATGCTGATCGAGGTCCGCGCGACGGAAAACGGTCCCCGCTGGCACGCGGGGTTTGCGCGGTTCACGGATCTCCCGGTGTCGGCGCGACACAAGAACGTCCAAGTCTGGAGTTTCAAGGAGAGTCCCGCGGAAGGACCCATGGGGGGCTTCGACAAGCGTTTCTACGTTGTGCCCCGCGTCGACGTGCCGCCGATTAATGACCCCGACTGAACCGAGCCTTCGCGCGAGCGCAGGTTTCATTTCGGTTGCATGCTCAGTTCGAAGTTACGACGCTCGTGGATTTTGATCCGAATGGCGCGGCTGCTTCCCACCGCGCGTCGGTGTTGTCGGATCGACCGACTTGCGCAACGCCCCTGCTTGATGCTTCGGTGTCGTCGGACCGACGCGCCAAGAGTTAGGCCGGTAGACAGAGCGAGGACTTGCAAGTCCTGTAGCTTAAGAGGACCCGTCTCGGTTGCGGCGGCTGTTCCGGAAGTGAGCGACGGCCCCGACCCTTTACCCCGGCTCTCCCGGCCGCGGGAGCGGCTCCGGGTCCGGTTAACCTGCCGCGGCCTGGCGCTGCCGGCGACCTTGCTCGCCGCGGGCCCCGCCCCGAGGGCGGTGGTCGCGACCAGGCCCGCGGCCCTGCTTGACGCGACGATCGGGGCTTCTTTAGGCCGACCTTTCCGGGTCGTCCTCTTCTCCTGTTGGGAAGGGGACGATCCGGTTCGCTTATTTCCACGCGCCGAAGGCCGCGAACACGCTGGTCTTGTGCAGGATCTCGACCTGGCGGAACCCCACCTTGCGCAGCAGGTCGAGCTGGTACATCAGCGGCCGAGGCGTGTCTTCCTGGGTGACGTAGGCGAAGACGGTGTCGCGATAGGCCTCGTCCTTCAGCCCGACGAGGTATTCGCCGTAGCGCCGCCACATCATCTCCTGGATCGCGGCAGAGGAGTGCTCAATCAGGTCGGAAATCCAGATCGAGCCGCTGGGCCGGAGCGCTTGAAGAACTTCGCGAAGACGGCCTCCCATTCCGCGGCGGTTCGGAGATGGTGCAGCACCGCCGCGGCCACGATGACGTCGAAGCGGGCTTCGCCGAGGTCCAGGTCACGGACGTCGCCCTGCAAGGCCTCTATGTGTCCTTTCGTCGCGGGCCGGAGGCGCTGCTCGGCGCGTTCGAGCATCGGCCGGCTCAGGTCGATCAGCGTGACGTCGAGGTCGGGGAGGCTTTGGAGGAGTTTGAGGCTATAATTGCCCGCGCCGCAACCTACGTCGAGCAGGT
Source organism: uncultured Planctomycetota bacterium (assembly GCA_963779785.1). GTDB lineage: Bacteria > Planctomycetota > Planctomycetia > Isosphaerales > Isosphaeraceae > CAVRFS01. Next base: position 64,140 of record CAWAAW010000031.1, read on the forward strand.
CCGTCGCACCCGGGTTCGTGGCGGCCGCGGCCTGGGAAATCAACTCGAGGACCAGCGGCGCGTCGATCGTGGCCGACTGCCCGGTCTCCAGGTTGCTGAACCGCTCCACGTCGTTGTCGAATCGGGCCCGGATCTGCTCAGCGGTCGATTTCATGGGAGTCTCGCGCGTCCCGAGTGTGTGAGAACGAGGTTGCGCCACGATGAGACACGGCCGAGCCCGCCGAGGTTCGGTCAGCGGATGATCTTGCGCAGCGCGGTGATCAGCCGCCCGGTGAAGACGGGCGAGACGCCGCCGAACGAGTGGGATATGGCTCACGCGTGACCTGTGCATCCGGTCGCCGACGGACAACTGGTCGACGCGCATGGAAATGTGGTGGACCAATCCTCGTTCGGCATTCGATTCAGATTTCCCATTCAGTCATGCGAAATGCCGGTCAGGCAGAACCCCGCGCGCCTCCGACGGATCGCCCGAAGCAACCTCGGGTCGATCGGCTTCGGTGTCGACGGACCGAAGCGCACAGTGGCCCCGCTCGGCAAACGCCCGTGAATTCAGGCCTAACCGCGTCCCGTTTCCGTCTCCTTTCGGTCTCAAAGAGCGACGGATAACATGTCGCGTAATCAATTGGATCAGCGGCGCTCGCAGGCGGGTCCGCTGGATCGCAATGTTAGGCCAGCCGTTTGTCGGCAGGCACTGATAACCACTCAGCTTTTATATCGATCAGAGACCGCACCGGCCCGGTTCGGGTTTCTACCTCCGCCACGGTCCGGGTGATGCTCAACTGATCGCCGACTTGGATAGGGACGGCCGCCCAATGACCGATGCGGTCGTAAGCGAAGACCTGTCCATCGCAAACGAGCTCGACCACATCCTCCGACTCGTCAGATAGGCAGTCGCACCGAGGGCCAACATGCGTGACCACGCAGGACAGCATCTTCACGGGTAACTCGCCTCGGTCGACGCACGCCCACCACCGGGGGCTGCACACATGACCGAACCGAGAAAGGTATGGGTTGTCCGGCTCACTGTCGAGCCCACGATTGACCGCGGCGATAAAACCGTCGTGGCTGTCGTCCGTGCGTATGTCGAAGAGAACCACCGTTGTCTCCTCAGTAGCACCACCACGCGCCCTCCGCCCTACCAAGAACTCGAACTCGAAGTGTCCGTCTAATGCGCCTGGCGTGCGATTATACGAATAAAGGACATGGTCCAACACGTCCACCCGGCCAGCCAATCGCAACAATAGATGTGAGCTTGGCCGGTCGGTGGGACGGTGTCAAGACCTGCGTGTCGTCGGGGTCGGGCCCGTCTGTCGTCTTCGGTGACCGACTTTGGCCAATCGATCCGGTAGCCCCGGACGATTACCCTATTAACGGTCTGGATAACGGTGATGAGCGCGGTTACGTCGGACCGACGCGCAGGAATTGGGTAAGCGGCTAGCCAACTCCATTTCCGCGGGCGATTCACAGCGTCTCGACCGGCAGCGGCACGTCGTCGTCCGCGATCTTGTAACGATCGTTGATGGTCTTGATCAAACGGAGACCCTCGGCGTCGGTCAGGTCCCTTCCAAACCGATAGGTCTTGCCCTCGTAGTCGAACCCGATCCTCTGTTCGGCCCCGGGGATCAGCCTCAGGTTCCGAATTCGTGCGACATCGAAGACTTGTCTCCACCTCCAGAAACCGCTCTTCTTCGTCACGATCAGCGTCTCGTCGATGAGGTGGACGATCACGCTGTCGTTCGGCTCCCGATGGCCGAGCAGGGCGGCGATGGGGACGGCCAGAGCGGTGGTGATCCAGAACAGGGAGAGGGAGACGGGGCGACCGAGAATCGGGATGATCACGCCCGCAAAGAGGCCGAATAACGCGAGCGAGATGAACGGCACGGCGACTGTGCAAGAGGTGACGACGACCCAGGTCGGGAATTCATTCGACACGTTCGGTATGGTGATGACGAAGCCGTTGATCTCGTCGGAGGCAACGCGCGAGCGGATCGGAGGCGAGAACGAGCGCCTCCTCGGCTTCCGTTCTTCGGGAGGCGTCTTCACGTTCCCATCGTGGCCCTCGTCCGGCAGGGAATCGACCTGGTCGCTCGGGATCTTGTAGCGATCCCGGATGGTCTTGATCAGCCGGCGGGATTCCGGCTCGGAGAGATTGAAACCGAATCGCCCCGTCGACCGCTTGCGATCGAAGACGATCGAGAAGCCATACGGGAAGTCGCCACCTCTGCTGCCTCGGCGCCGCTCCGGCGCATAGCGGAGATTGCGGCCGTCGCCGAGCGGAAAGACCTGCGCCGCTTTGCGGCCGAAGGAGTAATAATAACCCTCGGTCCGCATAGCGATCGTCTGCCCATCGATCTGGATGATCTCACGGGAATGAAGCGCGAGGACCACCAAAGCGGCCATGGCGAGAGTCAACGCGGAAAACCCGCCAAGGACCAGCAACCAGCCGGTGGGCACCGATACGGCCAGGCCGAGAGTCTTCGTGAAGGCGATGCCCCGCGATGAGCACCAGAGCAGCACAAAAGCCAGCCCGGTCACAGTTCCGACGGTGCCAAGCACCACAGCCCCGGCAGGATCGGCCTCGGCCGGGATGGTGACCCGCATGCCTTGGCATTCATCGAAAGTCACCTGGCTTCGGATGCGTCCAGCGACGGATTGAGCGGACACGGCGGCCCCGCCTTTCCTGCGAACAGAGGTCTCTGGGGCATTCGATCACCATCGCCCGTTATTCGCGGCTTTCGGGCGGGTCCCAGGGTTCCGGATCAATCATCCATCGGCAGCATGACTTGCGACCCGGTCTCGGCCGATCGATAGATGGCGAGAATGATCTCGACCGACTTGCGGCCCTCATCGCCGTCCACGAGCAGTTCGCGTGCTCCGTCGATCGCCCGAAGGAAGTCGATCAACTAGCCGATCATGTTGCGCGCGTCGTCGGATCGACAGGCGCAGCCAAGGGTGTCGTTGCGCGCTTCGGTCTGATCGACCGAAGCGTTGGAAGGACTTTTCCACCTAACCGATCCGCATCTATCCACCCCCCCTCGCTACGAAAGTAAAGAAACCCGTCGCGGCGTATCGAGGTGGATTCTTTGCAATCAAGCTGCTCAACCAACGTAACAGTAAAGAAAGCCCTCGTTTGCTTAACTCCGCCTCCGCCTGGAGCGGCCTCGGGCCAACCGAACATAATTACTATTATAAGACGTTCAATTGTTCATCAAAATCGACACCGCCGGACCCGGTGCTCTCACTCTCACAAACCGGGGTGCCAGCCTGACTACATCACCGTGCCGCCGTCTACCATCAGCGACTGGCCGGTGATGCACCGCGCCTCGTCGGAGGCGAGAAACACTGCCGCCCAGCCGATATCTTCAGGCGTTTGCTCGCATCTCATCGGTACGATCTCGGCAACTCGCTTCTCGAAGACCTGCCGAGCGGTCATCCCCCGGAATGCCGGGTTGTTCTCGGCGATGTCCTGGGCCAGATTTTGCCAGAACCCCGTCCAAAGAATCCCGGGACAGATGGCATTGACCGTCACGCCATGGGGTGCCAGCTCCTTGGCCACGATGCGTGTCAAGATGATGACGCCTCCTTTGGCCACCGAGTAGGGCGGCATGGTGAGGGACGCCAGGGGCCCCGCAATCGAGGCGATATTGATGATGCGCCCGGCCCGGCGCTCGATGAAGTAGGGCGCGATCGCCTTGCACATCAGGAACACGGACTTGACGTTCACGTCGAAGGCTTGATCCCATTCCGCCTCGGTATTCCGGGTGAACGGCATGCCCGGCGGCGAGGCGATCCCGGCATTGTTCACGACGATGTCAATCTGTCCCAGGTCCGCCTTGATGCGGTCGAGGCTCGCCCGAATGTCGGCCTCCCGGGTCACATCGCAGTGCAGACCGATGGCCGCGCGGCCGAGTGCCTGGACCTCTTGGGCGACGCTTCCGGCGTTCGCCTCCTGAACGTCGGGGACGGCAATATTCGCGCCCTCCCGCGCCAGGCAGAGCACGATCCCCCGACCGATCCCGGAGCCGCCCCCCGTCACCACCGCCACCTTCCCGGCGAGCTTCATGGAATCATCCTTCCGCACCTGATGACCGAAATGACGGAGGTGGTCTCGATACCGCGGCAGCACTCGACGCAAACGCGGTAATTTAGACCGACACAGTTCGGTTGATGGTAGCGGATCGTACTGATCGAAGCCAAGGTGTCTCGCCGCGCCACCGGGCATTGCCGGTTCAACCGCTGTGGGATTATTTGAGGGTCCGACCGTCGGAAGCATCCCAGTGGGAAAGCTTCATAGCGCCATCCTCGCTTGGCGTGACGTTCGGTGATCTGCGGAGCAGAGGTAGACTGAATCCGTCGTACCCATCCGGGCAAATCCCGAACCGCCGGCACGACCGGCGTGTGTCGACCAGACCTAACGCCCATACCCAGACTCGGTGCCAGTGGGAATCGCCCTCAGCGAACATAGGTGCCGATTACCAGTCGCTGCCTCGCGAGCTTTCCGATGAGCGGTAGTGGCGTCGGACGGCCTGCCCTCGTTGCCGGAATCGAACGAGAACACCGGCAGAACTTGTAACGGTGGTTCGCGGCCATGCCGGAGGTTCGTCCCCAGAAGTTTCTCGCCACCAAGGATGGCGTCGCGCGGCCACGCGACATGATCAAACGAATCGATCTTCGGCTCGAGGTGCTTGGGACCGATTATATCGACGTGCTTTACTTTCATGCCTTGCTGTGCGCAACGGTACTTTTTATCGAATTTTCGGAGATTTTTAAACCCATTCTGGACAAGGTGTTCCGATGGAATTTGCTTCCCCCGACAGCGTAGGTGCATTAACGAGACTTAAAAAACACACCATTGTAATAGATAGAAGCTGCGTGCGCTGATGGTGCGCACCAGGTGTCCTGATGCCAATTTTGCTTTGACCGCATCGGTGAGCCCGATTCGCACCTCTTGGTTATCTTGGTGCGCGCTGCGGCAGGCCGCCCTTACCCGGCCTTCGGCCGACCTCTCGCCGTCGCGGCACGGTCGTCACAATGAAAAGCCTTTGGCAAATCGACGTTACGTCGCGAAAGAGACGATCGGACCCCTCGCCGGCGTAGGGACGCGCCTTCGACGCGTGCTTGTCACGGTCAAAAGGGGCGATTCGACACCCTCGATCCACGGCCGGAGATTGGTTGGTGACAGACGGCATCGACCGACACAAGGCTCTGCAGGTGAGCGGTTTGCGCTCTAGCGATCTCAGCTCGGGCCATCCCAAGAAAGCGCCCGTTCCGGGCTGCCTCTGGGCCGAGCGAGATGGCACAAAAGGGCCTCCGAAAAGCTGCCAATTGCTGCCATTTAGTGCCATTCTTGTGGAATTCGTGCCTGAAACTCTGTTTGGGGCTCGCCGGTCAGGCGTCCAGTAACGCGAACAACGCCGGTTCGTGACCCACACGATTCCCTGAAGAGCCAAAATTAATTATTTTTCCGGCCGCGGATATCCGCGTTGTTGACCAGTCTGATCCCACAATTCCAATTCAGCGACGTGCCAAAGAGAGCCGCTCCGGCTTCCCGCCAGTCAGGATCAGAGGATCGAGCCACCGGACCTTGGGAGCGACGCGGGGTACGTAGCCGTTGACGGACGTCGGGGCTGAAAATCTCGGATCGTCGCGAGCTTTTCGAGCAATGAGCTCGTTCCCCGACGCATCGAGTTTCGCCAGCATCAGGTCATCTTCGGTCATCAGGTCATCCAGCCGCAGGACCCCGATTCGCATGCCTTCGCGGATGGCGTCGGCGAACTCGTTGTAGATGAAGCCTTCAGTTGGACTCGCCCACCACTCGCGGTTCAGTGTCTCGAACAAGGCGACAGCCTGTCGCGCCACCTCGATATCGGTGAGAACGATGGTGGAATCGACGACGGCGAGATGATTCAGAATCCGCCGGATGAAGGCAGGCTTGACAACCCCGCAAGCGACGCCATCCCGCAGGAAATAGTCGAGGCGATCCGCGCACAGCCCGGGAATCGGCCGTTCGAGGAGAGGATAGATCGAATCGTCGTAGAACTCGCGAGGGGCATAACCGAGGCGGCCGAGCGCCCGGGCGATATCGGGCCGGTCGAGCATCAAGGGTTTGAGCTGTTCGTGGTGATCCTGTTCCTGCGAGGAAATAATGAAGTCGACCGCGTGCGAGAAGGCGGTGTGCGAAATGTCGTGCAGCAATCCCGCGATTTGCTCGCGGCGGTCCGCGCCCAGCCGGCGGAGCAGCAGGAAGACGCCCAAGGCTATGCTCGAAACGAGTGACGTCCTTGAACCGGAACGCGAGAGCCGAGGGACCAGCCTGACGGACACCCTTCAATCGCTGAAATGTCGGGCAATCAATCAACTCCAGGATCCCGGAATCCTCGATCGATGAATCCCCATAAACCCGATCCTGCCACTGCATCAAGTCCATCCTCCTGACCGAAGTCGTCGATCGATGCACGATATCGATCCAACCAAATGGTTCGGTGAATCCACCGGAATATCAAGGGTTTGGGAAAGCGCCAAGACGTTTCTCCTGAATTCTCTATCGGTTATGATAACAGGCCGTCCATCGCAAATCGGTGTAACCGCTTGGGAGAACAACCCGTGACCTTCATGAAAGCCGGCCGGCCCGTGTCGAGTTTTTGCTTGCTGTTCCTTACCTTGGTGGGCTGCGGCGACGGAGGGCCCGCTACGCCCGCGTCCTCCTCGCCGAGTTCAGCGGGAGCCGTCGACAGCTCGTCTGGTTCGGGCTCGGGACCACGGTTGATGTTCATCACCAACGGCACTTCCGACTGGTGGAACGCGGTTGAGAAAGGGATGTACGACGGAGCCAAGAAGTTCGGTGCCCAGGTCGAGATGCGCCGCTGCGAGTCGGAGCCGCCTCCAGCAGATCCAGCGGATCGAGGACGTGCTCAGCCTCCCCGACGTTCAAGGCGTGGCGATCTCCGTGCTCGAAGCCGATTCGCCGGGCATCGCCGATAAGATGAGGGATCTCCAGAAGGCAGGTAAAATCGTCATTGCGATCGATTCGGACGGGCAGAAGGATGCTCGCAAGGCGTATATCGGCACGAACAATCAGAAAGCGGGCGAGGTCGCGGGCAAGGTGGCCAAAACACTTCGGCCCCAAGGCGGCAAGACGGTGGTGTTCGTCGGCACGGCCTCGGCAGCCAACGCCAGGGAACGTCGCGAGGGATTCTTCGCGGGCGCCGGCAATTCGTTCCAACAAGTCGAAGTTCTGGAGGACGGAGCCGACAAGAGCAGAGCCCAGATCAACGTCCAGACGGCGATCAGCAAGTATCCCGACGTGGGCGTGTTCCTTGGCCTCTGGTCTTACAATGCGCACCGGATCGCCGAGGAAGTCGCCAAGTTCCCGGAGCTGCGAAAGAAAACGACGATCGTGACTTTCGACATGGACGAGCTGGCCGTCGACTGATCTGGCCAAAGGTGAGATCGACGTGACGGTCTGCCAAAACCCGTACGAGATGGGGTACCAAGGCGTCCGGCTGCTGAAAGCGTACATCGAAAAGGACCAGAAGACGATCGACTGAGATGCTGCCCGGCGGTACGGATACTGATCGATACCGGAGTGCGCGTGATCGTCCCGAGCAAGAACTCTCCAGTCAAAGGTGACAATGTGATCGATATCAATGAGATGAAGAGCTGGCTCGAGAGCAAGGGACTGAAGTCGTCTTAAGAGGAGTGAGGAGTGAGAAGTTAGAATTTAGATAAACATTACCACGTGCGGCATTTGCCTGTATTCTAACTCCTAACTCCTGAACTTCTAGACTCCTTTGCACAAGCATCCAGGTTCCTCATACGAAACGGACGCGATGATGGAATTTGCCTTTTCGGAAACTCAGCAACACTGGTATGACGCGGCGACTCGGTTTGCGCGCGAGGAGCTGCACGACCCGGAAGCGATGCGAGCGCGAACAACGCGGCGGAATTCTGGCGCGAGGGTTTCGAGCGTTGTGGCCGGTTCGGGATTCAAGGGCTGCCCATCCCCGTCGAGTACGGCGGCCAAGGTCAAGATCTGCCCACGACCTTGGCGGCCATGGAGGGATTGGGTTACGGATGCCCCGACACGGGCCTGATCTTCGCGATCAACGCGGCGCTCTGGACGGTCACGATGCCGATTCTTTCCTTCGGCACCGAGGCCCAGAAGCGGCGCTATTTGCCGGGCCTGTGCGACGGGCGTCTGCTTGGTTCCAACGCCGCCAGCGAGCCCGAAGCGGGTTCCGACATCTTCGCCATGCAGACCCGCGCGGAGCGACACGGCGATGGATGGATCTTGAACGGACGCAAGACCTGGATCACCGCCGGGCCGATCGCCGACGTCTACCATTGTTTCGCGGCCACCGACCCGTCCAAGGGAGTCCTGGGAATCACGGCCTTTCTGATCGAAAAGGGAACGCCGGGATTCCGCGTGGTTCGTGAGATCCCCAAGATGGGAATGCGGACCGCCCCCATGGGCGAGCTGGTCTTCGAGGATTGCGTCCTGCCGGCGGAAAGCGTGCTGGGACGCGTCGGACGAGGCGCGACCATTTTCAACGCCGCCCTCGACTGGGAGCGGGGCGCGATCCTTTCCAGCGTCCTGGGTACGATGCGCAGGCAGCTCGACCGCTGTATCGAGCAGGCGCGAACCCGAAAGCAGTTCGGCCAACCGATCGGCAAGTTCCAGTCGGTTTCCAATCGGATCGTCGACATGGCCCTCAGGCTGGAAACCAGCCGCTTCATGGTCTATCGTTATGCGTGGGCGAAGTCGCGAGGTCAGGATGCAACGCGTCTGGGCGTCGATGGCCAAGCTGCATGTCTCGGAGTGCTTCGTTCAGAACTCCCTCGATGCGGTCCGTCTCTTCGGTGCGTCCGGTTATGTCACCGAGAATGGGCTGGAACGCGACCTGCGCGACAGCGTCGGCGGCGTGATCTTTTCCGGTACCAACGACATCCAGCGCAACATCATCGCGCAGCATCTTCGCCTCGGTTGACGCGAGCCGACCGACTCCATCAATGTCCTCGACCGAGTCCGTTTCAACAACCGGATCCATCATGACCGCCAGACGTTCACGATCAAGCCCGTTTCACCGCAGATTCTGGCTCGCATGTTCAAGGCCCCGGAGTGGGGACTGGTGGCGGGCATCCTCGTGGTGCTTGGCCTTGATCTACGTGCTGGATCCCAAGCACGCCTTCTTCCAGGCGTATAGCCTCCAGACATTGTTGCACAGGGTCGCGCTGTTCGGCGTGCTCGCGGTGGGTGCGGCGGTGGTGATCATCGCCGGCGGGATCGACCTGTCGACCGGCGCTGTCGTCGCGCTTTCCTCGGTTGTCAGCGCCAAGCTCCTGACCGAGTGGCTGCGCCGCGGCGGCGCCGATGCGGCTCCGCCTTCATTCGCCTTGGTCATGGTGGCCATCGCGATCACGCTGCTGCTGGGGCTATTGATCGGGCTCTTTCATGCTCTGATGATCAACGAGCTCCGGCTGCCGCCGTTCATCGCCACCCTGGCGACCATGGCCGGCCTTCGCAGCCTGGCCACCCTGGTCTGCCAGAACAAGACGATCAACGTCTCGTTCGATTCCTATCGCGTCTGGGGCAGCTATTCCTGGTACACGCTGGCGATTTTCTCGGTGTGTCGCCGTGTTCATGAGCATCCTGATGGGATGGACCGTGCTGGGACGCCACCTCTTCGCCCTCGGGGGTAACGAAATGGCCGCGCGACTCAGCGGCCTGCGCACCAAGCGGCTCAAGGCCATCGCCTATGGTATCTCCGGGACACTCTCCGCGCTGGGAGGGATCTTGTTCACGGGCTTGAGCGGACAAGCCGACAGCCGTCTCGGCACGACCTACGAGCTGACCGCGATCACGGCGGCCGTCGTCGGCGGTTGCAGCCTGTCGGGAGGTGTCGGATCGATTCGCGGCACGGTTCTCGGCCTGCTCCTGACCCAGATCGTGATCAAAGGAACCGGAAGCGTCGTCAGGTTTGTCGACAGCACGCAGATCGAGGGTCTCGTCCTGGGAACCGTGGTTTTGCTGGCCGTCGCGTTTAACCAGCGGTTCCGAGGGTCACGCGGCTGAGGATGCACGGGCGCGGATTGGTTTTGTCGAGCTGGATTTCTTATCAGTGAATGTGACTTCCGAATCGGCCACTCCCGAACTCAGACGGCTCTGGAGGCGACAGGGGTTTCGACGGATCCTGTACGGCTTTGTCGCGATCCAGGTGGTGGCGTCTTACGGCGTCGTGGGATATCTGGCGATGGGCTGGAGCTTTCTCGACGCGCTCTACCAGGTTGTGATCACGATCTCGGGTGTCGGCTTCAACGAGGTCCGGCCCTTGACGTCGACGCCTTGCGAATCCACACGATGACGCTGATCACGTTGGGGATTCTCTCGGTCGCCTTCACTCTGGGGTCGTTCGTACAATTCCTCACCGAGGCTGAGATTCCTGGGTTATTTTGGTCGCCAGCGGATGATGAAACAGATCGAGACTGCTGACGGGTCACACGATCGTCGCGGGCTACGGCCGCGTGGGGGCCTTGGTGTGCGACGAGCTGGCCACCCACGGGCTCCCGTTCGTCGTCGTCGAGCTGTCGCACGAACGGGCCGCGATGGCCGAAGCCCGCGGATTCTCCTTCGTGACCGGCGACGCGACCGAGGAGAAAGTCCTCGATGACGCGGGCATCGACCGCGCCAAGGTGCTGGTGAGCGTCATGCCCGACGACGCCGAAAACGTGTTCATCACCCTGACCGCCCGGCAGATGTGTGCCGATCTGATGATCATCGCGCGAGCCGAGGGACCAAGCACGCCCAAGAAACTGCGGCAGGCGGGTGCCGACCACATTGTGATGCCGACGGTGATCGGCGCGCACCGGATCGTCTCGCTGCTGACCAATCCGGCCGCGGTCGAATTCGCGGAGCTGGTCACGAAAAGCATGAGTCTGCCATCGAGATGGACGATGTGCCGATCGTGAAAACCAGTCCCCTGGCCGGTCGCAGCCTCCGCGACGCCGACATCAAGCGGCGCACCGGCGTGATCGTCGTCGCGATCAAGCGGGCCGACGGCAGGCTCGAGTTCCCGCCATCCGGTGACGAAATCTGGCGGCCGGAGATAGCGTGGTGCTACTCGGCCGCCGGCCAAACCTCGATCAGTTTCGCGAGCAGTATCTCGGCACCTGAGACGCCGTGGCTTTCAAATCGCGGCGGCGACCTCCAGACTGTCGATCAGCGCTTGGAGAACTGGAAACCCTTTCGGGCTTTCTTGTGGCCGAACTTCTTGCGTTCGACCATTCGCGCGTCGCGGGTCAAGAAGCCGCTTTCGCGGAGCTTGGGCTCGAGGTCGACTCGGTACTCTTTCAAGGCGCGGGCCAGGCCCAGCCGGACCGCGCCGGACTGGCTGAGCTTGCCGCTGCCGTTGACATTCACAAACACATCAACCCGACCGGCCATCTCGGTCAGCGTGAGCGGGTCGCGAATGTCTTTTTGCTCGACCTCGAGGGGGAAATAGACCTTGGAGTCTAGACCGTTGACCACAAACAGGCCGGTTCCCTCGCGGATCCGAACCCGCGCGACCGCGGTTTTCCGCCGGCCGGTTCCCCACGTGTAAGGCTGTTGCGCCGTCGCCGTCATATGCGCCCTTTTCCCTGGATGAATCCTCGCCCGCGAGTTCCGCGGGACCGTTCATATCATAAATCGACAAGATGAGAAAATCACGCCCGATCGTTTCTTCGGTTGGTTTCGCCGCAGCAGACCCGATCCAATCACGACTCGCTCGGTGCGGCCAGGCTCTCCGGCGGCTTCACGTGAGCCGGTGTCGCGGTGGCCTCGGCTGCTGCTGGAGCGCTGGCCGGGCGTTTCCTTGGCTTTCGGTGGAGTGACGAACACGGCCCCGGCGGGCGTCGGACGTCCCGAGAGCGGCTCGAGCGGGATCGGGCACTGCGCCTGGTGCGGATGGTTCGGCCCAACGCAGAGCTTGAGCTTGAGCATCATGTGCCGGGCAATCTTGTTCTTGGGCATCATCCGCTGAACGGCCAGCTCGAGGATCCGATGGGGTTGACGCTCGAACAGCTTCCAGGCGGCCTCGTCTCTTCTGCCCGCCGGGATATCCCGAATATCGCTGATAGAATTTCTGGTGCCATTTCTCGCCCGTGAACACAACCTTGTCGACGTTGGTCACGATCACGTAATCGCCAGTGTCGATGTGCGGGGTATACGTGGGGCGGTGCTTCCCCATCAAGATCGGAGCAATCTGAGCGGCCAGGCGACCGACGACCGCACCCTCGGCGTCGATCACATACCAATGCTTGGCTAATTCCCCGGCTTTCGCTTGATAACAATTCATGGAGCAATTTGCCTGATTTTCGAGACCACAAACGTCCCCAACTCGCCGTTGAGACGAAAATTTGATCCTACCATAACGAACCCATGCGTCAAGAGACCTTGCGGGAAGCCAGCCGATCGACCGCCTCAAGGCATTTGCAATGTTTGACTTGCGGCGAGTGGTCCGCAGAGCGTCTGTTTGACGGCAGCCTTTCGCGGGATGCTCTTTGAGAGATGATTGGCGGCGGGCCTCCGTGCCCGCCTATTGCCCTAGACAGACCGGTAGGCGATGGCCGGTCCGTTTCCTAGGGCCGTTTTCATCCGGACGGTCAAACCGACCTTGGCACCGTTTTGTCCGACCATTGCAGCATTGCCGGCACTGATCGATCAGCAACCGCCGCTCATGCCGCCCTGCCCAGCCGTGTCCTCCGAAGCCGTCGCCTTGACCGGTCACAAGATTGAAATAGGGATAAGTCGCCGTGCTGGTACTCCCCTCAGCGGCCAGGACAGCCGCCCAGTCGGTGTTGATCGTCGTGATATCCGCCGAAGTGATGTTCGAGGAGGTCACGGCCGCCGCCAGTGCGTTATAGGCCGTGGTGAGATCCGTCGTCTCCTGCGTCGTCGGTGAGCTGGTGTAGAGCGCCTCGAAATCACTCAGGAGCGTCGTGTTGCCGGTCAGTGTGGTTCCGGAGGCGAAATCCGTGACCAAGCTATTCTCGAACGTTGTGAGCGCCGACTGGCTGCTGGGAGTAAGGCCGTCGGTCTTGAGGGTTTCGAACGAGGCGGTGATCGCGGCCAGTTGGCCGATTGTCGTGCCCGAGGACTGCTCGATCGTCAGCACATCATTTCGCAGCGTCTGGAGGGCCGTGCCAAGCGTGGAGCTCGACGAACTGCTCGTGGTGGTCGTGTCACTACTGCTCGCCATGCTCGTGCTCGTGACGTCGCCACGGTCGTGGTGGTGCTTGCCGCAGTCGTTTCGGCGGTTTTCTCATGCTTTGCTTCCGCCCTCGCGTGTTCCACGGCCGCGTGCAAATGCGCAACCGCGTGATGGGCGATGCCGACATGAGCAGGAACCACGCGCCCTTCAAGGCTCTCGCAGGACAGTCCCGCTCCCTGGGCTCGTCGAATTCTTGCCACAGGACTCTTGCCATTCCCGAAAATCAGATCTAGCAGCATGTTTTTTTCGAAGTTGCATCGAAGTGTCTCCACGGAAATGAGTTTTTCGATCTGCTCCAATGCGATAGGTCTTGGCCGCTAAGGCGAGTCATCACAGTCGAGTCGAAGACGGGCTGTTGCTTCCCTCGACCGTTCAAGGGCCACCATCTATCCAAGCGGATTTCCGACGAGAAGGTGCGCGCTGAAAACGCAAACTTTCAAGCAGGAAGTGATTCTCCCGCGCTCGTTCTCAGGGTTTCCGGTGGAGTCGATCGCATAGTGAGCTGGCCATCCCGGCAACCTCGTGCCACGGCCTCGCTCGGCACAGGCCCGTGCCGCGGTTCGGTTTCCTTCCGCCAGGTAGGCCAGAGCTAAGCTGTAATGGACACGCCCGACCGTGCGGGAGTCAGTGGTCGTCTGAATCGATCGACGAAAGTCCGCGATGGCGTCGTCGTTCCGGCCGTTCTTGTAGGCGAGGATGCCACGGTTGATCCAGGCCGACGTCAAGCTGGGATCGAGCTCCAGGGCGCGGCTGTAGTCGCGGAAAGACTGGTCGGGGCGACCGAGTGCCTCGGCGGCGAGGGCCCGGTTGTAATAGCATTCGGCGGACTTGGGGGCCAGCGCGACGCACGTACGGAAGGCGGAGAGGGCCTCGTTCGCTTGACCGAGGCGGTAAGCGCAGAGTCCTTGGTAGAAATTGGACCAGAAATCCTGCGGTCGCGTGTCGAGGACGTGCTCGAACTCCGCGGCCGCCTCCCGGAACTGGCCGGAACGCAAGTAGAAGCGTCCCAGATCGTAGTGGTCCAGGGCGGATTCGGGGGCGGGCATGGGTGCCTGGCGTGCGTCAGCCTGTCCCGCCAGTTTTGGCCGTCGAGCGGCGCAGCCGCTCGAGCCTCGGGCTGGACCCGCATCGACGCGGCCGCTTCGTCGAGGATGCCGCACGGCATCCCGGCGCGCCTCGCCGGCCTCGGTTGGCGAGGCCAGCCGCACCCGCAGCTCGGCCCAGGTGATCGCCAGATCGACCAGGTCGGCTCGAATGACTCGCTCGATCGTCGGATCGAGGACGGCTCCCTTTGGCGAGAGGAGAAGGTCGCGCTCGTCCCAGACGGCTCCGATGTGCCGCATCAAGTCGCGTGCCTCTTGATCGACAGGGAGATCGATCCCGAAGCGGAAACGGATCAACTCGGCCAATTCATGGAGTGCGGACGCCTTCTGACCGCGCGTGGCCACGCGGAGCTGTTCATGGAGCGAGGTTCTGAGGGATTCGGCGGCCGGGACCGTCGCGGTGCGCTCCAAGGCGCGGCCGAGGGTGCGGACGGCCTCGACGTACTCGCCGTTCGGCGCAGAGCTTCCTGCCGTATTCCAGGGCGGTCTCGGCCTCGTGAATGTCATGGACGCGCTGTCGAAAGAAGGCCTGTCCCAAAACGCCCACGAGGACGACGGTGGCCGCCGTGACGAGCCAGGTCGGCCCCTCGCGTCAGCGACGTGGGCCGCCGGCGCCGCCACTTCCGCCAGCGCTCGGCCAGGCTGCGGTTGGGAACCTCGCGAAGCGGTAAGTTGGCGAGGTGCCGCCGCAGGTCGTCGGCCAGCGCGGCGGCATCGCGATAGCGGTCGGAGGGCCTTGGGGCGAGGCATTTCTGAACGATGTCCGCAAGCCCGACGCTCACCGCGGGATTCCGACGGCGCCAGGACCGGCCGGCCGCGGCGTCCTGTGCTGCGTCGGGTCCACCTAACGCCTCGCGGAGCAGCAAGCCGAGCGCGTAAAGATCCGCACGGTAATCGACCGGCTCGGCGATTTCTTGACCCATGCCCGACCGCCTCGAGGGCCGCGCGATGCTCGGGTGCCATCCAGCCCGGCGTTCCTCCCAGTCGGTCGACGATCCGCTCACCGCGCCGCATCGGTCGCCGGGCCAGGTGGAAGTCGAGGAGCATCGGCAGTCCGTCGCCCGCAATCAGGACATTCGAGGGCTTCACGTCCATGTGAACCAGGCCATGCGCATGCGCATCGTGTAATGCCTCGGCCAAACACGCCGCGATCCAGCAGATGGCTTGGTCGTACGACGCCTGCTCGAGGTAGCGTCGATAGGGGCCGTCCGAGACGGAAAGGGCTGGATGGCTCGCCTGGACTTGATCGAGGACCTCGAGGAGATGGTGGCCGCGACGCTGGGCAAGCGGGATCTCGGAGACTCCCGCCAGAATCCGGGCTAAGCTCGTGCCCCCGAGGTAGGGCATGCAGAGTGCCCTCAGTCCCCGGTCTCGGGAACGTGTGCTCCGAGAAAAGTGGAATGATGTGCGTGTGTTGCAATCGGGCGAGTGAGAGGTGCTCTTCTTGATCGTCGGAAATGACCTTCAGTACGACCAGCCGGCCCGCCAGCGCTGGCTCAGCAGCCAGGTAGGTCTTTCCGGAAGCGCCCCGGCCAAGCTCCAACAGCAGCCGAAACGGACCGAGGTCCTCGCCGACTTCCGGGAGCGCCGCGATCCGCGAAAACGGCCGAAGCATTCGGTCGCAACCGAGCAGGACTTCCAGCTCGTGCTTCCAGCAAGGAAATCGGCTTACCACCTCGCTCGTGTCGACATCCTGGCCCGACTCCCGACGGAGGCATGTTTCTTCATAGATCAGCCGGATCGCGGCCTCGTCACCGAGTTCGGGATGGCCGGCGAGGAGCTCCGCCGCGGTGACGCGCTCGCCGAGCGACCAGGCGGTGGCCATCGCTTGCACTTGTCGCGAGACCCACTTGCTATCCGCGTGCACAGACAGCGCTTCGTTAGGAATGTCTTCGGATGGCGATTCAGCGGCCAAGTTTGAGGACTGCGAGGGCATCGCTCATTCCTCCGAATCGCCCGAACTCTTGGAGACGGAACCGGTCCGCCGTGGGATCGCCAAACGCTTGGCTAAATCGTAGAGAATGCGCCGCACGCTTCCCTCGTGCAGACCAGTACAGCTAGCGATCTCGGTCAGAGTCATTCCTTGTCGCTTCAGAATCAGGATCTGGCGATGGGCCGGGGGGCATTGTTCCAGCAATCGCTTCCACAGCTCATTCCCTTGGGCGACTTCGCTGGGCCGTGGCTCTCGGGCATGTGGCAACTGGTCGTCAGCGGTCTCGCAGAGGGGGCGTTCCTGCTCCAGGGCACGATGATACTGACGGCGACGGTCGATGAGCCGATTGCGGGCGACTTTCACCAGGAACGCCCGGAGTTGAGAGCCGTTAGCGAACCGCCAGCCCGCATCTCGGAAACCAGAGAGCAGGTCCGCCCAAACCGATTGCACGATGTCCATCGAGTCGAACTTCGCCCGTAACGGCCCGCTCAACTGGCGCCGGACGGCCATCCGCAGGTATGGTTCGTAGGCCAAGAAAGCACGCTCCGCGGCTGCTGCATCACCCTGGCTCAGCCGATCGATCAGATCATCCAGATGGTTGACGTTCATGGCAGCCTCGACGACCAGCTCCCCGGCAGGTCGGGAAATCCGAGGTCAACACCGCCGTCCTCTGGATCTCGGACTCGTGGTCCGTTCCCTCCCGTGGTCCAGTGACGCAAGCGCCGGCGAGCCACGTCCACGACCGCGATTGTAGTCGCGAGCCCCAGCGAGACGAGGGCCATGTGCGTCAAGTCCCCACCGACGAGGTCCCGTACGTCCAGCTCATCGAGCTGCTGGAAGAAATGGTCTACGGCCCGCTCGAACGAGGCCTTGTCGAATGGGCGTGCGACGGCCATCAAATCGTCGCCGATGGGCCCGGTAAAATCATCTCTGCGGGCTTCGGCAAGCAGGGCGGATATGCCAGGCGTGGCTTTCGGCGATGTGGAATGGGTCGGCGACATCGTGACAAGACCAATCTTGGTGCTGGAGTTGTGGACCGATCCAGCGTCAGCGACTCGTTCGCCGTGAGCTGACGCATCGCCGGCAGAGTCGGGCCTTGCAAAAGCAATCAAATTGATGTTGAGAAGAAGCGTCCCCACCTGCCCGGGGGTGAGGGAAACGACCGAAGCAAGCTGACCGAAGCTGCCCGTGCCGGCGAGAGATCCGGCCACGTTGGCGCCGACGATTCGGCGCGATTTCGGACCCGAACGTATCAACTTCGGCGAATCGTCCGCCTTGGAGTAGGTCGCCGAACTCGAAGCCGGCATTTTCGAGTCGGACTCTCAGCGGAGCGGTCGACGCCGAGCCGGACGGTTGTCCCAAGGCCTGGGAGGATCCGTTACCCGGCTGGGAAACCGGGCTGGCCGGCGAGCCAGATCCGGACGGTGAGTTCACCCCACCCGCCGTCGATGGGACCAGTCGATCGGGCTGAAGTCCGGACGCCGATGCTGACGGAAACGGGGAATCGCCTCGGAACGCGGCAGAACCCGCGGGGTCGGCGGCCGACGTGGACGTGCGGCACGTCGGCGCCCCGAGCCCGGACGCAAATCCTGTGTTGCCGGGCCAGTCCATCATCCGGGGGTACGCCGCAACCCCGGAACCGGACGGAGCGAGAGCCCCAATTCCTCCACCCGTAAAGCTTAACAAGGATCGCGACTCCAAAGTGTCGAAGTTGGGGCTTCGACGCGCGATCGTCTTAGGACGCCTACGCATGGTTGGACTCACCTGTTTTGAATCTCGTCCCCGACTGCCAATCACCATGCCGCAAGAGTGCATGAAACAGACCAATGATACTATTCGGAAGACGGAACCACCATTCAAGGTGTGATGCGCCGGCCGCATGGCCATGTCGAACGATCACGGACTCCGGCTGGGAGGGCTGGACTGCGATCGATACTTGAGCATCGTGATCTGGTTGCCGTTCCTGTTGAAGGTGACCTCGTCCATAAAGGTGCGGATCAGGAGCAGGCCGCGGCCGCTGGATGCAGTTCAACTCATCGGGATCGACCGGTCGAGTAAAAATCGAGATATCGTAGCCCGGCCCATCGTCGCCGACGACGAACCGGGCCGCGTCGCGGTCGAGCTGCACCTGCACTCGGATTCGTCGCGAGCGATACGGT
Source organism: uncultured Planctomycetota bacterium (assembly GCA_963779785.1). GTDB lineage: Bacteria > Planctomycetota > Planctomycetia > Isosphaerales > Isosphaeraceae > CAVRFS01. Next base: position 82,582 of record CAWAAW010000031.1, read on the forward strand.
TCGATTTCTCCGCGCTGTCGGGCCAGTTCCTCGAACTGGCTATCGTCCTCCTGACGAAGCTCGGAACTCACTTCGAGGTTGCCATGAAACAGGGCGTTGACCAGTGCTTCCTGGAGCGCGACCCGACTTGCAACTGACCGGTCCGGTCCCAGATTCCCATTCCCTCGATTTCCTCCTGGATCAGTCTCAGCAGCGGCATGATCAAATCGGGGTCGTTCTTGAGAATGAACGCCGACTCGCGCCGGACCATGCAGCGGAGAATCCGTCGCCGTTCGAGGGTCACGGCGGAGATCGTCAGGACCTGTCGCACGGTCGGCGCCAGGTCGCGTGCCAGTTGCTTCTTGGGAATATAGTTGGCCGCCCCTGCCCGAAGAGCCTGCATGGCGACTTCCTCGCTACCATAGGCCGTCACCAGAATCACGGAAATATGAGGATGTTCGGTACGGACCCGGCGAACCAGCTCCAGGCCCTCCATGTCGGGCATGATCAAGTCGGTGAGAATCACGGCTGGAGCCTCGCGCTCGATGGCGTCCAGCCCCTCCTGGCCGTTGCTGGCGTAGACGACCGTAATTCGGCCATGGATTCCAGAAGTTTGCCCACGACGAGGCGGTCGAACGACGAGTCGTCGACAACCAGGACGGTCGTTGCGGGGCGTGAACCGCAGTCCACGACCAGATCCGCACGTGCTGCCGCTTCACGAACGACGTCGATCATGGCTCGAACCTCGTTGATCACCGCGAGGCCCGCTCTCTTTTGGCGAGTCCCGCCAAACTGATAGAATACGACGTGAGCGGTTTCGAGACTCCCGTTATCCCATGAAAAGCCAAATGCGATCCATTTTTCGAGTCGTCTGGCGTCTCAACTCGGCTCGAGTCGCTCGTTGAATAAACTTGAGGGCCCGTTCCAGAGCGGACGGGATGTGTTGAGGTGACTTGCCGCCCGCCTGGGCCAGGTCGGGGCGTCCGCCCCCGCCGCCACCCACGATCGGGGCGACTTCCTTGAGCCAGTTCCCGGCGTGCAGGCCCCGTTCGATCAGGTCCTTCGACAACCCGGCGACCAACTGAACCTTGCCGTCGGCCGCCGCCGCCAGCAGGATGGCCAGACCGGTCTCCTGCTTGCGCCGTAAGACATCGATCAACTGCCGCATCTCGTCAACCGACAGGTTCTCGACCGGCTGGATCACCACGGTCGAGCCACCGATGTGCTTCGCGGCGGCAAGCAAGTCGTCGGCGGAGGTGCGCGAGCCGCTTTCGGCACGACGTTGAGTGGCTTGCTTCTTGAGCGTCTTGACCTCATCGAGCAGGCCGCTCACTCGCTCGCCAATTTGGGCCGCCGGGACCCGGAGCAGCCCGGCAAGCTCGGCAAGAACGTCTTCCTCCTGACGCACAGCCTCGAGCGCGGCCTTGCCGACCAGTGCCGTGATCCGCCGCGTGCCCGCGGCGACCGACTCCTCGCCGACGATCTTGAACAGCCCAACCTGCCCGACGCTATCGAGGTGGGTGCCTCCGCAGAGCTCGCGCGAGAAATCACCCATCTGGACCACGCGGACGATATCGGGATACTTCTCGCCAAAGAGCGCCATCGCGCCCTGGGCCTTGGCCTGCTCGATCGGCAGCAGCGTCCAGCTCACCGGCGCGGCCTCGAGGACTTTGAGGTTGACCAGGTCCTCGATCGCGCGGAGCCGGTCGCGGCCGACCGCCTCGGGGTTGGCGAAGTCGAACCTCAACCGGTCGGGCTCAACCTTGCTACCGGCCTGATGGGCGTGTTTTCCCAGGATCGTCCGCAGGGCCAGGTGCAGAAGATGGGTCGCCGTATGGGCGCGTCGGATCGCATGGCGGCGTTCGGCGTCGATCTGGGCAACACGCGGAATCGTTGACCGTCACCTTGCCCGAGGTCACGTGCCCGACGTGGAGCACGAAGTCGTTCTCCTTCTTGGTATCCTGGACCTCGAACGAAAATCGCTCGCTCCGGATCGTACCCGTGTCGCCGACTTGGCCGCCGGACTCGCCGTAGAAGGGCGTTCGGTCAAGAACGAGCACCAGCGACGACCCGCCGTTCGATTGAGCCGAATCGGCCAGCCGGTTCTGCTCCACGATGCCGATGACCCGCGCGTTCTCCTCGGTTTTGAAATAGCCGACGAACTCGCTGCCGTGGTGGAATTCCTTCTTGAGCGTGTCCAGCGGGCCGGTCGAGAACACGGCGGCGGCCTGGTCGGTCGGTCGCGAGATTGCGGCGTGCTCGAACCCGCTCTTCCTCGAATGCCGCGCGGTCGATTCGCAGATTGTGGTCGACCGCCAGGCTCTCCACCACTTCGACCGGGATGCCATAAGTCGCGTGCAGGATGAACGCATCCTTGCCCGAAATGGTATCGCTGCCGGCCGCCTTGGTCTTCTGGAAGACGTCGTTCATGAGCCGCAGACCATTGTCCAGGTTGCGGAGAAACTGCTCTTCCTCCTGCTTGATCGTCGTCTGGATTCGGCTGACGCTTTCGTGCAGTTCAGGGTACGGCTGGGCCATCACCTCCGCCACGACCGGGACGATCTGGTACAGGAACGGCTCGCGACGACCCATCTGGTAGGCGTCGAGCACCGCCCGCCTGAGCAGGCGGCGGATCACATAGCCCTGCTTCTCCGGCCCGGGGCGAACGTTTTCGTGGATGCAAAAGGTCAAGGCCCTGCGTGTGGTCGGCGATGCGGCGGATCCGGACGCCATCGGGCTGGTCGCGGTCGTAATGGACGCCGAGCGCCCGGGCGGCGGACGCGACGATCGGCTTGAAGATGTCGGTCTCGAAGACCGTCGAGACACTCCCTGAAGGCAAGTGGCCGTCCGTTCCAGACCCATGCCGGTGTCGATATTCTTGTTGGGCAAGGGCTCGAGCTGCCCGGGGCCGACCCGGTTGAATTGCGTGAAGACCAGGTTCCAGATTTCCACCTCCTTGGTACCGGCTCCGTGATAGAAGATTTCGGAGCAAGGGCCGCAGACGCCATTGGGCCCGTGCGTCGGTGCGCCGGCCGGCCAAAAATTGTCGTCCTCACCCATGCGGGTGATCCGCTGCGAAGGAATCTTGATCTCGTCGTGCCAGATGTTGTAGGCCTCGTCGTCGTCGAGGTAGACCGTAATCGTGAGCCGGTCAGCCGGAATCTTGAGGACTCGCGTCAAGAATTCCCACCCCCAGTGGATCGCCTCGCGCTTGAAGTAGTCACCGAAGCTGAAGTTCCCCAGCATCTCGAAGAATGTCTCGTGGAACGACGTCTTGCCGACATTGTCGATATCGCCGGTGCGAAGACACTTCTGGCAGGTGGTCGCTCGTTTGAACTGGGGATCGCCCAACCCCATGAACTCGCTCTTGAACTGGTTCATGCCGGCGGGCGTGAACAGCACCGTGGCATCGTCGGGCACCAAGAGGTCACTGGGGCGGCGAATGCAGCCCTTGGACACGAAGAAATCGAGGAAAGACTCGCGAAGTTCGTCTGTTTTCATATTAAGTAAGTCAAGATGTTCGCCACGGATGAATCAGCAGTACATGCAGGACGCAGAATCGAGGAGTTAGAATGTATTGAATACCCGTATCTAACTCCTAACTCCTAGGTTCTCCCTATGCTGCCGAATGATCGGTGTCCGATCCCCGGCTAAGAAGAACTTTATTTCAAGGTTACGGGTCCGCGGTCGGTCTCGAGCGTGATAGGGCCGGAGATCGATGCGACGGCCTCAGCGAAGGCTCGCGGCGTCGGCACATCTTGGTCCCCGACACGACGGATCAACTGGCCTTTCCTGATCCCGGCGCTGGCGGCAGGCGATCCTTCCTCGACCTCGGTCACGACGACGCCGGGATTGGGCGCGTCCAGGATGTTGGGACCGAAGGTTTGGTACTTGAGTATACTCGTGTAATCGACGCGCAGGCCGCGCCATGGCTTCGGCCGGTTGGTGGCGATGATGTCGCCGTCGACGGGGTACTTGGCCAGGACTACGCTGCGCTCGATGATCTCGCCTGCACGGCGGATCTTGAGCTGGATCGTGTCACCCGCGGAATAGGCATTGACCGCGAGGAGTAGCGTATCGAAGTCGGTGACCGGACTGCCATCGACAGCGAGGATCTCGTCATTGGCCTGGAGCTGGCCGAGCGCAGCCGGCGAATTGGGCACGACATCGGTGACGCGATTCGTGTTTTTCTTGTCCGACTTGATCCCGAGCAGACCATACTCGATCTCCTTGCCCTCTTTGAGTGTCTCGACGGCGCGCCGGCCTAGTTTGTCCATGGGAATCGCGTAACCGGCCATTGAGTCGAACCCCGCCGCACTGGCCGCCATGGTGGTCAGCCCCACCAGCTCGCCCTTCAAATTGATCACCGCGCCGCCGCTCATTCCCAGATTCAACTTGGAGTCGAGTTGCAGCAGAGTCGGGTGATTGTTGAGCTGCGGAGATTTGATGGGCCAGTTCGAATCATCGGTTTCGGGTTCCAGCCGCCGGGCCACGTTCGACAAGATGCCCCAGCTCGCCGACGGCTTTGCCTTCGCGCGCCGCATTGAACGAGTTGCCAAGCGAGATCAAAAATGCCCCTTTTCGGAGGCGTCCGGCGTCACCGATGGTTATCGGTTTGAGCTTGGGCCGATCCTGGCGGTCGATCTCGATAGGGGCGATCACAGCCAAGTCGATGCGCGGATCGGCCGCGATGATCTCGGCATAAAATGACTGTTGATCGACCGCGCGAACCTTGAGTTGAGTCGCCCCGCGCACGACGTGGTAGGCCGTCAGGATCTGTCCGCGGTCACCAATCACGACACCCGACCCGTGGTCGAACGAAATCATGTCCGTCTCGGGAGCCTGAGGGAACTGCAGTGTTTCAGGACCCTGAGGGAACGGAATTTCGAATTCGCCTCGGCGTGGAAGAGGGGGCGCGGCCGGCCGGCGATTCCGTCCGCGGATCGCGAGCGGCTCTTGTGGGTTCTGCGCCTTTTTCCGATGGATCGCCACCACCGACGGCTCGGCCTCGGCGATCGCGTCGGAGATCACGGTCTCGATAGCGGCGACTACGCTCAGCGCGGACGGTTCCGTTGGGTTTGACGCCTTCGGTGGAGGATCGGGCCAGGCCAACACAAGACAAGACAACACCACGAGCGAGGTCATGATCAGTTCCTCGGTTTTCGATCCAGGGCTGATTGTGAAGTCCGTCGCGACTCGGTTGAGCCGCGCAACTCCTCCCTCCATCATTTCCGGTTGGCTCGCCGTGAGCAACCCTGATCGTTCCCAATACAGACGTTTAGCGATCGCGGGAGGGCCCCTCGAGGCCGCGAACGCCTTCGAAGTTTGTTGCTCAAACGAGTCGAACCGGCTGGTCGCTTGGGGTCGATCGTTTTCCAATCAGCGGATCGCCGGATGGGCGAAACCATCCTGGATCGGACACCGTATTCCGTTTATACTTCACGCGGCCATAAGTGAGTCATCCTACGGCCGAAGGCCGGGCGCTGGTTACGGCATCTCGGGTTGTGCAATGGATTTCGGTTGCGCCAACGGATTCCGGCGGACGAAAGGCTCGCCGAGCAGCCGAAGATGCCGATCCACGACGCTTGAAGAGCGCACACACTTTGTCGGGTCGAAAAACAGCCGTTCGGCTACAACTTATGACAGGCCTGAAACTTACGTGTGACACAGGAATAATCGGAACCGCGACGATCGGCCGTAACGTTCTGCTTCCCTTGTGCTTATGTGTGACACAGGAATAATCGTTAAATTTGGTAATCTGACGAGGTTTTTGACATATCTCGCTGTAAGCCAAGGAGTTACGTGTGACACAGGAATAATCGGCAAAACCCGACCCGAGAGCGTGCTGTTCCGTATCTCGTTATCAACAATTGAGTTAGCCGTGACGCAGGAATAATCGTTACATTTGTAATATTTATAATACCTTACTGGCGTTGGAGTTAGGTGTGGCGCCGGTATAACCGGACATCCCGGGAGTCGCCAACGGGAAGCGACTCGCTTGGCGTGGCCGCTCGAAAGTCGCGAATATGCTGTGAGCGAGGGCGCGGGCGGCGACGACCGACGCCGGCCGTTCGATCGGATGGTCGCACTCAAAGGGCGAGATGGTTAATACGGCTCGCGGAAGCAAAGGCGCTCTTTAGGCCCCCAGGGTCGCGAAATGTCTGAGTTGAGCCCGCATGCGGTATAGGTTCCCAGCGTCGCGGAATGTCTGAGTTGAACCCGTGCGCGGTATATAGCCTCATCGGGCTCGGCGTTCTGGACTGTGAGGTCCGTGGGTTCGGTCGGCAGTTCTTGTGTGGTCGCGGCGATGGTTTTTTTCGGCAGTTCTTGGCTCCGGTGAATCGTTGCCCGCTCGGACGACGACGGCATACCGAGATCAACCGCTTCTGTCGGCTGGGGGATCTCGTTGTACGCGATTGGGGCCGAAGCGTCGATTGATTGGGTGCATAACGCGTCGGGTACGAGAGAGTCGATTTCGAAGTCGCGTCCAACGTCGATGATTGTGCCCGGGCTAACGCCGTTGCCGTTGGGTGGCAGTTCGCGGACCGTCTCGTCGTTGGCTTTGTGCATCTTGTCGAACTCCGCCAGGGTGCGGAGCGTGGTTCGACTGCACGACGCCTCATAGCGCGGCAGCCGCTCGCCTTGCACGCTGCCATCGAACGCGAGCAGATTGGGCATCAGGCCGGCGTTGGGAGAGGCTGACGGGACGCCCGCCCAAAACGTTCGAGGCGTGGGCACGCGAGCACGCGTCTCGATTCGCGTGAGTCCGATTCCGTTCGAGGATCGTTGATATGGGCCAAATTTATCTAGAGTTCATTAATTTGTTCTGCGCCGGGATACTGGCCGGCATCGAGTTCATCGTCTGCTTCGGCTTGCGCAGCGCCCTCGCAGTTCTCGACCAACAGCCGCAAATCCAGATCCGCCAGGCACTGATCCGCAGACTGCGAACGCGTGTGCCTCCCGTGTTTTTCCTGACTGCCATATCAGGGGTGAGCGTAGCGATTATGGGAGGAGCCGCGAACGGCTTCTTCTTCCGGTGCGTAGGAGTGTTCGCCGTCCTCACCTGGACCCTGGCCACGTTCACCGGCACCGTCCCGATCAACAAGGCCGTACTCACATGGCAGCCGGACGCCCCACCAGCAAATTGGAAGTCGGTAATCAAGCACTGGGAGCGACTCGATGCGGTTCGCACCGGGGCGGCTCTTGCGGCATTCGCGTCATTCTCGACGGCAGTGGCCTTGCGGTTGTCCGAGAGTTCGGCCGGGCAGTAGTTCAATGAGCGGGGGAGGAACACGTCGGTCTCTGGCTCGCCTGGTGCATTCGCATTGTCGACGCGGAATACACGACGGCTACGCCCGAGTCTTTGGCGGTGTCTTCGCGTAACGTGAATGGTGCCCACGGGATGGAGAACAGCGGGACGGGTCCGGTATCGACAAATTGGGAAATGGCTGTGGTGTGAGCATGCGACGAACAGCGCGGGTCCCTCCTGGAGGGATGGTCTTTCACATCTTGAATCGCGGCGTTGTGCGCGTGCAGTTGTCCGAGAAGGCGGCGGATTACCACGCGTTTGAAGTCGTCCTGCGGGAAACGGCCGACCAATCGCCGACGCGGATCTGTGTGTAGTCGTTGATGGCGAACAACTGGCATCTGCTGCTCTGACCAGAGCACGAGGGAGAATTGGGCGCTTCATGCAGCGTTCGACGATCAGGCACGTTCGCCGCCGGCAGGAGCACCAGTGATAAGCGGGGCTGGGCCACATTGACCAGGGTCGCTATCAATCGTTCCCGGTGGAGAGCGATGAGCACTTCTGGTTGTTCGCGCGTTCGGTTCAGCGCAATGCGCTGCGTGCCCAGTTTGTTCTGGGTGCCGGGGAATGGCGATGGTCGAGTTTGTGTCGTCAGGTTCACGGCACGGCGGAGGAGCGTTTCTTGTTGGAAACTTGGCCGATCGAGCGGCCGTCGTACCGGGCCGAGCGGGTCAATCGGACCAACGACGAGTGCGAGCTGGAGTCGCTCCGCCAAAACGTGCACCGAGGGCGCCCTTTGGTCGGCAGGAGTGGCAAGAGCCCATCGCGAAACGTTTAGGCGTCGGGTCGGCCTATCGTCCCAGTGGTCGAACGCCGAAGAAGGGCCGTTTCGAATACGGTCCGAAGACCGGCTTGAAAGCCCACCACGAGACTAACCGCACAAGATCTGTCCGCTTTTCTGTCCCTAGATCTCTGGTCAGTTCGGGCGTCCTTACCCAAAACCCTTTCGATGCGCCGCATCCGAACGTGCATGTTTCGCCCGGCGCGATCAAGGAGTGCGAAGCGCGATTCCCATTGCTCTCAGTTACGGCGAAGCTGGCTCACACGGACGAAAAACCCAGTCTCGAAACTCTTCGCTATTTCTTTTAAACCAACGGACGCTATCCGGGTCGCGGACCTCAGCCGTTATCGTCTCCTTTCCGCCAGTAAATGGCTTCGACCGGAATGGCAGCGCGAAGTCAATCAGCGTCCGTTTACTTTCGCTCGGGACTGTTCGCGCTGAAGAGAAGATACCGACCGTCTGGCGAGAATGACAGGCCCGCAATATGATGCTGCTGCGCTGGACGCTGGTGTTCTACCACTTCCATCCGTCTCACTCGCAGGGATTCACCGCGTTGGACCGAATAGAGCGTTCTCGTCGTCGGCGCCTCGCCGACGAAGACGCAACGTCGCGTGTCGGGCTGGTAGACCGGCCAGCACGGCGCGACGTCGAGATCATCGCCCCCTCTTCCAGAGCACCTCAATGATTTTCGCCTCGGCCGGCTTCCGCACGTCGAGCAGAGCGATCGAGTTGGCTTCCCCATTCGTGGCGAGGGCCGACACCAACGTTCCGGGGCCGGCCCAGCTCGGCCACGAGAAAATCTGATGTCCACTGACTTCGACTACTCCTCCATCCTTGGTGTCGAAGTTGAGCACGGTGGACTCGTTGGGGAGGGAGTTGCTATTAATCAGGAACTGGTGGCCGTCCGGAGACCAGGAAGGGGCTCCCGATCCGCCGATCCAACGCCGCTCCGAGCCGTCGGCATGCAACAGCCACACGCCGGCCTCCGCCTTCGGCTCCGCGCCGGGATAGAGCGCGAACGCGATCCACTTGTCGTCCGGGGAAATGGTCGGAAAATTGCCTGCGCCCAGATCCGTGAATGCCGGGCGTCCGTCGCGGGCCTCGATCGCCATCAATCGCGCTCGACCGCCGATGATCTCCCGAGGTGCCGAAGACAATCCGGCTGCCGTCATACGACCACCGGGGTATACCAGAATACACGCAATCTCGTACTGGTTCGTCGGCGATGAGAGTCAACCCTCCCTCGACAAGATCCAGCATGTATACCTGATACCCATCACCCCGATCCGCACCGAGCCGCGCGGGATGGCGCTTCATCACATCGGCAATTCGACTCACGGCTTTGGCGGAATCGGACTTGATCCCTTCGGCGAGCCGACTGGCGGTCCCCTTGGCCACGGGCGGCTGCTGGCTTCTGCCGAGACCGCCGTTCTGTCCGAAAGTCCGCACACCGCCCGAGGCGAAGCCGCAGGCCAGTGCCGTCGCGCCCAGGATATTCAGCTTGGAAATGGTCATGGTGTAAAGCACCCCTTTAGCAAGTGGAGTCGCCGTCGCTGAGGCCGAGGCGACCTCCCTCGACTGTTCTTCCGCGAATCCGAAAGCCGCCCGGACCGTCGTATCGAGCACCAGAAGCATCCGTCAATTCTGACATCAGCCCTTTGTCGGCAATGTGACCGGCGCGGGGGCCTGTACGCGAAAACAGATACAAGCTAAACTTTTTGTCCGGCTTACACATTACGGGTTAAGGAATTAACGAGACTCATCGCTCCCGTATTGTGATATGTTTCGTGTGTACACGGGCCATATCCCAATTCGCCGGCAGCACCGCCAAAGCGGTAGAGACTGAACACCACCAGGAAACCCGGCGCTCGCCGATTCAAGTCCGCTAAGGGGGTCGTTCCACATACCAACCCGACGCGCAAGCGAGGGCGCTGGCGTGGCGCCGCAAGGGACTTGCGGCATCCCTCGCTGGCGCGTCGGGTTAGTGTAGTCCGTTCCCCTCGACGCGGTGGTGATGAGCGAGAAGTCCCAAATTAACCCTGCGTATATTCTACCAGAATCCTTCTCGACGTCCTGATAGAGCAAAGGCGATAGCGATGAGATTAGTCGTCATCGTCTCCGGACCCGGGAGGCGAGCGATCGTCCGGCTCGTCTTCATATCCTTTGATCTTGCCCAACACACCGCCGATGAGCCCCTTCGGGTCAATGTGGTTTGCCTTGAACCAGTCGTCCAGATCCTTCTTGTAGGACGTGATTTCTTTCGTACCAAGCTGAGGCGGCTTGCGAAACCGGCGCGGCACCTGCAGCCGACGCTGGCCCATCGGACCCGGTTGCGGGAGGTGGTCGATCCGCTTCCAGATATTCGCCGGCGCTGGCTGCTGCACCAGGATTGGGTTGGTGGTGACGATGATCTCCACGCGCCGGTTTTGTTGCCGCTGTTCTTCAAGCTCTTTGGCGGTCTTCGCCGTCTCGGCTACAGCAGGCTCCGTCGAGCCTACACCGAATGCCGTCAGCGGGAGGTTCAATACACCCAAAGCGCGCAGCAGGTCGCGGACCGCGTTCGCGCGATCCTCTGATAGGCCCTGATTGAACGTCGGGTCTCCTTCGGTGGAAGTATGCCCCTTGATGACGGCATTCAAATCGAAGGACAGCAGACTCAGGAACTTGGCGGCGTTGTTGACCTTGTCAACTTCGACCGCGCGCGAGACCTTCCGATCACCTTTGTCGAAGAAAATGACATCGTGTTCCAGTTCCAGGTGCGGTGCCATGAGACCTCCATCCCAGTCTTTGCCGGTGTTGAAAAAGCCTTTGTTCCGATATGCAACGTTTGGGCGCGAATCGACTTGCCGCATTGCTGTCCGAAGCCGTCGCGACCGGGGACCGCGGCGACGCAAGCCTGTATGGGCTTGGCTGCTTAGCGGCATTTGTTTCTTTAGGGGTACCGCTAGGCCCTGACTGCGGAATCGAGAAGCGTTCCTATTCCCAATGCGCCATCTGGTCAGCAAACACTTCAGGGCGAATCGGTTTTTTCTAGGTTGGCAGATTTCACTGGAGGCACTGCCCGCTACGGCTGGTCCGGCAGGTGAAGCCGTTCGACGGCTAAGAAAGTCCCCACGCGCTGTGTGTTCGACCCCTGCTAACATGCCAATCGGAATGGCGACAGCGATCGGCCGGACCGACAGGGGATCGGCACACTTAATGCTTGTCGATCTCGGGTATGATCAAAAAGGGTGTTCGACGGGGACGGTCCGCTGAGACTTGGCGTGGGCGTAGGACAATCCCATGGGAACTTGGACGCGGGCCGGATGTGTCCTCGTGCTGACCACTTTCGTTATTGTGGTTGCAGCCGCATGCGCTCTCGTGATGCGGCTCGGTGGACGGGGAATGCGCGTCGGTGTGATTTATGTCCTCGTGGTGATCGGCTTAGCGTGGTTCGTTCTTGGCGCTTTACTCTTGAGCGCCCGCGGCGTCGACATCTTCAGAGAAACTGGCGCTCCAACCAAAAGGAAGTGATGCGCTTCTCTCCTACCTCTTACGCCCCGACACTTCTGTTGCATTTGCCGATCCCTCCGGCTTGCCGAATCTCACGCAGAAATCCTTAGGTGACGCGAATACTACACCCTTGAGCGCTCAACGCTTGGACGAGGCGCGCGTGGTCACCCCCCGGACGTTCGCCGCTTGCCGGAGCACCAGGGATGTGCGGGGCTGGGCCACATTGACCAGGGTCGCTATCAATCGTTCCCTGTGGAGAGCGATGAGCCCTTCTGGGTGGTGGCGCGGTATGTTGAGTGCAATGCGCGGCGTGCCGAACTTGTTGAGTGTGCCGAGGAATGGCGATGGTCGAGTTTATGGCGTCAAGTTCACGGCACGGCGGAGGAGGGTTCCTTGTTGGCAACGTGGCCGATCGAGCGGCCGCTGGGCTGGGTCGAGCGGGTCAATCGGACCGACGACGAGGGAGAACTGGCGTCGCTCCGCCAACGCGTGCACCGAGGGCGCCGCCTTGGTCGGCAGGAGTGGCCAAAGCCGATCGCGAAACGATTGGGCCTCGAGTCGGCCTATCGTCCCAGTGGTCGACTGCCGAAGACGGGCCGTTTCGAATCCGGTCCGTAGACCGGCTCGAACGCCCACCACGAGACTTACCTCACGAGACCTGTCCTGCATCTTGCCCTTTTGGCTGCTCTATCGCGTCTGGCCTTGCCGGGGGTTGCTGCCGCTGTTGCTGGGAGACAGGTAGCAACCCAATTTACCGATACCGGACCTGCCCCGCTTTATGTCCCTGTCCCGCTTTCTGTCCCTCAATGAGCGTCCGCGTGAGCGACTTCCTGTCGCCCTCGGCCGATTCGTATGCCCTGGACACGGCGGGCCACGCCTTGTCATTGATTATCAACCGAGAGTCGCCCTTCAAGAAAAACCGCTGTGGCTTGTCCCAAACGGCCACCCGTGTGCGGTCTAAGGTAATATGGGAACGATCGAATCGGCACGACCTGATGACAACTCCGAGAGCAGCCGGCGGCTGGAGACGGCCGCGCGCGGCGCTCGGCGCGTTGCTGGCGCAGCACCGCGAGCGGCTGAGGCGCATGGTGGCACTGCGCATGCACCGCCGGCTCCAGCGGCGGGTTGATCCCTCCGACATCATCCAGGACGCGTGGTCCAGGCTGGGAATTCATCCATGCTGCCATGCCTTCTGGAAGCGACGTATCTGATCGGATGGACACAAGGTTAACCACCGTCAGATTCAGAACACCATGTGAAGGCTCGTCAAGACTCTCAATATGAATCAAGAAAAGGCGAATCCACTTGGGAGATCAATGGGAACGCTTATCCGGGACAGAGGTGAGTCGATGAAAAAAGGCAGGTGCGCTAAGGTTGGGAGCGTTGTGTGTATATCCAGTTGGATTACGGATCGGTGGCTATCCCGGAACGCCGTCCGCGAGGGCCGAAACAACATTAATCGAATCGTTCGAGTTTCGGGCGATGTCAACAAACCTTGATTAGCTAGATAGGTAGCGCTTCGCAGAGGTCGGGGCGGCAAATTCTTGAGACCCTCCCCAGCGCGAAAAACTGAGACGTGAGTATGAGCCACGACCATCATGTCTTTGTCTCGGCATCCCAGTGGACATTGAAATTCCCTGGGATCGCCGTTGGATTGTAAAGCCGCCGAGACAATCGGCCGCGCGGTCCAGTTGATTGAATGACCCCGAGGAAGGCCCGGGTACCCGCCAGAAAAGCGGTGCGGAGGGGACCGGCGACGGCCAAACTACGTCGACTGAGCCGGCCCACTTATTCTCCGCCGAGGGCATCGAGTCGGTCTCGTTCGGTGAGCGCACCGGGAGCCCGACCAGGAGATTCTACGATGAAGCCGCTTCGGAAGTTCCATCTCGATTTGCAAGACTGCCAACTGGAGGATCGTCTGCTGCCGGTCATATCGAATCTGGGTGTGATCGTGCTGACAACCGGTGGTTACGTCCTGATGATTCCCGCCGCTGGCACCGCCATCCCCACGTCGTTCTTCATGACGGGCTCAGGCGGGATATCGAGTATCCAGCCGGGTGATAGCTCCGGCATCCCGGGCCTCGCCGCGACGGGGACGGCCGGATCAAGCGGGAGTACCAGCGCAACGGTCATCGTCGGCTCGGGAGCCAATGACGGCACCGCGGCGAGCATCCCTCTGGTCACTCGCAACACGATTGCCAACGACGCTCTGAATCCAGCTCCTCGCATCGGTAGTCCTTCCGGGGATCGATCCCCCGTCTTGGCTGTCGGTCAGATCTATCGGGGCGGCGTGCCGGAGACCGCGCCTGCCCAACGCCGCGGCGGAAAAGCCCGGCGAACAGGCGAACCGGGCCCCGCGCCAGCGGCCCGTCCATTCGTCCCCGATTCGGCTAGGTGGTGCTCCGCCCCGCCTTCCATCCGACGTCTCGGGTGATTCCATGAAGACCCGCGTGGATCGGATGCCGTGATCTTCCGCTGGCAAACTGGAGTCGAATCTCCCGAGCGAACTTCAGGAGATTCGCATCCGAGATTCATACTCACGGTCCGGCCGTTTGCCCTCCTGGGTAATCGTCTAGGGACCGAGACAGCATCACAGAGTTAACACACATTCAAACGACCGAAACATTCCTGCGAACTTGATGGGCTGGATATTGCCGTGTTTTCCACATCGATGTTGATCCGACACCTGGGATCTGCTTTCAGAGGCCGACGAATCGTGGCGAATTGCCGTCGGGTCGCGTGCAAAAGACGTTTCAAGAGTTCACCCTGTTTGGAACCGCTCGAGGGTCGCCGGTTGCTCAGCTACACCATCATCAACCTGGGCTCGCTCGGCGGCACGGTCAGCGTTCCTCAGAGTGTGAACAATCAGGGCGAGGTCGTCGGCTACTCTTACACCGCAAACAATTCGGCGGCACACGCCTTCCTCTACAACCACGGGAAGATGACCGATCTGGGGACGCTCGGCGGGACGATTTCAGAGGCCACTGGCATCAACGACCGAGGCGTTGTCGTCGGACTGTCCAGCATCGCCCCCGGCAACACGCAGGTTGATGCCTTCCTCGAGCAGGGCGGAAAGCTCAGGGATCTGGGCCCTGTCAACCCGGGGGTCGTGGAGGCTGGCGTGATCTCGATCAACGCCAGCGGAGACGTATCCGGACTTTCGGCGGACGATTATGATGCGTTGATCGATCGCCACGGGACGCATATCGACGTGGGGTCCCTGACCGGCGTTGGTTCCACGGCGAAAGCCATCAACGACAGCGGGGAGGTGGTTGGCTTCTCGGCGACCGGCTTCGTGCCGGCCGCAAACGGCTCGAGTCAGCCCACCGTCTTCTACCATGCCTTCCTCTACAGCCACGGGAAGATGACCGACCTCGGCACGCTCGGCGGAACAGATTCGTCGGCCGGTTCGATCAATGATCGCGGCACCGTGGTCGGGTTCTCCTACACCGCGAACGACGCGGCAATCCACGCCTTCATCGACAGCCGACGGAGGATGACCGACTTGGGGACGCTCGGCGGTGCGAAGTCAGTGGCCTCGGCGATCAATGACGAGGGGGCGGTGGTCGGTTCCTCGCTCACGAGCGCATCGGCGCCTCACGGTTTCATCGATCTCCGGGGTCGGATGGTCGACCTCAACAGCTTGATCCCCGCGGATTCGGGCATCGTGATCACGAACGCCGAGGACATCAACGACCGCGGCCAGATCGTCGCGCAGGGTTACGAGACGAGCACGCCAACCGCTCAACTTGCGCTCCTTCTGAACCCGACGCGGCCCGCCAGATGACGTGAGGATCAGGAAAGCGGGACAGGTCCGGTATCGACAAGAGTCCGCGAAAGCGGGAATAATGCCACCCCGTCGAGACTTACGGCGGCTCCGCGGAGTGCAAGCCTGCGCCACTCCTACGCTTGTCAGTAGGCCGAGTGGCACCATTCCCGCTTTCCCACTCCGTCCCGCTTTCCCACTCCTGTCCCATTTTCCCAATCCAATGTGGAGCGGTTTTGCTGCTCCTGGTTTCTTTTGCAGCCCTGGCGGCGCCTGCAAGTTTCTCGTTGTGGACTTAAACACAAGGACTATCGTCGCCGGCCGACGAAGTCGCGAAGCAAGTTACGCGCC
This sequence comes from uncultured Planctomycetota bacterium, assembly GCA_963779785.1. Lineage (GTDB taxonomy): Bacteria > Planctomycetota > Planctomycetia > Isosphaerales > Isosphaeraceae > CAVRFS01. The sequence continues at coordinate 98,257 of CAWAAW010000031.1, forward strand.
TTTGTCAATGCCGCTCGCATCAGCGTCGGGTGTCCTCTGTTCCAGCGATGCGCGTGGAGCAAGCTGAGCAAGTCGGGTGGCAATGGCCCCGCGTCGGCGGCAGCCACGTTCGTCTTGACGTGGGCTGGCTGCCGCATCCCGGGAATGACCGTTCCGACATCGTTGTTGGACAAGATGAAGCGCAAGGCCAGTTCCGGCAGCGTTATACCAGGCGGCAGAATCTGTTTGAGTGCTTCAGCCCGCCGACGCTCTGAATCAGGTTTTCTCGCTCGAAGTACCCGTTGCGCCAATCGCCGTCCGGCCAGCGGCTGTCGGCCGTCAGGGTGCCGGTCAGCGAACCTTCGTCGAAAGGCACCCGCGCAATGACTCCGACATTCAGCTCGCGACAAACGGGGAACAACTCATCCTCAGGCTCTTGGTCGAAAATGTTGTAGACCACCTGGACTGTATCAATCAGTCCGGTGCGCAGCGTGCGCAGGGCGTTCCACGGCTCCCACAGGTTGATGCTCAGCCCGATGGCACGCACTAGCCCTTGCCGCTTGAGGTCGTCCACCGTCCGCTGCCAACGCTCGTCATCGGCCCAGTAGTCTTCCCACATGTGGAATTGCAAGAGGTCAACTTGGGCGAGGCCTAGATTTGTCAGGCTCTTTTCGGTGTATTCGCGGATGTGTTCAGGAGGGAATGCCTTGGACAATCTGCCGCGGCGCCGCCAGCGGTTGTTCATAGGCGGTATTTTAGTCGCGGAATAGAGCGTTTTGCCCTTGTTCGCGCGGAGCAATTCGCCGAGCAAGCGTTCACTGCGACCCGCACCGTAGATCCACGCGGTGTCGAAGAAATTACAGCCCAGGTCGACAGCGAGTTGCAAGGCGCGATGGATCGTCTCGTCGTCGGACCCCGTCCAACTCCCCATTCCCCACATCCCATATCCTATTTCGCTGACTTGCCAACGGGTGCGGCCAAACATGCGCCAGCGCATTGAAGCTCCTCCTCGGCATTTTGCGTCTGCGAAGCGGCAATCGCCTCATTTTGAAACCCAGCCATGTGCTTACACATTCTCATTCTTATGTACTTACGGCCGCTGACTTTTCCGTTCGCCACAGACCGCGGATTAGGTGGAGCGCAGGGACCCGAGAATAGCCGACGCCCCTGATTCCAGGTGAAGGAAATCTGTCTCTTCTCATCCTCAGAATCGACGCGCTGCGATGGCCCCGACGACATGGCGGTGAAGCGCAGCCGACTTCTTCCCCTTGTAAGAAACCACCGGTCATTATGACAACCGAGTTCAGTCAGCTACAACTTCGTATTCTGCGGCTGCTCGGCATGCGGATGGTCTTGGACAACTGACCTGGCCGGTCGCCACACATTCAGCGAGAATTAGCGAGGAATGTCAGGAACGTGGGCTCTACCTTGGGGCCTGAGGGAGGTGCACCATGCGGTCACTCGAGAGGACGATCGCTGTCGTCGCCGGGGCCACGCGCGGCGCCGGCCGGGGCATTGCGTGCATGCTGGGCGAGGCGGGCGCTACCGTCTACTGCACCGGGCGCAGCATCCGGGGGAAGACGTCCACCAAGGGGCGCCCGGAGTCGATCGACGAGACGGCGGAGATGGTCAATGCGCGCGGCGGCATCGGCATCTCCGTGCAAGTGGATCACACAGTCCAGGATCAAGTGCGCGCATTTTTTGATCGCGTCGCGTCGGAGCAGGGTCGCCTTGACGTGCTCGTTAACAACGTCAACGGCGATGACCTGAAGGACTGGAAGAAGCCGTACTGGCAGCAGTCACTCGACAAAGGCCTGCTCATGATCGAGCGCGGAGTGCATTCGCACCTCATCACGACGCACATCGCCATTCCGCTTATGGTCCAGCATCGCCGGGGGCTCATCGTCGGGATCACCGACCGCGGCAGCGCCGGCTTCTTCTATAGCTTCGAGAAGTCGTCGGTCATGCGCATCGCCGAGTTGCTGGCGCCGGAACTCCGCCCACACGGCATCACCGCGGTCGCGGTGACACCCGGTTTCCTCCGCTCGGAGGCGATGCTCGAGGGCTTCGGCGTCACCGAGTCCAACTGGCAGGACGCCGTGAAGAAGGACCCCTATTTCGCCGGGTCCGAGACGCCATTCTTCGTCGGACGGGCAGTGGCTGCGCTCGCGGCCGACCCGAAGGTCATCGCGAAGACGGGCGGAGTGTTCGGCTCGGGGGAGCTAGCCGAGGAGTACGGGTTCAGCGACATCGACGGACGGCATCCCCATTGGGAGCGGTTCATCGCGCCCACGCTCGACGAGCGCTGGGCCGAACTCGTCAAGCGCGTGCGGTCCGAGTTCAAGAAGCATGGATTCGATCCCGCCACCAATGTAGAGGATGATCGGGCAAGCCTGACCCTCCGCGCCGCCTCTCATCGGAAGGTGAGCCGACCCGCTGGCTCAAGGAGGAGATCAGCCATCCGGCGGTGATCTACGGCAATCCGAAGCGCATTGCGACGGAGTTCTACGAGAGGTGCGCGCAACTGCGGTAGCGATGCGGAGCGGGAAAGCGGAGGGTTCAGGTGGTGCCAGAGCTGAGGGGTACGCGATCAGGACGCTTGGTCCAAATTCTCAATGCCAAACTCGCAAGACAACCACCACTCAGAGCGATGAACAACTGTGGCAGAAAAGATACAAAATCATACGTAAGGTTGGATACGAAACTATTATCCGGCACGACCAACGCCGTTCTTGCTCTCGATCGGAGATATGGGTCGGGTATCAACATGCAGATCCTCTCAAGCAGATCGAACGTGGAGGCGAGATACTGATCCATCAAATCAAACAGTTCCGAATCCGCAGGGCTGAAAAGGTCAATGTAGATCGAGGTGATCGCCGCTGCTAGACCAAACATGACGAACCCTCGCCAGAACGTTCCATACCGACTCCGGCGAGTGCGGATCAAACAGAAAAGTCCGACCTGTAAAGCGATACTCATCAGGAACCGCCCCGTGAATAGGGACGGAGACGACGAGGGCGACCAGAACTGGATGGCGGCGAGGTTGAAGGCGACGATGCCTACGATAACCATCAGCTTGGCAATCGTGAATCGGAGCACTTTCACGGTATCCCTCCCGTGGACTGCGGTTATTTCCGCGATCCCTCAATTCAATCGGCGGACCTGCTGAGTCCTTCCTCGATCCCCTCGAGGACCAACGGTCGCAGGCCGAGCCGTTCGAAGAGGTCTCGGTCGGCGTCGGTGGCAGGGTTGGGAGTGGTCAGCAGCTTTTCGCCATAGAAAATCGAATTCGCTCCCGCGAGGAAGCAAAGAGCTTGCAGTTCCTCGCTCATCGCTTCGCGACCGGCAGAGAGTCGAACGAACGACGCTGGCATCATAATCCGCGCCACGGCGATCGTCCGAACGAATTGCAATGGGTCGATCGGGGCCGCGCCCGCCAGTGGCGTCCCCTCGACGCGGACGAGCCCGTTGATCGGCACGCTTTCCGGATGAACGGGCAGATTCGCCAGCGTCCGCAACATGGCCGCGCGGTCTTCGAGGCTCTCGCCTAAACCGAGGATGCCACCACAGCAAACGTGCATCCCCGCCTCGCGCACCGCGACCAGCGTATCCAGCCGATCGTGGTAGGTGCGAGTTGTAATGATTCGACCGTAATAAGACTCGGAGGTATCGAGGTTGTGGTTATAATAGTCCAAGCCTGCCTGTTTAAGTCGCTCGGCCTGCGATCGCGTCAGCATTCCGAGCGTCGCGCAGGTCTCGAGTCCAAGCGACTTCACCTCGGCGACGAGCTCCGCAACCTCGTCGATGTCGCTGTCCTTGGGTGCACGCCAGGCCGCTCCCATGCAAAACCGCGTGGCACCAGCGGATTTCGCGCGATTCGCCTCGGCGAGCACCGCCTCTTTCGGCATCAGCTTTTGCGATTTCAAGCCCGTATCGAAATGTGCGCTCTGGGGACAATAGGCGCAATCTTCCGGGCAGCCGCCGGTCTTGATCGAAAGCAAGGTGGAAATCTGGACCGCGTTTGGGTCAAAATGCGCCCGGTGAATCGATTGGGCTTGGTAGATCAGGTCGTTGAACGGCAACTGAAACAAAGCCAGGATTTCGTTTTGCGTCCAGTTGTGGCGGATTGCGGCCGACTCAGAGCTTGACGATCGGCTTTCGCCGTGCAAATCCATGCGATTCCTCCTTACATTGCCTCGCGTAAGGAGCAATCAACGCATTTTCGGGGAAGGAAGTCAACCCATGCCGGCCCTTCTGGACGTTGCCCGCGAACAGCTCGCTCTGACCGCGCAGAAATCACTGACGCGGTCGCTCAAGGAAACCGAGCGGGTCGGCGCTGCACGGGTGCGTCGTGGCGGCAAGGAATATGTCTCGTTCAGTTGCAACGACTATCTCGGCCTGGCGCACGACCCGCGCGTGATCGCGGCGGCCAGGGAAGCACTGGAGCGTTTCGGCGCGGGGGCCGGCGCGTCGCGGCTGGTCACTGGCTCTCATCCGGCTTACACCGAGCTGGAGCGGCTGCTCGCCGAGCTGAAGGGGACCGAGCGCGCCTTGGTCTTCGGCAGCGGGTATCTGGCCAATTTGGGTGTGATCCCGGCGCTGGTGGGCAAGAACGACCTGATCCTCGCCGACCGACTCTCGCATGCTTGCACCTGGGACGGGGCACGGCTCTCGGGTGCCACAGTGTTGCGGTTCGATCATAACGACCTGGCCGATTGCCGCGAGCTTCTCGGCCTGCACCGCGGTCGATTCGCACGTTGCCTGATCTCGACGGAGACCGTGTTCAGCATGGATGGGGATCGTGCACCCGTCGCGGAGCTGAGCGCACTCGCCGAGCGCGCACGACGCCTGGCTATTGACCGACGATGCACACGGTCTGGGAATCTGTACTCCGGAGCCGGCCGACGTTCAGATGGGCACCCTGTCGAAGGCGGCCGGCAGCTACGGGGGATACGTCTGCGCCAGGGCGGACGTCATCGCCTATTTCGAGAACTTCGCACGCAGCTCTGCTATTCTCGACCGGGTTGCCACCCGCCTCGGTCGCGGCGGCGGCGGCCGCGCTGCGGATTATGAGAGACGATCCCGGGCTTGTGAAGAAGCCGCTCGAGAATGCTCGGCGATTCACGTCCGCGCTGGGGCGAGTTCCCGCTCAAAGCTCGATCGTGCCGGTGATTGTGGGCGAACCCGAACGAGCGCTGGCGGCTTCCGCGATGCTGGAGGCACACGGCTACCTCGCTGTGGCGATCCGCCCTCCGAGCGTACCTCCCGGGACAGCCCGGTTAAGGTTCGCGTTTTCGTCGCTGCACGAACGAGAGCCGATCGACCACGCGGCGGCGCTCTTGATCCAGCATGGTTATGCATGATGGGCCTTCGCAGTGAAACGGACTGAATCAATGCGCGGATTATTCATCACATCGGTGGGAACAGGGATCGGCAAGACACTGATCACCACGATCTTGTGCCATCAATTGCGGGCGCAAGGTCGCGCGGTCGTCGCGCTGAAGCCGGTGGTTTCCGGCTTCTCAACCGGACGATCCCGGCCAGCGACCCTGCCTTGATTCTCCGAAGCCTCGGTCGAGAACCGACGCCGCAAGCCATTGCGGCGATCGCTCCCTGGCGGTTTGAGCGGCCGCTTTCGCCGCATCTGGCGGCCCGGCGGGAAGGACGCAGACTGTCCGATCGATGAGATCGCCGATTTCTGCAAGGTTATCGGGAACATGACACCGCCAACGACATCACATTGCTCGTCGAGGGGGCAGGGGGCGTCATGACGCCGATCGACGACGAGCCATACCGTGATTGATCTGATCGTCCGTGTGGGCCTTCCGGCCGTTTTGGTGACCGGCAGCTACCTGGGCGCGCTGAGCCATACCCTGACGGCGCTGTTCGCGCTTACGCGGCAATGGCGTTCGCGTGCAGGGAATCGTCGTCTCGGAATCCGTGGCGAGCGTGGGACTCACTGAGACGGTCGAGAGCCTCCGCGGTTTTGCGGGCGACCAGGTGGCTTTTTATGGGATTCCGCGACTCGCGGGCGATGACCAACAGAAATGGACCGCTGCCCCCTCATTGACTGGCCTCTGTGATTTTCATCAATCTTGATTAAATCCATCGATGAGGGTTCGTCAAACGAATGGCTGAGAAATGGTATGAAGACGGCCTCCCGCACGTCTGGCTCCCCTATTGCCAGATGCAGGTGGCCCCGCCGCCATTGCCTGTCGTGGGAGCGCACGGGTGCCGCATCATTCTGTCCGACGGTCGCGAGCTGATCGATGGCGTCGCCTCGTGGTGGTGCATGTGCCACGGATACAACCATCCGTATATTCTTGATCGCGTGGCGCGGCAACTGGCGACGATGCCGCACGTGATGTTCGGCGGACTGGCACACGAGCAGGCACTCGTCCTGGCGAGCCGTTTGACGGCGATGGCGCCTTCCGGATTGAGTCGGGTCTTCTTCGCGGATTCCGGGTCGGTCGCCGTGGAGGTCGCGCTCAAGATCGCACTTCAGTACTGGCGCAACACGGGTCGAGTCGGAAAAGACCGTTTCTTATGTTTCCGCAACGGCTATCACGGCGACACGTTCGGCGCGATGTCGGTTTCCGACCCCGAAAAATCCATGCACAAGGCGTTCAAACATGCGTTGATGCCGCAATACGTCGTGGATGTTCCGGTCGATCTGAGCGACATGGCCGCGAGCTGGAAGCTTTCGCTGGTTGGTCGGGCGCACGAGTTGGCGGCGATGATCATCGAGCCTTTGGTGCAAGGGGCAGGGGGGATGCGGTTTCACAGTCGCGAGATGCTCGCCGCCCTGCATGCACTCGCGAGAAAGTACGAGATTCTCTTCATCGCCGATGAAATCGCGACCGGATTCTGGCGGACGGGCAATCGATTCGCTTGCGAGGAAGCGGGGATCAGCCCGGATATCCTATGCCTGGGCAAGGCGCTGACCGGCGGTACGATCGGGCTGGGAGCAACCCTGGCACGCGAAGAGATATTCGAGGCGTTCTTGAGCGACGACTGGGATTTCGCCCTCATGCACGGACCAACCTTCATGGCGAACCCCCTGGCTTGCGCGGCCGCGAATGCCTCGCTCGACCTGTTCGAGCGCGAGCCGCGAGCCGACCAGGTTAAGGCGATCGAAGCGGGCCTGCGCCTCGGGCTGGAACCATGCCGCTCGCTGCCGCACGTCGTGGACGTGCGCGTCAAGGGTGCCATCGGCGTGGTCCAGCTCGAAGAGGACGTCGACGTTTACGCCTTGCGCCCGCGGTTCGTCGAACAAGGCGTGTGGGTCCGTCCCTTCAAGGATGTGGTGTACCTCATGCCCCCGTTTGTCATCAGCAGTGAGGAGTTGAACGTGTTAACCAAAGGCCGTTTACGTGGTACTCGCGAGTCTGCGATGATGACAAGATCCGCCCGGTTTTCTTTCCAACGGTTAAACCATCCGTTTTGAAACACGACTAAACCAGGTGCCACTGATGCGGCGTTCAATCCGAGTCATGCTGGCGGTTCTCTTGCTGGGGCTATCGGTCGAGGCCTCGGGCGAGCTCGGAACCGAAGACGCACGAGTCACCGGTGAGGGCGACCATCCACACGACGCTGACCACCTCGGCCGGCCAGATCCGTCAGTTCGCCTTCGACGGCGATCCCAACACGTTCTTCGCCTCGGTGGAGAAACCTGGCTTGGCCGATCACTTCACGCTTATCTTCGACGAAGCGGTGGCCGTGGGCTCGATCGAGGTCATCACTGGCCGGTCCGATGGGAGCGACTCGCTCAACGCGGGAGAGGTGGAGATTTCGGCCGATGGGAGAGCGTTCGGCGATCCTTCGAAATTCGTGGACGGGAACGCTCGGCTGGAGCTGAGCGGCAAGCCGGTGCGGGCCGTCCGGATCAAGCCAGCGAAGGACTTGAACCATCCGCTAACGATCCGCGAGATCAAGATCACGTCGGACCCGCCGGTGGCGACCTTCCAGTATCCGGTCGAGTTCATCGTGGACGTGTCCGACGCACCCGAGATGAAGGCATGGGCCGAACACGTCGCGGAGGTCTGCGAGCGGTCTTACCCGATGATCAACGAAGAACTGAAAAGCGATGGATACAAGCCGCCGGTTCTCGTGACCATGTCGTTGAAAAAGAGCTACCGAGGCGTGGCGGCCGCCGGCGGTAGCCACATCACCGGCTCTGTCGACTTACTTCAAGAGCCATCCCGACGACGTCGGGGCGATGGTCCACGAGACGGTCCACGTCGTGCAACACTATCGCGGCCGGAGCAATCCGGCATGGCTTGTCGAGGGAGTGGCCGACTACGTGCGGTTTTTCAAGTTCGAGCCCGGCAAGATCGGACCGATCAATCCGAGCCGGGCCCATTACAACGGCAGCTACCGAGTCACGGCTGCATTCTTGAATTACTTGACCGAAAGATACGACAAGCAGATCGTGCTCAAGCTCAATCGGATCATGCGGGAAGGGAGATATCGAGACGACGTATTCCAGGAGTTGACTGGTAAGAAGGTCCAGGATCTCGATGAGGAGTGGCGAAAGACGCTCAGTCGATGATCCTCCGGTCAGATCAGAGTCTCCAGGCAACCCCCCACCGTGGACGTTTGGCATGCCACTTGAGGACGTCTTTGTGTTGGTAGTAATAAAGTCCCAGGATTCGCATCACCACGATCATGATCCACTGCACGATGATCCAGCAGCGCGAGGCAGACGAGGAAGTAGAGCCAGAAGTAACTGGGACGCAGAAAGACGATCGCCATGGCCAAAGCTCGCCACGCCGACCGCGAGCGTCCCGGCGAGAAACAGGCAGAGCAAGCCGAACGAGCCGGCCAGCCGGCAGATGGCGAAGATCACCGCCCAAGGCCACGCCGCGAACGCGTCGTCGTGCAGAAACGACATCATCAGTGCCATGAGCATGTACGGAAACGCGAGCAGTCCCAGTGCCACGGCGAGGTAGGGGCTGCCCTCGGCCCACGTGTTCAGTGACCAAGCGTAGGCCAGGAGCGGAATCAGACCGACAAACACGCCCAGGCAGAGCCAGATCAACCAGGGGCTGAGTCCGTTCAAGAAGCCGTCGAAATTACGGTCGGGGGCTCGTGGCGGCGAGGTTTCGCCCATGGCGCTCGAAACGAGGACACGGCCCAGGTATTGCAGCCAGTAGGAGAGTGCGAGCGGAAAGAGCATGACAACCGGCAAGATCGAGATCAGGGCGATGAAATGGCCGATGGACGTGGCGCCCATCGACGTGGCGTCGCTGATCAGTGCGAGACAGTACTCGGGAACGAGCACGCCGAAGAGCCACAAGATCGCGCTCGTCATCGCGATCACACCCAAGGGCTCGGCCCCTCGAAGCGGATAGAGCAAGCTCGAAAACCAAGTCGTCTCCGGACGGGCAAGGACCGGCAAGAACCCATCGGCCATGGGAGCCGACGGCGGGGCTTTCGCATACGTGGGCCGGGCGGCCGCGTCTTCAGGCGACCGTGCGCGACCTGATCCATTCGTCACAGCGGCTTCTTCCGGCATCAGGCCATAGCCCATCGCCGTCGGCTCGCTCCCGCAGTTTCGCCCAGCCTCGGATTCCTCCGGGCCGGCCCGGTCGGGAACCTGGAGCGTAGCGCCGCAATTCGGGCAGCGACCCTCCTTTCCGGGCGCGGCATTACGAACCTTAAGGCGCATTCCGCATTCACAAATCAGAATCGGTACAGTCATATCGAGTCCCGGCCGGGCGAAGACCGTTTGCGTGACCGAACCCGCGTTGCGCGTCGTCCCCCCCTTAAGAAGGGGGGGCAGGGGGGGTATCCCCGCGTAACCACAGCCTGGTGCGCGGTTCCGGGACGGCTGTGCTCCCCGGAGTTGTCGCATTGGCCTAACGTGCTGGCTATGCCTTTTAACCCCCCCTGCCCCCCCTTCTCAAGGGGGGGACGTACCGATGATTCGCAACAAAAACACATGTCTTGAATCCGCCCTTCGAGCTTGGTAAACCCCAACTTTTCAACACGCCAAGGTTAAGGGGCGGTGGTTCGCCTCGGCCGCGGACGCGTGCCCAATCCAATCGCTAGACGCTCTCATTCAACGACAATTGTAAAGGGAACTGCGCCGGCGTTCAAGGGTTATTGGTTGGGAGCTGCGCGGGGAGAGCTGCTGGGTCCAGCCGGCGAGTGTCGCCCTCACGTTTCGTCAACCCGATGCGGTCGAGGTATTCGCCGATTGGAACGGCGTATTTTCGGGTCGTGCCCAGCAGGTCGCGGAGCTCGGACATGGAAATCGCTGATCCGTCCGCGAGACGGTCCTTCACGAGGCGGCACAGCTCGCTCTCGGCGTCGACATCGAGGAACAGGCTTGAATTGATCTCGACGATTTGGTGTTCGTCGCGGAGCAGAGCGAGCAGGTCGGGGACGGCCGAGCTTCGAGCGCCGGCCGAGCTCGGTGAGCTCGGCCAGATCGGGAGGGCTCATGCCACCGGCTCGGATCGCCTCGGCCAGCTCGTTCTTGAGCTTTCGTTCACCCTGGCTCAACTTGGGCTGGTGTCCAGGAATGCGAGGGTACGGCAGGTCGCCACCAGCGCGCCCCGCGCCACCAGCCGATCGACAAGGCCGGCCACCAATGCGTCATTGGCCAGGTCCGGCAGCGCGGCCGAAAGGTGGGCGCGCGGGATCGCCGACAGCCGAGGGCGAGCCGCGTGCAGCCGGCCCAAGGCACGAAGGACCCGATCTTCCAGTTCGGCGGCATACGCGGCCAACACCCGGACCGTTCGCCGCGGCCCCAGGGGAAGCTCGACCAGGGCACCGGATGATCTCGAGCGTCGCCAGGGATGACTCGATCTGGTCCTCCGGCAGGCCGGTCAGAGCACAGAGTCGACGCTCGGTCCACGGGTTGAGCCCGAGAAAGGTCAAAGCCGCGCCCAGGCGTTCGAGCGGGTCGTCCGAAGCGAGTTTGCCGAGTCGCTCGATGGACGAATCGTCGCGGCGACGGTAGCGTCGCGACCATCGGCTGAATGACCCGCCCACCCCCCAGCGTCGCCGGCGGACTCTCGTCGCGGAGCACGAACGGTTGACCAAACACCGCGACAATCGGCTCGGCGACGAATAGCTGGGCAAGCTGAGGTATGCCAGGTGCCGCCTGGTTGTTCTCGAGGAGCGACAGGACGGCCGATACCTCGGCTGTTCCCAGGTGGAGCTTGTAGCGCCCGCGGTGATGCAGGGGACGCTCGGCCCCGTCGGATCCGACCACTTCGACCGCGAGGATCTGGGCTTGATTGGAGATAGCCGGGTGCCGCCAGTTCTTGTCCGCGATGGAGTTCGGCGTGATGAACACCGACCAGGTTGATGGCCGCGCGAGAACCCCGGCCGATCCGGTCGACGGGCTGGTCATGCTGGTGCAACCCTCTGACACGCACGACCCGGCCGGAGGGATGCCACTCCAGCTCGTCGCCGACCGCGACCCGTCCCGAGGCGACCGTCCCCGTCACGACCGTCCCGTGACCGGCCACGGTAAACGAACGGTCGATCGCCATCCGAAACACGCCGGAATCCTGGCCCGGTTTGATCGTGCCGCAAAGCGAATGCAGCTCGCGTTTGAGGTCGTCGAGTCCCTGACCGTTGACGACCGAGGTTCGCACGATCGACGCACCTTCGAGGAACGTCCCTCGGATCAAGGCGCGGACATCCTCCTCGACGAGCTCGATCCAGGTCGGGTCAGCCAGATCGCACTTGGTCAAGACGACCAAGCCCCCCGAGAGTCCCAGCAGGCGGAGGATCTCGAGGTGTTCACGGGTTTGGGGCATCACCGAATCGTCGGCCGCGACGACCAGCATCGCCAGATCGAGACCCGTCGCGCCGGCCAGCATGTTGCGGATGAACCGTTCGTGACCCGGCACATCGATGATCGCCAGTCGAAATTCGCCCAGCGGCAGCGCCGCGAATCCCAGGTCGATGGTGATGCCGCGCTGTTTCTCGGCCGGCAGGCGATCGGTGTCCACACCGGTCAAGGCGCGGACCAAGGCCGTCTTGCCATGATCGATGTGTCCCGCCGTACCCAGGACAAGGTCGCGCGTGCGGTCGTTCATCATGAGTCATGGTACTGTTCCCCGCCCAACGTTGTAAATCGACACGGCGGATCGGGCCGGGCGCATTGAGCTTCGGCCGCTTCTAACTCAGGAACGTTCTCAGTACGCGTCCGACCAGTCCTTTCCTGAGGGTCTTGGGATCGGGCTTTTCCAGGCTGAGGACGTCTCGAATCAAGCCATCGAGATCGCGTAGGATTGGCGACTTGGGGGCGACTTTGCGCAGCGTTTGGCCATGGTTGGCCGAGAGATGAACCCCGTTGTAATCGTTGGCGACCGTCAGAATGCGGGGAACGCCGAGCATTTTCTGGATCTCGGCACAGGTATACCCCTTCAGTTCGGGGTTATAGCGATTGATCACGACCCAGAGGGAATGCATCACGCGCTCTTCGGGCAGCGTCTCGCGGAAGACCTTGAGGGCACGGATCGACGGCACACTCTGCATCCCGATCAGGATCAATGTGGTCGGACGATTTGAGCACCTCGAACTCGGCCTCGTGGAACGTACCGGGCATGTCGAGGACGGTCACTTCAGAGAGTGTCTTGAGACATTCGACAATCTTGACCAGGTCTCCCGAGTCGAGATTGGGCAGCGAGTGGACCTTGTCGGGCCCCGCGAGAATCCTCAGCTTTTCGGCGACCGGGACCAAGGTCTTTTCGACCAAGAGGTCGTCGACACGTTCGATCTCTTGGATCAAGTGGGTGATGGTGACACGCGGGGTCACGTCGAACATCGCAGCGAGCGCGCCCATCTGGAGAGTCAGCTCGGCGAGGATTGTCGTACGGTGGAGCTGGTCGGCGATCTCGGCTGCGAGGTTGATTGCGATTGTCGTTGCACCACTTCCTCCGGTCGCGCCGGTGACGGCGATAACGTGGCGGTCAAGCTGGCCACTGCCGAACTGCAGCCCGATGATGTTGAGCGCGGAATGAAAGTCGTCGCGATCCAGAGGCAACGGCACAACCTGCGTCGCTCCCGCGCGATTCACTTGGAAGAAGTTCTCATCCGCGATATCGCCCGGAATCAAAGCCAGGATCGGCCAACCGATCAGGAGGCTGCTCAGCCGACGGATACCGGCGACATCGCACTCTGATCCGACCCGCACGACGAGCAACCTGGGCTCTGACTTGCCATGACGAAGACCCTCGATGGCGGCGCCAACGGTAGGCGAACTCGCTCTCCACCTGCGCCATGGAGCTGGCCAACCCGATCAGTACGTCGGAAAGTAAATTGTCGTCGATTCCCACGAGAATCAAGGGCAACGGGTACATGCGTGTCTTACCTAACCCGGCCTTACGGCCGCCACCGATCGGATGACTCAAGATTGGCCGCGGGCGAACGACTACGCCGCCTGGCGGTCCCCACCGGCGTCGGCGAACCGACGAGCCCGCTGAACACACTATAGGACACGAACGATCGAGCTGCTCTGATCGTGTTCGGGAGTAATCTTTCGTAATGAAACGAAAACCGACGTCCTGCCGACATTCGATTTTTCATCCCTTCGACGAAACGCCACCTGGCCAGTATTATGGAGTCTGTCCAGGACCCCGGGACATCGCAACGAAGACGCCAAGAGGCTCTCGATGTTCCAGTCCTTTTCCCCGTTTCGGCGTCATCCCTCCCAAGGATGGCGCGGCGCTACGCCAATCGGGCGGCCAGGCCACCAGGAAAAAGGGAGCTACGACAATGAACAAATGGGTCGGATTATTGTTGGTCTTCTCGTGGGCACTGTCGGGCTCGGGGACCTTGGCGGACGCTCAGGAGCCACCCAAGCCGATCCGTGCGCTGCTGGTTGTTGGCGGATGCTGCCACGACTACGCGAGCCAGAAGGACATCCTCACGCAAGGGATCTCGCAGCGCGCTCACGTCGAGTGGACGATCGCGTATGACTCCGACACGACGACGAGGCATAAGAATCCCGTCTACGACAATCCCGACTGGGCCAAGGGCTTTGACGTCGTCGTCCACGACGAGTGTTCCTCCGATGTCAAGGACAGGGCCGTCATCGACCGCATCCTCAAGCCCCACCAGGACGGGCTTCCCGGCGTTGTCCTCCACTGCGCGATGCACTGCTACCGTACCGAGGGCTGGGACAAGAAAATCGCCACGCCCTGGATGCAATTCACCGGCCTGATCTCCACTGGACACGGTCCGCAACAGCCAATCGCGATCAAGTTCGTCGATAAGGACAGCCCCATCACCAGGCCCTTGGGCGATTGGACGACCGTTAACGAGGAGCTGTATAACAACGCCTCCGGCAAGCTCGAGGCGACCGCCCACGCGCTCGCCCGCGGCAGTCAGGGCCGCGCCGACTTCGTCGTCGTTTGGACGAATACCTACAATGACAAGACCAAGGTCTTCGGGACCACACTCGGCCACAATAATCGAGACTGTCGCCGACCCCCGCTACCTCGACCTCGTCACCCGAGGCTTGCTCTGGTCCGTCGACAAGCTCGACGACCGGCACCTGAACGCGGCAGCCCCAAATAGCTCCAAGTGAATGATATTGACGAGCTTCGGCGGATTCTGGAGACGAGTCTGGGAGTTTTCATCGTGACGCTAAGATGCCATGCGTGGCACCTTCTCTGACTCGGCCTTTTGGCTTTGACGTGGGAGGTGCCGATCGCTCGGGCCGAGCCGCCTTCGGCGGTTGCTGTCGCGAGCGAGCTGGTGGTCGCGGACGTGGTCTTGAAGGGGGGCACGCTGGTCGATGGCACCCGGTCACCTCGTCGACAGGCTGATGTCGCCGTGCGCGGTGATCGGATCGTGGCGGTGGGTTCGTTCGAGGTTGATCCGAAGGCGAAGGTCATCGACGTCGTCCTCGCTGATCGTCGCGCCGGGGTTTATCGACCTGCACACCCACTCGGATGATGGGATCACCCAGCCGAAAACGCGGCTGAACCGGAACTATCCTGGCGCAGGGCGTGACCACGATCGTCACGGGGAACTGTGGACTTGGAGTGCTCGACGTCCACAAGTACTTCGCCGCGATCGACGCACATGGCGCCGGCACCAACGTGGTCCACCTCGTTCCGCTCGGGCCGGTTCGGTCGGCGGTCATGGGCAATGCAAACCGCCCGCCGAGTCTCGCCGAGCTGGAACGGATGAAACGCCTGGTCGAGCGGGGGATGGAGGCAGGGGCTTGGGGGCTGTCGAGCGGCTTGATCTACGTGCCCGGCCGGTATGCCAGCACGTCCGAGCTGATCGAGCTGGCCAAGGTCGCTCGTCGCCATGGCGGCATCTATGCCTCGCACATTCGCAGCGAAGGGGCCAAGCTCTTGGAATCGATCGACGAGGCGATCGCGATCGGCAAGGGAGCGAGCATCCCGGTGCATATCTCGCACTTGAAGGCGAGCGGAAAGGCGTACTGGGGCACTGTCGGCTCGGCCTTGGATCGGATCGTCGCAGGCGCGGCGAGCCGGTCAGATCGTCACGGCCGATCAGTATCCTTACATCGCCTCGAGCACCCAGCTCGCCGCGATGGTCGTGCCGGACTGGGCGATCCAGGGGAACGCCGATGATTTTGCCAGGCTGGCCGCCGACCCGCAACGAGGGCCGGTGCTGCGTCGCGAGATCGAGCGAAGTGCTCGAGGAACGCGACGGCGGGGCCTCGATCCGGATCGCGCGGTTCAGGCCGCGGCCGGATTGGGCCGGGCTCGACCTGGTCGCGATCGCAGAACGCGAAGGCAAGACCGCCGCTGGAAATCGTCCTGGAGATCCAGCGGAACGGCGGCGCGCAGGCGATCAGCTTCGGCATGAGTGAGACCGACGTCCGCGAGGTGATGCGCCATGAGTTCGTCGCCACCGCGTCCGACGGCGTCGACCCACTTGCCCGGCCAGGGCGATCAACCCCACCCGCGAGCTACGGGACCTTTCCGCGCAAGGTCCGCTACGCACTCGACGACAAGCTGATCACGCTCGAGCAGGCGATTCGCTCGTGCTCGGGCTGGCCGGCCGAGATCCTGGGGCTCCCCGATCGCGGCGTGATCCGCGAAGGCGCAATGGCCGACATCGTCGTGTTCGATCCGGCGACGTTTCGCGACGCCGCCACGTTCGATCAGCCGACCCGGTACGCACCGGGAGTCAAATACCTCTTCGTCAATGGCGTGCAACTGATCGCCCAAGGGTACGCTCACCGCGGCGGCCAGCTGCAAAGGGCAAGCTTCCCGGCCGGGCCCTCCGGCTCGACCAGGACGGTCCAGCGGAATTGATCGTCCGGGTGAAGCGGATCTGGACCGGCGACCGCGATCGGCCCTGGGCGGAAGCGCTGGCCGCGCGCGGCGGCGCGATCGTGGCCGTGGGCACGACCGCGGATGTCATGCGATTTCGAGGGCCGTCGACCCGGATCGTCGACCGGCCCGATGCGTTCGCGATGCCGGGTCTGATCGATGCCCACGGCCACATGGAATCGCTCGGGGCCAGTCAGGAGCAGATCGACCTGCGCGGCGTGGCGTCGCTGGAGGAGGTCGCGAGACGGGTGAAGTCGCGGATCGAGGCCAACCCGGGCGACTCGTGGATCACGGGGCGGAACTGGGACCAGAGCCTGTGGCCGGGGAGTGCGTTTCCGACCGCGGCGGTGCTCGACGCCGTGGCCCCGCACCGGCCGGTCTGGCTCAAGCGGGTCGACGGCCACGCGGGCTGGGCCAACTCCGAGGCAATGCGGCGGGCCAAGGTCGCCAAGGATTCCCAGGCCCCCGCCGACGGGCAGATCATCCGCGATTCGGCAGGGCATGCCGACGGGCGTCTTCATCGACGGGGCGATGGGCCTGGTCGGCCGCGCGGTCCCATCTCCATCCAAGGACGATCTGAAGCGGCGGCTGCTGGCGGCCCAGGAACTCGGTGCTCAAGGAAGGATTGACCGGCGTCCACGATGCCGGGATCTCGCGCCTGGTGGCCGAGTCCTATCGCGAGCTCGACCGCGAGGGCAAGCTCCGGGTCCGCATCTACGGGATGGCGTCACCGCCCGGAGGCGGCGAGGTCGCCTTCGTGAGCCGTCCGCCGCAAGCCTCGCCGGTCGGGATCTCGATTCGAGATGCGGGCGATCAAGCTCTTCATCGACGGGGCGATGGGCTCGCGCGGCGGCCTTTTGTTCCAACCCTACCACGACGATCCGGGCAACTCCGGATTGCTGTTGATCGATCCCAAGGTGCTCGAGGCGACCACCGACCGCCGCGCTGCGGCACGGCTGGCAGGTCTGCACTCACGCCATCGGCGACAAAGGCAACGCCCTGGTGCTCGACGCCTACGCGGCGGCGCTCAAGGCCGTCCCCGAAGCACGCGACCCCCGGCTGAGGATCGAGCATGCCCAGGTCGTGCGGCATGAGGACCTTCGCCGGTTCGTCGAGCTGGGCGTGATCGCCTCGATGCAGCCCTCGCACTCCAGCGACGACATGCGATGGGCCGACGCCCGACTTGGCCCGGGCCGGGTTGACGGGGCTTATGCCTGGCGCTGGTTCGTCGAGGCGGGTGTCCCGCTGGCCTTCGGCAGCGACTTTCCTGTCGAGATCGTCAACCCGTTCTGGGGGATCTATGCCGGGATCACGCGGCAAGACGCGGACGGTAAACCAAGCGGCGGCTGGCACCCCGAGCAGATCCTCACGCTCGAGGAGACCCTCCGCGGATTCACGGCCGGCGCGGCTTACGCGGCCTTTGCCGAGGACCGCCTGGGTATCCTCAAGCCGGGGTTTCGTGCCGATCTGACCGTCGTCGATCGCGACCTGTTCGAGGTCAAACCCAAGGAGCTGCTCGCCTCGAAGGTCATCGGTACGATCATCGACGGCAAGGTCGTCTTCGGACTGAAGAACAAGTGAAATCTGCGGCGCTCGGTCTGACCTCCAGTCGAACCCTCGATTCCAGCGAGCGCGATGACGCGTGGCCTGGCTACTTAGACTTAGGAAGCTCCTTGTAGCCAGGCGTGACTTTGGCGACATTGGGCTCGATATTGGCTTCGATGCGACCGGTCGCCCAGCCGAGAGCGCCGAGGAGCAGGCCCTGGTAGTTGGGGTTGGTCCAGACGTCCTCGCGGTGGCCCATCGAGGTGTAGAAGACGCGCCCTTTGCCGTAGGGCCTGGCCCAGGTGATCGGAAAATTGGGCCGCTCGTACATTTTGCCCTTCATCCCTTCGGTGACCTGAACCAGGATGACGTGCAGATCCTCGGGCATATTCTTGAGGGCGTACCATTCATCCTTAATCATGAACGAGCTGCCCGATTTGCCGAATCCCGTCGCCAGCCCGGGGAAATCGGGATCGACGATGTCGATGCGAACGTCTTGTTGCTCGCCATGGAGATGAACTCACCGCCGATCATCTGGATGTATGGGTCGTCGGCCCCTTTGTTCCGCTTGCCATGGTGGCCGAACGTGTCGGTGGCGCAATGCATGCCGATGAATCCTTTGCCGCCCCGGATCGCGTCGTAGAACGCTTTTTCGCCATCGGCTGAAATCGGCGGACTCTTTTCGGATCCCCCTTCGGTGGTCAAGTCACCGGTCGTCTCGAAGACGAACGCGTCCCATTGGCCGATCTGATCGGGTTCAAACACGCCGCCATCCTTGGTCGCGACGACCTGGAACCCGTGCTCCTCGCCGATGTCCCTCAAGACAGTCTCGGCGAGGCTAGGCTGGTCGCCCTTGCGAGTTACGACGGAGTGGGGGAAGCCCGCGCTCTTGATGAAGAAGAGGACCTTCTTGGCCTCGCCTTTGGGCTGCGCCAGCAGGCGATTGGCAGCCCCGATGCCTACCCAGGCGGAGGCACCGGCCAGCAGCAACTGACGACGATTCAGGTCAGAGGTCATCGTTCGAGTCTCCTTACGAGCCGTTTAGATGAAGAGGGACCATCAATGCTGTCCTCTTTTCTACACGAGCCCGAACGCAAAGGAAACCGGGGAGATCGTCCATTATGGTGGATTGCTTCATATCGATTCGTCTCAGACTCGATCGGCGAATGAGGAAACCGCGCCGCGCCGGGGGAGATTTGCTTTCCGCTTGCGAACTCGCGGCCAGACGAGTACTCTAATCGGCGACTGGCGCCATCCGTTGGCGCTAGATGAACTCACCCGGGCGGTCCTTCTTTCGATTTTGAGAGAAGCGACAAGGAGACTACTACCCGGCACGGACGCCGAGGCGGATCTTGGCTTCCGGCCTATCGGTTGGGGGACGCGAAAAGGATGTCTCAACTCACATCAGCACCGGAAACCGCCGAACAAACCCAGCTTACTCGACTCGGCGTCTCGATTCGTGGCAAGCTTCAGTTCATGGATTACCTGATTCGCGCGGCATTGGCCGATGCCCAGCGATACCAGGACGAAAACGACCCGGGCACTCGGATCTTCATCCGTCAGCTCGTCGAAATGCACACGGCCAATCTCAGGCTGGAAAGCCAGAACATGCGCCTGACGGGCGAGCTTTGCGCGGCCCTCGAAGCCATGGTCGACGCCGGGTCCGAACCGCATGCCACGGGAGATTTGTCATGAGCTCATCAAGGAATGGGACACTGGGAGGTCCGGGTATGCGCAGGCTCGATGCTCCCTCCGGCGAGATCGACGATCACGACGATTCATCGGCTCGGGGCGGTGCATGCTCGATTGAACTTCGCCGTTCTCTGGCGGAGATCAAAGGGCAGGCGCAGTTCCTGCTCTACCTGGCCGACCAGATCGAAGAGTCACTCGAGCAACTGGTCAATGAAGCCGATCCCTGCCATGGTGCCTTTCTTTGCAAGGTGCTGGGCATGTATTCCGGCCAGCTCGAAAGCAAGCATCAAGGATTGGGCGAGAGAATTGCCGAAGCGTGCCAGGAAGTCTACGTCACGGTGCGCGAACACGAGATGTCTTGATTCATTGGACGTCAGAAAAGAATGGCGGGCATGGATGCCCGCTCCACTATACGCGTCCAATGAATAAGTTCTCGTTACTCCGCCGCCGTAGTCGTGCGCGCAGCTTGTCCTGGACGAAACCGGAGAATCTGCCCCCGCGTTCCTCAATGTTTCTTCTTGATTCGGCCGGTCGCGCGGGCCAATCCTAGTTGAAGCAGGGTCCACAGCGCCGACACCGCTTCGCCCATGTTGATCTTGGAGACGCCGCTACGACGGTTCTCGAACAGGATCGGTGTTTCTCCAATCCGGCAGCCGACCATCATGGCACCAGAAGAGGATCTCCTCCTGGAAGGAATAGCCGCGCGACCGGACCTGGTCGAGGTTGATTTCGGCCAGCTTACTGACGCGGTAGCAGCGGTACGAGCCGCTGTTGTCCTTGCTCGTAAGTCCGAGCATGAGACGAGCGTAGCTGTTGATCCCCGAGCTCATCAGCTTGCGCTTGAGGGTGAAGCCTCCTTCGACTCCGCCGCCGGGCACATAACGCGAGCCGATCATGACGTCGTGATCGCGCATCCCATCGCGAAGGGCGGGGATGAACCGGGGCGGATGACTGAAATCGGCATCCAGATTGATCAGATAATCGAAGTTGGATGCGATCGCATAACGCATGGCCAGGAGCATCGCCGTTCCCAGGCCCTCCTTGCCTTGCCGGTGGATCACGTCGATCCTGGGCAGGGAGCTGCTGAGCTCGTCGGCAATCTGTCCGGTCCCGTCGGGCGAGTTATCGTCGATGACCACGATCCAGCAGTCCGGTGCATAGCTCCGGATCGTATCCACGAGTGATTTGAGGTTGCCGGCCTCGTTGTAAGTCGCCAGGGAAATCAAAAGCCTCTCCGACTCCACGGAAACCGGTGCTGTTGGGTCGGACACGGCCAACGTTATCCCTTTTGAGTCAAACAAACGCCGAACGTCGGGCGCAAACCAAATCGCGGTTCTGGAACCGGAGGCCTGGCTTAAGATATCGAGACCCAACGAGCTGCGCCAAGTCGATTTCGGTCGACGCGCGGCGTCGGTGCATCGCCCCGATCCTTTGGTTGGGCCCAGGTTGGGGTGCGCGGCGTGATTGGTCGCGTGGTTACGTCGACGTTGGGAGTAATTAAGCAGGTGCCGCCTCCGGAAGGTCCTGTTCCAGATCGAAGTCACGTCGTCCGCGTCAGGTCGACCGCTTTTCGCCGTCCCTCCCGGGAAGAGGAACGGCCGGGAGCACCAGGATCTGCGTCGGCGACACCTGCTCGTCAAGAGACTTGACAACGACCCCGCACGCCGAGTAGGCCGTACTAGGCCGTCTAGAAAGCTTTCGGCTCGCCTTCGACGGTTTCATCAATTCATCCGGCGGTTTTCGCTTGTTCGCTGCCGGTAGCAGCGGATCGCACGATCCTTTGGGCGCAACAACAGGGCGAATCTACGCGCGATTGGCGAAGCCGGGTGAAAAGCTGGCTGTAGGGCGCGAAATCCTGTTGAGGCTCGGCACGGATATTCGCGAGCGACCTTGCGACCGACGACTCGGCAGCAGCGGACGGCGGAGACGTGGACAATTGTATTCGGAATGCCGGCTTCGAGCTCGGTTGCCTCATCGGCGGGACTAGACTCCAGCGGCGTAGGATCGGAATCGGTGTCACCTCGGCCCTGGTTTCGCGTCCACTCGTGCCAGGCCTGAAGCGCCGCATAACGATCTTCAACCAACTCTTCATTGAAGGAAGAATCGTCGGGGCAAGGACGATCCGCTGGCCTCGCGGATTCTTCCTCGTAGGCCGGCTCGGCGTCGAGGTCGCCCTCCCAGCCGACTTCGACGAGTCCGTCCTCAACGCGGATGGGCGGTCGCGCGGGAACGAGTGGGGGTGTATTCATCCGGCCCTCGCCGTCGCGCAAAGCCGAGGGACTCGATATTGCCTTTCGGCTCATCAGCGGGATCATCTGGCATCGTAACTCGTTTGGCAGGGAGGTGCGGCTCGCTCGGCTGCCAGTGAGGGGTGGTCCTGGGTTCATCGGTTCGATGGCGGTCATGAACCAAGATCGGTGGTCGCGTCTCCGCTAACCGCAGCAACTTGCTGGGATTACCACGCGCATCGCGATGCAGCTCTTCTAGGAGTTGCTCCTCACCGATCCGGCCTCGAAGGCTAACGGAAAGCAGCTCGCGTGCTTCGTCGAGGTCAAGGGGCATCAGGTGGAGATTCGCCTGTATACTCGTGGCGAAGCCGTGTGAAACGACGATTGGCCATGGTTCGCCAAAGCTCCGTCTGCCCCAGGACGACGAGTGCCGCGAATCCTGTCTTGAGTCCAAGTTGATTCCGGATGGCGTGAATCTCGTCCCAAGCTTCCGCGGAACCGCGATGAGCTTCGTCGACGATCAGGAGCCAGCTCCGTGCCGTCGGTCGATTCATCCTGAAGGGTCGACTGCAACGATAATCGTGCCTGGCCCAGGCGATTGGGAATGGTCACGCCGAGCGAATGCCCGATCAGACGGAGGAATTCGACCGCGTCCATCGCCGACGCCAAATCGACGTTAGCCGACCGCCAGCCGGTCGGCAGGCTTTCGACCATCTTGCGCAACAGCCAAGTCTTACCGGCTCCCGGCTCGCCGGTGATCAGGACCGGTCCGGCCTGTCCCTGGTTGACAGCGGCTCGCAATCGCTGGAGTGCACGGCGACGGCTGGAGACGAGAGGCTGTGAACTCGAAGGATCCGTCCGAGGCCTTGTAGCCCTGCTGAGAAACGGTTGTCCTTCCATCGCTGCCCCACTCCCTTCTCATTCCTACGTCGAATCGAGCCTGACCGATCGCCGAAACGAGATGCGATTGCGTTCGGCCCGGCTGCGCAGTGGACGCACGTACCGCGACGACCCGCGACAAAGAGCGCGTAGTCCCGCCGACTCACTTCACCAATCATCGGTGGAGAGCGTGCGCGGTCTTGAACGCGGATTCAGGAACAGCCAATTTCATCTTCGGTCTTTAGCCTTTCCGCTTGATCAGAGCCTTTGACAATCCATCCGACTTTGGTAGGATGTTTAGTTCGCCCGCACTCGCCGTAACGTTGGGTGGAAGCCCGACTCTTGGACTCCGCAGCAGGCGTTGTCGTTGACTCATCCGGCTGGGTGAGGAGAAGTACTGGTAGATCGAGGAAGACCCGAGCGGGCCGAGCGTTCGTGGTCGCTTCCGGGAGCAACTGGGTCGAGGGAGAATGGAACGTATGCCGGAGATGATGACCACCGACGTCCGAGCGATCATGGACCGTTCGCCGTTTGATGCCGCGGCGGTGGCGGATCTGCGTGAGGTGCTCAACCGCGATCCGTCTCGTTACCGAACGTTGCGCGACGCCGTGGCGACCATCAAAGAGCGCGAGAAGAAGGAAAAGGAAATCAAGTCCGAGGCCCATCTGCGGCTGGGGGTCGGCGAGGTGCTGCTGGGTCGATACTTCTCCGGCCTCGAGCATTTGAAGAAAGCGGGTGACCTGGGGATGGCCTTTTATTTCCGCGGCGTCGCGTTGGAGAACCAGCAGCGATACGATCAGGCGGCCGCGGCGTTCGCACAGGCGGCCAAGCTGGATTACGACGTCAAGAACTCCGAGCTCCACCGCGCCGGCTCGCTCCGACGCGCCGGGCAAGCCGACGAGGCCAAGAAGATCCTCGGAGGCCTCGAGAAACTCAGCGGTTCCTCAGCGGAATATCATTTTCAGCAAGGGTGCTTGCTCGCCGCCGACGGCGGGTTGGTCCTCGCCGCGGCCGAGTTCGAAAAAGCGTTGAGTCTCGATAAGGAACACAACGGAGCGCTTTTCGAACTGGCCTACATCAACGATCTCTACGGCAACGACGACCTGGCTCTCGAGTACTACAAGCGCTGCACCGATCGACCGCCGGTTCCCCTGGCCGTCTGGATCAACCTCGGCATCCTCTACGAGGACGACATGCGGTTTCGCGATGCCGAGCAGTGCTACCGGCATGTTCTCGCGCACGAGCCCAGCCACCCGCGCGCTCGGTTGTTTTTCAAGGATTGCCAGGCCAGCAAGGGGATGTATTACGACGAGGAGGCCGAGCGGGGCACTGCGGTCCTCGACAGCTTCACGAGATCCCCGTCACCGATTTCGAGCTGTCGGTCCGAAGTCGCAACTGCCTCCGCAAGATGAACATACGAACGCTGGGCGACCTGACGCGCACGACCGAGCTCGCCCTCTTATCCAGCAAGAACTTCGGC
The DNA here is from genome assembly GCA_963779785.1 of uncultured Planctomycetota bacterium. Taxonomy (GTDB): domain Bacteria; phylum Planctomycetota; class Planctomycetia; order Isosphaerales; family Isosphaeraceae; genus CAVRFS01. The sequence goes on from CAWAAW010000031.1 coordinate 122,343, forward strand.
GAGACTTCGCTGGCCGAAATCAAGGAAATGATGACCGCCAAGGGCTTGCGGCTGGGCATGTCCTTGGAAGGCAACGAACGAGTGACCCACGACCACCGCGTCGAGGCGCCGCAGGAAGTGCCTCCCGAGATGCAAGCGATGCTCAACAAGCCGATCGGTGAGCTCAACCTTTCGGTCCGCGCCCGCAAATGCCTGAGCAAGCTCAATATCCAGACCCTGGGCGATCTGCTCAAGCATACCGGCGACGAGCTGCTTGAGTGCAAGAACTTCGGCGTGACCTCGCTCAACGAGGTGCGCGACAAGCTGACATCACTGAACGTCAAGCTCAAGAACGACTAAACGATCCATTTCGGTGACTAGGGCCGGACCTTTCGGATTGGCATTCGCATGCCGACTCAGGCCGTCGGGTCGCGCCCACCAGTTCGGTTCACGCACCGCGGTCAGGACCCGAGTTCAGGGGCACGCGTGGGTCGGATCGACACGGCGAACGGTTCGCTCGAGACCCCGGCGTTCATGCCGGTCGGAACCCAGGCCACCGTCAAGGGATTGACGCCTGACCAGCTTCGCGCGACCGGAACGCGAATGCTGCTCGCGAACACCTATCATCTGGCACTCCGGCCCGGTGAAAGCGTGGTGGCTGCCGCTCGGCGGTTTGCACGCATTCATGGGGTGGGATGGTCCGATTCTCACCGATTCCGGTGGTTTTCAGGTGTTCAGCCTTTCAGCGCGGAATCGCGTGAGCGACCAAGGTGTGACCTTTCGATCGCACCTCGACGGCCGGCTGCTGGAGCTCACTCCGGAACGCGCGATCGATATCCAGGAACAGCTCGGTGCCAACGTGGCGATGTGTCTGGACCACTGTCCCGCGCTTCCGGCTTCGAAGACGGCCATCGCGGACGCGGTCGAGCGGACAGTCGCCTGGGCGAAGCGGTGCAAGGCGGCCCATACCCGAACAGACCAGGCACTTTTCGGGATCGTCCAGGGGGGGGCGCACGCGCGACCTGCGTGCCCAGTGCGCCGAGGAGCTCGCTGGCACTCGACTTCGACGGATACGCCGTGGGCGGCGTGAGCGTCGGCGAGGATCGAGCCGAGGTCCGCGAAGCGCTGGCGGTGACGACCCACCTCTTGCCGGTCGAACGGCCGCGGTACTTGATGGGAGTCGGCCGGCCGCAAGACATTCTCGACGCGGTCGCAACCGGGATCGATCTCTTCGACTGCGTGATGCCGACGCGGAATGGACGTAATGCAACATGCTTCACAGAAAAGGGCTACGTCAAACTCCGCAATGCCGCTCATCGAACTGACCCCGGGCCCATCGAGGAGGGATGTGATTGCCTGGCTTGCCAGCGGTTCAGCCGCGCCTATGTCCGCCACCTGTTCTTGGCCAAGGAGATGCTCGGTCCGATACTGGCGTCGATTCACAACCTGACTTTTCTCCAACGCTTCACTTCCCAGATTCGTGAGGCGATCGCGGAGGGTCGGTTTGTCCAGTTCCGATTAGAAGTCCTTGAAGCGCTGGGACCATAAGCGTTAGAGTGCACACAAGAGTCAAGCGAAAATCGTGACAAGAGGCCTCGGTCGTCGACGAAGTCGACGATCGGCCGTGAGAACAGGGGTCGCTGCCCCGTGCCGAGCCAACAAGCCTAGATGGATGAAAAACATGTCCGGCCTGTTCGAATCCGTTCCGTTGCTGTTCGCCCAGGATGCGGGCGGCCGCGAGCATCTTGGTCGATGCTCCCGTTTTTGCTGCCGATCCTGTTTGTCTTCTATTTCTTGATCATCCTGCCGCAGCAACAACAGGAGAAGAAGCGTCGCGCGATGATCGAGAAGCTCAAGAAGAACGACAAGGTCCTGACGACCGGGGGGCTCTATGCCACGGTGATCTCGGTCGACAGCAGCCATGACCGGGTCGTGTTGCGGGTGGACGACGAGCGGGGCGTGAAGATGGCCTTCACGATGGCGAGCGTGGCGCGGGTGCTCGAGGATCGTCGGAGAAGCCGGCGGAATCCACTTGATTTGTGCCGCGCGAGTCCCGAGCGCCCGATTGTCCATCCTCCTCTTGATACATCGTCGCGGTTGACATAAGCCCCTGTTTGAGAGCCTCTCGGCTGGCCGCGGGAATCGGTCGGCGCGTGTACGGAGGGCTGGAGAAACGACCATGAAACGGTTCGGTTGGAAGTTTGCGTTGATCATTGGTTCCACGCTGGCCGGCTTGCTTGCCATCTGGCCTCCATCGCAGAAACTGAAGCTGGGGATCGACCTGTCCGGTGGGACGATCCTGGTCTACGAGGTGATGCGCGAGCATTTGCCTCCCGGCTTCAAGATGGACGAGCTGATCGCGGCGCTCAAGAAGCGTGCCGATCCCAATGGCATCAAGGAAATCCCGATTCGCAATATCGGTGGCAATCGCATCGAGATCATCCTGCCCGCTGGCCAGCAATGAGGAGGTCGAGGAGGTCAAGAAGATGCTGACGGATGTCGGCTCGCTCGAGTTCCGGATCCTGGCCAACTACAAGCACGACAAGGATGTGATCGCTCGTGCGCTGGGACCGGGAGGGATGAAACCTCCGTCTCGCTACAAATGGGCACGACTGGGGGAGATCTCGACGGGAACCAATCCGACCTTCTCGGGCGACTCCATCACCGACCTCCAGCAAACGTGGAAGAAGGACCTCTACGCCGGCACCGAAGTCGTGCTGACCGGCAAGGACAGCGCGGGCAATCAAGCGACTGAATCCGTGAAAGTGCGCCGGAACACGGCCAACACCTTGATTGTGGACCCGCCGCAGAAATTGAAGTCGATCGCGTCATACCGGTTGGAGTACAACCCGAGCCGTCTTCAGAGCGGGCGATCCGGCCAATCCCAGTCCGAGCGACTTGATCGTCCGCGAGGAGAAGGTCGCGCCGGGGAGGATCGAGACCTATGTGTTGTGCAACCTTGATCGGCCAGGACAGGAAGTGACTGGGAAATACCTGAAACAGGTCCGTCCGGATTTTGACGAGCGGCTCCAGCCGGCGGTCCGGTTCGAGTTCGATCGTTCGGGGGCGCGGAAATTCGCAACCTTGACTGCGCGAGCATCTCCCCGAGGAAGGCGGGACGCCTTCAAGTACCAACTGGCGATCCTGCTCGACAACCTGGTGATGTCGGCCCCCGTGATCAATTCCGAGATCCGCGATTCGGGAATCATCGAAGGAGGGCCGCAGGGCTTCAAGGCCAAGGAAGTCGAGCACTTGATCGAGGTGCTCCGGGCTGGCAGTCTGCCGGCGAGCCTGAATCCGACGCCGTTGCAGGAGGAAAAGGTCGGCCCGACGCTGGGCGAGGACACGATCGCCAAGGGGGTGCGCGCCATCTGGATCTCGATGCTGGTGGTGCCGATCTTCATGGTGTTCTATTACCGGTTCGCTGGGATCGTCGCCGTGCTCGCGTTGGTTGTCAATATGATCCTCCTCATGGGGTCGATGGCTTTCATCCAGGCCACCTTCTCATTGCCGGGCCTGGCTGGACTGGCCTTGACCATCGGCATGGCGGTCGACGCCAACGTGCTGGTCTTCGAACGCATGCGTGAGGAAAAGGAGCGCGGAGCCAGTCTCGCCCAGCAGATCCGCAACGGCTTCAACCGAGCCTGGGTGACGATCTTCGACTCGCACGTCACCAACTTCCTCGCGGCACTCGTGCTTTACGTCGTCGGCACCGAGGAGGTCAAAGGGTTCGCTCTCACGATGATTATCGGCATGGCCTGGAACCTCTTCACCGCCGTATTCATGTCGCGGGTGATCTTCGAGTACTGCTACAGCAAGGGCTGGCTCAAAAATGTGACGATGCTCAAGTTGATGGACAAGACCAACATCGACTTCATCGGACCCCGCTACATTTGCATGGCCGGATCGCTCATCCTGATCATTCTTGGGCTGATCGCCACTTTCGTGCGTGGTCAAACGATGTTCAATATCGACTTTACCGGAGGGACCCTGGTCACGATCCGGCTCGATGAGAAGGATCCCAGCGTACAGCCGCTCTCCGAGTCGAAGCGCGCCGAGCTCGTTCGCCAGAGGGCGACCAGCGTGTTGCCCGATGTCACGGTCGAGAGTCTGCGGATGACCGGAGACAAGAGCCTGGCCCGGTTCAATATCCGCACCACCGATCAGATCGCCGGAACAGGTCAAGCAACGGATTCTGGAGGCGTTCGGATCCGAGCCTGGCCCGGATCGAGATGACCTTCACCGAGGGGGAGCCGATCGCGGCCGCGACCGCGGCCACCAAAAGCGAGGCGTCCAAGCCCACCACGACACTGGCGGGCCGATTCGCCGGCGGCCGCGAGTATCACTTGCACTTCAACACTACTGCGTTCAATAGCACGCAGCCTCCCGCTCAAGTCGTCTCCGGCTTCTTCGCGGGGGTCCTCGACAAGGACAAGATCCCAAATGCCACCTCGCGGTTCGAGATTCTCAAGGCGGCTGACCGATCCGCCTTGGAAGCTACGGCGGACGCACTTTCCGGCGGGACCGAACTGGTGCTACGCACGGATCTCGAACCTGAGGTCATGAAGGTGGAGCTTCCCAAGCTCAGGGATGTCCTGGGCAATGATCGCGACCTGTTGTTCGAACGTCTCACCAACTTCAGCAGGGACGGTCGCCGGCGAGACCCGGACATTGGCCTTGATCGCGACGCTGGCCAGTTGGATTATCATCATCGTCTACCTTTGGTGGCGGTTTCACTCGTTCACTTACGGCCTCGCCGCCGTGCTGGCCGTGGTCCACGACGTTCTCATCACCCTGGGTGCTATCGCCGTCAGCTACTGGTTGGCCATGATCCCCGGCGTGAGCACACTGTTGCAGATCGATCAATTCAAGATCGACTTGCCGATCGTGGCCGCCTTCCTGACCCTGATCGGCTTCTCCGTCAACGACACCATCGTGATCTTCGACCGCATCCGCGAGATCAAGGGTAAGACGCCCCACCTCACCAACAAGATGGTCAACGACGCCATCAACCAGACGCTGAGCCGGACGATCCTCACGTCGTTCACGGCCTGGCTGGTCGTCGTCATCCTCTACTTCGCCGGCGGCGAAGGATTGCATGGGTTTTCCTTCGCATTGGTCGTCGGCTTCATGAGCGGGACCTACAGTACGGTCTATATCGCCACGCCGATCCTGATCGACTGGGTTGCCACCAAACCAGAAGCTCCGCAAGGCCGGCAAACCGCTGGCGGCGGAACGGCGGGCAAAGGCAAAGAGGTCGTCGCCGGCATGTCGAAGTTATCTTGAGCGCGGCAGGCTTGTTGTCAGCGCGACCGCCCGAGGCAAACACCTCGGGCGATCGCGTTTGTGAAGGAAATTGGTGCCTCGAGCGCGTCGCGATGCGTTCGCACACGCGCGGGAACCAGTCCTGACCCTGGGCTGATGAAAAGTTGGCGTTGACCGTTCTCGAGGGGCGATCCCGATTCCGGCGTCATTGATGGGGTGGGGCCGGTTTCCTAACCCGCCTGGATGCGCCGAGGAGGGAACCAGCGGGTTAGGAAACCCGCTGCACCGGTTTTTGCTATCCAGCACCACGGACGAGATCCGCGGCGCGATCGGTCGCAGTGCGTCCGTCACAAGCCCCAGTCGTTGGCGACGAGCTCCGGTTCGTATTCTGAGACGGCGCGCTCATCAGCCCACTCGATTAGCCCTCGGGCCGCGTCGGAACAGAGGAGATGCGGCAATGGAGTGATGCCGACACGGCCCAAGTCCAGCCGATCGGCGTCCCAGCACGTCTGAAGCGTGATGTCGCCGTCGGTCAGTCCGTCCGTGTGCAACTTGCACGCGTCATACAAGAGCTCAAAGTTTCGGTTGTCGAGATGGATCAAGGTTCCACGTAGCGACTGAGCGTACTTCGCACCCCGGAAACCATGCCCGATGTCGTAGCCGTCGTCCCGCCGGCGCGAGTCATGAAACAGGGCGAACAAGGTCACGACTTCGACACTCGCCCCTGTCGCCTCGGCCAGTCGCAGACCATTCTCCAGGACGCGAGCCCAGTGAACGACACCGTGGATCCCCCGAACCGGTAGGGCGTAGTCTTCGAGGATCTTCCGAACGAGTACGGCGGTATCCAATCACGGGCTCCTCACACAATCGGGTTTACTTCAATCCCAGTTGAGCGAGCAGGAACGGCAGATCGATCTCGGGATAGACCGGGTAGGAGCCGAGCAGCGCGGCGACCCGGGCCTGTGCTTCACCGTGGACTGCCTGGTCCAGGGTGTATTTCGTCTTGTCGAGCGCACCCGACTTGGCTGTGGCCGGCTTCACGTTGTTGAGCACCAAGGCGACCACCGCGGCGATCTCTTCCATTTCGGCCGGGCCCATGCCCAGCGTGGTGACCGCGGCGGTTCCGAACCGCAGGCCACTGGTGTACCATGGGCCGTTGGGGTCGAACGGGATCGGGTTGCGATTGAGTGTGATCCCGCACTTGCGGACGGCATCCTCAGCCTGGCGTCCCGTGATCCCGTGAGTGGACGCCACGTCGAGGACGAGCAAGTGGTTGTCGGTTCCGCCAGTGAGCACCTTGAGTCCCCGTCGGAAAAAGGCTTCGGCCAGCGCACGGGAGTTGTCGACGATCCGGTGCGCGTAGGTTGTGAACTCGGGCCGAAGCGCTTCGGTAAAGGCGACGGCCTTGGCCGCCATCACGTGGGGCAATGGGCCCCCCAGCACGAGGGGGCAGCCTCGATCGACGTGGTCCTTGAGCTCAGCCGTCGCCAGAACCAGCCCTCCGCGCGGCCCGCGCAGGGTCTTGTGCGTCGTCGTGGTCACGATGTGAGCATAAGGGATCGGGTTGAAGTCGCCCTGGAGGACTTTGCCCGCCACCAGGCCGGCGAAGTGGGCCATATCCACCATCAAGACCGCGCCGACCCGGTCGGCTATCGCGCGCATCCGCGCATAGTTGATGTTCCGGGAGTAGGCGCTGAAGCCGGCGAGTAGGATCAAGGGTTTGACCTCGACGGCCTGGCGCTCGATGGCATCATAGTCGAGCAGGAAGGTCTGGCGATCAACGGTATAGCCGTGGGCCTCGAACATCTTCCCCGACGCGTTGAGCCGATAGCCGTGGGTGAGGTGGCCGCCCGAGGCAAGCTCCATGCCGAGCAGGCGCTGATTGCCCAAAGCCTGGCGGACGCCGCCCCATTGTGCGGGCGTCAGCTTGTACCAATCCGCGGGCGCCAGCGCCTCGGGGCCATCGAGGTCCAGCGCCTTGGCGATCTCGCCAAGCTCGACCTTGGCCCGAAGAATGGCCCAAAAAGCGACAAGGTTGGCATCCGCACCGCTGTGCGGTTGTGCGTAAGCGTGGTCCGCGCCGAAGAGCTCGCGCGCTCGTTGGTTGGCCAGGTCCTCGATCGAATCCACATTATCGCAGCCTGCGTAAAACCGGTGGTGTGGAATTCCCTCGGCGTACTTGTCGGTCAGAAGGTTGGCCATGGCGCATTGCGTCGCCAGCGATGAAAAGTTTTCGCTGGCGATCATCTTGATGTTGCGCCGCTGGTCGGCCAGCTCCTGGACGATCGAACGTACCACGTCAGGCGCCACGCTGCTCACGCACTCGAGATTGGCCAAGTAGGCCAGAAAACCCGGCGCGATGGTCGCGTGATCTCTGCTTTGAAGGTAGCTCTCGATCAGGGAATTCGCCATGGATGAGCTCGAGTCCTGTGGGCAACGTAGGTGGATAAGTCAGTCAGCACGCCGGGCTACGTGCCAACGGCTCGCCATCCCGTTCGCTAGGGGCAAGGGCGAGGTTTTTGAAAGTGGCCGGGCCGCTTGCTAGGCAGCATAGCGTGCCTCGTGATAATCTGACTCACGCGCCGACATTGTAGTGGCCGGGACTGCCCCGGCTCAAGAGAAAGCGCGTGGGGAGCTTGCCATGGCACTCGAGTTTGCGCCTGGAAAGACGCGGATCGGTTGGATCGGAACAGGAGTAATGGGTCGGTCGATGTGCGGGCATCTGATCGCGGCCGGTTATTCGGCGACAGTCTTCAACCGCACGGCCGATAAAGCTGCGCCTCTGGTCGGGAAGGGAGCCAAGCTGGCCGCTTCTCCCCACGAGGTCGCCCAGGCGTCCGACGTGGTCTTCACGATCGTGGGCTATCCGCGGGATGTTCGTGAGGTGACCTTGGGTGAGCGCGGCACGCTCGCCGCCGCAAGGCCGGGGACCGTGCTCGTGGACATGACGACCAGCGAGCCGGCCCTGGCGATCGAGATTGCCCGGTGCCGCCGAGGCCAAGGGGGTCCATGCGATCGATGCGCCCGTCTCGGGGGGCGACGTCGGGGCCCGCGAAGCGAGGCTGTCGATCATGATCGGCGGCGATAAGGACGTCGTCGATGCCCTACGACCACTGTTCGAGACGATGGGTAAAACGATCGTACACCAAGGGCCGGCGGGTGCCGGCCAGCACACCAAGATGGTCAACCAGGTCCTGATTGCCTCCAACATGATCGGCGTCTGCGAAGCCTTGCTTTATGGCTTCAAGGCAGGCCTCGACCTCGATGTCGTGCTTCAGAGCGTCTCCACCGGGGCGGCCGGTTCTTGGAGCCTGAGCAACCTCGGGCCCAGGATCATCGCGAACAATTTTGAGCCGGGATTCTTCGTCGAGCACTTTCTCAAGGATATGGGAATCGCTCTCGCCGAGGCCCGGCGCATGCAGCTCAGCCTGCCGGGCTTGGCCCTCGCGGAACAGCTCTATCGGGCGGTCGAGGCCCAAGGCTACGCTCGCAAGGGGACTCACGCCTTGATGCTCGCTCTTTCCAGCCTGTCCGCGACCGATTGGAGCAGTAGGCAGTAGCCAGCTATAGGAAGCATACATGGTCCGGTTCTCGCGCTTTGGCAGTTGATAGGCATCTTTCGATCGGCTTTGTCAATCGCCGAGCACAAACAATCAAACAATCGTCCGCACTCGTCCTGCTGCCTACTGATCTTGAGATGATGACCGATTTCCGTGTAGAATCAGTGTTTTGGTTCAAACCGCAACGCATCACGACGGTTCTTGTTTGGTTCCGGATACTTTCCCGACACCCCAGAGGAGAACGCATGGCCAGTCGTCGCCGAGGCAAAGGACGTCGCAAGGTAGGGCGCAAGAGCGCCGGATGCGCAGCAGGATCAGACATCGTAAGAAATAACGCAGCCCGCCAGACTCGACCGCTGCACGTCACAATCCCGCCTTCCATCCCGATTCGCGCCTCGCACTCATCGACTTCGCTGGCGAGGTCCGAGCGATCCGGGCGAATCGTGTCGTGCGATCATTGCGGAACTGCCCTGGCGCTGGTTCCTCTGGGAACTTCGCGCCGGGATGTTCTGCGCTTCGATCAGCGGACGTCGAAGCGTTTCGACTCGTGTCTGAAGGGCTCACAGGCCACGATCGTAGCATGGAAGGATAGATCCTACTCGAGGAGCATCCCATGCCGGTCGACCCGGAGCGTGTCACAGGCGGTTTTCCTGCTGGCCGTTGAACATCCGCGACCGGCCGACCGTGCCGGCGTGCTCGATCGCGAGTGCCTGGACGATGCCGAATTGCGACAACGCGTCGAGGAGCTGCTCCGTTCGCACGACGACACGGACACCTTCATCGGCCGGCCGATCCTCGGTTCCGCCGACATGGCTGGAGCCACGCTGTCGCACGAGCCCCGGACGCGAGGGCGCCGCCGCCGAACCGATGGCCGACTTCACGCTCGAATGAGACTCCCGACACCAAGCGGGGAGACGTACCGGAGCGTGACCGTCGACCGCGCGACACCCCCTTCCCGCTCCCGGTCACGACCGGCTCGGGCATGCGGATCGGCCCCTACAAGCTGCTCCAGAAGCTCGGCGAGGGGGGCATGGGCACCGTCTACATGGCCGAGCAGGAAACACCCGTTCGCCGACGGGTCGCGCTCAAGATCATCAAGCTTGGCATGGATTCCGAGCAGGTCATCGCCCGGTTCGAAGCCGAGCGACAGGCCCTGGCCATGATGGATCACCCGAACATCGCCAAGGTGCTCGACGCCGGCGCCACCGCCACCGGCCGGCCGTTCTTCGTGATGGAGCTGGTGCACGGCGTGCCGATCACCGAGTATTGCGATCGCAACCAGCTGACGCCACGAGAACGCCTGGAGCTGTTCGTGCCGGTCTGCCAGGCGATCCAGCATGCCCACCAAAAGGGGATCATCCACCGCGACATCAAGCCGTCGAACGTCCTGGTCACCCTCTACGACGGCCGCCCGGTCCCCAAGGTGATCGACTTCGGGATCGCCAAGGCGACCGACCAGCAGATTGACCGATCGGACGATGTTCACCCAGTTCGGGTCGATCGTCGGCACGCTCGAATATAGCAGCCCCGAGCAGGCCGAAATGAGCGCGCTCGGGGTGGATACTCGGAGCGACATCTATTCGCTGGGCGTGCGTCTTGTATGAACTGCTGACGGGGACGACACCGCTCGAGCACCAGAAGCTGATGGGGACGGCCTATTCGGAGATCCTTCGCCGCATCCGTGAGGAAGAGCCCCCGAAGCCCAGCACGCGTCTGAGCGAGTTGAAGGACTCGCTTCCCTCGATCTCGGCTCAGCGCAAGACCGAGCCGGCCCGGTTGCCGCGGCTGTTGCGGGGCGAGCTCGACTGGATCGTGATGAAGGCGCTGGAGAAGGATCGAACCCGCCGCTACGAGACGGCCAGCGACTTCGCCCGCGACATCCAGCGTTACCTGGAGGGGGACGCGGTCGAAGCGTGCCCGCCGGCGGCCAGTTACCGGCTGCGGAAGTTCGCCCGCAAACACCGCGTGGCGATGGCGACGGTCGCCGGGTTCGCGGCGCTCTTGGTCCTCGGCGCCGCGATCAGCACCTGGCAGGCGATCCTGGCCCGGCGTGCCGAGGCCCGCGCCATGGCCGAGAGCGCGAAGGCCCGGCGTGCCGAGGCCGAGGCCAAGGTGGTGCTGAGCTTCTTCGCGGACCGGGTGCTGGCGGCCGCGCGGCCGGAGGGCCAGGAGGGGGGGCTGGGCAAGGACGTGACCGTCCGCGAGGCGATGGACGCCGCCGAGCCGAAGATCGCCGCGGCGTTCCCGGACCAGCCGACCGTTGAGGCGTCCGTCCGGCTCGTGCTGGGTACCACATACCACTACCTGGGCGAACCGGCGCTGGCAATTCCGCAACATCGAGCGCGCCTGGAACTTCGCGAAGCCAAGCTCGGCCCCGACCACCCCGATACCCTCTCCAGCCAGAACACCCTCGCGACTGGCCTACCAGAGCCGCCGGCCGGTTGGACAGAGGCCATACCGCTGCTTCAGCGGACGCTGGCGACCCGCGCGGCCAAGCTCGGTCGCGAACACCCCGATAGCCTCACCAGCGCGCAAGAACCTCGCCCTGGCCTTCCGGGATGCCGGTCAGTGGGACCAGGCGATCCCGCTGTTCGAGCGGACGCTGGCTGTCGAGATGGCCAAGCTCGGTCCCGACCACCCCGACGACCCTCCTCACCCAGAACAACCTCGCCCTGACCTACCGGGACGACGGCGAGTGGGACCGAGCGATCGCACTGTTCGAGCAGACGCTGGCGACCCGCACGGCCAAGCTCGGCCCCGACCACCCCGACACCCTCCTCACCCAGAACAACCTCGCCATGGCCTACCGGGAGGCTGGCCGGTGGGACCGGGCGATCCCACTGTTCGAGCGGACGCTGGCCGCCCAGACGGCCAGGCTCGGCCCCGACCATCCCAACACGCTTCTCACCCAGAACAACCTCGCTCCGGCCTACCAGGCCGTCGGCCAGATCGACCGGGCGATCGCGCTCTTGGAGCAGACGCTGGCGGGCCGCACGGCCAAGCTCGGGGCCGACCACCCCAGCACGTTCACGACGCAGAACAATCTCGCCTTGGCCTACCAGGCTGCCGGCCAGATCGACCGGGCGATCGCGCTGTTCGAGCGGACGCTGACGGCCCGCACCGCCAAGCTCGGCACCGACCACCCCAGCACCCTCACGACCGCGCTCCGATCTTGCGAACGCCTACCAGTGCGACGGGCGATCTCTCCCGGGCCGAGTCAATGCTTCGCGACGTCCTCGCCGCACGCAAGAAGAAGCTCGGCGCCGAGCACCCCGACGTTGCCCAAACCCTCTCCGCCCTGGGCCGGAACCTACTTGGAGCAACGGAAATGGGCCGAGGCCGAGCCGCTGCTCCGGGAGGGTCTGGCGATCTGGGACGCGAAACGCCCCGATGACTGGTTACGGTTCAACACCCAGAGCCTGCTCGGCGACAGCCTGCTCGGCCAGAAGAAATACGCCGAGGCCGAGCCGCTCCTGCTCTCCGGCTACGAGGGCCTGAAGGCCCGCGAGGCGAGGATCCCCGCGCCGTCCAAGATCCGCCTGAGCGAGGCCGGCGAGCCGCATCGTGCAGCTTTACGAGGCCTGGGGCAAGCCCGAACAGGCAGCCCAATGGCGCGAGAAGCGAGAGCCGTCCAAATCGCGAATGGAGACCAATTCCTGACGATGCTCTCATGGCCGCTCTGACTTCTATTCCAGCGTGTGCGCTCAGTCGGGCTCGGGTGGGTCCGACTTGAGAGCCAGCCAAGGGAACCAGGACGCCCGCGCGCTTCCGCCTCAAGGCCCGATGATAGGCAGCACGACGCGCGGCTCGTTCCCTGACGTGCCTGGCATCGATGATCTCGGCCTCGCTGAGCGGATAATCGATCCGTCTGCAAGCGCGATCTCTTCCAGCGAAAACGCCGTCACGTGGTCCGCGATCGGGGATTGAGCAACTCTTTGATAATGGGACACGTTCGCTTCGTGGAACTCGACCAAAACCTGGAAGTCCGGCAAATCAACGATCTGAACGGCCAGCCACCACGAAAGACCGACGATGACGGGTGCGAAGAAGAGCATGCGGACTCGTAGTCGGTAACGCCCGATTTGTATCATGTGATGTTCCTCGACGGGCGTGTCCGTCAAATCCGTCCTCGAGAGCGGGTATCGCTTGCTTGGCGCATGATCGCCCCACGTTGTTGCCGTCAGGTCTCCTCGCCCCATGACCTTTTCCACGTTCCCGTATCGTCCCACGCCTTGCTGTCCACGCAGACTATGGTCGAAATCTTACGATCCGGGCCGCCTCGCTGACTCAAGGTTTGCGTTGGATCTCCGGTTGCAGCAGAGGCTTTCTCCACGTCTCGGTGTTGCACCGATGGATTGCCCCGCGGATGAGAACCGTAGCCCCACCAAGAATCTGATCCCTGTGTTTGGCGAGCGATCGGGGAGTCCGTATGATGGGAGTGTAACGCATCCCTATGTCTCAGGAACTGCCCCTGGAGCGGGCCATGGATCATCGCCCATCGGTCGACCTATTGGAATCGACCCACTTCTTTCCTGGCGTCTACATCATCAAAGCCATCGGCCGGGCCGACGACGATTTTGAATCTCGCGTGATCGAGGCGGTCTGTGCGAACCTGGCTGCCCGCTCAGACCTGGATTATTCTGTCCGGCCCACGCCCGGCGGCCGCCACGTGGCTGTGACCCTGGAGATCACCGTACAGACGGCCGAGCAGGTCCGGGCGATCTACGCCGACATTCTCGAGGTCAAGGGATTGACGCTGTTGTTCTGAGGCGATGCTCGCAACTCGGGGCAAACCCTCACGCCGACGGCCCGCGGGACGGGCGGTGTAGACGGGCGGTGCCCGGGTGCGGCGGGTTGACCGGTTCTCGGGCCTCTTCGTAGAGTAAAAGCGCATGCTCGAACCGGCGGCATGACCGATCGCGAGAAGGCATCGGAAGCGATTTCGCGATGGCTTCTTCTCCAATTCACGATGAATCATGGGGTCCGATGACAGACGCGCCGCTATGGATCGACGTTTCTCAGGCTGATGACCTCCGCGACGTGGTTCATCGTGCGGTCGCTTGTCTGGCGCAAGGGGGTGTCGTCGGGCTAGCGACTGAGACGGTGTATGTCCTGGCGGCTTGCGCGCTCCACGCCGAGAGCGTTGCCCGGGTGCGAGCGCTGAGGGGGCCCGGGTCTTCACGTCCACTTACGCTGCTTTTGAAGGGCCCGGAGGAGGTGACCGACTGGGTGCCGGAAATCTCGCAGATCGGGCGACGGATGGCCTGGCGGCTTTGGCCGGGTCCCGCGATCCTGGTATTCTCGCAATCCATGGCTAACGGCCTGGGCAGCCGTCTGCCCGAGGATGTCAAGTCACTGATCTCACCGGCTGGCGACCTCGCGCTCCGGAGCCCGTCGCATCCGATTGTCCGCGACCTTTTGCGGTTGCTGCCCTGTCCCGTGGCCATCACGATGGCAGCCAGTCGCGACCACCCAGTCCCCACGACGGCCGAGGCCTTGCGCGGGCTCAACGGCATCGAGATGGTCGTTGACGCCGGTCCGACGCAATACCAGCGCTTTGCGACGGTGGTCAAGATCGATGAGAATTGCTGGAGCATCGAACGCGAAGGTGTGATCGACGCCGCGACTCTGGCTGAGACGGCAAGCCTAATCATGTTGTTCGTCTGCACGGGCAACACCTGCCGCAGCCCGATGGCCGAAGCAATCTGCAAGGTAGCTCCTGGCACGCCGGCTCGGCTGTCCACTCGACGAGCTCGAACGGCGAGGCTACGTGATCCGATCGGCGGGGTTGGTCGCCGCCAACGGCGATCCGGCCGCGTCCAACGCGGTGGACGTCGTCCGCGGAATGGGCGGAACGCTCGAGAATCATCGCAGCCGCAGGGTCGCCGCCAACCTTGCGCGGCAGGCCGACTTTATCTTCGCCATGACGATCGACCACCTGGAGGCCTTGCTGGAGCTGGTTCCCGAAATCGAACCCCGTACCTTCTTGCTCGACTCGGCCGGCGGAAATGTCGCCGATCCATTCGGCAGCGACCACGAGACCTACCGCCGAACCGCCGCCATGATCGAAGCCATGCTGGAGCAGCGCCTCGACGAATTAGGGCTATGATCGCCGTTCGCACTGCCATTGTCGTATCCTACTTTAAGTCGAAATCATTCGGTGACGGTCCGGCGTGGTCGGCCTTGTCAATTTTCGAGAGAAAGTCCAAAATGAGTGACGGCGAGAACGATTGTGATCGCCGTGGGTACAGGTCGGTCCGCGGCCCTGCCGGTTAATGGATTTTGCCGCCGGTTCATTGCACTCATGCAGATTCCGACATCGTAAGATCTCCGCACGGTCGTCGGATCCAGGGATGTGCGGAATCCGCGGTTTCCGAGTCAGTCCCGTCTGATTGTCTCGTCGGGAGCATGGGACCTGAGATTCGGCTTTGAACGCGGTCGTCAGGCCGCTGAAGGAGTGACCTGGCGATGGCGGTTGCCCCGCTGACGGAATCGGCGCTGCTACCCGAGAATGGCCCGACGCCGGTGCAGCGTCTGGGCGAGCACATTTTCGACGCGGTCGCGGAAGTCGGTGACGTCGCTCATTTCTCGGTGCTGACCTTGGTCTGGATCGTGCGACGCCGGCCGCGTTGGTCGGTGCTCGTACCGATTTTCTATGCGATCGGGGTCAAGAGCGTCTCGGTTGTGGCGATCACGGGGACGTTCATCGGCATGGTGCTGGCGATCCAGGCCTACCATCAATTCGCGATGATGGGTCTGGCGACCCGGCTGGGGTCGGTGATCAACATTTCGATCGTCCGGGAGCTGGGTCCGGTGTTGGCGGCGACCATGCTGGCGGGTCGAGTCGGCTCGGCCATGGCCGCCGAACTGGGGACGATGCGCGTCACCGAGCAGATCGACGCCCTCTCGGCTCTGGGGACCAACCCGATTTATTACCTGGCGGTGCCGCGCTTCCTGGCCTGCGTCATGTTGATTCCGCTCTTGACTCTGATGGGCGACTTCATGGGCGTGATCGGCGGAGCCGCGGTCAGCACCCAGATCCTCAACATCGATTCGTTCGCTTACTGGAAGCACACACGCGACTTCCTCGATAGCCTGGACATCTTCGCGGGAGTGTTCAAGAGTTACTTCTTCGGCGCGGCGATTGCCCTGATCAGTTGCCACCGCGGTTTCAATTCCAAAGCCGGGGCCGAGGGCGTGGGCCGGGCCGCGACCGAGGCGTTCGTCTTTTCTTTCATTGCAATCCTGGCCCTCGATTTCGTGCTCGGCTTGGGCTGGAACAACGTGTACCGGTCGATCTGGCCCCAGACGGAAGGATTGCTATGAGCGAGGGACCAGCGGCCGTCGCCATAAAGAAGGAGGACCTGATCGAGATCCGCAACGTGAACATGCGATTCCGATATCAGTCGGTGTTGCGTGGGATCAACCTGGCGATCCATCGTGGCGAGACCGTTTGCATCATCGGCGAGAGCGGTTGCGGTAAGACGGTGATGCTCAAGCTGATCATCGGCTTGCTGCATCCGAGTGAGGGCGACATCCGGTTCGACGGCCGCGACGTCGCCAAGCTGAACGGTAAGGAGCTCGTCAAGATGCGGCTCCGGTTCGGCTTCCTGTTTCAGATGGCCGCGCTCTTCGACAGCCTGACGGTCTTTGACAACGTCGCGTTCGGCCTGCGCGAGCATCACTATTTGCGACGAGGCACACGTTCGCCGGATCGTCGGCGAGCGGCT
Source organism: uncultured Planctomycetota bacterium (assembly GCA_963779785.1). Lineage (GTDB taxonomy): Bacteria > Planctomycetota > Planctomycetia > Isosphaerales > Isosphaeraceae > CAVRFS01. Next base: position 138,877 of record CAWAAW010000031.1, read on the forward strand.
GCTGGAGGTCGGCTTGCCGCCGGAGATCGAGTCGAAGAAGCCCGCCGAGCTGTCGGGCGGGCAGCGAAAGCGCGTCGGGCTGGCCAGGGCCCTGGCGATCGGGCCGGAAGTCATGCTTTACGACGAGCCGACCACCGGGCTGGATCCGATCATGAGCGACGTGATCAACGAGCTCATCCTCCAAACCCAGCGCTCCAAGAAGACGACCGGCGTGGTCGTGACCCATGATATGAAGACCGTCACCAAGGTCGCCGACCGGGTGGTGATGCTGTATCCCCTGGCGCGGCTCGGGCCGAATGAGTCGCAGGTCTTGTACGACGGGCCGCCCGAAGACCTTGAGAAGTTTTCCGACCCGCGAGTCGGCCAGTTCGTTCGTGGCGAGGCGGGCGAACGGATCCGCGAGATGGCCCTGCTACGCACGGCTTCGGCTCCCAGAGGCCGTGTACGAGACCCGCTAGCAAAAGGCCTGGACCGCTAGCCAGTACGAGGATGAACATGAACGAGCGCCTGATGCAGTTCCGGATCGGCATGTTCGTGATCGTGGCCGGGCTGGTCCTGACCATGATGATCATCTGGTTCGGCGAGTCGCCGTCGATCTTGCGCGACCAGGTTTATCTCACGGTTCATTACTCCGAGGCACCGGGCGTGCTCGAGGGTGTTCCCGTGCGCAAGAGCGGCATCCGGATCGGTCGAAGTCTCGGCCATCACGTTCGACGAGCGCCCCAACCAGCCCGACGGCGTGCTGGTGACTCTGGCTCTGGAGCGTAAGTACAAGCTCCACGAGGGAACCCGTCCGCGATTGTCTCGTTCGTTGATCGGCGACGTGACGGTCGACATGCTACCGGGGACCGGCCCCGGACTTCTCGAAACCAGCCGGTCGCCCGTCGCGGCTCGCGATCACGTCATCGACGGCGACGTCGCCCCCGACCCGTCGAAGGCCCTGGAGGCTGCCACCAAAGCGTTCGAGAAGGCCGGCGACACGCTCCGGTCGATCAATGATGCCGCGGCCGGGCTCGCCAAGATCTCCAAGAGTGCCGAGAAGCTTGACGACTTCCTGGCGTCGGTGGCCGACGCCGGTAAGAACGTCTCCAAGGCCGCCCAGGGCATCGAACGGGTCATCAAGGCCAACGAGGCCGATGTTCAGCCGGCCATCGCCTCGCTTCGGCAAGTGGCAAAGAAGCTCGACGACACGCTCGACGCGAGAACGCGCCAGATCGCTCAAAACGGGCATCGATCGCTTCTCTTCGGCCGCCGCTCGCCTTGAGGCCGGCATCGCCCAGATCGATCCGGTTCTCAAGGATATGTGCGCCCCGGTCGACAAGGCGCCGGTCACCGACCTGGGCCAGGCGGTCAGGCGAATCAACTTGGTCTCGTCCGACCTCGAGCTCTTGACCAAAAATCTCCGCGACGGCCGAGGCGGCCTGAACACCGCCGGCAGCCTTCAGAAATTGATCACTCAGTCCGAGCTGCACGACAATCTGAACACCATGGCCATCTCGGCGACCCAGGCCATCGCCCAACTCCGGACCGTATTGAACGCCCTTCGTGTGTTCGCGGAAAAGGTCTCGAACGACCCCTCCTCGCTGGCTCGGGGCGCTTTGCGGCCGAACTAGAGCCGTTCCACTGGCCAACGATTCCCGGCTTCCGCATTCTCTCGGCTCTTGACGCGTGTCGATCCCTTCGGTCTGATGATCTGAGATGGCTCTCACTCTGACCAATCCCGCCATCCCTCCCGAGGGTATCATCCATGCGCATCGCTCGCTCGCCGACAATTCCTTCAGGATACCGCTGCCGTGGCGGCCAGTCTGGCCGCGATCCCGGCCCGAGGCGCGGAGCCCGATGGGGACGCCGATGCCAAGCCGGCCGGGCCCAATGACACATTGCGCATCGCCGTCTGTGGCGTCAAGGGCCGCGGGATGGAACACGTCGCCGGCTGGAGCCAACCTCAAGGACACGCGCATCACCACGATCTGCGACATCGACCTGAACGTGACCGGCCGGGCCACAGAAGGCGATCGAAAAGCGGTACGGGTCTGAGCCCAAGGTCGTGCAGGACATCCGCCGGCTGCTTGACGACAAGTCGATCGACGCCATTTCCGTCGCCACTCCCAACCATTGGCACGCCCTGGCGACGGTCTGGGCCTGCCAGGCCGGCAAGGATGTCTACGTCGAGAAACCGGTGAGCCATAACGTGAGCGAAGGGCGCCGGATGGTCGAGGCCGCGCGGAAATACGATCGGATCGTCCAGACCGGCACTCAATGCCGCAGCCACCAGGGCATCCAGGATGCAATGGCCTTTCTGCGCTCGGGCAAGCTGGGCCAGATCTACATGGCCAAGGGGCTCTGTTACAAGCCGCGCGGCTCGATCGGACATACGGCCGACGCCCCCGTTCCCAAAGGTGTCGATTACGACATCTGGCTCGGCCCGGCCCCGAAGCACGCGTTCAACCCCAATCGATTCCATTACAACTGGCACTGGTTCTGGGACTACGGCAACGGCGACCTGGGCAACCAGGGGATCCACCAGATGGACCTGGCCCGCTGGGGCCTGGGCAAGAACGAGCTTCCCAAGGCCGTGGTGGCCTCAGGCGGCCGGTTCGGTTACTCCGACGATGGCCAGACGCCCAACACGCTGCACGTCGGCTTCGAATTCGACGACTGCGAGCTCCAGTTCGAAGTCCGCGGCCTGATCACCAACGAGGAAGCCAAGGTCAAGATCGGCGACATCTTCTACGGGACCGAGGGAATCCTGGCGATCACCAGCTATGAGTCGTGGCAGGTGTTCTTCGGACCCAAGCTCGAAAAAGGACCGGGCGGCAGCGGCGGCGGCGACCACTTCGCCAACTTCGTCAAGGCCGTCAAGGCCCGCGACCACAAGCTCTTGAACGCCGACATCGAAGAGGGACACCTCTCGAGCGCGTATTGCCACCTGGGAAATATCGCCTATCGCCTGGGCCGTAAGCTGCACATCAATCCCTCGACCGAGTCGTTCGTCAACGATTCCGAGGCCGACTCGATGCTGACCCGCGAATACCGGGCACCTTTCGTGGTGCCGGCCAAGGTGTGAGGATCCGGCGAGGACTCAGTTGGATTTCCGAAGTGTCGAGGCGAGACTGACTGACCTGGACTCCGGTCGATGATCGGCGTCCGGGTACTCTATGTACCGATCTGCCCGTTCCTATCGGTGATTGGGAGCGCTTCCAGGAAGACGCCCATCTTGCGGTATTTGTCGTATCTGCGCTGGAGCAGATCGTCGAGGGGGATTTCCTTGAGTTGACGGATGGCGTGGATGAGATACGACTTGAGATTTCCGGCGGCCTCGCGTGGTCGCGGTGGGCGCCGCCGAGCGGTTCGGTGACGATATCGTCGATGATGCCGAATCCCAATAGGTCGCGGCTGGTCATCTTGAGTGCTGCGGCGGCCTTGGGGGCGTGCTCGTTCCCTTTCCAGAGGATGGACGCACAGCCTTCCGGCGAAATCACCGAGTAATATGTGTACTCGAGCATGGCCAGGCGGTCGCCGACGCCGATCCCCAGCGCGCCTCCCGAGCCGCCTTCGCCGATCACCACGCAGACGATCGGCGAACGGATCTGGCTCATGGCCATCAGGTTCTCGGCGATGACGGCGGCCTGGCCGCGTTCCTCGGCGGTGATCCCTGGATAAGCGCCGGGAGTGTCGATGAAGGAAATGATCGGCAGGCCGAATTTGGCGGCGATCTGCATCTTCTTGAGTGCCTTGCGATAGCCCTCGGGATGGGCGCAGCCGAAATGACAGGCTTTGCGATCGGCCAGGTTCTTGCCCTTTTGATGGCCGATAAACATCACTTTGATATCGTCGAGGTGTGCGAGCCCGGTGACAATCGCCTGGTCGTCACCGAACGCTCGGTCACCGTGCAGCTCAACGAATTGCTCGAAGATAAGCTCGATGTAGTCGCGGGTTTGTGGGCGCGTTTGATGTCGGGAAACCTGGACGGTCTGCCAGGGGTCGAGGTTCGAATAAACCTCGCGCTTGAGCGCCGCCAGCTCGCGACGCAGCCGGCGGATCTGCTCGGCGATCCGGGTCGTGTCAGCCGCCGGTTCGGTTTTTGGCATACTGCGACTTCCATTTCGGCCAGGCGCGCTTCCATCTCGTAGATCGGCGCCTCGAAAGGGAGTCGCGGCTCATTTGCGGTGCGCATCGGGGCGGGGTCCTCGGCCATTGACTTGGCCTCTCGAAATGGCCTTTTTCCCTTGGGAGTGCCGCAAGCGATTCGCCCGGGCATCGGCGGCACTCAGCCGACGATTCGCGACAATGCGGTTGTCGCGGCGGGCACACGCTGCACACGGCCGCTGAGAGCGTGCCGGTCTCGGAGCGATCTCAGTACATTCGATTGTCGCGTCCCGCCAAGGGATCCTCGTCGTCCTGGAAGATCCGAATCGACCGGAACCGCGACATAAACTCGTGGAGACTGCTAAACCGATCCGCCGGCCGTTTCTGGATCATCTTCAAGATCAAATCATTGAATTCGGGCGTAACCAGCTTGATTGTGGCTCGTAAGCGGTAGCGGCCGTTCATTCAAGTGCTTTTCCAGCAGTTCTTGTGACGAATTGGCGCGGAACGGCGGGCGGCCACAAGCCAATTCATAACAGGAGATTCCGAAACTGTAAATATCGGCCGTCGGGGCCGGCGACTCACAGCGAATCTGTTCGGGAGACATATACGTCTTGGTTCCCTGGCGCGGAATCTTGCCTTCGAACATCTTGAGAAGCCCGGCCGCATGTCGTCGGGCCAGTGCATAGTCGATCACGCGCACCTCGCCCGACTTGTTAAACAGGATGTTCTCGGGCTTCACGTCACGGTGAATCCATCCCTTGTCGTGCATGAACGCCAATCCCGTGGCCGCCTGCTCGACAATTCGGTGCAGGAGCGTTTTCGGCAGCGGATAGACCGAGGGACGCGCGATCGGCAGCTTGAGATGATAGCCCGTGAACAATTCCATCACGAAGTACGGCTGCGACGAATCCTTGACGAACTCGATACACCCTGATTAGGTTGGTATGCCTTAGCTCCATCCCGAGCTTCGCCTCGTGCATAAATGCTTTATAATCATCGCGATCCTCGGCGTGAGACGCCAGCAACTGCTTCAAGGCGAACCGGCGCTGAGTTCCCTCCTGCAACACCTCCATCACGACCGAGGTCGCGCCCGGATGAATCGTACGAATGTAGCGATAACCGCCAATTCGGTCGTCACTGGTCGTATTCATCTCTGTTGACACGGCCACCTCCGACCGGACGCGATATTCGGATACCTGTGCGGGTCATGCCGCCTGAAGCGAACAGTTCAGCGCGGCACACCGAGGACGCTTTACCCGCCCCTCACTACATCAAGGATATCTTACCAAAAGCCGAATTGCATGAGCAACTTCCGTCGTGGTTTGTCGCCGGCGATGGATGAATCAATTCGATTCGCCCGTCTCCGTTCATCCTTCATCCTTTCGAGCTGGGATACTCACTGCGAGCTGGCGGGATGATGCTGGGGAGCTCCAGTCGCGCGCCTCCAGGTCCGCGCAGGAGTTGATGCTTGGCCTGCGTGGTCTGGCCCAGGCCGTGGATCTTGATGAATCCCAGCGCGGCCGATGAGTCGTATTGGTCCCCTTCCTCGTAGGTCGCCAGCTCGTGCCGGTAGAGGCTGTGTTCGCTCTTACGGCCGACAGTCTGCGCATGCCCCTTGAACAGCTTGATTCGCACGACTCCCGAGACATATTGCTGGTTGGAGACGGTGAAGGCCATCAGGTCCTGGTGGAGCTGGCTGAACCAGAGCCCATTGTAGATCAGGTCGGCGTAGGCCTGGCTCACCAAGGTCTTGAAGCGGATCGCCTCCTTGGAAAGCGTGAGGAACTCGAGCTCGCGATGAGCCTCGTGGAGCACCAAGGCCGCGGGGGCCTCGTAGATCTCGCGGGACTTGATCCCGACCAGCCGGTTCTCGATGTGGTCGACCCTCCCGACGCCATGTTTGCCCGCAAGCTGATTGAGCTCGACGATGAGTTGGGCGCCGTCGAGCACTCGGCCGTCGAGAGCCACGGGCTTGCCCCGATCGAAGGTGATCTCGACCTCCTCGGGCTCGTCGGGAGCCAGCCGCGGGTCCGTGGTCCACTGGAAGGTCTCCGGCGGGGGCTCGACCCAGGGGTCTTCCAGGATGCCGGCCTCGATCGAACGGCCCCAGAGGTTCTGGTCGGTGCTGAAGATCGACTTCTTCGTCGCCTCGACTTCGATGCCGTGCTTCGCGGCATACTCCAGTTCCTGGGTCCGAGTCCATTTCCATTCTCGGACCGGCGCGATGATCTTCAGATCCGGGGCGAGCGTCTGGAAAGTCACGTCGAACCGAACCTGGTCATTTCCCTTACCGGTGCAACCATGAGCGACGGCCGCGGCACCATGCTCCCGCGCGACCCGCACCATGAGCTGAGCGATCAACGGGCGGCCCAGCGCGGTCGCCAGCGGATACTTGCCCTCGTAAAGGGCGCTGGCCGCCAGCGACGGGAACACGAAGTAATCCACGAACAAGTTCCGCGCATCCTCGGCCACCGCGTCAATCGCGCCGGTCTTGAGCGCCTTCTGACGGATCGCCTCGATGTCCTGGCCCTGGCCCAGGTCGCAGGTGTAGGTGATCACGTCCATGTCGTACGTCTCATTGATCCACTTGACCGCGACCGACGTGTCCAGTCCGCCGCTGTAAGCCAGAACGACCTTGTCTCTCGCCACGGATCGCTCCCTTTTTTCTCGACTTCTGTCGAATGCAAAGGCTTATTGCCGAAGTCTGATTGGATGTCGCTAGAGTGCGAACGCGCGTTTGAGGCATTCGAGTCCTTCACGGCCGCGGTCGATGTCGGTGCCGACGTTGATCCGGACTTCGCTGGTGTTGATCAAGTTTACATTGATGTCGCGTTCGGCGAGGGCGGCGAACATCCGGGTGGCGACGCCGGTATGGGTGCGCATTCCCACGCCGGAGACCGACAATTTGGCCAGAGTCGGTTCGATGGAAACCTGGGTGACCCCGGTACTCTGGACGGCCTGTGCGGCGCGCTGGGCCGCGTCGCGCGGCACGGTGAACGAGAGCATGGAATTGCCGTCGGAGCCGACGTTTTGCACGATCATGTCCACGAACACGCCCGCTTCGGCGATCGCCCGGAAGACGCGCGCGGCGTAGCCGGGCCGGTCGGGCACGTCGAACAAGCGCGACCCGGGCCTGCGACTCGTCGAGCTCCACTCCGGCGATCACCAGGTCTTCCATGCCTCGCGGACGCGGCTCGGTCGCGGGCGAATCCCGATCGACATCTCCATCGGCCAGCGGCACCAGCTTCATCGCCCGGTTCGGGGATTGCGAGGGCTTGAAGACAGTGGATGTCGACGGGGTGCTGCCATTGAGCTCGATCGAGCATGAACGCGAGATGGACGGCTCGAAGCGCCGGCACCGCCGAGGCACGATCGACCAGGACGCTGATCTTGATCTCGCTGGTCGTGATCATCTGGATATTGATCCCAGCGTCGGAAAGCGCATGCGAACATCGTGGTAGCGACGCCGGTGTGGGTGCGCATGCCCAGCCCAACCACCGAGATCTTGGCGACATCGGGGTCGAAGGTGACGCCGGTCGCGCCGATGGTCCGCGCTGCCGTCTCGGCGACGCGGAAGGTCTCGGGGAGATCTCCCTTGGCCACGGTGAAGCTGATTTCGGTGGTCCCGCCGGTCGAGACGTTCTGGACGATCATGTCCACGACGATGTTCGCGGCCGCGATCGTGCGGAAGATCGCATGAACCACGCCGGGCCGATCGGGGACACCCCGAATGGTGATCCGCGCCTCGTCCTTGGCCAGTGCCGCCCCGGTGACCGGTACTCCCAGCTCGCCTGGCGTCCAGCTCGTCGACGATCCACGTGCCCGGCGCATCCGAAAACGAGCTGCGCACATGGATCGGTACTCCGTACTTCTTGGCGAACTCGATCGAGCGCGAATGCATCACACCGGCGCCCAGGCTGGCCAGCTCGAGCATCTCGTCGTAGCTGATCCGGTCGATCTTGCGTGCCTCGGGGACGACTCGCGGGTCGGTCGTGTACACACCGTCCACGTCGGTGTAAATCTCGCAGCCGCCGGCGCCGAGCGCGGCCGCCAGTGCCACGGCCGTCGTGTCAGAGCCGCCCCGGCCCAGCGTCGTGATATTGTAGTTCTCATCCACCCCTTGAAAACCCGCCACGATGACGATCTTGCCTTCACCCAGGGCCTGGACCATCCGCTCGGTCGAGATGTTCCTGATCCGGGCCTTGGTGTGGAAGCTGTCGGTCACCAGCCCGATCTGAGCCCCAGTGAAGCTGATCGCCGGCACTCCCAGGCTCTCGATGGCCATCGCCATCAAGGCGACGCTGACCTGCTCGCCGGTCGAGAGCAGCATATCCATCTCTCTGGCCGGCGGATTCTCCGTGATCTCCTTGGCCAGCGCAATCAGCTCGTCGGTCGTATGCCCGCGGGCTGACACGACGACCAAGACTTGCTCACCCCGGTTGTGGGCCTGGATCGCCCGCCGTGCTGCCGCCAAGATCTTGCCCGAATCGGCGACGCTCGTCCCACCAAACTTCTGAACCAACAGCGACACGATAGCAGCTCCAGCGTTGCGAGGAGTCCCGTCGTTATGCGAGGAGGGTCGCATTTTACGTGAAATGCGCACACACTTGCCAGGGACGAAAATCGGCGTCACGGCGTCACAGCCTTGCAGGCATTGGACTTACGTGTGGCGCCTGAATAATCGGACCGGCGCTGCTCGATATAACGCTCGACAGGACTTGAGGTAACGTGTGACGCCTGAATAATCGGACCTGATCTGAAAAGACGATTCACTCCGCGTCAGAATTTCCAGTCGTTTGACTCCTTCCCATTGCGCGTGATCGAGCGCCCGGAGGGCTGCATCGTTAATCGTCCCCCTGCGAACGAACCGGACCGATGTGTCGGCGAGCAGCAGGTGGAATCCGTCGGCACGCGTGGCGTCGAACGGCCGGTACTTCTCCTTGAAAACACCGCCGAGCGGGGGCAGTTGCGCGACCGTCATGTACGGTAGGTCCATCGGCTTGGTCCACGGCACGGGATCGGCCGCCTCGACGACGAGCAGGGTCCTCTCCGGACCGTCCGGGAAATCATCGAGGGTCGTGCCCTTGCTACCCTCAAATGCCGTTCCGGCACCGACGAACACCTGAAAGTAGGTCAGGGTACGCGCTACGTCGATGCCTACGGGGTCATAGACCGAGGGTCGTTGGGCCAGGAGTTCATGGTTATGCGGGCTATCCCAGGGCTCGTTCAGATCGAACGTGTCGTAGAGCGCCTTCTGCTCCAGGTATGGCAGGATCAAGACCCGCCAGCTATAGAGCGGCCGGCAATCTGGGCTATAAACTACCGCCGGCGGAAACCGACCGTGGTCCTGACGGTAGTTACTCAAGGCAAGGCCAATCTGCTTCAAGTTGTTGCCCGCCTGCGCACGGCGAGCCCCTCGACAGTGGCTCACTTTGGGCGCGAGCAAGAGGAACACAATCCCCAATACACTCAGGCAGATACCCCAGCCAGCGAGACCCGATCCTTGGACTCGCCCATTGCTCCGGCGGACTTCCCATTGAGACAGGCGGCCCAGGAGGATCGAGAGCAGGGTCGAGGCCAACATCACGACCATCAGGGCGGGGAAATCCAGCCGACGGCCATGAGACCGGCACCAAAAGCCAGTCCCGCCAGGACGAAACTCGCAATGGCCTTCACGACGATGGTAGGGTTGTCCGAGCGAACGGAGTGACCCATTGCCGCCATACTCCAGACCTGGCGCATCGGACTCATTCAAATCGACACCGATTGTACCCGGCTTTGCGCCAAGCGTCGACGGTGCCGGCCATGCCAGGGCAACCCGACACAGCGCGGATCGACGTTTGCCGAGAGGGAAAGACGCGGCGGCCGTTGCGAGTGCAACGTGGCCTTCCCGTAGAAAACGCACAAAGACAACGCTACAGCCAGCCTTTAACGGAACCCAGCAACTGGTCGGCGCCAGGGACGCTGATTCCGGGACGGGTAAAGGGACGGCTTCCAGGGACTTTTCAACGGGATTTCGTTACGCTGAGCAGAAGTGCCGAAAGCGGTCGTATTCGGCATCGGAGTCCGGAGGCAGACTTGCGAATCAACATCCCCTTGGTCCCAGTCTGTAACGAAGCCGGGGAAGTCCGATGGCGGTCCTTGCCGCCGCTTCGGCTGCGGTTCACGTTGCTCGGATTGATCCTCGACGTGGCAATCGCGGCCCTCTTGTTCTCGGTAGGTGCCGAAGCAATTAGGCTCCATACCATCAGCTCATACCACGCGATAGAGACGAAAAAGGCCGCCAATAACCGGCCCCCCGGTCCACCGTTCGGGCACACATCGCTCGAGGATTGGCATTTCAGAATGGCGAACAATTACCGTGTTGCTGGCGACCAGAAGGAAGCGATTCTAGGTGTCATGGTGAAAGCCTTGGTAACTCTGGGGATGGTTGCCGTGCTAGGTCGGGTTATCCACCGCCTGTTCCGGCGACCGGTCGTTCCATCGCGGGAATGACCATACACTGATCGCCTCGGGGCAACGAGCGGGGCAGGTCCGGGGGGCAAAAAGCGGGACGGGTTCGATATTGATAAACTAGGCAGTCCGCTGGTTGAGAGCGAGAGATTGAATATGGGTCATGTTCCGTTTCCCGGTTTGTGCCCGTGTGGTAAGAACCGGAGATGGAGACACCCGTACACATCCCGAATTGTTGGTCAGAGCGGCGATTGAAGGCCCGTCAGTAGTCGGGTAAGGCGAGAGCATCGCTACTTCCTCGTGCCTGGAGGGCCTGGGTGCATAGCCCAGCGGATCAGTCCGCCGAGACGAGCCCCTAGCCCGAAGAAAATCGAGACTCCTCACGGATCTCCACCGAATCTGGGGCGCCACTGGTCGTACCCGACCAGTGCGCTCGGCCAAGCAGCATGGGCACTGGTCGGGTACGCAATGGTGTCCGGGATTCGTCGTCATTATATCTTCATCATGTATTTATCAAATCTTCACTTGCGCGATTTGGGGCATTTTGGCCAAACTGTCTCTTCATGACGGCCAAGAAGCGATCCCCATTACCGGCTCCTCCTGCTCGACGGCGTAACCGCGACGAGTCGGAGTTGTCGCGCCTGCGTGACCTGCCGGTCTGGCCCGAGCAGGTCGTCGGGGCCAAGCACGTCCACTCCCTCGAACGGCTCATCGGCCAACTGAGGGAGCGAGATCCCCACGGCAATCGCGACCTCTTCCTCGACGACGTCTTTGTCGCCTACCTCCTCGCCTTTTTCAACCCCGCGCTGCGAACCCTCAGGACCATGGAGGATTTCAGCCAGACGCGACAAGCTCAGAAACACCTCACTATCGGCAAACTCTGCAAAAGCACCCTCTCCGACTTCAACAAGTTGGCCGACCCGACCCGATTGCAGCCGATCCTCGATCACCTCCGGCGAGAAGTCCTCAAACCGGGGCAGGCCAAGGCCGCCGAACCGCTGTCGGCCCTGCACCGTCAAATACTCGCCGTCGATGGTACCTTCCTCAAAGCGGCTGCCGCCGTCACTTGGGCCATTCGCCGCTCCGGCAGTAAGACAGGAGCCCGGCTCGACTTTCATGTCGATGTCGAGACCTGGCTCCCGGAGCTGATCGTCATCCCCGAGCACGGTGAAGGCGAGGCGAAGACTGCCCTGGATACGATCACCCCCGGCGCGATTCACATCTACGATCGGGGGATTTTCAGCTTCGAGCTCATCGAGGCCCATCCCCCAAAAGGGGCCGACTTCGTGATGCGGATTCGGGAGCCAGGGCCGCGAGTCCCCAAGCTCGAAACCATCGAGACACGCGAACCCACTCAAGACGCCCGCGACGCTGGCGTCATCAGCGACCGCCTGGTGCGTTTGGTCGGTTCGGATCATCGCAAGCCGCCGGACATGGTCCTCCGCGAGGTGGTAATCGTCCCCCCGGACGACCCCGGGAATCCGGTCCATTTGCTGACGACCTTGCTCGAGGTCGACGCCTCGGTCATCGGGATTTTGTACCGGCATCGCTGGCAAATCGAGCTGTTTTTTCGCTGGATGAAATCGTACGCCCGATTCGACCACCTGATCAGTCACAACCGTGAAGGGGTGTTGCTCAACTTCTATGTGGCCGTGATCGGCGTGACGTTGCTGTTCCTTCACACAGGCCGTCGCCCCAGCAAATACCTGTTCATCATGATGGGAATGGTGGCCAACGGATCGGCGAGCTTGGAGGAGATCATGCCGATCCTTCGGGAGCGGGAACGACAATGCCAGATGCAGCGCGACCGAGTCGCGCGGAAGCGTTCCGAAAAACCCAAATAAGAAATTCGGGCCAGTCCGCGCGCCGCGGCCGAGGTCGCGCCGCCGCATGCACGAGATCGTCCTCGATTGGACAAGGAGCGACCGAGAGAGAAGCTCAGTTGCAGGAATGCAGTGCATTTGGGCATCGGAAGGTCTCCCCGAGGAATCCCGGACACCATTGCGGGTACGACAAGTGGCACCCGAAATCTGCCCTAACTGCTTGGCGATTAATTCTTTGCTGTGAATTGTGGCGGGGATCGGCGAGGAGTCTCAGTAAATCACGCCAGTTAGCTGGGAACGTAACAGATGGGATGGAGCGGGTGTCTTAGCGCGTGTGTCGAGAGCGATCTGGTCGCCTTCTGTTATCATGTCACGTCGCCGAGCGAAGAGTTCAGCGTCGCTTGATCGGTGGGTTGGCGGGACGCAGCGGGTTCGTGGTGCGATAGGCATATGCCAGACGTCGCTGACGAGGATTCGGACTGTCGGCAAGGCAGCGAGGTCTAATAGCCCTGACTTGCTTAAGGATGGATTCGGACTCCTGGAGCGTCTTGGCGTCCCCGACCAGGACCGTCAGTTGTTGGACGCCAGCAATGATCGTGTTTCCCCGAAGTAGGTATGCGGGCAACTTGTGTTCCTGTCGCAGCTCCGTGGCGAGGGCCTTCGCATACTTCTCTGCATCACCACCTCTGAACGTTTTGGCCACGACCATGAAGGGACCGTTTTCCTTCTGGACGAAAGGAATGTCGTCCCCGCGTGATTGCGTATTGGCCGAGAAGAGAACAACAGTTCCAACCGCGATGGCGATCATAGACGTGCAGACCCGAGACAGCGACGGTTTCATGGCTTGGTCCTCCGTAAGGCAACCCTGCATTGACATGGCGGGAGCATAATCTAGTCAAGGATGCCGGGGATACCAACAGCATTTGGCGATTCAGTTGCTGCGATCCGTGAGGGTGCGTGAGTTTTGGCGGCTTGTTCATAGCGCGGAATCGAGCGGAAGAGGTGACAAGCAATTCAGAAAAGCAGTGACGTCTACCATCGACGCCATAGTGCATGCGTGCTGCCGGCCTGTCCTAGTCGTACATAATCCGCTTAATCTACGCCTAGGGGTGTGGTAAGGTGGCGACAACGGAAACGCACCCAATCATGTCCCACGCGAGGCGGTGCTATGAAACGGTTCCGGCTGAGCACGCTCATGCTCCTGATCGGGATCGCGGCCCTGTCGATCGCCCTGGTGGTGCAACAGCGGCAGGCCGCTCGCCGCGAGGCCGAGCTCCAGGCCGATCTCACTAAGCTAATGCATCCAAATGTGCCGATACAATTCTCTAATGGGATTTTGCAATGAGGCTGGCGAAGAAGCGGGGGATCGCCGTTGAGACGGCGAGGCCCGGGAAAGGGAATCGAGAGTGAGTAACGAGTCGGTCAAGGCGACGACGGTGAGCGTACCGGCCACGAGCAACGCGTCGTCGCTGCCGGTGCTGGTCGAGCGGGCCGGGGGAGCGGCCCGCTTCGCCTGTGATGAATTCTTCTATGCCGAGCACCACGATCCGCATGCGCAACGGGCGTATGAGCAGGCGGTGCGGCGGCTCCTGGACTGGTGCAAAGGGCAGGGGGTCGAGCCGGCCAGCATCACGCTTGGGCATGGTCGAATAGTACCTGGTCGGCCTGGGCGGGTCACCAGCGAAGCGTAGCGAGCATTTGGCGGCGTTGCGTGGCTTCTTCGACCGGCTGGTCAACCGGCACGTCTGCATGGGCGACCACGCGGCGGCTCTACCCCTCTTCCGCCACGACCTGGAGATCCGCCGTTTCGCGCTGGGCGAGAGCCACCCGGACTATGCCGGCGGCCTGAACGACCTGGCGGGGTTGTACCTAGCCATGGGTGACCACGCGGCTGCTCTACCCCTCTACCGTCAGGCCCTGGAGATCCGCCGCACCGCGCTGGGCGAGAGCCACCCGACCTATGCCGCCAGCCTGAACAACCTGGCTCTCATGTACGCGGCCATGACACGCGCGTCGGAGGCAATACCGTTGATGGAACAGGCCACGGCCATTCATGACCGGATGGTCGGACAGATCCTCGCAGTCGGCTCCGAGAGGCAAAGAATTGCCTTCCTCAACACGGTTCAGGAGAACGTCTACTTGTTCTTGTCCTTGGTGCTGCAACACTTCGGCGACTCCCCCGATGCAATCCATGCTGCATTCGAGTTGGTGCTGCGGAGGAAGGCCGTCGCCGCCGAGGCCGTGGCCGAGCAGCGCGATGCTGTGCTGGGAGGCAGATACCCCGCCCTGGAACCCAAGCTGCGCGAGCTCGCCGCCTTGCGCATGCAAATTGCCCGCAAGAGGCTCGCGGGTCCCGGGCCCGAAGGGCTCGAGTCTTACACGCGAACGCTCACCGAGTGGTATGCCCAGAAAGAACTGCTGGAAGTGAAGCTAGCCCGGCAGATCCCCGAGATGAACCTGGAGCGGAAGCTGCACGCGGCCGACCGCCGAGCCGTGGCCCTGAGCGTGGACGAGGGAGTTGCCCTCGTCGAATTCGTGCGCTTTCCTGTTGTCGATTTTCAGGCCGTGCCGGCCCGGGGCGAGAAACCATGGAAGCCGGCCCGCTATGTCGCCTTCGTCCTGCCGGGCGGCGTTCCGGACGAAGTGCAACTGATCGACCTGGGCGAAGCCAAACCGATCGACAGGCTGATCGCCGACTTCCGGGCTGGGATCATCGACGAAGCCGAGATGAAGGACGGCCGCGACATCGCGAAACGGCGGGAGGAAGCCACTCCGCCCGCTGAGGGCGACACTGGTTTGGCCTTGCGTTCAGCCTTGTTCGACAAGCTGGTTACGGCTCTTGGGAGGCGCACGCGCCTGCTCATCGCACCCGACGGCGATCTGGCGCGGCTCCCCTTCGAAGTCCTACCCACCGCCGACGGCCGCCGATTGATCGACGATTACCAGATCGGCTACCTGAGCTGCGGCCGCGACGTGCTCCGTTTCGGCGCCGTCGCAAGCGGCCAAACTGGCGGGCCTCTGGTGATTGCCGACCCAGATTTCGACCTCGAGACTGTCAGTATACAAGAGTCGGACGAGCCGAAAGCGGGGTTCAGGTCCGGCCTGCTCGTGACGCGGCGAGAAAGCCGACGGGCCGCCGTTGCAGCCTGTTGCGCCAGGTGCGACCGCCGCTGTCTCCGGCGGGCGCCATTCGCGCGACCTGGACCGTGACCGCAGCGCCTACTATTTCGATCGACTGCCGGGGACGCGTGCCGAAGGCGAGCGGGTCGCCGCGCTGCTCGGTGCCAGCCCGTTGCTCGACGCTTCGGCGCTGGAGGGCCGGCTCAAGACGGCTTGCCGCTCGCCTCGCATCCTCCACATGGCCACCCACGGTTTCTTCCTGCCCGACCAGCAGCGCGACCTCAATCGCGAGGCCCGGAGCGTTAGTTTTGACTTCGGGGAATTCTCCGATAGAAATGACGGCGTGGCCAGGCTCTCGGGACCGATGATGGAAAACCCGATGCTGCGCTCGGGCCTGGCGCTGGCCGGCGCCAACACCTGGCTCAAGGCCGGCAACCCGCCCGAGGAGGCCGAGGACGGCCTGCTGACTGCCGAGGACGTCGCGGGCCTGGACCTCCTGGCCACCGAACTGGTGGTGCTCTCCGCGTGCGAGACCGGGCTGGGGCACGTCCGGGTCGGCGAGGGGGTCTTTGGCCTGCGGCGCGCCTTCGTCCTGGCGGGGGCCAGGACGCTGGTCATGAGCCTGTGGAAGGTCCCCGATGAGCCGACCGGCGAGCTGATGGAGGACTTCTACGGCCGACTGCTGGCCGGCCGAGGCTGCGCCGAAGCACTGCGCGAGGCGCAGCTCGCGATGAAGGCGAAATATCCCGACCCGTTCTACTGGGGTGCTTTCATCTGCCAGGGCGACCCATCACCCCTGAGTACGGTCCGGCCGGGGGTCGCGGGTACAGGCGTTGCGACTGACTGACCGACACGGTGTGGCATCTCCCCCGACAGGCGTTAAACACGCGGTGGTCGGCCTAATGACTCATCGACCGCTTTCAGCCGGACAGCGCGCTACACTCATTGAAACGAAGCATTCGCGGCAGTATCGTGCGCAGCGGAGAAATCGGACGTCAGGAGGCTGGCGGCAACGACTCCCCACCACGCACTAGGTCGCGCCCATGGATACGAACTCAAACAAATCGGTCATGGCCTCATCCCAGCCACCTGCGACGGTCAATTTCGCCGGCATCAGATTGTTCCGATCGAACAGGCTGCGTACTCGACTGACGATACGTCTTCTGTGGGCCCACGCTCTGCTCCTTTTGATTGGTTCGGCATCGATTACTGTGAGCGGAAAAACGTTTCGCCTGTTTGATACGACGCTCATTCAACTCCTCCTCACTCCGGTCACGCTTACCGTGTTCTGCATGTGGATGTATCGGGCCTACAGCAATCTCATTCCCCTCGGAGCGCGGGGCTTACAGAGGACACCGCCAAGTGGACGGATGCCTCTCATCTTCGTCCCGTTCGCGTATGCGGTCCATCCCTTCCAGGCCCTCGCTGAAATCGTGCGGTCTAGCGATCCGTCGCACACGACCGTCCTAACTGGCAGCTCGGGCAGCGGGATGACATCACTCGGGTGGGCCTGGGCGGCCTTCGTTAACGCGATTCTCTTCAGCAGCGCAACCCAGCGCTTTGTGAAAGGGCATATTATTTCCGTTCCGCTGACCACGATTGAAGATATCGTTTCCTTTTTCAATTTCCTCCTCTGGTTGCAATTCCTGATCGCCCTGATCTTCCTGGTATCGCGTACCAATAGGCGGCAAGAGCAGCGCGACCTCATGCGTTCCATTTACAACGTTAACAACCTGGCCGGCGCAGTTGGGGCGATCGGAGACTGAGGATGAATTACCCCAAGTCGCCGGCATTTCAAGTTGCTCACGAAAACGACTCGGACACCCGCGCCCAACAGACGAAATGCTGCGATCACGGTCAGTGATCGGAATCTCAGTACGCATCCGAAGAGACGACCTCGCCGCCATTCTTGCTGCCGAGGGCCCACCAGACCACGTTGCTGATGCTGTTCTTGACGAAGTGAACTGAACCGTCGGCGAAGAGCACGTTGACGCCGCCCGGGTGACGGCTGGACGCGGTGGAGGCCGTGGCGCCCTCGTTGGTCGCCGACGCGATTGTAGTCGCACCAATGTCGTTGTAGATGCAACTGATCCCGTTGGGCGGGATGAGGTGATTGTACCGGGTCGCGGTGTAGTAGCCGGTGATCCACGTCCGGCCGCCGTAGGAATTCTGGTTCGCGTCCCCGATCACACCCGTTCGGATTCAGCGCGACGCAGGTTGCGTAAACGTCCGCCCTGGCGCTGCTTGGAGGAGTGATCAAGAACCAGTCACCTGGAACGGATACTGTGTTCGGAGCGCCGTCGCCCAGTATCCGCTCGCTATAGAGGGCCGTGTTGCTCGACCCATCGGTGATCGCCGCCAGTCCGATCGTCTTGAACGCGATGAATACCCCGTTGTTGGTCTCGATCGTCAGGGACGCATTCAACGTTCCCGTGTCGTTGCCAGCGTTCGCCTCGTAATTGATCCGGCCATAGCCGACGAAGTCGTTCGTGTTGCTCGAGTCGGTCATCTGGTCGAAGTCGGACGGGCAGATGAACCCCGCGACATGGGTTTTGACGACCGTGGCGACACCCGGGTCGCTGATTCCCAGGGAGAAATTGATGCTGTTGAACAGGCCCTGCTGTTCGAGGTGAGGGATCAGTCGAGCCGTCTGGCCCCAGAGGTTGATCTCGCCGCTGCCATAAGCAAAGACCGCGGGCGGGAAGGTGTCGTTGATTGAGTGGTAGTTGTGGGCGGCCAGGCCGAGTTGCTTGAGGTTGTTCACGCACTGAATCCGCCTCGCTGCCTCCCGGGCCGCCTGCACGGCAGGCAGTAACAGGGCGATCAGAACGGCGATGATCGCGATCACCACCAGCAGCTCGATGAGCGTGAAACCCGCGCGACGAAGTCGCAACTGAGGAACTCGATCAATCATCATATTTCCTTTCTGAGAGTCTGAAATGGCGAACGGTACTCGCAATTGATGCCGACAAGAAATCGGTCTAACGTCGTCCGTGCAATGCTCGGAGGTGTCCCCGGGATCGGTCCCGTGGGTGTACCGATTGTCGGGTTAGTTCGCTCCAAATGGTTCCGACGTGGTCACGAGAGGGAGTGTCGGGTCCGACGCCCACTCGTTGAGGCCGGAGACGTAGTGCCGCACGGGGACTCCCAGCCTGCGGAGCGCGAAGACGGTTGCGTTCGAGCGGGCGCCCCCCTTGGAATAGAGGATGGTCGGCCGGTCGGTCTCGATCCCGGCTTGGCTCATGAGCGCGCGCAGGGCCGCGGGTTCCAGGAATGTGCCGTCCTCGCGCACCACCTTGGCGGCCTCGAGCAGCTTGGCTGACGGAAGATGTCCGGCCCTGCCGCCGGGCAACGGCTTCTTCGAGATCGGGCAGACCCCCTTGCCGAGATACTCGTCTTCGGAACGCGCATCGACGAGTTGGAAACTTCGCAGTTGGGTGGCCGTCTGGACATCCTGTCGTGAGGCCAACAGCCCGGGTCGGAACGTGACCCCGGCGTCGCGCGCCGCGACCCGAGTCTCGCCGGTGGAGACCGGCCGACCCGCCCGCTCCCAGGACGAAAAACTTCCGTCGATCAGCCCAACCGCGCGGGCGTCCGCGGCGTACGAAAGCCAAAACCAAACACGCCCAGCCGGGAGGTGATACCGATCGTCGTCGTAGACCAAGATTTCGGTCTCGGGACCGACTCCCAGTGGGGTCAGCACGCGACCCCATGCGGCGCGGTCGGTCGCCGCCTCGCCCCGAGTCAACGGCTCGAAAACCTTCGGGTCCAGCCAGACGGCGCCGGGGATGTGACCACCGTCGTAATCGGCCCTCGGACGCGCGTCAATCAGGCGAAGCGCCGGGTCGCCCAGCCGCTTCTCAAGTTCCTCGTGAGCCACGAGAGGCGGGGGCGAGCCTGTCGCCGGCGGTTCGCCGCCGCGGGAACGGACCGCCATCGTCAGGGACAATACCGCGGCGGACCAAAGAAATATACGTATTTTCATAAATAGTCTCCTTTAGGGAATCAGAACGTCATAACGACTCGGCGCGTTCGTCTTCCCGGCCGACACCGGGTTTCGCCCGGACGAGGAGCCGGCGCAGGAGCGGACACCCCATGTCTCCGCGCTCATGACAGCGGGCGACGTGGGCGGGGCGATCAGATCCCAGACTGCGACCGATCGACAAGTCGGAGTCGGGTTCAACACCCGTGCTGGTGACGAGTCGACGGTTCAGCGACGGCGGGCTGCCTCACACAGGCAGGGCCCTGCGTTCGCAGTTGCCGGGTCATGGACGATGATGCGTTGTAAAGAGCGTAGGCGAACCTAAGGCATGGCCGATCGCTTCAACAGCCATCGGTGACTGCCTGAACGGAAAGCTGGAAGCGAAGCCCGTCTCCGTCACTCTTCACAGCCCATCGCACATGGTCCAGTAGCCGGAGCTCCATCCATACGCGGGCTGATCTCAGAGCCGGCCTTCGCCGTTTCGCCCTGCTCTTGAGCACAGTATTCCCAGCCGAGACCTGTCTGTCAAGAGAAAATCAATAATCTCGATCGATTTAATCGGAATTGAGGTGGATGGCCATGATTGGCCGTGTCGATCACACTCTTGGCCACGCCCGATTCTGCGACTCTGGTGTGCCGATGCACCCATTTCCGCCGGCTTCGGTCGGTAAATTGTGTCCGATCAGCCGTTCGCTGACGCTCATTCCTTGAAAGAGAGCATCCCACAATCGAATTACCAAGTTGCATCTTTTGTTTAACCAACGGCATAATGAGTGTAAGATAAATAGCGCTGGTAATCCGCTCGTAAATCCCACCCCCAAGGCGATGATACCATCCATGTTCGCTCCCTTCCACTCGCGGAAGCAAAGCTTGGGCACACTTCATGCAAAGCATGGCTTCGGATGTGCCGGATGGTATTTGGGCCTCGCGTGCGTCTTAGCTTTGCTGGAGTTCGTCCCAGCGAGTTTCGGCGCTGACAAAGACAACGCCGCGGTCTCCCGGTTTCAAGAGGACATCCAGCCGATCCTCATCGATTACTGTTACCGATGTCATGCCGAGGGGGTCAAAAAGGGCGGGGTGACATTCGACCAGTTCGTTTCTGACGAATCGATGTTGGGAAAGCGTGATCTTTGGTCGGCCGTGCTCAAGAACGTCCGCGCCGGCATCATGCCTCCCGCCGAGAAACCGCGCCCGTCGGACAAAGAACTTCAGCTCTTGGCCGGTTGGATCAAGCGCGACGTATTCGGCCTCGATCCGAAGGATCCCGACCCGGGTCGCGTAACGATTCGCCGCCTCAATCGAGTCGAATATCGCAACACCATTCGCGACTTGATGGGCTTCGACTTCAAGGCGGAGGAAGAGTTTCCGCCCGACGACACCGGTTATGGCTTCGACAATATCGGCGACGTGCTCTCGGTCTCTCCGCTCCTGCTCGAAAAGTACATGCAGGCGGCCGAGTCGATCGTGGCGAGCGCCGTGCCGACCGTGTCGAAGCTGATGCCGGAGCGGACCTATCGCGGGTCTGAGTTCCACGGGCCGGATGGGAAGGGCAACGCCGATCGATTGAGTTTCTACACGCCGGCGAAGGTATCTCGGTCGTTAACGATCGAGAATGCGGGTGACTACCGAATCGCGCTCGAATTGACCGTGAATGGAGCGTTCATCTTCGATCCCGGCCGATGTGCGGTCACCTTCAAGATCGACGACAAGCAACTCGCTCGCGAAACGTACGCCTGGCAGGATGGGAAGACGTATCGCTATGCGTTTGAGGAGAAACTCGCCGCTGGCGACCACAAGCTGAACTTCGAAGTCGAACCGTTGAGTCCAGTCGAAAAAAAGGTCACGTCGATCGATGTTCGGCTCGTCTTGGTTCGCGTCCAGGGGCCGATGGACCCAAAACACTGGACCCGGCCCGGAACTACGACCGCTTCTGGTCCAAAGGCGAACCCCCTCAATCGGCACCGGAGCGCCGGCAATACGCCCGGGATGTCTTGCGACGATTCGCGACCCGCGCCTTCCGGCGACCGGTGGACGACCGAACGCTCGAGCGATTGGTGGCGATCGCCGAAGGGATTTATCAGCAGCCTGGCCGTCGGTTCGAGGAGGGGGTCGCTCGCGCGATGGTGGCCGTGCTGGCCTCGCCTCGCTTTGTGTTCCGCGTCGAAGCGACCGAATCGGACGCCGAGCGGTTCGAGTCTGTCCCATCCCTTGCTTGATGAATATGCCCTGGCGTCGCGACTCTCTTATTTCCTCTGGTCGACCATGCCCGACGACGAGCTGATGCGGTTGGCCGAGCATCACGAGCTGAGGAAGAACCTCGCGAAGCAGGTCAAACGAATGCGAGAGGACTCGCGCGCCGAAGCGTTGACCCGGAATTTCGTCGGTCAATGGCTCCAGGTGCGCGATGTCGAGGGAATCACGATCAATACGAGGGCCGTGCTGAGGCAGGAGGGAAGCCGGGCGCGGATCGACCTGGATGGCAACCTGCGACGGGCCATGAGGCGCGAAACCGAGATGGTCTTCGCCCATGTCGCCCATGAGGATCGCGGCGTACTCGATTTGATCGACAGCGATTACACGTTCGTCAACGCCAAGCTCGCGGAGCTTTACGGAATCAAGGGCGTGACCGGCAATGAGATGCGCAAGGTCGCGCTGCCCAAGGACAGTCCTCGCGGCGGCGTCTTGACGCACGCCGCGGTCTTGATGGTGACCTCGAATCCGGATCGAACCTCGCCGGTGAAGCGAGGCCAGTTCATCCTGGACAACATCCTGGGTACTCCCACCCCGCCTCCACCGCCGGACATTCCCGCCCTTGGAAGACTCGAAGAAGGATTTCAAGGGTCGGGAGCCGACCGTTCGCGAGCTGATGGTGCTGCACCGATCCAAGCCCTTATGCAGCTCCTGCCATTCCCGGATGGATCCCCTGGGCCTGGCGCTCGAAAACTTCAACGCAATGGGACTCTGGCGCGAAAAGGAACGTGGACAACCCATCGATGCGTCGGGACAGTTGATCACCGGAGAGTCGTTCCACGACGTCCGCGACTTGAAGCGAATCCTCAAGGACCGTCACCGCCTTGATTTTTACCGCTGCCTGACCGAAAAGATGCTTACGTACGCCTTGGGGCGCGGCCTTGAGCAGAGCGACGTCGAGACTGTCGACCAGATCGTGGAGCGATTGGATCGCGAGGCGGGACGATTCTCCGCGCTGCTGATGGGAGTGATCGAATCATCGTCGTTCCAGAAACGGCGAAATCTCGACCGCAGTGGCCCTTGAGCAGCGTACAGAAGTCTTCCGAAAAGTCAGCAAAAACCTTGGGGAAGCCATGAAACCGAGCCATTCCGCATCCTGACCTCGTCGCCGCTCAGCGGCGCGACAGTCTGAGCCGTCGCCGTTTCTTGAGGAGCACGGGGGTTTCGTTGGCCCTCCCCGCCTTCGCTTCGCTACTGCCAAGAAACCTGTTGGCGGCCGCTCCCGGAACAGCCGGCGCCGTGGCGATCACTCCGACGGGCGCGCCATTGCGGATGGCTTTCGTTTACGTTCCCAACGGCGTCATTCAGGGTCATTGGTGGCCCAAGGTGGAAGGAAAGGAATTCGAGCTCAACCGCACGTTGCAGCCGCTTGCGAAGGTCAAGAGCCAGATTCAGGTCCTGGGCGGCCTGGATCAGGTGAACGCCTACGGCGGGAATGGACGGGCCTGGCGACCATGCGAGGGCCAGCGGCACGTTTCTCACCGGGGTCCGGGTCAAGAAAACCGCCGGAGCGGACATCCATGCCGGCATCTCGGTCGACCAGGTCGCCGCACAGCACATCGGGCATCTGACGCGGTTTCCGTCACTGGAACTGACGTGCGACGGCGTGCGAAAGTCCGGTAACTGCGATTCCGGGTATTCGTGCGCCTACCAGTTCAACCTCGCTTGGCGCAGTCCCACCATGCCGCTGGCGCCGGAGCCCAATCCCCGGCTGGTTTTCGAGCGCCTCTTCGGCGCCGGCTCACCCGGTGAGCGCCGCAAGAACCTCGAGCTCCGCCGCGAGCAGCAGCAGTCGATCCTGGACTTCGTGCTGGATGACACCGTTGCGCTGGAGCGTCAGCTTGGTCGTCGAGACCAGCAGAAGCTCGACGAATACCTGACCAGCGTGCGGGAAATCGAGCAACGGATCCAACGGTCTGAACAATTCGAGGATGTCCCCAACCCCGCCGTGGATTCTCCAGCAGGCATTCCCGCCAGTTTCCAGGAACACATTCAGCTCATGTTCGACATGATGGTCCTGGCCTTCCAGACCGATTCCACTCGCATCGCCACGTTCTTGCTCGCCGGCGAAGGGAGCAACCGCGCGTTCCCGGAAATTGGCATCCCGGAGGGCCACCACAACCTGTCGCATCATCATGGGCAAGAAAGCAATGATGGATAAGATCGCGGATATTGATCTGTGGTACATGCGGCAATTCGCTCGGTTTCTGGAGAAGATGGAAGCGACTCAGGATATCGACGGAAAGTCCTTACTCTCGAATTCGATGATCGTGTACGGGAGCGGGAATGGTGACGGCAACCGTCATACACACTCCAACCTGCCACTGATTCTCGCGGGGCAGGGCGGCGGCTCACTGTCATCGGGTCGTTATGTCAAGCACAAGTCCAAGCCCATGGCCAATCTGTTCCTCAGCATGCTCGATCGGCTGGGCGTTGAAGGCGTGGATCGCCTCGGCGATTCCACCGGGCGGGTCGAGGGGATCTGAAAAAGCCTCTGCTCGTTGAATTGACGGAGATCGTGACTCATAAACCGCCCCACGATGGCTTCCGTGCCGTCGCGGGCCAGGCGGTCGACTAAGCTCCCGCCGCGTTTGCGTTGACTGACGACATGGCGATCTGTGTCAGCGTCTCGTCGGCGCCATACTCTTCGTCCAGGGTTTGCTGCAGGAGTTGGCCGATTTCCTGATAGCCGAGTTGTTGCGCGAAGGTCCTGACGGACCCGTACCCGGCGATCTCATAATGTTCGACGCGCTGGGCAGCGGCGATGAGGGCGGCGTCCTTGACGTCGGATTCACCGTCGGCGTTGATCGCCTCTTCACCCTCGGCGATCAGTCCTTTCATAGCTTCGCAGGTTTCGCGTTTGGGCTGGAGCCCCAGACTGTCAAAAGCCTTCTCCAACCGCGCGATGTGTTGCTTGGTCTCTTCCAGGTGGTTCTTGAACGCCCACCTCAGCTTATTGTTCGACGCCGCTTCGGCCATCTTGGGCAGAGCCTTCGTCAGTCTTTGCTCCGCGTCGTAAAGATCGTGAAGCTGCACAACGAAGAGATCATCCAAGGTATTGAGTGTCATGTTCGAGAACAATCCCATGGATTCCTCCGGGGAAAAGTTTTTCGGCGACTCGCGGGAATATCACCAACGACGGAATCACTTGCAAACTCCGCGCCTTTCCGTCGTCCAAGGCGGGAGCCCAGATCAGGACGTGCCCAGTCACATGCGGATTCGGAAAACGTAGCTGATGTTGATATCAACCCGAGACAGTGTCGCGGAGTACGTCACGAACCATTGCGTGGAAGGAAGTGGCCATGCGACCTGCCAGTTCTTTGAGTGATGATCAGCCGAAGATCCCGTGCCTCAAGCGATCCTGTTGCCCAACCGATCTGCCGCGAAAAGAGTTCGGTCAATGCGGCTGAGCAATGCCGCTCACGCATACTCGTCGTGGATGACAGCATCGACACTTTGCGCGGGATGGAAATCCTCTTAAAACTTCTGGGTTACGATGTTGAGACCGCCAGCGACGGTCTGACTGCGATCGACATCGCTGTGAGGCAAAAACCGCATTTCGTGCTGCTCGATATCGGAATGCCGGGGATCGACGGCTACGAGATCGCCGCGCGGCTCAGGCGCGAGGAGCGGTGCGAAGGGTCCGTTCTGGTGGCGATCTCCGGATACGGCCGCGACGAAGACCGGCAACGATCAACTGAGGCCGGATTCGATCATCACTTCATTAAACCTGTCGATCATGCGGCTCTCTTTTCGCTCCTCGGCACACCAACGACCGAGTCATGACGCGGCGTGTCGGTCGACTCGTGGCAGCAATCCCGTCGCTACCATTTCGCGGGATTCCTCGGGACTGGGGTCTGGACACGTGCCGCGATTGGTGTGATCATTTTCGGTCTTGGAGGTTCGACGTTTCGTTGGGCGTGACACTCGACCGACGGCGATATCGGTATCGCGGATAGTGATATGCCGCAGATCTTTCACCCGAGTACCAACACGCTGTCGCGGCTGACGATCTTCGGCGCGTTGCTGTTCGCGATCGGTCTGGTGTTCCTGAGCTACCTCATTTTTCAGTCTCCCTACCAGACGCAAGTCCGGGTCGTGCGTCCCCAGCCAGTGGCATTCTCGCACGAGCACCACGTGCGCGGCCTGGGGATCGATTGCCGGTACTGTCACACCTCGGTGGAGACCTCGTCGTTCGCGGGGCTTCCGCCCACTCACACTTGCATGAGTTGCCACTCGCAGATCTGGGCGAACCAGTCCGATGCTCGAGCCGGTGCGCGCCAGCCTCGCCGAGAACAAGCCGCTGGTCTGGACCCGAGTGCACGACCTGCCGGATTTCGTGTACTTCAACCACGCTATCCACGTGCAAAAGGGCGTGGGCTGCGTCTCATGCCATGGCCGGGTCGACCTGATGCCGATGGCGTGGAAGGAAGAGCCGATGACGATGGCGTGGTGCCTCGATTGTCACCGGCATCCGGAACGACACCTGCGGGACAAGAAGGACGTCTTTCGCATGGACCTGGTCCTCTCGACTCAGGAACAGCTTCAAAAAGGGCGTGAACTTGTGAAGAGCCACGGACTCGAACTTGATCGTATGACCAACTGCTCGGTATGCCACCGATGATACACAACCCGACCCAGAAAAGCTCCTTGAGCCGACGCAATCGCCGGACGGCGACACGCCGCAGCTCGCGCTCGAGCCCTCCGCTTTTCTGGAGGAGCCTGGAGGAGCTGGCGGGGAGAGCGGTGATCGACGACGCCGTCGGTTGCTCGAGTTTCCCGACCCGGCGGTGGAATGGCTCGATGGCTCCAGCCGCCGCGATTTCCTGCGGTTCATGGGGGCCTCGCTGGCCTTGGGCGGCATCGGCGGCTGTGCTTATCAGCCGGCCGAATCGATCGTCCCCTATGTCCAGGCTCCCGAGGCGATCGTGCCGGGCGAGTCGTTGTTCTTCGCCTCGGCCGTCCCCATGCCCGACGGGTTCGCCTGCGGAGTGCTGGTGAAGAGCCAGATGGGACGACCGATCAAGATCGAGGGAAACCCGGACCATCCGGCCAGCCTGGGCGCCGCCGATGCCTTCGTCCAGGCCGCAATGTTGACATTCTACGATCCGGACCGATCGCAGATGGTCACGCATAACGGACGGGTCGACACCTGGGAGCACTTCCAGACCCTCGCTCTCGACCTTCGCGAATCGTTGCGGGCGAAAAAAGGGGCCGGCCTGCGAATCCTGACCCAGACGGTCACTTCGCCGACGCTCGCCGACCAATTGCGACGGTTCGAAGGAGCAGTTTCCCGAGGCGAAGTGGCACAGCTACGAGCCGGTCGAGTCGCGACGCGGTTCGGGCCGGATGCCGTTTGGCTTTCGGCGAGGACCTCGAGCCGGTTTATCGCCTCGCTCAGGCCGACGTGATCGTGTCGCTCGACGCCGACTTCTTGGCGTGGGGACCGGGCCGGCTCAAGGATGCGCGGGCGTTCGCCGGTCGTCGCGAGATCGGCGACGCTCGAGCCGGCGACCTCGATGAACCGGCTGTACGTCGTCGAGTGCACGCCCACGCCTCACAGGGGCCGCGGCCGATCACCGGCTGGCGGTCTCGTCGCGAGACGTTGCCTTGATCGCCCGGGCGATCGCTCGTGAGCTGAGGAATCGGCGAGCCGTCCGCTCCGGACGCTGCGAAACGTCCCCGACCGGCTCGCCGGCCATGCTCGCTGGATCGAAGCGCTGGCACGCGACCTGGCGGCAAATCGCGGCAAGAGTCTGGTCATCGCCGGCGACACCCAGCCGCCGGAAGTCCACGCCCTGGTGCATTTGATCAACCAGACTCTCGGCAACATCGGCAAGACGGTCGAGTTCCTGCCGAGGGTGGATGCGGGGCCGGCTGACCAGGCCGGCTCGCTCCGCGAACTGGTTCGCGACATGAACGCCGGCGCCGTCGACACCCTCATCATCCTCGGGGGCAACCCGGCTTACGATGCCCCGGTCGATCTCGAATTCGCCAAGGTTGCTGGCTGGCGACAGGACCAAGCTGAGGATCCATCTTGGTCTCTATGACGATGAGACGGCTCGAGTTACTGCCAGTGGCATATCCCCGAGGCCCATGCCCTCGGAATCGTGGAGCGATCTGCGGGCTTTCGACGGGACGGCCACGATCCAGCAGCCGCTGATCGCGCCACTCTACAATGGCAAGACGGCACACGAGCTACTGGCGATCCTGCTCGGTGATCCCGACCGATCGGGCCTGGAGATCGGTCCGCGACTACTGGCGTCGTCAGAATCTTGCCGGGTGATTTCGAGTCGCCTGGCGAACGGCCCTGCAGTGACGGGGTGATCGCCGGGACCGCGCTCAAGCCCAAGACCGTGACACCGCGAGTCAAGGAGATTCGCCGACCCCGAAGCGGCCGGCGAAGGCGATCGAGAGCCTGGAGATCGTCTTCCGGCCGGACCCAACGGTCTGGGACGGACGGTTCGCCAACAACGGCTGGCTGCAAGAGATGCCCAAGCCATTGACCAAGCTCTCCTGGGACAACGCCGCACTCGTCAGCCCGTGCGCAGGCGCGGCGGCTCGGGGTCGAAAACGAGGACGTCGTTGAGCTGCGTTATCGTGGTCGTTCGGTGCGGATACCGATCTGGATCATGCCGGGGCAGGCGGATGGGTCGATCACGGTCTCGCTTGGGACACGGGCGGACGCGGGCCGGCAAGGTTGGCAACGGGATCGGCGTCGACGTCTTTGGACTTCGCACGTCCGATGAACCTTGGTTTGGCGCGAGGGCTGGAAGTCGTCAAGACGAGCGAACGGCGCCGCCTGGCGGCCATGCACCACCATTACAGCATGGAAGGCCGCGACCTGATCCGCGTCGGCACCCTGGAACAGTCGCGTCAGAATCCCGGATTCGCCCAGGATGCCGAGCATGAGCCCGGTCACGGGCTGAGCTTGATCGAAGTTCCCGAGCCTCAGGAGCGTCGCCAGCAGGGCGAGGGCAACTCCTGGGGCATGGCGATCAACCTCAACACCTGCATCGGCTGCGGCGCCTGCGTGGCCGCCTGCCAGGCCGAGAATAACATTCCCGTCGTCGGCCGGGAGCAAGTGCTCGCCTCGCGCGAGATGCACTGGATCCGCATCGATCGTTACTTCGAGGGACGAAGACGAACGATCCCAAGATTCGATTTTCAGCCGGTCCCCTGCATGCACTGCGAGAAGGCTCCCTGCGAGGTCGTCTGTCCGGTCGGTGCGACCACGCACAGCGCCGAAGGGCTCAACGAGATGACTTATAACCGTTGCGTGGGCACGCGGTATTGCTCGAACAACTGCCCTTACAAGGTTCGCCGGTTCAATTTCCTCCAGTATACCGACGAGACGACGCCGAGCCTGAAATTGATGCGAGAACCCCGATGTGACCGTGCGGTCGCGCGGGGTGATGGAGAAGTGTACCTACTGCGTTCAGCGGATCAACGCCGCCCGCATCAACGCCGACATCGAGAATCGCCCGGTGCGGGGGAGACGAGGTCGTGACGGCCTGTCAGGCCGCCTGTCCCACTCAGGCGATCCTCTTCGGCAATCTCAACGATCAAGAATAGCGCGGTCGCCAAGGCCAAGGCCAGCCCTCGCAATTACGCGTTGCTGGCCGAGCTGAACACCCGGCCGCGCACCACGTATCTGGCCAAGCTGCGCAATCCCAACCCCGAGATCGAAGCGAGGCTCGCGCGATGACCTCCACTGATCCGGAATCGGCATCACAGCGAAGCCAACTGCGCCGATCCTGGGGCCGGGGCACACCTATGCCTCGGTGACCGACAAGATCAGTGCGATCGTGCTGGTCCGGCCCTACAACTGGCGCTGGTTCCTGGGCTTCGGCATCGGCTTTCTGCTCACGATGATGCTTCTCGTGGCCGTGACCGAGCTCTTTCTTCGAGGCGTGCGGCATCTGGGGGATCGACGTCCCGGTCATGTGGGGATTCGCGATCGTCAATTTCGTCTGGTGGATCGGGATCGGCCACGCGGGAACCTTGATCTCGGCGATCCTCTTGTTGCTCAAGCAGGACTGGCGAACCTCGATCAACCGGTTCGCCGAGGCGATGACTCTGTTCGCCGTGGCCTGCGCGGGCTTGTTTCCGCTTCTGCACCTGGGACGGCCCTGGCTGTTCTACTGGTTGCTTCCTTATCCCAACACCATGAGCCTTGTGGCCGCAGTGGCGCAGCCCCTTGATCTGGGACGTGTTCGCCGTCTCGACCTACGCGACCGTGTCGCTCTTGTTCTGGTACGTCGGCTTGATCCCCGACCTGGCCACGTTGCGGGACCGGGCCAAGAACCGTTGGGCCCAGTACATCTACGGGTTCCTGGCCATGGGTTGGCGGGGCTCGGCGCGACACTGGGAACGTTACGGCACGGCGTACTTGCTGCTGGCCGGCCTGGCGACTCCGCTGGTCGTCTCGGTCCACACCGTCGTGGCATTCGACTTCACGATCGCGATCCTGCCCGGCTGGCATTCCACGATCTTTCCGCCCTATTTCGTCGCCGGTGCCATCTTCTCGGGATTCGCCATGGTCATCACCCTGGCGATCCCGCTTCGCGCGGCCTATGGACTCCATGACTTACATCACCGACCCGGCACCTCAACAACATGGCCAAGGTCCTGCTGGCCACCGGGCTGATCGTCGCCTATGGCTACATGATGGAAGCCTTCATGGCCTGGTACGGCCATAATCCTTACGAGAAATTCGTCCAGCTCCAGAACCGGCCGTTTGGTCCGTATGCCCATACGTACTGGATGCTGATCGGGTGTAACGTCATTACTCCTCAGTTCCTCTGGATTCCCTGGGTCCGGAGCCAACGTGCTGGTCGTTGTGGCTGATCGCGATCGTGGTGAACATCGGGATGTGGCTCGAGCGGTATGTGATCGTCGTCACGAGCCTGCACCGTGATTATCCTCCCGTCTTCCTGGGGTATGTACCACGGGACAGTCTGGGATTACGCGACGTTCTACGGCACGCTGGGACTTTTCTTTGCCTTGTTCTTCTTGTTCATCCGCTTCCTGCCGGTGATCTCGATCGCCGAGATGCGCGAGCTGGTGCATGAGGAACGGCAAGAGCACGAGCGGCAAGCGGAGTCGGCACATCCCCACGAGGCCACGTCATGAGTGCCAAACCGGAGCAACCGGAAGTCTACGGGCTGATGGCCGAGTTCGATGATCCCGGACATTCTGATCGAGGCGACGCAGCACGCTTACGATCGAGGCTATCGGCATGATGGAAGCCTACTACGCCGTTCCCGGTTGAAGGACTGGCCGACGCGCTGGGGTTCCATCACAACAAGCTGCCGAGGGTCGTGCTGATGGGAGGACTGGCCGGGCGGGATTGGCGGCTTTTTCATGCAGTGGTATTCGGCCGTGGTCAATTACCCGATCAATGTCGGCGGCCGTCCGTTCAATAGTTGGCCGGCCTTTATTCCGATCACGTTCGAGATGACGATCCTGGGGGCGGCCTTGTCGGCGGTGTTCGGCATGCTGGCCTTCAACGGGCTGCCGCGGCCGCATCATCCGGTCTTCAACGTGCCGAGCTTCGTGCTGGCGTCGCGCAACCGGTTCTTCCTCTGCCTCCAGGCCCGCGACCCTTTGTTCGAGCTCGAGATCCGCGCGTCGATTCCTGGAAGAGCATCATCCGAAAGCGATCTCCGTGGTGCCAGCCTGAACGACTCCGTGATGGCGGAGGTAGGGCGAGGATGAAACGACGAAACGAGATGACACATTGAGGACGATCAGGCCGAAGGTCGTCATCCGGACCGTGGCTTGGCCGTGGGTCTCAGTCGCTCATCCTCGCTGTTTCTCGCCGGCTGCGGCACCGAGATGTACGACCAGCCGCGGTACAAGCCCTACGCGGCCAGCGATTTTTTCGATGACGGCATGTCGGCGAGACCGCTGGTCGCCGGCACGGTCCCGCGCGGCGACGCTCGCGAGCGGGGCCAGGCATCGGAAGAGCTGTTCACCACGGGTAAGACCGCGGGCAAGCTCGCCGCGGAGTCTGCCTTTCCCGGTGGATCGTTCGGTCCTGGAACGCGGCCAGGAGCGTTATCGGATCTTCTGCACGCCATGCCACAGTGAGCTGGGCGACGGCCAGGGCATCGTCGTCCGGCGCGGATTCAATCCGCCCCCTTCGTTTCACAAGGACGAGCTGCGCAAGGAGCCGATCGGCCATTTCTTCGATGTGATGACCCGCGGGCATGGAACGATGTATTCGTATGCCGCGCGAATCCCCCCCGCGATCGTTGGGCCATCGCGGCTTATATCCGGGCGTTGCAATTGAGTCAGCACGCCCTCGCCGCCGACCTCCCGCCGGAGGATCGGAGTCAGCTCGAGGGAGTCCGGCCATGAGCACGAACATGACCGCCGATCACGACCTGCGGGCCCGTCTGGACCAGTTGCAGACGCCGAGCGCTGGTCGTGGGTTGCGTTGGGCTTCTACTCGTGTCTGGTGGCCTGGGCGATCTCTCCGGTCCACTTTTATCCCGCCGTACCTGGTCGGCTATTTGTTCTGGCTCGGGATCGCACTGGGCTGTTCCGGCCTGACGATGCTGCATCACCTGACGGGGGGCTCGTGGGGGCTGGTGATTCGCCGGCCGCTCGAATCGGGGGCGGCCACCGTGCTGCCACTCGCCCTGTTGTTCTTGCCGCTGGCTTTCGGCGTGTCGACGCTTGTATCCCTGGGCGCGCGGTGCGTCGAGCGGGCACGAGGCGGCTCTCGAATCGAGCCCCTACCTGAACGAGCCGTTCTTCTTCATCCGGGCGGGCGTTTACTTCGTTTTCTGGATCGCTTTGGCCCTGATCTTGAATGGTCTGGTCGAACCGGCAAGACCTCACGAGCGACCCGGCGCCGAGCCGGCGGTTGCAGGCAATCAGCGGGCCCGGCGACCGTCCTGCTTTTCCTGGCGGGGACGTTCTCGGCGATCGACTGGGGGATGTCGCTCGATCCTCGATGGACGTCCACGATTTATGGCCCCATGATCATCGTGGGCGATGCGCTCGCCACGCTGGCGATGATGATCGTCGTGGCTCTCTTGCTGGCGTCCGCCAGGCCGATGTCCGAGATCGCGACGCCAGGCCGGCTCAACGACCTGGGCAACCTGCTGCTGGCGTTCGTCATGCTCTGGGCGTACATGTCGTTCTGTCAGTTCCTGATCATCTGGAGCGGGAACCTGTCGGAAGAGATCCCCTGGTACCTCCGCCGGACGCGCGGAGGCTGGCAGTGGGTGGCCCTGGCCTTGATCGTCTTCCACTTTTTCTTGCCGTTTTTCGTCCTGCTTGATGCGCAGCAACAAGCGACAGCCGAAATTCTTGTTGCGCGTGGCCCTGTGGATTTTGTTCATGCACTGGGTCGACTTGATCTGGCTGGTCGTTCCGGCCGTCGACCGACCCGGCCAGCCCGCGGATCCGTGGGTCGAGCTCCCTTGAGCGCGGTGGCGATGATCGGGATCGGCGGGATCTCGACGTCTTTTTTCATCAGTCAACTGAAGCGAAGGCCGCTGGTCCCACTCAACGACCCCACCCTGGTCGAGGCGCTCGAGCACGCCGGAGGTTGAGAATCGTGGAAGACTATCGGCCTCAAGGACAATTCGACCGTCGAAGCGCAGGACAGGCCACGAGGCCAATGTCCTGGTAGTGCGAGGCCTCGTCGTGTTCGCGGTCGGCCTGGTCGCCATGGTCATCTTGAGCGCTGGGGATCGTTGGGCTGGTCATGATGCGGGCTTCTCCCGCGAAGACGGCCGGCCTGCGAGCGCTGGCGCCCGCCTCGTTTCGCGGATGACTCCGGCCTGTTTCCCGCCCCTCGGCTCCAGCCCAACCCCGACGTCGAGCTCGTCGAAACTGAAAAAGGAAGAGCTCGGCCGCCTCAATGGTTATGGATGGGTCGACAAGAAGGCGGGTGTCGCGCACATCCCGATCGATCGGGCGATCGACATCCTGGCAAAGACGGGCTTGCCTCGTGTCGAAGCGAAGGCCGCGGAACCCGGCGGACGCCGCGCGACCCGCCTCGACTCCCGCGAAACAGGAGCCGAAGCCATGATGAACGAGCGATCAGTGCTGGCGAGGTAGTCCAGTGGGGTGATCCCGAACGTCGCTCCGCGGCGAGAGGTCTCCGGAACATGGCCGTTCGCGGTCGAGCCTGGCCTCGATAAACGGGGCTCGCCACCTCTCACTATGCCAGTACGCCGACTCCTCCTTCGCGGGTCAAAGTCTTGATGAGCTTCCTCATGCTCGGCTTCCTCGGGATCGGACCTCCGGCCATGCTCAGGAGACTCTCGGGCGGGTGGTGAGCGAGGTGGGGTTTGACCAGAAGCTGGGCGTGCAACTTCCGCTTGGACTCTCCTTCCGGGACGATTCGGGCCGAGACCTGCGCCTGGGCGATCTTTTCGGTCGCCGGCCGGTGATCCTGGTGCCGGTGTATTATGGCTGCCCGATGCTCTGCAACCAGCTTCTGAACGGGCTGACCCGCAGCCTGAAGCCGGTGTCGCTCAACCCCGGCAAGGATTTTGATGTGGTGGCGTTCAGCATCAACCCGATGGAGACGCCCGAGCTCGCGGGCCAGAAGAAGGCCGCCTATCTCGAGCGTTACGACCGGCGCGGGCACGGAATCGGGCTGGCACTTCCTGACGGGCACCGAGGCATCGATCGCGGCCCTGACCGCAGGCCATCGGGTTCCGCTACACCTACAACCCGGCGACCAAGCTCTACGCCCATGCCGCCGGAGTGGTCATCGTCACCCCCGATGGGCGGCTGGCTCGCTACTTCTACGGCATCGATTTTCCGCCCAAGGAGCTCCAGACCGAGCTGGTGCAGGCACGTGCCGGACGCATCGGCACGCCGATCGGCCGGCTTCCTGTTGCTCTGCTACGACTACGACGCGGCGACCGGGAAATACACGCTGTCGATCCTGCGGCTGATCCGTGTGCTCGGCACCGCGACAGCCGTCGCCCTGGGGGGATTCCTGTTCGTGATGTTTCGGCGCGAGGGAAAACAGCGTCGCATGAAGAGTTCATGGGAGCAGCTTTCCGGGGAAGCGGACGGGCTCGATTGTCCGTCGCCGCACCCGCTGAGCCGAGGCACGCAACATGTGGAACTTTCCGTTATTTCCCGAGCAGGCGTCGACCATGGCGAAGCAGGTCGACACGCTCTACGCGTTCGAGCTGCTGATCGCCGGGTTCTTCACCGTCCTGATCTGCACGCTGATCCTGACCTTCGCGGCCCGTTACCGCCAGAAGGCGAACGTGGATCGCTCGAATCCGCCGGTGGCGAGCAAGTTGATGGAGGTGCTCTGGATCGGCGTGCCGCTCATCCTGGGCCTGGTGATGTTCACCTGGGGGGCGACCCTCTTTTTCCACATCTACGAGCCGCCCGGCGACGCGCTCGAGATCTCCGTGGTCGGTAAGCAGTGGATGTGGAAGACGCAGCATTCCGAAGGCCGCTCGGAGATCAACGAGCTTCACGTTCCCCTGGGGCGGCCGGTCAAACTGAACATGATCTCGCAGGACGTGATCCACAGCTTCTACGTCCCCGCGTTCCGGGTGAAGCAGGACGTCTTGCCGGGCCGCTATACCTCATTGTGGTTCGAGCCGACGCGAGTCGGGCGCTACCACCTCTATTGTGCCGAGTATTGCGGCACGAACCATTCGACGATGGGAGGCTGGGTCTACGTCATGGAGCCGGCGGATTTTCAGAGCTGGCTGTCGCAGGCGGGCGTTGGGCCGTCGATGGCCGAGGAAGGCGAACGCCTGTTCGTCCAGCACCATTGCGCCGGCTGCCACCGGGGGAGTCAAACCGTGTCGGCGCCTCGGCTCGAGGGAGTCTACGGGCGCCCGGTCCCGATCCAGGAGGGCCGCGAGGTGCGGTTCGTGACCGCCGATCACACGTACATCCGCGATTCGATCTTGAGGCCCAAGAACCAGGTGGTGGCCGGTTACGAGCCGGTGATGCCGTCGTTCCAGGGCCAGATCAGCGAGCCGGATCTTCTCAAGATCATCGCCTACATCAAGTCGATCGGTGCGGAGGACAAAACGCGATGAGCGCCACGGCGGTCGAGTTCAAGGAGGACTATCTCCAGGCTTACACGCTCAAGTCGTGGTTATTGACGAACGACCACAAGCGGATCGGCCTGTTGTACATGGCCTCGATCACGTTCTTCTTCTTCGTGGGAGGAGCGGCGGCCACCGTGATGCGGCTGGAGCTGATGACGCCCCAGGGCGACGTCCTCCACTCGCCCGACGCCTACAACCGGCTCTTCACCATGCACGGCGTGGTCATGATCTTTTTCTTCCTGATCCCGTCGATCCCGGCCGTGCTGGGCAATTTCCTGATCCCGCTCATGATCGGCGCCCGCGACCTGGCCTTTCCCTGGCTCAACCTGCTGAGCTGGTACATCTACATGATCGGCGGCTCGATCGCGCTCTGGATCTTGATCTTCGGCGGGGTCGACACCGGCTGGACCTTCTACACGCCCTTCAGCACGATGTTCTCCAACACGATGGTGGTGCCCGCGGCGACGGCCGTGTTCATCACGGGGTTCTCGTCGATCCTGACCGGGCTGAACTTCATCGTGACGATCCACACGATGCGGGCGCCGGGGATGACCTGGTTTCGCCTGCCGCTCTTTGTCTGGTCGCATTACGCGACCAGCCTGATCATGGTGCTGGGAACGCCGGTGCTGGCCATCGCCGTGGCCCTGGTGGCCGTCGAGCGGTTGTTCCGCGTCGGCATCTTCGACCCGGCCACTCGGCGGCGACCCGATCCTGTTCCAGCACCTCTTCTGGTTCTACTCGCACCCGGCGGTCTACATCATGGTCTTGCCCGGCATGGGGGTGGTCAGCGAGATCATCCCCTGCTTCTGCCGGCGGCCGATCTTCGGCTATCGCTTCATCGCCTTTTCCAGCATGGGAATCGCGGTCCTCGGCTTCCTGGTCTGGGGCCACCACATGTTCGTCTCCGGCCAGTCGATGTACGCGGGGATGGTCTTCTCGTTCCTCAGCTTCCTGGTGGCGGTCCCCTCGGCGATCAAGGTCTTCAACTGGACCGCCACCATGTACAAGGGATCGATCCGGCTCGATACGCCGATGCTCTATGCCCTGGGGTTCATCGGCCTGTTCACGATGGGCGGGTTGACCGGCCTGATGCTCGCCACGCTCGGTCTCGACGTTCACGTCCACGACACCTACTTCGTCGTCGCCCATTTCCACTACATCATGGTCGGCGGCGCGGTCATGGCTTATCTGGGCGGGATCCACTTCTGGTGGCCCAAGATGAGCGGACGGATGTACTCCGAGCTGCTGGGCAAGCTCTCGGCCTTGACGGTCTTCATCGGCTTCAACCTGACGTTCTTCCCGCAGTTCGTGCTCGGATATCTGGGAATGCCGCGCCGCTATTACGAGTACCCGCCCGAGTATCAGGTCTTGAACGTCATGTCGACGGCCGGCGCATCGATCCTGGCGGTCGGTTACGTGTTACCGCTGGCTTATCTCTTGTTTTCACTGACTCGACCGCCCGATGCCGGCCCGAACCCCTGGGGGGCCACGGGCCTCGAGTGGCAGACCGATTCGCCGCCCCCGGTCCACAACTTCGACGAGCCCCCCGTCGTGACGAGAGCCCCTTACGCCTACTCTCCCGGAGGAACCGAGGGTTTCGATGAATACGGTCACGACTCATCGCACTGACAGCCAGCCGGCTTCGGCCGACGAGAGCCGATCCTGTCGCACCAGTTCGACGACGTGGAGCAGCAGAGCGAAGCGTCCATGCTCGGGATGTGGCTGTTCCTGGCGACCGAGCTGATGTTCTTCGGCGGTCTGATCACCGCCTTCGCGGTGTACCGGGTGACCGCCCCCCGGGAAATCGCCCTGGCCAGCCAGCATCTCAACGTCCTGCTGGGATGTATCAACACGGTTGTGCTCCTGGGCAGCAGTCTGACGATGGCCCTGGCCGTCCGGTCCGCTCAGCTTCGGGCCAACGCGAGCTGGTCAGGTGGCTGCTGCTGACGATGGTCCTGGGAACCGGCTTCCTCGGGAATCAAGGCCATCGAATGGACCCACGACTACGACGAGCGACTGATCCCGGGGTTGAACTTCCAGGTCCCGGAGAACGACCGGTCGGCGGTCGAGCAGGAAGGTCTGGACCCGAGAAAAATGGAGATGTTTTTCGTCCTTTACTTTTTCATGACGGGACTGCACGCCATCCACTTGATCATCGGCATCGCCTTGCTCGGCGTGATGGCCTATCTTTCCCATCGCCACTGGTTTTCCGGCGGCGGCGCGGTGCAAATCGAAGTCACCGGCCTGTACTGGCACTTTATCGACATCGTCTGGGTTTTCCTCTATCCCTTGCTCTATCTGATTGATGTCCACCGATGAATCACCACATCGCCTCAGTCCGGACGAATATCAAATTTTTGTGGTCCTCCTGGTCCTGTTGTTCGCAACGGTCGGGGCCGCTTATCTTCCGCTGGGCCCGTTGCACTTCCCCGTCGCCATGGCGATTGCCGCGGCCAAGGCCGTGATCATCGCCTTGTTCTTCATGCATGTCCTGCACAGCCATCGCCTCACGATGGTCATTTTCGCAGCCTCATTCCTCTGGCTGGCGATCATGATCGGGCTGACGTTGGCCGATTACTTGTCTCGTGGATGGCTTAAGATCCCGGGCAAGTGAATCCGCCCGGTATCCAACGCGAAGGCTCCGTCACCGACGTCTCATTTCGAGCTGTCAAATGCGGAGTTCGCCGCCTCCTGGAACGCGCGCCGGACCTCGGACGCGTCCGAGTTAGGGAAGTTCGCCCGCTGGACCATCAGGATATAGATCCGCTTCTTCACGGGGTCGATCCACGCCTGCGTACCGTACGCCCCGCCATGGCCGAAGGTCCCGGGCGAGAGCATGGCGGTCACCCCTTGCGGCTCGCGGATGACGCACCAGCCCAGGCCCCAGCCATTCCCCTCGGTGAAGCCGGTCTTCAGGCCGCCCGTCTGGACGGTGGTCATCAGTTTGACAGACTCCGGCTTCAGGTAGCGCCGTCCGTCGAGCTCGCCGCCATTGAGGATCATCTGGCAGAAGCGCGCGTAATCGGTCGCCGTGGAGAATAGCCCGCCATTTGCCGCCGGGAAGCGGTCGCGGCTGGTGGGAGACTTGCCGTACAGGATGCTGACCTCGGCCGCTTCGAGCTCTCCCTGACGGTCCGGCGGTACGATCGTGGCAAGCCGAGGGAGCTGCTTCTCGGTGAGATAGAAGGTCGTGTCCTTCATCCCAAGCGGGCCAAACAACCGCCGCTCAACGAACTCGTCGAACGGCGCGCCCGAGACAACCTCGACGACCCTCGCCGCGGTGTTGATCCCCGACTGGCAATAGACCCATTTCGTGCCCGGCTCGGATGGACGGGCTTGGCGACATAAAGCGGGATAACCCCGGCCAGGTTCTTGATGCCGCGGGCCTCATCGGCCGAAATCTCGCCCATTCCGGAGGTGTGCGTGAGCAGGTGGCGGATCGTGACCAAGCGCCGGTTTGCCGTCGGCGGTCTTCAGAGTTTTGAACTCGGGCAGGTACTTCTCGACCGGATCGTCGACAGACAGCTTACCTTCATCCTGGAGCATCAAGACGGCCGTGGCCGTGATGGGCTTGGTCATCGACGCGATCCAGAAGATGGCGTCGGGCCGCATCGCCTTGCCTTCGCCGATATCCGCCTTGCCGATCGCGTCCAGGTGCAAGATCCGGTCGGGCGTCGCCACCAGCGTGACGGCGCCCGCGACCTCCTGATTGTCAATGAACGGGCGCAACCGCTCGTTGATGGTGGAAACCACGGGCGGGGAATCAGGCTCGCCAGGTTTCTGTTGAGCATTTGCGACGGCGGCGGCCGTCACCAGCGACAGTGCCACGACGGCCGCGTTGACGATCGAAGCGGCGAATCTCGGCATTTTGAAGACCCCCATATCAATGGACTAAGAGAACCGGATGCGAACAGTCCGACCCGCCGGACCGTATCCGGTCGATATCAATCCCCATTCGACTTGAGCGGATTACACGATTCAAGACAGATCCGGCCGAATTCCGTCCGCAACGCCGCTGCTTATCGGTCATGGCTGATCTCCACGACAGCGCTTTTCTGAGGGAACATTCGACGCTTTCTGCGCGGCCTTCATGAGTAATCGCTCGTCTGACAATTCGTTGTGGGGGTCGGTCGATGAAAGAGGATCCACCGATCCCGACGTCTGACGTGTGCGATCCTCGGCTGATGTAGGGGAATTCGAGACTTATCCGCCAGAATCGCGTTGCGGCGGCAGACGCCAGCAGCGAGGGCGAATCACGTCTCGGAAGAAACCGGTAAATTCCATCGCACGTATTATGAGATAACAGATGTCAACCTCGAAGCGCGTGTGTCCATGTGCCGCCGACCGAGGCTCAGCGTGGTGGTTGTTGTGCCAGCCCTCACCGAACGCGACCAACGAGACCCATAGATTATTCCGACTGTTGTCCGCCGTTTCGTAGCTGCGGTATCCCCAGAGGTGATTGACCGAGTTAACGATGAATGTCATGTGCCAGATCGCGACGACGCGCAGGCAACCGCCCCAAACGAAGAGTGACGCCCCGAGGATCGGCCCACCGGCGAGCCATCCCACCAAAAAGAGAGCAGTGAACAAGAGTCCGTTCAGGGCGAGAAAATGGCGTTCGAGATTGCGATAAAACGGGTCTGCAGCCAGCTCTGGGGCGTACCGTGCTCTATTTCGGAGATCGGGTAATTCCGGGTGGCTGTAGAACGTCCAAAAGAAGTGCGCCCAGGCGAAGCCCGCGAATGGTGTGTGCGGGTCTAGCGGTCGATCCGCCTCCTTATGGTGGTAGCGGTGGTTGCCCACCCAACTGATCGGCCCGATCTGTAGCGCGAGCGTGCCGAGGACCGCGAGGCAGCGCTCGACGATACGAGCGGCGCGGAAACTTCGATGAGAAAGCATCCGGTGAAAGGCCAGGTTAATGCCGAGCTGGCCAGTCGCGACGAGGAGCGCGAAGAAGGCGGTCAATCCCTGCCATGAAAAGAACCAGGGCGACGATGCCGCCACCACGTGAATCAGCGTAACGCCCGCGAACGATGCCGCTTTGAACTGGCCCGTCATGGCATGAGAACGGTAGTGCATGAAACGGAACGTTTCTTGCTGGGGCGTCATCTTTCACTCCGTTCACGAGACGATCGATCAATCCTCGGCCAACTGATCGCTACCATTCTCGTTCCACGTCACGGAAATCGACAGCGAAGGTCAAGAAGGATCTGTGCATTATCTTGTATTTGGCAATCTCAATCTTATGTTGGCTGCTCCGTTTGGTTGCACGCCGGCGAATAGACCCTGAGCGCGGCGGCATGCCCCACGGCGACTTCAGATTGTTGATCGCGTATGCGCGATATTCGTCCGCGACGAGCGAATAGCCTGCAAAAGAGATCACGGGTAAGACATTTCTGAAGGGAGAATCGCATGGCCACTCAGACCTCGGGTCCTCCATCCCACAACGATTGGCGTCGACTGCACGCGTTGGGGTTGCCGGCGGGGAGTGTCCGGGCTCTGCTTGCGGTCCTGATTTTCGCTACCGTCTGGGGCCTGCTCGTCGTCCAGCCGAACCAGGAGGTACCGGACTACTTCCGAGATCTCCTCTTCATCATCATGGGCCACTACTTCGCAACCCGGCGGCGGTCTGGCCCATCCGAAGAGCCAGGGCCTCCGCCGCTGTACTTGCCGCGCGGGACTGTTCGTGTCTTTCTCGTACTGGGCAGCATCGCGGTCGCAATCCTGCTGTTCCGCCAGGGCCGGTTGACCTCCGTGGACGAGAATCCGGGAGTGGTCACCCTCCTCCTGGTCGGCGGTTTCTTGCTCGGCGTGGGTCTGAACACGGTCGCAACCTGGTGGAGAGACCGAGGCCACCAAACCCCGCGGATCGTCGAAGATCTGCGAGCCTTGATCTCGATGGCGGCGGCCGTGATGCTGGCCATCCTAGTCTGGAACCGTGTACTCGTGCTGTTCCCGACAGACCTTGCCGATGCACTCCTGATCGCAAAGGTCCATCTGGGCCGCTTTGGGATCGAGCACATCCTGGCCGCGGTCGTTGGGTTCTACTTCGGCTCGAGGTCATGAGATCGAGGATCTCGCATGGCGAGAACGCCGGCGCGGTGCTCGAGTTTGCCAGCCGATCAGCGGCGATGCAGCAGGGAGGTATAGCGTACTCCGTTCCAGAGGGCGAGAATGATGCCGTGGATGGCAAAGCCTAGGATCACGAGTTCAACGCTCAGCAGTAGCCAGT
Organism: uncultured Planctomycetota bacterium; assembly: GCA_963779785.1. Classification (GTDB taxonomy): domain Bacteria; phylum Planctomycetota; class Planctomycetia; order Isosphaerales; family Isosphaeraceae; genus CAVRFS01. The sequence goes on from CAWAAW010000031.1 coordinate 180,889, forward strand.
CTCGGGGCATCGCCGTACCACCGGCAACGTTCATGGAGGGGCTGAAAGCGAAGTAAGTACCGGCGATCAGACCCACCAACGGCAAATGGTTCCTTCTGAGCAATCTGACTTGCTGCTGATCGGCGTTTTTAGCCGAGCATGCCGTAGAGGAAGTCACCGGCAAAGTACATCGTGCCGAAGAAAATCAAGATGGTCGCAAATCCATTCCGGCCGTAACTGTCGTCCAGTGGGGCGGGACGGGTTGGAACTTGACGGGCCGGATCTCTCTCAGCGAGAGAGACGGTGATCGCCGTGAAAGTCCCCGCAGCCAATACTCCGGCTAGACCGGACAGCACGTTGAAGCCATGTCTCAGGCCAAGCCAATGGCGGCGTGCATGGTTTTCTCGACTTTGCGTTTCTACTGGACCTGGAGCTTGACTGAGCTCAACCGGTTTTGTGACATATTGTTCGTGACGGAGGTTTGCTCCAAAACAAGGGAGGATTTCGTGGAACGTCGACTCGTGGCGCGGCCGGCTGAGGTGTTGGATCAGGCCGAGGTAACCCCGAGTCGCTTGGGGCGAAACTGCGCCGATGAAATCCGCTCGTCCAGACTTTAGATGAAAACAACTTGCGGGCTTAACACAGCATGCACCTCGCACCTCCGGATTCCGGCGAGAGAAGTCCAAGAACAGGTGGTAAGCCATGGCGGGTCTGAGATCGCTGGACGTACAACTGGAGGCAGTGACCCCGTTGTGGATCGGGGGCGGGAGCCTACAGGCCGAGCTACGGCCGCCGTCGGTACGGGGCTGCCTTCGCTTCTGGTTCCGGGCATTGGCCGGCGGTCTCATGGGTGAAGTGCTGAATGACGTCAAGCAGGCGGAAGGGGCTGTTTACGGGAACACATCGCACTCCTTGTCCGTGGTTGTCCGCCTGTTCGGATCGCCGAAAACGAGTGTTTCGGTTGTCGATGAGAATGAGAAGGATTCCGGATTGAGCTACATGTACTGGTCGGTCTTCCAGCGGCAACGCGATGCCATCCTCCCGGGCGAGCAATTCCGGCTTCGCCTGAAGTTGGGCCCCTTCCCCTTGGCCGCGGTGGAGGTGGCAGGGCGGAAGCTCGAGATGTCGGACCGCTTCGAGCTGGCGGCGGCTTCCCTTTGGCTGTTGTTGCGGCTGGGAGGGGTTGTGCACGTCGGCGCCGCTGTGGCGGGGGAAATGCGCGCGGTCGCCGAGCCGGAAGGCTGGCCAACGAGTTTGCCGCCCTTGGTCAGTGTCGCCACGAGCCCGGCCGAAGCTGCCGCGGAACTGAGTGCGGGCGTCCAGCGGGTGCGCCAGGCAGCGGGTTGGCAGGCGCGACCGCCTGCCGACCCGTCTTCGTACGACATCCTGCATGAGCGAGTCTGTCAACTTTACCTGGCTGACAAGACCTTCCCGTCATGGTCGGAGGCGGTGAACTGGGCCGGCGAGACGTTTCGGGCTTTCCGCATCGAACACAAGCTCGACGCCAGCGGCGTCGCCGCCCTGTTGACGCAGGGCCGGATGGCCGTGCGCACGATCCAGAGAGCCACCCTGGGTTTGCCGATTGCCTTTTTTTTTAAGTCGATTTTCGCTGACCTGACCGCCCGGGGAGTCGATTCCCGAGAGGTGCGCCGCAAGTCGTCGGCCACCGTGTCGCCCTCCCGGGGGCTGGGCCGCGCATCGCCGTTGTTCTTCCGCGTCGTCCCGTTGGCCGGCACGCCGGCCACGTACGCTGTGCTCATGGGAGTGTTCCGCTCCCGGTTGCTGCCGGATCATGAAATGACTGTCAAACCCGGCGATTTTTCCATCCGGCCGGTGCGCGTGGACGTACCGCGCGACTTCTCCGTGATTGACCGCTGGTTCGACCATGTCCGCGGGCAAGGATTCGGTTTGCAGCCCGTGGTGCTTGGGTAAAATGAGAGAGGATGTGCCCGGGCTCGACACGGCCCGGTTTTCGCATGACCACGGCCGGATCAGGGGCCGGCGAGTTTCGGAGGGTCGCGATGTTTGACGCTGCCGAATGTATGTTCATGTACGTGGAATCGAGCCTGCGCGTGGGCAGCGGCGAGGATCGCCTCGAAGTCGACCTGCCGATTCAGCGAGAAGCGGCGACCGGTTATCCCGTGCTTCCCGCCAGCAGCCTGAAAGGGGTGTTGCGGGCTCGCGCCCGGTCGCAGCAAGCCCCCGTGGAAATGCTCGGCCTGCTCGGCTCCGCGCCGAAAGTGACGAGAAGCAGCCCAGCAGCGTGGTCGTCTCGGACGCCCTCCCGCTCCTGTTTCCGGTCCGCTCCATGACCGGCCTGTTCGCGTGGGTAACGAGCTTCGATGTCTGGTCACGTTTCCAGCGCGACCTGCTCGCGTACAGCGTGATTGTCCCACCGCCGCCGCAACTGCCAGTGCTTGCTCACGAGACGGCGGGCGTGGCTCCCGAGACCCCGCTGCTCGGGAGCAAGCAAACCCTGGTCCTGGAGGAGCTGAACTTTCCCGCACAAGCGGTCCCGGAAGTCGGCGCCTTGGGTGCGTGGCTGGCGGATCACGCGTTCCCCGACGAGCCGTCCTTCGACTTCTGGCGCCAGCGGGTGAAGCACGGCGTTGTGCTTCTGCCCGAGGGGGCATACCGTTATTTCGTCACGCACGGGACTCAGGTGGTGCCGCGGATCCGCATCGACCCGAGCACTGGAACGGCGAACGATGGCTCGCTCTGGACCGAGGAATATCTCCCAACGGAAACCCTGCTGTACGCCCTGGTGGGAGCCAATCTGTCAGAAACCTCACCGGCCTGGATCAAGAAGGCGACGGATGTGACCGATTGGGTGCGAGGCCTGGCTCCGCGTTACCTCCAAGTGGGTGCTGGGCAAACGCTGGGGCATGGCATCGTCCAAATTCGCTGGACGGGCAAGGTCAAGAAGGTCGCCCGCGCCCGCGGGGGCAGCCGGGCCAAAAAGAGCTAGGCCGCATACTGGCGGCAAAACGCTCACATTGAGGCGAATGCACCGATGAACACCGACGACGTGCTGCAACATGAGCCGCACCGGCATGCGGCCCGAGAGGCGATCGCGGAGGCCGCGAAGGGGCCGTTCCCGCTAAAGCACTACATCCAGGTGGTTCAGCAACTCCAGATGCTGCTCCAGCGGCACGGCCTGGGCCAGGCCCTGGTTTGCCTGGAAATGCGCGGGGACGGCAAACCCACCAGTCCCTACAGCATGCTCGCGCGGCAACTGGACCGGTGGTTGCTGTTTAGCACCTGGGGGTGACCGCTCGGTCGGCGTGAAGGCGTTTGTCCACTCGCGATAGCCAGTATTATCGGGAGGCGAGCGAGCAAACCTGGCTGTTCGTCCCCGCCGCGCCAGGCCCTGGAGGACACGCGATGAGCTGGTCTTGGAGGATGCCGCAATACTTGCCCTGGGCGACGCCGTACCCGCTCCCGCGACACGAGCGAGGCCCTGATGGCCGAAGGCCATTGCGAGAACTTCAGTCTGCTTATGGATCGCTACCTCGCCTACGGCGACAATCGTGGCCAGTTGCAACTGCTGCGGGAGCTGGCGGACCGCAGGGCCTTGGTGCCGAATTTCACCGGCCAGACGGAGTTGATCGAGGCGCATCTATGCCCGCTGGCAACTCCTGGCGGCGGAGTTGGGTGCGATCACGTTCACCGCCCGGCCGGAGTGGCGCGTAATCGTCGGCCTGGGCACCAACGACATCCTCGGTGGAGGGATGTCGCTACATCCGATCTTCGGATTCCCGATCATTCCCGCCACGGCCCTCAAAGGCGTCAGCCGCGCCTACGCCCGATGGGTGCTGGAGCGGCCAGAGGAAGAGCTCGATAAGCGCTTTGGGAAGGTGGACGACCAGGCGCCTTGCGCGGGGACTTGCTGTTCCTCGAGGGCATTCCCACGACGTCGCCGGTCGTCGAGCGCGACGTGATCAACCCGATCTTCGGCGCCTATTACCGAGACGCAGCAACGCCGCCGGCCAATTACCTCGCGCCGCAGCCGATCTTCTTCCTGGCACTGGGGGCGTCTAGCCAGTACAGAATGGGTGTAGCCAGTCTGAGCGGCGACCATGAGGCAGTCGAGCAAGGGGCCACGTGGCTCAAAGGGGCGCTGACCGAACTGGGAGTGGGAGCCAAAACCGCGGCTGGTTACGGGTACTGGACGCTGGAATGAGGGCGGCCAGGGCTGAATACGACCGCGACAAAAGCCTTCTCACGTGCGGGGGTACGTGGGGGTCGTGGCAACGGGAAGCGACGTGAAGCGGGTGCGCGCGGCAAGCTGCTCTTCAAGTCGCAGGACATCAACGTCTCATTCACCGACACGCGGCAACCTCAGCAAAAGACTCAATCAGTTGATGAAGCTGGAAAGACACTCATGTACTAGTGAATAGAGTGGCAAAATGAGAACGTTGCGCGAGTTGGAGGCTCGATGGCGGGAGGCGCGACTTTACAGGCCGCGTCCGCGGCGAATAACATCAGAGTGAACAGTTCACCGCATTGAGTCGTTTGGTTCGTCCCCGCCACGGGCGGCGGATTGGCGGCTCGATGGCATTTCCGTTTTTTGGTACCCGTCCCAGTCCGTCATGGAAGCGAGGCCTGAAATGTCTCAAGCCGTCGTCAACCCAGAAGAGCTTCGCCGGTTCGCAGCCCGGCTCAAGCAGTTCAATAACGAGATGATCGGGCAGTTGACCACGTTGCATGGTCAACTCGCGGGCCTCTCCCAGACCTGGCGCGACCGCGAGCACGATAAGTTCGTCGAGGAGTTCGAGCAGACCCTCCAGGTCGTCAAGCGGTTCACCGAATCGACCAACCAGCACATTCCGTTCCTGCTCCGCAAGGCCGAACGCATCGAAGAATACCTGCAACAGCGTTAGGTTAGGACTCCGCCATGAGCAAATCCGCCAACGTCTTGTCCGTCGATACGCTCAGGGACTTCAAGGTCCAGATGGTCAACTTCGCCGAGGATGCGCAACTCCCTCAGCGGAGTCGACATGGAGCTGCGCCGCATGCGCGACTGGCTCGAGCGCGACCAGCTTGGTTACTGGACGGCGCAGATCAAGAAGCGGCAAGAAGATCTGATGCAGGCGCGGAGCGACCTGCACCGCCGCAAGCTATCTCAATCGGGCAGCGACACGGTTTCCGACGCCGATCAGAAAGAAGCGCTGCGGGAAGCCACGCGACGGCTTCACAAGGCCGAGGAAAAGGTCGCGGCGATCAAGAAGCTGATCCCCTTCTTGCATCACGCGATCGACGAATACCACTCCCATTCCCAGCCGCTGGGCGACCACCTCGCCGGCGGGTTCGAGAAGAGCCTGGCCGTCCTGGAAAAGATGACCACCGCCCTTGATGCATATGCCGCGCTCAGAGCGCCGACAGCGCCCAAGTTCGACTCCGCGCAGGAGACGGGTGCGGCATCCGCGACCGCGGCCGGCTCGTCGACCACGACGACAGCGGCGGATGACACGCCGGCCGAGGCCGAGGCCAAGACAAAGACTGCGGGCGAAGCCGACTCCAAAAGCACCGAACGGCTCGGCTGAGCCCGCCGCGACAGCCGACGGCCGGTGAGCCGGCGGTCTCTGGGAGGGTATCATGAGCGCTCAATCCGGCCGGCTTCACGCATGCTCTGAAAAAGCTCCGGGAGCAGTGGGACATCGCCCAGGAGACCTGGGCGGACGGGGTCGCACGCGATTTCGAGAAAAACCACATCATCCCACTCGAACAAACCACCAAGAACGCGATCACCGGCATGGAGAAGCTTACCGAAGTGCTGGGAAAAATCCGGGCCCAGTGCAAGGAAGACTGACGGAAAAGGAGTGAGGAGTTAGTGGAGCTGTTGAAGCTTCAGAGCCACTGTAGGGAGGACGGGCCGGCGGTCCCGCGTGGGACCGCGCCGGGACGAAGCCGTCACCGATCGATCGTCTTGGTCTTGGGCCTGGCTGAGCCAATCTTTACTACGGACCTTGCAAATCATGCCTGAGTCGCCACTCGTTCAAAAAGAAACCGTCGCGCTCACGGACCTGGAAACGCTGGTCGCGGCTCGCTCCAAGGGCGAAACCGAGACCGAGCTGGGTTTTCGCAAGCGGATCGAGCGGGAAGAGGCCGAGTACAAGGCCGCCGCTCGTCAGCTCGCCGGCAAGTTCAAGGTCGACAGCGAAGCCCTGGAAGCCGAGTACGCCCGGCGCGCAACGAAGTGCGTCCAGACCTTTCAGCGCACCGACTCAGGCGGTCAAGGACGAGTACGCCCAGACCAAGAAACAGATCGACGAGCAGTTCAAGAAGGACCAGCGCCGGGCCAAGAAAGCCAAGGAAGAAGCCGGCTGGCAGGCGCTGGCGTTCTTTGAGGGCTCGAAAGACGAGGGGACCAAGTGGCGCCGCGGGGTCGAGGCCAACTGGGCCGCCGCGAAGGAGGACCTTCATATCAAGCAGGATGCGGCCGAATTCGTCCTCAAACGGTGCGGCAAGCTGGCGGATGCCCCACTCGCCGGTCGCCGAGTCGACGGCGGCCGAACCGACTGCGCCGATCCCCGCCGATGCGTCTGGATCGCCTGAGACGGCTCAGTCACCGGAGACGGTCGATGAGTCGAAAGACCGTCGACGACGAGAGCCCGCCCCGCTCCGATCCGCTCGAGAGCCTTCAAGCGCTCACGACCCGGATCGAAGAAGAGCTGATCGCCCTGGAGGCCCTCAAGCTTCCCAAGTTCCTTCGCCCCGACGTGTTCGTCTGGCCGTTCCTGTTGCTGGGTGGCGCTGTGATCGGCGGGCTCGGGTTCGCCACCAACAATTGGACCCTGGCCGGGAATCGTCGGCGTGGTCGCCGCGGTCGCCGCGGCGATCGGTGCCCGGATCGGGCTGGTCGGCATGGCTCGTCCCAGCGTGGCGAAACACGCCGTACCGCTTCGAAAAGCGATCGAGGACGCGACCAAACTGGTCGAGGACAACAAGGACTGGATCAAGAACGAGTTCGAGAGCAAGATGCGCGCGCTCGATGAGAAGCGGGTCAAGCGGTGCGCGACGCCGAGGAGACCATGGCTCGCCGCGTCGCCGAGTTTCAGAATCGGCAGGAAAAGCAGACCGCGGAAGCCGATGCGACCTACCCGGTCAAGCTGGAGGAGATCCGCAAGCGGCACGACGAGGGCAGCAAGAAAGTCGAGGAGCATTATCCGCCTCGCATCGCCGCACTGAAGGAAAAATACGAAAAGGATCGCCGCCAGCTCGACGAGTCGTACGCGAAAACCAAGGCGACCACCAAGCAGCTCCACGACGAGGCCTGGAGCAACCTGATCAAGAACTGGACTGATGGGATCGCACACGTCAATCAGATCGTGACCGAGGTTCGAGACGAATCGGAGCGCCGGTTTCTGGATTGGACCAGGCCGGATCTCGACGGTTGGAAGACTCCGACCGAGGTCCCGCCCGCGATGCGGTTCGGCGCTTTCCGCTTCGACCTGAACGAATTCCCCAACGGGCCTCCCCGCGACCCTCGTTTGAAGGCCGTGGGGCCGACCGAGTTCGAGCTGCCGGCCCTGCTGCCGTTTCCCATTCACGGCTCGGTGCTCATCAAGGCGGCCGATTCCGGTAAGGACGCGGCGATCACGCTGCTGCAATCGCTGATGCTTCGCTACCTGACTTCGATCCCGCCGGGAAAGGTCCGTTTCACCATCGTCGACCCGGTCGGCCTGGGCGAGAATTTCGCCGCGTTCATGCACCTGGGCGATTACCATGAGCTTCTGGTCACCAACCGGATCTGGACCGAGCCGCAGCACATCGAGCAGCGGCTGACCAATCTGACCGAGCACATGGAGAACGTGATCCAGAAGTACTTGCGCAACGAGTTCGAGACGATCGAGGAATACAACACGATGGCCGGCGAGGTCGCCGAGCCGTTCCGGATCCTGGTCGTCGCCAACTTCCCGACCAATTTCAACGACAACGCGATCAAGAGGCTGGTGAGTATCGTCAGCAGCGGTGCGCGGTGCGGGGTTTACGCCCTGATTCTGCTGGACACGAAGCTCGGGCTGCCGTCCGGTTTCCAGATCAAGGATCTGGAAAACCACTGCGTCAACATGAACTGGAAGGAAGGCCGGCTGGCGTGGAAGGAGCCGAATTTCGGCCGGTTTACCCTGAGTCTCGACGGGCCGCCCGACGCGTCGCGGTTCTCCGAGCTGCTCCACAAGGTCGGCGTCGCGGCTCGCGACGCCAACCGGGTCGAGGTTCCGTTCGAGTTCATCGCGCCCAAGCCCGAACAGTACTGGACCTTCGATAGCAGCAAGGGCGTCGACATTCCCCTGGGCCGGGCCGGGGCAACCAAGCTGCAGCATTTGAAGCTGGGCAAGGGGACTTCGCAGCACGTGCTCACCGCCGGCAAGACCGGCTCGGGCAAGTCGACCTTGCTGCACGCCTTGATCACCAACGGGGCGCTCCGGTACAACCCCGACGAGCTCGAGCTGTACCTGATCGACTTCAAGAAAGGCGTCGAGTTCAAGGTTTATGCCGCGATGGAGCTGCCGCACGCCCGGGTCATCGCCGTCGAGAGCGAGCGCGAGTTCGGTTTGAGCGTGCTCCAGCGGCTGGATGTCGAGCTCAAGGAACGAGGCGAGATCTACCGACGAGCTTGGGCTGCCAGGACCTGGCGGGCTACCGAGAGGCCCGTCCTGAAGTGCCCATGCCGCGCATCCTGCTGATCGTGGACGAGTTTCAGGAGTTCTTCGTCGAGGACGACAAGATCGCGCAGGAGGTCACGCTGCTGCTGGATCGCTTGGTCCGGCAAGGTCGTGCGTTCGGCATGCACGTCATCCTGGGCTCGCAGACCTTGGGCGGCCAGTACTCGCTGCCCAAAGCCACTCTCGGCCAGATGGCGGTGCGGATCGCCTTGCAATGCAGCGAAGCCGACGCGCACCTGATTCTGAGCGAGGACAATACGGCGGCCCGGCTGCTGACCCGGCCCGGCGAGGCGATCTACAACGATGCCAACGGAATGATGGAAGGGAACAACCTGTTCCAGGTCGTCTGGTTGCCGGACGAGCGCCGCGAAAAGTTCCTGGAGCGGATCCAGGAGATGTCGCGCGAACAGAATGTCACCAAGCCGCCGCCAATCGTCTTCGAGGGGAATCTGCCGGCCGATGTGAGCAAGAACCCGCTGCTTGAACCCGTTCCTGGACATGACGGAATGGCCCGAGGCGCCCCGGGTCGATTATGCCTGGCTGGGCGATGCCATCGCGATCAAGGACCCGACCTCCATCGTCTTCCGGCCCCAGAGCGGCAGCAACGTCCTGATCGTCGGCCAGAACGACGAGGCGGCCCTGGCGATGATGATGATGGCGGCGATCAGCATCGCCGCGCAGCATCCACCGGTTGGTCCCCAGGCGTGCCGCTTCTACCTGCTGGACGGCAGTCCGGTCGATTCGGCGCTCTCCGGACAGCTTGGCCGGCTCAAGGACGTCCTGCCTCATCCCGTGACCAACGTCACCTGGCGCGACCTGGGCGCGACCTTCACCGAGCTGGCGGCGGAAATCGAGCGCCGGCAGCAGAACGCATCCGACGATCAGGCGCCAATTTACATCATCATTTACGACATCCAGCGATTCCGCGACCTGCGCAAGGGGGACGACGATTTCGGCTACTCGCGGTACGACGAGAACAAACCGGTTCCTCCGTCCAAGATCTTCGGCGACGTGCTCCGCGAAGGGCCGCCCCTGGGCATCCACACCTTGATCTGGTGCGATAGCGTCAACAACCTGAACCGGACGTTCGATCGTCAGGGCACCAAGGAATTCGAGAATCGCATCATGTTCCAGATGAGCGCCAACGATTCGAGCACGCTCATCGACTCGCCGGCCGCGGCCAAGCTGGGAGAAAACCGGGCTTTGTACTTTAGCGAGGAAGAAAACCGAATCGAGAAATTCCGGCCTTATGGCATACCCGAGATGCCATGGCTCGAAACCGTGAAGAAACGGTTCGCGGCCCGCCCGCTGCCCGGAGGTCCCGACTCAGAGCGCTCAGCGGCAGCCAGCGCCGGTTGCGAGCGGAACCGGAGACCGAGCCGGGTGGCAACGGAGCGGCCGCTCACGTCGAGCCGCACTCGCCGCCCGCGCCCGTCTTCGACGAGCTGCTCGATCCGCCGGTCGAGGCTCTTTGAGCCAGAACCGCACGCGCCGGGCCTGGTCCGCCGATCACGAGCAGCGTTGCCGATCGCTCGCCCCGAGGGCCGATCCGAGCACGGAGCGATTCCGGTGTGATATCCACGCCTCTGACCTTGATCTCCAGCGTGCCGATCTGATTCTTGACGATCATTCGTCTCAATCGCTTGAGGTCGAGGGGAGAGACATCCTTGACCTCGAAGGCTCTGAGAAAAGGGGTTGAGACCAAGGTCTCGCCGGTCAGGTAGTCGACTCCCTCCGCCACCCGGCTAAGCCGATGAAACTGGGCGAATCCATCGAGCAAGCCGGCGCGGAGGAGTGAGGGGTCGGGATCGTAGATCCAGGTCGAGAGCGGAGAAACGGCCGCCCGTTCTGATGTCGGACCATCGCGATCGGTCCAGGTCACATTCTCCGGGAGCCGGGTTGCGCGGCGCCGGCACGAGGCTGAGCGCGCCAAACCAGGCCGTGGCCTCCTTGCACTCGCCGCGGAGACTGATCAGCTCGACCTCATACTCCGAACTCGGGAAATGCCGGGAAAAGTCGCTGGCCGGGCTGAGCTTGATGGCCCCGGCGGCGACTCGCCCCGGCAGCGAATTCCAGAAAGCCGGGCCGGGAGCGTAGTCATCGAGCGATCGGGCGCGATTGCGACCGGATGGCCCGGCGGTCGGGGTCGAGATGAAGCCAGGCGCCGTCGGGAATCGCGAAGGTCTCGGCTCGGGCTCGAACCGGCAGGATCCGGTCGGCGACGTTGTATACTCCGGCATTATAGCGCGATCCGACGGCACATGCCCGGATCGAGGTCGACGGCCAGAACATCGGCCCGCGACGCCAGAGCAATCGCATCGCCGCCGATCCCCGCACAGAGATCGACAACCAGATGGACATGCGAAACGAGCGGCTTTATGCTTCGCGACGATTTCCGACGTGCACTGCTCGATTCCGACCGGGTCGACCCACATCTCCTGACCACGCTCGAATTTCGTCGCGGCCTTGCGCCGCCCGTGGAACAGGCGGATCGCGGCGGAGACAGCCTCCGGCGAAGCCAGTTGCCGAAACCGGGATACGTCCGCGGGACCGATCGATCGGACTTGCTGCCACAGCGGCCAGCAGGCGCGAACCGGCCTCGGTGGTCAGGACCCAGGCCTCGGCATCGACGGCGCGATCGGGTTGAGGGTGCTCTGTGAGCACCGTCGCCTCGATCGTCGCTAGAATGAGGTTGATGTTGCATGCGAAGCACGCTGACGAGGAGACGGTCTTGCTGGAACACTTGGGCCGGGATTCCGAGCATTCGATACCGGCGGTCCCGCCGATTGTGCGCGAGCCGTTGCGGCTGGGCCAGGTTCCGATCCCCTCGCGCTTCTTTCTGGCCCCGCTGGCCGGCTACACCAGTCTGGCATTCCGGCTGGCGGTTCGGCAATGCGGCGGACTCGGCCTGGCGACGACGGACCTGGTCAACGCCCGGTCGTTGGTCGAGAAACGGCGACGGGCGCTCGAGCTGGCCGAGACCTGCGACCAAGACCGCCCGCTGTCGATCCAGATCTACGGGACGGGCATCCCCGAGATGGAACAGGCAGCCCGCTGGGTCATCGAAGAGCAGGGGGCATCGGCCGTGGATATCAATATGGGCTGTCCCGTCCGAAAAGTCGTCCGGAACGGCGGCGGATCGGCGCTCATGTGCCAGACCGATCATGCCGTCAATCTCGTCTCGGCGGTCGTCAATTCGGTGAAGGCCCCCGTCACGGTCAAAATGAGGCTGGGTTGGGACGACGAGTCACTGACCGCTCCGGCCTTGGCGCGTGCCTTCGAGCAAGTGGGCGTCGCGGCCGTGATCGTTCACGGTCGAACACGCGAGCAAGGGTTCAAGGGCAAGGTCAACCGCTCGGGAATCAGGGCGGTGGTCGAGGCCGTCGAACGGATCCCGATCGTCGCCAACGGCGATATCCGGACGATCGCCGAAGCCGCGGCGACATTCGAGGAGACCGGCTGTGCGGCCGTCTCGATCGGCCGGGGCGCACTGGCCAATCCCTTCATCTTCCGGCAGCTCGATTGCTGGGTACGAACCGGCGAGCCCGGTCCTTTGCCGGGCTTTGAGGAACGGCTGGAGCTGATGCGGTTTCACTTCCACGGATTGGTCGCGCGACGCGGCGAGCACTACGGCTGCTTGCAGTTCCGCAAGATCCTCAAGTGGTACTACCACTTCACTCGCATGCCCAAGGCGTTCTACCGAAGCCTACTCAATCTCTCGAGCGCGGCCCTGTTCGACGAGGTCATGGAGGCCGTCCAGGCCGCCGGACCGGAATCGGCGCTGCCAGGTCATCACGAATTCCACGTGCCGGTCCCCTCGGGGGCGATCGATAAGTGGTAGACGAGCCGGAGGATGCCCGTGCCGAATCATGAGCCATGACGAGCCTGAGTTTCACCTTCCTTCGCTCGATTTGCCTCGCCCGCATCGATCATGCAACCGCTGAAATAAGAAGACTGGCTCAGGAACCGGAGTTCAAACGTGAAAACACTCAAGGAATTCCTGTCGGAGCGTGCAGAGATTGAGCGTGGTAGAGCCGACGACAAGAAGGATCGTCCAGAAGGAATGGATCTGGGCCGTACGGCGCTTGAACCAGACCAGATCAAGAAATGGTTGCAGGCCGCCGATAAGGAGCACCTGCTCGAGATCGAAGAGCGATCAATCACGAGACTGCAGTGAAGTCGATGTCGGCGTTTATACCGTACCTGGTCTGGTGATCCATCATGGAAGCCAGGGAAGTCCGAATGGTCCCGATTGCCAGAATGGTTGTCGGGCCCGATTTATCGAATGGGATCATCCGGGTCACTCGTTCTTTCGGGCAGGGTCGACATGACCGACGGTGGGGAAAAAATTCATGCTCTTCCGCTCTGCAAAACGAACCCACCGATGACTGGGTAATCGTCGAAGACAAAGGGATACACGTTTAAGAAATTTGACGCGTGAATCATTCGAGGAAGCGACGCAAAGTTTGCTCCAATGAAGACACTGGAAGACGCATGGAAATGGTATCGGGAGCGAGGTCGCAAGTCGCAAATTGGACTGCATCCGGCGGATCGCAGTCCGCGCACTGGAAGGAGTTGCCTTGGGACGGGCAAGCTCGGTGCAAGGATGACCGGTTCAAGGAGCTCGATCGAGTGAAAAACTGCGAGGAGGACGCGGAATTTCACACTGGACCAGATGGATGATCTCGCTGTGCTCGTTTTGTTTTCGGTGTTCGAGTCTCTGGTTCGTGACCGTTTGGCCGCCGAGACTCAGAACAGAGGTTTCAGAGAAGTCAGCTCACGCCACCCCGTTCTGCTCCAGGCGATCCAGGACCTCATCCAGCAAGTCGAGGAAGGGAGTTTTTTCAAGGTTCTCGGACCGTTCAAAACATCTCGATGCACGACTTGGTGGAAGAAGTAAATCAGGTTCGGCAGATACCGGAACTGGGTTGCCCACGGAAGACGAGGAAAAAAGCCGGCGGCGGTAGAACCGAAGATCGCGTACGAGCGGTTAAGCCGGTTCTGGAATCTTCTGAACACTCCAGCGGCGTGATTCTCAGCAGTCGATTCGATTTGAGGATGCATGTCGTATCGCGACCGCCCGCATCGATTTTCATGCGGCTTGAGTGCCGCCCGGATCAGACATAAGATGGCGCCTGGGTCTGCACGGAAGGAATGGACACCAGCGAGGATCGCTCGAGTTCGTTGAAAAAGGGAGAACACGCAATGGCTACCGCAACCGAACCACGCCGCAAGGTCGCTCGCTCGCATCAGACCAAGCAGCTCATCGACGGCAAGTGGCGCGACAGTGTCAGCGGCAAGACGTTTGAAACGATCAACCCGGCAACCGAGGAGGTCATCACTCAAGTCGCGGAAGGGGATGCCGCCGATATCGACCTGGCGGTCAAGGCGGCCCGCAAGGCGTTCGACGCCGGCCCATGGCGCACGATGGATGCCCGCGATCGCGGACGCCTGATGAACAAGCTCGCCGACCTGATCGAGAAGAACATCGACGAGCTGGCCGAGCTCGAGACGCTGGATAACGGCAAGCCGATCAGCGAGAGCCGGAACGCCGATTTGCCTTTGGTGATCGACTGCCTCCGCTACTACGCCGGCTGGGCCGACAAGATCCACGGACAGACCATCCCGATCCGCGGCCGCTACTTCTGCTACACGCAGGAAAGAGCCGGTTGGCGTCGTCGGCCAGATCATCCCCTGGAACTTCCCGATGCTGATGGTCGCCTGGAAGTGGGGCCCGGCGCTGGCCGCCGGGTGCACCGTGGTGATGAAGCCGGCGGAGCAGACTCCGCTGTCCTGCCTTCGCATGGGCGAACTGGCACTCGAGGCGGGATTTCCGGCGGGCGTGATCAACATCGTCCCTGGCTTCGGCGAGACCGCCGGTGATGCTCTGGTCAAGCATCGCCGGGGTCGACAAGATCGCGTTCACCGGATCGACCGAAGTCGGCCGGATCATCATGCGGAACGCCGCCGGCACGTTCAAACGGGTCACGCTCGAGCTGGGGGGCAAGAGTCCGAACATCGTCTTCGCCGACGCCGACCTCGACTCCGCCGTCAACGGCGCGATGCTCGGGCTGTTCCTCAATCAAGGGCAGTGCTGCTGCGCCGGCAGCCGGCTGCTGGTCGAAGACAAGGTCTACAACGCGATGGTCGAGCGGCTCGCCGCCGCGGGCGAGAAGCGCAAGCTCGGAGACCCGTTCGACACCACGACCGAGCAGGGTCCACAGGTCGACAAGACCCAGTTCGATAAAGTGCTCGGCTATATCGAGTCGGGCAAGCAGGAGGGGGCCCGGTGCGTCACCGGCGGCGAGCGGTTCGGCTCGAAGGGCTATTTCATCAAGCCGACCATCTTCGCCGACGTGAAGGACAACATGAAGATCGCGACCGAGGAGATCTTCGGCCCGGTGATGCAGGTCCTGAAGTTCAAGAACGATCGATGAGGTGGTCGAGCGGGCCAACACCACGGACTACGGCCTCGCGGCCGCCGTCTGGACCCGCGACATCAAAAAGGCCCACACGATCGCCGAACGCCTCCGCGCGGGCACCGTCTGGATCAACTGCTACGACGTCTTCGACGCCGCCGCGCCGTTCGGCGGGTTCAAGAGCAGCGGCATCGGCCGCGAGCTGGGCGAGAAGGCCCTGGACAACTACACCGAGCTCAAGACCGTGACCGTCGCCCTGGAATGACCAGGCTCGTCCGATTGCCAGAAGCTCACGCGGCTGACTCGCCGTCTCCTCTTCGCGATCGAGGAGGAGACGGCGGATGTGTGCCTTTGCGGTCAATCAGGCTGGTATACGATACCCCAGACCCGGAGCAAGTCGACGCAAGCTTCGTCGAAATCGCCGGAGAAATCGACTTGTTGAATACGAGGGAAGTGTCCAGGATAATGGCGTATAGTTCCCGGGAGTCTTGACGATCGCATAGAATGCTCTCGTTGTAACGGTCGTCATTGAGGGCGTAAGTCAGTTCGCGCTTCACCCACTTGGAATTCAAAGCATTCTCCGACAAAATCAGGAGAAACCAGTCGCAGTGCCGTAACGCTCGCCCGATCTCGTCATGCCACACTTGCGCCCCCAGGAGGCGAGCCGGTGCATACCATGAGGCGACTCCATGACGCTTGAGCACGTCGACGATTTTTTCCGCGAAGACACGATCGAGACTGGAGTGGGAGATGAAGACATCGGCCCGGGAAGCGGAAGCTCGGCGTTTCCTGGCCATCAGCGACTTCCCTCGACCTTCGTCTCCAATAGCTTCTCGAAGCGGTCGAGTGCGGTCTTCACCTGCCTGATTGCCTTTCGATGATCGGCCCCGACACGGACTCCCTTTAATTTCTTTAGATACCAAGGTACGTGGTCTGTCGGCTTGACATAGACCGGGAGAACACGGAAAGCAAAGTTCTGCGCCACAAGCGCATATTCGATCTCGCGGCGGACCTCCTTCGAATTCATCGCGTCTGGTGAGATGAGGACGATCATCGCCTGCGAGGTTTTCAGGGCTTTGTCGATCCTTCTCCCCCAGACATATCCCGGGTCGAGCTCGTATTCATCGAACCAGACCTCATGGCCGGCCTTCTGGAGACCGTCATACAACTCTTTGGCGAGATCCTGATCGGGCCGGGCATAGCTCAGGTAGGTTTTCATGGGAGGATTCGCACCTCGTCTCTCGCAGTCAATGGTCAATCATTTATTTGAGATTATACGGCGAGCGGGAAGCGTCGCCCAGCTCCGCTAACGAGCTCGGCTTGTCAAGGCCCCAACCAGGGCGGCTCGGCACCCAAGGGGGGCAGCTTGATGACGCTCAGGCTCAGAATGTGGGGATGCTGCCGGACGGTTTCGAGTGCCTGACTGGTGGGGACGCTGTCCAGGTTGACCACGCCGATGGCCTCGCCCCCTTGGTCTTCGCGGCCGACGTTCATCTGACCGATATTGACCCCTTCGTCACCAAGCGTCTTGCCGATGAAGCCGATCAGGCCGGGCCGGTCCATGTGGGTGAAGATCATCAGCGTTCCGTCGATATGTGCGTCGAGCAGGTACGATCCCAGCCGGACCAGGCGGAGGAATTGTTTGCCGAACAGGGTGCCGGACGCGACGTAGGTCTTGCGCTCGGTCGTGACCTCGGTGTGGATCAAGGTGCCGAAATCGCCAGGGGCCTCGGCCGCTCGTTCCTCGATCACGATCCCGCGCTCGCGGGCCAGGGCCAGCGCATTGACCAGGTTGACCTGCTGCTCGAGCGCCGACTCCATCAGGCCGGCGGCGAAGCTGGCCGTGATCAGCTTGGTGTTCTTGTGGGCGACCTCGCCACGATAGGTGATCCTGGCGTTCTTCAGCGTTCCACGGTCCATCTGGGAATGCAGCATGCCTAGCCGCCAGGCCAGGTTGAGGTAGAGACGCACGTCTTCGAGCTCGGCGCGATCGAGGGTCGGCATGTTGACGGCGAACTTGACCTGACCGCGAACCAGGAAGTCGCTCAGCAGCCGGGCGGCCTCGACGGCGACCGAAACCTGGGCCTCCTCGGTGGAGGCGCCCAGGTGCGGCGTGACCACAACCAGGGGATGGCCGACCAGAGGGTGATCCGTGGCGAGGCGGCTCGGGCTCGAAGACATCGATCGCCGCGCCGGCGACCTTGCCGCTGTTGAGCGCTTCGGCGAGCGCAGCTTCGTCAATCAGACCGCCGCGCGCGCAGTTGATGATCCGGACCGTCGGCTTCATCATGGCGATCTCGCGGGCGCCGATCAGGTTGCGTGTCTCGGCCGTCATCGGTGTGTGCAAGGTCAGGAAGTCACAGCGGCTCCAGAGGTCATCGAGCCGCGCGACACTTTCGATGCCGAGCTCGAGTGCCTTGTCGGCGGCCAGAAACGGGTCAAAGCCGACGACCGTCATGCCGAAACCTTGCGCCCGCTTGGCCACCGTGAGCCCGACTCGTCCCAGGCCGATCACGCCGAGCGTCTTGCCCTCGAGCTGCGTGCCCGTGAATTTGGTCCGCTCCCATTTTCCCGATTTGAGACTGTCGTTGGCCTTGGTCACGTTTCGCGCCAGGGCCAGCAGCAAGGCCATGGTGTGCTCGGCCGTGGAGATCGTGTTCCCCCCCGGGGTATTCATGACCACGATTCCACGCCGGGTCGCGGCCGTGACGTCGATGTTATCCACCCCCACGCCCGCGCGGACGATCGCCTTGAGCCGGGACTGACCTTCCAGGACCTCGGCCGTCAGTTGCGTGCCCGATCGAATCACGATGCCATCGGCCTCGAGGAGCTTCTGGCGCAGACTCGCCGGATCCTGGGCCAGCTTGGTATCAACCACGACCTCGATCCCCGGCTCGCGCGCGCAGCCGGGCGAGACCCTCTTCCGCCAGCTTGTCCGTCACTAATACGCGATGCGTCACGATCCAAGACTCCTCTGAGAAATCAGCTCGCCACGACCGCGTTCTTCTGACCGATCAGCACTTGCTGGGCGGCGGTGATCGCGCGGCCTGGCTCGACGTCGTACCCGAGCTCAGCCAAGGCCATTTCCAGCGCCGCCAGGGTGCCAATCACGTCCAGCTCGTCGGTATAGCCCATGTGGCCGATCCGGATGATTTTTCCCTTCAGCTTGTCCTGTCCGCCCACGGTGTAGATGCCGAACCGATCGGCCAGATTGTTGCGGATCTGAGATTCCTTCAAACCCTCCGGGACGCAAAACGCCGTCAATCCCTCGGCCGGCCGGGCGCTGAACAGCTCGAGCCCGAGCGCCTGAATTCCCGCCTGGCAGGCTTCGCTCATCTTGCGATGGCGCTGCCAGACATTCTCGATTCCCTCGTCCTTGATCCGCCGCAAGGCCGTGCGCAGAGCCAGAATCAGCGTGTGGGCCGGCGTGTACGGCGTGTCGAATTCCTTGACCTTCTTCCGAGCGGCCTTGAGGTTGAAATAGAAGCTGTGCGATTCGAAGCTGTCGATCTTGGCCCAGGCCTTGGGGCTGACCGACACGAACGCCAGGCCCGGTGGCAGCATCAAGGCTTTCTGCGAACCGACGCAGAGCAGGTCGATGCCCCAATCGTCGGTCCGGCACTCCATGGCGCCGACACCCGAGATCCCGTCGACCGCGAACAGGGCCGGCGTCTCGGCGACGACCCGGCCAATCGCTTCCACGGGATGTCCGGTCCCTGTCGAGGTCTCGCTCAAGGTGCCCAGAACGCAAAGCGTGTCGGGATGTTGATGCAATGCGCCGGCCACCTGATCGGGATCGACCGGCTGACCCCACTCGGTGTCGAGCACGACCGCATTCAAGCCGAACGCCTTGCAGATATTGGTCCATCGCGCCGCGAAGTAGCCCGCGCTCAGGACCAGGGCCTTGCCGCCGGGCGGCACCGCGTTGACCACGGCCGCTTCCATCGCCCCGGTTCCCGAGGCCGTCAGGATCAGAACGTCGTTCCGCGTCTGAAAGACTTCCTTCAGACCCTCGAGCACCTCCGTGATGACCTGCTTCGCCTCGTTCGATCGATGATGGATCACCGGCCGGGCTAGCTCCAGAAGGACGTCCTCGGGAACCATGGCCGGCCCCGGCGTCATCAATCGCGGCTTGCGCATTTCCAGCTTCCTTCAATAGTGGCTCAAGAGCCTCGCCAACTCAATCCGATCGCCCAGCCGCCGGCACTCCGCCAGAGGCACACCTAGAGCGTCACTTAGATTGCATAAGCTACCAACCCGATGCAGCGGGGGCGGCGGCCTCGCCGAGTCGGTGCATGACCGTCCGGCAACCGTGGGCGACTCATGCCGTAGTGACATCTAGTTTACCAAAACGAGGTCCGCCGAACCAATCCGAAGCGTGAACGTCCGCCATCGACTCCATCGAGCCGCCTTTTGGCAGACGCCGACGTCGGCCGGAGTCCGGCCATTCCGCCCAATTGTTCTGGTCACTATTGGCATAGGCCGGCGTCTGTCGTAAAATCAACAAGGCTTCTATTCCAGCCTGACATTCAGTCCGGCCGATGAACGAGAAGCGTCGGCCTTGTCGAGAATTCGATCGTCGCGGAAAGATTGAGGGAGAGTCCATTCATGTCGGAACGACCCATGGAATCGCGGGAATCCAACCCGCTCGCCGGCCTCGACGAGTGGGAAGATTTTCTTCAAGAGCGTTATCCGGAGCCGCGTGAGCAGTCGACTTTCCGCGATTACGGAGCCAACGTCCGCCCGACCGTCCGCGAATTCTACCGGCTCAATCATCGACACCAGACGCTCGACTTCGTTCGCGCCAAGGAGCACCAGTACTTGGGCAAAGACCATCGCGTGATGGGGATCTGGGAAGCGATGGAATTTCTCAACACGCTGGTCGACGACAGTGATCCCGACACCGAGCTGACCCAGATCGAACACCTGATGCAAACCTCCGAGGCGATCCGGGCCGACGGACATCCGCGCTGGTTCATCCTGACCGGCTTGATCCACGACCTGGGCAAGATCCTCTGCCTGTTCGGCGAGCCGCAATGGGCGGTCGTCGGCGATACGTTCCCGGTCGGCTGCCGCTATTCCGATCAAGTCGTTTTCCCCGAGTTCTTCCAGGATAATCCCGACTGGAACGTCGCCGAATACCAGACCGAGTGCGGTATTTACGAGCGGGGTTGCGGGCTGGATCAGGTCCACATGTCGTGGGGACACGACGAATATCTGTACCACGTCGTCAAGGATTATCTGCCCGACGAGGCACTGGCGATGATTCGCTACCACTCGTTCTACGCCGCCCACCGCGAAGGGGCCTACACGCACCTGATGAACCAGGACGACCGGCGGCGGATTGGAGTGGGTCCGCGCGTTCAACCCCTACGACCTATATTCCAAGGGACACCAACCCCCCGACGTCAAGGCGCTTCGGCCCTATTACGAAGACCTCATCGCCGAGTTCTTTCCCGCCACGCTCGCCTGGTAAGGATCGAGCCTGACATTGATCGACGCCGATCATGATTTCTTGGAGCGAGGGGAGGACCTGGGTGGCTTTGGCTCACGCCAAACGTCGGGCTCTTCCTCATCAGCCGCCGCTCGCTCGAAGGAATTGGATTCGGGGCTGCCGTCGAGTGCCTCGATTTCAATCGTCCTGGATCCAGCGATCATCGGGAGAATCAACCACATCGATCAAGAGAAGAGGGTCGCGATCGTGAAAGTCCACCAGAGGTACTCCTTCACCCACAAGACCGCGAATATCCAGGAAAGGAGAAAGAGCCGATAGACCAGATTTGAAAGCAGGCGAGTCGTTCATCGTGGTTGCCTTAGAGTCGATTCCGTGAAGATGCTCGTCGAAAGCCCTATTGTAGTCAACGATCATAGCGAGTGCGAATACTAAACGTGAATCTGTCATCGAGCGGTCGAGGTTGCGAGGGCCGCGATGATCGCGTCGGTGTCGAACACGCAGCCGCCCCAGGTCCCCCCGCCGACGGCCTGCAAGGCGGCCCAGAGCCGGGTATCGTCGGGCAGGTCGGGATCAGGAGAGAGCAGTGGGATGCGGCGATCGCTCGGCGAGGACGCGAGACTCCTTTCTCCGGGCCGAACTCGACCCCCTCGGCGCCGATCAGGTCGAGCGAACCTTCGAGATTGACGCGGTCGACGATGATCCGGATCAAGTCGCCGTCGCGGAGCTTGCCGATCGGTCCGCCGGCCAGTGCCTCGGGGCTGACGTGGCCGACGCACGCGCCAGTGGAAACGCCCGAGAATCGGGCGTCGGTCAGCACGGCGACCTGCTTGCCGAACGAGAGGTATCGAAGTGCCGCCGTGATCTGGTAAATCTCCTCCATGCCCGCGCCCGCCGGCCCTCGGCCCATCAGGACCAAGACATCGCCGGGCCGGATCGGACGGTCGCCATGCCCTTTGATCGCGGCGATCGCGTCGCGCTCGCGAGTGAAGACCCGCGCCGGGCCGGTCTTGCGGTAGACCCCGTCCTGGTCCACCACGCTGGGGTCGATCGCCGTGCTCTTGATCACCGAGCCCTCGGGAGCGATATTCCCGCGCGGGAATGTGACCGTGCTGGTGAGCCCGTGCTCCTTGGCCCGGCTCGGACTCATGATCACATCGTCGGGATCGACGCCGTCCTGCTCAAATAATCGCTCGCGGAGCCGCTTCCGCCGCTCGCTGGTTTCCCACCACTCGAGCGTTCGTCCCAGCGATTCGCCGGCCACGGTGACGACCGACTCATCGAGGAGGTTCAATTCCCTGAGGTGCAGCATGACTTCGGGAACGCCGCCGGCCAGGTAAGCGCGGACCGTGGGGTGATAATACGGCCCGTTGGGCAGGACGCTGACCAGCCGGGGGACCTTGACGTTGATCTGGTGCCAGTCGTCGACCAAGGGGCGCCGCAGTCCGGCGGCGAAGGCGACGGCCGGGATGTGAAGCAGCAGGTTGGTGGAACCGCCGAAGGCGGCGTGGACGACCATGGCGTTGCGGATGGCGGAATCGGTGAGCACGTCGCCAAGGGTTAATCCGCGTGCGGCCATCGCGACCAGTGCGCGGGCCGAGCGGCGTGCCATGTCGCGCCAGATCGGCTGGCCCGAAGGGGCCAAGGCGGCGTGTGGGAGCGTCATGCCGAGAGCCTCGGCGACGACCTGCGACGTGGCCGCGGTGCCCAGGAACTGGCAGCCGCCGCCGGGACTGGCACAGGCCCGGCAGCCCGAGCTCGGCGGCCTCGGGAAGGGTGAGCTCGCCGTGAGCATAACGCGCGCCGATCGATTGGATCTTGCCGGCGTCTTCACCCTCGCGAGGCGGCAGCGTCACGCCGCCGGGGACCAGCACACCGGCGAGTTGCTTCGAGCCCGCCAGGGCCATCATCATGGCGGGGAGCCCCTTGTCGCAGGTCGCGATCCCCAAAACCCCTTTGCGGCGCGGCAACGACCGGATCAAGCGGCGAAAGACGATGGCCGCGTCATTGCGGTAAGGCAAGCTGTCCATCATCCCGGCCGTCCCCTGGGTGCGGCCGTCGCAGGGGTCCGAGACCATGCCGGCGAACGGGACGACATCGAGCCGCCTCAATTCCTCGGCGGCCTCCTGGACCAGGATGCCGATCTCCCAGTGACCCGTGTGATAGCCCAGCGCGATCGGCCGGCCATCAGGGCGCGCAGGCCTCCCTGCGTGCTGAGGATCAGGTACGGATCACGGGCGACCTCAGTGGCCGTCCAGCCCATGCCCGCGTTCTGAGACAAGCCGAACAGGTCGCCCGAGGGCCAATCCTCAGCATCTCGTCGGTCAAGGGGAGCGAGCCGGCCGGCCCATCGGCCTTGGTCGTCACCTCGTAGACCGACTGATCGGCCGAATCGAGGATCGCGCTCATTTCCCGGTTGGACGTTGGACCGACGTTCGCCATGATGGTTGACCGCTCTCGTTGGGTGCTCGATTCGGAACGCGATTAAGATTGGACGCAACCTGTCGCGGCGGTAGGAAGAATGGCCGACGCGATGCCGCGGAACCTTCAGCCGAGCCCCAGGAATGCCCTCCGACATGATAACGCCTTGAATCCGCGCTCGTCACAGGCTTTATCTCGCTTGTCGTCGTTTTCCTTGTCGAACCGGATACAAGCCGGACCGATGTCGAGCTTCAAGGTCCTCCTGTCAAAACTTCGGAGCGTGCGGCAAACTACTCGGAACGTCCGGCAATCCCGTCAAGAAAATCGCGTCGAACTGGTAGTTGGCATAAGCCTGAAAGATGAACTCATTCCATTGGTTCGGCTCACGTCCATATTTCAAGAAATGTGCCAGACTACGCTGCTCCGGCCCGTCCGAGCCGAGCAACGATCTGTTCAGGTAGGCCGTCCAGTCCGCCTTCGTGAAGCTCAAGAGGATATAGGGCGTCGTGAAAACCACGTGATAGCCAGCAGGCTCAAGCGGAGGGCAAAGCCGAACGTAGCACAGCTCTCCCTTCCGGCCTTGATAGCCTGATGCCACGAAGCAGTCATACTCCTTGTCAGTGATCAGTTCCCGGAGCCGGGACCGCCCCGACTTGGATTCCAGAAATTCGTAGATTCCCATTCGGGAGTCGGAAAAGGCGCGGATCGCATCCAAAACGTTCTGCCCGAAACCCAGCTCTTCGCTCACATGCAACAGACAGGATCCCATGCGTCTCACGGTCGCGCCCGAAACGAACGTCGAAGAACGCCCAGGTCGTGAAGTAGCTTTTGGTCAGCGGGCTCATCGGCGGAGCGCCGGGCATGTATTCGTTCTCCGCCTTGTCGACGATTTGATAATACGCTGTGAACTCGGGCAAACCGGTAAACCGCTCGGCAAAGATCGAGGTTGCATTCTGGATGGCGGTGTAAACATTGTGCAGCGGGTCGATGGCATCGCCCTGGGAATCCCAAATCGCAGTTCCGCGGCTCAGGGTGGTGAGGGCTCGCTGAATCGGGGCGATCATCTCCCGGATCTCATTGCTCCGAGACGGGTGCTTGCTCAGCCGTTTGAGGAACTTCTCGCTGGTTCGACCCATTGAAAGTAATCCGGAATCGGTCGACGGCCGCAGAATGAAGGAACGTCCACTCACAGATTCTATGCGATGAAAGCGCGGCGATGATAGGCTCTCCGCCGTCTCATTCCCGTTCAGTCCGCGTGGCTTGGATCTTGAGAGAGCGGTACAATTTGGGTGATACCGATCAAGCAGGGCGAGCCGATTGCAGATTCATGACTGACACGTGGTTCTGGCGTGGCTGGTCCGCGATACTCGCCTACTGTGGGCCGCAACCTTCCTACCTTCCAGGCAGAGGTACTCGCATGCGGCAGCGGCCGAGGCCGGCGAATTAGAGGCCGAGAATGCAGCCAGTCAAAGGAGGAAAACTCAGTCTGTCGTCACTGATTTTGGCGGCAATTTGCGTCCTACTCGCATCTGTGGCCATCTGGGCGAGCATCCAGGCGAATAAGGCAGGTAAATCGGCAAGAATCGCGACGGAAACTGCAAGAAAGAGTGAGGAGCGCGCGAAAGAGAGCGAGCAGCGGGCGAAGGCTCAGACCTTGATCGCGACCTCGCGGTACTTAGCCGCGTGTTCTGCGTTGGAGCGAAATAGGCGACTGGACCGCGCACTCCTTCTGGCGGTCGAAGCCTGTCGCACCGCGAACACCGCTGAGGCATGCGATAGCCTCCTCATGGCCCTACAGAATCGGCCTAAGGTTTCGGCGTTTTTGCATATCGAGGAAAAATCGATATCGAGCGTGGCCTTCAGCCCCGACGGCACAATTATCGCGGCAGGATATGAAGATTCCGCTTATGTCGAGGAGGCGGGCGGCGTGATGCTGTGGGACACGGCCGGTCGACGGCGGCTGCCGGAGGCCCCGCTCATTGTGGAGGAGGGCTCGGTTAACAGCGTTGCCTTCAGCCCCGATGGCAAGACCATCGCGGCCGGATACGTCGGCGCCGAGAACGTCACCGGCGTGGTTTTGTGGGACACGGCGACTCGCCATCGGTTGACGGTGGACGCGCTGGAGGTGAGCGAGGGCGACGTCTACAGCGTCGCCTACAGTCCGGATGGCAAGATGATCGCGGCCGGTTACGGTGGCCTAAGCGGAGGCGGAGTGGTTTTATGGGATGCGGCCAGCCGCCGACGGCTGGCGGCAGCGCCGCTTCGGGCGAAGGAGGGCCATGCTCATAGCGTGGCCTTCAGTCCCGACAGTAAGATCATCGCCGCTGGATGCGGCCGCGGCGTGGTGCTGTGGGACGCCGCCAACCGTAAGCGGCTAACCGAGGCCCAACTTGTCGTGAACGAGGGCGAAGTGAATAGCGTGGCCTTCAGCCCCGATGGCAAGACGATCGCGGCGGGATACGGCTCGGTTGGCCCCGGTGCCATAGGCATTGGCGGCGTCGTGTTGTGGGACACGGCCGGTCGGACGCGGCTGCCGGAGTCTCCGCTTACCGTGAAGCAAGGCTCCGTAATTAGCGTGACGTTCAGCCCCGACGGGAAGACAATTGCTGCCGCATGCGGATTCGGCGGCAATGGCGTGATGATCTGGGACGTGGCCAGTCGCGAGCGGATAGCGGACTTCCCGCTTACCGTGAGGGAGGGCTCGGTGAGTAGCGTAGCCTTCAGCCCCGACGGCAAGACGATCGCGGCCGGATACCGCCCCGCCGGTCCGCGGTTCGTCGGCCCTGGCGGCGTCGTGCTGTGGAACGCGGCTGGCGGGATGCCGCTGGCTGAGGCCCCGCTCCGTGTGAAAGACGACAAGGTGAGCAGCGTGGCCTTTAGTCCCGACGGCAAGGCGATCGCAGCCGGATCCGACCGCGGCCTAGTGGCGTGGGACGCGGCCAGTCGGACCCTGCTGGCGGAGTCCTCGCTCGCAGTGAAGAAGGCCGAAGTTCACTGCGTGGTCTTCAGCCCCAACGGCAAGCTCATCGCAACCGACTACGACGGCGGCGTCGTATTGTGGGATGCGGCCGGTCCGACGCTGCTGGCAGGGGCTCCGCTGACCGTAAAGGACTGTGACGTGAGTAGCGTGGTCTTTAGCCCGGACAGCAAGACGATCGCGGCCGGATACAATTTCCAAGGCAATGACAGCCGTGTCGGCGGTGTCGTGGTGTGGGATGTGGCCAGTCGGACGCGGCTGGCCGAGAGCCCGCTCGCCGTCAATGCTGGGTATGTGAACAGCATGGCGTTCAGCACCGACGGCGAGACGATCGCGGTCGGATACGGCGTCATGGATGGCGACGGAGCCAGAAGCGGCGGCGTAATCGTGTTGTCGTGGAAAGCGGCCGGCCATATTCTCCTGATGCAGGATTCGCTCACTGTGAAAGAGGGTTGGGTTTATGGTGTGGCGTTCAGCCCCGACGGCAAGGTCGATCGCGGCCGGATGCACCGGAAACGACTTCATCGGCAAAGTGATACTTTGGGACGCAGCCATTCGCCGGCGGCTTATGGAGGAACCACTTGCCGTAGAAGAGGGCGTCGTTCAAGCGTTGCTTTCAGCCCGGACGGAAAGACGATCGCCGCCGGATACGGCATCGAGGGCCCCAGAACTCCCGGCGACGGGCGCGTCCTCGGCGGTGTCGTCCTCTGGGACATGGCTAGCCGCACGCGGCTGGCGGAGGTCCCATTCCCGATGTACGAGGGCGAAGCTCTCAGCCTGGCTTTCAGCCCCGACGGCAAGAAAATCGCGGCCGGATACGGCGGCGGCGACATCGGCGGCGGCGTGGTGCTTTGGGACGTGGATCCCGAATCCTGGCAACGCAAAGCCGGTCAGATCGCCAACCGCAACTTCACGCGCGACGAATGGCGTCAATATTTCCATGACGAGCCCTATCATCCAACTTTCCCTGACCTGCCTGTTCCGCCAGCGGACCATTCGCAACACAAGCAAGGGCGGCGTTGAGAAGCGTCGACTTTCGCTCAACTTCAACGATCGGGTGGCGATAACAAGAAACCGCAACGGCGATTCGGCTTCGCACGAAAATAGCGGGGGGGCAGCGCGAAGTCGTAGGCGAGCAACGACACGAAGTCGTTATTCGGCGGGAGTACCCAAAAAAGCTCATGTCGACCCAGTCGGCATGGGCGATCCTCTGCCGGACATGCCGCTTTTTTGACGCGGGGCACTGAAGCGCCATCGAATCCGGCGTCCACGGGAAGGTATAATCGGCATTGGGACGGTTCTCTTCCTGCACGGAGCGAACAGCCATGCCGATTCACGACTGGACTCGCGTCGACGCGGGTTTGTTCCACGCCTTCCACCAAGACTGGATCGGCGTTCTTGCTCGTGCGCTCAACGCCGGAGTGTTGCCGCGCGACTACTTCGCGCTCCGTGAACAGTCGATCCGAGACCCGATCCCCGATGTTTTGACGTTGAAGTTGTCCGAAGGACCCGAACAGTCGAACGGGCCATCCGCCGGGCTGGCCGTAACGACAGCTCCCCCTCGTGTTCGCATTATCCGGCGCACAGACGAGACGATTTACGTCCGCAAGACAGATCGGATCGCCGTCCGGCACCGGCACGGCCAGGTGGTCGCCGTGGTCGAGATCGTCTCGCCCGGGAACAAGGCTAGCGCGAATGAGCTGCTCACTTTCGTCGAGAAGACCGCGAACTTGCTTGCGCAAGGAATTCACCTGCTGGTCATCGACCTGTTCCCGCCCAGCAAGCGCGATCCTCAGGGCATCCACAAGGCGATCTGGGATCAATTCGTTGACGAGGACTTCGAGCTGCCGATCGACAAGCGACTGACTCTCTCAGCCTACGATGCGGGTCCGCCGTTAGTGGCCTACGTCGAGCCGGTCGCAATAGGACAGGCACTCCCCGACATGCCGATTTTCCTCAAGCCGGAAGTCTACGTCACGGCACCGCTGGAGGAATCGTATCGGATCACCTGGGATGAGTTCTTTCCCGCCCCGATGAAGCGGCTGTTGGAGGCTCTTGACGCGAATCCGTAAGAATCGCGATCGCTGGCACCCCCCTGGGCCATCGAGGGTCGGGCAATCGACGATCTCCCCGTCCTCGGCGCCTGCTCATGGGTCACGCTTCGCAGTTCCTGTTGTCTCTTTCTGTCGCGGCGCGGGAATCGGTCCCGGCGGCAGGTTCGTTTTCAGGTAGCCGGTCATCAATTCGCGCAAGTGAAGCGTGGTGTTGCGCCCCTCGTTGATGGCATGACTCCGGTTTGGATACGCCATCATGGTGAACGGCTTGTTGTGGCGGATCAGCTCGTTGATCAAGGCTTCGGTCCCCTGGTAATGGCAGTTGTCGTCGCCCGTGCCGTGGATCAGGAGCAAGTTGCCCTTGAGCTGATGGGCGAAGTTGATCGGCGATCCCTGGGTGAAGCCGTCGACGTTGTCGCCGGGCAGACCCATGTAGCGTTCTTGATAGATTGTATCGTAGTAGCGCTGATTGCTGACCGGGGCGACGGCGATGGCCGTGGTGTAGAGGTCGGGGTACTTGAGGATGGCGTTCAAGCTCATCGAGCCGCCGCCGCTCCAGCCCCAGACGCCGACTCCGGTGAGCGTCGATGTAAGGACGCTTCTGCAAGACCGCCTTCACGGCCGCGGCCTGTTCCTTGGGGGCCAGCACGCCGACCTGACGATAGACGGCTTTTCGCCAGGCGCGGCCGCGCGGAGCCGGGGTCCCGCGGTTGTCGAAGCTCATGACGATCGTGCCGTTCTGGGCGAGCATCATGTGCCAGAGGTAATTGCCACCCCCCCAGCGATCGAGCACGGTCTGACCGGCGGGCTCTCCGTAGACGTGCACGAGCAGCGGGTATTTCGCATTCGCGTCAAAGTCGGGCGGCAACATGCACCAGGCATCCAAGCGCGATTCCGTCGCCGATGTCGACGCGGAAGAACTCCGCTCGGCCTCTTCTTGAGCGCTGCGAACTTGTCTCGCAAGGCCGTGTTGTCGGCGAGCGACTCGGACCTGTTTGTGGGAGGGCAGAGCGATCAGATCCGTGGTCGGGACCGTGTCGAAGGCGGAAAAACTGGTGGATCGCCCACCGGGCGTCGGGTGAGATCTGGTAGGTGTGCGTTCCGGGTTGTCCGGCCGGCGTCACCCGTTCGCGGCCCGTCCCATCCAGACGGACACGGTAGAGATAGCGCTGGGTCGGGTTGTCGGGCGAGGCGATGAAGTAGACCCAGCCCGACTTTTGGTCGACGGTCAGGAGTTCGATCACATCGAAATCGCCGGGCGTGATCAGCGTGGTCTGTTTTCCCGTCCGGTCAACGCGGTAGATGTGCTGCCAGCCATCGCGCTCGCTGAGCCAGAGGAATTCCTTGATCGTCGTTGATCCAGTGCAGCTTGTCCTGGAGATCAACCCAGGCTGCGTCGTGCTCGGTCAGGATCGTCTTGACCTTGCCGGTGCGGGCATCGGCCAGCCATGACGCTGCACGGTGTTCTGAAGGCGATTCAATTGCTGCAAGATGATCTCTTGGGAGTTGCCGGCCCATTCCATGAACCCGATGTAATGCTCGCGGGGGTCACCGGGCACTTGCAGCCAACGCGTTTGTCCACCCGAGGCATCGACGAAACCGACCCGGCACGCGGCGTTCTTCTCGCCGACCTTGGGATACTTGACGGGGTTGATCCGGGGATAGAGTGAGTCGGTGTTGTTCACCAGGGGGAACTCGCGGACACCCTCGGTATTGAGTTGCCAGTATGCGATGGACTTACCGTCAGGACTGAATCGATATCCGTCGCGAAGTCCAAACTCTTCCTCGTAGACCCAGTCGAATGTGCCGTTGATCAGGTCGGCCGAGCTGGAATTCGTCAGCTTGGTGATCCGGTGGTCGCGGAGGTCTTCGACATAAAGGTTGTTCCGGAGGACATAGGCAACTTGCAATGCCGCCTGGCGCGAACTTCGCGTGCATGAGCGACGAGGCCGGGGCATCGCCACCGAGCTTCCGCAGCTCGTGGCTGGACCGGTCGAGCACCCAGTAGTCTCCGCGCGTGTTCTGCCGCCAGACGCGTTTCGAGTTCGTGAAAATCAGCAGCCGGGACTGATCGGGCGACAGGTGCATAGCCGTCGATGGCGAGCGGCGACTGATTCACCGGGTCGGGATCAAGTGCTCGGCGGTGACCAAGACCTCGCGTTCGCCATTTGCCGGGTTGTAGCGGACCAGGTCCTGGCCGCCGGTGGGACCTTTCGAAGGCTCCAGCGTCGTATACATGGAGCCGGAACCGGTGGCCAGCCATTGAACGGACACGGACTCCGGCTCGAATTCGTGCGTGCCAAAGATCCGCTCGACCGTCAGCCGGGAGGGATCTTCCGTTTCTCCATCGACCAGGGAAGCGGACGACGCTGCAATCGCGAGAGTCGCAAGCATGCGAACTGAGACGTATCATCAGATCAGCTCCGGATAGTGCCAGCTGTGCCGGCAGACGCGGAACAGCCGTCTCGGCTGTTCCATTCGACCACGACCGCGGGCTCACCCAGAACGTCCATCCGCGGCTGGATTCCCAGACCTGGAGCGAGCGAGGCCGACATCCGGCCGTCGACCCGACGAGGTGCGCCCAGGGCGGTGCTGACGGTCACGTAGCTATTGAAGTCGGTGGACGTGAACAGGAACTCCGGAGGCGTGCTGTGGGCCAGGTGGGCGATCGCGGCGGTTGTGATATCGCCACCCCAGCTATCCTCGATCGTCATGGCGATGCCTAGCGAAACGCAGAGGTCACGCACCTGCCGGGCCTTGGTCAACCCGCCGAGCTTGCTGATCTTGATATTGACCACGTCCATCGCCCGGTCCGCATGACCGCGCAACAAGGCCTCCAGTGAGTCGATCACCTCGTCGAGGACGAACGGATGGTCGCAATGCTGTCGGACCGTCAAGCACTCCTCATAGCTACGGCACGGCTGTTCGATGTAGACGTCCACGTCGCGTACCGCACGGACGACTCGCAGGGCGTCGTGCATCAACCAGCCGGTGTTGGCATCGGCGATGAGACGATCGCCCGGCTTCAACTCCGCGGCCACCGCGCGGATGCGGTCGATGTCCTCGAGCGGATCGCCGCCGACTTTCAACTGGAACCGCCGATAACCCTCGGCACGATATCCGGCCACGCGCCTCGCCATCGCCTCGGCGCTTCCTGGGAGATCGCGCGATAAAGAACGAAGTCGTCTCCGTAACGCCCGCCCAGCAGCACGCAAACGGGTTGACCGGCTGCCTGACCGAGGATGTCCCAGCATGCCATGTCGATGGCCGATTTCACATACGGGTGGCCGTGCAGCGCGGCGTCCATGCGCCGGTTCAAGCGGGCGAGCTGTCGAGGATCCTCGCCGAGCAGGTGGGGCCCGAGCTCGGCGATGCCCGCGCGTGCCCCTCGGGCGTAGGCCGGCAGATAAAACGGTCCGAGCGGACAAACCTCGCCGTGCCCCGTGACTCCGTCGTCGGTTTCGACCGCGACGATCGTGCTGTCAAAAACCGACACCGACTTCCCACCGGACCACTTGTAACTTCCTTCGTGCAACGGCAGCTCGACACGGTATGCCACGATTCGCGTGATCTTCATCGGACGGTTGACCCAGGAGTTGAAACAATATCCCGACCGATATTATCCGGCGATTGGCCTGGCTGCCAGATGCGCAGGGCGACGGCGACAAGTCCACGGCGCGTCTTGCCACCAATGGCTCAGTCCATCGCTTTGACGCCCGGTGTGACGGCTTCCGATCGAGACGTGCGCACACGACCGTCGGCCTTACGCGTCCAGACCTCGATCTTGCCGAACTGCGCTGCCGGCTCATAATACTTGCGAATTACCGCATGGACCTTTTCGAACTGCATATTCGGCTCTCCGCTGGTTTCGTGCGGCAGCCAGACGGCCACCGAATCCTCAGCGCGTTCCAGGGCGTCGGCGAATTCGGGGTCGACGTCGATATTCACCCAGGCCATCCAGCAGACTCCCGACTCGGCCAAGAAGGGCGAAAGGCGACCGGTCGGGCCGTTGACTGCTCGAATACGGGTAGCGGTTCATGACGTTGGCGACCATCGTCCGCGGGCTGGTCGTCCGTCGGATGTAGTCGAGCAGCGCACAATAGTGGTCCCAAGGACCAGGTATCGTCGACTTTGGCGTGCACGTTCGAGGGAATGGCTTGCATAGAGCCCAATGGGGATTGGGCCGGCATTTTCCCCAGGGCCAAGGAGCGCAACGCGTAAAAGCTATCGGTCAAGCTGCACATGAAGGGGTAGGCCGGCAGGATTTCATACGCCAGAATCAACATGGCAAGAACGAGCACCGGTCGCGCCAGCCGCCGCGTTGACAGCAAGCAGTAAGACGGGAAAAGCCCAAGTGATTGAGGCAACCAGGAGAACGGGATGAATGAGATACAAATGGTGGACAGGATGAATCGACCGGTAAACCAGGGCACCCAGCCACGCGAGGCACCACGTCCGGGACATGCGGCTCAATCCGTTCTTCGGCGAGGCCGCCAGCAGGAACGTGACGACGAGTGGAACATCGAGCCGCACGTACCTGAACTGATCGACGAATCTTTGAGTGCGTCGGCCGTGTGGCCTTGTTGTAGGGACCGCCGTAAGACGCGACCCGGAGTCCACGGACGAGATCGTCGGCGATCCCGGCCAGAAACAGCGGGGCGAATGCCATCGCCGAGAAAAGAGCCAGCCAGAGGCACCAAGTCAGGGCGTTGCGAATTCGTGCCGGGCCAGCCCGTCCCTGGGGAATCCTCTCGTTCGATGACCGCCGCGAGCATCGCGGGCAGGAACAGCACGGCATGCGGCCGAATTGACCAGGGCCATCGCGGTCGTCAGTGCGGACAGCATCGCGCGGCCACCGAGCCGGTGCGCACAGCCTGTAAGATCATGATTCCCACGGTCACCAGGAACGCCGTGTGCCAGTCGCGCTCTCCGGTGATCTCAAACAACTGATTCAGGTAGAAACTCAGGAAGGCGAGATAGCCGATGAGCCCCGGCAGGATCCCGCCGAGCCTCTTCCGGCTCCAGACGACCAAGACCCCGCCGAGCAGAACGACGCACCCCGCATCGACGGCATAGAACGGAACGGTGCGTCCCCAGCCGAAGACTTTGCCGAGCACCCAGAACAAGTACGTCTCGCCCGGGAAGTTATACGCCCGGATGTCTCGGTAGGGCAGGATCCCATGATCCCACGACATGGCGAGGACGGCGAACGTGTCCTCGTCGCGGCTAAATGGCCAGGTCAAGTAGTGGGGCACCCAGGCTGCGAGCAGCCAAAGGCACTCGCCGCCGAGTGCGATCACCAGCCCTCTCGGCAAGGCCCAGTCGACCCACGAGTCGACCCAGGCCAGACCGCGACGGGCACGGTCCCCAGCTTGTCCGCTTTCCGTCCAGCCGAGAGCCGCCGGGCGATCCCATAGGCAGCCAGACAGACCAACGCCAGCGCCTCGACCCACCACGCGCGCACCTGCTCGGGAATAAAACGAAGCCAGATCGGGCAGCATCAAGAGCACGAAGAGGCCGAGCGTGATTTTCACGCAAGATCCACGCCAGTCGGCCAATTCGCTTCCAATCCACTTGCGACATGAGCTATCCACCACGTTGCGGCAATGATGAATCAAATTGTCATTTTGGCTCGATCGCTTCCAGCGGTTGAAAGCCACATTCCCAGTGGCTCACTCCACCAGTACGCCAGTTGATTGTACAAAAAGAATGGCATGATCGAGCAGGACGTGGTCTCGTTACGTCAACTGGTAAGGTTGGTCGACCAAGTCGAAATGGGAGTGAGGTGATATAATCGGTGAAGACGCGGATGTTCACAATGACTGAACTCGCGGCCATGGAAATCGTGAGTAACCTGTGCCCGCCAAGAATGTTTATCATGACGCGGTTGTCAACGCTTTGATTGCGGATGGTTGGACCATCACGGATGATCCGCTCCGGCTTTCATTCGGCGGTAGAGATCTCTTCGTCGATCTCGGCGCGGAGCGACGGACGATCGCTGCCGAGAAGGCCGACAGGATAATTGCTGTCGAAGTCCAGAGCTTTCTCAGCCCGTCCCCCGTGCGGGACTTGCAAGAGGCGGTGGGTCAGTTCGCAACCTATCGAGCCATCTTGAGGAAAACTGAGCCCGATCGACAGCTTTATTTGGCCGTGCGTCGTGAGGTCTACGATGGTTTGTTCACCGAGAGATTCGGGCAACTCATCGTCGCGGACCTCCAGTTGCAGTTATTGGTATTTGATGAAGAGCAAGAAAGGGTTGTCCAATGGATCGAGTCGACCAATATCGCCTGATCGTCCGCCGTCTGATCGAAGAGTACGCCCAGCTACAAGCCCTCGCACGGTCAAATCGAAACCGAGGCAATCATCGACCGCGAAAAGGATCACTACGAGGTGGTCCACGTTGGTTGGGACAAGAACGCGCCGCGTGCATGGATCCGTCGTTCACGTTGACATCAAGGGCGGCAAGGTCTGGGTCCAGTATGACGGCACGACGCTTCCGATCGCGGAAGAGCTCGTGGCGGCAGGAATTCCTCGCGAAGACATCGTGCTGGGTTTTCACCCGGCCAAGGGTTCGCCATCTCACAGGCTTCGCCGTCGGATAAAGACCGCGGAGATCGTACAGGCTTTAGATCTTGATGAAGATCTTCTGGCGATACAGCCACAAGCAGATCAGCCAGAAGACCAGCAAGATGGAAGCGCCTCGAATCAGAGGTCCATTGGCCCCGTCGAAGATCGCTGGGCCGAAGTGGGTCCGAAGCGACGCGGCCACGAACGGCTTCATGAGCTGGGCCATCAGGTAGATCGCGATCGAGTTCATGCCGACGACGACCAGGGGGAAAGCCCAGCGCCGGTAACCGGCGACGTCGATCATGGCATAAAACGCCGCCAGCATCCAGCAAGTCCAGCCCGTCGAGGAGATGACCCACGACGGGGTCCAGATCCGTTTGACGATGGGGCAGATACTCGCGTCGAGGATCTCGCCCAGCGCCCAGCACACCGCCCCGGCCACCAGCAAAGCCTGAAGCTTGACGACGCGGCCACGGTCCGAGCGGAGCAGCTCGCCGGCCAGCACTCCGAAAAGGATGGTCGCGATCGAGGGGAGGAA
The DNA here is from genome assembly GCA_963779785.1 of uncultured Planctomycetota bacterium. Lineage (GTDB taxonomy): Bacteria > Planctomycetota > Planctomycetia > Isosphaerales > Isosphaeraceae > CAVRFS01. The sequence goes on from CAWAAW010000031.1 coordinate 215,965, forward strand.
GTTGAGCGTCGCATAACCTCCCTCGTTATACAGAAACGGATGGTCGGCCGGGTGCGGGAACAGGTTGAGAAACCAGCGGTCGAACGCGGCGCGCGACGTTGGCATTCTTGTTCCAGTGGGCGAAGAAGCCGGGCATCATCGAGCTGTGCCTCGAACGCCCCATACGTGCCGACGGGAAAATCCGCGCCCGGGAGCGGATAAAGCGCAAACAGCAGCCAGTCAGCGACCAGGATCGCGACGGCCGCGGCAAACTGGAACGCCGGGTGACGGCCGAGCAACAAGAAAACAAAAGTGTATGCCAGCCCGATCTGCCCGAGTACGTTCACGAATGAGAAGTGGGTGTGCCGGCTCCCATTCGAGGAGAGGAAGACCGCCAGCACGATCAAGATGAACGAGCGGAGCAATGCGTGGCCGAGCAAACGCGCCCAGCCTTCGCCTCGGGCACGCCGGCTCGCGTACGAGAACGGCATCGCCACGCCGACCATGAACATGAACGACGGCTGGATCAGGTCCCAGAACGTGCAGCCGCGCCATTCCGCATGATCAAATTGCTGCAGTGAAGACATGAACGAGATTCGACGAAAACGTGTCAACGTCATCGGACGAATCCACCGAGCGCGGCGGCGCCCCCCGAGGCCATCGCCAGCATCACGAAGCCTCGGTATGCATCAAGCGACCGCAAACGTCCTGAATCGGGTTTACCATCGAGCGACATGGCTAGCCTACTCTCTCCGGGCTCCGCCAGCGAACCAGGCGAGAAATTCAGTGCATACCAGCGCGTTCCTTCGATCGGCCGATTGTAAGTGATCGGGACCGCTGACGAAAGGCTCGCCTGTGCGAGGACGTCCGGCCGCGGCAATCGAACGGCGATGTCGCTCGATCGAACCTTTGCGTTGTGTGCGGCTGTGTCGTAGGCTGTTTGCTCGGCCGATCCACTAGGCGAGACGACGCCGACTCACCCGGGGTCGAGTCGATCGACGTCCGCCACGCGATCAACCTCCGGGACAGGGACTTCCGGATGGGATTGTTTTCGTCCAGCTACTTTCGTCGCAAGGATATCCATCAACTAATCGGCCAGATGAACGACAGCGAACGGTTGCATCGGCGGCTGGGCCCAGTGGCCTTGATGGGGCTGGGAATCGGCGCGACGATCGGGACCGGCTTATACGTTCAGACCGGCCGCATCGCCAACGAGTATGCTGGCCCGTCGTTGATCCTGTCGTTCCTGCTGGCCGCCGTCGGCTGCGGCTTCGCCGCGCTCTGCTATTCTGAGCTGGCCAGCATGGTTCCCGTGGCCGGCAGTGCCTACACCTATGCGTACGCGACGCTGGGCGAGCTGCTGGCCTGGATCATCGGCTGGGACCTCATCCTGGAATATGCCATCGGGTCCAGCTTCGTCGCGGCCGGCTGGTCCAACTACCTCGACCGCCTTGTTGCAGAATGTCTTCCACTTCCAGATCGACCCGCGACTCACGTCGGCCCTTGGGACTTCAACGTGGCCAAGGGGGAGTTCTTCCTCAAGTACGTGACCTTGGCCGACGGATCGACCGTCCTGGCCTGGTTCAACCTGCCGGCAGTGTTCATCACGGCGGCCATCACGGTGGTGCTGGTGATCGGGGTCAAGGAAAGCGCGGGCTTCAACGCGGCGATGGTACTGCTCAACGTCGCGGTGATCCTCACGATCGTGGGCATCGGTGCGGCTTATGTCGATCCGCGGAACTGGCGGCCGTTCTTGCACGAGGAAAAGAAATGGTGGGGCGTTGCGGAAGGGGCGGGCCGGATTTTCTTCGCCTATATCGGCTTCGACTCGATCTCGACCCATGCGGAAGAGGCGCGAAAGCCCCAGCGCGACCTGGCGATCGGCATCCTGGGGGCGCTCACCGTCTGCACGATCCTTTACGTCGCGGTCGCGGCCGTTCTGACCGGGATGGTCCCTTACCGGCAGATCGACATCCAGGCCCCGCTGACCGCGGCATTGCAAGGCAAAGGGCCTGACATTCGCCGGCGGCCTGATCACGCTGGGCATCCTCGCGGGCATGACCAGTTCGCTGCTGGTCGGCAATTTGAGCCAGCCGCGCATCCTCCTGGCCATGGCCCGCGACGGGCTTCTTCCCCACGGGATTTTCGCGGCGATCCATCCGCGGTTCAAGACGCCGTGGAAGTCGACCATCCTGGTCGGCGTGGTCGTCGCGGCCGCGGCCGCGCTGGCACCACTGGAATTCCTGGCCGATCTGGTCAGCATCGGCACCTTGTTCGCGTTCGTGGTCGTCTCGGCGGCTGTCTGGATCCTGCGGATTACCGATCCCGACGCGCATCTCGACCGTTCCGAGCCCCGTGGGTCCCGTTCGTCTCGACCATGGGCATCCTCGTCAACGGCGGCATGATGTTTTCCCTGGGCCCGGAAAACTGGATTCGCTTGCTGGTCTGGCTGGTGCTGGGCCTTTTGATCTATTTCGGCTACAGCCGTCATCATTCGGCATTGCGGTCCAAACCTCTCGGCACCGTGCAAGAAGGATAACAGGCCCTCACTTTAGGCGACCGGCGGGTGGAAACCGACCCAAGGGCCGATCGGTTGCGAGCGATCGCATCGATACCGGGACTACGGAGCCTCGCCATACCAACCCGACGCGCAAGCGACGGACGTTGGCCGAGGCCAGCGCGTGACACCGCCGGTCCCCTCGCTTGCACGTCGGGTTGGTATGGCCACAAGCGCCGCCCTGGTCATTTATTTCCCGCCGGTCGCCTTACCCATCACAGGAAACGGGCGTGTCGCTCGTCTAAGCCTCGTGACGCGCAGCGCCACTCGGGAACGCGCACCCAAAAGGCGCCGACGAAAAGCGGATTTGTCCGCATCTCGCAATGTCAGCTTCGAGTTCCGCTTAGGCGCCGGAATAATCGGAAGTTCGAAGAATCGCTCTAACCGTATGCAGATCATCAACTTCCACCCGGGCGCCCGCATTGCCGGCACGATCGAACATTTTGTCGTATCTCTTGAAGCACCATCAATTTACGATTGGGCACCTGCATAACCGGCCCAGTTTACCAATCTAACGTATGTTGAATGTCCACATCGAGTTATGCTCGGACGCCCGACAAATCCGCATAAAGCGATCCGTGGCGGAGTATTGCCATATATAGTGACTCACTATGTGCTTACGGCTGGGCGCCTGGATAATCGCGGCGAGCGATACAACAGCGACGTTCTTTTGCGTTTGGTTTATTGGTTGACGGCATGCCCGTGGTGCCGCCTTCCAACTTGAGGGTGACGACGCGGTCGCCGCCTCTCCGCTCAAAATTGATGGAGACTCGATTCGGTCGAAGCTGGGGAGCAATGCGGCGCAATTCGCTGCCGAACTTGCTGATCGTTGTGGGCCAGCGGTCCGAGCGATTGGCCCTTGACTTTCGCGACCGCTTGGTAGCGATCCTGGGGTTTGCGCGACCAGTAGACTCCCTTTCCGTGCGAGAGCGATCACGACAGTCGCCACCGGCCGGCCGCCTTGCATGATGGATCTCCGGAGGACATTGTGGGATGGTTCCAATCCCGTGCGGCGTATGCGACACAAACGTGAGGCGCCATAAAGCGTCAATACTCGCGAAATCCCCGAAAGACAGCCCCATGTCAAGCATCGAGCGAGTCCCACGCTGGTATCAAGGTCTGGGCGCTGGCCCCTGGATGGTGCTGGCGGTCGCGTCGGCGGGCTGGGTGTTCGACGTCTACGAAGGGCAACTGTTCACGATCTTCAAGACGCCGATGTTGCGAGAGCTGGTCGGCGGAAGCCCGGCCGCGATCGAATGGCAGGGGAATGTCGGCCTGGCGGCATTCTTGCTCGGAGGGGCGGCCGGTGGGCTCGGCTTCGGCGTTCTCGGCGACCGATTCGGCCGGGTCCGGATCTTGTCGGTGACGATCCTCGTCTATTCGGTCTTCTCCGCGCTCACGGCATTTGCCCAGACGGCCTGGCAAGTCCATGCGCTGCGGTTTCTGGTGGCCTTGGGTGCCGGCGGCGAGTGGGCGATCGCCGCGGCCCTGGTGGCCGAGACGTTTCCCACTCACGCCCGCGCCACCGCATCGGGGATTTTCCACGCCTCCAGCATCCTGGGAAGTCGCTCTGGCATCGCTGACCGGCATGGTCTTCGTCGCGCCAGGTGCCTGGCGGTGGGGATTCCTGTTGGGGCTGGCTCCCGCACTTCTGGTCCTTTGGATCCGATTGAGGATTCGCGAGCCCAAGCGCTGGATCACCGCGAGTCAATCGGCTCAAGAGGGGGGCGAGATAGCAATCGCGCCTCGTGCGCTGGGCGATCTTCGCGAGCTCTTTGGCCAGCAGCCTTGGCGATCCCGTGCGCTCCTGGGGCTGAGTCTGGCCACGGTCGGACTGGCGACTTACTGGGGAATCTTCGCCTGGAGTCCGGAGCTGGTCGGCGAGATCCTGGGAGACCGAGTTCCGGCCGCCGAGCGACAGGCTTCATCGAGCCTGGCTTACCTGCTCATGAACTTCACCGGGGGCTTCCTGGGGCTGCTCTCGTTCGCTCCGCTCGCCTCCTGGCGCGGCCGCCGGTTTGCGTTCGCCGTTTATCACATCGGAGCCGCCATCGTGGCGCCGGCCACGTTTCTGGGCGCCGGCAGCTTCACCCAGGCCCTCTGGCTGCTTGCCGGTGATGGCCTTCTTCGTGCTGGGAATGCACGCGGGTTATGCGATTTACTTTCCCGAGCTGTTCCCCACGCGACTGCGCGCGACGGGATCGAGCGTTTGCTTCAACCTCGGTCGCGTGCTGGGCGCCGTGATTCTGCTGGTTCGAGGAACGCTCGGGTCGGCCCTCGGCTTGCGCTGGGCGGTCGTCGCGATGTCGGGGTTGTTCTGGGTGGGCCTGCTCATCCTGGTCTTTGCCCCCGAGACAAAGGGACGCGAGCTTCCGGAGTAACGAAACGCTCTGCCACGAGACCGCAACACGGCGATCTCGCGGTCTCTCGCTTGAGCCGGATCGTCTTCCCTTTACAGAAATGCCGCTTAACGGGAACAAAATCAGAACGACGGCGTTTTCCCTATTGTTCGGACGACAATAGGCAGACCTTTAAGTCCGCCCCGCAACTCGTGCCAACCCCACGTTGTCGACCCGGTCCAAATTGTTTAGATTCGACCTAACGAACTCATGACATTCGTTCGATCGCAAGTCTATTCAGACCAAGGGTGGAGCAGCCGATGAAGGCTTCCGAAACTCGTCTTCAGCCCATGATAGAAGGGGCGAAGCAATATGTTGTGCCCCACTTCCAACGTCCGTATAGCTGGGATAAGAAGCACTGGGAAGATTTATGGAACGACCTCGTCGAACTTTGCAAGGAATCACAGCCCCGCATTCACTTCATCGGTTCAATCGTCACGATGCCGTCCCAGTCGGTTCCGGAGGGCGTTCCGAAATTTGTCTTGATCGACGGTCAACAACGTCTGACTACACTTTTGATTCTACTCGCAGCAATTCGGGACAACGCGGCTACTCTGCCCGGTACCCTGGCGAATCAGATAGACGATCTTCTGCTCTTCAATAAATACCAGGAAGGACTGGATGAGTACAAATTACTGCCGACCCAAAAAGACCGTACGGCCTTCGCGCGGTTGATGAAAAAGGAACCAGTTCAAGACGACAATCAAATCGTGAGGTCCTACAGGTTTTTTGAAAAGAAAATCCGATCCCGGCCGAACATCGAGCTGAATACGCTGAAAAAAGCGATTGTGGCGGGCCTCGGTCTGGTCAGCATCATCTTGGAGAGGGACGATAACCCCTACCTGATCTTCGAAAGCCTGAACGCCAAGGGACGAGCACTCACCCAGGCGGACCTAATCCGCAATTATTTCTTCATGAAGATGGATCCCGAGGAGCAGGAAAAGAACTACGTCGCCTTTTGGAAGCCGATGCAAGAGCGACTCGAAAAGGATGATCTCACCGAGTTCATTCGGCACTTTCTAATGAAGGACTCTTCAATCGTAAAACAGGGGGAAGTCTACCTCGAAATGAAGGCTCGGGTGGACCCGTTGTCAACGTCAACCAGCGCGATCGTCGACTTTCTCAAGACAATCTGTACATTTTCCGGGTACTACGAGCGGCTATTGCATCCCGATAGGGAACCCAATCCGAAACTTCGCGAGCGGTTGGAACGACTCAATCGGATCGAAGTCACGACAGCTTATCCATTCCTGCTGAACTTGTACCATGACCTGTCGGAGTCAGCCCTGCCAGAGTCGCAAGCGATATCCATTCTTGATGTTTTGGAAAACTTCGTCATACGAAGGTACGTGTGCAACGTCCCGACGAACAGCCTAAATAAGCTGTTTCCCGTGCTCTACGCCAGGCAAAGCAAGCTGACAGCCTGTTCGAAGGAGTAAAGAATGTCCTCGGCACCAAGAATTATCCCAGAGACAGCGAATTCGAAGATCGCTTCATTTCCGCCAAGCTATACGCTGCCGGAGAGCGAGCCACAAGAACAAAGCTCATCCTGGAGCGCCTTGAAGCATCGTACGAGCACATGGAACCGGTGAAGTTCGATACGCTGACGATCGAGCATGTCATGCCGCAGACGCTAACCCCCTGGTGGAAGGATCATTTGGGCGACGACTGGAAAGACGTCCACTCCTCCTGGATCGACACAATCGGTAATCTGACTCTATCGGGTTACAACAGTCCGCTCGGAAATGCGGATTTCCCCTACAAGCGCTCAATTTACGAGAAGAGCCACATCGAAATAACGCGATACCTTCTTGCGGACAAGGAAAAATGGGACGAAGAATCGATTCGGGATCGGGCAAATTTTCTAGCCGTTCAAGCTCTCAAAATCTGGGAGCAGTTCTCGATCAACCAGGACGAAAATCAGAAAGAGGAGTTACTAGAACCAGAAGAGTTGGGCGACAGCCCGCATCCCTGATAATGAAATTCTCTCAAGGCTTGGGGGCGGCGTTTCGCAAGGAACAAAGACACCCACTTGGAAATTGTCAGATGGAAAGTCGTCCATTTCAAATATTCCAAACATCATAAAAGAGGTAAATATTTTTGGTATGGCATGAGATCTGGTCTAGTTGAAGAACTCGAAGCCAGCGGCGTGACGCACGTCGTTTTTATCATGGGACCTGTGGGTCTGGTCACCGTCCCAATGTCATTGCTTAGAGATTATCTCGCCTCGACCAAAACCACGCGTAACGAAGATGGATCGCTAAAACACTATCATGTTCTTATAAGCAGCAGCTCACCACCCGTGCTTTACTGGTCTCAAAGGCACTCCTCGTTTTTCGCTTGAAGATTACCATATGTCATTTAGCGAGCGATAAGTTCGACATCCTCCGGCGCGAACCCCCGCGCATCGTGTTCTCGGTGACGCAGCGGGTCAGCAAGAAATCGAGCAGGTAATCGGGACCGCCGGCCTTGGTGCCGATGCCCGACAGCTTGAAGCCGCCGAAGGGCTGGCGGTCGACGAGGGCTCCGGTGATCGTGCGGTTGATGTAGAGGTTGCCGACGAGGAACTCGCGGGTGGCCCGCTCGATGTGGGCCGGGCTTCGCGAATAGAGGCCGCCGGTCAGGGCATACGGCGTGCCGTTGGCGATCCGCAAGGCATCGTCCAGGTCGTTTGCCTTGAGCACGGCCAGCACCGGGCCGAAGATTTCTTCCTGGGCAACGCGTGCCTTGGGCTGAACGTCGGCGACGATCAGCGGGGCGACGAAATATCCCTGGTCGGCGAGCGAGCCGAGATCACCCTGGAATACGACCCGGCCTTCGGTCGCGGCGATCCGCTGATAGTCGAGGATTCGCCGCCGGGCGTCGGCGTCGATCACGGGTCCGACCATCGTCTGGGGATCGTCGGCCGGGCCGACCTTGACCGCCCGGGCCGCTTCGGCGAGGCGGGCCACGAACGCGTCGTAAATCTCGGCGAGCACGATCACCCGCGAGCACGCCGAGCATTTCTGACCGGCGTAGCCGAATGCGCTCTGGATCACTCCCACGACCGCCTCGTCGAGGTCGGCGTCGGCATCGATCAGGATCGCGTTTTTGCCGCCCATCTCGGCGATCACCTTCTTGACATGGGTCTGGCCCGGCTTGGTGTCGGCGGCCTGGCGGTTGATCAGCAGCCCCACGTCGCGCGAGCCGGTGAAGGCGACGACGTTCACGTCGGGATGATTGACCAGCGCCTGGCCGACCTCCTCGCCCAGCCCGGGTAGAAAGCTCAAGGCGCCCGGCGGCAGCCCGGCTTCGTGCAGAGCGCGGGCCAGTTGCCAGGCGATCACGGGCGATTGCTCGGCCGGCTTGAGGATCACGCTGTTGCCCGCGACCAGCGCGGCCACGGTCATGCCGCATGGGATCGCCAGCGGGAAGTTCCACGGAGGGATGACCACGGCCACGCCGCGCGAGAGGTGCTCGGTGAAATTCGTCTCGCCGGGCACGTCGCGGCGCCTCGGCTCTGCCAGGCGGATCATTTCGCGGGCGTAGAACTCGCAGAAATCGATCGCCTCGGCGACGTCGCCATCCGCCTCGGCCCAGGGCTTGCCGCATTCATAGACTTCCCAGGCGGCCAGCTCGAACCGCCGTTTCCGCAAGATCGCGGCCGTCTTGATCAAGACGCCAGCGCGATCGCGTGGCGGCGTTGCCGCCCAAACCGACCGAGCCTTTCGGGCAGCGGCGACGGCCTTGTTCGGCATGCTCGGCCCCGGCCATGGCTACCTGGCCCACGACGCGTGAGCTGTGGCTCGGGTTCACCGAATCCAGCAGCCGAGGCGCGGTATCGACCGCCTCGCCGCCGATCCAGAGCGGATAGCGGCTTGCCCAGTTCGGTCCGAACGTCCTCGAGTGCCTGTTGCATCGCCTCGCGCTGGTCGGCGCGGGCGAAGTCGGTCGGCGGCTCGTTACGAAACGGCGGCAGTTCCGCCGACAACGGCAGCCGGAGAGATCTCGGCTTTTCGGACCGTCGCGTCCGGGTCAACATGGCTCCGATCTCCTCGGGATTGCGCAGCAGGTCGTCGATCCGCGCGCGTTCGGTGAAACTCGCTTTGAGAAACGATTCATTCGACGTGTTTTCCAGTAAACGACGCACCAGGTAGGCCATGCCCGGCAGCATGGCGCCGTAGGGGGTATAGACGCGCACGCGGTGGCCGCGGTCAACCAGGGCGCGCTGGATCACGTCACCCATGCCGAACAGGGTCTGGAGCTCGTAGGCGCGTCGGCGGAAGCCCCGCGCCTCGGCGGCGGCGATCGCGTGCGCCAGGCTGCGGATGTTGTGGCTGCCAAAGGCCGGGTGCAATCGGTGCATGGTGTTCCAGCAGGAACCGGGAACAGCGCTCGAAGGAGGCGTCGCTTTGCCATTTCTGGAGGTAGACCGGCTCGGGCCAGCCCAGCCGCCGCGCGCTCAAGACCTCGTAGTCCCAGTATGCCCCCTTGACCAGCCGGATCGTGATCGGTGCACCGCGGCGCTCGACCCACTCCAGCAGCATTTGCAGCTCGCGTCTCGGCATCACCGATGATAGGCTTGCACCACGATTCCGACATCCGGCCAGTCGCGGAACTCGGGCTCCTCCAGCACCTGGCAGAACAGCTCGTACGAGAGTGCCCGGTAGGTATATTGCTCCATGTCAACGTGAACGTAGGCACCGAGCTCGCGGGCCGCGCGGAGGATCGGCCGCAACCGCTCGGCCGACACGCTCGATCGTCGCCTCGGCGTGGATCGGCTCGAACTGGGCGGTCAAGCTCGACAGCTTGAGCGAGAGATTCACGCGCGGAATCGGGCCGTTCTGGTCGCGGTCGATCAGAGGGATCTCGACGGCCGCACCGGAGCGGTCCATCCAGGCCTCGGATCAAGGCCAGGCATGTCTGCTGGTACACATCGGCCTCGGCCTCGCTGATCACCGCCTCGCCGAGGAGATCGGCGGTGAACGCGAGCTTGCGGCGGCGGAGAGCCAGCACCGTCCGCAGCGCCTCGTCGGGCGTGGCGCCGGCGATGAATTTCTTGGCCATCAGACTGGCCGCCGCCCGTGCCGTCCGGGCCAGCCATTCCGCGCGGACCGAGCCGGCCGGTGCCAGCGCCAGCCCCAGGCTCAGCCACCACGGAACATGGTCGCCCGCCTCGGCCAGATATTCGGCCAGATGCTCGCGGACCGACTCGGTACTCTTCAAGGCCGGCAACGCATCGATGAAACGGAAGAGCTGCACGCGAACCAAAGGGTCATCCAGCGTTCCGGCGATGAACCGTTCCTCCCACCAGGCGGCTTGCCAGGGCTTGGGCCCGCTGCCGATCCGCTCGAACAGCTCACGCCCGATCTCCCTGGTCCGCCGCTCCAATGCTTCGGAGCGCGAGCGACCGTCGCCCGCTTCGCCAGCCCCGCGGCCATGGTCGTGCTGGCTCGAACCGTCATCGCCGTTCGTGCCCGTTTCGGTCCTCGATGCGGTCGCCAACTTGCCGGCCCCTTTCTGAAGACGGGATCAATCAGGATCTCGATCCTATTGTACGCCCGAAACCGTCGCATGGGGATTGGGTTGATCGGATGCGAACGGGATCAGTGTCGCGGACGGCTCTTCAGTCGCATTCCTAGCTTGCGCGAGTGGCTGGAACATCGAGTGCAAGAGGAAAGGGCTTGGACGTTGTTTACGTTTGCCGCCCCGGTGACTGTCACCCAGATTTAACGAATCGCGACGCTGTTTCCCTCATGAATTCTTCGTTTCCTTGGTGTCCTTCTGTTCCAAGACGAGACCGACATGATGCACCCGCTCTTTGCCGAAGCGGACAGACTCTCCGGTGAGATCATTGGCGTCGTCATCGAAGTGCACCGGATCATGGGGCCCGGATCGTTGGAGAGCAACTGCGAGCGGTGCTTACTGCAGGAGCTCGAGCGACGAGCCATTCACGACCTCAACCTAGAGGAAGTCGTCATCGACTTCGAGGGCACCGTGTTCAAGGAGAAGTTGAGGTTCGATTTGCTCGCCGACGGTTGTGTTCTCGTTGAGCTAAAAGCTGTCCAAGAGGTCCTTCCGCTCCACAAGGCACAGTTGCTCAGTTACATGAAACTGCTAAACGTGCCGTTGGGGCTCTTGTTCAACTTTCATGACGTCAAACTCATTGACGGAATCTCAAGGCTAGTCCTGGCCGGTGCAAACAAGCGTTGAACAGAAGGAAACGAAGGGAACGAAGCGTGAGAACCAAGTCTGAAGCAGCGGCCCGTCGCCGAGATGTCCGAACTCTCTATCACGAGGAACACATCCCACGGCGACTGGATTACGAGATTCACCCCCGCAACTCAGGACGCCAAATTCGGTAAGTTTATGTTCTTGCGCCTTACTGTCGGATCGCGCGTATCGCGAGCTTCAGGTGACCCTGGCCCAACAGCCAGACGCTGGCGACTTGACCAAGAGCGGCGGTGGCCTGCGTAAGCTTCGATTCATGATCGAGGGTCGAGGGAAACGCGGAGGCATCCGTGTCATTTACTAGTGGGCTGTTAGACAAGACCAGGTGCTATTGCTCTTGATGTATGCCAAGAATGAACGAGATGACCTGACCGCAAACCAACTCAAAAAGCTTCGAACGATCATAGAAGCGGAGTATCCATGAACGATGATCTTTTCCGCGAACTCGAGGCGAGTGTCCGCGAAGGAGGTGCCATCCTCGCGGTGAAAAGCTTCCATCTCGCTCGTTCGTGTTCGACGGTCCGAATGTCAAAAAGGTTCGAGAGTCATTTGGGTTGACACAGATCGAGTTCGCGATCCTATTGGGCATCAGCGTGAAGACGCTTAGAAACTGGGAACAAGGACGCCGACAGCCCGAAGGCGCGGCAACGAGTCTTGCTTCAGGTGGCGGCAAAGCACCCGGAAGCGGTATGGGACGTCGTTCGCCCGGGGGTGCGCCGCGCGTACCGACTTGAAGATCGATAACGCCAAGCACCTGGTTTCTCGTTTGAACCTCACCTCAAACCAGCAATTCCCGGATCGGTTTCCCCGCGCTGAGCTTGATCGGGCGGCTGGTGGCCGGGGCGATGTTCTCCTTGGCCGGGTTGAGGCCGAGGGCCGTCAGCACGGTGGCGTGGACATCCTCGATGGTGGTCGGACTGACGGGATCCTTTGTGCCCTCGGGGTCGGTCTCGCCGATCGCCAGACCGCCGCGGATACCGCCGCCGGCCAGGGCCAGGCTGAAGCCGGTCGGCCAGTGGTCGCGGCCTCCCGTGAGGTTGATCTTGGGCGTCCGGCCGAACTCGCCGCAGCACAAGACGACGGTGCGATCGAGCAACTGCCTGCCGCGACAGGTCGCGCAACAGCGCGGCGAACGCCGGGTCCAGCTCCTTGACGCGCTTGCGGTGCGTCTCATGGTTGTTGACGTGTGAATCCCAACCATCCAGCGCCACCTCGACGCAGCGCACGCCGACCTCGATGAGCCGGCGAGCGGCCAGGCAGCCGCGGCCGAACGCGGTGTCGCCGTACTCGGCACGGAGGGCTTCGGGTTCGTTCGAGACGTCGAACGCCTTGAGCTGCTCCGAGGTCATCATGGTGCGAGCGCGGGCGAGCGTCTCGCGATGCAAGGTGGTCTCGAAGCGACCGCGCCGACCGTGGGCGAAGGCTCGCTCGACGACATCCAGGTCCTGGACATCGCGCGAGATCGCGCGGGCCGGCGACCGGCGGAGTCACGTCGGGCAGCTTGCTCTTCGGGTCGTCGATCTGGAACGCGTCGAACTCGCCGCCCAGAAACCCGCCCTTGCTCGGCCACTGGCCGGTCAGGATCGAGATATGCCGGGGAATGTCGGTCCGGGCTACCGGCAGCTCGTGGCAGCAGATCGCGCCGATCGAAGGGTGCACGACCGTCGGGTCGGGTCGATAGCCGGTCTTCATCAAGTACGTACCGCGCTCGTGGTCACCCTCCTTGCTGACCATCGACCGAACCAGGGCGACCGAGCCCATCTGGTCGGCCAGTTGCTCGAACCCTCGGGCAAGTTGGATGCCACGAACCGAGGTCTGAATCGCCTTGGTCCCGGCGGCGATCCGTGGTATCGGGGTGCGGGTCAAAGGTCTCGAGCTGGCTCGGCCCACCCCCCAGCCAGAGGAGGATGATCGATTGCGCCGGCTGTCGCGACCGCTCGGCTTGATCGGCCAGCAGCCGCCCGACGGGCGTCAGCCAGCTCAAACCCGCCCCGGCGGCCACTGTGAGGAATCCGCGGCGGTCGAGTGCCGGTCCCATTGCGAAGGTCATACGCGGCCTCAATGGTTCCAGGAGAATTCCGTCGTATTGAGCAAAGTCCAGTAGAGATCAGTGAGCCGATCTGTTCCGTTCCTGGCCGGTGGTGCCCGCGAGCCGTGCTGTGAAGTGCGACAATTCCTCGGGAGTCGGCCGGCGGGTGAGGACGGCGAGATAGGCGGCGTCGATCGCCTTGTGGTCGTCGGGGGCGAGTTGTGCGATCTGGGTGGCCGCGTTGAAGAAGTCATCCTTGATTCGCTCACGCACGATCTCGCCGTTCATGAGCAGTAGCCGCTGGGGGATCGTGCCGCCGCGCGCGTCGAACTCATCCTCGCCGGTGTCGCCGTAGCGCTTGACGAAGTCGTTGCGGCCGGTGTACGAGACCAACCGGACAAACCAGTGGGATTCCGCGTTGATGGTCGTGAGCTTGGTCGACTGGAACAAGGCCCCGGCGACTTGGTCCGGCCGGAGTCGGGTCATGGGAAAGAGGGCCCAGGCTTCCTCGGACCCTTCCGTTGTGCTCTCGTTCTGCTGCGGTTGCGCTGTCGCGCTGGAAAACCTCGGTGGCGGCGATGATCCGGATCAAGCGATGGAGGTCATACCCGTGGGACGCGAAGTCGTCGGCGAGCTCGACCAGGGCCGGGTGAAGCTCGCCCGCGGCGGGCAGGTCATCGACCGGCTCGGCCAGAGGACGGCCGAAGAGCAGGGCCCAAACGCGGTTGACCGTCGCCCGAGCAAAGTGTTGGTTCTTGGCGTTGACGACCCAGGCAGCAAGCTGCTCGCGAGGACTACCGGACCCTGGCCGCAGCTCCGGGCAAAAAGGGAACGGCCGGCTCGACCGCGACGGGCTCCTTGGTCTTGCGGTCGGGCGGCTTGTACTCATTGTCCCCGTCGCGGATGCCGCGCAGGTTGGAGTGAACGCCGCCGAAGAAGGCTGCCAGACCGCGGAAGTCGGCCTGCTTCCACGTCTGGAACGGGTGGTCGTGGCACTGGGCGCAGTCGAGCCGCACGCCCAGGAACGCCCGCGACACCCGCGCCGCCAACCGCTCGGGAGTGGGGTGGCCCAGGTCCGGGTCGTACGTCACCGTGACGAAATTCGTCGCCGGGTGATCCGTCCACAGGCCGCTGTCGGCGATCAGTTCGCGAACAATCGCGTCGTATGGGCGGTTTTCCAGGATGGCCGTGCCGAGCCAGGCGATGAACCGCCGGCGTCGAAAAAGCAAGAAGGGACCATCCTCAGTGCCGACATAGGCCCGAGCGAATCGCTCGGCCAGGTAATCCGCGCAACGCTGGTCCTTGAGCAGGTCATCCAGCCAGGCGGCGATCCGCCCTTCGGTTGGCCGGGCCTCGAAACGTCGGACTTCCTCCAACGACGGGATCGTGCCGCAGAGGGCCAGTGATAGCCGTCGCATCACGGCCAACTCGGGCGCCCGATCGGCAGCCTGGATCTGGCTCTCAGACCAGCGGCCTCGAAACGCTGCATCCAAGCCCGCTGCAATCGGCCGCAAGTCGACTTTCAGAGCCTTGGTCTCCGCCGATGGCGAGGACACGGACTTCGACGAACGCAACAGTCCCGCTCCGGTGAAAACGAATCCGCCCAAGACCACGCCGAGGAATAAAACGTCGCGCATCCCAACCCCCACAGTGGCCCACCTCTTTGTAAGTCTGCCATTACAACAGCATACCAATCGGCGCGGTCCGGGGTTTCAGGAATCGTCGCCGATGCTCGCTCGCCTCTCTTCACAAGTTCACCTGGTGACTTCGGTTTTAGGCAGCGCGAGTTGGAGTTTTGAAACTCCGGCGCTGGTGACCTTGGTGTTGCCCAGGGAGAGGATAACCAGGCCGTTAAGTGCTTCGAGATCAGCCAGGCCGGCATCACTGACACGAGTGCCGTCGAGGGTGAGCTCCTTGAGGCTCGTCATTCCCTTCAGTTGAGCGATCCCGAGGTCGGTGATACCCGTTCGGTTGAGGAACAACTCTTGAAGGCTGGACAGCCCGTCGATGTGCACCAGGCCGGCATCACCGACGCCTTTTGCATTCGCGAGCGACAGACGCTCGAGTCGCGTCAACCGACTCAAGTGGGCCAGCCCGGCGTCACTGACCTCGGTGTACGAAAGGTCCAGTTCCACAAGATTCGGCATGCCTGCGAGCTGCGCCAGGCCAACATCGGTCACTTTGGTGCGTTTGAGATCCAATACTCTCAAATTCGTGAGGCCCTTCAAATGAAGCAGCCCGGCATCGCCAATTTGAGTACTCGTCAGAACGAGCTCCTCGAGGTTGGCCAGTCCTTCCAGTTGGGCTAATCCAGCGTCGGAAACGCTTGTACTGCTCAGATCCAACACCTTGAGGCTGGTCAATCCCTTTAAGTATGCGAGACCGGAGTCGTCGACCTGGCTACGCCGGAGGAAAAGCCCCTTGAGGTTGGTGAGTCCCTTCATCTGCGCCATACTGGCCGCTGACACGGACGATCCGTGGATCTCCAATCGCTCCAGCCGCGTGAGATGCCCGACGTGGACTAAGTCCGCGTCGGTTGCCCGTCGGGTCAGAGAAACCGAGACGATGTCTCCAAAGTAGTCGACTCCGGCGGCATTCACCAACCACAGAGGCCACCGCGGCATCGCGTCTGGGATAGGAGCATCATTCTGCCACTCCCAGTCGTACCAGACCTTGCCGCCCGATTTCTGGATCGCGATCGCGGCATCGCGTTGGACGTTGGCACGATTGGCGAACAAGGCCAGTGCCGCGGCGAGCAGAAGGATCAAAAAGCTCAGCCGTCGCGTGCTGAAATGGGCAAATGCCGCCACGACCTTGAAGCGAGTTTCGGTTGAGTCGTCACCGGATCTCCCTCCTTCCCAAAACGACAATTATAGTTGGCTGCTTTGAGGCCGGTCGATGTCTCCTCAGCTCGAGCGCGAAGTGCTGGTGGGCTTGCCGGACTGTGCTTGCTGCTGTTTCGCCGGAAACCGAGGGTTTTGGGCCAATTGGTAAGCGAGGATCGATGGCGTCTCCTGCTGCCGGCGGTCCGTTGCGTACTGACAGACTTTCAACTTGAAATCCACCAGATTCGCCCGCTTCGGGACGATTCGATTTTTTTTAAAATTTTTTTGTTGACTTGACGTGACAGTGCAATTACGTTGAGCGCGCTTTCGGTCGTTTTGCTCGCGGATAGGCTTCCTTCGACTGCCCATGGTTGGGGATCGGTGGTTTAGACAGGGCTCGTTTGGGAAGTGGTATTTGCATCCAGAAACGGCATCGTGGGCGAGGGTCAATGATACCTTTCGATGGACGTATCCCGGTTGATTTTCGTTTTCGCCGAGTGATAGCCGACCCTTGTCCGATCTCCGTTCGGAGGAATTGATCAAGTCGAGGGCGACTCTGGTTGCCATAGTCGGCGTTGGTTGAGAGTTTCCTTTCCGGGTTTCGCACGCACGGAGACTCCCGAGGTTCGGGGATCTCGGTATCGTTCCGCGCATGGAGTGCGCTCTGAGCTCGCACATGGGAAATCAACACGGTCTGGCTTGAGGCGTTGAGATCCTCACAAAAAACAGACCAGAGACTTATCCTCCTTCACTTCTTGAAAGGGCTACGCGATGAGGCCAGCTAAGTCGAGCGCTCGCAAGGTTCGCAGTGGTTTCAGCAAATCGTTGACGGGTAGTCACTTAGAAGGCCGCCGGCGTGGCGCTTCGTTCAAGCTGGAATCGCTTGAGGAACGCGTTGCTCCTTTCGCTGGGATCGGTTTCGACCCTTTCGCAATCAAAACCCGGCGATCGTACCCAACATCTCGAATCTGCCGACGGGCCTGGTCAACTCGCTCAAGGACAGCAACACCGTCGCCACAGTCAATCTTGGCGCTAACACGTCGAGTCCTACACTCGTTTCTCACGTGTACACTGGCCAGCCGACCAATTTCGGACCGGTCCCGACCGGAACTTCGACCCCGTCTTCCGGCGGGACGACAACGAATCCCGGGCAATACAGTCCGAGCCAGATCGCCGCTCTCACTGCGCTGTCGCAGGCCATGAAGGCCATGCCGCAATACTTGGTCATGCCGACAAACGGGTCGTTTGGAAACGCTACCCGCCGACTTCGAAGGCCCGGCAGGTTACGCGCCGGCGCAGATCGCCGGGGCGTACGGCATTGACAACGTCACTTTTGCCAACGGCGTCCACGGCGACGGCGCCGGCCAGACGATCGCGGTCACCGACGTCGGCGACTACCCGGGCTTCGTGAACTCGACCGATCCCAACTTTGATGCCAGCGCGCTTCACGTTTTCGACCAGGAATTCGGCTTGCCCGATCCGCCCAATTTCACCAAGTACAACATGTTGGGCCAAACCAGCCCGCTGCCAGCGGAGGACGAAGGGTGGTTCCTCGAGATCGCGCTTGACGTCGAATGGTCCCATGCGATGGCTCCTGACGCCAATATCGAGCTGGTCGAGGCCAGCGAAAGTTCGCCTGAATGACCTCTCACACGCGTCGTACACCGCGGCGACCATGCTGGGAGCCTCCGTGGTCTCGCAGAGCTGGGGCCTTGCTTGAAGTCGAACTGGGAAGCTCGTACGAGCAGTACCTCGAAAACCAATGGTTCGTCCCGGCCATCGCGGCGAACCCGAATGTCACGTTCTTGGCGGCATCGGGCGACGGCAGCGCCGTCAATGGTCCGATCTTTCCCTCGGCCTCACCCTTGAACGTGTCCGTGGGCGGAACGTCGCTGTTCGTGACTGGTGACACGTATGAGTCCGAGTCGGTCTGGAGCGGCGGCGGCGGCGGTCCGAGCGACTTGTTTCCTCTACCATCCTACCAGCAGGGCGTGATCGCCTCCAACTACCCCACGCAGGGAATCAACAGTCCGCTTACCGTGCGGACGGCTCCGGATATTTCCGCCGTTGCCAATCCCGCGACCGGTGTATCGGTCTACGAGCCGGAATTGTACGGCGGTTGGGTCCAGGTGGGTGGCACCAGCGTGGCGACGCCGATCACGTCGGCCACGATCGCGATTGCCGACCAGGGACGCGTGTCGCTCGGAGGCCAGACCTTGGGCGGGCCCAGCCAGACGCTGCCAGGTCTCTATGCGGCTTATGAGTCGGGCAATGCGTACACGGCCGGCACGGGTTATTTCAACGATATCACGACGGGCTCCAACGGATATTTTGCCGGGCCAGGGTACGATCTGGGCAGCGGCATCGGCTCGGAGCAGGCCGAGAATCTCTTGCCGTTCTTGTCGCTTTTTGATCTGGGCCCGGCGGTCATTGATAGCGACCCGGCTCAAGGCCAGGTTGTCACGACCACCCCGCCGACCACGTTCTCGCTGACCTTTAACGAGCCGATCGTGCCCAGCTCGGTCGAGGCCGCCGACTTCACCGTCAACGGCACCCCCGCCGATGGGGATTATCTCAGTCCGGATGATACAACCATCTACTACACGTTCACCTCGTCGCCGGTGATCAACCAAGGCGTGGAGACGATGGAGCTTCCGGCGGACTCCGTGATCGGTGCCAATGATGGGCACTACAACGTCAGTCGCTTTCACTTCGACCTTCTTTTACGTCCACACCCAGCTTCAGGTTTCGGCCACCAGCCCGCCGCCGGGCTCGATCTTCAAGATTCCTGGGGACATCGATATCGTCGTCCAGTGGAACGAGGCGATTAATCCCTACCAGATCAGCACCAGCAATTTCCAGGTCAACCAGGGGACGGTCTCGAGTGCGGTGCCGCTTACGCCGAACACGGTCGATCTGACGATCACCGGAGTCACTCAATCCGACTTGCTCACGCTGACCATTCCGGCCGGTGCTTTTACCGACCAGTACGGGGTCCCGAGCGCCGCGTTCACGGCCAATTACATCACCGAAATCGTGTCGGAGCCTTATCCCATTCCGCTGGCGCAGCAAGCGCCCGGCGGGCAGCCTGATCTACGACCCCTCGGTCAACGGCGGCATCGGAGCAGCCGGCAACACCGATACTTACACGCTGCCACCTGGCCGCCGGCCAGACGCTCTCACTCGTCCTGGTGACCGACCCGACCTTGATCGGCACGGTCACTCTCGTGGACCCCGACGGAACCACCATCGGCACCGCGACCGGCGCCGGCGCCGGGGCCACCGTCGTGCTCGAGTCCGCTCCGATCGCGACCGCCGGGACCTACTCGCTGATCGTTGGCGGCGCCGGCGGGACGACCGGCAACTATACCCTCCAGGCCATCCTCAACGCCGCTTTCAAGCCGGCCACCGGCACCAATAATTCAATCGCCTCGGCGTATGACCTGAGTCAGCGCGTTCACCAGCCTGGGCACGACACCCTACGCCGACCGCGCCGGCGTTCTGGGGACCATCGATTCATCGGGCGACACCGACTTCTACAAGTTCTGGCTCAACCAAGGCCAATCCACGACCCTGGACGCGACAGGCCTGAATGGGAACGTCGCCTTGGGCCTTTACGACGGCAACGGCGATCTCCTGGCTCTCCCCAGCGGCGCGACCTACGCCGGGCCCATCGATCTGGGCGGAGGGTTCAGCAATGCCTTGGGCCAGCTCACCCTCAACGGAAACGCCAACATCAGCGGGTCAAATCTCGACCTGACCGACGGCGGCTACAGCGAGGCCGGCAGCGCCTTCACGACGAACGCAATCGATACGGCCTCGTTCCAGACCAGCTTCGATTTCCAGGTCCAGTCCGTGACCATCCCTCCGGCCGACGGTTTCACCTTCACGATCCAGGGGAACAATCCCCAGGCCCTGGGCGGGAGCGGCGGCGGGCTCGGCTATTACGGGATCGGCAACAGCATCTGCATCAAGTTCGACTATTATAATAATGCCGGAGAAGGAACCGATTCGACGGGACTGTTCGAAGACGGTGCGTATCCGGACGTACCGGCGATCGACCTGTCGGGCACCGGTGTGAACATCAGTAGCGGTGACCTGATGAATGTGGCGATGAGCTATAACGGCTCGAGCCTGAACGTCACCATCACTGACCTCTTCACCAACGCCTCCGCCTCGCAGTCCTACAATGTGAATATCCCGGCGGTCGTCGGCAGTCAAAACGCCTTCGTTGGCTTCACGGGCGGAACGGGCGGACTGGCCTCCATTCCGGCGATCCTCAACTGGACCTACACGCCGGGTCTAGACATCAGTACCGCCGCGTCCGAATCGATCAACGACTTCGTCGCCCCCACCTCGGGCTGGTATTACGCCGAGATCGAGTGGCAACCCCGCGACCAATTACAGCTTGGTCGTGACCCGGGGTGCCGACTTCGACCTGCATGGCAGTACGTTCGCCAAAGCCCAGCCACTCAACGGTGCGAGCGTTGTTCTGGGTGCGGTCCTCAAGCCCACCAGCGGCCTAGAAGCCCTCGACCTGCAAGCCGACAACTACTCGAACATCTATGAGACCGACCCGACGACAGGTGCCTTTGGCAGTTCCATCCTCAGTCCCGTGAACGACGGCTTCTACCTGTTCGGGCAGAACATGGCATCGGACGGGAACTACACCTACTACAACGACGGTTACGGTGGCAACAACGAGATCTACCAGCTCAACTCGAGCGGCACCGTGGTCTCGTCGGGCAACCCGGTGCCGGACGGGGAGTTCACGGGTCTCGCCTACCTGAACGGGAGCCTCTATGGAGCCAACGTGGATGGCGACGTCTACCAGATCAACCCCAGCACGTGGACGGTGACAGGGTTCTTCGCCCAGTCCGCTCTTTTCCGCTGGTCGGTCTCGCGGGCGACCCCGACAACGGGGAGCTCTACGCGGTCAGTCAGTCCCACGAGCTGTACGCGATCGACCCCACCACCGGCGCGGTGCTGGCCTCGGCGCCCGACAACCAGAGTCTCTTCGAGCAAGACCTGGCGTATGCGGATGGAATGCTGATCGTCTCCGTCTGCAAACGGTTCCGACGGCCCGGGCAACAACTTCCTGGAAGAATTCAATCCGAACACCTTTGCCTTCGTGCAACAGCTCGCCCCGCCCTACACCTACGCGGCCTCGGGCCTGGCCGGCGACGGTCTGGGCGGCACCGATGGCGACTGGTACTCGTTCAACGTCAACGCCGGCGACAACCTGGTGATCACGACGACCACGCCCGGGAGTCCCAAGCGCCAGCGGCCTCCAATTCGCTAACGATCTTGATCCGACGATCAATCTCTACGACGCGAGCGGTAACCTGGTCGCCACTGCAACCGGCAACGCTCCCGATGGCCGCAACGACGTCATCGACTACATGGCAACCACGCCCGGCAATTACGTGGTGGAGATCGTGGGCTCGAGCAAAACCAACCTGGGCGAGTACACGATCAGCATCCAGGCGACACCGGCGCACTCGCCCCCTTTAGTGTCACCTCGACCAACCCGGCCGCTGGATCCGACATCGGCTACCAGGTCTCGACAATGGCGGTGACCTTCAACAGCAGCGTGTCGTTCTCGAGTGTCAGTCCGAGCGATTTCACGATCGACGGCAACGAAGCCATCAGCGACACACCGGGCAGCAATAACACCGTCATCTTCACTTTCCCGACGACCTCGAATGGCATCCACAACGTGTCGATCAGCGGTGTCGAGGATCTCCAGGGCACCGTGATGACGCCGGACAGCTTCAGCTTCGAGACCGACGACGTACCGCCGGTCGTCGTGTCGAGCTCGATCGCCGATGGGGCGGTGCTCTCGCCGGGTCCGCTGACCGAGGTCATCACGTTTAACGAGCCGATTCAGCCCTCGTCGGCCAATGATTCGGACATCCTGCTCTATGGCGAGGTCCGGGGCGTCAACTACACACCAACGTCGATCAGCTTCGATCCGACCGACACCATCCTGACGATCACTTACGCGAGCCTGCCCAGCGATGCTTACCAGTTCACACTGCAAGCCGGGCCCAGCAACTTCCTGAGCGTAGCGGGTGTGCCACTCCAGAGCAGCTACGTGATCAATTTCACAATGCCCGTGGGCACAACCAGCATTACCGGCCTGCAGCCGGTCCTGCCGCTGGGCAGCCTGGTGTATGAGGAAACGGTCGACAATGCGCTTCTTGAATCAGACTGATGTTGATACCTATGACCTGACGATCGACCCGAACCAGACGCTGGCGGTGGTGGCGACGCCGGTCACGACCGGCATGTCGGTAACCGTGACCCTGATCTCGCCCTCCGGCAAAGTGATCGGTACGGCGACCTCGCCGACCCCGGGTGCTCCGGTCGACTTGCCCGGAGTCCAGAGCTCCAAGGGGGGCACCTACGAGATCGTGATCACCGGTGGGCCGGGTGAATACACCGTCGAGCCGATTCTCAACGCGTACGTCGACCCGGCGGCATACGGGGGTCCGCTCAACAACTCGATCGCCACGGCCACGCCCATCGACCCCTACGCCAATGAGTTCGCCGGCGACGACGACCGCACGGCCGTCCTGGGCAGCATCGCTCCCCCGGCCATCGGCGGATTGTACTCCACGGACCGTTATACCCAGGGGCTGTACAGCGTCAATCCGTCCACAGGTGCCTCCACGTTGATCGGCCCGCTCACGTATACCACCAGTTTCAGCGGAATGGCGGTCGATCCGTCCTCCGGGACGACCTACATCTCCGACCTGTTTGACCCTTCAACCGAGCACTGGTCGCTGGGCTCGATCGACCTTACCACCGGTGCCGAGACGATTATCGGCCCGCAGTACGACCCGGTCTTCAACGAGTATGACAGCGACATCCACGCCCTCGTTGAAGACGATGGTACGCTTTACGCGTTCAGCCTCACCCGTGGTCTGGGGACGATGAACCCCTCCAACGGAGAGTTTACTCCCTTATTAGATTTTGATTCCATGCCCGAACCGATCGAAAACGCGGCCATCGACCCCGCGACCGGGACGGTCTACGGGATCGGCCAGTTGACCGCCGACATCTACACCATCAATGTCAGCACCGCGACAGCCACGTTCGTCGGCAGCTCCGGTACCGGTTTCTTCGATATCATGGGCCTGGCTTACACCGGCGGCAGCCTCTACTCCCTCGGCTACCAAGGACTCTCACCCAACAACCCGCTCTACCAGATCAATCCCACGACCGGCATCGGCACGTTCATCGGCCCTAATGGAATGGAATACGAGCCCGACGCCATGACGTCCCCGCCGGTTACCACAAGCGGCCCAGGTGAGACCAGCCCGACCTATTCGTTCTCCCTCAACCAGGGCGAGAGCGCCTCGATCGCGATCCAGAGTCTCAACAACACCAACGTGTCGTTCGTGCTGCTCGACGACAACGGGGATGTCGTGGCACGAGTTCACCCGGCGCGACCAATTACACCGCCGGCCTCAACAACTTCGTCACCCCCGACGACGAGACGTATTACGTGCAGGTCACAGGCGACCCCGGGGCTCAGTTCAACCTGGTGGTCACCCGCGGCGCCGACTTCAACACCCAGCCCAATAACCAATACCCGAGTGCCCAGGACATCACGGCGACCGAACTTTCGGGCGACAACAAGCTCGGCGGTGTGCTGGGTTATCTCACGACTTCCGACGGCACCGACTATTACTCGGTCAACGTGAACGCCGGCGACAACCTGGCATTCACGACCACGACTCCGGCCGGCGGCCCGGGCGAGTTCATCAACAACCTGGACACCGAGCTGCTGCTCTTCGACGCGAACGGCGACCTCGTCGCCATCGCCGCCGGCAACGCCCCCGATGGCCGGAACTCGGTGATCGACTTCACGGTTCCCGTCAGGCGACGCAGGCACCTGGACCATCGCGGTCACGTCGCCGGATGGAACCTACGGCGAGTACGGCTTGCTGGCGACCGGCGCCACCGGTGCCCTGTCGCCCTTCATTGTGACGGGAACCACTCCCGCGGCCGGCGCGCTCGTCCAGCCGCCCACTGACATCATTGTCACCTTCAATGACCCGGTTTACGGCCTGTCGCTGACCCCGGGTGAGCTGGAGGTCAACGGCGTCTCCGCCACCGCGGTCACGCTGGTGAATGCGAATACGGTCGACTGGTCCGTACCGGCTAGCGCCTACGCGACTGGCGTTGATCTACCGAATATCGTAACGATCGGTGCCGACGCCTACGGCGACCAAGTCACGGATGTGAGCGGCCAGACCCTCACGCCTTACAGCTATACCTTCTTCACGACCAACGTGGCGCCCGTACGTTGTCAGCTCGTCGATCGACGGCCAGGTCTTCTCGCCGGCCCCGGCCGATGTGACCGAGGTCGTCACCTTCAGCCAGCCGATGGACACGTCGTTCACCACGTCGTCGAGCTTCAGCCTCTACGGCAACTACAACAACATCTACTACGCCGCCGCGTCGTTTAGTTGGGATCCGACCGGTACCATCCTGACGATCAACTACGACGACCTGCCCAACGACACATACACGCTGACCCTCTATGCCAGCGGGTTCGAGAACGTCGTCGGCATTCCGCTGGCGAGCAATTACGTCGCCAACTTCTCGGTCGCGCTGGGCACCGCGTCCTTCACGGGACAGTTCACGCCGGTCAATCCGCTGGGTTCCTTGATTTACACGGCCACCGAGGACCCCGTGCTGGTCACTCCGACCGATATTGATTACTTGACCGTCAGCCCTCAACGCGGGCGAAACGCTGACATTGATCGGTACGCCGACCACCCCGAGCCTGCAGCTGGCGATCACGGTGCTCGACCCGAGCGCCAACGTGGTCGCGTACGCATCGGCTCCCGCCCAAGGCGCGGATGCCGTCATCGAGACCGCCCCGGCCGCCACGACGGGAACCTACACGATCGTCGTCTACGGATGTGAACGGAAACGTTGGTCAGTACTCGATCAAGGCTACGCTCAACGCCTTCGTCAAGACCGGGACGTCAAACGATACGATCGCCACGGCTCAAGACCTCACGGGCTCGTCCTACGGGCTCGACTCGAGCGGTGACGATCGGCTGGCGGCGGTGGGCAGCCTGCCCGCCAATGTCGTCAGCACGGGTGATGTGTACGTATCGTCCCGCTACTATGGCTACTACTACGGGGGGACGCCGTGCCGCCATTCTCAGAGTCAACTCCGCCGGGTCAGATCGTGCAGGTGATCCCGGTGCCTCAAGACACGGAGGATTCTCTCTCCGGTGTCGAGCTCGATCCGGTCAACAACATGCTCTACGCCGCCGTGACCACCAGCTTCAACGGCTATGGCGGGCCCGGCTCGGGCTCGGTCGACGGCGAGCTGGTCGAGTTCAACCCGATCACCGGCGCAGCTGGTGGCGACCATCCCGCTGCCCGCCGATAACTCGAACTACTACTACTATTACCCCTACGGCTTCAGCATCGATTCCAGCGGCAACTTCTGGCTTCCCCAGCCCAACAGCGGCAACATCATCGAGCTGGATCCGAGCTACAACGAGATCGCCAGCTACTCGACCGGCGGACATTATGCCCGAAAGCGCGTCAATCGGCGCGGATGGCAACGTCTACTTCTCGGACGAACCTGTCCGGTGGAAGCTGTCTACCAGCTCAATCCCACCAATGGCGCCGTTAACTACTTCGCCTACACTGCATCGGATTTCGGCACCCTCACCAACAGCCGCCCCCGGCGGCGCCGGCATCTGGGCCGCGGACTGCTATCAGGGTGGTCTCCGCTATCAACTACAGCGGCAGCCTGATCCAGCAAGTCGGCTTCTACGGCACGAACCAGGCCCAGACCGATTCGGGCCGGATCGGCAACGTCTGGACGTCGAACGTCGGCTACTGGCGACCTGTCAGAGTTCGACCAGTACGGCGACCAACTGGTCGGACACGTTCGTGCCCGGCGCCGGTCGGCCTGACCATCTGGGGCGTGGACAACCCGAACCCTCCCGCCCAGGACACCCAGGATTATTATTCGTTCTCCCTCACCCAGGGCCAGACGGCCACGGCCGTGGTCGAGAGCCTCAACGGTCAGGCGGCCCAGATCACCATCGTCGATGGCAATGGTGACGTCCTGGCCACCGGCGTGAGCGGGGCGACCAATGTCAGCCAGTCGATCGAGGACTTCGTCGCCCCGTCGACAGGCACGTACTATGTGGAGATCACCGGCGACCCGGGTGTGCAGTACAGCGTGGTGGTCACCCGCGGCGTCGACTTCACGCTCCAGCCGCACAACTCCTACGACACGGCTCAGAACCTCACCGGCACCAACGGCGTGCTCGGCTACCTGGCACCCCCCAGCTCGCCGCTCTTCGTGCTGGACGACCAGCTCGGAGAATTCGGTAATCCTTACAATCCCATCTACCCGACCGATCCCGCGACCGGCGCGTTCACCGGCCCGGCGATCTACGCGCCCGGCAGCCCGCTCAATAACCCGTTCGGCCTGAACATGGCCTATGACGGAACCTATCTGTACTACAACAACGGCGGGTACGAGCGGCAACAACGAGATTTACAAGATCGATCCCGCCACGGGCGACGTGATCGCGCAGGGCAACCCAGATGCCGGAAGTGGGATCAACGGCGTTCACGGGTCTCGCCTACCTGAACGGCAGCCTCTACGGCTCCGACATTAGTACGGCGACGTCTACCAGATCAACCCCAACACGTTCGCCGTCACCGAAGATTCTCCCAGCCGGCACTCTTTCCGCTGACCGGCCTCACGGCCGACCCCAGCAACGGCGAACTCTACGCAGTCTCCCAGGTCAACGACCTGTTCGAGATCAACCCCACCACCGGGGACCATACTCCAGGAGGCGAGTATTCCCGCCCTTGCGTATGAACAGGACCTGGCCTATGCCGGTGGATTGCTGATCGTCTCCGAAGCCGAGTATTTCGGGTCGCGGCGGCGGTATACCTGCAGGAGTATGATCCGACCACATTGGCGCTGGTCAATACCGTTCCGGTCGCGACCCAGGGCTATGTCTCGGGCCTGGGCGGTGACGGTCTGGGTGGGCGCACCCAAGGACGATTGGTACTCCATCGATGTCCAGGCCGGACAGGCGTTGTACCTGCAAACCTCGACGCCATCGGACCAGGGTGGCCAGTTCCTGAACACCGCCTCGCTGGAGATCTCGCTGTATGACACCTACGGTAACCTGGTCGCCCAGGGCACCAAGATGGCCGACGGCCGCAACGAGTCGCTGTTCTTCAATGCCCCGGTCTCCGGCGAGTACCGCATCGATATCAGCGAGGATCCAGGCGGAGCGGGCGAGTACTTCCTCTCGGTCAATACCGCGTCGTATCCGTCGGGCGGCATCTCAGGCCAGGTCTACGACGATCTGAACGGCAGTGGCAGCTATGTCTCGGGCGACCCTGGCCTGGAAGACTGGGAAGTCGACCTGTTCGACTCGAACGACGATTTCATCGGCTCATACTTCACCGACGCCAACGGAGACTTCTCCTTCCAAGGGCTGGATCCGGGCACCTACACCGTCGAGGAGGTCGTGCAACCCGGCTGGATACAAACCGCGCCGGGTGCTCCGGGCACGTTCACCGTGACCGTGACTGCTGGCAGCACCGTGACTGGCCTCCAGTTCGGCAATTTCCAGAGCATCACTGTCAGCGGCCAGGCGTTCGACGACCTCAACGAGTCTGGCGTTCAGGAGCCGGGAGATCCTCCACTGGTCGGCTGGACGATCGACTTGTATGACGCCAATGACAACTTGATCGCCACCACGACGACCGACGTCAACGGCGACTACAGCTTCAGCGACCTTGGCCCCGGCACTTACACCGTCGAGGAAGTGATTCCAGCCGGCTGGGTGCAGACGTTCCCGGCTCCTCCGGGTACCTACACGGTCTCGGCAATGAGCGGCTTGAATGATACGGGCCTGAACTTCGGTAACTACGAGCTGGTGACCTACAGCGGGACGGTCTACAACGACCTGAATGGCAGTGGCGTGATTGCTCCGGGAGATCCGGGTTTGTCCGGCTGGACGGTCGAGCTGCTTGAGAACGGCAGCGTAATCGCCACCACGACCAGTGCTTCCGATGGAAGTTACTCGTTCGCGAACCTGGGTTATGGCGTCTACACGATCGAGGAAATCCAACAGTCCGGCTGGTATCAGACCGAGCCTGGCACCCCCTTCGTGTACAACGTCACCGCGACCAGCGGGGCGAGCCAGTCCGGGCTGGACTTCGGGAACTTCCAGCTCGTGAACGTCACCGGCACCGTATACAACGACCTCAACGGCAACGGCAACCTCGATCCGGGCGAGCCCGGCTTGCAGGGCTGGACAGTGATCCTCGAAAATCAGTACGGCCACACCGTCGCCACGACCACGAGCGATGCCAACGGCAACTACGAGTTCGACGACCTTTTCCCTGGCAACGTTCATCGTCGAGGAGGTCGTGCAGAGTGGCTGGACCCAGACCCAGCCGGTCAATCCGAACTATTACGAGTTCACGACCCAGAGCGGCCTGGACGAGACCGGGTTGAACTTCGGCAACTTCAAGCCGGGGGTCTTCACTGGCGTGGTCTACAACGACCTGAATGGTGATGGAACCCAGGAGCCGAACGAGCCGGGCCTTGTCAGGCTGGACCGTAGACCTGCTCAATCAGGCGGGCGCCTTGGTCGCCACGACCACCAGCAATAGTACGGGCCAGTACACGTTTACGGACCTGGCCCCCGCGGTGTACACCATCGAGGAAATCGTTCAGTCCGGTTGGTATATCACCCAGCCGACCAATCCTCCGGGAACCTACACCCTGTCGGCTCAGAGTGGTGCCACGGTAACGGGCCTGAGTTTCGGGAACTTCAAGTTCGTGACGGTCAGCGGCGACGTCTACAACGACCTCGATGGCAATGGCCTGCGTGGCTCGGGCGAGCCGGGCTTGGCGGGCTGGACCGTGGACCTGGAAGACAGCTCGGGCGACGTGCTTGCGTCGACCCTCACTGACTCCAATGGCAACTACTCGTTCACTGACGTGGGTGGTGGTTCGTACCAAGTCGCGGAAGTCGTGCCCACCGGCTGGGTGCAGACCCAGCCGCTCTATCCAACGAACTACAGCTTCACCACCAAGAGCGGATTGAACCTGAGCGCGTTGGTATTCGGCGATCATGCCGGCACGGTATTGACTCCGACCGCTGTGATCGACAACGGCCAGCCCGGCTATTCCGAGACGGGCTCCTGGAGCACGGTCCTGGGCGGCTTCAACGGTACCAACCGCGCTGCTAAGACGACCAATGGCAAAGCCGCGACGGCCACGGCCGCCTGGAACTTCACGGGATTGGCAACTGGCCAGTACTACATCTATATCACGTACGCGGGTAAGAGCACCTACGCGAAAGCGGCTCCGTTCAGCGTGTTCGATTCCGGCACGACCCTCGGAACGGCATCGATCAACGAGTCAATCCTGGTGACCCAGAGCCAGGGTGGCCTGGCGCAGGGGATCTACGGCGGGGTTGGTTGGCTCGGGCTCGGTGAGTTCACGACCACTGACGGAAACCTCGAAGTCTTGCTGAGCAACAAGACCAGCTCCGGCAGTTTCGTGGACGCTGACGGCGTGTTGGTCATTGCCGCCAACGCCGAAATGGCGAGACCGGTCAAGCTCCCGGGCTCGGGCGTTGGCATCGGTGTCGTTCCCCCGTCGGCAAACGGGTCAGTGTCCCCGGTCAGTCCGTCTTCGACCAACGGACCGTCCGCGGCACCGACGATCTCGATCAGCGGCGTGAGCGCACCGGCCGCCGTTCATGTGGTCTACAACCAGGGGGCCGAATCGAGCAATAGTCCGTCGTCCACCAGCCTGATCGATGAGGTCCTGGGTGTGATCAACGGTTCGGCCCAAGACCTGATCTCGGGCAAGAAGAAGAGCAGCTCCTGACGATCCAGCCCGGTGCCCCGGGCGTTTGAATCGATCCTTTGAAATCGACTCCCGGCTCATCCATACGTGGAAGCCGGGAGTTTTTTTGTTCCGGAGCAACTCATCTGGTCGCGGCTGGATTGGTTTCTTCCGATTTCGATCGAACCGATTACACGGAAGCAACACGAGCTTTGCCACCGCTGCGTGAGGCGGCATTCGGGCGCCACCGCACAGCAACGAACGCGCCGGTCTTGCGTGGATCGAGGTCGTGGAGGATGATCTTTGCTTGACGTGGGATCGTGATTTTCGTTCGGGATTAAACCATGTCCGTTGCAGAAAGCGACTCGACGGGCGCCAGCGGGGTCACCGCAATCCGGCCGTTCACTTATGAAGCCTCCGACAGCCTGGTGGACGTCCTCGACCAGATACGCGGCTCGTTGTTGATTTCATCCTATCAGGCAGGCAGATTAGTGTCGGTGGGCGTGTCCGGGGGAGTGCTCAATGTCACTTTGCACTACTATGATCACGCCATGGGGTTGGCTGTGGCGCAGGATCGGATCGCCGTGGGTGCGGGGCCGCAGCTCTGGTTCCTCCAGAGCTTGCCGCTGATCGCACCTCAGCTCGAGCCGCCGGGCAAGTACGATAGCTGCTTCGCGACGCGTTCCTCGCACGTTACGGGCGAGATCCACTCCCACGAGCTTGCCTTCTCGGGACAGCAGCTCTGGTTCGTCAATACGCTCTTCTCCTGCCTTTGCACCCTGCAACCGTCACTGAGTTTTCTGCCGGAGTGGAAACCTCCGTTCATCTCGGCGGTGTCGGCGCAGGATCGCTGCCATCTCAACGGGCTGGCGATGGCTGATGGACGACCGCGTTACGCGACCGCGCTCGGGCAGACCGATACAACTGAAGGATGGCGGCCCGGCAAAGCCAGCGGGGGTTGTCTGATCGACATCCCGAAAAATGCCGTTGTCGCGTCCGGCTTTTCGATGCCACACTCGCCCAGGGTGCATCAGGGAAGAATCTGGCTGCTTGATTCCGGCACGGGCCGCCTCGTGATCGTTGATCCTCGATCCGGGACTAGCGAGACGGTGGTCGTACTTCCCGGCTACACCAGAGGTCTGTCGTTCGCGGGACCGTATGCCTTCATCGGCCTCTGCAAGATCCGTGAGACAGCGGCCTTCGGTGATGTGCCGATCGCATCGCAGCGAGATCGGCTGAAGTGCGGCGTGGCCGCGGTCGAGCTGGCCACCGGCCGGCTCGTCGCGCTGCTCGAGTTCACCGCGGGCATCGGCGAAGTTTTCGCGGTCGAGTTGCTACTGGGCACGAGATGCCCGGCGATCTCTGGTCCGTTCGTTGCCAAGGATAATACCCAGCCAATCTATACCATGCCCGAGAGCTGGATCCCGCGGCACCCTCAAACGCCGAGGCCATAGATGGCCCGGCGCGGATCCAGGACGGCGAGCGCGGTGATCCGGCTGCGAGCCCCTCAGAACTTCAACTCCCCACCATTGACGCGGATTCCGGTTGCAGGTACAACTTAAGGGATGAGACACAAGCTCACAACTCCCGAACGTCTCAACCGCGTCGTGGACGAATGCATCGCGGTCCGCGTGCGCCTGATTAACCGGGTGGTCACGGCCCTGTACGACGAGATGCTGCGGCCGCATGGGCTGCGGGTGAGCCAGGCGAATATCCTGGTGGCGGTAGCTCACGGAGGTGAGGTCCGGCCAGCGACGATCAGCCGGATGTTGCGTATCGAGAAGTCCACGCTCAGCCGTGACGTGGAGCTGATGAAGAAGAAGGGATGGCTGAAGGCCGAGCCGCCAAGCGGGGGCCGGAACCAGAAGATTCGGGTCACCGCCGCGGGGCTGAAACTCCTCGAGAAGACTCATCCCTCCTGGGAGCAAGCCCAGACCGAGGCGAGCCTGTTGATTGGAGCAGACGGGGTCGACGCTCTGAATCGGATCGCAGCGCGACTCAGTTTGGGCAAGCCAGTCGAATGAAATGGCCAGTTCCTCGCACGTTGCGAAATCGATGCTGGAGGAGCGGTTTCATGCAGGAGGAAGTCAGCGCCATGGGCGTGTCTCAGATGGCCAACCACTTGAGCGATGCGGTCGACAAGTTTCTCACGCCTCAGCCCAGCCCGCCGAGCGCTCGCGACGAGGAGATCCTGAGTCGAGGGACCCGGCTTAAGCTGGAGCATGGACTGGCGGCGACCTATTGGGGCGACGGTCCGACTGTCCTGCTCGCTCACGGATGGAACAGTCGAGGGACACATTTCGGGGCATTCATCACGGCCCTGGTCGAGGCGGGGTGCCGGGCTGTAGCCGTCGACGCTCCGGCCCACGGAGACTCGCCGGGGCGCCAGGCGAATGTCTTCCAATACGGTGTGGGGCTGCTCGCGGATCGGTGGCCAGCTCGGCCCAATGGTCGGGGTGGTGGGGCACTCGTTTGGTGCGGGCGCCGCCGTGATCGCCGTTCACAATGGATTGAACGTGGAGCGAGTCGCCCTGATCAGCGGTCCCGCCTCTGCTGCGCGGTTGTCGAGAGGTGGGGGCGTCGCCATCGGTTGTCCGAATCCGACATCCCTACCTTTGTGCGACTGGTCGAGCGCGAGGTGGGCCAGCCGATCGACGCCCTGGATATCGTTCAGATCGCCGCCAGGTTAACCCATCCCGTCCTGGTCGTCCACGACCGGAGTGACGAGGCAATCCCCGTCGAAGACGGACTGGCCGTGGCGTCAGCCTGGCCGGGAGCGAAGATGCTGATCACGGAGCGATACGGCCACGGTCGCATCCTGATCGCCAAGGAAGTCGTCCGTGAAGTCGTGACGTTCCTCAGCGGCCTCGCCGACTGATCAAGTCGAGTACACGTGCGTCCTAAGATCGTGGATCTCAACAGGGTTGCCGATTACCTGCTGTTTCGGAACTGGTGGACGTACCGGTCCGGGAGTCCCTCCTGGATCGAGATCCCGTACCATGTCTTCAACCTGTTCGAGGGGACGGTATGGCTCATCCTGTCGGGCCTCGTACTCCGTCGGTTCCTGAGGTATCGGCACTCGCCCATCGAGGCAGTGTACGCCTTGTCCTTCTTCACGTTCGGCCTGACGGACTTCCGGGAGGCGTACGCACTGGACTCTTGGCTGATCTGGCTCAAAGCGGTTAACCTCGTTGGTACTTCTCGGGCTCCGCTCCCTGGTCATCAACCGCTACTATCAGGAGAGCAAGTTGTATTGAGGCGGCTAAATCCGGTCCTGTTCAAACTCCGCAACAGCCAAACCGATGACGGGATTCTAACCGCTTGTTCCCTCCATGGCATCCGGGCGGTTAATTGAGACTCCCCGCCGATCAACACACCAGATACGTAGATCCCGTGAGGATGTGTTGAGTTTGAGCGCCGCGAGATCGTCCTGAGGTGATTGGGGAATAAATCTCGCGAAGGCATATGCGCATGATCGACCGGCTGCGCATGTCGCGAGCCGATTGAATACCAGCACCGAACGTCTTTCGCCTGGTGTAAAGTTCAACCGGATTGGGCGATTGCGATAATTCCGCTCTTGATGAGACAATGAGAAGGTTCGGCCTGGGCGGTAGAAGTCTCCTGAGCGACGGGGGTGGTGCGATTGTTCACCACATCTCCAACCGAGGAACGTTATTTTATCATGAGCACACAAACGATACATCGAGCGTACAACGACGTGGTTGCGTCGCACTATGATCTCGATCCTCAGGGCGTGATTGGGAGATCTCTCGACTACGCGATTCAGCAATTGCGTAAGGAAGGCCTTCTGGGAACGGGGCGGGATTCGGTGCGCGTCCTCGATATCGGCATGGGAACTGGCCTGTTTCTTGGCAAGCTCAAGGAGCTGGGTGGCGATCAGATCGTGCCGTTCGGGATCGATCTTGCCGAGAACATGGTGGAGAACGCTCGCACGAGGATCCCGGACCTGGTTGCCGCAGTTGGAGATGCCGCCGATTTGGACGCTTATTTCCCTGGCCAACAATTCGACTGCATTTGCACGCATTTTGTCACGGGATACGTGCCGATGCAGGTGCTCGCCCCCAAGATCGCCAGCCGGCTCAAGTCGGACGGGTACTGGTCACTCGTCGGCGGGACCAAGGCGGCCTATCCGGCCATGCAAGCCAAAGGAGACTCACAGCTCGCTCGTTGGCTCAGCGGCGTTGGGTCGCGAAAAGTGGACGACACCGTACTCAATCCTGCCAACTTGCAGGAGGTCGCCGACACGATGGCCGCGCATGGACTTGAAGTTTGCGCCGGCGAGACATTTCAACCTGCTCTCGAGTTTAATGACTTTGACCAATTCATGCAATTTGGCTATCGCGGAGGATGGCTCACACCGCTGATTGAATCACTCGGCTTGCAGAAGGCTGGCCCAGCGAAGCGGTGGCTGCTTAACCGTCTCATCTTCCCGGTCATGGATTCGCACAACATCGTAATTGCGCTTGGGCCGCAAACGATCAGCGGCGTGAGACACAGCCGGCTGAACGCTCAACGCGTCAGCGTCTCCAATCCTGTCGCTTGAACAACAGATAGTTCAGGCAGATCGGGATTTCATAGATGAGCAGGATGGTCGTGAGAGTACGGCCTGGCGGGAATCGCCTGTTGAATTCCGTCATGTCCGCGGCGACGTTCCAGATTTTGTGGTTCCACGCCTGGACTTTGTAGAAGACCGGGACCATGACGAGGAACGCCGGGATCGACCAGCTCGGCAGCGTCGGCAGTGCGAGAACACTTGCGACGAAGCACGCCAGGAAGACTGCCGTCGCAAGGCAGATGTGGTAGGGAGCGTTCATGGCGACCAGAGCGAGATAGCTGACAGCCATGGCCACGAGGATCAGCCACCCCGCTGGAACGCCCAGAAGGAGCGTTGCCTGGTATACGGCGGCGTAGACACCAAACCAGAGTCCGTAGAGACACGCGACATGGCCGACGTTGATCCCGAATTGGGAATGGCGACCAAGGTGCCTGGCGTAGAGGTCGTCGAAGCTAAAATGCAGCACGCTCAAGGGCTGAATCGTTTCGGTGCTCATGGTTTCTTCTCCGGACTGAGGATGGATTGATCAGGCCGCCGAGGCCGGCCGCAAGGACCCTGTGGAGCGGCCGCTTCAGGACATCGACTATGGTGGCGCAGGTCCGCCGAATCTCGTCGGGGCTGGAATTGAGTGGAGGGGTGATCTTGAGGACGTTGGGTTCATATTGGCAAAAGCCCGCTAGCACAGGGAAGTCTCTGTGGCGGAGCATGCTAAATAGGTAGAACGAGGAGACGCGCTTGCGAAGCCATCGGTGGGGCCAGCGCCGCGTGTCGAGCTCAATGCCGATGAGCAGGCCAAAGACGCGCACGTCGCACACGGACTTACAAGAGGCCAGGCCGGCATTGAGCAACTCGGCGAACAGCGCGCCGGCGTCGGCAACCTGGCGAGACGTGTCCGACTCCTCGGCCAGGCGAAGAACGTTGACGACCGTTTTATACCCTTGTTCGTAGCCGTACTGTTTCTTGATCGAATCCGTCAGATTCGAGCCGCGACGATCGAGCATGTCCCGCACTGCCGCCGAGTAGAGCGTGAGGGCGAACGGGAACATCATGTCCGAAGTGGCCTTGCCCAGGAGCAAGAAGTCCGGTGTGAGGTCGAGGGTTTTAGAGAAGATGAACGGCCCTGTTCGGTACATGCCCGTCTGCACTTCATCGACCAGCAGCAAGTAACCCCACCGCTTTCTGCCCGCGTCAAGATGGCGAATCACGTGCGGCGGGACGGGACGCACCCCGCCGACGGACTGAATCAATTCCACCTGCACGACGGCGAACTCATGCGCTTCCAGCAGCGCGTCGAGCTGCGTCACCGCATCCGGGGCAAATGGATCAACATAGTGAACGTCGGCATACAGAGGATCGATGTGCACCTTATAGGACGGATTGCCAGTACCCGTGAGCGAGAGCAAGGTCTTGCCTCCGAAGCCCGCCTTGAGGGCGAGGATGTGGCGTTTCGGAAACTGAGCGACAAGCGCGAGCTTCAGGGCATTCTCGACGGCGGTCGCGCCACTGACAGCGGGCAAGAAGAAATCGAGGCCGGTGAGATCCTGAAGCCGTCGGCGGAGCTCGGCCTCGTAAGCCGAGCTCGCTTCGCGGGAAGACTCCGCGCGTCTTCATCTCGTCCGCGTAGGTGACGGGATTGTGGCCGCGAAAGCTGCACGCGACTCCACTAACGGCATCGAGGATCGGGCGGCCGTTGACCACGACGAACGAGCCAGCGGCGCGAACGTCCTCCGTGCGGAACCCGGTCGCTCGGATCAGCCGGTAGAGCGAGGGGTTGTAATAGCCGCGAAACGTAACGGCCCGCAAGGATAGGTCGGTGCGAAGTGCTTGGAAATGCTCGCGATATTCGCCGGCGAAGTCAGGATCAGCCTTGGCGAGACAGTTCATGAAATGCAGGGTCGAAATCGTATTGGGCTGGAACGTCGTCGAGTGAAACGTGGCCTTGCCGGGCTTATTCCAGCAGGCGAACAGCGATTTCCGGGCCGTGAATGCGCCGAAGGGAACGGCGTGGTCCACGAAGGACTCGTCGAAGACGATGATGTCGGGGACGATCTCATGAAGGATGCCACCAGGTCGCTCGCGCAAGGCGGCCAGGCTCTCGCGGTCGACGCAGGTGATGACAAGTGGCGCGTGACTTCGCACCAGCGCCGGATGGTTTCCGCGTGCGTTTCCAGTAGGTCGTTCGCCGACGCGATCAGAACCAGCGGATTGAGGCCAGCGGCGGCGATCCGCGCTTCACCGTTTTTCGCCGCGCTTATCCAGGCTCAGCGTACAGGGCTGACGGCGCAAGCTCGTTCTTGCCGACGACGCGGAGACCGGGCAAGAACTGGACTCTGTCGCCTCCCACCAGCTCGACTGAAGCAAAGCCGCTCAGTCGGTCGGCTGGGTCGAGGATAAGTCCGGTCGAGCGAGCCCCAATCGTGTAACGGCTATAGCGCGCCAGTTCGATGGCGCCGCTCGACGCTTCTTCCAATCCGTTTGCGAGGAAGGATTGGCATTCCTCGGTGACCGCGTCCTTGCGCCGGGACGACGCCGGCAGCTTCGTCCATGTCGTGTGTACATAGCGGTCGAGACAGTAACACGTCTGGGCCACATGAGGATTCAGATAGAGCCGCAGGAAGTTCGGCTCCTGCTCTCTCAAGATCTGCTCATAAGTTTCAGCAAGTGACGGTGGGTGTGCATGAGACTTTTCTTCAACAGCCCGACACAAGGCGAGAACCGGGATCGGTAGACGGAGCTCCCTCCTACAAATCCGGTAGGAGCCGGCTTTGCCCGGCGACCAAGCTAGCCGTGTGTCGGAACATTGCTTTTAATTGCTGTGTTTGCCTGGGTTGGTACGGACCGTCGTGAACGTCTTTTTGAGATATTCCATCAAGTGCGGCTTGCTCCAACGAAAGATGAACATGTCGGACGAGACGCAGTCCTCGTCGCGGCAAGGTGAATGGGGCAGCCCATCGCGCCGCAGGTATCGGAGCTGGATCTTTCGCAAGGGGACCTGGTCGTGCGTTAGCCAAAACAGCTCGAACTCCGTCGGCGTGAAAAACAGCTCCGTATGCCAGGCCACGTGCCGGCTCAAGGCGTGCATGAGAAAGGACGTGACTGGGTTTTCCTCCAGGCGATCCCATAGCCTGCCCAGTGCGTCGCGAGGGAGCTCGAGGGCGGGCGACGACGTATCGCCGAGATCCTTGTAATACCTGGCGACCGTGACCTTCGCACTCGAGGCCTGGGTTTGACGAATCTCGACATTCGTGGCGTGTGCGTCACGGAGGACACTGAGGAGGACGGCGGCGGACGGCCTTTCCAGCGTCTCACGATGAACGAAGTAGCTCGACTTCGGCTTGGCGAGAATGTACAGCCGCAATAGCACGACACGAGATTGCTGATCGTAAACATGCTCACGGAAGGCTGCCTGGTCTCTCGCGGCGGAGATGATTCGATCGCTGTCCGGGTCGTAAAGGACGACCCTGCAAATCGTGTCCGCCACCGTGGAGTAGTCGACTGCCGACCCATGAATCGGCACGAAAAAGGACGTGCCCAAGGCCACGTAGGAGTAATTTGGCACCACATAGAGTTCCTGATCATTC
Organism: uncultured Planctomycetota bacterium; assembly: GCA_963779785.1. Taxonomy (GTDB): domain Bacteria; phylum Planctomycetota; class Planctomycetia; order Isosphaerales; family Isosphaeraceae; genus CAVRFS01. The sequence goes on from CAWAAW010000031.1 coordinate 254,003, forward strand.
CTGGCCAGGAAGTCCAGGGCGTTACGCACCGTCGCCCCACAATCCGCCTTGAGCGTATGCGGGCCGGCGTGAACCATTCGGTGGCAGCGGATCGTGGAGACGACCGTCTTTCCCGGGTGGCGATGGCCGAAGTGGTTCACGCCATTGTTGTAGCCGACGACCCTCACATGGTCGAAGTTGGATCGATGGCAAAGCGACAGCAGTTCGCGCATCGAACGAGGCTTCAGAGTATGTACATCCCATTGGCGAAACCATGAAAACCGCCTCGCGAGTACGGTCAAGACGAGCGCGATCACCTGGCCGGCCAACAGCCAGGAAAGAAGCATGTTGACTGCCGTCGTCAGCCGTTGTCCGGCGGACGTCACTCGATGACGAAAGAGCATGTCGCGCCAGGGTCGATTCGGGCCCAGAAGTGTGTAGGCCCGATTTCTTCCACCGGCCGATCGACCAGAGGGATTCGTCATCGCCGCCTGGTCCACGCTCGTCCACAAGTGATCAGCACACGCCGCGCGTCTTTCTTCATGCCGCTCCGTCTCAACGGCGTCGAAGAACTCCTTGCCTTCGATGAAGCAAGACGTCACGCGTTTGGGAATCAATGGATAAAATGCACCGAAGCGCCGAAGAAATTTGCCTAGGTTGGAGTGCGGGCTAAGCACATGTCCGGGACGAAAGACGACGACGCGAGCACGCAAGTCGCTCGCTCGAGAGAGACGTAGTTCTCGGCCTCGATGACCTTGGGATCGTCGAGATGGAGCCGAAACGTACTGACGATGCCGACAAATCCGCGCTGCCATCGGCGTGCGATTTCGAGTAAGTCGTCCAGCTCACGGCGGTCGGCGCGGTCAGACGTGAGCCGATGAACAGAACCAGGCTGGGCCCTTGGCCGTTCTCGCTCCGCGTTTCGAGGTTCGAACGCAGAAAGTCGTCCATCGACAGCCAATCAATGGGCGGGTCGGCAAGCCGTCGGGTTTTCTCATCGACGACGACGGCATCGCCCTGGGAGCGCTGAGTCACAAAAGTCGCGTAGTCAGCCGCGATGGCATTGCCGAAACCGGCGACGAGCACGATGTCTGCCGCGGTCGTCCGTCCCGTTCTCTGTACTGTTTGGGAGACGTCTCCAGCCTCATACTCCCGACGGGAGAGGACGATCGGCGGAGGCAAATCTGAGGACGGGCTGTCCATAGTGGACCTTCTCGTGAGGGGAAACCAACGGTGTCGTGTTCAGCGATGCCGGCGTGATCAACACAACCGACGAACCAAGCTCGAACGTCCCAATCCAGTCTCCTCTTCTGACGGCGTGAGGCAACCCCGACCGACAGGACTCCATTCGTCTCGATCCGGGTTTAAATTGCGGCGCGAAGGGCAAGGTGATGTTTCCCACACCCCAGCCAGCGACCATGACCACCACGCACGAGCCCGTTTCTGCCGAGAGTCGCAAGATCATACGCTCGTTCAAAGTGTAAACCGGATACTCGCGCGCTGGAATGGTGGATGGACGAGCAACCGGGCGCCCGGGACGTGGACGACTTCCTCCAGGCACCCGTCCTGGGGACTGAAGACACGATGGCAATCGATCGGCGACAGAAAAAAGATCGCGAACCGGCCGCCCTCGTACGGCTGAATGTCGATGTCAGAAACCAAGGAAGCCAAGGAATACTCGATCCCTTTCACGGTCATCAGTCGACCCTGTTCCACGCGGCCGACATCCTCGACCGTGCCGTCGAGGGACTGAGGATTTCCGGCGTGCCGGCAGGGATGGGACGACACTCCGGTTTCACGCCACGAGTGAACACAGCGTTGAAGGACCGATAGGCATCGAGGGGGTGCTCCGCTTCCTGTTCCTTCAGGCCCGGGAGATACTTCCGGGCAAACGTGTTCCGAAACAGCCGGAGCCGAAGTCGCCGCGAAGGGATCGGGAGGCGCGCCAGCTTGACGGCGAGGATCGCCAGGCACAACCCTCCCAGTCCGCCGTGAATACGGTGCGCTGGCGAAACTGCTCCCACTTGATCGACATGCGCTGAGTGATTCTTCTGATGACCGCTCTCCGGCTGTCAAATCTCGGCCACCATTTTCGTCGCCACGCGTAAGGCATTGGCCATGATCGTAAGGCCGGGCCCGACCCCCAATGACGTAGGCAGAAACTGCTGTCCACGGCGAAGACATTGGGATCTGCGTACATGCGGCAATCGGCGTCCAGGACGGCATGAGCAGGGTCATTGCCAAAGCGGAGGGTACCACACTGATGAGCCACGTGCTCGTCGGAAAATTGCTGGCGAGAAGTACAGTACACCGCACCGGACCTTTTGAGGATTTTCTTGAGATGAGGCGTGAGTTTCCTACGCCGGACGACGTCATACTTGGCAAAGCGATGCGTCAGCTTTGCTTCGCCATTTACCCCCAGCGTCACGCGATTGGCGGGGTTGGGTAGATCTTCGATTATACCTGCGAGCGGCAGGATGCGCTGGCGTAGAAACCGTCTCACGGGAGCCGGCATGAACGGGGACATTTTGGCCGTCATCAGCGGGCCGGGTACCGGAAGCGATTGCACGATGCCCATTTTGTGAGGATAGTTTCGCGTACCGAAATAAAAATCGGCGAAGCCGACTTGCTTGACAAAAGATGACTCAGTACTGCTCGCATGAGAATATACGCCAACGACGATGGAGCACAAGTGCATCATATAATTTCTACCGATCAGCGGACTATTCAGTCCGGATCGTAGCGACAAGAGCGATGATCCGATCGCGCGCGCCAAGTGCATAGCGGCGAGCGCAATAGTTGGAGCGTCGACCGGTCGTACGGTCGAGCACGGAGATCAGAGTGGCTTTGCTACCACGCTCCGCAACCAATCGCTCCACTTCGACTTGAGTCTGGATATCGAGGGACAGGCCTTCAGCGATTGCTCGCTCGAGCACGGGCCGCGGAATCGCGCGCGCCTGTGGGGCAAACATAGCCCGCGCAAACGCCGCAGCGTAGGCAGCGCGAAGAGTCGATCGCTAGAGGCAAACGGAACGGACGTAAGCCGTGCCGGCGATTGGCGGCCATGAGCCGCTGGTTGAGGGGATGGAGAAGCAAAGGCTCACCCGGATAGCCGACGGCGGGTTTTTGCAGAGGGCCAAAATCCTCCTCGCCGCGGCCCGCGACACCGTAGAGTCGTTCGACCTC
>CAWAAW010000032.1:0-25782 GCA_963779785.1 uncultured Planctomycetota bacterium
TCCATACGTGGAAGCCGGGAGTTTTTTTGTTCCGGAGCAACTCATCTGGTCGCGGCTGGATTCGTTTCTTCCGAATTCGATCGAACCTGCCAGTACGGAACCAACACGAGCTTCGGCACCGCTCGGTAAGGCGCCGATCGAGCGCACCGCAAAGCAGCAAATGCGCGGGTCTTGCGTGGATCGAGGTCGTGGAGGATGATCGGTGCGTGACGGAGGATCGGATCCCGTTTGGGATAAACCCATGTCCGTTGCAGAAACCGAATCGAGGGGAGCCAGCGGGGAGACCGCACCCCAGCCGTTCACCTACGAAGCCTCTGAGAACCTGGTGGAGGTCCTCGACCAGGTACGCGGCTCGTTGTTGATTTCGACCTATCAGGCGAGCCGACTAGTGTAGGTGGGTGTTTCCGGGGGAGTGCTCAATGTCACGTTCCACTACTATGATGCGCCATGGATTGGCTGTCGCACAGGATCGGTCGCCGTGGGTGCGGGGCCGCAAATCTGGATTCTCCAGAGCATGCCGCTGATCGCACCCCACTCGAGCCGCCGGGCAAGTACGATAGCTGCTTCGCGACGCGTTCCTCGCACGTTACGGGCGAGATCCACTCCCCCGAGCTTGCCTTCTCGGGACAGCAGCTCTGGTTCGTCAATACCCTCTTCTCCTGCCTTTGCACCCTGCAACCGTCACTGAGTTTTCTGCCGGAGTGGAAACCTCCGTTCATCTCGGCGGTGTCGGCGCAGGATCGCTGCCATCTCAACGGGCTGGCGATGGCCGATGGACGGCCGCGGTACGCGACCGCAATCGGGCAGACCGATACAACGGAAGGATGGCGGCCAGGCAAAGCCAGCGGGGGTTGTCTGATCGACATCCCGAAAAATGCCGTTGTCGCGTCCGGGTTTTCGATGCCACACTCGCCCAGGGTGCATCAGGGAAGAATCTGGCTGCTTGATTCCGGCACGGGCGCCTCGTGATCGTTGATCCTCGATCCGGGACAAGCGAGACGGTGGTCGTACTTCCCGGCTACACCAGAGGTCTGTCGTTCGCGGGACCGTATGCCTTCATCGGCCTCTGCAAGATCCGTGAGACGGCGGCCTTCGGTGATGTGCCGATCGCAGCGCAGCGAGATCGGCTGAAGTGCGGCGTGGCCGTGGTCGAGCTGGCCACCGGCGGGCTCGCTGCGCTGCTCGAGTTCACCGCGGGCATCGGCGAGGTTTTCGCGGTCGAGTTGCTACTGGGCACGAGATGCCCGGCGATCTCTGGTCCGTTCGTTGCCAAGGATAAGACCCAGCCAATCTATACCATGCCCGAGAGCTGGATCCCGCGGCACCCTCAAACGCCGCGGCCCTAGATGGCCGGGCGCGGATCCAGGACGGCGAGCCCGGTGATCCGGCTGCGAGCCCTTCAGAACTTCAACGACCCACCATTGACCGGATTCCGGTTGCAGGTACAACTTAAAGGATGAGGCACAAACTCACAACTTCCGAACGTCTCAACCGCGTCGTGGACGAATGCATCGCGGTCCGCGTGCGCCTGATTAACCGGGTGGTCACGGCCTTGTACGACGAGATGCTGCGGCCGCATGGGCTGCGGGTGAGCCAGGCGAATATCCTGGTGATGGTCGCTCACGGCCGTGAGGTCCGGCCAGCGACGATCAGCCGGATTTTGCGTATCGAGAAGTCCACGCTCAGCCGGGACGTGGAGTTGATGAAGCAGAAGGGATGGCTGGAGGCCGAGCCGCCACGCGGGGGCCGGAACCAGAAGATTCGGGTCACCGCCGCCGGGTTGAAACTCCTCGAGAAGACTCATCCTTCCTGGGAGCAAGCCCAGACCGAGGCGAAGCTGTTGATTGGAGCGGACGGGGTCGACGCTCTGAATCGGATCGCCGCGCGATCTCAGTTTGGGGAAGCCAGTCGAATGAAATGGCCGGTTCCTCGCACGTTGCGAAATCGATGCTGGAGGAGGGTTTCATGCAGGAGGAAGTGCGCCGTGGACGTGTCTCAGGTAGCCAACCACTTGAGCGATGCGGTCGACAAGTTCCTTACGCCTCAGCCCAGCCCTCCGAGCATCGCGATGAGGAGATCCTGAGTCGAGGGACCCGGCTGAAGGTGGAGCAGGGACTGGCGGCGACCTATTGGGGCGACGGCCCGATTGTCCTGCTCGCACACGGATGGAACAGTCGAGGGACACACTTCGGGGCATTCATCACGGCCCTCGTCGAGGCGGGGTGCCGGGCTGTCGCCGTCGACGCACCGGCCCACGGAGACTCTCCGGGCGCCAGGCGAATGTCTTCCAATACGGTGTGGGGCTGCTCGGGATCGGTCGGCAGCTCGGTCCAATGGTCGGGGTGGTGGGGCACTCGTTTGGTGCGGGCGCCGCCGTGATCGCCGTTCACAATGGATTGAACGTGGAGCGAGTCGCCCTGATCAGCGGTCCCGCCTCGCTGCGCGGTCGTCGAGAGGTGGGGGCGTCGCCATCGGTTGTCCGAATCCGACATCCCTACCTTTGTACGACTGGTAGGGCGAGGTGGGCCAGCCGATCGACGCCCTGGATATCGTTCAGATCGCCGCCAGGTTAACCCAGCCCGTCTTGGTCGTCCACGATCGGAGTGACGAGTCGATCCCCGTCGAAGACGGACTGGCCGTGGCGTCAGCGTGGCCGGGAGCAAAGATGCTGATCACGGAGCGATACGGCCACGGTCGCATCCTGATCGCCAAGGAAGTCGTCCGTGAAGTCGTGACGTTCGTCAGCGGCCTCGCCGACTGATCAAGTCGAGTACACGTGCGTCCTAAGATCGTGGATCTCAACAGGGTTGCCGATTACCTGGTGTTTCGGAACTGGTGGACGTATCGGTCCGGCAGTCCCTCCTGGATCGAGATCCCGTACCATGTCTTCAACCTGTTCGAGGGGACGGTATGGGTCATCCTGTCGGGCCTGGTACTCCGCCGGTTCCTGAGGTATCGGCACTCGCCCATCGAGGCAGTGTACGCGTTGGCCTTCTTCACGTTCGGCCTGACGGACTTCCGGGAGGCTTACGCACTGGACTCTTGGCTGATCTGGCTCAAAGCGGTTAACCTCTTGGTACTTCTCGGGCTCCGCTCCCTGGTCATCAACCGCTACTACCAGGACAGCAAGTTGTATTGAGGCGGCTAAATCCGGTCTTGGTCAAACTCCGCGACACCCAATCCGATGCGGATCGTTTGCCATGGAATCAAGGCGTTTAATTGAAACTCCTCGCCGATCACCACCAGATCGAGACCGGGAGGAAGTTGAGACGCCAGATCACTGAGAGATTGGAATAACACGCAAGGGCTCGTCGTCGACACGAGCTGGAGCACTCGCGATGTCGGTTGATACTAGCACCGAAGTCTTTTCGCCGGTAAATTCAACCGGATGCTGGCGATTGCGATACTTCCGCTCTTGATGAGACAATGAGAAGGTTCGGCCTGGGCGGTAGAAGTCTCCTGAGCGACGGGGGTGGTGCGATTGTTCACCACATCTCCAACCGAGGAACGTTATTTTATCATGAGCACACAAACGATACATCGAGCGTACAACGACGTGGTTGCGTCGCACTATGATCGCGATCCTCAGGGCGTGATTGGGAGATCGCTCGACTACGCGATTCAGCAATTGCGGAAGGAAGGCCTTCTGGGAACGGGGCGGGATTCGGTGCGCGTCCTCGATATCGGCATGGGAACTGGCCTGTTTCTTGGCAAGCTCAAGGAGCTGGGTGGCGATCAGATCGCGCCGTTCGGGATCGATCTTGCCGAGAACATGGTGGAGAACGCTCGCACGAGGATCCCGGACCTGGTTGCCGCAGTTGGAGATGCCGCCGATTTGGACGCTTATTTCCCTGGCCAACAATTCGACTGCATTTGCACGCATTTTGTCACGGGATACGTGCCGATGCAGGTGCTCGCCCCCAAGATCGCCAGCCGGCTCAAGGCGGGCGGATACTGGTCCCTCGTCGGCGGGACCAAGGCGGCCTATCCGGCCATGCAAGCCAAAGGAGACTCACAGCTCGCTCGTTGGCTGAGCGGCGTCGGGTCGCGAAAAGTGGATGACACCGTACTCAATCCTGCCAACTTGCAGGAGGTCGCCGACACGATGGCCGCGCATGGACTTGAGGTTTGCGCCGGCGAGACATTTCAACCTGCTCTCGAGTTTAATGACTTTGATCAATTCATGCAGTTCGGCTATCGCGGAGGATGGCTCACACCGCTGATTGAATCCCTCGGCTTGCACAAGGCTGGCCCAGTGAAGCGCTGGCTGCTTAACCGTCTCGTCTTCCCGGTCATGGATTCGCACAATATTGTAATTGCCTTGGGCCGCAAACGATCAGCGGCGTGAGACACAGCCGGCTGAACGCTCAACGCGTCAGCGTCTCCAATCCTGTCGCTTGAACAACAGATAATTCAGGCATATCGGGATTTCATAGATGAGCAGGATGGTCGTGAGAGTGCGGCCTGGCGGGAATCGCCTGTTGAATTCCGTCATGTCCGCGGCGACGTTCCAGATTCTGTGGTTCCACGCCTGGACTTTGTAGAAGACCGGGACCATGACGAGGAACGCCGGGATCGACCAGCTCGGCAGCGTCGGCAGTGCGAGAACACTTGCGACGAAGCACGCCAGGAAGACTGCCGTCGCAAGGCAGATGTGGTAAGGAGCGTTCATGGCGACCAGAGCGAGATAGCTGACAGCCATGGCCACGAGGATCAGCCACCCCGCTGGAACGCCCAGAAGGAGCGCTGCCTGGTATACGGCGGCGTAGACGCCAAACCAGAGTCCATAGAGACACGCGACATGGCCGACGTTGATCCCGAATTGGGAGTGGCGACCGAGGTGCCTGGCGTAGAGGTCGTCGAAGCTAAAATGCAGCACGCTCAAGGGCTGAATCGTTTCGGTGCTCATGGTTTCTTCTCCGGACTGAGGATGGATTGATCAAGCCGCCGAGGCCGGCTGCAAGGACCCTGTGGAGCGGCCGCTTCAGGACATCGACGATCGTGGCGCAGGTCCGCCGAGTCTCGTCGGGGCTGACATTGAGTGGAGGGGTGATCTTGAGGACGTTGGGTTCATATTGGCAAAAGCCCGCCAGCACCGGGAAGTGTCTATGGCGGAGCATGCTAAATAGGTAGAACGAGGAGACGCGCTTGCGAAGCCATCGGTGGGGCCAGCGCCGCGTGTCGAGCTCGATGCCGATGAGGAGGCCAAAGACGCGCACGTCGCACACGGTCTTACTAGAGGCCAGGCCGGCATTGAGCAACTCGGCGAAAAGCACGCCGGCGTCGGCTACTTGGCGAGACGTGTCCGACTCCTCGGCCAGGCGAAGGACATTGACGACCGTTTTGTACCCTTGTTCGTAGTCGTACTGTTTCTTGATCGAATCCGTCAGATTCGAGCCGCGACGATCGAGCATGTCCCGCACTGCCGCCGAATAGAGCGTGAGGGCGAACGGGAACATCATGTCCGAAGTGGCCTTGCCCAGGAGCAAGAAGTCCGGTGTGAGGTCGAGGGTTTTGGAGAAGATGAACGGCCCTGTTCGGTACATGCCCGTCTGCACTTCATCGACCAGCAGCAAGTAACCCCACGCGCTTTCTGCCCGCGTCAAGATGGCGAATCACGTTCGGCGGGACGCGACGCACCCCGCCGACGGACTGAATCAATTCCACCTGCACGACGGCGAATTCATGCGCTTCCAGCAGCGCGTCGAGCTGCGGCACCGCATCCGGGGCAAATGGATCAACATAGTGAACATCGGCATACAGAGGATCGATGTGCACCTTATAGGACGGATTGGCAGTACCCGTCAGCGAGAGCAAGGTCTTGCCTCCGAAACCCGCCTTGAGGGCGAGGATGTGGCGTTTCGGAAACTGAGCGACAAGCGCGAGCTTGAGAGCGTTCTCGACGGCGGTCGCGCCACTGACAGCGGGCAAGAAGAAATCAAGGCCGGTGAGATCCTGAAGCCGTCGGCGGAGCTCGGCCTCGTAAGCCGAGCTAGTTTCCGGGAAGACTCCGCGCGTCTTCATCTCGTCCGCGTAGGCGACGGGATTGTGGCCGCGAAAGCTGCACGCGACTCCACTAACGGCATCGAGGATCGGGCGGCCGTTGACCACGACGAACGAGCCAGCGGCGCGAACGTCCTCCGTGCGGAACCCGGTCGCTCGGATCAGCCGGTAGAGCGAGGGGTTGTAATAGCTGCGAAACGTAACGGCCCGCAAGGATAGGTCGGTGCGAAGTGCTTGGAAATGCTCACGATATTCGCCGGCGAAGTCAGGATCAGCCTTGGCCAGACAGTTCATGAAATGCAGGGTCGAAATCGTATTGGGCTGGAACGTCGTCGAGTGAAACGTGGCCTTGCCGGGCTTATTCCAGCAGGCGAACCACGATTTCCAGGCCGTGAACGCGCCGAAGGGAACTGCGTGGTCCACGAAGGATTCGTCGAAGACGACGATGTCGGGGACGATCTCATGAAGGATGCCACCAGGTCGCTCGCGCAACGCGGCCAGGCTCTCGCGGTCGACGCAGGTGATGACAAGTGGCAAGTGACTTCGCACCAGCGCCGGATGGTTTCCGCGTGCGATTCCAGAAGGTCGTTCGCCGTCGCGATCAGAACCAGCGGATTGAGGCCGGCGGCGGCGATCTGCGCGTGACCGTTTTTCGCCGCGTCATCCAGGCTCAGCGTAATGGGCGGACGGGCAAGCTCGCTCTTGCCGACGACTCGGAGACCGGGCAAGAACTGGACTCTGTCGCCTCCCGCCAACTCGACTGAAGCAAAGCCGCTCAGTCGGTCGGCTGGGTCGAGGATAAGTCCGGTCGAGCGAGACCCTATCGTGTAACGGCTGTAGTGCGCGAGTTTGATGGCGCCGCTCAACGCTTCTTCCAATCCGTTTGCGAGGAAGGATTGGCATTCCTCGGTGACCGCGTCCTTGCGCCGGGACGACACCGGCGACTTCGTCCACGTCGTGTGCACATAGCGGTCGAGACAGTAACACGTCTGGGCCACATGAGGATTCAGATAGAGCCGCAGGAAGTTCGGCTCCTGCTCTCTCAAGATCTGCTCATAAGTTTCGGCAAGTGACGGTGGGTGGTGCATGAGACTTTTCATCAACAGCCCGACACAAGGCGACAACCGGGATCGGGAGACGGAGCTCCCTCCTCCCAATCCGGTAGGAGACGGCTCTGCCCGGCGACCAAGCTAGCCGTGTGTCGGAACATTGCTCTTAATTGCTGTGTTTACCGGGGTTGGTACGGACCGTCGTGAACGTCTTCTTGAGATATTCCATCAAGCGCGGCTTGCTCCAACGAAAGATGAACATGTCGGACGAGACGCAGTCCTCGTCGCGGCAAGGTGAATGGGGCAGCCCATCGCGCCGCAGGTACCGGAGCTGGATCTTTCGCAAGGGAACCTGGTCGTGCGTCCGCCAAAACAGCTCGAACTCCGTGGGCGTGAAAAACAGCTCCGTATGCCACGCCACGTGCCGGCTCAAGGCGTGCATGAGATAGGACGTGACTGGGTTTTCTTCCAGGCGATCCCATAGCCTGCCCAGTGCGTCGCGAGGGAGCTCGAGGGCGGGCGACGACGTATCGCCGAGATTCTTGTAATACCGGGCGACCGTGACCTTCGCATTCGAGGCCTGGATTTGACGGATTTCGACATTCGTCGCGTGTGCGTCACGCAGGACACTGAGGAGGTCGGCGGCGGACGGCCTTTCCAGCGTCTCACGATGGACGAAGTAGCTCGACTTCGGCTTGGCGAGAATGTATAGCCGCAATAGCACGACACGAGATTGCTGATCGTAGACATGCTCACGGAAGGGTGCCTGGTCTCTCGCGGCGGAGATGATTCGATCGCTGTCCGGGTCGTAAAGGACGACCCTGCAAATCGTGTCCGCCACCGTGGAGTAGTCGACTGCCGACCCATGAATCGGCACGAAAAAGGCCGTGCCCAAGGCGACGTAGGAGTAATTTGGCACCACATAGAGCTCCTGATCATTCCTGGCCAGGAAGTCCAGGGCGTCACGCACCGTCGCCCCACATTCCGCCTTGAGCGTATGCGGGCCGGCGTGAACCATTCGGCGGCAGTGGATCGTGGAGACGACCGTCTTTCCCGGGTGGCGATGGCCGAAGTGGTTCACGCCATTGTTGTAGCCGACGACCCTCACATGGTCGAAGTTGGATCGATGGCAAAGCGACAGCAGCTCGCGCATCGAACGAGGCTTCAGAGTATGTACGTCCCATTGGCGAAACCATGAAAACCGCCTCGCGAGTACGGTCAAGACGAGCGCGATCACCTGGCCGGCCAACAGCCAGGAAAGAAGCATGTTGACTGCCGTCGTCAGCCGTTGTCCGGCGGACGTCACTCGATGACGAAAGAGCATGTCGCGCCAGGGTCGATTCGGGCCCAGAAGTGTGTAGGCCCGATTCCTTCCACCGACCGATCGACCAGAGGGGTTCGCCATCGCCGCCTGGTCCACGCTCGGCCACGAGTGATCCGCACACGCCGCGCGTCTTTCTTCACGCCGCTCCGTCTCAACGGCGTCGAAGAACTCCCCGCCTTCGATGAAGCAAGATGTCACGCGTTTGGGAATCAATGGATAAAAGGGACCGAAACGCCGAAGAAATCTTGCCTATGCTGGAGTGCGGGCTAAGCACATGACCGGGACGAAAGACGACGACGCGAGCACGCAAGTCGCTCGCTCGAGAGAGAACGTAGTTCTCGGCCTCGATGACCTTCGGATCGTCGAGATGGAGCCGAAACGTACTGATGATGCCCACAAATCCGCGCTGCCATCGGCGTGCGATTTCGAGTAAGTCGTCCAGCTCATGGCGGTCGCGCGCGGTTAGACGTGAGCCGATGAACAGAATCAGGCTGGGCCCACTGGCCGTTCTCGCTCCACAGTATCGAGGTTCGAACGCAGAAACTCGTCCATCGACAGCCAATCAATGTGCGGGTCGGCAAGCCGTCGGATTTTCTCATCGACGACGACGACACCATCGCCCTGGGAGCGCTGAGTCACAAAAGTCGCGTAGTCAGCCGCGATGGCATTGCCGAAACCCGCGACGAACACGACGTCTGCCGGGGTCGTCCGTCCCGTTCTCTGTACTGTCTGGGAGACGTCTCCAGCCTCATACTCCCGACGGGAGAGGACTGATCGGCGGAGGCAAATCTGAGGACGGGCTGTCCATAGTGGACCTTCTCGTGAGGGGAAACCAACGGCGTCGTGTTCAGCGATGCCGGCGTGATCAACACAACCGATGAACCAAGCTCGAACGTCCCAATCCAGTCTCCTCTTCTGACGGCGTGAGGCAACCCCGACCGACAGGACTCCATTCGTCTCGATCTGGGTGTAAATTGCGGCGCGAAGGGCAAGGTGATGTTTCCCACACCCCAGCCGGCGACCATGACCACCACGCACGAGCCCGTTTCTGCCGACGAGTCGCAAGATCATACGCTCGTTCAAAGTGTAAACCGGATACTCCGCGCGCTGGAATGGTGGATGGACGAGCAACCGGGCGCCCGGGACGTGGACGACTTCCTCCAGGCACCCGTCCTGGGGACTGAAGACACGATGGCAATCGATCGGCGACAGAAAAAAGATCGCGAACCGGCCGCCCTCGTACGGCTGAATGTCGATGTCAGGAACCAGGGAAGCCAAGGAATACTCGATCCCTTTCACGGTCATCAGTCGACCCTGTTCCACGCGGCCGACATCCTCGACCGTGCCGTCGCAGGGGCTGAGGATTTCCGGCGTGCCGGCAGGGATGGGACGACACTCCGGTTTCACGCCACGAGTGAACACAGCGTTGAAGGACCGATAGGCATCGAGGGGGTGCTCCGCTTCCTGTTCCTTCAGGCCCGGGGGATACTTCCGGGCAAACGTGTTCCGAAACAGCCGGAGCCGAAGTCGCCGCGAAGGGATCGGGAGGCGCGCCAGCTTGACGGCGAGGATCGCCAGGCACAACCCTCCCAGTCCGCCGTGAATACGGCGGGCTTGGCGAAATTGCTCCCACTTGATCGACATGCGCTCAGCGATTCTTCTGATGACCGCTCTCCGGCTGTCAAATCTCGGCCACCACTTTCGTCGCCACGCGTAAGGCATTGGCCATGATCGTAAGGCCGGGCCCGACCCCCAATGACGTAGGCAGAAAACTGCCGTCCACGGCGAAGACATTGGGATCTGCGTACATGCGGCAATCGGCGTCCAGGACGGCATGAGCAGGGTCATTGCCGAAGCGGAGGGTACCACACTGATGAGCCACGTGCTCGTCGGAAAATTGCTGGCGAGAAGTACAGTACACCGCACCGGACCTTTTGAGGATTTTCTTGAGATGAGGCGTGAGTTTCCTACGCCGGACGACGTCATACTTGGCAAAGCGATGCGTCAGCTTTGCTTCGCCATTTACCCCCAGCGTCACGCGATTGGCGGGGTTGGGTAGATCTTCGATGATACCTGCGAGCGGCAGGATGCGCTGGCGTAGAAACCGTCTCACGGGAGCCGGCATGAACGGGGACATTTTGGCCGTCATCAGCGGGCCGGGTACCGGAAGCGATTGCACGATGCCCATTTTGTGAGGATAGTTTCGCGTACCGAAATAAAAATCGGCGAAGCCGACTTGCTTGACAAAAGATGACTCAGTACTGCTCGCATGAGAATATACGCCAACGACGATGGAGCATAAGTGCATCATATAATTTCTACCGATCAGCGGACTATTCAGTCCGGATCGTAGCAACAAGAGCGATGATCCGATCGCGCCTGCGCCAAGTGCATAGCGGCGAGCGCGATAGTTGGAGCGTCGACCAGTCGTACGGTCGAGCACGGAGATCAGAGTGGCTTTGCTACCACGCTCCGCAACCAATCGCTCCACTTCGACTTGAGTCTGGATATCGAGGGACAGGCCTTCAGCGATTGCTCGCTCGAGCAACTGGGCCGCGGATGCGCGCGCCTGTGGGGCAAACATAGCCCGCGCAAACGCCGCAGCGTAGGCAGCGCGAGGAGTCGATCGCTAGAGGCAAACGGAACGGACGTAAGCCGTGCCGGCGATTGGCGGCCATGAGCCGCTGGTTGAGGGGATGGAGAGGCAAAGGCTCACCCGGATAGCCGACGGCGGGTTTTTGCAGAGGGCCAAAATCCTCCTCGCCGCGGCCCGCGACACCGTAGAGTCGTTCGACCTCAGTGTAGTATGGCTCGAGGTCCGCATAGCAAATCGGCCAATCCCAGATCGCGCGAGGAATGCGCTTGCCGTAGTATCTGCCCGGCTGAAAATCCTGCTCACTCGGCCGGATCAGCGCACCGCCATAAAGACTCGTGCCGCCACCGAGGATCCCTCCCATGTAAAGGCGCTTGGCCCTGCCGTTGACATCAACTTCGCGGTCATCATACGGCCTTTTATCAATAAGCATCGCCTTCTCGTCGTGAGACGGACTCGTCGTCGTATACCTGTTGCCCCGCTCGAGGACAAGAACTGACTTACCCGCACGCGCACAAGCATAAGCAAATGTGGCCCCGCCGGCGCCTCCGCCGACAACTATCACGTCGTAATCATACTGCACTCGGGCCTCCTGGCGCGGTCTCGCGGAAGGGCTGGCTTGGCGCCCGCACCCTGATTATGAAGGAGTATGATTGCGGTGGACCAGATTCGAATTCAAGCGTCGCTCGCGGAATTCACCAAACTTTCACGACCGCTCAATCTATCTTCATACAATCCTAACAATTCCGCTTTGTCCAGGCAACGAGTTTGACAGGGAGGGTTCCTCGGCGGTCTTCCACCGGCGAAGTTTGAGCAAGTGGGTCGGCGACGCTCCAGGGCGCGAAAACGGCTACGGTTTCGACGTCAGTCGGACGACGCGTCGGGGAACTTGACCTTCGCATAAATATCGCGAACGGTGATCGCGCAGTCGATCGAGTGAAACTGGACCGTAGTCGAGAGATCATTGAATTCGCTGCAGCACCCAATCGTCTCCCAGCCGAGTATAGTGCTCAACCAAGACCTTGTCCTGAGAGACGAGCACATACTCTTGGAGAGACGGCAGTCGGCGGTAGTGAGCAAACTTGGCGCCTCGATCGTACGACTCGGTCGTGGGTGATAAGACCTCGACGATTAATGTGGGGTTGAGCAACGTTGCCACTCCTTCGATCTTCTGAAAGAGGGCCTGGCCGCAAACCGCCATGACATCGGGGTAGGTATAAAGCTCGGTCGAGCTGATGAGAAGGCGCATATCGCTGATGTACGCCGTGCACTCACGATCTTCCAACTGATTGCCGAGCTTGCGGAAAATGTTGCCGGCGATCTGGTTATGCTCGGGCGTTCCACCGGCCATCGCCGTGATGTACCCGTTGAAGTACTCATGCCGGAGCTTGGCATCCCGCTCCACGGCGAGATACTGCGAGGGAGTGTAGCGCGTGATCATTGCGGCTGTGGCCATGGCATCCCCGGGTTTGGAGGGTTCATTGAGTCACGACGTCATTTTACCGCACGATCGTCCAGGGGAGCACTATCCCTGTCGCCTCTTCAATCCGCCTCGTTCAAGGCATTTTTCTTTCACCTTCGGTAGCCGGCAACGGGACCTGGGCCGGGCTGGCGAGATACGAGACCAACGACCGGATTTCGTGCTCGGAGAGCGGTTTCCAGAGGTCGTCCGGCATCATCGATTGCTCGCTCGCCTTGCGCTCGGCGACCTCGCTCTTGGGGAGCGTGAGGATTTCGTTGGCCGTGACCAGCGTGATCGTGTCCTTGTCCTCCGCCCGGATGATCCCGGTGAGCACGCGGCCGTCGGTCGTGGCGATCACGTGGGCGAGGTAGTCCTTGCCGATCAAGGCACTCGAGTCGAGGACGTTCGAGAGCACGTAGTCGAGATCGGCTCGGTTCGACCCCGTCAGGTCCGGCCCGACCTGGCCGCCGACCCCGAACAGGGTGTGGCACTGCTGGCAGACCTTGGTGAAAACCGCGCGGCCCAGCGAGCGGTCGGCGGGTTGGGACGGCCGGGAAGTCAGCAGCGCCTTGTACTGGGCGATGACCCTGGCTCGGTCGCCGGAGGTCTCGCGGACGGTCCCCCAGACCCGGCCGAGCTGGATGTCAAGCTCGGGCGTCCTTCACATTGCGGATCTGGCGGACCAGGTCGGCAGTCAAATCGCCGCGGGGCAGCTTACCCGCCTCAACCGCTGCCAGCAGCGCCCGGGCTGATCGCTGGCGGGCGGCCAGCGTATTCAGGGCATCGCGGCGCTCGATTGGTCCGAGCGACCGGTACGCCTCGATCAAGACATTGGGCGTGGCGGGGTCGTCGTAGCCCGAGAGCCCGCGCAACGCAATTCCGCCCAGCTCGGGGTCGGTAACCAGGGTGTGCATCGTGGCGGCCAGCGAGGGATCTTTCACCTTGAGCAAGGCCGACAAGGGCCTCACGCCTCAAGGCCGAGTCGGACTTGGGGTCGGAGAGCACTCGCCGCAACGACGCCCGCGCCGCCGCGTCGCCGAAGGTGAGCGCCAGGGCCACGGCACGGGAGCGCACTTGAGGATCCGAGTCGGCCGCCAGCCCGTTGAAGACCTTGGGCCAGGCGGCCGGCATCGCCACGCGGCGACGGCCGCGCAAGCGCTTCGTCGATTCCGACCAGAAGCGTCATTCGAAGCCCGGAGCCGGCGGCGCGGCCAAGCTCATCAACCAGGAGCGCCATCGATTCGGGGGTGCCCAGCGAGGCGATCCGCCGCGCCATCAACCGCTGGACCAGGGCGATCCGCGACGACGACGCCAGCCTGGCCGCGCGGGACGCATCGACCGCGGCCAATGGTTCGGCGGCGTACCAGTACATCAGCGGCAGATTATGGTCGGCGGCGTCTTCGGCATGGCTGACCAGTCCGTCGAGGATTTCCCAGCGCAGTCCCCAATGGCAGCCGCTGCGAGGCCGAGGCCAGGTACAGTCGAACCAAGGGCGAGGGATCGGTTCGCGCCAGCTCGGCAAACTTGGACAGGATCGAAGAGACCGGAGTTCCTTGCTCGCTCGCTAACTGGATCGTCCAGGCGCGAATCGTCGGGTCGGGATCGTCGAGCTTGCTCGCAATCGCACCCGGCTCGCTCAAGCCGCCGACGGCGTGCGAGGCCCACAAGATACGGAGCTGGATCGCGGCTTGGTCGCGGGTTGTCTGGCTCAGCTTCCGGAGCATCCCGCTCACTTCGGCGCTGGTCCCGCGTTCCTGAAGGACTCGGCGCGCATGGCGTGCGTACCACTCGTTGGGATCGGTTTGCAGCTCGACGAGCGCCTGGTTGCTCGCTCTGGCGAGATCGACTTTGAGCGGCTTGAGCCGGGCCGTAACGGACCTTGAAGATGCGTCCATTGGTGCGGTCGTGGCCATTGACGTCGTTGTGGTGGCACTGATTCTTGTCGTACCAGTCGATCATGAAGAGGCTGCCGTCCGGTCCCGTTTTCAGGCTGATGATCTGCGACCATGCGTCGTTGGCCAGCAGGAAATCCGGGGCATGCGAGCCGACGAAGCCGGAACCGGCTGGGCTTGAGGATGTCGCGGTTGAGCCGGGCTCCGTGGATGTTGTTCATGAACAGCGAGCCGTTGTATTCGGGCGGCCAGGCCCCGCCCAGGTAGATCAATGGCTCCGGAGTGGGCGTGGCCGCCGCCGGCGGAATCGGAGCGGCCGTTGGCGGCATGGGGGTTCGCGCCCAGGAAATGACGGTGATCGGCGATCGTCTTGATATCGTCATAGGTGTAGGGATTGAAGTGCTGGCCCCCCTGGCGTTCGTACCTTCCTCCCTGGATCATGTGGTAAAGGTGCGGGATGACGCAAGCGGTGATAATCAACTGGCCGCGGGCGTCGAAGTCGATGCCCCACGGATTGCTGGTGCCGTGGGCGAATACCTCGAAGACGTGTCGCGTCGGATGATAGCGCCAGATGCCCGCGTTGATCGGCGTGCGCTTTGAATCGGGCGTGCCGGGCTTGCCGACGCGGGAATGGGTAAAGACACCGTGGCAGCCGTAGAGCCAGCCGTCGGGCCCCCAGGTGAAGCTATTGAGGGTCTCGTGCGTGTCGTGTTGGCCCCAGCCATCGAGCAGGATTTGCGGCGGACCATCGGGCCGATCGTCGCCGTCCTTGTCGGGGATGAAGAAGAAGTGCGGCGCCGCACCAACCCAGACGCCGCCGAAGCCGACCTCCAGGCCGCTGACCAGGTTCAAGTGGTCGGCGAAAACCTTGCGGGTGTCGAACCGGCCGTCGTTATCGGTATCCTCGAAGATCAGGATGCGGTCCTTCGCCTCCTTGTCCGGAACCCGTCGCGGATAGGAATACGCCTCGGCGATCCAGAGGCGGCCTCGGTCGTCGATCGCCATGGCGATCGGCTGAACGACGTCTGGTTCGCCGGCGAACAGCGTGACCTGGAAACCGGGCGGAACGGTCATCGCCCGGGCAGCTTCCTCGGGACCGAGCCCAGCGTGAGCGTACACGTCGAGCGTCTCGGGCCGTCGCCGAGGCGGCACCGACGGCCTGGCGTCGTGCAGCCGGAAGTCGTCGAAATTGATGTGACCCCATCCGCCGCTTTCTCGATCCACCAGCCGGATCACGATCTGCCGGCCCAGGTATTCGCGACAGGTCGGCGACCACGCGCTCAAGGTCCTCGTGATCGTCTCCGTACGCGCGGAAGACCACCTGGCCGGTGTCCGGACGGACTAGCTCCACGCGCGTCCCCGCGAGCGAGCCGCCGCCAACCAAGAAGCTGGCGAACGGCTTGGAGACCGGGAACGGCACCGACGTCAATGTCCCCCTCGGCCCGTCGCCGCCGACCTCGAAGCTGCCGACCCAGAAGTCGCCGTCGTGCCGGCTGTACATGTCGCCGCGACGCCTGTGGACCGCGTCCCCCTTGATCGGCTGCCCACGGAAGGCGTCCCCCTCGGCGCCGTCCAATCGGCCAGGCTGCCTGTCTCGAAGCCCAAGTTGAGCGGGCGTCCGCGCGCATCGAGCCGGGACCGTGCCCCCGATATCGAGCGAGCCTCTTCGGCTGCATCGGCCCTTACGGGCGACGGCCCGAGCAGGACCACCAGAAAGATCATGATCGACGACGAGAGATAACGGCGACTCATGGCGAATTCCGTTGCGAGCAGCGGGAGGGACCGAACCGCGTCCACCCACGACCGATGGACCATTTCATCGCTCGGTTCGGAAACTCGATCCATTTTCAGGATACGTTCTGGTGGCGTTTCCGGGGAGAAGGTTGGGCCAGATGAATCCGATTTCGCCATGTCGGCGTCAGTCGTGTCTTGCCGTTGGTCTTGTTATGGTTAGTATTATTGGCATTGATCATCTCAGGCCCTTGGCGAGAAATCAACATGCGCTGGAAGGATGAACGTCGGAGCGACAATGTCGAGGACCAGCGTAGTATCCAGCCCGCCGGGATCGCGATTGGCGGAGGGATCGGGACGCTGATCCTCGCTTTGGTGGCGATCTATTTCGGAGCCGACCCGCGGGCTGTGCTCAA
Source organism: uncultured Planctomycetota bacterium (assembly GCA_963779785.1). GTDB lineage: Bacteria > Planctomycetota > Planctomycetia > Isosphaerales > Isosphaeraceae > CAVRFS01. The sequence continues at coordinate 16,471 of CAWAAW010000032.1, forward strand.
CGTGCTCCAGAATCAACAACAGAATGCCCCTGGAGTCCCGCAAAAACAGGCTGGAGGCCCCGTTGACCCAGCCGAGGAGGAGCGGGTTGACTTCGTCAAGGCCATCCTGGGCAGCACCGAGGATGTCTGGCACGACCTGTTCAAGCAGATGGACCTCACGTACCAGGAACCAAAACTTGACTTGTTCACGGGCAGGGTGAACTCGGCCTGTGGCCTGGCCAGCTCGGCTGTGGGACCGTTCTATTGTCCGGGTGATGAAAAGGTCTACATCGACCTGAGCTTCTACAAGCAGCTCAAGGATCAGTTCAAAGCGCCGGGCGAGTTTGCCGAGGCGTACGTGATCGCCCATGAAATCGGCCATCATGTCCAGAACCTGCTGGGGATCAGCGAGAAGGTCCACGCCCAGCAGGAGCGGGCCAGCAAGGTCGACGCCAACAAGCTGTCCGTGATGCTCGAGCTCCAGGCCGATTTTCTGGCCGGTGTCTGGGCCAATCATGCGCAGAGCTCTCGAAAGATCCTCGAGCCGAACGACATTGAAGATGGGCTCCGCGCGGCCGCGGCGATCGGAGACGACAAACTTCAGCTCGAATCGCAGGGCTACGTCCGACCCGACTCGTTCACTCACGGCTCTTCGGAACAGCGTGTCCGCTGGTTCCGCAAAGGTTTCAAGACCGGCGATATCAAGCAAGGCGACACGTTCTCAGCGCCCGACCTGTAGTCAATCGCGGTCGTTCGACTCAGCGACTCGATTGGGGCCACCGGAACACTTGACTCATGTGACCTTTCACAACACTTGCGCCACACGTACCGACCATCAGAATCATCCATTGTGAGGTATGATCAGATGAGTGATGTGATCGAGGTTGAGGGCATCGGTAAGGTCTATGCCAAGAAGCTGAAGGATTCGGGAATCGCCACAACCGAGGCCCTGCTGGAGAAAGGAGCGACTCCGGCCGGCCGAAAGAGGATCGCCGAAAAAAGCGGGATCAGCGCGGCGCGGATCCTGAAGTGGCTCAACCATGTCGACTTGTTTCGGATCAAAGGGGTCGAGACCCAGTACGCCGAGCTGCTCGAGGCATCGGGTGTCGACACGATTCCCGAACTGGCGCAGCGCGACCCGGCCCACCTCTATCCCAAACTGGTCGAGACGAACAAGAAGAAGAAGCTGGTGCGGAAGCTCCCAACCCAGGAACAGGTCGCCGACTGGGTGACTCAGGCCAAGGCGCTTCCGCGCGTGCTGACCTATTAGAGGCAGAACTCCGGAGTCCCGAATTGCGGTCAGGCGCGACCCGCTTGTCCACCAAATCACACCCTCGGCTGGACTGTGCCAGCCGAGAGGGAAACGCTGGCATTTCTGTTCGATCGCGTGAACCCGAGCAAATCAAGCCGCTCTCTTGCGCGTAATCTTGCTTGGGGTCGCGGCAGGCAGCTCAAGGTGTAGTTCTTTGACTCGGCTGCTACCGCCTTCGGTCAGCACGGTAATTGTGGTCCCTTCCTTGAGCGAGGGATCCGACAATCCATCTTTGGCCGGCTTTCCGTGGACCAGGACTTTCACCTCTTTTGAGAGAAAGAAAGAGCGGCTCTTGCCGTTCAAGAGTGTGACCACGAGCACATGCCGGCCCGAATTCGCGTTGTAGGATTTCACTTTGCCGAGGATCTCATCATCCTCATCCTCGTCCTCGTCAACCGCGGGCTTGGTCGCCGCCTCCGTGACGGCCTTGGGGGTCGCTTTCTTGGCGCCGGCCTTTGCGAGCTCGGCCTCGGCTTCTTCGCGAATTTGCCGACGGGTCTTCTTGGCCGCGGTTTTCGGCTTTTCGGTTGATTCTCCGGGTTCCCTTCGATAAATGCCGAGGTGAAGCTCCTTGGCCTTGGTGCCGGTTGGCACGACGGTGATGTCCAGGCCCTCGCGGAATCGACGGTCATTCAAACGGCTCCGGACCCTCCCGCCGCGAGCACCCACGATCGTTGTGTCTTCAGTCACAGTGAAGGTCTGCGTTTTCCCATTCGCGGTGAGGACCGAAACCGTCCCTTTCTCCTTATCGACGCCCTTGATCGTTCCTTCGATTCCACCCGGAATCTCGGCCTTTTCGCTCTTCTTGGCTTCCTGCGCTTGAGCCGAAAACAGCCCGACTGCACAGATGATCGCTCCCGTGACGAGAGCTCCCAGCGTACGAAACATGATGCACAACCTCCGAAAAAAGAACCCGCCGGAATTGGTTCGACCAGGGAAAGGAGTGAGCAGCTCGGACCAAGCGTACCGAGACGCCCCGCCGACCGCTCAACTGATTAGATTCGTCGAATGCGTGGCGTTTTGAAAGTCCCCAGCCGCTCTTCCGAGCGCGGATTTCCCGAATTTCTCACGGGTCCGACACGCAAGCTCGCACGACGTGTCGGAAGCCATCGCCTTCAAAGGCCGCTTGACAGATTGGTTAAGAACGATCTCACATAGGTGATTGGCTAATCCGTTGAGCGAGGACTGTTCCCAAAACGGGTCGTGGTTGAGGAAAGCTGGCCAAGTTCATCCAACCAGAATCTTCCCCGGATTTTCTTCAATGACTAACGTGACCGAGTGGCCGTTGCGCGTCCTGCGCTTACAATGCGCGATCGATGGCCCGAATCGGTCTTTCCGCGACCCATTGCGACATACGCACGGCCGTCGTCGATCGCCGACAGTCCGGCAACCAGCCCACGATCAATTCATTGATGAAGGAGTCATGCGATGTCCGAACTAGCCAATACCCTAACAGAGCAGACCGGGATTTCGAGCGACTTAGTCCACCAGGGACTTGGAGCGCTGCTCAACTTTCTCAAGAAAGAGGTGGGGGACGAGACATTCAACAAGCTCACGGCGACGATCCCGGGCGCCGAGGGATTTTTGGAGAAATTCTCGTCATCGCCCGCGGCAGAATCGGGCGGCTTGTTGCAAGTCGTCGCCGACCTGGCGGGCAAGCTCTTGGGGAGCAAGGCCGCGGATGGCGCTTCCCTGCTGGCCGCTCTATCCAAGCTGGGTTTCACTCCCGAGCAAATCGAGGCGTTCATTCCCAAGGCCATCGCGTTGATCAAGACCTATCTTCCCCCCGATTTGCTCGAGAAAATCCTGGCCATGGTTCCCGCCCTGGCGAAAATGGCGACCGCCGGAGCGAGCAAAACGGAATGATCGATGATCAGCCAATAAAGCCGAACGCGGTCTGCCGGTCCGGCGACCCGGAAAGATTCTTGCTGCGCACTCGCCGTCATGTCTTCCCTTGCGAAGCGAGGGACCATCCCGCCAAACAATCGGGATGAATGAGTAGGCATGGCAAGACCAACCCTTATCGCCCCCTCAATAGCCCCGCTTGGCGGCCGGATGAGGTAAGGCGTCCAGCCTCGATCCCGATTATCCTGGATGAAACCCGCCAAGGGCCCGACTGCGCGGCGCGGCACGCGCCGCCATTCATTCGTGCCGACCATCCCTGAAGCTGTCGGGCCCGGTGTCGGCGGCTGAGCCATCGGCAACACGGATGGAATTCGTGACTGTCTCTCGGAAATCGTCATCGGAAAGGACCTCATGACCAACCGCATCCCTCCCCGGACTTTGCTCGTCGGTACTGGCGTTCGCGAGCATTCCGTGTGCTTTTGCGACGTCCTCGGCGCGAGCCGACGACGCGAAACCGAGTGTCCTGTCTCCTGACGGGCAAGGAGGCCCTCGGCGACTGGACGACCGACGCACCGGGCGTCCGCCGCAAGCTCACCCTTGACGACCTGCCCCCGCCGTTTGATACGCCTTCGGCCCAGAACTTTCCCGCGTGCGAGCCGCTCGACCCGAGGGGGCGTGGCCACGCGCTCCCAAGGGTTTCAAGGTCACCGAGTTCGCCACCGGCCTGAACAACCCGCGCAAGATCATCACCGCCCCGAACGGCGACATCTTCGTCGCCGAGAGCATGCCCGGCCGCATCAAGGTTCTGCGCGACGCGGACGGCGACGGCAAGGCCGAGACGGTCAGCGTCTTCGCCAGCGGCCTACGCCAGCCGTTCGGACTGGCGTTTTATCCGCCGTCACCGGCCGCACCGACGCACCTGTACGTCGGGAATACCGGAAGCGTCGTCCGGTTCGCCTACAAGGACGGTGACACCAAGGCCCAGGGCGAGCCCCAGATGCTCGTCCCCAATATTCCCAGCGGCGCCGGCCGGCTGGGCGGAGGTGGACACTGGACCCGCGACGTCGTCTTCTCGAAGGACGGCAAGCGCATGTTCGTTTCGGTCGGGTCACAGTCCAACGTGAGCGACGGCGAGGCTGAGAAACGGCGGGCGGATATCCTGGTCTTCGACCCCGAGGGCAAGGGTGAGAAAATCTTCGCGTCGGGCATCCGCAACGCCGTCGGCCTGGCGATCCACCCCGAGACCGGCCAGGTCTGGGCGTCGGTCAACGAGCGCGACGTGCTGGGCGATCACCTGGTGCCCGACTACGTCACCCATGTCGAGGAAGGGGGCTTCTACGGCTGGCCCTGGTACTACCTGGGTCCCCACCAGGACCCACGCCACAAGGGAAAGCACCCTGAGCTCAAGGACAAGGTGATCGTGCCCGACGTCCTGGTGCAGTCGCACTCGGCGTCGCTCTGCATGACCTTCTACACGGGCGAGCAGTTCCCCAAGGAGTATCGCCTGGATGCCTTCGCCGCCGAGCACGGCTCGTGGAACCGTGCCCGTCGCACCGGCTACAAGGTCATCCGCATTCCGTTGAAGGATGGCAAGGCGACCGGCGAGTACGAAGACTTCCTGGTCGGCTTCGTCACCGCCGAAGGGAATGTCTGGGGCCGGCCGGTGGGCGTCACCGTCGCCAAGGACGGCAGCCTGCTCGTGACCGACGACGGCTCGGGAATTGTCTGGCGCGTTGCCTACGCCCAAGAATAAAAAAAACCGCCCCGGGCGAACCAATCGCCCGGGGCGGTCAAAATCGATTTGATCTGATCCAGGTGGTTCAACCAACTGCGATGGCGTCTCAGAGCCCGCTCAGGTCGAGTGCCACCACTTTGATCCCCTTCTTCAGCCCGAGCGTCCGCACAACCTCGTCACTGGCCGGGACCGTCATGCTCTTACGCGGCGAAATGCAGATCATGGACAGCACCTTGGGCATCTCGTCCGGCTTGCTCGTGGTTCCCACCACGGCCACTCCATTCAGGATCAACGGTGAAAAATTCTCGATCTTGACCGGGTACATCAGCTTGCCGGTGTCCTTGGTTCCCTTGCCCAACTGGATCCGGACCAGCCGGCTCAAGATCCCCTCAGCCAATGAATCACTGAGCCGGGCGACGTCCAGTTTGTCCTTGTCGCGTACCAAGGGGAGCGAGAACTTACCGAATGGGACCCAAGCTTCGCGCGGCCGCGTCGCTGCTCGTGACCTGGACCAAGGCTTCTTTTTCGGTCAAGCGAACCTTGCAGGCGACCGCGGGCCCTTCCGGCTGCGCCGGGTACTCCAATCTGGGAGACCAGGCCGAGGATCAACTTGTCCTTCAACGCGTTGTTCAGCTCGGCCGCCATCGACTTGGCTCGCCTCATCCGACCCGTCGACCTGGAACAACAACCGGCCCGTTTCTCCCTCCGGCAACGTGTCCAGACGCTCCACGAAATCCCGGGCCAGGGTCAGCTCATAGCGGTTCGCCCACTGTTGCGAGAGCTGGCTAATCGTGTCCCAGTCCAGACCGGCGGACAAGTTCCACATGACCAGTTGCGAGAGCGTCGTGGGAGCCTTGTCGGCGGCCAGCCGTCTCAGCGCCTTCTGGACCTTGGGATTGTCGCTGATCTGGGCGATGTCGCCGATCTTGAGCTGCTCGCCCTTTCTCGGGGAAGCTCAAGCCCGCCGCCGGGTCAGGCTGTGAGACGCTCACCAACCGAGTGGGCAAGCTCCGGACTCTGACTGGGATTGAGCAAAGCGAACGGTAGGTCGGTGGGAGGAACGGAACGCATCCACCACCACCCATGCCACCCATGCCACCCATGCCGCCCATGCCACCGCCCATGCCACCGCCCATGCCCATGCCGCCCATCATGCCGATCATCAAGCTGCGCTGATCCCAGCTCGAAGGATCGCCGCAGAAGTACATGATCATGCGGGCGAGCATCATCATGCCCATCGTGGGGGGCATGGTCTGAGGCCGGCCCATCATACCGCCCATACCGCCCGCATACCACCGCCGCCCATGCCGCCCATGCCACCGCCCATACCACCGCCCATGCCACCCATACCACCCATCATACCGCCGCCCATGCCACCCATGCCACCGCCCATACCACCCATGCCACCGCCCATGCCACCCATGCCACCAAACTGGCCGGTGGCACTCTGGGCAACGAGGCCGGGAGGTAGGATCACGTGCAGTTGTTTCTTGGTGCGGTTCTTGAGCGTCATGGTCATGCGGCCATCGCCGATTCCTTCAGCCTGGACGGAAATCAGTCCTTGCTTGGCGGCGTCCAGGAGGCTGATCTCCGGAACGGCTGGCTCGGCTTTCGATTGCGACTGGCTGGTCTTGGCTTGAGCCCTGTCGGTTTTCGGTGGCGATTGGTCTTCAGGACCATCACCCGCCGTTACGGACAGTGGCAGCAACATCAAGACGCTTCCCATGGCGAACGCGGTGAACGAACGAATCAACCGACTCATAGGAGTTGACCTCTCTTCCAATTGTGATCAAGAAGGCGAAGACCAAAACCTCAAAGATGGCTCCGATGCGGACCGATCGAAAGCCGACATGGTGGACCAATAAACGGATGGAACCACGAGTAGGGATTCGACCGTGACAGACTCTCACAATTATGGACACTACGACCTTGGCGATGAGTGGGAAGTCCGGTGCCCGATGCACCTGGCCCATCGATCAGAGGTCGCTGTGTGTCGATCAGATGCACGAGGAGCCCCACTCACTTCGCTCGGAGCTCTCCTGATTCGACGATTCCTTGTTTATTGACGCTCGATCGCCGAAATCTATTTGCGCGGAAATGGAGATGAAAAGGGCGTGTCGGCGACGATGGGAAGTATTGACTTAAGCCATTATCTGTGAGATAATTAGGTAATTTGAGAAGCGGGTCCGCGCCACCGGAAACTTGATGCGCGGTCGACTCGAAGCCGGTATCTTGGGCGACTGGTGGGTCTACCAGACGGCCGTCGGGCGCAACCAATCACGGACGGCCCTGAGCTTTACCGGTCATGGGGACGAACTGTACCGCGCCAGCACCTCGCGTTTCAGGCCCGTGTCGGTTCGGGTGATCCGCACGAGTTGTTGGTCGTGGCGACCGACTGGAGCCACGAGCCGTCCACCGACTTTGAGCTGATCGAGCAGCGGCTTCGGGACGTCATCCGGCGGAGCGGCGGTCAGGAGGATCGCGTCGTAAGGGGCACGCTCAGGCCAACCTGCGTATCCATCGCCGATCCGGGTCCGAATATTGCGATAGCCCAATTCGCGAAGGAGGGCTTCGGCCTTACGGCCGAGCTCAGGGATGACCTCGATCGTGTCGACCTCGGCGACGCATTCAGCCAGGACGGCGGCCTGGTAGCCAGAGCCGGTCCCGATCTCGAGCACCCGCATCACTTTCTTCGGCTCGATCAGCTCGGTCATCCACGCCACGATATACGGCTGGGAAATCGTCTGGCCCTCCATCGGCAGCGGGCCGTCCTCGTACGCGCGCCCCTGCCAGAGAGCCGGTACGAACCGGTGCCGCGGCACTTTCCGCAACGCCGCCAGCACGGCCTTGTCCTTGATCCCACGGGCTTCGAGCTGAGTCTTCACCATCTCCTCTCGCCGCCGGCCTGGGTCGGCTCCGACTCGGTCCCGGGAATGCCCCCGAACCCGACTGATGAAGATGCCGATCGAAACCGCGACCGATGCGGCCGCAGCCATCTTCAGCCCGGGAGAAGACGCGCAATCACGGGTTTGCCTCCAGTTCAAGATCGTGCGGACGTCGACGTTTGCGTCTACGGTCGTAATGGCGAATGAAACCAGTCGTTGTTGGTGTGGGGCGGGTTTTCCTAACCCGCCTGGATGTGCCAAGGAGGGAACCAGCGGGTTAGGAAACCCGCTCCACGGGTGTTTGCTATCCACGACCATGGACGAGAAAATTACCCCAATGTGACGCCACTCGATTCAAAGCTCGCCGCAGCTCTCGATGACGACCTTGCCTGCGGCTTCCCGCTCCCGGAGCCCAGGGCTTCGATCTTCTTCACCAGGTCCGAGCCCTCGGTCACCTCGCCGAAGACCACATGCTTGCCATCCAGCCAGTTGGTCACGACCGTGGTGATGAAGAACTGCGAGCCGTTCGTGTTCGGGCCGGCATTGGCCATGGACAGGAGGAACGGCTTGTCGTGCTTGAGCTTGAAGTTCTCGTCCTTGAACTTATTCCCATAGATGGACTTGCCGCCGGTGCCGTTGTGGTTGGTGAAGTCGCCGCCCTGGAGCATGAACTGGGGGATGACGCGGTGGAACGAGGATCCCTTGTAGCCGAATCCTTTCTCGTGGGTGCACAAGGCGCGGAAGTTCTCGGCGGTCTCGGGCACCACGTCGTTGAACAGTTCCATGGTGATGCGTCCGGAGGGCTTGCCGTCGATGCTGATGTCGAAGTAAACGCGTGGCCTGGCCATGTCCGTGGTCCTCGGTTGGATCCCGATTCTGGTTTCCGGTAACCCGCATCGAGTCCAGCCCCGTCGCGGGAACGACGAAGGCACTCGAAGCGGAATGCGGAGTTCACGGCCTCAAAGTAACGGCTTGGACCTCGCAACTCAAGTTGACCTGAAATCTCAGGCGATTCAGGCGGACCGCAGGAGCGGGCGCCGCAACGATTTGTGACAAACGGGCCGCTGCGGCCCTGCCCGCGTTCAGACCAGCCGCACGCCGTAAGGAGTCGCCAATGTCACCTACGCGTGAGACCGCTTCGAGACTCGGGATGCGTGAGCGGGCGTTGCGTTGCCCGCCACGATCGCCCAGCAGGCGAACGCGCTGTTGATCGTCGTGACGTATTCGTAGACGCCGAAGATCGCGCACCGGCGACCGAGCTGAGTTCCTTGATGACCTGGCTTACTGGAAGATGACCTGCCGGGATCGGCGGGACCACCACTTGCGGATCGGACGCGTTGCGGACCGAGAGCCATTGCGGCTGGCTGGCCCGCCGGTCATCTGGCTGATGGCGAAGAAAGCGTAGGCGTCGTCGTTGTCGTTCATGATGCCCAGCGCCTGCAGTCCTTCCGCGTCGCTGCTGTCGTCGACGGACAGGAAGTCGGCCGTGACGATGGCCATCGGCTCCGGTCCCGGCACGGGATTGATCTCCGGTGACGTAGATCGATGGCGGATCG
>CAWAAW010000033.1:0-80909 GCA_963779785.1 uncultured Planctomycetota bacterium
TCGGTCAAAAGCGACGTCACGCAGGCGGAAACTCCGCTTGCTCGATCAGGATTTCGCGGAGTTCGACGCGGTATTCGTCGTTGATATGGAGCAGAGAGATGGTGACGCGGCCGATGGCGGTGCGGCCGATCAGGTAGGGGCCTTCCCAGCGTAAATGCGTCGCCCACTTATGGCGGCGGGGGTTGAACAGCGGCGTGAGCGTGCGGGTACTTTTGTCTATTCCGCTAATATCGGAACCTTTGAATGAATTGCACCGGAAGCAGCTCAGGGCGAGGTTGCTGGCGATGGTCGGGCCGTGATGCTTGCGGGAGCGGATATGGTCGATCTCGAACGGTCGGTCGTCGGCCTCCTGGGGTAGCTGGCAATATTCGCAGCGACGTTTCGCCCGCTGCCAGACCAGCCGCGTGAGTGTCGCATCCATCGGCGGGTCAGCCGTCGGTGCGGGTCTTGAGCTTGATGCCCAGAGTGCGGCGGGCTTTGGCTTTCAGGATGGAAAGCAAGTCGCCCGCCTTGCCGAAGGCATGCATCTCCTCCTTCTCGGCGGGCGTCAGGGCGTCCTCCTGGTTCCGCACAGCCAGGTCGTGCATGCGGGCCTTGTCGCGATCGCTGAAACCGAGCGTCAGGATGTAACGAGCGAGGTCCTGGGGTAGCTGGCCGTTCTCGTTGCCGAGGATGCGGGCGAGGATTGTCACCTCGTTTTCGCGGTCGTGGGTCGTGGCGGTGCTCATGTGCATTCCTTTGTGCATACGGTTTACCTGAGACTACCACGGCTTGCGGCTTTTGCCAAGCCGTGAGATCTGCCCGGCGGCTGGCGGGGGCGTCCCGCGAAAAAATCCCTCGCCTATCGTCGAAGATCGGCGTATGAATCGGGCGGATATGCCATGTAGGCAGGTGAACGATGCATGTCAATCGCGGGCCGTGTAGCCGCATTGTCGCCAAGAAGGCTGGGCGTGGCCACGGCTGTGGCCGCGATAGGCGGCCTGACCGGGGTGATCGTCGGCTTCGCCAGCGGAACCTGGCCGCTCGTGGTCGACGCGTATGCCGTTATCCTCGGTGCGGGCCTGGTTCCGGCGGTCGCGGACTGGTGTGGGACGAACGCTGCTGTGGAAGCGATCCACCGGCACAATAAGGCCCAAACCCAACATCCATGTCATGAGCCGCAGAGTAACCGAATACCATGACCATACAGGGCTTGCATCAAAAATGACGCCGGTCGACGGTTTCGCTTTTCGGTCCGGCGATTCGGAATATCCGTGAATTCAAGACCGATTTCCGATTCGAGCGGCAGTTTTTTTCTGCTTTCTTTTCGCCTTTTGGCACTTCTGCGAAATCGAGACTACTACTTTGCGACTGGTGTCACGAGTTTTGGGTTAGGGCCAGGAAGCGACTTCAACGCTCGGTGGCGTTCTGGACGTCTGTCATCCCCGACCCGTGAACGGCTACCTCATTTTCCCTGGATTTTGACGTCGCCCAGATCGCGGGTCTCGCCGGGCATGAGCTTGAGGTCCTTGGCGATCGCGCCGACAATGTCGTTGCCCAGGCGGGTAAGCAACTCATAGCGCACGCCGCCGATCAGTCCTTCAATCCGGAATCGACCGTCAGCGCGGATGGTAGGGCTGAGGTAGGACCAAGGGTAGCGGTCGCCGAATTGACCCGTTCCATAGTTGACGTTGATCATGATGCCGGATCGGAGCGGGCCGTCGTCGTCGACCAAGCGGCCGGTGACGATGCCCGCGGGCTCGGAGGCGAACTCGTAGCGGGCCGGTCTGGTCGCCTTTGGCCATCACGACCGCCGCGAGCTTTTTCTCGTCATGGCGGAAGAAGAGAGGTCGAGGACGGTCCGGCTCGAGGGCGATTGCGCTGAATTCGGCTGTCGGCAGCGTGACGATACTGAAACTCATGGTGTGCGGGCAGAGATTGAGGGCGACGCATCCCGCCAGGGGCTTGCCGTCAGGGCCTTCCACGACGCCCGCAAGCGTCTTACCCGGGTCGAGGGCCAGGTCACACGTCAACGTCTCGGCACGGTCGGCGGGATTGATTTCCACGACGGTGTGGAGCTGCTCTGGCTGGCACAAATGCGGTTCGGTCCGGAACCATCCGGCTTCGTCGAGACCCTCGATCTTTTCGACTCCCCGCCCGAGCAGGTAGTAATCCCTGAAGGCCCGCGCCGCGACCAGGCCCCGGCCGGGAAGACCGACCAGCTCGAATGTGCCGTCTGGTCGCGTGGTGACCTCGCCTCCGTGCAGCCGGCTGGCGTCGGCACGGTGGGGGTTGTTGCTGAAGACGAAATACTCGACGACAGAGGGTACGGGTTTTCCGGTTGCTTTGTCACTGACCTTGCCTCGGATCGCGACCCCGCGCTTCAAGTTGAAGTCGACAGTGGCCGGCTCAGATACGGATCCGGCGGAGACCTCGGCGCTGGCTCCCAGATATGGCACTGCCGGCCCGGCGCTGGCTGTGATTACGTTCCCGGCTCCTCCAGGCATCCCCACCAGGCGGAAGCGACCATCCGGGCCGGTGGTCGTCCGAACGTGGTCTCTGCCGCTGACGATATTGCCGGCGAATCGATGGCTCCGGATCGAGATCCCCGCCAGCGGTTTGCCTGAGTCTTTGTCGCGGACGACGCCTTCGATCGGCCGGGTCGGTGCCGCCACGTGATCGAACGTCGCGCCGTGAAAGACAGACGTGCCATACTCGGGCTTGTCCCTGCTGGTGGGCCAGGCGGTAGGTCGGGCCGGGCCGCGTTGCCACTTGGACGTCGGCAAGCGATGTCACGATCGTCGGTCCCTCGATCCAGAGCGAGACGACGCGCTCGCGGCCCATGCCGGTCAGGCGAAACTGCCCGTCAGGGCCGGTAGTCGACATCAAATTCCTTGCGCCAACGATACAGCTCAAGGAAGTACGGCAGCTTACCCATCGCGCCGTCGGAGACAGTCTTCGCACCGGCCATGGTCGCCGCCCACGCGGAAAGGTCCTCATCGGGAGAAGCATAGAGGCCGGACCGGACGAACGGTCACGCCCGGGATTGGCCGGCCTTCCAAGTCGATCACCCGGCCCAGAATGGGCACATCGTCCTTAACCAGCTTGAGCGTCAGTTCCTTCACCTCATCAGCCGTCGTAAACGTCGCCCAGGCCGGTCCGAATCCCGGGGCCAGGGCCGCGACAGTCGGGTGGCTCCAGCTTGCCTGCTCTTGCGGGGTCAGGGATCCCGTGTCGGCGATCTGGAATCGAAAGCGTCCGTCCACGCCGCTGATCGCGTCCGGTTTCGGTGGCTCGAGACCGAGGACGTCGACTTCCCGTGGGAGCTGTCGATAGGAGTAGACCTTGGCCCCGGCGAACGGCTTGCCGTCGGGGTCGAGGACCCGGCCGTGTACCGTCAGAGATCGGTCCGGCTCGACCGGTCCGGCGGGCCGCTCAGGACTGGCTGCCTGTCCCGGTCGAGGAGATCGGACGGCCGCGGCGGTCGGTCGAGCGGGGCCGTCATCGCCAACCTTCGCGAGCAATGTTGGGACCAGGTGCGGGGCAACGAGCGTCGCCGCGACGAGCACGACGACCACGGTCGCGAAGGATTGGATCTGTCCAAGCAGCACGCTCTTGACCAACGTCTCGGCCAGTCGAGCCGCTGGCGTCGGTCACCGCGCGTCCGGCGGCAATCCGGGCCAAGGAGCTCGATCCAAACGTCCGGGACCGCGGCGGTCGCCTCGCCCGCCAGTGTCGCGGCGAGGGCACCGCTCGACATAGCGACCCCGCGCCGGGTCAGCCGTGAGCGGAGCAGGTCGCGGGCATCGGCCAGGCGGCGACGCACCGTCGCCTCGCCCCAATGCAGCTCGTGCGCCGCCTGTGCATGGGTCTTGCCTTCGAGGTAGCAAAGCACGATCGGCAGGCGGAATCGCTCCGGCAGCCGCCCGACCTCCTCGTGCAACGGAGCGCGCCAATCCTCGTCCGCATGGGTCTCTCCGACCACGATGAGGGCGGACAGATCGCCCACCCCGCGCTCGTGAAGTACTCTTCCGCGATCGCTCGAGGACGGCCTGGACGGCCACCCGTTGCGCGACGCGATGCAGCCAGCCCCCCACGGCGTCTCGCCCCCGGATCGTGCCCGCCTTGCGGATCATGACCAGGAACGTCGCCTGGAATGCGTCCTCGACCTCGGGCGAATTGTTCAGGACGGCGCGGCAGACGCCCAGGACCATCGGCCCGTGCCGCACCACCAGCGCCGCGAACGCCGACTCGTCGCGGCTCGCCAGGTACCGATCCAGGAGCTGGCCGTCGGTCAAGCCGGCGACGGTCCCCACCTCGAACAACCCTTGAATCTGCCGCAGCGTCGAACCCAGGTGTACACTTGCCATGTCGTGCCCTCCCTCATCGGTTTCAAGTCTCCATACTTTTCTGAGAGTCGGGAAACGGTGCCGATCAAGTTTTACCTGATTTCGGCGTGGTTCAGCTCGCGGTTACACTGGCGAGCGGGGGGTGTAAGCCCCCTGTTGACGCAACCCAGAGCCTTGGCTGGAGAACAGAGGGCTCACGCCCCCCGCTCGCCGGAACCTCAGGCCTTCGGCTCCAGCTCCTTGACGTGGTCCCACTTCGCGCCCAGCACGGCCTTGCTGTCGCAGCCGAGCCAGCCGTCGAGCAGCGTGGCGTAGACGCGGCGGAAGTCGGTGTGGAACTTCAGGTCGTCGGCGTCGAGGTCCGCCAGGCTGGGGTGCTTGCCGACGACGCCCCCCTTGACCGACGGCCCGGCCACGAACAGGCACGAGGCGGCGCCGTGGTCGGTGCCCCGGCTGCCGTTCTCCTGCACGCGGCGGCCGAACTCCGAGAAGGTCATCAGCCGGACCCGGCTGTCGTGGCCGGTGGTCTTCAACGTCTGGAAGAAGCGCGTTAATCGAGTTGGCCAGGTCGGCCAGCAGGTTGCTGTGCGACGGGCCCTGGTTGGCGTGGGTGTCGAAGCCGTCCAGGCTGACATAGAAGATGCGCGTGCCGAAGCCCTTGGCGATCAGGCCGGCGATGAGCTGCAGCTTCTGCGTCGAGGCCGCTCGCCCTGCCGCGGCACGGCGTTCGGGCCCTTCCAGCAGCTCGCGCAGGGTCTCGACCGCCGTCAGCGTCTGCACCTGCCGCCGCTGCACGAACGACGCCAGGTCGTCCTCGCCGCCTTGCCTGCCGGTGCCGCCAGGTCCTCCAGCAGCTTGCGGCGGGCCTTCTGCTGCCCGACCTTGCCGCCACCCAGCTCGAGGCGGAACGAGTTTTGGTCGTTGACGGTGACCGCCCCGCCGCCCGGCGCCCCGGCCAGGGCCAGGGGCAGGCGGTTTGGGCCGAGGTGCAGGATGGGCACGCCGCCCGCGTGGTTGTCGGTCTCGACCGCGGCCCGGCCCAGCCAGCCGGTCGTGGATCCCTTGGGATCGGCCGACTGCCAGATGTCCATGGCCTCGAAGTGCGAGCGCTCGGGGTTCGGGTAGCCGACGCCCTGCACGACCGCCAACTGTCCTTTCTCCCACATCGGCCGGAAGCCCCGCATGCCGGAGTGCAGGCCGACGTGGTCGTCCAGGCGGATGACCACGTCCTTGGTCTGGCGCAGGGTGGGCCGGGCCTTGTGGTACAGGTCGTCGGCATAGGGAATGACGGTGTTGAGGCCGTCATTGCCGCCGGTCATCTCCAGCACGACCAGGATGTTGTCCTTGCCCGGCGCGGCCGCCTGCGCGGTCCGGGACACGAACTGCGGGACCATCGCGCTCAAGGCCACCAGCGACGAGCCCTTCAAGGTCTGGGTCAGAAACTGCCGGCGGTTAAACATGATCGGTACTCCGTGATTGAAAAATGAGCAACGCTTACGCCAGTTGATATTCCGCGATCGTCAGGATGGCATGGACGGCCTCGCGCACGCGGCGGGCCAGGGCGGGGCCGGCGGGCTTGCCCTCGGCCACAAAGGCCACGAGCTTCGCCCGCACCTCCGGGCGGACGCCGCCGGGCAGATACAGATCCAGGAGGGCGCGGACGACATCCTCGGGACGACTCACGCCCTCCTCAGCCAGGAGCCGGGCCGGGTCGAAGGCCAGCGGCGGCGCCGGCTCCTCGGGCATGTCCGCGGGCGCAGCCGGCTGAGTGGGCTTGCCAGCACACTTGGCCCGAAGCTGGGAGATGCCGCCGGCATCGCGGCGGTCGACTCCGGGGTCGGGTTGCACCAGAGCGTGCCCATCGCCAGGGCCCCGGCGAAGTTATCGCGCTCCAGCACCGTCGAGGTATTCAGCCAGGACGGGCCTCCCGGCCAGCCCTTGACGTTCGGCGGCGCGAACAGGTGCTGCCCCATCGCACCCGAGCCAGGGCACCAGCACCTGCTGCGGCAACGACCGGTAGTCCGCCTCCTCCTCGCCATAGCGCCGGTACACCGCCTGCACCGCCCCCAGCACGTACTCCACCGGTCCCTTGACCCGCTGCCGGAAGGCGTGATCCGAGTAGAAATGCCGCGAGGCCAGGATGGTCCTGACCAGCCCCGCGATGTCGTAGTCGCTCTTGCGGAACGACTCGCACAGCGGCTCGAGCAGCGACGTCGGGCGGCACGGCTTTCTCGCTGACGAGGAAGTGGTAGAGCTTGCGGACCAGGAAGCGGGCCGCCGCCGGCTGCTCGAGCACGATGCGCACCACGTCGCCGCCATCCCAGGCGCCGGTTTGGCCCAGGACGGTCTTGGGCCCGCTGTCGTGGAGGCGGGCGTCGAACGCGAAGCCGACTGCCGTCGGTCCGCCAGCCGGTGAAGGCGCGGGCGGCCTCGCGGATGTCCTTCTCGTTGTAGTGGCCGACGCCCAGGCTGAACAGCTCCATCAGCTCGCGGGCGTAATTCTCGTTCGGCTTCCCCTTGACGTTGCTGTTGGAATCGAGCCAGACCAGCATGGCCGCGTCCCGGCTGATCGCCTGGAGCAATGGGCCGAATCGGCCCAGGGCGTGCTTGCGCAGCAGGCAGTTCTGGCCGAACATCAGGGTCGGGTTCTGCACCTTGGCGAGGCTGGTGGCGAAGTGGTTGTGCCAGAACAGGGTCATCTTCTCGCGGAGCGGATGACCGCCCTGGAGCATGCAGTAGAGCCACCAGCCGCGGAGTTGATCGCCGCCGTCGTCGTCCTCGGCGGCGATGCGGCCGACATCGACCAGGGTTTCCAGGACCTCGGTCGGCGTGGGGCCTTCCCTGGCACAGAAGGTCGAGAGTGCCTTGAAGGCCGAGGCGCTCGGCCTCGAGGAGATCCTCGCGACTGGCGCCGAAGGCCGCGCGGCGGTAAAGGTGGGCCGCCCACTTGCGTCCCCAGGGGTCGGCGGCCGTCGGCTGCCAGGGCTGCCAGGCCTCGGCGGGGTCGATCTGGTCCAGCGTCGGGAACGTCACTGTCATGCGACACCTCGGTGTCATTCGGCGCTCCAACGAGCAGACGGGCTCGAGCGGCGTATCGATCACTTCCGGAGAGTCACCTCGTAATGGACGTTGGATCCCGGGTCGTTCTCCTCGGCCTGAGGCGAACTGCCGCGGATGTGGGCGGTCGCTCCCTCGACCGTGTAAACGAACGGCTTGCCGGTGACCGGGTCGACGGGCAGCGGCACGGAGATGTCGGACAGCTTCGCGGGCAGCTTGCCGTCGTGCTCCGCGGCGTAGCAGGCGCAGGGCCTCGACGTGCCGCAAGAGGGCGATCTGCTGCTCCAGTCGTCCCTGGGTCCGGCGGAGCTTGATGATGTGGGGCAGGAGATCGGCGAACAGCCCGTCCCCGTCAGATGCCCGCTCCTTGCCGCCGACCAGCGAGTCGATCTGCCAGAGCGGCAGGGCCAGGAGCTTCATGCGCTCGTCCCGCTGGATCTCGTAGTCGCGCTTCTCGTCCAGCAGGATGACCTGCGTGGGCGGGAACGTCTTGACCAGATCCGGCCCATAACCCGCCTCGACCAGGCGTTGGCGGGCGGCGCGGACCCGTTCCGGGTCCTTGACCCGCGCTTGCAGCCGGGCTCGCACGCTCCGGGGCGGCTGGCCCGCCTGTTCGCGTGCGAAACCCATCACGCCGGACAGGTGGCTCACGAACTCTTCGATCTCGGCTTCCGTCATGGGGGCGTCGTCGCGGAGCGACCGCAGGTCCGCCGCCACCAGGGTGCGATCTCCCTGCACGCCCTTGCGCAAGTCCACCAGGGGACAGGGCAGGTCGGTCAGGGCCCAGTAGAGGTTCGGGCAGCCCGGCTGCTGCACCATCTCTTCCAGCGTGCCGAGGCTGAGATGGGCGACCCACAGCCCGACCAGGTTGGCGACCTCCGTGGGGTGCTCGCCCAGGTGGCGGGCCAGCGCGAACATCGTCTTGGCAGTGCGGAGGGCGTCGTCGAAGTGCCGCCCGGCCACCTCGGCTCGGAACCGGACCTGGAGCGCCGCCGCCAGGTCCTGGAGCGGCCCCAGCTCATCAGGCAGCGGTTCCATGCCGCCGTTCTGGATGCGCTCGAGGGCCTGCCAGTCGAGTGCATCCAGCCGGGCCGCCCAGTCCGCCTGCCGTGAGCGCGAAGCCGCCGTAGTGGCGCAGCTTGTCCACCGGCAGCTCGGCGAGCGGCATCGTCTGGTAGCGGGCACGCTCGGCGGCGGATTCTTTCGTGAAGAAGAAATGCCGCTGCTCCATGAAGCATTTCAGGTAATTCTGGGCCGCATTGCCGGGATTCAGCTCCCTCAATTCCGGCAGGAGCTGATACTTGAGCGCCGGTTTCGGCGCCGGCATCGGCCGCACGGTGAGATGAACCACGGCCTCCTCCGCCGCGGGAATTCGAGAGGAAACGCGGCCAGTGCCACGGCGGCAAGGAGAACGCGAGTCATTGCGAAATACTCCCGGCGTCAACGATGAGACAGATCGACTTCTGCACGCTGATTGCATCACGACTTGACTCTACTTCTGCAACGGTCACCTCGTAATGGATGTTGAACGTGGGATCCTTTTCCTGGCCCGGGGGCGGAGTGCCGCGGAGGTGAGCCGTGTTGCCAGTGACTTCGTAGCGGAACGGCTTGCCGGTGAACGGGTCAACGGGCAGCGGCACGGGAACGTCGGAGAGTTTCGCGGGCAGTGTGCCGTCGTGCTCGGCGGCGTAGAGGCGCAGTGCCTCGACGTGTCGCAGCAGGGCGATCCGCTGGTCGATCGCGCCTTGCGCCGGCGGACGTGGCGTGAAGCCGGCAGCAGGGCATCGGCGAACAGTGCCGGCGGCTTCTTCGACCTTGATCTGGGCAGCCAGCGCTTCGACCTGCCAGAAGGGAAAGTTCATGGTTTTCATGACGTCGTCGAAGCGTACTTCCAACTCCCGCTTCTCATCCAGGAGGATCACCTGGTCGGCCGGGAACCGCGTCAGCCGCTCCTCCGGGAGGCCGTGTTCGACGAGGCGGCTGGCGGGCGGCGCTGACCACCGCCTCGTCCTTGGTCCGGGCGTCCAGCCACGCCCGCACGCCAGGCTTCGCGGAGGGTCCCTCACCGAGTCCGAGTAGCTTGTCCATGTACCGCGATGAACTTCTTGAGCTGGTCCTTGCTCATCGGAGCGCTGTCGTCCAGGTCGCGGAACAGCCATTGGTGCATCACCCGCTCGCCATCCATGCCCTTGTCCAGGGGGATCAGGGGGCTGGGCAGGTTCGTCAGCGCCCAGTAGAGGTTGGGGCAGCCCGGCTGCTCCAGCATTTCCTCCAGGGGCCGATGGTGGCCATCGAAGCGATCGCCATCCCCACCAGGTCGCCGATGAGCGTCGGGTGCTCGCCCAGGTGGCGCGACATGGCGAACATCGTCTTGGCGGTTCGGATGGCGTCGTCGAAGCGGCCCTGGGCGATCTCGGCCCGAAACCGCACCTGAAGGGCCCGGGCCAGCGAGCGGATCTGCTGCACCTCGGGGAGCAGCAGTCCGATCCCGTCGGCCTTCAGCTTCAGCAGGATCTGCCAGTCGGGATTGTCGAGCCGGGCGGCCCGGTCGGCCTGACTCAGCGCGAACCGGCCGTAGTCCTGACAGCTCCTGCGCGGGCAGCTCCTTGAGCGGCATGGCCAGCAGCTTCTCGCGGTGCTGAAAAGCCTCCTCGTCGAAGAAGAACTTCTGCTGCTCCATCATGCACTTCATGTAGTGCTGGATCGGATTGCCGGGATTCATCTCCTTGAGCTCGGGCAAGAGCCGGTATCGGAGAGCCGGTTTGGGCGCCGGCGCCGGCATTACGTTCAGCCGGATCAGCGTCTCCGAGACAGGGCTTGTCTGCTCGGCCCGGCAAGGAAGAGCGAAAGCGGCGATCGCGGCGAAGCAGAGGAGAATTCGCGGCACGGGATGACTCCTGGCAAAACAGAGAGGGAGTTGCTCATACCCTGGAACCCTGGAGAGTCAGGGGCTCGGGTGATGTAAAGTTCGTCTCGCACAAGCCTTGTCTTCATCCGGATTCCGTTGCGCGTCGTCCCCCCCTTGAGAAGGGGGGGCAGGGGGGGTATCTTCGCGTAAACACAGCCTGTTGCGCGGTTCCGGGATGGCAGTCCTCCGCGGAAATGTCGCATCGGCCCAACGTACTGGCTATGCCCTTTAACCCCCCCTGCCCCCCCCTTCTCAAGGCTAATCTTTACCCACATCTTTTTCCGACACTTTCTCTATCGTTAACCTGGGCTGGATTTGTGGTTTAGCGAGCCCTTGTCAGGATTTCCAAGGGGGACGGATTCCCATGACTTTCTCTCATACTGTTTGGGCCGAGCAGGTGTCGTCGTCGGCCGAGTTGCCCGACGAACGCCTCCAAGCTCGGCTGACCACAATCATTGTAAATACCATCGAACACCCGTCTGCCTCGATCCCTCAGGCGACCGGCAGCGCGGGCCAGGCCAAGGCCACTACGGCTTCAATCCAACCCTCGGGTGAACGCCAACTTGCTGCGGTTGGGATTCACCACCGACACCGCTCGGCGCTGTCTTGAGGAGGACGTCGTGCTCGTGGTCCAAGACACGACTTCGCTGAATTTTACGGGATTGCACATGATCCCGGAACTGGGCCTGATCGATTCGGGCGGGCTGGCGCGTGGCGTGCATTTGCACACCACGTTGGCCCTGACCGTTTCGGGACAGGTCATCGGGATCTTGGATCAGCAATACTGGGCACGGCCTCAACCGGGCCAGCCTGGTCCCGAGGAAATAGAGAGCAGCAAGTGGATCAACGGCATTGATGCGTCCCGCGCCATTTTGTACGAGACAGCCGGCGACCGGCCGGTTCCCCGGCTGATCCATGTAATGGATCGCGAGGGTGAAGGGGCTTTCTCAGTCAACGACAGTTGTAAAACATATACGTGACAGTTGTCAAGCCACCAGAAGCTCCTTCGTTATTTCTGAAGAGTCACCTCGTAATGCATGTTAAACCGAAGTTCCTTTTCCAAGCCCGCAGGCGGAGTGCCGCGGAGGTGGGCCGTGTTGCCGGTGACTTCGTAGCGGAACGGCTTGCCGGTGAACGGGTCGACGGGCAGCGGCACGGGAACGTCGGAGAGTTTCGCGGGCAGTGTGCCATCGTGCTCGGCGGCGTAGAGGCGCAGTGCCTCGACGTGTCGCAGAAGCGCGATCCGCTGGTCCACTCGCCCTTGGCCCGACGGGCGTTGCGGATGTAGCTGTGCATCAGGTATCCGGCATCAGGTAGCATCGGCAACAGTGGCCGGCGGCTTCTTCAACTTGATCTGGGCATCCAACGCTTCGACTTGCCAGAAAGGAAACGTTTATGGTTTTCACGACGTCGTCGAAGCGTTCTTCCAACTCCCTCTTCTCATCCAGGAGGATCACCTGGTCGGCCGGGAACCGCAGCAGCCGCTCCTCCGAGAGGCCGTGTTCGACGAGGCGCTGGCGGGCGGCGCCGACCACCGCATCGTCCTTGGTCCGGGCGTCCAGCCACGCCCGCACGCCGGGCTTTGAGGCCTTCCCCGGTCACGAGCAACTTGTCCTTGTCCGCGAGGAACTTATTGAGCTGGTCCTGGCTCATCGGAGCACGGTCGTTCAGGTCGCGGAACACCCACTGCATCATCACCCGCTCGCCATCCATGCCCTTGTCCAGGGGGATCAGGGGGCTGGGCAGGCGTCGTCAACGCCCAGTAAAGGTTGGGGCAGCCCGGCTGATCCAGCATTTTCTCCAGGTGGTCGATGGCCACCCTAGCGATCGCCAATACCGATCAGGTCGCCAACGAGTGTCGGGTGCTCGCCCAGGTGGCGCGACATGGCGAACAACGTCTTGGCGGTTCGGATCGCGTCGTCGAAGCGGCCTTGGGCGATCTCGGCCCGAAACCGCACTTGAAGGGCCCTGTTCATGGCGCGGATCGCCTGCACGTCGTGAAGCTGCACTCCGATCCCATCGGCCTTCAGCTTCCGCAGGACCTGCCAATCGGGAGCGTCGAGCCGGGCGGCCCAATCGATCTGCCTCAACTCGAACCGGCCGTCATAAGGCAGCTCCTGCGCGGGCAGCTCCTCGAGCGGCTTGGTCAGCAGCTTCTCACGATGCTGAAAAGCCTCTTCATCAAAGAAGAATTTCTTCTGCTCCATAATGCATTTCATGTAGCTCTGGATCGGATTGCCGGGATGCATCTCCTTGAGCTCAGGCAATAGCCGGTACCGGAGAGCCGGTTTGGGGGCCGGCGCCGGCCGTACATTCAGCCGGATCAGCGTCTCGAAGGCAGAGCTTGTCTGCTCGGCCCGGCAAGGAAGAGCGAAAGCAGCAAGCACGGCAAAGCAGAGGAGAGTTCGCGGCACGGGGTGACTCCTGGCAAACAGAGTGCGGAAGCGTTCATGCGTTAAACCACTGGAAAGATCAAGTGACTCGCACGACCGACGACAACTGTAAGACAATGTCGTGCCAAATTGTCAAGCGCATCCTGAGCCTTTCGTTATTTACTTTCGTAAGGTCACCTCGTAATGGACGTTGAAGAAGCGATCTTTTTCCTGGCCCGGTGGCGGGTTGCCGCGGAGGTGAGCCGTGCTATTCCGTAAGCTTCGTAGCGGAACGGCTTGCCGGTAATCGGGTCGACGGGCAGCGGTACGGTGATGTCCGCGAGCTTCGCGGGTAGTGTGCCGTTGTGCTCCGCGGCGTAGAGTCGCAGTGCCTCGACGTGTCGCAGCAGCGCGATCCGCTGGTCGATTCGCGCTTGCGCCTGGCGGACGCTGAGTGAGGCCGGGATCACGGCATCAGCGAACAGTGCCGGCGGCTTCTTTGACGGTGTTCTGGGCGGCCAGCGCTTCGACCTGCCAGAAGGGAAGGTTTATGGTTTTCAGCGACGTCGTCGAAGCGAACCTCGAGTCTCCCGCTTCTCATCGAGAAGGATCACCTGGTCGGCCGGGAACCGTCTCAGGCGCTCTTCTGGAATGCCATATTCGACGAGGCGCTGGCGGGCGGCGCTGACCACCGCTTGATCCTTGGTCCGGCCGTCCAGCCACGCCCGCATGGGCGGCATTTCGGTTTTCCCTGCTGCCGAGCATCGAGCAGCTTGTCTATGTCCGCGAGGAACGCCTTGATTTGATCCTCGGTCATCGGATTGCGGTCGTTCAGGTCGCGGAACACCCACTGCGAGCATCACCCGCTCGCCATCCATGCCCTTGTCCAGCGGAATCATGGGGGATGGGCAGGTTCGTCAACGCCCAGTAAAGGTTGGGGCAGCCCGGCTGCTCGAGCATCTCATCCAGGTGGATGATGGTCATCGACGCGATCGCAATACCCACCAGGTTGCCAATGAGTGTTGGGTGCTCGCCCAGGTGGCGCGACATGGCGAACATCGTCTTGGCGGTTCGGATGGCGTCGTCGAACCGGCTTTGGGCGATCTCGGTCCGGAACCGCACCTGGAGGGCCCTGGCCAGCGAGCGGAGCTGCTGCACCTCGGGGAGCAGCAGTCCGAACCCCTCGGCTTTCAGCTTGAGCAGGATCTGCCAATCGGGATTGTCGAGCCGGGCGGCCCGAGTCGACCTGACTCAGCGCGAACCGGCCGTATTCATTGAGGTCCTGCGCGGGCAGCTCCGTCGAGCGGCATGGTCAGCAGCTTCTCGCGGTCGCTCGAAAGCCTCCTCGTCGAAGAAGAATTTCTTCTGCTCCATCATGCACTTCATGTAGTGCTGGATCGGATTGCCGGGATTCATCTCCTTGAGCTCAGGCAACAGCCGGTATCGGAGGGCCGGTTTTGGGGCCGGCGCCGGCTGTACATTGAGCCGGATCAGCGATTCCGGGTTCGCGGTCGGCTGATCGGCCCGACAAGGAAGAGCGAATGACGTCACAGCGGCGAAGCAGAGGAGAATACGGGACACGGGATGACTCCTGGCAAACAGAGTGCGACGCGTTCATACCTTGGGACCCTGGAAAGACAGGGCTCCTCACGGTCGCCGACAATTGTAAGATATAACTCTGACAATTGTCAAGCGCCTGAAGTTCTTTCGTTACTTCTGAAGCGTCACTTCGTAATGGACGTTGGCGATCGGGTTCTTTTCGTCGCCGAAGGGCGGGGTGCCGCGGAGGTGCGCCGTGTTGCCGATGACCTCGTAGCGGAACGGCTTGCCGGTGACACGGGTCATCGGGAAGCGGCACGGAGACGTCGGACAGCTTCGCGGGGAGTGAGCCGATGTGATCGGCGGCGTAGAGGCGCAGGGCCTCGACGTGTC
Source organism: uncultured Planctomycetota bacterium (assembly GCA_963779785.1). Taxonomy (GTDB): domain Bacteria; phylum Planctomycetota; class Planctomycetia; order Isosphaerales; family Isosphaeraceae; genus CAVRFS01. The sequence continues at coordinate 14,598 of CAWAAW010000033.1, forward strand.
GCAGCAGCGCGATCCGCTGGTCCAGCCGCGCCTGCGCCTTGCGAACGTTGTATATGCCTTCCACCAGGAGCTCAGCGAACACTGTCGGCGCCTTGTTCGCCTTGTCGATGTCGGCGGCCAGCGATTGGACCTGCCAGACGGGCAAGTTCATGAGCTTCATGGTGTCGTCGCGGCGCACCTCGTATTCCCGCTTCTCGTCCAGAAGGATCACCTGTTCGGCCGGGAACCGCAGCAACCGCTCCTCGGGAAGCCCGTGCTCGACGAGACGGCGGCGTGCGGCGATGACCATCTTTTCGTCCTTGGCCCGCGCATCGAGCCGACGACCGTATGCTGGGTTTCTCCGGTTCGATGAGGATCTTGTCCATGTGCGCGATGAATTTCTTGAGTTGGTCCGCGGTCATCGGGGCGCTGTCGTCCAGGTCGCGGAACTCCGACGATGATCCCCACGCGCTCGCCTTCCGTGCCCTTGTCGATGGGGACCAGAGGGACGGGTAGGTTCGTCAGCGCCCAGTAGAGGTTGGGGCAGCCCGGCTGTTCCAGCATCTCCTCCAGGGGGCCGATGGCCGTGGCCGCGATCGCGATACCCACCAGGTCGCCGACGAACGTCGGGTGCTGCGCCCAGGTGGCGCGACATGGCGAACATCGTCTTGGCGGTGCTGAGGGCGTCGTCGAAGCGGCCCAGGGCGACCTCGGCCCGGAACCGCACCTTGAGGGCCTTGGCCAGCGGCCGCATCTGCCTGCACGTCGGGGATCGCCGCGTCGACGCCGTCGGCTCTTCATCTTCAGCAGGAACTGCCAATCGGGCGTGTCGAGCCGAGCGGCCCAGTCGGCCTGCCTCAACGCGAACGAGCCGTAATCCTTCAGCTCCTGCGCGGGCAGCTCCTTGAGCGGCATGGTCAGCAGCTTCTCGCGGCGTTCGAAGGCCTCCTTGTCGAAGAAGAACTTTTGCTGCTCCATGAAACACTTCATGTAGTTCTGGATCGGGTTGCCGGGATTCATCTCCTGAAGCTCGGGCAGGAGCAGGTATCGGAGGGCCGGTTTGGGGGCCGGCGCTGGCGATACGTTCAGCCGGATCAGCGTTTCCGGGGTCGAGGTCGTCTCGTCGGCCCGGCAAGGGACGGCGAAGACGGCAAGAGCGGCGAGGCACAGAACAAGTCCGTGGCATGGGATGACTCCTGTCAAACAGGAAAGACAACGAGACTTCGAAGCGACGTCAGTTCAGCAGCGACGGGGGAAGCGGCCCGAAGACCTCTCAAAGGCGGCCCGCTATCGATCAGGGTCACGGTATCGTCGGGGCGGTCGTCGGTTTCCGACTCCAGCAGCCTCTGGCGTGCCGACCACGACGCCAGGGCTGGCCAACGCCTCGGAGGTCCGCGGCTCGAGAGTCGCGGGCGGCAGGGGAGCTGTGGCGACGGCCACGGTCAGATCGGCCGGCCGGCGGGCGTCGGGCGCGGCCACAGAAGGACCAGCGACAAGCGCCTGGGTGCTTGCCAGCAGAGTGGCCAGGGTCATCCAGCCGCGGTTCGGGCGGGCGGAGCCGCGGCCGGCGGCGAACAGCAAGGCGTCACGGTCCAACCGGCCGGCATCCGGCGTGAACCGGCTCAGTCGTTCGAGGAACGGTTCGGACATATTACCCCCAGTTGATTGCGCAAGATCTTCGACACCGGCGGTGTACCGCCGGAAGGCGGTGCTGGCCGAACAGCCGGCCACCGGCGGCAATCTGTTCAAAACTCAACCCGCCCCAGTGGTGGGCCACGATGACCTCGCGCTGCTCCGGCGCGAGCCGCTCGAGAGCGGCCACGGCGGTTTCGGCATCGAGGCCGTCCACTTCCGGCTCGACGAACCAACGGACCGGACGGGCAGCCGCCGACTCGCGGCGTTGCCGCCTTCGGGCCATCTTGGCGGCATCGAGGGCACCATTGCGAACCACGCGGTAGAGCCAGGCGACAGCGTCCTCCGGCGGCCGGCTCTGGCGGACCAGCTTGATAAACGCCTCCTGAACGACGTCCTCGGGCGCATCGCACCACTGCCGGGCGTACAGCACCAGCGGGGCCGAATGGGTGTCAATCAGCCGTGCGACTTCCTCCGCAGTCATCACCAGATAAGACGACACGAGCCCCCCGAGCATTCCGCCAGAATTGCACTGACGGATCTCTTGGCGATTGCCGGAACCGGTTCCCTTTCCGCCGTGGTCATCATCTCATAAGACGACACGCCCTCCCGAGCATTCCGCAGGAATTGCCCTCGAACGATCAAAAGCCCAGCCTCGCCCCGCGAACCTCCACTGAAGAATGTGTGTCAAGGTTTGGGGCCACGCTGCGTTCAGGCCGGCGCTCGTGTGCACGGGAATGTCCGGCCGTCACGATAAGGTGGCTGCCCAGGCGGCGTTCGGATAAAGTCCAAACTTTTCCGCACCGAGTGCTATCTTGACCTTGAGGTAGAGCATCCTGCTATTGTCGATCATCGGACGAGGAATACACGATGAGTGGAAGCGTGATCATGGAAGAAGTTGCCGGACAGACCGACGCCTTGCCCGAGGCTGGCTCCGCGATTCTTCAGCCTGACTCACCACGCGTCGGAGGCAGCCGGGAGTTGCTCACGCTCGCCTTCCCGCTGATTGTCAGTCAGAGCTTCATGACGGTCCAGGTGTTCGTGGATACCATCTTGCTCGCCTGGCATGACCCGCGGGAGATGGCCGCGTCGTTTCCGGCAGTGATGTGGTTCTGGCTAATGTTCGGTCTGCTTCAGGTGACCGCTGGGTATGTGTCCACATTCGTGGCCCAATACACGGGAGCCGGCCGCCCAGAGCGCGTCGGACCGGCTGTGTGGCAAGGGATTCATTTCGCCGTCATGGCCGGACTCCTTTTCCTGGTTTTCGTCCCGGCTACCCCGTACCTGATCGCAGTTGGCGGACACACGCAGGCCCTCCAGGTGCTTGAGATCGCTTACCTGCGATGCCTTTGCTTCGCGGCGCTGCCGATGCTTGTCATGGCCGCGATCAATGGTTTCTTTTCCGGTCGCGGGCAGACCTGGACCGTGCTGGGTATCGAGGCCGCCGGAACAGCGGTTAACGTCGCGCTGGCTCTGGTCTTGATTTTCGGCCGCGCCGGCTTTCCAGAGCTGGGAATCTCAGGGGCAGGATGGGCAACGGTGACAGGATCGTGGACCTCCGCGCTGGTGGCGCTGGCGCTCTTGCTCCGCCGGAAGTACCGTGAGGAATTCCGGACTCTTAGCGGGTGGCGGCTGGAGCGGGACTTATTCGGCCGACTCATGAAGTACGGCGGCCCTGCCGGCATGCAAGTGTTCCTGGACGTCCTGGTATTCAACGTGTTCGTCCAGCTTGTCGGCCGGCTGGGAGAAGCGGCCACCGGTGCCACGACACTGGCCATCCGGCTGAACATGGTGGCGTTTCTGCCGATGATGGGGCTCGGCCAGGCGGTGTCGATCCTGGTCGGCCAGCGGCTCGGAGCCGACCGCCCCGACCTGGCTGAGCGGTCGGTGTACACCGGTCTGAGATGGGCGTTCGGTTATATGTTCGGCGTGGCCGCCATGTACCTGCTTATTCCCGGAGTGCTCGTGGGATTATTCGAGGGAAACCGGGATACCCACCGTTTCGCGGCGGTCGCTGAGATTGTCCCGACACTGCTGGCGTATGTGGCCGTTTACTCCGTGGCCGACGCGGTTAATCTGACATTCTCCTTCGCACTTCGAGGAGCGGGTGACACCCGGTTCGTCTCCCTGGTCACGTTCGCCCTTGCCTGGCCGATCATGGTGCTGCCAACCTTCGCGGTCGTATGGGGAGGGGGCACGATCTACGTGGCGTGGGTGTTCGCCACCGCTTATATCGTCGCAATGGCCGTCTGCTTCAATTGGCGATTCCGGTCTGGAAAGTGGAAAAGCATGCGGGTTATCGAGGCGCTGCCAGTCGGCGGTCATGCAGGATAACAGTGAGATCGCGACAAAGCATGGGGACGATCGTCTCCTGAACGCCGACTCGCACCCATCTTTGGTTTAGGTTCCGCGAAAAAATAAGCTGATCAATTCAGTGAATGCTTTGCCTTGAATGTGGGACAGCCGCCCTCGGCTGTCCCACAGAAGAATAATTGCTCGGGTTACCTTTGACACTTCTCGCTGAACACCACCAGGACTTTCGGCACACGTCGAGCAATTGCCTCAGGGGGAGCTGGCCCGCATACCAACCCGAAGCGTGAGCGAGGGCGCTGCCTTCGTGCCACAACAGAGTTGCGGCGTCCCTCGCTCACGCTTGCGGTTAGTGGGGCCGTTCCCGCTCGTTCTGGTAGCCTTCAGGGCAAAGTGTCAAAAAAGATGAGTGCAAAGTCGCCTCGAAGCCCTCTTAATAATAGAAGAGACGTTCGAGATTTGACGAGAACCTTCGACTCGGCCTCAATCGCAGCAGGAAAAAAGTCAGTTCTCAAAGAGGATTCCTTGACATCTACGGGACGTCTAGTACGATGACACCAGTTCTTACTGCTCTTCCCGTAGACGAGAGGATGGACATGGCTGACAACGTACCAACAGGCCGTGAGCTGGAGGCACTCAAGGTGCTCTGGACCCGAGGCAAGGCGACGGTCCGGGAGATTTATCAGGAGATGAGGCCGCCGGATGGCGAGGGGGACCTTGCATATACCACGGTACTCAGCCTATTGCAAACCATGGAGCAGAAGGGACTGGTCGGCCACACGGTGGCCGGCAAGGCTTATACGTATCATCCGTTGGTTCAACGGGAGAGTACGTTCCGCAATCTGGCGGCTGGTTTTCTCGACCAGGTTTTCGATGGTGCGCTCGGTGAGTATGTGGCGCGCGCGTTGCAGTCGCGGCGGCACTCGCTCCAGGAACTCGAAGAACTGGAGCGAATGATCGGCGAGGCGAAGAAGAGCGTCCGAATTTCCGCCAAGGCGGAGTCGGGAGGTGGACGATGAACGCTTGGCTCGATCCCTTCGTGAACTGGCTTGCTGACCTGTATTTGCTGTCGTCGTGTTTGCTACTTGTCGGGCTCATCAGCCTTCGGCAGTTGAAACAACCGGCCGCGCGGATGGCCGTTGCTCGGTCGATCGCGGTCGGCCTGGCGATCCTCGCTCTTGTCGCGGCAACTCCACGCTGGCCGCGCACCGGATGGCCGCGATCGCTTGACGACGACGCGCCACAAATGCAGAAACTGTCCGCGATCGACATTCGAGACCGAAGCGAGAGCGATGCCCTCGGCTTTCGAGCGGCCGACTGCGGTAGAACCTCCGGTTTCCGTCGTAAGCTCAACTTCGACTCACGCCGTCGGATCCGTGAAAACGGTCGAGCGCCCCGTATGCGGCGCGATCTTGGCATCGGGCTTCCTGATCGCGGCGGGATTGAACCTGGCGTGGCTTGCTCTGGGTGCGGTCCAGGCGGCTCGGCTGCTCCGATCGGCGCGGCGGGCGACATCGCGGCTTCCGAGCCTGCTTGCTCGCGTCGGCGGCGAACGGCGATGTGGGGTAAGCGTGTGCTTGAGTACATGGATCGATCTGCCGGTGGCGATCGGAGTGATGCGGCCGACGATTGTCCTGCCGGAGGATTTCGCGGAACGGGAGCCTGACGAGCGGCTGGAGTCTGCGATCGCTCACGAGCTCGCGCATATCCGAAACGGCGATCTGCGCTGGCTGGCGGTCCTGCGACTGCTCAACGTGCTGCTCTTCGCTCAGCCCCTTTTCTGGTGGCTGAGACGTGCGATCGCCGCCGACCAGGAAGCACTCGCCGACGCCGCGGCCTCGACGCTTCATGGCGATGGACGCCTTGCGTATGCAGAGACCTTGGTCGGCTGGGCGAGATCATCGGTTGGGAGGAGGCCGGGCGCATTGGCGACGGCGGCCCTGGCACTCTGGCAGCGGCCGTCGCTGCTCGAGCGGCGTGTGCGGGTGCTGCTCGATCCCGAATTCCGAGTCGAGCCGGCCGCCTCGCGCGGCTGGCGGCTTGCCACGGTTAGCTTGGCGTTAGTCGGAGCGCTTGCGCTTTCGTTCCTCACCGTTCGGCCGATTGCCGCGACCGCCCAGGTCATGAAAGCTCCGACGAACCAGAACATTGCGCCGACCTCCGCCAGTCGCAAAAATGAAGCGACGCGAGACCAGTTTGAATACGCCGGGCATGTTATCGACTCCAATGGCAAGCCGGTCGGCGGCGCCAAGATACATCTGGCCTACTTCCGAATGCGCGGGAGAATCCGCCTCCTATCCTCGCGACGAGCGACTCTCAGGGCCGGTTCCGGTTCAACGCCACAAAACGCGATTTTCGCGACACGGACTACGAGGAACCATGGACGAGCGCCATTCTCGTCGCGAGGTCGGCGAACCTCGGTATGGGCTGGGTCGATGCCGCCGAGAGCGACCAGAAGAAGATCGACGTCCTCAACCTTACCATCCGGATCCGACATGACGATGTACCGATCTCAGGGCGCATCGTTGACCTTCAGGGCAAGCCATTGCCTCGCGTTTCCATCAAGCTAGGGGAGGTTCTCGAATCCGAAGATGGGGATCTTTCCGCCTGGATCACTGCTTCCAAGGACCGCGCAGGGGGCTCTTATGAAATTGAACGCAAGTATCTTGCTCATAAGCTGTGGTCGGGAGGCTCGGGGCTACCTGGTTCGGTCAGCACCGACAGTGACGGCCGGTTCTCGCTCAATGGCGTTGGCGGGGAGCACTTGATCCGGCTCACGTTGTCCGGTCCGACGATCCGGACCAAGGAGATCGGGGTCCTGACGCGAAGCATCGAGCCGTTCACGGTCAATCACGGACGGGGGAGCACCGACTGGGGCGTGGCCCTCTATTACGGTGCTCGGTTTACCTACGCGGCCGCGCCGACCAAGCCGGTCGTAGGAATCGTCAGAGACAAGGACACCGGCAAACCGCTGGCTGGCGTCCGGATCGAATGCAACAAGACGGCCGATTACCCCGTAATCGGAATGACCGGCATCGCGGCAACGACCGATGGAGAAGGCCGCTATCGACTGATCGGCTTGCCAAAGGGACGCGGTAACCGGGTGCTCGTTTTCCCCAGCAAGGGTCAGCCTTATCTCCCGGCCGGGCTGGAGATTCCCGACAATCCCGGCCTTGAACCGGTCGTCTTCGACATCTCACTCACACGCGGAATCGTGATCGAGGGACGCGTCACCGATAAGAGGACGGGCGAACCGCTCAAGTCGTACGTCGAGTACAACGTCTACCGCGACAACCCTCACTTAAGCGATGCGCCAGGCTTCGGCGATGCGCGGATCTGGGGTCAACACGAGACAGAGCCCGACGGCCATTTTCGTGTCATTGGTCTGCCAGGCCGTGGCCTGATCTGCGCGCTCTACATCGGCCGAGGCAAGGCGTATTTGAGAGGCACCGGTTTGCCGGACGGGCGATCGTCCGACAGCATGCTACCGGTAGTTCCCGACGCGATGCTGGGCCACTTCAACGCTTTTTCCGAACTCGATGTGCCCGCGAAGTCGACCACGTTTCGACGAGACCTCGCGCTCGAATCGGGAGTCACCCGAACTGTTCGCGTGGTCGATCCTGAAGGGAAGCCGCTTGCCGGCGCGGATCAGGCTTGATCCTCGCGTCACGAACGTAAGCGAGCGTCAGCCGAAACCCGAGTTCACGGTGGAAGCACTGCGACCAAACGAGAGACGTGGGCTTGTGGCGTTTCACGAGGGACGGAAGCTCGCGGGACATGTCGACGTTCGCGGCGACGCCGACGGCATCGTCGAGTTGAAACTCCAGCCCTGGGCTAGTATTACCGGACGATTGGTTGACGACGACGGCATGCCTCGACAAGGGGTCGACCTGCTCCATGACGAGCGGTTTGACCTTCCGGCGCAGACGGATTCCCAAGGGCGATTTCGCATCGAGGGATTGGTGCCCGGCCAGCCCGCGAAGATCTGGGTCTCACTCAACAGCGGGTATCTGAGCGGAACGATCGCCACTAAACTGGTCCTATTGCCTGGCGAAGTCAAAGACCTGGGCGACGTACGGGAGAAAGAATGATGACGCCAAGAGATCAAGCTGTGAACGGCCCGTGGACTCGCTATGAGCCGACGCCGGAAACACCCTGGAACCTGCGTCGCGTGGTTCATCTCCATCGCCGCGCCGGCTTGGCGACGAGCTGGTCCGAAATCCAGCGCGACCTGGCGGAAGGACCCGATGCCAGCATCGCCCGGCTGTTGGATGGCAAGGCCCGGCCACCGGGTGCTCCCGAGCCCGAAGAGTTCGAGCGGATCGCCACGGTGCTCGGCGACGCCGCAGTCGCCTCCAGCGACATCGGCCGGCTCCGGGCCTGGTGGTTCTACCGGTTGCTCTACTCCCCGGACCCACTTGGCGAGCGGCTGACCCTGATGTGGCACAACCACTTCGCGACCAGCAATGTGAAGGTCAATGACCCAGCGGCAATGAGGCGCCAGAATGAGTCGTTTCGCCGGCTCGCGCGCGCTCCGTTCGGCAAGAATCTGGAATCCGCGTTGCGCGAGCCGGCTCTCTTGATCTGGCTCGACGCGCCGGCCAACCGCAAGGGACATCCGAACGAAAACTTGGGTCGCGAGCTACTGGAGTTGTTCAGCCTGGGAGTCGGACATTTCTCCGAAACCGACGTCAAGGAGACCGCCCGCGCTCTGACCGGCTGGACGGTCGTCGATGAAGCTTTTCGGGAGGCGCCGGCGCGCCATGACTCGGAGCCCAAGACGATTCTGGGCAAGACCGGGAACTGGCAAGGTTCGGACGTGGTTCGGATCGTTGCTCGAACATCCGGCAACGGCGGATCGGCTCGCCTGGCGGATTTGCGACCTGCTCATGGGTGAAGGCGCGGTCAACAAGGCGGCTCTTGGCGAGCTGGCCAATGGGCTGCGGTCGAACCACCTGGATGTCGGATGGGCGGTCTCCACGGTGATCCGCTCCCGGGCCTTCTTCGCCGAACCGAACCTGGGGACGCGGGTTCAGGGACCCGTCGAATTCATCGCCGGCGCGGTCCGCGCCCTCGAACTTCTCGACCCACCCCCGAGCACACTGGTCCTGGCCGACTGGGCGGCCCGATTGGGTCAAGACCTCTTCAATCCTCCCAACGTGGGCGGCTGGACTGGTGGACGGAACTGGCTCTCCGCCCGGTCTTTGATCGGCCGCGCCAACTTCGCGGCCGCTCTTGTCGAGGGCCGCGGCGTCGGCCGTGACGGTACGTTCGACCCGATCGCGCTGGCCAATCGATCCGGCCGGGGACGCGATCGCGCCGGAGCCATCGCGTTCTTCGCGGAACTTCTGCTGGGAAGGGCGCCTGATGCTCGCTGGGTCGAGCAAGTGCTGGCGAAGACCGACTCGAAAGAGGACGCCGTCCGACGCGCGGTTGCACAACTGCTCGCCACGCCGGAGGCGCAACTTGGCTGAAAACAGAGCGCTCAGCGGAAGTAAGTCAGGCTTTCCTGCCTGACATGGCAATCATCCCGTTAAGCCAGAAAGCCTTAATAACGAAGGAGGCACCATGCCCACGCGACGTGAGATTCTCAAGGCGGCGATCAATGGCTCGGCCCTGGTGGCGCTGAGTCCCACAGTCCCGGCCTTTCTCGCACATAGCGCCCGTGCGGCCGGGCCCGACCGTGACGGCCGCGTCCTGGTCGTTATCCAACTTGAAGGAGGCAACGACGCAATCAACACTCTGGTCCCGTTTGCTGATGAAGGCTACGCGCGGAATCGCAAGGTCCTGCGGATGCCGGAGAAAGGACTGATCCGGGTCAACGACCGCGTCGGGTCTTCATCCAGCGCTTCGCGAGAATGGGAGATTTGCTGGAACGAGGCCACTTGGCGCTCGTGCCAGGCGTCGGCTATCCCAACCCGAATCGCTCGCACTTTCAGAGCATGGCGATCTGGCAGACGGCGCGGCTCGATCCCGAGGAGTCGAATGGACCGGGCTGGATCGGTCGTAGCCTCGACGACCGAGCGGGAACTGCCGCGAGCCCCATCGCTACCGGCGGCGCCGCGCTCTTTATCGGAGAAGACACTCCACCCACGGCTCTGCGGGGCCGGCGCTGCGCGGCTACGTCGCTCGAACGAATCGAGGACTTGACCCTGCCACCCGGATCGGCTCGATCGCTGGTGCAAACGCGGCTCGCAACGGGTCAAGGAACGGGCGATGATCTGGACGCTTTTGTAAGGCGAAGCATGCTCGATGCGTATACCTCAGCCGAGCGCGTGGCCGATCTCACGCGTGGGCAGATCGGCCAGCGCGGCTGTCAGCTATCCCAACACGGGACTCGCTGGCCGGCTCAAGACCGTCTCCCAGCTTCTCAAAGCGGACTTGCCCGCGCGAGTTTTTTACACGGTCCAGTCCGGCTATGACACGCATGCCGGCCAGTCGAATACCCATTATGGTTTGCTCAACGAGCTTTCCGGGGCGATCAAGGCGTTCCTGGATGACCTGGCAGCCGCGAAACTGGCGGAGCGCGTGGCAGTCCTCTGCTTCAGTGAGTTCGGTCGCAGGGTGGCCGAGAACAGCTCGGCGGGCACCGATCATGGTACGGCTGGGCTGGTATTCCTAGCCGGGCCGAAAGTTCGCGCGGGTCTGCACGGAAGCGTCCCCAGTCTCACCGATCTGGTCGACGGCGACCCCAAGATCTCGACCGACTTTCGCCGGGTCTACGCGTCCGTGCTGGAAGATTGGCTGGGATTGCCGAGCCGTTCAGCGCTGGGAACGAAATTCGAGCCAATGCCGCTTTTCCGGCCAGAATCCGCATGACGGCCGCGCATACCCTAACGCGGCAGGGAAGCAATCCAAAAGATCGGGGGACGCGAGCCCCCTCCTACAGACCACCGATCCGTGTCCATTTCTTGTAGGAGCCGGCTCCGTCCGGCGACCCCAAAAATGCCGCGCACGGCGCGGGAGATCATACGGAGGAAGACCCTACGCTTTTTCCGGGACTTCGCCCGGAAAAAGTGGCCCCTACGGGGCAGTTCTCCTGGTTACACTGGGGCTTTCCACCGTGTGACGCAGGAGTTTTCCGATGGTTCTTCCTCCGCCAAGCCCCAAGACCAACTCCGAGCCCAAGCGAAGGCGAATGTCGAAACCGGCGAGATGCCCGAAGACCCGATCCGAGCCCAAGGGAGGGCGACGACCGAAACCAACGCGAGGCTCCGAGACTAGCTCTAAGCCCAAGCGAAGGCGACGGCCGAAACCCACGTTGACCCTCTTCGGTCCTGATCCACTCAGCCAGCATTACGCGGACCGGCTCGAAGGAGTCTACGACTGCATTGATCGCTTGACGATCAACGCCTACTTCCCAATCGCGCAGGCCCCGGGTGGCTTTCGCACGTGGTGGCGGGACCTGTTCGACTCGGACGATAACCTCGACAATAACCACCTGATGCGCCTGGCCGGACGCTTCAGCCGCCGCGTCCGGGGCTGGGCCAAGAAGCACAAGATTCCGGTCATCGATTGCCGCGTCGGCGATCGGAAGCACGAAATCGGCGAACAGTACATGCCCACCGATCCGACGTTCACCGGCATCTTCTGCGTTTTGATCAGCCGCGCCCCGGCCCCGATCTGGGATGTGCAGCGCTATGGCAACAATGGGATCAACCTGCGCCGAAAGGAGCCTTACCCCTATGTCAATCACTACTTCTTCCATATTTGGGATGCCGACTGGGGTCATCTGACCATCCGCATGTGCGGCCATCCCCCGTTCAATGCCATGGTGATCCTCAACGGCCACGAGTACGTGGCCAACCAGGCGTCGCAGCAAGGAGTCCGCTTCTCCAAAGAGGGTAACTGTTTCACCGACTGGGACCACGCCGCGGAATTGAATCGGGTCGCAGACACCTTGCGTCAGTCCGACGCGATAGGGCGCCTGGAGCAGGTCCTGCGGCGTTGGCTTTCCCAGTGCCTCTGTCTGGCCTTGGATGTGGCTGAACAGAAGAAGATGCACTGCCAGTATGCGTTCTCGATCTATCAGGTCGAGTACAGCCGGAATCTCCTGTTCCAACGCGGCCGGGATTTGGAAGTGGTGTTCCAGGGGCTGATCGATCGCACCCGAGCCGCGTTGGATCTCAAGACCGTGACGACGATCTTCGGTTACAAGCATCGTCCGAACACCGGGAACAGACGCACCGAGAACCCCGTCTGCGAGTCGTGACCGAGAGACCTAAGTATGATCTGACTGTGTTCAAGATCCACTGCGGGAGCTTGACCCTGAAGATGTATACCAAAGGCGCTCGCGTCTTGCGGACAGAGGTGATCGTGCACAGCCTCCGGGATCAACAGCGATGGCATCGTTCACTGCCGGCGTTGCCGGAGGTCGCGGGGCACTTGAGGGACATCCTGGATCGGTTCCTGGCGGTGGTCCGATGCGTGGACGCAGCCACGCTGGATGATGGGACGTTGGAATCCTTGCCCGTGCCGTCGCAGGTGGGTCGGAGCCGGGTGTCGGGGATCGACGTGAACCGGCCGCGGATGGTGGCCGTGCTCAAAGCGGTGGTGGCGCTGTCGAGCCGTCCCGGTGGGCTGACCAGCGGGGAGCTGGCGGCCAAGGTCCGGGAGCTGACGGGTCAGAGCGAGGCGGAGTATGGTCCGCGGCAGGCATCGTATGACCTGAAGAAGCTGCGCGGCAAAGCGTTGGTGGAGCGTGTGCTCAAGTCGCGGCGTTACGCGGCCACGGAGTCGGGTCTGCGGACAATGGCCGCGGTGGGGATCGTGCGTGAGCAGGTGCTCAAGCCGATTCTGGCGAAGGCGTGCCAGCCCGAACCCCACCCCCCCATCGCCCCCGAAAATCGTGGCCCGTTGGAGAACCATTATCAAGCGATCCAAAACGAAGTCTGCAAACTGTTGCAGACACTCAAAATACCGGCGTAGAGACATCGACAACAAATTGTCGATGCGCGGCCCATAAGGGCCTAACGTGGCCGAGCTGCGTTAGGACATGCGCGTCACCACCGAAAGTAAGAACCACGCATGGTTGATGTTGAAAAAAAGCGACGGGAACTTAACGAGCTCGAACGGGTTTGTTACTCTCTGCGCAAGATCGCTTGAATGAGGGCCAATACGCTCACAGACAAACGTGCAAAGATGCGGGTATACATGCCCGGTCGCATGCGTTGAAGGTATCGAGCAGAGTGATTGGCTGAGAGTACGTCATTGCTTTGCGATCTGTAATGGTTGCGATCTCGTCCCAACGGGGAGGCATTCTTGCGGCAGGAGTTCCTGCTCACGGAGTGTCATCTTCGTCTACGATCGACTGAAGATCGAGTCCGCAGGGGTGGAACTTCTGCTTGGTTTGGATGGAATCAGCGAGTCCTCGGTCTCGATGACGACGTTGTCATCGAGGCCGAGGATTAGCCAGCCCGCGCGTCCAACCGCACGATTCTCCACCAGGGAGCGCATCCTTTGAATCTCATTCCGAGTCGCGCGTCGGTTGTTGGTCAATTTCTACCAACTATTCAACCGTGCTCATCGACGAGACTCGAGCACCTTTGGCGTCGCGCGGTCGCTGTGCTTGTGCTTACGAGCATCATGTCGGCGGCGTGGGGCGGTCCTGTCACGGTCGGCGCCTTCCTTCAGTCGGGGCCGACCCAGGCCGTCGAACTGGACAACGCGTCTCGAGGCATCGCCGAAGTCGAGCAGGCGATCAAGAGCTTCGAGAAGCACGATTTCGCCAAGTGCATCGAGCAGCTTACTCTCGGCGCACAAGGGTCATCCGGAGTTACCCCCGCCTCATGCCCTGTTTGCCAAACTCGCGTTCTTAAGCAACCAGGGGTCTCTGATCCGGCCAGCGCTGGAGCGGGCGGTGTCGGAGGATGCCGAGCATCCCGAGGTATTCATCTTGTTCGGCAACCTCGCCCTGGCGGAGAACCGAGCGACCGATGCGGCGGTCCACTTTGAGAAAGCGAAGGCGCTGGCGGCCGGCGAAGCGCTGGACGACCGCGCAGCGGAATCGCTTGGAGCGCCTGTGCGACCAGGGCAATGCGCGATTGGCGGAGAAGCGTGGCGACTGGAAGACCGCGCGTGCGGCTCTGGAACGTTGGCTGTTGACGAGCCAGCCAACGCCGAGGCTCGCCAGCGACTGGGCAAAGCGCTGTTCGGTCTGGGCGAATATGAGGTCGCCTACGCCGAGTTGCAACGGGCTGCCAAGGAGAATGCCAGCCTCGAACCGGCCGCGATCACCATGGGCTGGCTCTTTACCAGGGCAGGCAACGTCAAGAAGGGCGAGGAATGGATGGACTACGGTGCCAAGACGGCTCCGGACTCACTCGCAGTGCAGATTGGCGTGGCTGCGTGGCTGATCGAGCAAGGCCGGCCGGAGCAGGCGGCCAGTCACGCCGAATCGGCGAGCAAGCTCGATCCCAAATCGAACGAGGTGAAGCGGCTGCTCGGGGTGGCCGCGCGACAGCGCAAGGATCTCGGCCGCTGCCGAACAGGTCTTTGACGCGATGTCGACGGAGGCACCGGCCGATGCCTGGGTACGTAACCAACTCGCCCTGACGCTGGCTGAGCAGAACGACCAGGCCAAGCGGAAACGTGCGCTGGATTTGGCCGAATTGAGCGTTCGCCAGAACTCCCAAGGGCGTCGATGCGTTGGCAACGCTGGGGACAGTGTATTATCGGCTGGGCCGGCTCGGACGACGCTGAAAAGGTCTTGCAAGCCGTCGTCGGCAGCGGACAAGGCAACTCGGACGCCGTTTTCATCCTCGCCCACGTTCGTGCTGACCGTGGCCAGACTGACGCCCTGGTGCCCTTGCTCAAAATGGCTCTTCAACGCGTCTGGACTTTTCATCTATCGCAACGATGCACAGCAGTGGCTCGATCGCCTGACATCAACGTCGAAATAGCAGTGGCATGAGCCCCCGGTCCGGACTGGTTTTCGTTGCGCCGAGAGAACGAGGGCGGAAACTCCTCTTTCTCACCTACGACCGTTCGGAGAACCGGGACATCCCGACTGCGAATCCGAAATTCGAGAAAGTTCGTCGTTGCGGAACGGCAACCAACGAATTAGGATGAGCGGGAGTGTCTGACAATTGCCGATGGTTCGTTTGACATCCGGAGGAGGGACTCGTGATGCGGGTGACACGTTCGGCGGCGAGGCTCGGCGGCATGCTGCTCGGCCTGGGTCTGTGTATGACAATGTGCCAGGCGTACGGTAACGACCAATCGAAGGCCGGCGTCGAGCCGGCAATAACGAATCCCGTGGCCGTTGGTTACGAGATCTTCAATCGCGAATGGATGCCCAACGACCCGCGCGGCCACGGCGGCGACGGGCTGGGGCCGGTCTACAACGACTCGTCCTGCATCGCCTGCCACAACTCCGGTGGCAGCGGCGGCGCGGGGCCGATCAGCAAAAACATCGACATCATCAGCGCGTCGCGTAACCTCGGGGTGCCGATGCAGCCGGCTGCCACGCCGTTCCAAGCGGACCAGCACCAATGCGCAACGTGTGCAAGCCCGCCGAGATCGAATCGGCAGACGCCGCAGCGTCGGCGCTCGACGCGCTCGATCCAATCCACCCCGGCTTCCGGACCAGCCGGAACGTCGTGCTCCACAAGTTCGGCACCGATCCGAACTATGATGCATGGAGGAGCCAGTCACTCACCGGACCCCAGCCCACGCAAGCCGCGGCGCCTCGCAACCTCCGCAAGCCGCTGTCGGAGCCGATCGTCCCAAGTGTGCAGGTGTTCGACGTCACCGTTGCGAATTCGAACCCGGTCCATGTTCAATCCAGGGAACCAACTTAATGGCGTCAGACGGCGATCGCGTGTGCTAAACGGTGGCGCAATGGAGGATCAATCGGGCGATTCCCGTGCGATGGTGAGAATCCAGCAGATTCAGGCCTCGATCTTCGCGAGTAACCCGACCCTCCGGCAGGGGTCGCGTTCGGTTGGTCCTTTCCTCGTCTCACGTTCCCAGCGCAATCCGACGCCGCTCTTCGGCCTTGGGTTGATCGATTCCATTCCTCGAAGAGGCGATCGAGGCGATGGCGAAGCGCGAGGCGAAGGAATCTCCCGAGACGCAGGGGAGGGTGAGCCATGTCAAGGACAACCGGATCGGCCGGCTTGGCTGGAAGGGACAGGTCGCCAGCGTCGAGGATTTCGTTTTGAACGCTTGTGCGGTTGAGCTCGGCCTGGAAGTTCCGGGACATCATCAGGCCATGACACCGCAAGCGCCCAAGTATCGAACGACGGGCCTCGATCTCACTGGCGAGGAATGCAACGCTCTGGTGGCCTACGTGAAAAGCCTGCCGAAGCCGGCCGAGAATCGCCCGGCGAGTGCTGAGGAGTCGAAAGTCCACGGCGCCGGCCAAGCGACATTCGCGAGCATCGGCTGCGCGAACTGCCACGCGGCCAAGGTTGGGAATGTCGTGGGGATATACTCCGACTTGCTGATCCACGACATGGGTCAAGATTTGGGTGACGACGGCTCGTATTCCGAGAGCTCCGACGGTGATGATGAGCCGCTCGTCCCTCGGTTCAGCGTAGCCGACGGCCAGCCCGTTCAGCAGCCGCAGCCTGCGGCAAATCGAGTTCCCAAGGGTGCCACCCGACACGGAATGGCGGACGCCACCGCTGTGGGGCTTCCGCGACTCCGGTCCGTATCTCCACGATGGCCGGGCTCAGACGCTGGAACAGGCCGTGGCCATGCACGGCGGCCAGGGACGAGCCTCGGCGGTGAAGTTCTTCGAGCTTTCACCCCGCGAGCGTCTCCAGGTCGAGTCGTTCCTCAAGTCACTGGTGGCGCCGCCATCCAACCATCTCGCGAGTCGTTGACGGAAACGTGATGCAATTCCCGAGTTCCGTAGGCCGGACGTTCGTGTCTGACTTACGGAACCGGGATGCCAATCCCAATCGGCGCAATGGGAGGCTGGGCTCATGAAAGCCTGGCCTTATCTACCCAATCGGTCCGCTCGAATTCGTCGGCTTATTCCGCCGCGCCCTTTCCCAACACGGGCAAGGGCGATCGCTTTTCTGTTTCGCCCTGTACAGCCAGCGCACCGCGGGCGTTTTGTCTTTACCGCTTCGCCGCCACAGGATAGGTCGGCCAAAGGCCGGTTGCGGAGGGGCGGGCTACGGACGCAACAAAAGTGGCAGACGCCGGCGAGGCATCATTATACGTGCAAGCTCAATCTTGCATCAGCCCTCCGGGAGGGGAGACGCATGCGCGCAGATTTCACGTTCCACGGCAATCGTCATCGCGCTGCATCCTTGACGCGAGTGGCGAGACTGTTTTGGGTTATTCCCGTCCTTCTCGGTGGGTTCGTCCAGGCTGAAGAACTGCCGCTGGACAAGATCAATCCGAAGGGGCATTCGCGGCGATGTCACCGCCGTGGCATTCACGCCTGATGGAAAGACTCTCGTAACGGCTGGTGCCGACGGACTCGCCAAAATCTGGGATGTCGCCAATGGGAGCGTGCGTGCCGACCTCGCTGGGCACCAGCACGACGTGCTCTGCCTGGCGATCTCACCGGATGGGAAAACGGTAGCCACGGGCGGCGAGGATATGACGATCCGCCTTTGGGCCATGTCCGACGGCGCAAGTTTGGGTGTACTCTCGGGCCATTCGGGTGGCGTGGCCGCACTGGCGTTCGCACCCGACGGCAAGATGCTCGCCTCAGGCAGCCTGGACGCCACCGATACGGCTCTGGGACATGTCCTCGCATGGTATTTCACGGATGCTCGAGGGACATGCCGCGACGGTCCAAGGCGTGGCCTATGCCCCTGACGGCAAATCTCTCGCCTCCGCGAGCCGGGACGGGAACGTCAAGCTTTGGGATGTTGTCTCCGGAAAGGAACTAAAGAACCTCGGTATGCATGCGGGTTGGGCTTGGTGCGTCGCCTTCACCCCCAACGGCAAAACCGTGGTTTCGGGCGGTTTCGACAAGAAGGTGCGGTTTTGGCGGCTTGACCAGCCCGAGCCCCAGCCGAAGCAAAAAGCGCAGCCCGGTCAAATGGCACAGCAGCAAACGGCTCCCGAGGTGCAGATCGAAGGCGACGTGGTGGCGCTCGCGTTTTCTCCCGACGGCGCAACGCTGGCCGTGGCCCCGTCCGACACCAACGCAACGCGACCGGTTCCCGGCTCGATCGAGATTCTGAATGTCGCCAACCGGCAGATCGTCGGCTCGAGTCAAGGGCCACCTCGGCGCGGTCCGGCGCTGGCATATTCGCCCGACGGAAAAACGCTGGCCTCGGGTGCCAAGGATCGCTCGATTCGTCTCTGGGATGTGAAGGCCGGCACAACGTTGCGCGACACCTGGCTCGGCCCCTGGCCGCCAGGACCGGTGAATGATCGGATCATGACGAACCTCGACTCGGTCCAGGCACTCGCCATCAGTCCTGACGGCAAGACGATCGTCACCAGCATCGGCGATCCGATCGTGACCTATTGGCAAGTGTCGACCCATGAAGTCCAGAAACGGCTTCGAGACCCATCTGGTCCGGTTCGAGCGCTGGCAATCAGTCCGGATGGCTCGACGCTAGCGACTGGGGGGGATGGAAGAGTCGTCAAGCTCTGGAACTTACCCACCGGGCGGGAGCGGGCCACACTGAGGGGTCACGCCGGCGCGATCAGTTGCGTGGCATTTTCGCACGATGGCAAAACGCTGGCTTCGGGGAGCCGTGATGCCTCGGTCACGCTTTGGGATATCGCCAAGTCCGCCGAGCGGACAACGCTGGCGCGTCACACCAGCGCGATCACCAGTGTGGCGTTCGCGCCCGATGACAAGTCGCTCGCCACCGGCTCGCTCGACTGGACCGTCAAGATCTGGGATGTGAAGTCAGGCTCGGTTCGTCGCTCGCTCGAAGGACATCGCGGCGAGATCGACTCGGTCGCTTTCTCGACCGATGGCGCGACGCTCGCATCGTCGAGCCGAGACGGCATGACCCGGCTGTGGGAGGTTGCCACCGGTTCTGAGCAAGGCCTTCTGCCGCACCCATGCCGGATTGGCCGGTCCCTTGGACTTCCTGCCCGCCGGACATGCCCTGATCACGGGCGGTGAGGACGGCTCGCTCCGTCGCTGGGACCCGGCGGACCGACATTTGCAGTCCCTCCGTACCCAGGCACACAACGGGCCGTTGACAACACTTGCCCTGTCGGTCGACGGTAAAATCCTGGCTACCGGCGGCAGCGACCGCGAAGTCAAGGTCTGGACCGTCGACACTCAGCTCGCGCCGAAGGCGTTCGCGAGCATCGAGTCAAAAGTTCAATCACTGGCGCTCACTCGCGACGGTAAGCTCCTGGTCACGGCCTCGGCGGACGGGTCCGTTCAGCTCTGGGATACGACTAGCGGGAAGGAACAAGGAGATCCGATCAAGTTCGAAGCCAAAGAAGTTCATGTTGCGTTCTCGCCCGACGGCAAGATCCTGGCCACGCTCCCGGTCGGCACAAATATGGCGGCCCTGAAGCTCTGGGACACCGCGACCAAGCACGAGCTCGACTTGCTGGCGGTGGTGCCCGACGACGCCCGCACCTTGGCGTTCACGCCCGACGGTCACTCTCTGGCGACGGCCGGGAGTTCTGTCAACGTGTGGGGCTGGGCCGGGGCTCCGGCTTTCCGGACCTTGAAAGGGACGCCGGGCCTGACTCGTACGATCGCCGTTTCGCGAGACGGTTCGACAATCGCCACTGCGGGAGCCGAAGGCGTCGTGATGCTCTGGGACGTGGCGGACGGTGTCCCGGTGGGCAAGCTGGAGGGGCATACCAAGGCGACCTGGTGCCTGGCCTTCTCACCCGATGGCAAAACGCTGGCAAGCGGCGGGGCGGACAGGACGGTTCGACTCTGGAACGTCGGCACGCAGACCGAAAAGGCCACACTCCGCGGCGCCAAGAAGGCCGTCACAGCCCTCGCGTTTGCTCCCGATGGTAAAGCGCTCGCATCTTCGTGCGACGGTGACCCGACCGTTTCGTTCTGGGACGTGGCATCAAGCCGGCTCGCCGCAACCCTGACCTTGCCCGATCCTGTGCCGGGCGAGGGCGTCGCTTGCCTGGCGTTCACGAGCGACGGTAAGACTCTGTACACAGGTGGCGAGCGCGGAATCTCCGTATGGGACGTGTCGCCGGAAAGCCGGGCCTTGGATCGAACGGCCGCTTTGTCGAAGGGACAGGAGCGCGTCACGCTCCGCGGACACACCGACACGGTCAGGAGCCTGTGGAGCCTGGACGGCGGCAAGGCCCTGGCCACCCGCGGAGAAGAAGGAGTCATCAAGGTTTGGGACCTTGCACTTGGGCGAGAGCGACTCTCGTTTGGAGGCGCGAGTCGCCGCTGCGCTGCATGGCAACCTCACCGGATGGCCGGCTCTTGGCCGCCGGGGTCCGCACCAGCCAGATTCGCGCCGCCTCGGTCCCGGCACAAGCTCCGCAACCGCCGGTTCCCAGTGTGGCGCCCGCGGCCAAAACAGCCGGACCGCCGCCGGCGCCTGCGTCGAGCCAGCAAAGACAGCCGTTTCACCCAAGTCTCAGATTCCCAAAATGACAGCCCGAGCACCGGAAGCCAAAGTGCAGCCGGCGCCTCCCGTCGAGCTACCAAAGGGTGCTACACCATCCAAGGGTCAGATTCCCAATGTTCCGGCCGCGGCCAAGACCGCAGGACCCCCGCCGGCGGCTCCCGTCGAGCCGCCAAAGGGTACCGCACCATCCAAGGTTCAGATTCCCAATGTTCCGGCCGCAGCCAAGACCGCAGGACCCCCGCCGGCGCGTGCCGTCGAGCCACCAAAGGGGGCGGCTTCCGGCAAGGCTCAGCCTTCCCAAAAAACGGCCCCGGCCCCGACGAAAGGCGCCAAACCAGCAGGACCCCCGGCGCCCACCCCCGGTGGAAGTGATGGTCTGGAGCCTTGAGGACGGTAAAGAGCGAGCAAAACTCTCAGGTCACGATGGTGACGTCGTCGCCGTCGATTTCAGTCCCGACGGAAAGATCTTGGCATCCGGCAGCGCCGGCCAAAGCGGGGTTGTCAAGCTTTGGGATTCGAGCACGTTCCAGCTCATCAATACGCCGAGTGGACGAGAGGGCGGTGTCGATCTTGTCGGGTTTTCGCCCGATGGGAAGACCTTGATCGGTGCCGACGCCGCGGGATTGGTGACACTTTGGGACGTCCCCTCCGGGAAGGCGCGAGCGACTTTCAATCATCCAGGGGGGATGAACCAGATTGTTATCTCGCACGATGGAAAGACGCTGGCGACGGGCGGCGGCAAGGTTGGACGGGGGGCCGAGCAGTCCCCGGGCCCCGGAGAGATTCGGCTCTGGGACGTCGCCAGCGGACGTCGACTGGCGGTCCTGTCCGTGGCCGCCGGTCGAATTATCCGCCTGGCCTTCGCGCCCGACGACAAAACCCTGGCAGCGGCGACCGAGGGCACGACCGTCGTGCTTTGGGACGTCACGAAGACCTCGCCAGCGCGCCACGTTGTCATGGCAATCCGGCCAGGCCCTCTCGCTCACTTTCTCTCCCGACAGCAAGACCGTCGCTTCGGGTGGAGAGGACAACGTGCTCCGCCTCTGGGACGCCTCGACCGGTATTCTCCGCGCGACCCTCCGCGGGCACGCCGACGCGATTGACTGGATCTCCTTCTCCCCGGACGGCCGCACCGTCTTCACGGCCAGCCGGGACGCCACAACCAAGCTCTGGGACGTCCCTTCCGGGGCGAATTGACACTGCCTCGGGCGATTCGCAGAACGGAATTCATTGCGCTCTACGAAAACGATTGGGGAGCCTTCACCGCTTCCCGACTCAATGCGACGAATTCTTCGGAGTGCCCGACGAACCGGTTGCACCGGTTTTCAAAGCGTTCTCGGCCTCGGCCAGCCTGGTCTCGACCTCCTGCAATTGATACTTGTGCATGGCATTTTCGGGGTTGGAGTGAACGAGCTTCTGAAACATCGTTCGCGCTTCTTTGTACGCGTCCTGCGCATCTCGGTGCTGTCCCTGGCTGAGAGCCATCTTGCCCAGAAGCTCACATGTGGTCCCAAGATTTTCCTGATAAATCGTGACGTTCGGCTGCTCGATCACGACTTGGTGGAGGAGGGCCCGACTCTCCCGTAGGGAACTCAGAGCATTCTGGATCTGCCCCCAAGCCTCCTGGTGAGTCCCGAGGTTCATGTAGGTCCGCGCCAGATGGCGACGGAATAGAGTATTGCCCGGCTGCACCTCGACAAGTTGTTTCCGGAGTGTCAGTGCCTGGTCAAACAACGCTCGCTTTTCCTCGTCATCGTCCGATACGTAGAGGAGATTGTTATAGATCAAGGCCAGGTCGTTCTTGAATTCGTCCTGAGCCGGATCCTGCTGGACGAGGTCCTTGAGAATCTCCAGGGCCTGGAGGTAGGCTCGACGCGCCTGGACTTTGTCATTCAGTTTCACGGAGAGGTTGGCGAAATTACGTTGAATCGCGGCTAGCCCGCGCTTGAGTTCGAGGTTGCCAGGCTCCTTCTGGACGATTTTTTCGAGGATCCCGATCCCGCGCAGGTAGTCGCGCCGTGAAGGCTCGACTTCACCCAGTGTGTGTTCCACTTGCGCGATGTAGTGGAGACTGTGAAACAGGCCCATTTGGATCTTGCGGTCGTCGCCGCCACCGGCGGGCAGGCTCTCGAAGTCGTGCAGGGCTCGCCGGAGGACGACGAGCGCGTCGGCCTGGTTTCCTTGGTCTTTGGTCAGGTTTCCGAGCCGCAGGCAAGTCTCGGCAAGTTCGCGTCGCAGTGCGGGGTCATTCCGATGCTGGTCGAGGAAGTCCGTGTAATAGCGAATCATCTCGCCGAGCGCGTCGTGGCGGACCTTCTCGAGACCAGGGACAGCGAGAACGCCTGCCTCGTAGAATCGCGTATAGAACTGGTCGACGGCCTGGCGGGCGCGCTCGAAGCTGATCTGAGATTCCTTGAGATTCCGCTCGGCGCGTCGCCATTGCCATACGACACCGAGAAATCCCGCCGTGAAAACGAGGAAGAGAGCAGCCGCAAGTCCCGCGACCCCCAAGTTGCGCCGGCACCAGCGATAGAACCGCTCAATTCGCCCCACCGGTCGGGCGTGGATCGGTTCGCCCTTTAGCCAGTGCCTCAAGTCGCCGGCCAAGGCGCACGCGGTCTGATACCGTCGCGCCGGCTCCCGAGCCATCGCTTTGAGACAGATCGTCTCCAGATCGCGAGGAATCTGATCGTTGAGCTGCCTTGGCGGCCGCGGATCCTCCTCGATCACATGGCGCAAGACAAGGTGAGGCGCACCGCGGTAGGGAGTGACTCCCGTCAGGGCCTGATAGAAAGTCGCTCCCAGGCCATAAACATCCGTACGCGCATCAATGGATTCGTCTCCCCGCGCCTGCTCGGGACTCATGTAGGTCGGTGTCCCGGCCAGGAAACCGTCACGGCTCAGGCTGCTCGGCCCAGTCTGGGATCGCGCCAGGCCGAAATCCGTGATCTTCGCCCGACCCGAATGCGCTTCGATCAGGATGTTGCTCGGCTTGACGTCGCGATGAACCAGTCCGGCCGCGTGGGCCGCGGCGAGGGCGTCGGCGACCTGGGAGATCCAGGTCGCGACCACCCGGGGTACGGGCCGCTGCGACGAATCGATCAATTGAGCCAAAGTTTTACCGTCGACATATTCCATCACCAAGTAAGGCAAACCGCCTTCCGGGTAAGCGAATGCGTGGACCATCACCGCGTGGTCGTGGCGGAATTGGGCCGTGACCTGGGCCTCGCGCACCAGCCGAAGCCGATCCGATTCCTCGGCTTGGTCGGGGCGGAGCACTTTGAGGGCAACCAGCCTGCGCAACGGTTCGTCCCAGGCGCGATAGACGATCCCCATGCCTCCCTCGGCCCAGCTCATTCAGGAGCCGATACGGCCCTACTTCTCCAAGGTCTCCTGAAGGTTCAGAGGACCCTACCGGCGAGAATCGCCGGGCCGGCTGACACTGCGCGATCAGGTTCCTCCAGGAGCGGCAGTTTGGCCTGAAGTTGAACGACCAGGCGGTCCAGGACCCGCTGATCGAGCGCCGCGCCACGCACTCCGTCGCCTCGCCTCGAGCCAGGGCCGCAGATCGGGGTCCTCCGTATTCTGGTCGAGAGTTGCCTGGCAGACGAGGCAATCGTGGACGTGCGCTCGGACCGCGACGGCCTCCGCGGGGGACAACTCGCCCGCCACCCACCTCCAAAGCGTCTCGAGGGGTTTGCATTCCACGATGTTTACCAATCCCGATCACGGTTGATCGACTGGCGTAGGGTGGCGCCGAGCCTCGATTCATCGAGGCGAGGCCCACCGCAACGGCCGAGGGGGGTACCCGCCGAAGGGCAGGATCGCGCCGAAGGGCAGGGTCCCGGTGGGCTTCACACCGCGCGGCGGTGTTCGGCGCCACCCTACAAACCTTCTCGTACACCCTCTCAAGTTGCCCCGAATGCGTCCAGACAAGAGAAATCCTCGACGATCTCTTGAACTTCTTCTCTCAACCGCTTTAGGACCCTGGACTTAGCATAGTAAACGAGCTCGACGTGCAGTGATAGAGAGTCGGCCGTTTCGGCCGCGGACCGGTTCTCGAGCCAAACCGATTCAAATGCGCGCCAGGTCATCGGCTCGAAGTGGGGCCGGGCTCGATCCAAGGCGACCTGGAGCACCTGGGCGTTGAAATCCTCGTTCCAGTCGGCGTCAGGACGGTCCGTTCCCTCGCCGAACTGTTCTAGCTCCACTGAGCCACATAACTGTTCCGGACGCCGTGTCCGGGACTCGTGAAACAGAGCCACCTGCCGGCGCGTGATAGTCAGCAGCCAATCTCGGAAGCGGCCTTTGGCCGGCTGGTACTCGAAGGAGCGGATCGCGCGAGTGACCTTTTCCATCACGTCCTGAGTCAAATCGGCCGCATCGGCTTCTTGCAGGCCGCGGCGGGATGCGTATCGATAAACCAAAGGAGCGTAAATCGTCACAAAGGTCCGCCACGACTCCGCGTCGCCCGCGTCGCGGATCCGCATGAGCAGGCTCGCTCGAGTTCGCAGCTCTGATTCGTCGAGTTGCATCGGTTTTCCCCACCAAATCCCCTCGGTGATTCTTTCAGATTTCAAGTAATCAAGCAACCATTATCTTTCGAGATGCCAGACCACGAGTTGATACGCGTATACACCGCCGGCTTGGACCATCCCTCAAATTCGGATCTGCGCACTGCGTAAAAGACACCGATCAAGAGTCTCTTGCTGCCTGGACAGAAGTGCCGGGAAACAGCTTTTGACCGTCGATAGCGGGGACCACGAGCGTTTAGTTTCCGCACATCGAGCCTCGTTGCGTTGTTTTTTCACAACACGCGCAAGGTCGATCGAGCGAATCGCTATCTAGTGGCGGATCGAGCGATGCCTACGCTGCGCCCTGGGTTTCGGTCGAGCTCGCGGCGAATCGGAACCGTTCGCAGCCGGCACCGAGATCGCGCAAAATGTGCGCGGTGCACTGACGCTCCACCACTTTTGCTCAGAAGCGCAGGACTGCTCTTCGTCGTTCGATGAAGATGTGGACAAAAAAGAGGCAGTTACAGGCGACGCCTCCTGATTGATTCTGTTGAGTTTTGACCTTAGTTCAGCAACCGGAGGAAGAGGCATGCGACGATCGATGGCGGATCGGATGAAAACGAGGCGCAGGCGATCGTTGCTCGAAGCCGCGATCGCGACAATCGTTCTGGCCTTCGCGGTTCCGTGGCGTCAAGCGCAGACCGAGACCTGGAATGGCGGAACCGGCAACTGGAACGTCAGCACCAACTGGACACCCAGCGGCGTTCCCAACAGCAGCTCGACCGACGTGACCATCACGGGCACGAGTGCGACTGCCTCAGTGGTCACGCTCGACAACCTGAGTGCCTCGGTGCACAACCTGTCCCTGGACGAGTACAGCACGCTCTCGATCCAGGGAACGCAGAATCTCAACATCTATGGTTCGAGCATCGCCAATGCCGGTCAGATCCAGGTCGGCAACGACTCCTATCTCGTCCTGGTTGGCAACAGCGGGACATTCAACCTCACGGGAGGCGGGACGGTTAGTCTCGGCGCTTCGAACACCGTGATCGAGGGCTTCTACGGCAACGAGACCCTGGTCAACAAGGACAACACGATCCAGGGGCAGGGCTACATCCGGTCCCTGGGCTCGTTCCAGAACCAGGCCACCGTCAATGCCAATGTCTCGGGCGGGACGCTCGAGATCAACGGAGTGCCCACCACCAACACCGGGACGCTCCAGGCCACCGGCGGCGGGACGCTCTATATCAACGGCTCGACCGTCAACAACGCGGGCGGGACGATCTCGACGGACAGTTCCTCCTCCGTGACCATCAACGACTCGACGATCAACGGCGGCAACCTCTCCGCCGCCAGCGGCGCCGTGATCCACGCCACGTTCCTCAACTGGCTGGGCGGCGTGACCATCACCCCGGGCACGACCGTCTCGCTCGACAACAGCAATGCCTACCTCACCGGCGATCTGACCAACAAGGGAACGATCATCGTCGGAAACAGCAGTAACAGCTCCAACCTCTCGGCCGATATCAACAATGGCACGATCAACCTCTCAGGCGGGGGCACGATCACCCTTAACAACGCCGGCTCCATACTCGGCGGCTTCAACGGCAACGAGACCCTGGTCAACAAGGACAACACGATCCAGGGACAGGGCTCCATCCAGTCCCTGGGCTCGTTCCAGAACCAGGCCACCGTCAATGCCAATGTCTCGGGCGGGACGCTCGAGATCAACGGAGTGCCCACCACCAACACCGGGACGCTCCAGGCCACCGGCGGCGGGACGCTCTATATCAACGGCTCGACCGTCAACAACGCGGGCGGGACGATCTCGACGGACAGTTCCTCCTCCGTGACCATCAACGACTCGACGATCAACGGCGGCAACCTCTCCGCCGCCAGCGGCGCCGTGATCCACGCCACGTTCCTCAACTGGCTGGGCGGCGTGACCATCACCCCGGGCACGACCGTCTCGCTCGACAACAGCAATGCCTACCTCACCGGCGATCTGACCAACAAGGGAACGATCATCGTCGGAAACAGCAGTAACAGCTCCAACCTCTCGGCCGATATCAACAACGGCACGATCAACCTCTCAGGCGGGGGCACGATCACCCTTAACAACGCCGGCTCCATACTCGGCGGCTTCAACGGCAACGAGACCCTGGTCAACAAGGACAACACGATCCAGGGACAGGGCTCCATCCAGTCCCTGGGCTCGTTCCAGAACCAGGCCACCGTCAATGCCAATGTCTCGGGCGGGACGCTCGAGATCAACGGAGTGCCCACCACCAACACCGGGACGCTCCAGGCCACCGGCGGCGGGACGCTCTATATCAACGGCTCGACCGTCAACAACGCGGGCGGGACGATCTCGACGGACAGTTCCTCCTCCGTGACCATCAACGACTCGACGATCAACGGCGGCAACCTCTCCGCCGCCAGCGGCGCCGTGATCCACGCCACGTTCCTCAACTGGCTGGGCGGCGTGACCATCACCCCGGGCACGACCGTCTCGCTCGACAACAGCAATGCCTACCTCACCGGCGATCTGACCAACAAGGGAACGATCATCGTCGGAAACAGCAGTAACAGCTCCAACCTCTCGGCCGATATCAACAACGGCACGATCAACCTCTCAGGCGGGGGCACGATCACCCTCAACAACGCCGGCTCCATACTCGGCGGCTTCAACGGCAACGAGACCCTGGTCAACAAGGACAACACGATCCAGGGACAGGGCTCCATCCAGTCCCTGGGCTCGTTCCAGAACCAGGGGACGGTCCTCGCCAACGTCCTGGGCGGGTCGCTGGCCATCACCGACGCCCCGACCACCAATAGCGGGACGTTCCAGGTCAACCAAGGCAGCACGCTCCAGGTCAACGGCAGCTTCACTACCGCGGGAACCGTGAACATCGGCGCGGTGGGCGACACGTCGGCGAGCCTCTTTCAAGTGACCGGGGTGAACGATTACGTTCAGACCTCTGGCACCACAAGCCTCTGGAGCTGCCCACAGTACGCTCGCGGTGGCGGCCAATCAGTCGGTCAACATCGAGGGGGGCCTGCTCCAGGGCTTCGGCACCATTCAGGGCAACCTGGTCAACTCCGGAACGGTACATCCCGGCGATGGGCCGGGACTTCTTAGCGTCAGCGGAAACTACACGCAGAATTCCGGCGGTATCCTGGACATTCAGATCGGCGGGTCAGCATCCGGCACGGGTTACAGCGTGCTGGCCGTGACTGGCTTGGCCAGCCTCGGTTCCGGCAGTCTCCTCGACGTCAGCCTGCTTAATGGATTCACGCCGTACAACGGGGAGACCTTCGTGATCTTGACCTCGGCCGGCCTGAGCGGGATGTTCACCGACAACACGATCGTCGATGGCAACGTCACATTCACCGTTTCCTATAGTCCACCGGGCTACACGAATGACGTGGTCCTCGACGCCCAGGTGTCGGCCGTTCCCGAGCCTGCATCACTCCTGATGCTCGGGCTCGGTATCGTCGGGCTGGCGAGCTTTGCCGCTTGGAGTCGCCGGAAAACGAACGAGAATTGAAGGCGGCGGGAGGAAGCCGGACAAGACCAGAGGTCAGGCGCCGATGGAAGGACCGTGGGCGGCGGACTTCCTCGATCGTGACGATCCGCTGCTCGTCCACCGCTTTTCGCACCAGCAGACCGATTTCCGTGGCCGACCGAGCCTCGGCCAAGCTGAGCGGTGGCGGGATCGTCGAATCGGACCGAACCGAGGTAAGGAACGCTTCGAGCGCCAGCCGGGTATCGGATTGAGGGCCGGGCTGGATCGCCCTGCGCGGCAAAGTCCGGTCACGGAGGGTGAGCGAGCCGGTGGTGAAGTCGAAGCCCCCCACCTTCGCCCATGACGCGGAGCGTCGTTCCGGTGAAAGCATCGTCGGCCGGAGCAATCCAGCTCTGGACGAACGATGCGCGGAACCCATCCGCCCAGACCAGCTCGACCGCGTAATGGTCGGTCACGTCGCGGAGTGGGTCGGTCGCGGCGAAGAGATCGCGGCGGCCCCAGCCGCTCGCGCTGATCGGCGGCTCACCTTTGATCCACGCAAGGACGTCCCAGATATGGACCCCCTGCTCGACCATCCAATCACCGGACTGGGCGCGGCGGCCCAGCCAGCCACCATGGCCGCCGACCGGACCGTTGCTGCTGGTCCAGGTGGCACGAGCCTCGATCAAAGGTCCCAGCTCACCTCGGCGGATCAGTTCGACTCCCTCGCGGAACCGAGGGTTTGACCTGCGCTGAAACCCGACATGGACGGCAGCTTCGGAGCCCGGGCCGATTCGGCGATCAAACGATCGCAACCTGACATCGTCAACGCCAGCGGCTTTTCCGCATAAAGGTGTTTGCCGGCCTGGATTGCGTCGTGGTAGATCGTCTCGTGAACGTGGCAAGGGAGGGCGACGACGACCGCGTCGATGTCCGGTCGGTCGAAGACTCGTTTCGGATTGTCGAGGACCTCGGGCCGATGGCCGCGCGCCTTGTCGACGATCCCTTGCGCTCGCAATCGGTGCTTGGCTTCCGTGTCGCAGACCGCGACGATCGGAGTGCCCGGTATCTCGAGTAGACTGCGCAAGAGAGCCGTGCCCCGGTTGCCCAGGCCAATCACGCCCAGCCGGACCGGAGCTGGCCTGGCCATCGACCAGGACGGCTTCAGCCAGGCTGCCCTGTCCCAGGGCGAGGCTCGCGGCGGCCGAGCAGCCGATAAACCGGCGGCGGTTCAATCGGATCGGAGGCATCGCATCAGGCTCCACGGCAGATCCCGATAATCCGGGACAAGGACGGTCGTGCGCACCGCGCCACCGTTCGGAATTCTTCTCGTCACACGACTATTCTATCTCCAATCGTTGTCCGAGTTCGAGTGGTCGAGGTCGGCAGACCTCGTCAGACCATTCGGTCATGGTATACTACTCGCCTTGGAATCCGGCGAACAAATGAACAGAAAATGGACGAGAATCCGATGGCCAAGCATATCTTCGTGACCGGCGGAGTGGTGAGCTCCCTGGGAAAGGGTTTAACCTGCGCGTCGATCGGCATGTTGCTGGAGCACCGAGGGTTGCGCGTCCGGCTCCAGAAGTTCGATCCTTATATCAACGTCGACCCCGGGACAATGAGTCCGTACCAGCATGGTGAAGTCTACGTGCTCGACGACGGGTCGGAGACCGACCTGGACCTGGGTCACTACGAACGGTTTACCAACGCGCCGTTGACCCGCGACTGCAACTACACGACGGGCAAGATCTACTTGTCCGTCATCCAGAAAGAACGCGAGGGTCGATTCTACGAGGGCAAGACAGTCCAGGTGATCCCGCACGTCACCGACGAGATCAAGTCGGCGATCCGCCGGCTGGTGGACGACGACGTCGACGTCGTGATCACCGAGATCGGCGGGACGGTCGGTGACATCGAGGGCTTGCCGTTTCTGGAAGCGATCCGCCAGTTCGCGCTCGACGTTGGCCGGGAGAACTGTCTGTATATTCACCTGACGCTGGTCCCTTACCTGAAAGCCGCCGGCGAGCTCAAGACCAAACCCACGCAGCACTCGGTCGGGGTCTTGCGGCAGATCGGCATCCAGCCCGACATCTTGATCTGTCGGACCGAGCACCCGATCTCTTCCGAGGACAAGGACAAGATCGCCTTGTTTTGCAACGTCGATCGCAAGGCGGTCATCGAAGAGCGGGACAAGCAGTACAGTATCTATGAAGTGCCGCTGTCGCTGGTCAATCACGGGCTGGACGAGATTCTGGTCAATCGACTGCACTTGAAGGCGAGCCCTCTGGACCTGAGCGACTGGCGGGACATGGTCGAGCGAATCATGCATCCCAAGCATGAAGTCCGAATCGCCGTGGTCGGCAAATACATGAAGCACCGCGACTCATACAAGTCGGTCTATGAGGCGCTCGATCACGCCGGCATCGCCAATCGGGCCCGCGTTCTGGTCGTCCGGGTCGAGGCCGAGGAAGTCGATAGCCGCGGAGCCGCGGCACTCCTGGGAGGCGTGGACGGGATCCTCGTACCGGGCGGTTTCGGGATGCGAGGGATCGAAGGCAAGATCGAAGCGATCCGATACGCTCGAACACGCAACATCCCGTTCTTCGGTATCTGCCTGGGTTTGCAATGCGCCGTCGTGGAATCGGCCCGGAGCGAGCTGGGCCATCGAGGACGCCAACAGCACCGAGTTCGACAAGAACACCGAGCATCCCGTGATCTGGCTGATGGACGAACAACAATCGGTACGCGAGCGCGGCGGCACAATGCGGCTCGGCGCGTGGCCCTGCTCGCTCGCGCCCGAGAGCCTGGCCCGTCAGGCGTACGGCGTCGACTTGATCCACGAGCGGCACCGGCATCGCTACGAGCTCAATAATGCCTACCGGCAAGCATTCGCGGAGCATGGGCTGATCGCGACCGGTACCAGCCCCGATCACACGATCGTCGAGATCATGGAACGAGTCGATCATCCCTGGTTCCTGGCCGTCCAGTTCCACCCCGAGTTCAAATCGAAGCCGACCAAGGCCCACCCTCTGTTCCGCGAGTTCATCGCCGCCGCGCTCCGGCAACGGGACGCCAGCCGAACCGGGGTGGATCGGTAGGTGCGCGTCGGGAGTCATTGAGCGAGTTTCGCCGATCGATCGAGGAGGATTCCCATTGAGAGTCGTCGCTCGCGATTTTCGCGATTCGCAATGGCTCGAGCTCGAGGTGAGCGACGGCCGGATCGCTGCCGTTCGAGCGGCCGACGGACCGACTGTGGTCGGTCCGCTCGATGATTGGGTCGCGCCGGCGTTCTGGGACATCCAGACGAACGGCCGGTGGGGACATTCGTTCTCGAGCTCGGACCTGAGCGTCGACCAGGTCGTCGCGATCGTCCGTGCGCAGGCGACTCTCGGAACAGCGCGGCTCTGTCCGACCTTGATCACGGCGCCGGTCGGATCACATGCTGCACGGCCTGCGGACGATCGCCGCGGCCTGCGATGCGTTTCCCGATGTCGCCGCCCGCATTGCCGGCATCCACCTCGAAGGTCCGTTCCTCTCCGAACGCGACGGGTACCGCGGTGCGCATCCGGTCGCGTCGATCCGCGATCCCGACTGGGAGCTATTTCAAGAGTTTCAAGCGGCGGCATCGGGCCGGATCGTCCTGATCACACTGGCTCCGGAGCGCGTCGGTTCGCTCGAATTCATCCGGCGAGCGACCGGGATGGGCGTCGTCGTCGCTCTGGGACACACCGCCGCCGACGGAGCGACGATCCACGCCGCCGCCCAGGCCGGCGCCCGATTGAGCACTCATCTCGGTAATGGGATCGCCTCGCCGCTTCCGCGGCATCCCAATCCGATCTGGGAGCAGGCGGGACTCGACCAACTCTCCGCGACGTTCATTGCCGACGGCCACCACCTCGACCTCGCCACGCTCCGCGTTCTGGCGCGCGCAAAGGGCCGTCGCGGACGATCCTGGTCAGCGACGCCAGTCCGCTCGCCGGCCTGCCACCCGGCGATTATGGCGAGTGGACCGTCGATCCATCGGGCAAGATCGTGGTGGCCGGAACGCCCTATCTGGCCGGCTCGAACCAAGGGCTGGAAGTCGGTCTGCGCCACTTGCTGGAGGCGACCGGCTGGACCTTGGATCAAGGCATCGCCACCGTCACCGCCAACCCCGCGCATCTTGCTCGATCAACGGCCTCCCCGGCTGGCGGCGGGCGAGCCGGCCGAACCTCGTCCTGTTGCGGCAAACCGAGGACTTGGGCCTTCAACTGGTCGATTGTTGTATTGATGGCTGCTGGACGCGGAAGTGACGATCGAATCGGGCGACCGGGTCGAAATCGGATGATCCGAGCGTCGACTAACTTCGATCGCCGGACAGAGCCAGCTTCTACCAGGATTTGTAAGCGGGAGCTCGGTCTCGCGATCGCGGTTCTCACATTGTGCCGGACTACTTGGAGAAAAGAACCCACTCGTCCCAGGCGAGAGACCGGGACGAGTGGGCAAGTTGAG
This sequence comes from uncultured Planctomycetota bacterium, assembly GCA_963779785.1. GTDB lineage: Bacteria > Planctomycetota > Planctomycetia > Isosphaerales > Isosphaeraceae > CAVRFS01. Next base: position 47,538 of record CAWAAW010000033.1, read on the forward strand.
TCATCGGACACGACTCGCGTTCGGCCGGGTCCACGACGGCGTCCGACAACGAACGACAGACGAACCCGTCAGGCCGAGGCTGCGGGGTCCTTGCCGTCGACCCAGTCGCCCTCAAGCTTCTGATAGGCCGGCGGAATGAGGAGCGAGCCGGTGTCGCCGGCCTTCCAGCCGATGACCTGATTGGGTTTGCCGCGGAGTTTGCTTCGTTCTTCCCAGCGGGCCGACCACGACCGGTCGGCATGGGAAGCCTGGCCGGTGCCCCTGTCGAAGTAATAGGCCTTGCCTTCACGGTACGACTGGACGCCCAGGTTGACCGTCGCGATCGCCGCGTAGCCGAGCTCGGCCGGGCAAAGGGTCTCGGGGTTGCGCGAACGGATGCACTCGAGGAAGTGATCCCACAAGGCGCGGGTGTCCTCGCCTGGCTGCTCCGGGGCAAACTTCTTGCCGCCTTCGCCTTTGTTGGCGCCCGGAGGGGCCGGACCGCCTTTGAAGACCTGCGGGACGAGGCGGAAACCATCCTCGGCGTGTCGGCTCGAACATGAGCGTCGCGTTGTGGCCGCGGATCACTTCGGGGAGCTGAACGTCGTTGGCCATGGTCGCCGAAATGAGGACCTGGCAGCCTTCGTCGTAGTCGGCAACCACGGTCGCCATGTCCGGCACATCGCGGCCATCGTACTCAAGATACAACCCACCGGCGCCCACGACCCGGCTGGGGAACCGGACTCCCATCGCCAGGATCAAGTGCGTGAGCTGGTGGACGAACAGGTCGGTGTACATGCCACCGCCGAAGTCCCAGTAGCAGCGCCACTGGGCATATCGGGCGCGGTTGAACGGCTGGTCGGGGGCCAGGCCGAACTCGGTCCCCAGGAACATCTTCCAGTCGACCGTCTTGGGGGTCATCTCCTTGAGGAGAGGGTAGTATCGCCACTGGCCTTCGCTGCTATTGCGGTAATAGCTGGTCTGGCCCTGCATCACGTGGCCGATTTCACCCTTGTTGATCATCTGATTGGCCATTCGCCAGCGCGGATCGGCGGTCGACTGAACGCCCACCGTGAACACCTGCTTGGTCTTCTTGGTCGTCTCGGCGACGCGGCGCGCCTCGTCGATCGTGTGGGTCATCGGCTTTTCGCAGTAGACGTCCTTGCCGGCCTCCATGGCATCGATCGACATCTTGGCGTGCCAGTGGTCGGGCGTGGCGATCAAGACGGCGTCGACGTCCTTGCACTCCAGGATCTTACGATAGTCCTTGGTGACGCGGTCCTTGTCCTTGCCCTGCCAATCGAGGCCACATTTCTCGGCTGAGTAATAAAGTCCGCGGCCTGTCACCCGATCTTTGCCTTCCTTGTCTTTGCCCTCCGTCCACTTGGCGCCATCCCACACGTCACAAAGGCCGATGATGTCGACCGGTTTTTGCTCCTTGTTCTTCATCTTCAGAAGAATGCGGAGGTGTTCCTGCGCTCGGCCGCCCGGTCCGAGGACGGCGATATTGATTTTTTCGTTGGAGCCCTTCACACTGCCGACGGCAGGATGAGGAAAGGAACCGGCGGCCATGACCGCGCCGGTCGCGACTCCTGCCGTCTCGATGAAACCTCGACGGCTGACCTTGTGATTGTCTCTCATCGCATCAGTCTCCAGGAACTCGGAAGTAGAAACACCGCCACAACCGACTTGAGTGAATCGCACGTCGCTCGCGGCTCCGCCTTCGCGCTCTAGAATAAATGGAGGCGGCGGAGCACCCGCCTCGATGACCTTTGCCTCGGCAAAATGTCGACCGCAGTGATTGACGAAGCCGAGCCAGGGCCGTCGTTCGTCATCCAAGGCCAATATCTCAGAACAGGTTAACGCCGCGGAGCCTGCATCGGTCAAGGAAATACCACGATTGTCGACCGCCAACCCAGTCCACCGCGGCAACTCATCCTCGACTCCGTCGGCCGGCAAGCCGAATCCAGTAATTTATAATCTTGTATTTGACAGCAAGCGAGACCGGCATCAAAATGAGGGGAACGATCGGAGATCGAAATCAAGCGTTCCGGTGGCGGGAAATGTTCTGGTCGATGTCGATCGTGATTGACAGGAGCGCTTCGGCCCGTCGAGCTTCTTTCTTGATACAATATTGCCCGGCTTTTTGACGAATTGACCAAGGTGACCGCCCGGGTTGCCAGGAAACTCCGCGACACGGAATCATGCCACGGACCATCCAATGCAAAGAGTGCGGCGTCGTCTTGAACCTGCCCGAACACACCAAGGCGGGCAGGCGATTGAAATGTCCCCGATGTGGGACTCGGTTCGTCGTCACGGAGGCTGATGCCAGTTCCGTTTCGACCGTGCCTGGATTGACCGATGCCACGCCGACATCCACTTACGAATTGCCGAAACGACCTCCCAGCCAAGGACGACTTACCGAACGTTGGGCGTTGAAGGCGACCTTCGTGAGACGTTCGACTTGCCGTTGATCAGCGGACGTCAGGCCGAGCAAGGCGCGGCCGCCCCAGCCGGCGGTCAGCGACGCAGCCGCCCTATTCGACGATCGGGGCGCGCCCAAACGGAAAGTCTACGCCGCCGACGCTCGTGCCAAGGCGCGGCGCTGCTCCAGCTTGCGGAGGCATCGTACCGCAGGGTATGTCCATTTGCATATCGTGCGGCCTCGATCAAGAAACGGGTATTCGCGTCGGGTTCGACGACGAAGACCTGCTACCCGCGGGACCAGCCCCGCTCAAGGTCCGCCGATCCACGTTGCGATCGTCGGCGGCCTATGCATCGCCGCCGGGCTGCTCCTCATGGTCCTGGCCGTGACTCAGTCGGTCCGAGCCAACCGCCGACTGGCGACAGTATGCCTGGCTGGTCCTCGCGTTGGTATCCGCATACGGGATTTATACTTCGATCGAGTTCATCAGGGGCCGTACGGCGAAGCTACTCATGGTCGCGCTGTTGCTTGGAATCATCGTCGATTTGATCGCCATGGTCGCCGCGCCAATCCTCGACGTTGCGTTGGCTGACCCTCAGCAGGTGGTCAGCACGGAAGAAAAGCCAGACTTGGACGACTCCGACGTGCGGATCAAACCGGCCGAGGAACGAATCGATACGAGACGGATCATCTACGGAATCGGTGTGATCGTCGTCTTCGCGATGCTGTACCTCTACTTGATGTCGCCACCGGTCAAGAGGTACATCCACTCACGGGCACCCCGACCGTACGAGGAATAGCCATCCTTCCCAAACAAGGTGATTTCTCGTGCGTCGTCAATTGTCGATTGCCAAGTTGGAGTCCCGGCTTGAGTCGGTCTGGTGCGCATACAGCCGGCGCTCCGCCCCGTTAAACCAACGTTGACGGACCACTAGGCGGTTGCACTGTCGAGCGGACTCCGCCAGATCGGTTGTGGCGGAAAGAGGATTCGGGCGGCGTCCAAGCGCGGTGCTGGTGGAGGCGATGAAACCCTCCTCCTCCGCGGCGGCGGCAATTCCCGTGTGTCCCATCAAGAGTCGAACCAAGGCCGATGGGGACAGAGTCAAGTGTCGACGGCTGAGCTTGTCGGGCTCGACTCGCGAATGATCTGCCATCAACATGGATCAGCCAACGGTCGTCGTCCAGCGAGATGCCCAGCTCGACGGGAAGTGGGCCGCCCGACTCCGAAGCCCGCCGCGCCAGCTCGGGCAGAATGCAGTTTAGGAAGCGACCCAGGTCAGGAATATGATACATCGACGAGGATCCCTCATAGCTATCCTGATCGATGATCCGACCCGATGCTGCACGAAATGCGTCGATGACGGGATGATTGTCGGGCGCATGGACGGTCACTTCGGGGTAGGCGCGCTCCAAGGCTTCGGCCCGAACTCGACCCAGCAGGGCACGCAGCGCCTGGGGATGAGCAGGGTCGGAGGCAACCTCCAAGATCTTGTGGTCCTTGATGAACGCGTAACCCTGAACCGCTTCGCCCTGACATGCCACCCAGATCACATGAGCGTACTTCCGGCCGATCATCCAGCGCCAGTATTCTTCGGAACGGACAATCGTCCCTGTCGTGTTTGCATACTGTAATTCGTAGAGCGACATCAAGTCGCCGAGCTCGACTTGCCGCCAGGGCCGCACGTGCCAGAATCCACCTCGCCCCTCGATCACTCCGTCACTGACTTGAGGCAGGTTGCGGCTCATGGTCTTTCCGAAGGTCTGACGCCCGCAGACGCCCCAACCTAACGGCCGGTAGAACTGGGGCATGCCCGTCGTCAAGACCTGCAGCACCACGCCGCTCTCTCGAGCCGCGCTGGCTGGCCAGCCGAATCAGGTTCTGCGCGAATCCCAGGCCCCGGAACTCCGGTAGAGTTCCGACCCAGATAACCCCATTGATCGGAATTGACACCGAGCCATACCGGATTTGACGCTCGGTCAGATGAACGTGGCTGACGATGCGGCCGTCCACCTTCGCCAGCAGCCGCTGATCGGGCCGGTACGCCGGGTCGCTGAGCGCGCCCAGGAACGACTCACGGTCCGGACCGTGGAATACGTGGAGCAGAGTCTGATAGATTGCTTCATGATCGGCTTCGGTGCCGAGGCAGTACTCGACCGATCCGCGGCGAAACGGCAGGCGAGTTCCCGGCCCAAGGGCTTTCATCGGGTCGACCATAGTGGAGACGTGCCGCGAGGAACGGCCGTTGGTTGAATTCCAAGGAGGTCCAACGCGTGTCGCCACGCGATCCTTTTCACCCATTGTACGTGGTCCCGACGGGTTCCGCCGCAAAAAGTCGGCAGCCCTCAAATTTTTTCTTGAGACGATCTGTTTCGCGACAAAGAAAGAAGAAGCCTACTGAAAACGGCTAAGAAAGGCGGAACAACGCGCGATTTCAGCCCTGAATCGTCGAAACGCGGTCGGGCCTTGTTGCCCTAATCCCACTTCGCTCGCGCGACGCTTGTAAGGACTTGTCGCAGCCGCTGCCTGGAATGGAGCACAAAAGAGAACTCTCGATTCCGCGCGACTCGATTGGATTTCAGGCGGTTCTGCAACCGGCCTCGAGACTCGACGAGATCGTCTCGCAAGTGCACTGACCCATGGTTGCAACGCCTCGTTGCAACCCCGAATCGCCCGACATCGCTCCACCCGATCGTGCCGCGATGGCGAGGGTACTCGTGATCGCCTCCTGCTTGGCCCTAATCAGAGTACGTATTTCTTCAGAGAAGGGTTCATCGAGATGACGGTCGGGATTGAATTGCAAGTCGCGCAAACGACGATCGACGGCTGACAACTCCTCGACAGTCGCGGCAATTAACGGGGCAATCCCAGCCAAAGCGTCATCGAAAGCGCGAGGAAGCCGGGCGGCTCGATCCCAAAGTACCGGCGAGCGATTTCGTCACCCAGTTCGTCATACTTGGCGCCACCGATTCCGTGGATGAAGAGATCGCCGAGCAAGAAACGACTGAACATGGTCGTCGTCAACGCCCGGGTGCGCAATCGGATCGATCGCGAGGGCAGGTCGCGAAGACGCTCGACGGCGCAACAGGCTTCGCTATCGGGCGATGAGCGGGAGCTCGAGAAAGGCCTCGTCCTCGCCGTCGATGCGCAGGTCCATCAGTCGGTGTCGCTGGCGAACCAAGAGCGCGCGTCGCCGGGGCCGGTCCGCCCGCCAAACCCAGAACGGCGACTCCAACCAATCGCCGTGACGCGCCAGGGCCGCGACCGGATGGTGCTTGCTCCGGATCCCGTGTGCTGTTCGATATTCCCGCAAGGCATCGTTATAAACCTGTTGATATCGGGGAAGCTGGGCCAGGAGGTGACGACGCGAACCAAAGAAAACCGTCCGTCTGACAAACCTCGCTGAGCGGCACCTCGAGGTTGGAAATACCCCACGCAGCCTCTAACTCGCGCCTTGCCAGCGAAAAACGCATGCCCACCAACGGCGGTCTCCGGGCGACGACGGGCGACGATGGGCCCGAAGTCGTCGAGCAACGGATCGATGACGGCATCGCCCAGAACGCGCCGGGCTCGATCTGCGAACGTTGAGAAGCGAGATTCGTCTCGAACCGCCAGGTCCTCGTAGGGTGTGTCGTTCTCCCAACGGTCGAACTCGACCCGCGTGACGCGAAGGCCCTCCTTGTCGATCCGACGGAACCTGGATCGAGGTCGACTTGGGGATGTCGTTGTCGACGATCAGGTTGAGTGCCACTCCCTGGTGAGAGCCGGCGATGCCCGCGGCCGCGAAACCCTTGACCCAGACGCCCGGATGGAAGAGCTCGGGTTGGTGACCGGTCACGACCAGCGGTCTCGCGGACGAGCTCACGGCGTCGAGATCAAACGGCGAACCGACCAGGCCGTGACCGCCCGAGGAAATTGACCGCGAGCGTCAGGACTTCGCGGCGGACCTGAGTTCGAAGCCAGTCTGCCCGCCTTCCCTGGAAGTCGTGGTCCCATTGGCTGAGTTGTGCGGAGTTGGCCGCGATCTGAGCACCGACCGCAGCGGCGGGAGGCTCGACCAGCAATCCGCCGTCGGTCGAGGGCGCCTGGAGACGGTGCGCCGTCATCCCGTACATCCTTGTGCCATCACCAGGTGGTTGCTTTCGAAGTGCGTTCTGAAAGACCTTGCGATAGTGCTGCAGCCGATACTCGGCGTCATCAAGTGCTCCACCGAAGGCCCTGGACTCGTCCAGATAGATCAACGGAACCGGCACCTCCACGATTCTCATCCCACGTGCCACGGCCTGGACCCACAGTTGGATGGGCATTGCATAACCATTTTCGGTAATGTTCAACTGCTCCAATGCCGTGGTTCGATAAGCCTTGAAGCCACAGAAGGCGTCCGTCAGGCTCAGGCCCAGGCACTCGTTGAGCCAGCGGGTAACCTCGACATTGATCCGCCGGCGTTGTTCGGGGGGCTTCTGGTCGGGATCAAAGACTTGAAGGTAACGACTTCCCGAGACGATATCGCAGTCGACGAGCCGCGAACCGATTTCGGGGATTCGCTTCGGCTCGTGCTGGCCGTCGCAATCGAGCGTCACGACTCCGTCGTAGCCCCCCTCGATCGTCGCCTGGAACGCCGAACGCAAGCCGGCCCCATAACCCAGGTTACGAGGATGGCGAATCGTCTGGACCGTCGGAAACGATCGCAGGAGCAAGCGGCGTTCGATCGGTCGATCCGTCGTCAACGACCAGGACGTCGCCGGCGTACTTGAGCACCTCGGTCAAGACGCTTTCGAGCGTCGCTTCTTCATTATGGACTGGGAATGGCGGTCAGCAGGCGCATAAGCGAAAATCGTTTCAAAGTAGCGGTTTACGGCGAGTCGCCTCGAACGATGTAAAGGCGGGAAGAAACCTTCGTATTTTAGTCGTGAAGACACAAAAGTCAACGAGCTGGCGACACGCCGAACAGCACGCGGACCGGCCCCCTCTTGACCCGCGCGGCTCGTCTCCACCTAGCATAAAGCTGACCCGTGCGTGGCGGCGGACAAGCCGAACTTCTTGGCCATCATCTCGATTTTACCGGCTGATTCTGATGACCGAACCTGAAACTTCACAGCCTGTTGCTGAAAAAGACACCACCAGCGCGACCCTCACAACCGAGACGCTCGCCGCCCGAGCAGGAGGCGGAGGCGGAGACTCCGCCCGAGCCCTGGACGCCCGAGCGCGTCAGCGAGTGGAACGCCTATTACGACATTTATGTCTTACTGGCCGCGCTCCTGTTAACGTTCACCGTCTCTTGCAACTTCGTGACGGACTCTCAACTCTGGCTTCACTTGAAGGCCGGTCAGTTGATCGCCGACCAAACCGCGCCGGTGTCGAACGACCCGTTCTCCTACACGGAAAGCGGTACAGCCCTGGGTGAATATACCGTGGCTTTTCCAGTGGGGTCACGCGGCAGTTTACAACCTGGTTTACGAGCCTGGTCCCGGTCACCGCGGGCGACGAGACGGCCAATCGAGCCAGCGCCGAGCAAGTGGCGATCGGCGCCTTGGTCGTGCTTTCCGCCCTGGCGCGGCTGGCGACCGCCTGGCTGCTGCTCAAGATTCGTCATCGAGGACCCGGGCTCTGGTGGTCGGCTCTTTGCGTGGCATTCGCATTTGGCGCCGTGTACCACCCGATCTACAGCATCATGATGGGAGGCATTGCCGGCACGGCCTACCCGGCTCCGTTCACATGGAGCCAACTCCTTTTCGCAATCGAGCTGCTGGTCCTGTTTCGAGCATTCTCCCAGGGCCGCGCTGCCGGCCTCTGGTTCTTGATTCCGACATTCGTCCTTTGGGCGAACATCGATGAATCGTTCCTCACCGGCTTGATCGTACTGGCCGCGGCAGTCGCCGGCCGCGTGCTCGATGGACGCAATGCGACCTGGCTGGTCGCCAACTCCGAGAAACCCCTAACGACCGAAGCGACTTCTGATGGCCAGGACGTTGTCGACCGGCAGCCGGTCCGCTTGCGAACCGCCGATCATCGTGCTTGGCTTGTGCGCTGGCCGCCTGCCTGGCGAATCCGTACACTTATCGCGCCTACATCGCCGCGATCGATCCTTACATCCAGTTGCTCCAGCCTAAGGACAGCTTCACGACGGTCGACCAGCTCTCGTTCTTCGGGGAAGGAATTAAGAAGCCGGAGCTTGATATTCCGATCCTGGGAATGACAGTCCCGCACTGGTACCTGATCCGAGTGTACTATCTCGTCGTGGTCGCACTCGGTTTGGGGGCGTTTCTCCTGAATGCGCAGTCGATTTTCGTGGAGCCGATTTCTGCCTTACGCAGTCCTCGCCGTGTTCTGGGCCATATTGATGCGCTTCAGTGTCTATTTCGGGATGGTGTTCGCGGCCACGCTCGCCGTCAATGGCCAGGAGTGGTACCACGACCGGGTGGGAACCGAAGGCCGGCTGGGTTGGAAGTGGACGCTCTGGTCGACCGGCGGCCGGCTTGTGACTCTTGCCTTGATCTTCTTGTTGATTACAAAAGATATCACCGGCTACTACGTCACCGTGCCGGGCGTTCAGTTCGGCTTCGGATTTCACGAGGACGATTTCCCCTTCGAAGCGGCCGATTTTTTGGCCAATCACAAGGAGATCAAAGGAAATGTTCTCAACACCTCCAAGGCCCAAGGGGACATCGTGATCTGGAAGGGTGGGCCGCAAAGGAAGACTTACGTCGACGGGCGAAACCATTTGTTCCCGCTGGACCTGCTTGAAAAGTGGCGCGAGACTCGCAAGGCCCTCGGTGCTGACGACAAGGCCATCTGGAAACCCCTTCTCGACGAATTCAAAATCAGCATGATCATGATCGAGACGGAAGCCGCCCCGCTGACGTATCGGAAATTGATGAATAGTCCGCACTGGATCCCGTTTCATGACGACGGCAAAATCGTGATGTTCGGCCGACAGGACGCACCTGCGTCGGACGTCGCCCTCTTCGAAGCGAACCGGCTCGATCCGGAGCTGCGGGCGTTTCGTACTCACCATCCGGTGAGCGGGGCCGAGCGCCCGCCCATTCAGACCACGTGGATCGACGACATTTTTCAGACCCGGACCAATAGCCGCCCGCAGTCGCGAACCGAATCGGCCCGACGGTGGCTGGAAGGCGCACACACGGACGAGACCGAGCTATCGTCCGAGAACCTACCAGAGCCGGCCCGTTGCCTGCTCGCGATCCAGGATGCGCGGACCGCGCTCTCGCACAGCCCCGACGACTGGATCGCCTTCCGCAGACTCAAGGACGCTTATCGCGTATTGATGATTCAGGAGTCCGCCATGTTGGCGGGCATCCCGCTCACCCCTGAGAATTATCAGCGGATCATGACGCTGACTCCGAACCACAGCGTATTGCTGAACCGGTTTCGTCAGCGGATCACGGCGCTCAACTACGCGATTCAGACCACGCCCCCTCCCAAGAACGCGCTGGATCGCGCTTCCCTGATAAGTCTCAATCTCGAGTTGTTTCAGCTCTATATCAATGCCAGTGCCTTGGACCTGGCCCGTGATCGGCTACAGGCTGCCCTGGATCTCAGTCAGCCGGAGGATTTCAGCCCGGAGCAGCGGGAACGGTTTGAACAGCAGCTCGCCCAACTCAACCAGCAATGCGACTCGATCAAGGAAAAGCTGGGTGATCTGGAGATCGAACGACAAGCCGGACCGATCGAACAAGCGGCTTTTGCGATGAACCAGGGGCTCACCGGCTGGGCGATCGAAAAATTGGCGGACGCGGAGCGAAGCAGCTTGAGCCTGGCGGTCGTCAAGCCGCGGCTGATCGACCTCTATTGTAATACGGGTCAACCAGACAAGGCTCTGGAGTTGCTCTCGGTTGGTGCGATCGATGATCCCAATCTCGGCGCCGAGCCCGGCGTGGCATTCATGCGCCAGGGCTTGGTCTACTACCTTTTGGGAAACTATTTCTCCGCCGCCACGCTCTGGCAGGACCGGGCCGTCCCCCGCCTTCGTTTTGACCGCGGCCAGCGCGTCCTCGACGCGGGACTGAGTTTGGTACGAGGCGACACGGTTCGGTCGACCAGCTCCTTCCTGGGACTTCCGAGCACGATCAGCCAGCAAGCCAGTTGGGAGTATGACCTAGGTTTGTGCCAGCTCGAGGCAGGCGCGCCTGAGGACGCCGCTGAACATTTCACCAAGGCACTGAACCTCCTACCCGAATTGCCGACTCGGCGAATCGCGGCTTATTACTTGGAAAAAATGGGCAGGCCTGTGCCGGCCGCGCCGAAAACCACCGCGCGGCCGTCCGGTTCCGTTGCCGAAGGGCCCAAAACACCATTGACTCCGCCGCTGGTCCCACCCTCGGGTGGCGGTCAGCCGGTTTCGCCACAACCTTCGACTCACGACGCGTCAAAGACGGCCCCCTCGACGGCAGAGCCAGCGAAGCCGACGCCGCCCGGACAACCCGTTCCGAAGGAGGCGGTTTCCAAAGCAGCTGCCAAGCCATAACTGGACCGCCTCGCCCCCACGGGCAGAGGTCGGCCGAAGTCCGCGTGAGGGGGTCCGCTCGGTGGTGGCCAGCGAAGATGCTCCTCGTTTGTTTCGCGAATGTTACGGCTTGGCTGCCCTTGGTTCTTCCACCAGGACTGCGTTGTCGACCTGGCAGACCACATCCTGGAAGTCGTCGTTGGTTGAGTATTCCCAACCGATGATGAAACTGTGCGGGACGATCTTCCCGGTGGCTTTGTCACGTCGAGGATAAATCATCGCCTTGTACGGCTGGCGTGCAAGGCGCTTATTGAGCCGGCCGACCAGGGCCGGCTGGCTGAAAACGCCTCCATCCGTCAAGCCGTCGTTGGAAATCCAGAACCCGAACGGCGTTTCCCCAGGGTCAAATGTCGTGGACGAGCCGGGCTCTAGCGCCGGTGGCAGGTTCTTGCCGGTGCGAAGGTCATCGGTCGTGTTCTTGAGAACGTAGGTCCACAGAGGCACCTTCCTGGGCTCAGTCTCCTGGCCCGACAGGGATGGATACCATCCTCCCCGGTTGCGGGTTTCCAGCCCGAGCGCGATCACGGGCGTGAACCGGACGGGCCCCGGCCCGGCCTTGCGGAAAAGGCCGGGCGTGGCCTCGACCGTCGTTTTGACTGGATTGAGGAGGTCGCCGAACATCGACAGGTTGTAATGCTCGCGCAGGACAACCTCCCAGTCCGGCTCGCCCGGCCCGGGAGCGACCTTGGGCTGTTTTACCGACTGAGCCGTGGCGCTCAAGACGACTGAGCCCCCGGCCAGGACGAAGGCAAGTAAGAGTCTATTCTCTCGCATGGGAAATCGCTCTCGAAAACAGCTCGACGAGATCAGGAAGGTTCGTCTCCGTCGCCGGCAACGGGCACATCCCGTATGTCGAGGATCGGATCGACAGGTTTTAGGAGACAGACGAGTCCAGACAAAACCAACACGGCCAGCCCCAGAATCGAAAGGACTCGGCCGACCCAGAAGGATTTTGGTGCGTAAGTATAGACCAGGCGATGTGAGCCGGACGCGACGGCCGCACCTCGCATCAGGTGGTTGACTCGATAGATCGGAGCGGGCTTGCCGTCAACGGTCAACTCCCAGCCCGGGTAGTACACATCGGCCAGAACGACCAGTCCCGCTGACTCGAGCGAGACATCGAGCACCGCGCTTTGAGGGGATGGATAGTCGACTTTGACGGTCTCCGACGAACGAGGCGCGTGTCGGGAAAGGAAGGGGGCGAGCTCAGTCACGTCGTCCTTGTTCACCCAGGCAACTCGCCGCGGATCGAATGCGTGCCGGTTCTCGTCGTGCCAAAGCGGATCATCGGCAAAAAGAATCTCTTGTACGGCCTCATCGCGGTTTTCTCGCGACAGGCCGACGACGGGGCGGGTTGTCCTGGCTTCGTGAACAACCCACGCGCGAGGGTGCTCCTGCAGGTTGCGCTGCACCTGGAAGTCATGGTTTTCGATCCATTCCTTGAGCGGAGCGGCGCCGGTTTTTCCTTGGAAGCGCTCAGGTTTCGGATCGACCCGCTCGCTTTGAAATAGGAACGCGGCGTAACCGCGTGCCTCGTCGCGCCAACCGTTGGGATGGTACGGCAAGACGAAATACCGCGTATTCCACATGTCATAGGCGCGTCGTGGAAAATAGACCACGTTCGATCCGACTTCCACCCCCAAGCGATCGGCCATCGACTTGTCGCGAATAGTGCGGTAAAAACCGCCGAAATACCACTCGTAATCATAGAGCTCGGCCACTCCCAACGTATGAGTATATTCGATATCGAAGTTGATCCCGTATTTCGGTTGCAGGGTATCACGCTCCCAGGTAACGAACTCCTCGACACGATTGGAGGACACTGTGTTTTGCCACGCGATCGGATTCCAGAGCGGCATTCGATGAACTCGGAAGGGACCGGTCGAGGGCTTGTCCCGCTCGGCTTGCGCGATGATTTTCAAGACTTCGGGCTCAGTTTCGAATAGCGCTTGCGGTACGGTGAAGATCAAACGCGAATTGGCCAGCGCAAGGTCGGCTGTCAGTGCGATCAAGGCGATGGCTCCGGCGAGCACCGGGCGCCGCCGCACCAAACCGCAAATGAGCAGGCCGATCTCCAACACGATCGATGCATGAATCAGAGCCTGGTTCATTACTCGAAGCGCGCTCTCGGCATTGAACGGACCGAACATCGAGCCGATCGGGTTGGCTTGGAGCTTCGCCTTGATTGCGTCTTGATTCAAGTGAACTCCGGCAAGCACAGCGGTGGTTAGCAGCAGAAGGCAAAGTAGGATCGCGGCCGTGACGCGAACGCGTCCCCGCTCGCCAAGTCGGTCCCAGCCCAAGCCGGCCAAGACGGCGATACCCAAGGAAGTGAACGTGAACAGTTTGGCCGGAAAGCGGAACTGCCGGAATCCCGGCAAAACGTTTGTCATTAACCAGTACACGCCACCGTCTCCATCGCGGAGATACCCATCCTGTCGGATCGGGGTGTAGTCGACCGGGTCGACCGGGCCGATGCCGGCAGTCAGGTCATGGAGGGGCCCTGTGCTATCGGCGCCGGCAAGGAGTCGCGCGATTCCGATAGGGCTGGTGTATTCGCCCAGGCTGCCGACCAAGCTCAGCAAGACGATTGCGGACAGCCAAACGCGCCACGGCGGCCCTTTTCGGAAGCCCAGGGCGCTCACCGCTAGCACCACGGTCAGGCCACCCAGGTACAAAGACGGTACCCAAATCTTGGCTTTGTAACCGGGAAGTTTCAACGCGCGTGCCCAGTGACTATCGCCGTCGAACTGAATTCCGGAGATGTTGGGCCAGAGTAGCTCACCGATCCGAATCGGCGCGATGCTAAACGGATAAATGTCATGCGGTCCGCCGCCGGCTGCCCGCGACGTCAGTTGTGTGAACTCGATGACCGGCAACAATTGGATGGCGGTCAGCGTGGCCGCCAGACCGGCCGACATCGCCAGACCCAGGCCAATCCACCCGAGACGAAAACGCCTCCCACGGCGCCACCAATAATAGAGAAACGCAAGTGCGACCAAGCTCCACGCCACATTCAGTACCAACGGCACCCAGAGCATCCCGGGAAGCGGTGGCGCCGGCTTCTTCAACTCCCGAAATTGCGGCAGCCACTCCGCCAATACCAAAGTCACCGCACACCAGACGACAACGCCAACGCCCATCAGCGGGACCAACCACCACAGCCGCGAAGCGACGGGGGAAGGCTCGGCGCAAGATCCCCTGTGGCATTATCTCGACGGGCTCGACTCCAAACGATCCCGAACGCGTAGCCGGCAGCCGCCAGACCGAGCAGGTAGGCAGCTTGGGGATCGCCCCCCAGCACCTGCAGCGCCAGGACGATCGACAACTCGAACAGGCCCCACCGACGTCCCAGGCGTACCCAACGATCGATCGCGTGCATCCCCAACGGCAGCCAGGCCGCACCAACGAGAAAGATGATGTTGCAGTATTGGAACAAGATCGGTGCGCCGAACGCATAAGCAATGGCACTGAGCGCACGAACCCACCCAGCTCGTTCCCCACCCACGCATCAAGACCAGCATCATGACGAAGGCGATCGCAGTGTGCGACACGACGTAGATCCGAGCCGCCCATGCATAGGGCATTACCGCGAAGACCAACTTGCCAGGATAGAAAACGGCCGCGGTCGGGTTTCCCACGAGCGGCATCCCCGCATTTTCCTCGGGTTCCCAGAGCGGCCAACGTCCTTCGTTCCACTCATGCTGTACTCGCTCATGAAGCGGGTAGTAGTAGTGGCCGGCGTCCCGATAGCCGAACTGGCGATCCGAGAAAAAGACCGGGGCATAACAGCATAGGAATAGCGCGGCGAAGCAAATCAGAATGAGAATGAAAATGAAATAATGTCGCATGGGCTACCTCCAATCGATACGACTTGTCTCGCGAAGCCGTAAACCCAGGGCCGGCACGATCGGAATGAAAAGAAAGGTTAACGAAAGATCGATCGAGCAGGCGATCGGATTCGACGCCAAGTCTCCGAACATGGTAACACCGCCTACGGAAAGGATGAAGGATGTATCCGCGTCGCACTGCACGCTCATACCGAATTCGCGCGTGCGCTCGTACGCAGACACCCCCGGTTACCGGGATCTCTCCGGTCTGCGTTCATCGCGTCTCGATCGCGATCGTCTTCTTGAGCAAATGGGCTGGGTTGAGATGAGCTTGTTGGTCTGGAGGTCGACTGTCGATCTCGGGCTGGTCCGGGCTGAAGTCGCGGCGAATACAGCCGTCGAGGGGTATCACCAGTACCCACGCCGAACGTGAGCGGGGACAAAGAGGTGCAACGGAACCCGGATGAGCATCGGGGCACGGCGGCCCCGACACTGCATGAGGCCTCCCTCACCCTGGCCATTCCCGGTGGAAACAGCGGTTCAGGAACGCCTTGTCGCTATTGAACAACGTCAGGGCGACGATCGACCCCGTTCGGACGATCCGTGTGATAATGGAAGAGAACCGAGGCAACTTTCTTCGATGGAGGTGTTAAAGCCGAGCGCGGGTCGACCGTCTTTCCGTCCTTCCCTGGAGGGAGTGTCGGGCAGAAGGTCGTCCAGCTTCTTGGTCTCACCGTTCAGAGCCTTCATGAATGCGACGACGTCGGCTTTCTCCTGTTTGGTGAGGTTGAGCTTCTTCATGTCCGTGTCGAGGGCCGGATTGGGAGTTCCACCCTTGTCGTAGTGGTCGACCACGTCCTCGAGCGTCGCCAGGCTGCCGTCGTGCATGTAAGGCGCGGTATGCTCGGCATCGCGAATCGAGGGGGTCTTGAATGCACCCAAATCGGCGTCACTCTTCGCGCCGATCGGAATGACAGCCCAGCGTCCGAAGTCGGCGAATTTGCCAGTTTTCTCATCCCAACCGATTCCCAGGTTATGAAACTGTTCGTCGGTGAAGTTGAAACCCTGGTGGCAGAGTGTGCATTTGGCCTTCTGGAGCACGGCGTCGCTCTTGAAGTCATCATCGGTGTTCAGCCGCAAACCAAAAAGGACCATGCCGCGCTTCTCGCTGTCGGAGAGGGCACTGTTTTCACCGGCGTTGTACTTATCGTATTTCGAGTTACCGGAAAGAGCCGCCACACGCTCGAACGTCGCAATCGCCTTGGCCATACCGTCAAGCGTGACGTGGGTGCCGAATACCTTCTGGAATTGGTCGCGGTAACCCGGGATCTCACGAAGCCGGTCGACGATCTTCTTGTAATTCTGCTCACCCATTTCGATCGGATTCTGGACCGGGCCCTGGGCCTGGCCTTCCAGCGAGGGAGCACGGCCGTCCCAAAACATGGATTTGCCATAAACGGTGTTGAGAACGCTCGGGGCACTTCGACTGCCAGTCTGTCCGGCGATCCCGATCGAGACCGGCATACCGTCGGTCCAGCCTTTTGCCGGGTTGTGGCAGGTCGCGCAGCTCACCGTGCCGTCGAGTGAGATACGCGGCTCGAAATAGAGCTGTCGGCCCAGCTCATACTTGCCTTTCGTCAGGGGATTGTAGGCGGGGACCGCGATCTTTGGAGTTAACGGTTGAAGGCCGGCTGGAACCGTCACGACAAGCGGTTCGTCCTTGATCAGTCCGGGCTTGGCGGGCATCCAGAGATGATCGAAGGGCGTGGCGCCCAGCGTCGCCTCGCCGCCTTTCACTTCTTCCTTGACCGTCTCACTCAACGCCTTGGTGTCGATCGACCTCGCCGGTGTTGTTACCTGGGCTCGGACTCCTTGGCCTGTACAGTGCCGCTTCGCAAGTTCGCGGCTTCGGCACGGGCCGCAACCTGGCCCGAGACGGGTTGGCCTGGGCCCAACGCGGCCCCTTCCTCCTCCGTTGTGCAACCCACCGCTCCGATCATGAGACCACTGCCAAGAAGACATTTCACTGACGAGCGAACCCAGCGATTCATGCAAGTTCTCCGGACGAAGTGGGAAATACCACCAAAAACAAGTGGCATTCGAATGCAATAGACCGTTGCGCGCACCGCGAACGATCCGCACACATCGGCGGGACGCCTAGGTCGAATGGCGCACAACTCCCCATCGACTCCATCCCGGCAGGAAGGGAGCCTTCAACCCGCGGGACCCAATCAAGGAGGGTTACTTCTTCTTGGCTAGCAGGCCTTCAGCATTGCGCTGTGCCGCCTCAACCAATCCGTCCCAACGCTGATCCACGTACTGGGGTGGTCCACCCTTCTCGGCCACATGATAGGCCACGTCAATCGTGTCCACCATGTCGATGGCGTCCCACGGGCAAACCTGAGCACAGTGCTTGCAACCAATGCAACGATCTAAATCGACGTCGCACCAAGTCTGCAAGCCTGGATGATCCTCCCCTGGTACCTTATAAATACAGTCGACCGGGCAAACCTCGATACACGCCTCACAGCCGGTGCAACCATCGGCGTGAATCACGGCCAGTATCTTGGGGATGACCTTGCGCGGTTTGCCCGCCAGAGACGCTGCGGCCATATTGTTCTTCCAGTTTCGTTTCAATCCGCTCCCACCAATGGAGCGGCGAGAAAGTCTGAGGAACGATCTTGGTGAACCACCGTCGCAGAAGTCGGCATTATCTTCTGGATCGACACCATACCGACTGAAACTAAGAATCATTATCGTTTCTTAAGCTGCCATGGTCAAGGACGAGAGTCAATCGGGTAAGCCGACTTTTTCGATCGACCCCGATTGTGCGAGAACAAGCATATCCAGGAGCCGGTTCTGTCCTGGCGACTTTCTGGAGCATTGCCGATGAAACAACCTCCGCGAACCGGCTTGACGGGCGAGCAACAGATTACAGTCGGTCCCGAGAATCGGATCAGTTTCGCCGACCATCGGATGCCGGCCATCCTGGCCACCCCTTGGTTGATCGCTTATCTTGAGTACACAGCCCGAGACGCAATCGCGCCATACTTGGAAACGCACGAGCGCAGCGTGGGGACCTTCGTCGAGATCGAACATCTGGCACCGGCTCCCGAAGGCTTCACGGTCACCTGCCGTGCCCGGGTGATTCACGTCGACGGTCAAGTCGTCACCTTCCAGGTCGAGGCTCATGACGGCGCGGAGCCGATCGCCCGAGGCATCCACCGACGTCGCGTGATCGACGTCGAACGATTTGCCCGTCGCGTCGAGCGAAAGAGGGCTGAATTCAATAAGCCAGCCAAGTGAGGGCGTTCCTGCGGGGCGAACAGCACACTCGACGGGCCTCCCTCCGTACCCGCCGAGCGCGGAATTGTCTCAGTGGCCGTGCCCGTGGGACGCAAGCACGTGCGATTCGGGTTCCGGCGTCGTTTCCGGTTTCGACTCAACCGTGCCATTACCCGCGTCAACGCGCGGAATGAACCCGTAAAACAGCCGCAACGCGGATTTCAGATAGCTGTTCCCCAGCCGGCTCTCCCGATACTGGCTCGCGAGATGGTGCGCGACACCGGCATAAGTCGGATAGATCGGCACAGCCGCGGCGATGTCGTTCAATCCCAGGCCCTTTTTCATCGCCAGGACAAACTCCTGGAGGATCATGCTGGCGTCTTCGCCTACCACGGTCGCGCCAAGGATCTTGCCCGATGGGGTTGCAACAACCTTGGCGAATCCGTCGGTGCATCCATCGATTCGAGCGCGATCGATCTCGGCGAATGAGACCCGGTAGACGCGAACGGGCCGCCGATCCTCCGCGGCTTGGGCCTGCGTGATCCCGACGGAGGCAACCTCGGGGTCGAGGAACGTGGCCCAGGGGATCCCGGAGTAATCCATCTTCTTTCGGAGCCGCAACACGGCATTTTGAAACGCGACAGCCGCTTCACACTCGGCGAAATGGGCGTACGAATGCCGTTGTAGGACGTCACCGATCGCGTAGACCCTCGACGAATGAGTCTGAAGATAGTCGTCGACTCCGATGCCATGCGCCGGATCGGCATGGACGCCAACGGCCTCGAGGTTCAGGCTCTCGACGTTGGCCCAACGTCCGGCGGCGAGCAGGATATCCGAGCCTACAACCTCGCCAGACCCACCGGAGACGGGATCCTGGAACTTACAAACTTTAATTCCATCTCGAACCTCAACCTTGGTTACCTCGACCCCGGTCTTGATCGTAAGCCCTTCGGCCGTCAAGAGCTGCGTCACAAGTTCCGACGCCTCTTCGTCATCGTTCTGATAACAGTCGGGATGACGTTGTCAGGACCGTGACCTTGGCACCGAACCGAGCTGAATACCTGGGCCAACTCAAGACCGACGGGCTCAGGGCCGATGACGATCAGGCTCTCCGGTACTTTCGTGAGCGACCACAGCGAGTGGCTGTCGAGGTATCCCGCCTCAGCCAGGCCGGGGATCGCTGGAACCGCCGGCCGAGAACCGGTCGCGATCACGAACCGTTGGCCGGGAACTCGCGTCGTCCCGTCGACCAGGACCGTGTCGTAAGCCTCGAAAGCCGCCGAGCCGTGGATGACCTCGATCCCCTTGGCCTCCAGGACTTCGACCGACTCGCCGCGAGTAAACTCTTCCGCCACGGCACGAACGCGAACGAGCACCGCGGCGAAGTCCACCGCGACCGTGCCGGCCCGCACACCATAATTCTCAGCATCGCCGATCTGGCGGACGAGTCTTGCCGCGTGAGTGAGACCTTTGCTCGGTACACAAGCGGCGAACGTCGCCTCGCCCGCCAATCGGTCCTTTTCGATCAACGCGACCTTGGCACCAACCTTGGCGGCCGCGGTCGCCACACTCAAACCTCCAGAGCCTCCACCGATCACCACGAGGTCATACATCGGCCGTTCCCGATCCGTTCCCGAAAAGTTGTGACAATCGACCAGAGAGTAACACCCGGCGCCGCGAAGCATCCCGTGGCGTCTCAAGATCAGGCAATATACACTCTCATTTCACCACTGGCCACCCTCCCGAAATCGATACCGCGGAGTTTCCCATGTCCAAGAAAGTCGCTCTCTTCTGGCCCGGCGATTATCGAGCCAAGCCGAATGAATGGGCTCTGGCCCAGTCGCGCGAGACCACGACGCAACTCACGGCAGCCCTCAAAAAGCTCGGACGATCGCCGTATTTGATCGACGGTTATCTGACCCGCCCGGACGAGTCGATCGCCAAATTGGGCCGGATTGACGATCCGCTGATCGGCGTTTTCGTGCACTGGACTTACGCGCCACACACCGTCGATGGGGTCGTGGGCAAGGACAATCCGCTTCTCCTGGCATCAAATTTTTCCGGAACATGGCCTGGACTGGTGGCCCTCTTGAACACCGGCGCCTCGCTTGAAAGTGTCGGCCGGACGACTTCACGCATCTGGACCGACGCCTCAGATTGGACCGCCGACAGCCGGTTCATGGAGCGGCTCGACCAGTGGTGCTCCACTGGCCGGATTCCTTACGCCACCGACGAGTTACACGGCGCAGCCGCCATCCGGCCCGAGGCGATCGCGATGGCCTCCCAAGTTGAGGCGGAGATTCGCCACAAGCGCGTGCTGGCCTTGATGCTCGGCGACACTTCAATGGGGATGATCAACGGCTACTTCGGTCCGAGGCTGCTTTACCCGATCGGTTTCAGCGAACACAAGGTCGACCAGGCCTGGCTGATCGACAGAAGCAAGACGATCAGCGACAAGCGCGTGGACGACGCTTTCCAATTCGTGAAAGACCGAGGCGTCACGTTTCACTGGGGAGAAGCCGAGGCTGAGGACTTCACTCCCGCCGCGACGCGCGAGCAACTTCGTGGCTACCTGGCTGTGCTGGACCTGCTGGACGAATTCAAGGCTGACTGCCTGGGCTGGCAGTACCAGCTCGGCCTGCTCAAGCTCCTTCCGCCGAGCGACTTCGCCGAGGGCCTCTTGAACTCGCACGCCCGGCCCGAAGGGAACGGCCACGTCGTGATCACGAGTACCGAGGCCGACCAAGGGAACCTGGTGCCGATGGAGCTGATGAAGCGATTGATGGAGGCGAAAGCAATGCCCGGCGCGGTCATGTTCCACGACGTCCGCTGGGGGGCCATACACGACGGTCGGTTCCTCTGGGTACTTCTCAATTCCGGAAGTTGCGGCGCCTATGCGTTCAATCACGATGTCAGCAGCCTGGGCGGAGTCCACAGCTACCGCCAACCGGCTGGCTACTTCCCTGTCCCCGGCGGCACGTTCGCGGGCGTCAGTCTGCCCGGCCCCATAACGTGGGCTCGCGCCTGGATCGACAAGCACGGGCAACTCGTCATGGATTTGGGTCGCGGCGAATCCGTGGATCTGCCGGAGAATGTTCGCGAAAGTTGGTGGCGCGGCACGACCCGCCAATGGCCCTTCATGGCTGCCGACCTCGGCTGCTCGATGGAAACGATCATGGCTCATTACATGAGCAACCACGTCGCCGTCGCCTACGGAGACATTTTCGGCGAGATGGTCGCTCTCTCACAGGGACTCGGCTTCAAGATCCGAATCCTATCGTCACAAACTACACCAGCCTGAACGAAAAACCGAATAAAGGCAGTTGTGAGACGAATGCACTCGAATCCGGCCCATCGAATTCCAAACTATCCGATCGAGATAGTCTAGATTGATCTTGACGTCAGCCGATCGAATGTCATGAATCGTGATTCGAGGCGACGAGCGATGGTGTCGAGTCGCTGCATGGAAGGGGTGGATGATGTTGAAGGGAGTACTGGAGGCGAGCCCGCATCTCGTTTTCGGAGTCGAGCCGGCCTCGTTTGCCGGCGCTGGCTGGAATTCGGGTTGTCGTCGCCCTTCATATCTACTTGTTCCACATCATGCAGGCCCACCAGGCCGGTCTCTTGACATTCGAGCTGCTGAACGGGTTGCCGACGCCGCTGGCGCGCTTGATCGGGCGGGGGTTCATTTCGACCGGTCTGTTCTTTCAGCTCTCAGGACTTCTGCTCGCCTACGCTTATCTCGATGCCAGCGGGCCGCCCGAAAGTTTCCGACCGCTCCTTCTGGTGGGGCCGGTTCATCCGTCTCTATCCGCTCTACTTTCTCTCACTATTGCTCCTGATCCCCGCCCCGGCGCTGTTGCCGATCACGGCCAAACCGGCGTCGCTGGGCTCGTTGCTGGGTATGGCCGCCACCAATCTGACGCTGACACAAGCGTGGTTCCCATCGTTCGCGATCGCCTGGAACGCACCGGCGTGGGCTCTTTCGGCATTCGCCTTCTTTTACGTGGTATTCCCTTTTTTCGCTCGTTTCATCGCGGACTGGAACCGAAGATCGTTACAAGATCTTACTTGAGCGGGCTGGTCGTCTTGAGCTGGGTTGCCCGCGCTGGCCTATCTTGTCGATGAATCCCGAGGGGAACGGATGACGGCCATCTCGGTGACTCTCGGCGGTTTCTGGCTGAATGTGCTCCGATTCGATCCGTTGGTCTGGCTGCCTCAGTTTCTGAGTGGGGTCGTGCTGGGTCGTTTGATCGGCCTTCGGGTCGATCGAGGCGAGCATCAGCTCGATAAGCGCACCGGATCGTTGGTTATCGGTCGGAGATTACGTGGCGGGCGCCTTGGTGTTGTTCCTCGCGTTCGTGCCGGACATTCCCTACGTCCTGCTGCGGCACGGGCTGCTGGTGCCGATTACCCTCGCGATCCTGGCCGACTTGGCGAGAGGCCGAGGCTTGATCGCGCGAGCGCTCACCTGGCGCGGGTTGGAGCGTGTATCCGAGGCGAGCTTCGGCTTGTTTGCTTTGCAAATGCCAGCGGGCGTTTGGTTTGCGATCGCCGTCCTCCGTTCGGCACAAGGGACGACACTTCAGCTTATCGGGATGATTGCCACGACCTTTATCGCGGCAATACTCTGGACCGAGGCCGTTCAGCGTCCCCTGCTCCAGCATCTGCGCAGAGTCCAATCGAAGGCGAATGCAGACCCGGCCCGAGCGCAGGTTCTCGGCGATGCCGGCGGAAGGAGCGTGCCGCGGCCTGAGGCGTAATGAGTCACGCCGTCAGCGGCCTCTCCAGCATTTTTTCCGTTGGTTCGTCGAGGCAACGACTTCTCGCCGAGAGGACAGAGTGCTACACTCAGATTTATCTTAGCAACGAATTTATTCAGACGAGGCCCACCAGAGAACTCCGGCCATGGAACTCGTCGTGATCGCCCGTGGCGGCCGAGGACGGGGCATCCAGTTTGGACACCCGCTGGTCCGCGGTCGTCGCGGTGACGTCGCATGGGGCGTCTTCTTCTTTGACCGCCATCGTCGCCGTTTGTGCCGGCTGGGATGCCGCCCAGGCACAGCCGTCTCGCACCGGACAGCTATCCGCTACGACAATCGCGAGCCGCGATCTGAACGCAATCCCAAAACCCTCGAGATCCCACAGCACGTCCGCACCCGCGGTCAAGCGTTACAAGATCCGCCACGACCGGGACACTGCGTTGTCGGGCGGCTGCATGGCCAGATACGGCGACAAGACCACCCTGATCTTGCCCGACGGCCAGCTCGGCATTCCCAGCATGCTCGTACCGACCGATCAGCCGTTCCAGCCCATCACGGCCGAAGAGTTGGGAAAACGACTGCTCAATGGTCCGTTCAAGGGGTACAAGCTCCTGAAGACGGACCATTATCTGATCCTCTACCAATCGACCCAGGCATTCGCCAAGAACAGCGGTCGTTTGCTCGACGACTTGTATGAGGGTTTAATCGAAGCGTTTGACCGTAACGGGATCCCGGTTCACGAGTCGGAATTCCCCCTGGTTGCCGTGATTTTCGCCACCGAGCGTGACTTCCGAGCGCACAAGACCGTCGATCCCGAGGTGCAGGCGTACTACGAGTTCTGCACGAATCGCATCTTCTTTTACGAAACGCCCGACCAACCCCATCCCGAGCCCAAGGTGGCCGCACTCTTGAAGCCGCAGACTGTTGCACACGAGGGTGCCCATCAGATCCTCTCCAACATTGGCGTGCAGCCTCGACTCAGCAACTGGCCACTCTGGCTGGTCGAAGGACTGGCCGAGTACTGTGCCACCACGGCCAAGACGAAAAAGGGGTTGCCTGGGCGGACTCGGCACGATCAACGCCTTACACATGGCGACGATCCGTGAGCTCAACGACCCGTTCTCGATCCAGGTCAACGCTCCCAACACGCGTTCCACGAGGTTGGCCAGCCAGCGGCACGTCGCACGCGCCGAGTCGTTGATGCTTGAAACCACCCTGACGCCGACCGATTATGCCCGGGCCTGGGCGATGACCCACTATCTGGCGCTCCGGCGAGGCGACGACTTCGTCAAATACCTCAAGGCGATGAGCCAGATCCCACCACTACAACCGAGAACCCCCGAAGAGCATCTCGCCGAATTCCGCAAGTTCTTCGTCGAAGATCTTTCCAAGCTCGATAAGAAAGTCGACGAATACATCGGCAAGCTCAGCACCAGGAAGACGTATGACCCTCTCCCTTACTATGCTGTCATGTTCGAGTGGACCCTGCCCAACGGCATGCTGACCCGCCAGCCATGGTCAGCCAATCACCACAGATTATCCGGCAAAAAGTCAACGAACTTACCTCGCCCGACGGTATAGAACCCTATTGGGAAGCAGTCGAACGACCGACCCGAGCCAGAGCCTATCTTCTGGCCTCGCAGTGGATGCAGGCTATTAAGGCGACCGGCGGCTCGAAACTCACCCAAGGATCGATCGGTTCCGAGCGATCGCATCCATACCGGGACTGCGGAGCCCGGCCGCACTCACCCGACGCGCAACCGAGGGACGCCGGCCGAGGCCAGCGCGTGACACCGCCGGTCCGCTCGCTTGCCTGTCGGGTTGGTATGGCCCCAAGCGCGACTCTGGTAGTTTATTTCCTGCCGGTCGCCTTACCCATCACAGGAAACGGGCGTGTCGCTCGTCAAAGCCGCGTGAAGCGTGGCGCACTCGGGACCGCGCGCCGAAAAGGCGCCCGGCAAAAACGGCTTCGTCCGCATCTCGCAATGCAGCTTCGAGTTCCGCTTGGGCGCCTGAATAATCGGAAGTTCGAAGAATCGCTGTAACCCTATGCAGATCATCGACTTCCACCTGGGCGCCTGCATAGTCGGCACGTTCGGACATTTTCACGTATCTCTTGAAGCACCACCATATTACGAACGGGCGCCTGCATAACCGGCCCATTTTGACAATCTAACGTATGTTGAATGTCCACATCGAGTTATGCTCCGGCGTCCGACTAATCCGCATAAAGCGATCCGTGGCGGAGTATTGCCATATACAGTGATTTACTATGTGCTTACGGCTGGGCGCCTGGATAATCGGGGCGAGCGTTACAACCGCGACTTTCTCATGCCCTCGGCTTAGGTGACCGGCCGGCCGAAAGTTCCCCAAGGAGAGTGGTGTCGAGGAGACCGGCAATACTAGCCCGACGCGCGAGCGAGGGGTTTTGTGGGGCACAGCAAGTGCACCGGCCAAGGCCGCCGCTCCTGGCTAACGTGTCGGGTTAGTATGGGTCGACCGGATCCCGGGTAACCTAATTCCTGCCGTTCGCCTAAGCCTAAGAATCAATGATCCGACAGTCGACTCGCGTGGTCGTCGGACAGAACCGGCTCCTCCACGATTGGCAGGAGGGAGCTCCGTCGGCCGATCCCGGTTCCGGTCTTGTGTCGGGCCGTGGTGAAGAATCCGGTCAAAAAGGCGGCGAGGCCGCTGCCTTATGGGCGCTTTTGAGTGCGGTGAGGGAGGATTCCACGAGGGACTGACCGGCCCACGGCGCCATCTTGGCGCTCCGGGCGGTGCGGGGCTCATAGCCGCCGGCGTAGTAAGCCGATGGGGTCGCGACGTAGCCGATCCATTGGTTGGCCAGACTTACCACCCATGTCCGAGCGAACGGACTGGCCGCCTTGATATCAAGCCCGAGCTGGCAAAAGAACTCGGCGCCATTGGTGACGATGCCAAGGTCACCGATCCGGATGGCCTGCACTTCACAGGGGATGACCGGGCGCTTGCGCGCTCCTCGGCCAGTAGCTCGCGTTCGCGAGCATAAACCTTCTCGGCAACCGAACCAGCGCCGAGGCCACCGGCGGGCGTCTCGAGGGCCGTATCACGCGGCTCACGGATCGGGATCGGCACAGTGGTCTGCACGGCCTGAATGACAGCGTCTTTTTTCCAACCGAGACGCGAGACGGTCTGGATCGTTTCCGCACCGAGCGCTAATCCGAACAAACTGGACCACTCTTCGCCGAACTCGCGACCGGGCCGGAGGTTGTCGACTTGCGTGACGTCACCGGCCGCGCCCAACAAGAAGCCGACCGGGAGGCGGGGATTCTTGTAATGACGTCTCAAGGTCTCGCGCAGGTTGAAGACATAGTCGGCCGTGAAGCCATTTCCGCCCATGACGGTCAGATGGCAGGCGAAATTCACAAAGAGACCGAGCAGCGTGCCATCTGCCGCACGAGCCGCCAGGACACCCACGTCGGGATCAATGGGACCCGCCGACTTGACGATGTCGGCGTTCCCTTTCCCGGGATGGGTCATCTGCCGGCCATCGCGCATCAGGAAGCGCCGATTGAAGCTAATACTGGGCTCGTGGCCGAATCCGTCGCCGATCTCGGCGGGATGGAGCGAGTGATAGGCGGAAATGACCGCCTCAGTGACGCGCTTAACGATCAGATCGACGTATTCGGGATCAGCCTCCGACCCAAAGCAACTCGAGACCGGCCCACCGCCATGGGTGTGGCTCGCCCCCAACAGCACGTGCGAGCCGGGAATCTTGGTCATTTTCGTGATGGCTGCGCGTGCGGCGGCAGTGGGTTCCTCACCGATGAACAAGACGTCAATTCCCACCAGAGCGATCGTTTCTGTGTCATTCTTGATCACCATGGCGACGACTTTGAGCGGATCATGAACTTCGGATAGACGCCTCGGCTGCATCCCGCCCGGACTTTGAGACCCCAACTTGGGCGTGATGTCCGTCTCACCGAACCCGACGTAAAGCATGGCTGTTTCTCTCCTTCGCGCGAGCAATTCAAGCGTGGCGAAAGGGTCGCCTCACGGCATCAGGTCACGCTAGGCAACTCTCTCAGATCACGCTATCATTATCGTGGAGTGAGCGGCATTCCAGCCTGTACCACTCGAGAATGGCTGGCATACGGCACTCCAAAATCTGCGCGGGGACGTAGCTCAATTGGGAGAGCGCCTGGTTTGCAACCAGGAGGTTGGCGGTTCGATCCCGCTCGTCTCCACTTAACTCTAGACAATTTCTGTAGTTACATCACATCGGCGTGTCTACGAAGTTCCTCTCGAATTTGAACATAAGATTGTAGATCCTTACGATTTCCCCTTAATTCCGTGGCTTTTTCGTTTGGGAGAGCGCCTGGTTGACTACCAGGCGCTCTCAGGATCTCCAACTCGACAGACGCCTTGCAAGTCGTATCTCGTCCCCGGTGTCCAATGTAGGGCGAGCCCGCGTGGCCGCGAAGCTCTCCGCCCGGTTCGAAGTGCAGCGACGGGATGCTGGCCTTGATTGTGCGATCGCTTCCGACGGAACGTCCCGTTCCACTACGTGTTGGCCGATCATCGCCCCGGCCGGTATTCTTGACCTCATGAAGAACGAGGTCACCCGCATCCTCGGCGCCATCGAAGCTGGAAACCCGCAAGCCGCCGCAGGGCTACTGCCGCTGGTATACGAGGAGCTGCGCAAGCTGGCGGCCGCACACATGGCGAACGAGGCTAGCGGCCATACCCTGAGCGCAACGGCTTTGGTTCACGAGGCCTATCTGCGGCTGGTGGGAGATCAGCAGTTCGACAACCGAGGCCACTTCTTCGCGGCGGCGTCCGAGGCCATGCGGCGCACGTGCTGGTCGACCATGCTCGCAACCGTAAGCGGCTGCGGAGAGGCGGTCCTTCGCGGCGGCGGGAGGAGCTCGACCTCGACGCCGTGGCTCGGCTCGACGCTTCGCCCGACGACTTGCTCGACCTCGACGCCGCCCTTTCCCGGCTTGAGCGAGAAGACCCCGCGCCGCCTCCCTGGTCAAGCTCCGTATGTTCGCCGGACTGACCCAGGACGAAGCGGCGACCGCGTTGGGGGTGGTCCGTCGGACCGCCGACCGCGACTGGGCGTTCGCACGCGCCTGGCTTTTTCGGCAGCTTTCGGAGAATTCATGTCGCACGGCGGAGCCAGACGGAGCATGACGATGAGGAGGCCGTATTCGGGCCCCCGATCCTGAGTCGTTCCGAGCCGATCCCGAGGAGTCGACGCCCATGACTTCGACCCGACCTGAAGAGCTTATTCTGTGAAGCCCTCGAGCGGCCAGTCGGCCCCGAGCGGGACGCGTACCTCGAGGACGCATGTCGCGGCAACCCGGCGCTCAAAGCGGGAGTCGAGGAGCTACTGGCCGCACACGACCAGGCAGGCCGCTTCCTCGCACAAGGCCCCAAGGGCCCGGTCGCTGACGGGCAAGAGACCCTTGCCGTCACCGGCACCGATGCGCCGTCGATTGCCACCAATGCGGCGGAAACAATTGCGAACGAAACACACGAATTGGCACGAACTTCCGCCTCGGAAACGCTCGCCTTCGCGGAGAATGGGTCTGGCACCACGAACTCCACAACCGTCGACTCAGGGCGGAAAAACCGTCCTGGCGGGTTCGTGCCGGGTCAGGTCATTGCGTTGCGGTACACGCTGCGAGGAGTTCTCGGCGAAGGAGGTTTGGGCACGGTTTACCTGGCCGAACAGACCGAACCGGTAAAACGCCAGGTCGCACTCAAGCTGATCAAAGTTGGCATGGACTCAGCGCCGTCCTGGCCCGGTTCGACGCCGAACGCCAGGCACTGGCCCTGATGGATCACCCGAACATCGCCCGCGTTTACGACGGAGGCACCACCGAAACCGGCCAGCCATTCTTCGTGATGGAACTGGTCAACGGCCTGCCGATCACGGATTACTGCGATCGCAAACGGCTGCCGGTCAAGGCCCGGTTGGAGCTGTTCGTGGCCGTCTGCCAGGCTGTGCAGCATGCCCATCAAAAGGGAATCATCCACCGCGACCTCAAGCCTTCGAACGTGATGGTCACCGAGGTCGATGGTCGTCCCACGCCCAAGGTTATCGATTTCGGCGTGGCCAAGGCCACGGAGTTCGACCTGACCGACCAAAGCCTGGGTGATGCCGGAGCGATCGTCGGCACGCCGACGTATATGTCGCCCGAGCAGGCCGACCCGTCCTCGATGGACATCGACACTCGGACTGATATCTATGCGCTGGGCGTGATCCTCTACGAACTGTTGGTCGGATCGCCCCCTCTCGACGCCTCGCAGTTCAAGCGGGGCGCGCTCCTGGAGATGCTGCGGATGGTCCGCGAGGTCGAACCGCCCCGTCCGAGCACCAAGGTCAGTACGGCGGACGAGTTGCCGAACATCGCGGCCAGCCGTGCCATCGACCCGACCCACTTGAAGAAACTCTTGCGTGGTGATCTCGACTGGATCGTGATGAAGTCGCTTGAGAAGGACCGCACTCGGCGTTACGACACGGCGAACGCGTTCGCCGCCGATGTGCTCCACCACCTGGCGTTCGAGCCGGTGCAGGCCGCCCCGCCGAACCGGGCGTACCGCTTGCGGAAGTTCCTCCGCAAGAACCGCGCGGCCGTGATCGCCGCCAGCCTGGTGCTTCTGGCCATGCTGGGCGGGCTGGCCGCCGTGGCGGTAGTGCAGATAGTGGCCAACAACCGGCTGGCGGCCTCGCTGGACCGGGAGACCAAGGCGAACAACGACTTGAACGCCGCCAACGCCGAACTGCTCAAGTCACGTGCGGCGGTGCAGGCGCGATACGACCTGGCCTTGGATGCGATCAAGACCTTTCACACGGGGGTCAGCGAGGATTTCCTGCTCAAGGAGGACCAGTTCAAGGAGTTGCGTAATCGGCTGTTGAAGTCGGCTGCGGACTTCTACGGCAAGCTCGGCGCCCTGCTGGGCAAGGAGACGGATTTCGCCTCGCGGAGGGCGCTGGCTCAGGCGAATCACGAACTGGCGCGCCTGACCTTCAAGGTTGGCCGCGTGGAGGACGCGCTGGCGGCGCACCGGGCCGTGCTGGCGGCGCGAGGCGCTGGCGATCGAGCCGGGTGCCCCCGCCAAGGTGAAGGTCGACGTCGGTCGGAGCCTTATGTCGGTTGGGATTCTGCTCCAGATGACCGGGAAGCGGGTCGAGGGATTGGCGACCCTCCGCCGCTCGGAATCGCTGCTGGCCGCGCTGGCCGTGGATGACCCCGAGGCGCGGGAGGCGCTGGCGTACTGCCGCACATTGATCGGCCAGCTCCTGATCGGAATGGGCAGTCTCGAGGAATCGATGGCGTCTTACAAGCGGGCACGGGCAGATCAGGAGGCGTTAGCCGCGGCCCCTGGTGACTCGAAAGAAGCTCGCTACGATCTGGCGAGCACGGTTTACTTGATCGGCATGCAGCTCTACACAATGGGCAGGATGTCGGAGGCGGAGGCCGAGCTCCGCTCGGCCCTGGCGATCTCACAGAAGCTGGCCGACGAAAACCCCGCCGACGCTGGGTTCCTCAGCGACCTTGCTTGGTGGCACATCGGCCTCGGTCACGTGATGTGGATGACGGGCAAGCTGTCGGACGCGGAGGCCCATTATCGCAAGACCCTGGCGATCTACCAGAAGCTGGCCGACGACAACCCCGCCGTCACCGCTTTCCGCATAGGTCAGAGGGCAGCCCATTTCCAGATCGGCTATCTGTTGATCGCGATGGGCAGGCCGAAAGAGGCGGAGGCCGAGCTCCGCGCGGCCCTGGCGATCGACCAGAAGATGGCGGGCGACAACCCGGCCGCCACCGAATTCCGCGTTTACCTGGCGAGTGATCAAATGAAGCTCGGCATCCTGCTGTTGCAGATGGGCAAGCCGGAGGCGGCGGAGGCTGAGTGCCGCACGTCCGTGGCCATCCTGGGGAAGCTGGCCGAGGACAACCCAGCCGTCACCCTTTACCCTGAATGCCTCGCCCCTGCCCTCAACCACCTCGGCGACGTTGCCCGGTCGCTCGGCCGGGCGGCCGAGGCCAAGCGTAGCTACGATCGGACGATCGCCTTGATGGTACCAAGGTTCGAGGCGAAACCGACGAGCTTTTCATATCGTCACGTGATCGTTAGTGCGTTGCGGCGGCGCGGGCAGACCCTCCGCGATCTCGGCGACCCCGCCGGCGCGGCCGCCGATCTCCGCCGGGCGATCGGATTGTGCGAGGGGCTGCTGCCGCGTGCTGAAGAGAGCTTGTTCGAGGCGGCCTGCTGTCACGCGGCACTTGCGGGCCTGGCCGGTCTGGCCGGATCAGGCGTCTCGGCGGCCGAAGGCGAAGAAGAGGCCGCCAGGGCGATGGAATGGCTGGGCAGGGCGATCGCTTCAGGCTACCGGAACGCGAACCAACTCCGGATCGAGTCGGCCCTCGACCCGCTCCGCTCGCGTGAGGATTTCCGCCTCGTGATGATGGACCTGACTTTTCCGGAAATCCCATTCTCACCCTGAGACCCAGTAATATTTTGATCCCGACTCGGAATACCAAAGGTTCGGATCAATCGAATCCCTCAGGACGATTCCGAAGGCGATATTTCGCTCTGGATACAGTCTGGGAACAGCCACCGGGTTTCGGTGCAGTTTGATAGACGCTTACAGTCGTTCCGAGCCGATTCCGAGGAGTCGACGCCCATGTCCTTGCCCGACACCGACCTGAAGAGCTGAGTCTGTGAAGCCATCGAGCGGCCAGGCGGCCCCGAGCGGGACGCGTACCTGGAGGACGCATGTCGCGGCAACCCAGCGCTCAAGGCGGGAGTCGAGGGGCTACTGGCGGCCCACGACCAGGCAGGCCGCTTCCTCGCACAAGGCCCCAAGGGCCCGGTCGCTGACGGGTTAGAGACCCTTGCCGTCACCGGCTCCCGTGCGCCGTCGATTGCCACCAATTCGGCGGAGACAATTGCGAACGAAACACAATGAGTTGGCACGAACCTCCGCCTCGGACACGCTTGCCTTCGTGGAAAATGGGTCTGGCGCCACAATCGTCGACTCAGGGCGGAAAAACCGTCCTGGCGGGTTCGTGCCGGGTCAGGTCACTGCGTTGCCATACACGCTACGAGGAGTTCTCGGCGAAGGAGGTTTGCTCCTCGAAATTTTCCAAGTCTTGCGTCTCCAAAGCCGCGATCAGATCCACAGGTTAATTTTACACCGGTCAGCCTCGGCGCGGAGGCCTGGCTAGCGCAAGTCCGACCCGCTCTGCTCGACATCACGCCAAGCCGCGGTGATGCGATCACACGCGGCAAAGGGGTAACTTGCACCCGATCGCCGTGGACGCGATCCCGATCACTGCAATTGCAGAGATAACTCTGCATGCGTAAATGGTGTCAGTTCAATTTGCATGCGTAAATGGTGTCAGTTCACTTTGCAGACCAGACGACAATTGGAACTAACACCATTCTAGCTTCGCATGCGTAAATGGTGTCGCGTAAATGGTGTCAGTTCACTTTGCAGACCAGACGACAATTGGAACTAACACCATTCTAGCTTCGCGGGCCGGCTACCTGGTTGTGCGTAAATGGTGTCAGTTCACTTTGCAGACCAGACGACAATTGGAACTAACACCATTCTAGCTTCGCGGGCCGGCTACCTGGTTGCGCGAATCCAGTTTGTGGGCTAGAATTCGCCCATGACCGAGAAGGCCCCGACAGACCCTTTCCTCGTGGGTCTCATTGTCACGGTTATCGCTCTTTGGCTCGAGCACAAATCTGGATGGTTCGAGCCCGCAGGACAGGATCCGCCCAAGGTGATTGAGCAAAACGAAACGGGTCATGGAATCGGACCCAGCGCGTGGACGCCCGTCGGCGAACCCCAAACTGTCAGAGCCAAGCAGGAAGCGATCTTGGCGATTCAAAACCAGATGTTCGTACAGCGTCTAATTAACGTCGGTATTGCAGCCGGCATGATCGTTGCAGTAATTCTTGGTGGCATCGAGTTGGCGTCACAGGGGAACGAAATAGTGCTTCGAGCGGGATTCCTGTCATGGCTCGGAGTCGTTCGTTCTACGGGGTCAGAACAGGAGTCGACGATGGGTAGACGTACACTTCATCGACGCTCACTCCGCCGAATGTCTTCCCGTGGAGCCGGATCGGCATTCTGCCGGGGAAGTCGCCGTTGAATGTCCAGCGCTGCCAGTGCGAGCGGGTCGTTCGCCCCGATCAGCTTCACCTGGAATGGGTCAAACCAAGGATCTCGAAGCTGCCCGGCGATCCGAAGGACTTCCCCATAGGCCACGTCGAAATTATCGTCGGTGATCTGATCAGACACGACATAAAGGCTCCAGTCGCCTTCTTCGGTTTCCTTAAGCCAGAAGGCGGCCTGGATGGGAAGATATTTTTGGAACTCGCCGAGGAACTTCGTTCCGACGTCGATTTGGTCGATTACCAGTGGGACCTGATCCATTGCATCACCCCGTTCGGACTATCCGTGATCGCGGAATAGAGCTTCCTTGCTTTCTGGTGCGATTTGGTCTCGTATCGGGCTCTCTCATTCCAGTCCTTGACGACCAGCCAGTTCTTGCCTAAAG
>CAWAAW010000034.1:0-40043 GCA_963779785.1 uncultured Planctomycetota bacterium
GGCGTTTGAGCGGGGTTGACCTCCTGGCACACGGGACAGACGGCGTCCCCTCGGATCATGCCGGCGTAACCACAGAATTGGCAGGTTGAATCGCCGGCCGCATCCCGCTCGGACGACCGAGTCCGACGACTGGGACAGCCAGGAAACAATGTCGTCATCGATCCGTGGTCTCACGTCGATCGGCTCGCCGTCCAAGGCCAAGATGACGGCAAATCGATGGCCGCAACGAGGACACGGTGGAAAAGGGACCGAATCCTCGCTGAGGATGCGCACAACCTCACCACACGACGTGCATGTCAAGTGGAGCTGCATCGCCGGTCTCCCGGGAACTTTGATACGACAACTGTAATATGGTGTCCTGCTCGTTGTCAACAACGGCATGAAGAGGCTCGCGGTTTGGCTGATGGTCGACCTGGATGAACCACCCATGCATTGGCGCGGCACGGGAGTTGGGAGTAGTTTGACAATCTGAGATCGACGATGTTGGGTGGGAAGTCCGTTGGAAACGAACCGTCTAGTCAGGTTGAACGGTGTGCAACCGATCGGAGTGCCGAGATGGGACCGAGTTCCCTTGCCGATCTGGCGAGGCATCGGCGGAGGGAATTGATGGACCAGCCTGGCTTGGATCCGGTGAGCACGCGCGAGCACTTCGTGGGCTGGGCCGGATCAATCGCGTGAGTCGGAGCGACGCGATTCTCTGGCCGTCGATCGCTCGGTTGGCTCGAGCCGCTCCGGGTAAGCCGATCCGCGTGTCTGGACCTGGCCAGCGGTGGTGGCGACGTGCCCATGGCATTGACGTCGCGGGCGGCGCGGGCGCGGCTGGATATCCGAATCGAAGGGAGCGACATCAGCACCGAAGCCGTGCGGTTCGCTCGAGCGTCGGTCAGCCGAGCGACGGAGCGGCGATTCGCTTCTCGGTGCTGGATGTTCTCAACGATCCGATTCCCGAGGGTTACGACGTCGTCACCTGCTCCTTGTTCCTGCACCATCTCGACGAGGCCGGCGCGGTTGCGCTCTTGAGCAAGATGGCAAACGCCGCCGGGCGGCTGGTGCTGGTCAACGACTTGGTTCGCGGTCGAATCGGGTATGTGCTGGCCTGGGTTGGCTGCCATCTTCTCAGCCGGTCGCCGATCGTGCGACACGACGGACCGGTCTCGGTTGCCGGTGCCTATACGATCCCCGAAGTCAGCGCAGCTGGCGGAGCGGGCTGGGCTCGTTGGTGCGAGCCTGTCGCGTCACTGGCCATGTCGATTCCTCCTCCACTGGAGTCGGGGATGTCCATGACAGCGCTCTCGAGTGCTCCGATGTGATCGCCGGCACGACCTGGGATGCCCTCGTCGTCGGAGCTGGGCCGGCCGGCGCACTGGCCGCCCGTCAATTGGCTGTGGGCGGAGCGCGGGTGTTGCTGGTCGAAAAAAAACGATTCCCGCGCTGGAAGGTCTGCGGGGCATGTCTCAATGGGCAAGCCCTCGCGGTGCTGGAATCAACCGGGCTCGGCACGCTGGTCGCGCGGCTGGGCGGAGTTGAGCTGAAGGAATTCCAGGCCAGGTTCCGCGGCCGGTCGGCGCGGATCGCCTTGCCCGTCGGCGCGGCGGTTTCCCGAGCACGTTTCGATGCCGCACTGGTGGATGCCGCCACCGATCAGGGGGTGCGATTCCTGCACGAGACTGCGGCCATCGTCGGTGGGATCCGAGACGAGGCTCGTCTGGTGAAGCTCGGGCACCCCGGACGGACGATCGAGGTGGGCGCGCGGGTCGTGCTACTGGCCGCCGGGCTGGCTAGCTCGTGCCGGGAGCGCGAGGGCAACGGCCGTCCTCGGATCGAGTCGGGATCGCGCGATCGGCGCGGGCTGCCGGGTCGAGGAGGCCCCTGATTTCTTCGCCGCCGGGACGATTTTCATGGCGGTCGGCAAGCAAGGGATATGTCGGCCTGGTCCGGGTCGAGGATGGGAGCCTGAATGTCGCGGCCGCTTTCGATCCCGAGCTGGTTCGACGGCTTGGCAACACCGGGCGTCGCGGCGGCGGCGATCGTCGCCGAGGCCGGGTTTCCGCCGGTTGTTTCGCTCGAATCGGCACACTGGCAAGGGACGGCTCGGCTCACTCGCAGGATGGAGCCGCTCGCCGAGGAGCGGCTGTTCGTGCTGGGCGACGCGGCCGGTTATGTCGAGCCGATCACCGGCGAGGGGATCGCCTGGGCCTTGGCCTCGGCGCAGGCGATCGCACCGCTGGCGCTGCAGGCGATCGAACGATGGGATCCGCGGCAAGGACTGGCCTGGTCGGACATGCATCGGCGGCTGGTCCTCCACCGGCAGCTCGTCTGTCGCGCGTCGGCGATGGCATTGCGTAAGCCCTGGCTTACTCGCCTCGCGTTCGAAGTCCTGAGCCGGGCTCCCGGCGCGGCGAGACGGATTCTCCAGCGATTGAATGCACCTCCCTCCTTTTCAAAGGCGAGCTGACCATGCCCACGTTGATCGCCGGGATCGGCACCGCTGTCCCGCCCCACCGGATCGCCCAGGCCGACGCCGCCGAGATCGCCCAGCAGTTTTCCTGCGAGACGGCCGCTCAAGAGCGCCTGTTCCAGAGCCTGTACCGCCGGGCGGGCGTGGAGACACGGCATAGCGTGGTTCTGCACAGATCGGCCGGGGAACTGGACGATCGGCAATCGTTCTACGGGCTCGAGAACCCGACGACTCGCGACCGGATGCGGAAGTACGAAGAGGAAGCCGGAGCACTGGCCGTCGCCGCGGGGCAGAGGGCGTTCGAGGACGCGTCGGTCGCGCCGGCTCGGGTCACGCATCTGGTCACGGTCTCGTGCAGTGGCTTTTATGCGCCGAGCTTTGATATCGCTTTGATCAAGCAATTGGGCCTGTCAGCCGATGTCGCCCGCACCCACGTCGGCTTCATGGGCTGCCACGGGGCCCTCAACGGCTTGCGGGTGGCAAACGCTTTTCTCGACGCCGATCGGTCGGCCTGCGTATTGCTTTGCGCGGTCGAGCTGTGCAGTCTTCATCACCAGTACGGCTGGGACTCCGATCGGATCGTCGCCAACGCTCTGTTCGCCGATGGGGCGGGCGCTCTGGTCGGTGTCACGGGAGAGGCATCAGCCGCGGCAAAGGCTTATCGGGTGGTCGCGACCGGATCGACGCTGATCGAGGACTCGGAAGACGCGATGTCGTGGCGGATCGGCGACCACGGGTACGAGATGACACTCTCGCCGCGCGTCCCGGAGATCATCGGCCGCCACCTACGACCGTGGCTCGAGGGCTGGCTGGACAGGCACGGCTTGACGATCGCCACGGTCGGCTCCTGGGCCGTTCATCCGGGTGGACCGCGCATCCTGTCGGCGTTCGGAGAAGCGACCGGACTCGATCGAGGCGCAGTCGAGCACTCATCCGCCGTCCTGGCCGAGTATGGCAACATGTCGTCACCGACAATCCTCTTCATCCTCGATCGATTGAGGCAGGCCAAAGCCCCGCGGCCGTTGGTGGCCCTGGCGTTCGGACCGGGCCTGGCGGTCGAGGCGTCGCTCTTGGCTTGAACTTCATACTTCCGGAGGCGACGTCGCCGGTGGGAGCGGTTCAGTCACGATTGGCCAGATCGTCAGCCGGAGTCCGTGCCGCGACGATCATCGCCATCACGAACCCGCAAATAATTCCGATGAGAAGCTCGTGCAACTCCGGTTCACGACTCGTACCGATCCACGCCGTGGTCTGGTGGCCGAACGATAGCGGGACGAGAACCTCCGACATAGCCATAATAACCCACGAGAAACGCGGCGTCCGAAAGTCCGATGATCGTCACCGCGACGATGACAGATGACAGCAAAAGCGTGATTTTCTGCGACTCGCGTGGTCACCTGCTTTTCTTTCACGCGTTGGGCCAAGCCGTCGGAATAACGCTTGTATGCCAGTACCGAAGTTGAGCCCACGATGAGAACGACGGTGACGCTGGGAGCGACATCGACGCGATAGACACCGAGAATCAGGGCCGACACGGCAACGGCCGCCATGATCCCGCGTATTTCGAGACGAATCCGTGGCCGTTGCATGGCTGACTCTCCGAAACGAAAGCTGATCGAAGAACAGACATCCACAGCGCCATGATACACCAAGATTGGACAAAAGTCAGAGGGAGTTCCACCAAGAGCTAGCCTCCGTGGGTGAACTGTGCCAATATGATAGGACAGCCGACGAAGACTCATTTGCATCGAGTGAGGTGAGCGTTCCTCAAGAAGATCGGCGGAAGAGCTCTGTCGCGTCTTGGCTTGTGTCGCTAGCTCGACGATTCTCCCAGCCCGTCTTGTTCAGGAGCCGCATTTCCATGGTTGACAAGCAGGAGGGGCAATGGGTCGTTCCGAACCCGCAGGTTCCCCGCACGTTTGGCATGATGAATATCATCTTCGGCGGCCTTCTGCTCCTGATGGGAGTGGGCTACATCGGCCTGTGGGTGGTCATGCCGCACTATACCAAGCAAATCGTGGATCAGGCGTCCAAACAGCAGGCCGCTCAGAAGGCTGCAGCGAGAGACGCAGATCGCGGACCTGAAAAGTCAGGAGGACGCTGCCAAGACCAAGGAAGAAAAGGAGAATTTTCAGGTTCAGAGAGAGAACCTGGAGAAGAACGCTGAGCCGGACATGAGCGAGTTTATGGATCTCTCCAATTGGAACGTCTTTGCCGACATCCGGCTCGCGATTTATTACTGCACGGAATTGGGCGCGGGGATCCTGCTCAATCTGCTGATGTTGGTCTCGGGCGTGGGATTGCTGGGCCTGGCGGAATGGGGTCGCCGGCTGGCCGTTGGGGTCGCATGGGGCAAGATCGTCCGCTGGGTTGCGATGGTGATCGTGACCATGGTGCTGGTCCTGCCGATAACCACGCAGAAAATGCAGAAAGCGTTCGACAAGGTCGAGCAACAGACCAAGGCTCGAGGGGGCCGGGCCGCGGCGTTTCCGATGGGGAGCTTGGCTCAGTTCACGGCGATTAGCGGCGCGATCACCGCGGTCTTCGAGGCCGTTGTCTTTTCGATTTACCCCGGGCTCACGATCTGGTATCTGACCCGACCGCCAACTCGAGCGGCCTGCATGGCGAAATTGCCGTTCGGTCCTCCTGTTCCAGGCGATGGGCCGGGAGAGCTAGCGTGAACCTGGCGACGATCTTGCTCGGTCCGCTTGCCGGCCCCGAGTGCCGGCGAGCCCTGGCGCGGGGTTGGCTGATCGTGGTCCGCACGCTGGTCGGCCTGCTGCCGGCGGCGATCGTGGTTTTCCTGATCTGGATCTGGTGGTTCGCGCAGGTCAATCCGACCCATTCTTCAATCCCGCGGAGATGTTGCGGTTCTCGCTATCGGCTTCGGCGATGATCTTGCTGACGATCGCGTTGGTGCAGGCGCCGCGCGTGCTGGCGGGTTCGCTCGCTGGCGAACGCGAGCGCGGCGTGCTTCAGCTTCTGCTCACCACGGCCGTGAGTGCCCGAGAGGTCGTGCTGGGACGGCTGCTGGGCAAGCTCAGCCAGGTGGGGATGATCCTGCTGTCCGGCGTCCCGCTGCTGGCGCTCCTGGCGGCGTGGAACGGCTTCGGCCTGTTGCAACTGGCAACGCTCCTGTTGCTCCTGGCCGCGGTCGCGCTCGGGGGAGGGGGGTTGGCCGTCGGTGCGTCGGTCGTCTCCCGCCGGGGCCGCGATGCGCTGCTCAGCGTTTACATCATCATCCTCGGGCTGTTCTTGAGTCCGCTGCTTGCGGGGCTGTGGTCTGCCCGCGCCGGCCCAGGTGGCCGAGGTGGCTGGAGACGTTCAACCCTTATGCGAGCATGAATCGCCTGGCTCAAGGCGAGGAGGTCATCCCCGCGCTGGCGACCTCCGGGGTCTGGTTGCTGATGGGCTTGGCCGGCATCGCGCTGGCGACCTGGCGGTTGCGGCCAAGTTGCCTGGCTTCAACGGAAATCCGTGAAGAAAGTCGGTCACCGCGGGCGGGTCCGCGGAGCTCGGCGAGCGGCCGATGCTCTGGAAGGAGCTGTACATCGAGCGAGTGGGGACCCTCGGCCGATTCGGCCGCTGGCTGGGTGTCCTGCTCACTGTCGGGATCGGTGGCGGCAGCTTGGTTCTGGCGGGGATCATCGTCTGGGGCCTGTTCCGACAATGATGAAGCGGGTTGGACCTAATGGGCGACCGACATGCTGCGCCCGCTCGGAGGCGGCGCCGGCAGGTTTCTGGGCTGGCTGATCCAGTTGGCGATCGGCTTGCGGGCGGCGGTGTCGATCGCGTCGGAACGCGAACGGGGAACTTGGGTCGCACTCTTGATGAGCCCGCTCGAGCCCGGTGAGATCGTGCAAGCCAAGCTCGTCGGCAGCCTGCACGCGTTGCGATTCATGGTGGGCGCGGTGGTCCTCGCCTTGACGATCGCCGTCATCGTCGGCGCGGTGCCAGTGCGATCCTATGTCGACATGGATGGCCGGCAACGCCGTCGCCGCCGTGTTCATGGCCGCGATCGGAGTGCGCTGCTCGCTCGCCCTCCCGACGGCGACAAGGGCCATGACCTGGACGATCGCTTCGTGGTTGATCTCGTTCGCGGTCGTCGCCTTCGTGGCTGGCTCGATCATCTCGATCGGTGTCCATGTTATGTCTGGCTCTTTGGTACGGTCGAGATCCAGTACGCCCTGGTTTCGATCAACTCGAGCCCCTGGTTTCCCATGTCGATGAGCACGGCCTGGCCGCTCACGACCGATCTGGTCACGCTCTCTGATCGCGTTGTTGATCGAATTCGACACGCGCCTTCGGTTCGACCGGATCGCCGGCCGGATGGCCGGTGGGGCCATGGCGACCAAAGTCGATGAATGGCTGCACGGACATGCGCTTGAACCGGTCTTTATCCCGGCGCGAAAGCAAGCGACTGCCAAACAGCCAACTGCGGTCCCAGCTCTTGGCGGACTCGCTCGAAAAGCTGAACGCGGTTTACGGTCAGTTCGAGGGTTTGGCCGCTGGCTCCGTGGTCGCGGAGTTGGTTGGCTTGAGGGTCGGTCGACGAACTCTTCGTCTTGGTTTGGGATTTCGCCGATTTCTTGACCGCAGTCTTTGAGCGGCGAGCCGTCGTGCGTGGTTTACCGCCGTAAAAATCCTGGTGTTCCGGTTCCGCGGGAAAGAATCCTTTCATCGGCATGAGCTGGGTCACGATCGGATCTCGCAAAGACGCGGGCCGACGTGAGGTTCTGATACGACTTGTAGGGCGGCCTCCATCTGCTCCTTGTTATGGTAGAAGATGACCGAGCGGTACTGCGGGCCCTCGTCCGGCCCCTGCCGGTTCAAAGTCGTCGGGTCGTGACAAGCCCAGAAGACCTTGAGCAGATCCTCGTAGGTAATGATCTCCGGGTCATAAGTGACCTGGACCACCTCCGCGTGTCCGGTCCAGCCTTCGTGGACCATGTCGTAGGACCGGAACCGCGGGTCGCCTCCGGAGTATCCCGAGACGGCTGACTGAACACCCGGAAGCCGGTCGAACTCAGCCTCGACGTGCCAGAAGCAGCCGGCGCCAAACGTCGCCTTCTCGTACTTGGGCTTGGTTGGCTTCTTCGGCTTGGCGGCGTCGGGCTTGGTTGCATCGCGTTTGGTCGCGTCGGGCTTTTTGCCTGGCTCGGTGGTATTCCCTTTGGGTTGGGTCTTGGCCGGCTCGGTCTTGTCCTGGGCCGGCGCGGACACGGCCAGGCCGAGAACCACGGCAATCGCAACGGATGTCGACAAGTGACGTGCGGTCATGGAATGACTCCCCGGTATCGATCCGGGCAAGGCGGTAGGTCAGGCTTTCCGGCCTGACATGGCACCATAGTCAGGCCGGAAAGCCAGACCTGACGTACCTCTTGTGGCGGGTTGATGTCGATCCCGGCACGTCCAGCATGGGCCACTCGCCTATCCTGGCGGGCGCCGATAGTGGATCGCCTGCTCGGAAGCGTCATATTTCTTTATACGTTCGCGGTATGACGATGTCCAGACGGTAGGGTGTACCGGCCGGAGCCGCTCGCCGCGCATTTGTGCCGGCCATACCTTGAACTGGGCCCCGGAATGCATTCGAATAATGGCCCGAGGATCGAGCCGAAACCGCCCCGATGACCTCGGAGAACCCGTCGGACGAATCCAGCACCTCGGCGCCGATGGCCGAAGATCGGGAGGAAAATCATGATGGAGTCGAATCAGGACGAAGCGACTCTGGCTGCGACCGACGTCGATGATCGAATTCGAACCGCTCGACAATGCGGACCACGTCAACTCCGACCTCGCTCCCACGACACTTGCTCAGCGGACCTGGGGCGTCAAGGACATCGCCGCGCTCTGGGTCTCGATGTCGGCTTGCATCCCGACCTACATGCTGGCCTCTTCGCTGATCGCGGAAGGGATGAACTGGTGGCAGGCTGTGCTCACCATCTTTCTGGGCAACACGATCGTGCTGATCCCGATGATCTTGAATGCACACGCCGGAACCAAGTACGGCATCCCGTTTCCGGTCTACTGCCGGGCCTCGTTCGGCATCCTCGGGGCGAACGTGCCCGCGCTCTTGCGCGCACTGGTCGCCTGCGGCTGGTTCGGGATCCAGGCCTGGATCGGCGGCTGGGCGATCTACAAGATCCTCGCCATCTATGTGCCGGGCTGGGAGAACTTGCCGAAGATTGGCTGGCTCGACATCAATGCCGCGCAACTGGCGTGTTTCCTGGCGTTCTGGGCCGTCAACATGGTCGTGATCTACCTGGGGATCGACTCGATTCGCATCCTCCTGAATATCAAGGCACCCTTATTGATCGCGCTGGGGCTCGCGCTTCTGGCGTGGGCGTACCGGCAGGCGAACGGATTTGGGCCGATGCTGGCGCAGCCTTCGCAGTTCGAGCCGGGACAGCCGAAGGCCGGCCAGTTCTGGACGTTCTTCTTCCCGGCCTTGACCGCCATGATCGGCTTCTGGGCGACGCTTTCGCTCAACATTCCGGATTTCACCCGGTACGCTCGCTCGCAGCGAGACCAGATCCTCGGCCAGGCCCTTGGCCTGCCCGCGACGATGGCTCTGTACTCGTTCATCGGCGTGGCCGTCACCTCGGCGACGGTGACGATTTATGGCGAGTCGATCTGGGACCCGGTCGAGCTGCTGTCGCGGTTTCGTGATCCCTGGGTGCTGTCGATCGCGATGGTTTCGCTCTGTCTGGCGACCCTGGCGACCAATATCGCCGCCAACGTGGTCAGCCCGGCGAACGACTTCGCACACCTCTGGCCGCGGCGGATCTCGTTCCGGACGGGTGGTCTGATCACGGGCGTGCTGGGAATCCTGATCCAGCCCTGGAAGCTGATCGCCGATCCATCGGGATACATTTTCAAATGGCTGGTCGCCTATTCCTCGTTGCTGGGCGCGGTCGGGGGCATCCTGATCGCCGACTACTACGTGATCCGCCGGACCCGGCTCGATCTGAAAGGACTCTATTCGAGCGCGGGCCCTTACTGGTACTCCGGCGGCTTCAACCCGTGGCGCTGATCGCGCTGGCGATCGGGATCGCCCCGTGTGTGCCCGGGTTTCCTGGGCACGATCGGAGTGCTGGATGTCTCCCCGTTGTGGACTTCGCTGTACAGCTACGCCTGGTTCATGAGCTTCGGTCTCTCCTCGCTGTCGTACATCTTTCTGACGTGGGCCGTTGGCCGAGGGCAGGGCTCTTGAGCGTGTCATCGCGGTCCCCGCTCACCCGGCCTACGGCCGACCTCTCCCCAAAGGGGGCGAGGTGGCCAAGACGAAAAGCCATTGCATAACAGACTTTACGGCGGAAAGGAATGAACCGGATCGCCGTCGTCCTTGCGGTGAGAGGAAGGGCGTGAGGAGGCCTGGACGCTGGCGAGGTCTCAACCCTTGCCGGTCTTCCAGACCGGGTCGTGGTGCGAGTCTTTCGGCGACTCGAACCAGCGGGTCATGGTCATCTTCTGCTGGGTGTAGAACTGGATCGACTCGGTCCCCTGGATATGCAGGTCGCCGAAGAACGAGCTGTTCCAGCCGGTGAACGGGAACCAGGCCATGGGGGCGGGTACGCCCACGTTGATGCCGATCATGCCGGCATTGAAATGGTGTTTGAA
The DNA here is from genome assembly GCA_963779785.1 of uncultured Planctomycetota bacterium. Classification (GTDB taxonomy): domain Bacteria; phylum Planctomycetota; class Planctomycetia; order Isosphaerales; family Isosphaeraceae; genus CAVRFS01. Next base: position 10,079 of record CAWAAW010000034.1, read on the forward strand.
CTGGCGGGCCGCCCAGCCGCTTCGGGTGAAGATCGATGCCCCGTTGCCGTAGGGGCAGTCGCGGCCGATGGCGAGAGCCTCGTCGAGATCGTCGACGCGCACGACCGAGAGCACTGGCCCGAAGATCTCCTCGCGGGCGACTCGCATCGCGGGTTCGACGTGGTCGAGCACGCTCGGGCCGATCAAGAAGCCGCTCCCCTCGGGCCGGTTCGAACGACCGTCCAGGGCGACCTCGGCGCCCTCCTTGTGCCCGATCTCGAGATAGCCCTCCACGCGCTCGAGGTGCTCGCGAGTGATCACCGGTCCCATATCGACCTCCGCGCCGTTGTCGGTGGGGCCGACTTTCATCCGGCTCGCACCCTGGCAAAGCCGTTCGACCAGGGAGTCGGCGACTCTTGCCGACGGGCAGGGCGATGCTGCCCGCCATGCAACGCTCGCCCGCGCAGCCGAAGGCCGAGAGCAAGAGCGCGCCGGTAGCCTGATCAAGGTCGGCATCGGGCATGATGATCAGATGGTTCTTCGCCCCGCCGGCCGCCTGGACCCGCTTGCCGTTGCGCGTGCCGGTCTCGTAGACGTGCCGGGCCACGGCCGTCGAGCCGACGAACGAGACCGCTCGCACCAGCGGATGCGTCAAGATCGCATCGACGCATTCGCTGTCGCCGTGGACGATATTCAAGACCCCCTCGGGCAACCCCGACTCCATCAGCAGCTCACCGAGCCGGACCGCCGACAGCGGTACTTTCTCCGAGGGCTTCAAGACGAACGTGTTGCCGCAGGTGATCGCGATCGGGAACATCCAGAGCGGAACCATCGCCGGGAAGTTGAACGGCGTGATGCCCGCGCAGACACCGACGGGATGTCGAATCGTCTCGCAGTCGACCTGCCGGGCGATGTTGGCGAGCGACTGACCCATGATCAGGCTGGGAACTCCGCAGGCGAACTCGACGACCTCGATGCCGCGGTGGACCGATGCCCGCGCCTCGGCGAGCGTCTTGCCGTGCTCTCGCGTGACCAGGCTGGCCAGCTCCTCGGCGTGCGCGGTCGAGCCGCTCGCGAAACCGGAACATGACCCGCGCCCGTTCCACGACCGGCGTCTCGGCCCAGGCCGGCAGAGCCGCGGCGGCCGCTTGCACGGCGCGATCGACGTCGTCCGGCCGAGCAGAAGGGAACCGTCGCGATCACGCTTCCGTTCGAGGGATTGTAAACGGAGCCGACTCGTGCCGATCGGCTCGGCTCCCAGCGTCCGCCGATCAGCATCTTGACGCGGTCTTCTGCCTGGGTTTCAGTAGCGGGTCGCAACCATCGGTAGTCTCCGTTGAGAGGGAATCGATTGACATCTTAACATCGAGTGTCCCGCGGAAAGTAGGCCCAAGCGTCTTGGACGGCTCGCTGCCCGCTCTCCCGACTGGCATTGGGTGCCTCATTCATGTAGGATCGTGAACGTGTCGAGTATCCCAGGCTTGAAGGATTCGTCATGTCCCGAGTCGTGCGAGGCGGCTTGATCCAGGCCACGCTCTGTGAGCCGGCGACCTCGCCGGTCGCCGCGGTCAAGAAGGCGATGATCGACAAGCACGTCGCCTTGATCGCCGAGGCCGCGCAACGCGGAGCGCAGGTGGTCTGCTTGCAGGAGCTGTTTTACGGTCCGTATTTCTGCGCCGAGCAGCAATCGCGGTGGTACGAGCTGACCGAGCGGGTGCCCGAACGGCCCCACGACCCGCTGATGAGCGAGCTTGCCAAGCAGCACGGGATCGTGTTGATCGTGCCGGTTTACGAGGAAGACCTCACGGGCGTCTATTACAACACGGCCGCGGTGATCGACGCCGACGGACGCTACCTCGGCAAGTTTCGCAAGATGCATATCCCGCACTGCCCGCCAGGTTTCTGGGAGAAGTTCTACTTCCGGCCCGGCAACCTCGGCTATCCCGTCTTCGACACCAAGGTGGGCAAGGTTGGGGTCTACATCTGCTATGACCGCCATTTTCCGGAGGGGGCACGCTGCCTGGGATTGAACGGGGCCGAGATCGTTTTCAATCCCTCGGCGACGGTCGCCGGACTCTCCGAATACCTCTGGAAGCTCGAGCAGCCGCGCACGCGGTGGCCAACGGGTATTTCGTCGGCGCGATCAATCGGCCCGGGTTCGAAGAGCCCTGGCGGATCGGCGAGTTCTACGGCCAGAGCTATTTCTGCGACCCGCGCGGCCAGATGCTCGCGGTCGGCAGACGCGACAGCGACGATATCGTGATCGCCGACCTGGACCTGGACCTGATCCGCGAGGTTCGCAATACCTGGCAGTTCTTCCGCGACCGCCGGCCCGAGACCTATGGCGCGATCGTCGAGCTCTGAACTCGCTGCAATTCAGGCCAAACATCAGAGACTGGAGAGCAGGGCTCGCATGACGACCACCGAGACTCGTTCACAAATGCTGGCTTCGCCAACGCTGCCCAGCTCCGCACACACGCCCGCCCCTTATGACGGCCCGTCTCGCGACGAAGTGCTGGCGATGCGCCGGCAGTACCTGACTCCGGGGCTGATCACGTATTACCGCGAGCCCTTGATGATCGTCGAGGGCCACATGCAGTACGTCTGGGACGAGACCGGGCGCCAATACCTCGACGCCTTCGCCGGGATCGTCACGGTTTCGGTCGGGCATTGTCATCCCAAGGTCGTCGAGAAGGTCCGCGAGCAGGTGGGCCGGCTCCAGCACACGACGACGATCTACCTCCATCCCGCGGTCGCGCAATTCGGTCAGAAGCTGGCCGAGCACATGCCCGAGGGGAGCGGTCTCTCGGTCAGCTACTTCACGAATTCCGGCAGCGAGGCCAACGAGATCGCCATCCTGTCAGCGCGTGAATTCACCGGAAACGTGGATGTCATCAGCCTTCGCAACGGCTACCACGGTGGGACGCAGGCGGCCATGGCGCTGACCGCCCACGGGAACTGGAAGTTCAAGACGAACCCGACCGTGGGCGTGAAACATGCGACGCCGGGCTATTGCTATCGATGCCCGTACGGCCTGGAGTATCCGAGCTGCGACGTGAAGTGTGCGCGGGACGTCGAGGACCTGATCCGGTACGAGACGCCCGGGGAGGTCGCTTGCTTCATCGCCGAGCCGATCCAGGGAGTCGGCGGAGTGGTCACGCCGCCTCGCGAGTATTTCGAGATCGTCTACGACATCGTCCGCAAGCACGGTGGGCTGTGCGTCGCCGACGAGGTCCAGACCGGCTTCGGTCGGACCGGCACGGCATTCTGGGGCTTCGAGAACTGGGGCGTGACGCCCGACCTCGTCACGATGGCCAAGGGATCGGCAACGGGGCACCGCTCGGCGCCTGCGTCACGCGGCCGGAGATCGCCCGGGTCATGAAGAACCGCGTTCACTTCAACACGTTCGGCGGCAACCCGATCTCGATGACCCAAGGGCTGGCGACTCTCGAGGTGATCGACAGCGAGGGCATTCAACAAAACGCGCTGGTGGTCGGTGCTCATCTGAAGAATCGGCTGCTGGAGCTGCAAGAGCGTCAACCGCTGATCGGCGAGGTGCGGGGAATGGGGCTGATGCTCGGCGTCGAGCTGGTGCGCGACCGGCAGTCCAAGGAACCCGCCACGGCCGAGACGGCCGACCTGCTGGAACTGTGCAAGGAGCGCGGTCTGTTGATCGGGAAGGGGGGCCTGGCCGGCAACACGCTCCGGATCAAGCCGCCGATGTGCCTGTCTCGCGACGACGCCGACTTCCTCGTCGATTGCCTGGACGAAGTGTTGACGATGATCACGCCGCGAGCATGAGCGAGTCGTCGATCAGCATTGCACGATTCAAGATTATGGCGGCGGATTAACGCGGAGATTTTCATCCAATCGCGTCGCCCCGAACGCAAGAATGGTCGGCAGTCCCAAAAGGCATTTCTCAGCAATTTGGACGAAAGCTTTCCCCGACCGGCCTCGGCTGCCCTGGCTGTGGTTTTTCAATTTTTACCGGTCGCGCTCAATTCCCGGATCCCCGTCGTTGATGCTCTTGTGTGGATGAAAACCATGGCGGAAAATGGCGACGAGCTGGCTCAGCGGCTAGAGTCGTTCCGGAACCACCTGCTCCTGCTGGCCAGGGTGCAGGTCGAAGGGCGTCTACGAGGCCAGCTCGACCCGGAGGACCTGGTGCAGCAGACCTTGACCTGAGCCCTGGAGAAGCGTGACCAGTTCCGTGGCACGGACGACGCCCAGCGCCGCCTGGCTGCGGACACTCCTGAGGCACACACTGATCGGTGCTGCGCTCGAGTGGACGTCGAACCGGGCCAGGTCCACTCAGTGCGATCCTGCCCGAGGTCTTACTACGTTTGCGGGAGAATGCGGTAGAATTAAGCGCGTTGGGGGAGACCGATCCCACCTGACCGCGATGGCCTGTGGCCGGAACGACGCCTTCTGACACCGTGGCGCTTTGACGCCTTCGAGAAAAGCCTGGCGCTCTGTCGGAGCACCCAACGCCTGATGCGGCAGCGTGGGCTCACTCCCCTGATGAACCAATGTGGCGAGTGATGATCAGGATTTGTGTCAGAGGTGGCCGTGGGCCGCGTGGTGACTGATCGCATGTCTTCCGCAACCTCGCCTCTGTCTAGGCCGGGAAGGGTGCGCGCCATGGTTGCCGACCGAAATCGCGCATGGCAGTTTTTTCCCTTCGAGCTGTCACAGATACGGACGGAGTTTCTCCGCCGCTTCGGGACTTGACAGATTCAGTTCTCGGAGCAGTGGCTTCACATCCGCCCGCTCAAGGTCGTCAGAGCGGATATCGACGGCTTGGGCGGAGTAAGGGGTAGCATCAAGCCCCCGCAGGATGGCAACGACTGCGGCAGGACTCGCCGTCTCTGGTGGAAGTGCGTGAAGGAACAGATAGCTGCGAGCAGGACTCACCCCCTTCGTGAGTTCGTCGTTGGCCCATCCCCAGCTCGCCTGCTGATACGCTGTCCTCGCCCTGGTGAAACAGAGGATAACGAGGTCTCTGACCAAGTTGGCAACAGTTTCGGTCAGATTGACGTTGTACTTCTTCAATGCGAGGTCGAAACCACGGATCACGTCAATAACCTCGCCTTGGGGCGTATGCAGTGCAGCCTCAAGTAATTTTTCAAGCCGCCAGCTCGACCATTTCGGATCATGAGTGTCAATCTGGAAGTCTAGGAACATGATGGCCACAGCGTTCACTCGGTCCTGTTGGTCGGTTGGGTACGAACCTTCAATGGCGGGTGTCTCGCAACCGACGAACGCCGTCATTTGCCGAATAGCGGCTCTTGACTCAGCGGGCAGGGCGTCGAACGACGCTTTCGTGGCTTCGCTGATTTGTCGGCTCGTTCGGAGATCGGTTTCCACATGACTCATGAAAACACTGGTTTTAGTCATGGAAAAGTATCCTCACCGGGGTATCGGCGCGGGAGCGTCCCGGCCTGCACTCGGTTGATGATCTCGTTGATCCGGTGGTGTCCGCCCGTGATTGAGAACCCGCCATTCGTTGCATGGCCACTCAGAGGGTCTTCGGTCCTCAAACGCAAGAGGTCCTCGTTGCTCAATTGTGAAACAAGCGCGGCTTGTGTTGGATCGATACCGTGTTTGCGTCCCGTGATTTTTCTCGCCAAGTCTCCCGCCCGAACCTCGCCAATTCGTGGGTTGAACTCTTCAATCGTAGGGCTCCGAGGATTGGTGGGACTTCCAAACGGTCTCCCCTTCTTGTCACCCTTCACGATACGGTAGAGAACGCCCTCCGACAACTGGCTCGCCTCATCTTCGCCCATCGGCTTGACGACGCTGCAAATTCCCTCAAGCCCGTTGTTAGCCAACACGGCGTTCCCTGACGTCCCGATGAAGAATGCATGAAAGACTTCGACTTCCCCATTATACAATTCAGCAGACTTCCGACCATGATCGCGTTAGACGAGCTCGGGCGCCCGGACCGGCTCACCCTCACCGCGTGCCAGCATGTCCGGGTACTCATTCCAGCTCATCGGCGGCCGGCCCGTGTCCACTTCCCGCATCGTGACGCAACCCTCGACCGGACAGACCAGGCTGCACATGTTGCAACCAACGCATGTATCTTCTTTAATCGAGAAGAAGTTGATGGTCTCACCGCCGACCGCCGGAACGGCGACGTGGCCGCCGGAACAGGTCACACCATTCCGCGATCCGTTCAAAGCGAGGTAGTCGGCCGTGGACAGTCGGTCCCACTGGATCGACTGGTGGCAGCGGTCTTCACAGGCGATGGGCATGTCGCGCCGGGGGGTCGCCATGGGTTACCGCAATCCCGATGCTTACCAAACAGAACCGGCCCTCGACCCGCTCCGAGACCGGCCGGAGTGCCGAGAACCGATGACAAAGCTCGTGGTCCCGACCAAGCCGTTCGTGCCGTGAGACTCGAAGGCGTTGGATCCCGATACCCGTTCCTGGGGTCCAGGATCGTTCCCGCCGCTCGAAGGCCAGGATGCCCGGCGGCTCCGCGGGGGCGCGGACCATCTTGACTCAGGTCGCCGGATCGGGGCGATTGCCGAACCTTGAGAAGAGCCTTACTGAAGAATGAGACAAAGAGCAAAACGATCTTGCGCATATCTGGAGGAAATAGACGAGTAAGGAGACTCCGCTGGTGGCGCTCACCAGATGCTCAAAAACGAGCGGCCGATTTTTTTGCGCGGCCCAATCCTCCGTGTTCTCTGCGTTGAAGATTCCGTTGTACCCAGCACTAAGTATTGAGCGTCATGACGTGCTGGTAATCGTAATTGCCTATCGCGTCACCCTCGGTGATCCCGGCGGTCTTGTCGAAGATGAAGTGGATGCCGAGGTAGATCCGGCTCATTCCGTTCTGCTCGGCGGCGGCGCTGAAGCTGTTGAAGGTTTCGTAGGTGCCGGGCTCCTCGTCGGAGCCGATCGTGAACGTCAGGTTATCGGTGCCGTAGAAATCGGCGAGGGTCGTGAAGAGGGCGGCTCCGAAGGCGGCGTGTCCGGAGACGTAGGCCGGGAAATTCGGCGTGAAGTTGGCCCGGACGCCATCGCCTGGGGACCCCATCGGGGTCCAGTTGGGGTCGGCGACGGTGGCTTTGTTGCCATCCTGATTGGCATCCCGGATCGCCGTGATCGGCCGCCAGAAGTTGTACGTGTACTTTGCGTCCCAGGTGACGATGCCGGTGTCGCCCATGGCTACGTCCACCAGGGCGAAGAGCCGGGCGTCTTGGTCGAGCGTGTTATGTTGCTCGAGCGCGACATCTTGCGTGATCTGGTTGTACAGGACTGGCGGGGGACCCATGCCCAGCACGTCGTACGCCCAGAAATCGGCGATCTGCGTCTCACGAGGGGTCCGCGTCGTGCTGTTCTGCGCTCCCAGGGATTTCGTCAGGTTGAGGGCCGCCGCATACGCGGGCTGTTGAGCGCGGGGGGCGGAGGGGGCAGGAACTGCTTGGCGCTGGGGATTGCGAATGGCGTGACCTGGCCCCACTCTGGTCCCCAGGCGACCGTGTAGTCGGGCGGGGTCGGCCGCCACTGGCCGGGCGCGGTCCCCGGCACATAAGGGACCTGCGTGTTCGAGCCGTCGTTGGCCCGCCAGGCCAGGATTCCGGCGGCGACCGTGTCGCCCACCGCCAGCCCGGCTGTCTTGCCAGGGCCGTCGGGGATGTCGGCCAGCGACTCGGCGAGCGTGGCGTCATACAAGGCTTTTTCCTGCGGGATCAGGGCCGACAGCACGTCGAAGGCCGCCTCCGAAGCGGCCGCCTCGGGCGATGCCCCTTGCGACTCGCGCGGACCGGCACCGAAACCTGGTAGACGCTGCCGAAGTGGTCGATGCCGTTGACCGCGTCGTACATCGCGTCCTGGACCATCGCCATCGTCCGCGTGGACAGGCCGAGTGTATCCTTCGTCGCCCGAATGGCGTCAAGCATCGTCTGGTTCCAGGCGATGATCGCGTCACCACGGGTGACTTTCGTGTCGGCCGTCACGTGCTGACCGCCAGCGTCGGCCTCGACTTGAAACGACGTCACGCCGATCCCGACAGACACTGAGAAATGGTAGTCGCCTTGAGCATCGGCCGTGGTGGTCTGGGTGAACGTGCCGTTATTTCCCTGGCCGAGCCGGACCGTCGCGCCCGGGGCCGTCTGGCCGGAGATCATCACGTTCGCGGCTGGTCACGACGCCGTTCCCGTCCGGATTGGAAGCGGGTCGAGCCCGGCGGTCAACTCCAGCGGCTGGGTCTTCATCACGACTCCCAGGTTGGAGCGGGCCATCGACAAATCCTTGGCGTTGACCGAGTCGCCCGGCTGACCCACGCCAGACTCTTTTGGAGCCGCATCGACCGGAGGTCGCTCGCCGTCACCTTGCCGTCGCCTTGGACGTCTCCGACCAGCGACATCGTCATCTGCAACGGCCCGGTCGCCTTCGGCATCTCCGCCTGGACAACATAATTGCCCGGACCGACGCGGACCACCATGACCTTCCCGGAAGGCACATACTTCTCGGAAAGAATGTGCTCGGAGGAGCCCTTTTGTGGCGACACCGTCATGGTCATCGGACCACTGCTGCCGGGCGGACCGTGGACCGCAAGACTGAGCACGACCTTATTGTCGTGAAAGATAAACTCCGACCGGCTGATGTGGATGGTCATCGCCGCGGGGTTTAACGGCGTTGCGGAAGACATGGGGGACGGTGCCAGAGACGATGCGTCAACCGAGAGCAGCGCCCTCCGCTCCAAAGCTTCGATATTCGGCCGGCGCTGCGGCGCTTCGGCTGTGATTCCCGATGAAATTCGAAGCGACTCCCGATCGCGCCGCAAGAATGCAAAATCCATACAAGCCTCATGACCGCTATGGGCGCACCTTCCAAACCGATCCCCGCCGCCGTGCGCCGCGAATTCGTTCCGTCGATCTCAGAGATGGCAAGATTTGACCATTATGACACACAATCTATCGAAAACAACTTGACTAGGACGACTCGGGAATCTTTGCACAGGAGGGAACGCAGGTGAAGGAGGAAATCCAAAGAGACTTAGAAAGTGTTTTTAATAATCATTAATAACATTCATTAAGTGACTCTGTTTCCTCTTTCGTTCCCTTCGTTTCCTACGGTGCATCGTTCGAGGTCTCGGATCTGCGATAGTCCGCGACCAAGAACGTTTTGCCGACCCTGATCTCCTCAGACGTGTTCGGGCGGCCGGATTGGCTCGACCTCACCGCGTGCCAGCTTCGCCTGGTACTCATTCCAGCTCATCGGCGGCCGCCCTGAGTCCACTTCCCGCATCGTGATGCAACCCTCGACCGGGCAGACCAGGCTGCACATGTTGCAGCCAACGCATGTGTCTTCTTTGATCGTGAAGAGGTTGATGGTCTCACCGCCGGCCGCTGGAACGACGACGTGTCCGCCGGAATAGGTCACGCCATTTCGCGAGCCGTTCAAAGCGAGGTAGTCGGCCGTGGGCAATCGATCCCACTGGATCGACTGGTGGCAGCCGTCTTCACAGGCGATGTAGCAAAGTCCGCAGTGGATGCACTTCTCCTGGTCGATCCGGGCGACGACCTTGTAATTCAAGTCGAGCTCGCCCCAGGTCTTGATGCGAGGAACGGATCGGCCGGCGAAGTCGGCGATCGTCCGGAACCCCTTTTCGCGCATCCAGCCCTCAAGCCCGCTAGTCAGATGCTCGACGATCCGGAAGCCGTAATGCATGACGGCCGTGCAAACCTGGACCGAACCGGCGCCGAGCAGGAGGAACTCGACGGCGTCCTGCCAGGCCTGGATGCCGCCGATGCCGCTGATCGGGACCTGGATATCCGGGTCGGCCGCGATGGCGGCGACCATGTTGAGCGCGACCGGCTTGACGGCCGGCCCGCAATAGCCGCCGTGACTGCCGAGCCCACCGACCGCCGGCTTGGGGGCGAACGTATCGAGATCCACGCCCATGATCGAGTTGATCGTGTTGATCAAGGAAAGTGCATCGGCACCGCCCCGGACGGCAGCGCGTCCGATCGACGGTCACGTCGCTGACGTTCGGCGTGAGCTTGACCATCACGGGGATCTTGGCGACCTCCTTGACCCATTCGGTGATCATGCACGCATAGTCGGGGACCTGTCCGACCGCCGAGCCCATGCCGCGCTCGCTCATGCCATGCGGGCAGCCGAAGTTGAGCTCGATCCCGTCGGCGCCGGCGTCCTGCGTCTTCTTGGTGATCTCGTGCCAGGCCTCGCGCTTGGACTCAACCATCAACGAGACGAAGAGCGCTCGATCGGGATACGCTTTCTTGACCCGAGCGATCTCCTTCAGGTTGACGTCCAGCGGGCGATCGGTGATCAACTCGATATTATTGAGTCCCATCACCTTTCGGCCGTCGTAATCGATGCCGCCGTAGCGCGACGACACGTTGACGATCGGCTCGCTCCGCGAGCGTCTTCCAGACCGCTCCGCCCCAACCGGCGTCGAAGGCCCGGCGGACCTGGTATTCGGAATTGGTCGGCGGCCCGGACGCCAGCCAGAATGGGTTGGGCGCCTTGACACCGCAGAATTCGATCGACAAATCGGTCATCGTGGCTCCTGATCCGACCATCCTTACAACGTGGAAATTCACCACAGAGAGCACAGAGGACACAGAGAGATTATGACAAGAGATCTTTCTGCGCAAGATGTACTATTATATAATTATCTAATTATTTAATGCTAATTTTGTTTTCTCTCTGTGTTCTCTGTATTCTCTGTGGTGACTCGATGGATTCCGTGCGCCGCGATCTTGCCGTCCTGGACGGCGTCGACGACTTCGCCTCCGTTGCGTAGGCAGTCGCCGCCGGCGAAGAGACCGGGCGATGCTGGTGGCACCGGTGGCACGATCGACGACGATTCGCCCGTTGTCGCACCTCAAATCCGGCAACGCCGCGACCAGGTCGAGCAATGGCTCCTGGCCCAGCGCCTTGACGACCATGTCGGCCGCGAGGACGAAATTCGAGCCGGGGATCGTCTTGACTCGCCCCGATCGCGACGCTCGGCGATTCCAGCTCGGTTCGGAGGAACTCGACGCCCGTGGCCGCGCGTCCATCGCCGAGAATCCGGATCGGCTGGCGCGAACCACTCGAACCGAACGCCGTCGGATTTGGCGAGCTGGTATTCGTAGGCGAAGGCGGGGATCAAGGCCTCGGAGCGCCGATAAGCGATCGTCACCGTTTCGGCCCCGAGCCGCTTGGCGGCGGTGGCGACGTCGATCGCCGTGTTGCCGGCGCCGATCACCAATACGTTCGTGCCGACCACGCACTCGGTGAACGGTTGCGTGTGGGTCTGGAAAATGAAGTCGAGCGCTTCCCAGACACCCTCAAGCTGCTCGCCCTCGATACCCAGCGGCAGGGTCCGGCCCAGCCCGATGCCCAGGAAGACCGCGTCGTAGTCTGCTGAGCAAGTTCTTCAAGTCGTCGGGCCGTGACACGACGATCGAGCCTGATCGTCGATGCCGATCTGGCGGATCATCTCGATTTCGGAGAGGGCGAACTCGGTCGAGATCTTGTAGGCGGCGATTCCGAGCGTGTCGAGGCCGCCGGGCAGGCTGCGTGCCTCGAAGACGACCACTTCGTGTCCCAGCCGCCGCAGCTCGTGGGCGCAGCTCAGTCCGGCCGGTCCCGAGCCGACCACGGCCACCCGTTTGCCCGTGGGAGGGCCGGCCTGGAAGAACGAGGTCTGCCTCGCTGCCGCGATGTCGCAGGCGAAGCGCTGAAGGCGGCCGATCTGCACCGGTGCTTTCACGAGCAGGGTATCGACACAGGCACCTTCGCAGAGGACTTCGGTCGGACAGGCCCGAGCGCAACTGCCGCCGAAGATGTTGGCGTCGAGGATCGTCCGGGCCGCGCCGACTTCGTCGCGGTGCAGGATCTGGCGGATGAATCGCGGGACGTCGATGTGCGTCGGGCAGGCCCGGGTGCACGGGGCGTCGAAACAGAACAGACAGCGCGCCGCCTCGACCCGGGCCTCGTCGACCGAAAGCGGCGGCGGGATGTCGGCGAACTGCGCGGTCAATGCTTCCAGCGATTGCCTTTCACCGGCCCGAAACATGGTCGACTCCTGGCGACAACTCTGCGCGATGCACATCCGACCAGTACCATCGGCTCTACAGCGATCCGGCCCGCTCGCGGGGAAGCCAGCGGCCCCAGCCGCTCTCGCCGATGAACTTGTAATCGGCGACGATCTTCCGGCCGCGGCTGAACGTGGTCTCGGCGAAGCCCGCCAGCGACCAGCCCTGGTAGGGGTTCCAGTCGGCGTTCGTCTCCATCTTGGCGCAATCGACCTCGATCCGCTTTTTGGGGTCGATGATCGCGATGTCGGCGTCGCTCCCCGCGGCGATGACGCCCTTCTTCGGATAGAGTCCCATGAGCTTGGCCGGGTTGGTGCAGCACTTGGCGACGAACTCCGCCGGCGTGAGCCGCCCTTCGAGCACGCCGTGGGTGTAAACGATCGGCAGCAGCGTCTCCAGTCCCGGCAGTCCCATCGGGATCTTGGTCCAGTCTCCCTCCCAGCGCGCCTTCTGGGCCCGGGTGAACGTGCACGTGTCGGTCGAGATGACCGAGACCTCGCCCTCGCGCAGGCCCTTCCAGAGCCGCTCCTGGTCCTCCTTTTTCTTGATCTGGGGGCAGCAGGCGAACAGATGGCCGTCCGGGCGATCGAAGGCGGAGTCGTCGAGCACGAGGTATTGGCGCAGGTCTCGGCGTACACGTCGACCCCGCGTTCCTGGGCGGCCTTGACCAGGTCGGCTCCTTGTCGGGTCGACATGTGGACGATGTAGAGCCGGCCGCCGGTCACCTCGGCCCAGGTGATCGCGCGCTGGATCGCCTCGGCCTCGATGAAATTGGGACGGGTCATCGGGTGCAGCCGAGCACCGTAGCTGGCTCATCAGCTCGGGCGTATGGTGCCGCGCGATCAGTTCATCGAGCACCCGGCTCGATTCGGCGTGCACCAGCAGCATCCCTCCCAGGTCGCGGCATCGCTCGAGCGTGTTATAGATCGCGCGGTCGTCCGACTGCCAGCCTTCGGAAGCATAGATCATGAATTCCTTGAAGGTCGGGCAGCCCATGCCGACCAGTTTTTCCATCTCGGGGCCGTGCCGATCCCAGTTGGTGATGGCCATGTGGAAGCAGTAGTCGACGCACGCCTTGGGCTTGGCCCGGGCCATCCAGTTGTTGAAGGCGTCGCATCAGCGATCTCTTCGCCATAGGGGATGGCGAAGTCGATCACCGTCGTCACGCCGCCCCGAGCCGCCGCGCGGGTGCCGGTGTTCCAGTCGTCGCTGGAGACCGTTCCGCAGAACGGAAGCTCGAGATGGACGTGCACGTCGACGCCGCCCGGGATGACATATCGCCCGGACGCATCGATGATTTCCGCGCCGTCACGTGCGCTGGCGGCCAATCCCGGCCCGACGGCCGCGATCGTTTCACCTCGAATCGCAACATCGTATCCCTGGGTTTCTCCCTCGTCCCCGAGAAGGATACCATTGGTAATAATCAGATCGATAATCCATGTCGATGGCTTCCCGATCATAACCTGGTCGATTTGAAGTTGCGGAACGCGGCCGGCGATGGGAAATCGCGGGCTCTTCGGCGACTCTCCAATTCGAAATGGGAAAGAAATCGATTGTAGAAGAGTGGTCCGACTCGTACAAGCGATTGCTCACGCTCAAAGCGGGTCGGTCACCCAGAGCACGAGGTGGTCGAGCGGTCCGCCGTGGACGCCATTGTAGAGCCGGCGGTCCGCGGTCACGACCCGCCCTCCGACTGAAATGGCCAGCACCAGGTAGAAGCTGTCGTAGACCGGACGGCGATAGCGAACTCCGTGTCGGAAGGCGGATTCCAGTAGACCCTCTGTCGCATGGACAGTCATCGGAATGAGCCGGAGGATTTGTAAAGCGGCTAGGCCATCGGCCTCTGACAACGTGCGATCGACGGCGACCTTCCGCTGCAAGACGCTGGCGGCTCAGTGAAGAAATATGATGGGACTTGGAGGTCGTACGCGAGGGTCACGCAGGCGCGCCGCCGCGCCGGAGTCTGGTTCCGGTACGCACCACTTCACCCCAACGCTGGCGTCGGGTATCAGGATCCGTCGAGCCGGTGCCGAGGACGAAGCCCGTCGATGGACCCTGAGAACTCGACAGAGGCGCTCCGCTCACCGAAGGCGTTCCTCGGCGAGGATCTCCCCGCTGTCGCTGTGCGGGCGGCCCTCCAGCCGCTGCCGCATTTCATCGGCCGCGGCCCAGGCCGTGGCCATACCGACCTGCTTCGAGGCCTGAACCAGGATATGCCGCAGTTCGGCCTCCAACGTACGGTTGTTGCCCGCCGCGCGGGCTTTGAGCCGCTCGTAAACGTCGTCGTCCAGATCAGGCACAAGTGCGGTTGCCATCTTCACCTCCAGTGAGGAGCTGCCTGCTCGCTAACAATAATGCTAACAGGCCCCGTCGGGAAGGCAAGAGCCGGTCAACTCCAATCATCAATGCAATCGCACTCCTTCCGAAAGCTACTTGCCAACCGGCAACTCCCAGTCCTCGGTGAAGAACCCAGCCGTGACCACGCCACCGGGGGCCCGTGATGAGACCGGCACATTGACGTCGATCACCGCGAAGTCCGGCAATTTCGGCACCTGCCTCGCGTTGTTCAGGTAGTCGTACTCGCGGAAGGTGAAACCGCTATTGAGCACGACGTATCGCTTGGAGTTGAGTGGATTCGGATAGATCAAGACCGGCACGTGATGGCCAGCGTCGAACGTGTCCTTGCCGAGCACGCACGCCGTCCTTGTCCCACTTCACCGGCAGGCTGCCGCTAATCCTCGCGAGGATGGCGTTGCTGCTCGGGTCACCCCAGAGAACGAGGTTGTGGGCGGCGATATCGGCGTCGTTGATTTCTTTGTCGTCCTTGACGCGTGCCTCGCCCCGGAACTGGCGGCGCCAGTGATCGATGGCGTGTTGCATCTCGCCCGCTGCCCACTTGCCAACCTTCTCGTTGACGGCGGAGCCGGTCGGCCGGACCATCAAGAAGCTGTCCATGAATGCGTCGTCGATCGGTCCTTGCAAGCCGTGGCTCTTGTGCAGCTTGCCGTCGTCGGCGGACGCGACCCGCTTCCACTTGCCGCTCACTTTGCGCAATTGGACGACCCACGAGCGGTCGGAGAGGGGCTTGGGCGCTACCAGCTCGTCGGCGTCGATCTTCATCAACGGCGGCTGGTCGACGTCCAGTGGGAGCTGGGTGCGGCCCGACGGCAAAGTCAGCGTCAGTGCGGCGATGTTCTTGGTCTTGATCTCAAGACCTTCGCCCTCACTTCCCATCAAATCGGCCTCGACGCGGGCCTGTTCCCAGTGCTGCTCCAGACCGTCGATCTGAACCCAGAACGAGCGGTTGTACCGGAGCGTCCAGGTGGTGAAGAGAATCTTGAGCGGTACGCCTTCACGTCCGAAGTCGGCGATCTCGTCGATACGACGATTGATCTCGGCCTTGGCGTCGGCCGTGTATTGATGTCCGGCCTTGGCGCCGATGATGTGGACCAGGCCGATCCCCTCTTTTTCGAGCGCCTTCGCCATCATATCGGCGGCTTGCTTCTGCCGGTCGTTCTCACCGCTGTAGGCCACGGTCGGGCAATTGTACAGGTTGACCGCGTAGTCGGTGCAGTCGTAGAGATGCCACAGTTTCTTCTCGTACCAGGTCGGCTGCACGGATTCGTTCTGGAACACCTTCAAGAAGTCAGGCGTCTCGGAGAATCCCGCGCCGGGAGCAGCCGCGACCCAGGTGCCGGGGTAGTGGACGGCGAACTGCCAGCAGGCAGCGCCTCCCATGGAGAATCCCCGCATCACCAGCCGGTCATCGTCGATCGGATAATGTTTCTTGATATCCTCGAGCGCCTCAAATGTGTCGATCTCGCCGGCAAATTTGTTGGCGTTGCAGATAACGTCCATAGGGATGAAGCACGAAGGCGTTCGGCGGCGTGAATTCGCCGGCCGATCTCTGGCGGCCGTCGATGAAGTTCACCTCGCTGAGCGTTTCGCCGCGGCCGTGGCACCAGACATCGAGCCGGAACAGATGCGGCGTGTTCGGTTGGTACGATTCCGGCACGACCAGGCCATACGGCTGGACCGAGCCATCGATTCTTGAGACGTAGCCGCGCACCACCAAGCCGGTGGCCGTGTTCCACGACGCTTTGCCCTCACTTAACTGTTTGGCTCGCTCAAGACCCTGCTTGAGCAGGTTCTTCGCCGCCGAGACGTCCCTGTTGTTGAAGAACTCGTTGTAAGTCAAGGCGTAGCGGACAGCGTTGTGATAGATCTGGACATCCGGCAAGAGGGCCAGCCGCTTCGGACTCCCCTTGAGCGACTTTCGCAAGGCGTCGATTTCCAGACCAAGCTGGTCAATACCCGCCTGGATCACCGCCCGGTCGGCTTCCGCGACGGTGATGCCTTTGGGAGGAACCGGACGCACCTTGTCGAGCTGGTTATCTGCCGGTCCATCCGCGCGGGCCAGGCAGACCAAGGCAAACGGAAACAATGGCAGCAGCCAGCGCGCTGACATGAATGGTATCTCCTTCTCTTCCGCCGGTTCGGAAGGATGATTGTGTGACCCGCATAGGTGGCTCCCGTACGCAGGTGGGACGTTCAGCGCCCTTTCACCTGTTCGGCAACCCAATCGCTGATGGCCTTGAGCGCCACCGGGGAAATCGTCTCCTCGATTACGCCGTACTCGGATACCGAACCGGTCTTGCAGGTCTGAAACAAGTGATTCAGGTCCGGCAGCGTCCTTGACCGTTACTCGCATATTACCGCCTTTCTTGAGCGCCTTCTCGATCTCGGTGAGATTCTCCTTGGGCGGGACTTGAAGGTCCTTCTCGCCGTTGAGGGCGAGCACCGGGCAGTGCACCTTGGCCAGGGTCGGCCTTGGGTCGAACGTCCAGAAGAAGCGAACCCAAGGGGATTCCAGCGCCTTGACCTGAGCTTCCACCATCGAGTCGCCGTTGCCAGCCGCCTTTTGTTCTTTCTCGGACATCGCGTTCCAGATGCTTCTTATGATCTCACGCAGCCTCGCGGAGCGTTTGTCGGGATTGGTCTCCGACTTGACGATTTCGGCGAGCTGTCTTTGCACGGCCTGATGCCTGTCGAGGGTCTTTTCGTCTGTCCCCATCAGCTTGCCGATCAGCCGTACCTTGCATAGCCGAGATCTCGGACGCCGGGTAGGCCGGTACCCGCCAGCAAGACGATGAAGGCAACGTCGTTCGACCGTGCCGCGACCATGGGGGCGATTATGCCTCCTTCGCTGTGGCCGGCCAGCCCGATTTTCTTGGTGTCGATCTCGGGCCGAGACTTGAGGAAGGCGATCCCAGCCAGGACGTCGCCGGCAAAATCCTCACTGGTGGATTCGGAAATGCTGCCCGTCGAGCCGCCGACTCCGCGGTCATCGACCCGCAGTACGGCAACTCCGCGCCGCGTCAAGGTGTCGGCCAGCACGAGGAACGGCTTGTGCAGGAAGATCGTCTCGTCTCGATCCTGTGCGCCCGAGCCGCTAATCAGGATCATGGCCGGAAACCGTCCCGGGCCGCTCGGAGTGGTCAGCGTCCCTGCGAGTGTCACGCCTCCGGCTTTGTTTGAGTACGTCACGGCTTCGGACTTGTAGGGATAAGGCGGCTTTGGCGTCTGGGGCCTGCGAATCTCGGCGATCTTCTCGGTCTTCTTGAACGTCAGGGGGAGCTTCGCGCCTCCTTGCGACCAACTGCCGGTCGCCTCGGTTCCCTCCGCGTTCAGCGTGCCTTCGTATTTCGCGCCTGCCAGCTTAAGCTCGAAGGCGAGCCGGGATTTATCGAGCGTGACGGCACTTAACTTCAACTTCTGAGCGCCTTGGTCGGGGCTCTCAAACGTGCCGAGCAACTCTCCGGACTCGGTCTTCGCCAGCCGGACCACCAGCCGGAACTCAATCCCCGCGCCCGCCGCAAGCTTCCCTTCCCAGATTTGCTCCTTGCCCACGACTTTGGGCTCGGGCGTGGCTCGATCCTTCTTTATCAATGTCAACGGCGTACTCGTACCGCGCTGAGTCCACGATCCGACCGCCTCCGTTCCGCCCGCGTTGAGTTTGCCATCATATTTCGCTCCCGAGACCTTCAGCTCAAAGGCGAGTCGGGATTTGTCGAGCGTGATCGAACTGAGCTTCAACTCCTTGAACCCCTCGTCGGGGCTGTCGAGCGTGCCGGTCGGATTGACTCCGTCCGCACTCGCCAGATGAACCAGCAGATGCAGCTCGACGCCCGGGCGGACCTTGAGCATCCCCTCCCAGACCGACTCCTTGCCGTTCGGCTCGGCGGCACGTCCAGCCGGTGCTACGAGTAGTAGGCCCATCACGATCGCCGCACAGGGCGTTCTTGATAGCAATCTCATCGATGATCTCCAGCGAACGGAAACCAATGGTGTATTTCGAGGAACTTCTAAATGTTTCCAAGAAACTCAAGAAATGCAAGAGACGACTGCCCGGCCTCGGTCGACGGCGAGATCGATGGAGTGGGAGGACAGATCTAAGTCAATAAGTCGCGGCGGCTGGCGTGGATGGTCTCGTCGAGCTTGGACAGGAACCGCGAGCGGTCCGCCTTGGCGAACGGGGCAGGGCCCCCACCAATCTCTCCCGACTGGCGGAGCATGTCGAGAAGGGCGCGCGTGCTGACGGCATCGCCGATCGCATCTTCGGTGAACGCGACGCCCTTGGGACCCAGCACGCGGGCACTTTTGCGCAGGCAACGGTCGGCAAGCAAGATGTCGGCTGTAATCACGATGTCGCCCAGAACGACCCGCTCCACGATCCAGTCGTCAGCAGCGTCGAACCCGCCGCGCACCACAACCAGCTCGACCAAGACCTCCGCCGGCACCCGTAGCGGCATGTTCGCGACAACATAGACCTTGATCGCGTACCGGCGGGCGACGCGATAGACCTCCTCCTTGACCGGACACGCATCCGCATCGACATAGATGAACATACGGCGGCGACTCCAACCCGGACTCCTGCGCGGGGACCGCGACGCCCGCGATCCCTGTTGCGGAAGTCCAACCTGATCTTGGAGACGCAAAACCATACTTGTCAAACCGAGAGCCGGTCAAACTGCCGTGATCCGCGCCGAACCCACTCGCACAACTTCCGCACCGAATTCGAACGGCCGAATCAGGCAGGATTCATTCAAAGGGTCGGCTTGCTCGCGCAGAGGCACTCTCAGTCGGGTGAAGACTTCTTCCCAACGGTGTTCTAGGCCTCGCACTGGGCGAAAACCAGGGAAGGACGAATGAATGGCATGAACGTTTGGCCGTCCCCGAGTGAAGGTTATGAAGATTCGGGCAGGCTATGCCGACGAGCGAAGGGTCTCTCGATTGACGAGCGAATCAGCGATGGTGGTCAGCATCTCTTCCGCCTGGACCTCAGTGTCGACCGCCTCCTGCAAACGTTGGACGAGATCTTGTCGCCCGGATCGTTGCGCGAGACGCTTGAGCGAGGCATAAGCGGCGATCTTATAGTGATGGACGCGACGCGCGACGACGATCAGAGCGGCAGTCTTGACGTCGGATTCGGCTGAGGATTTATGCACTTCCTCAGCTTGGGATACGAGGTACTGGATGACGTCACAGTTCTGGCGGTGACAATTCGACCCCATGACTTTGAGGATATGATCCAGCATGAGGACATGTTTCATGGCGGCGTGCAAGTGCTCTTGGAAGGCCGCTCTCAAGCGGTTGCTCCCAGCCACCTCGGCCAATCCTCGCCAGGTTGCCGTAATTCGCAGCTCGACATTGTAGAGATTCTCGAGTTGGATCACGAAGAGATCATCCAAGGTATCTAGCACGAGATAGGAGCATAGAGTCACAGGAACCTCCGGATCGGCCGCTGATTTCACGCGATTTGTACGCGTTTCATCAGGGCCAGAAAGGATTCGAAATATTCGACCAGGAACGATCCTGATCGCTTGGGGCAGGCCCGAATCCTTTCCGAGCACCCGGCATCATGCCGGCGAGCTCCTATACTCCGTGGAATGTCAGTTGGGCACACGTTTGGCGCGAGTCCCGCGAAATGCTGGGGCCTCAACGGTTGTCTCGCCAAGTCCGACAACCTTCAATGCAAAATCCGCGCCAGCCGGCCTTCCAGGCCGAAAACCCCGATGAGTCGCCATCAAGAGAGGCCGGCCCAATTGCCGGGGCGTCTGAACCACGAATGGCGTTCGGTTCAGGGCGTTGTACTGATGAAAGCCTGGACGTCGGCGAGTGCGACTTGGAACATCTCACGACGATCTTTTTCCGCAAGTCCTTCGATCTCGCGAGCCAGCTCTTGGGCGAGTTTCGTCGCGGCCGTCTGCGCGCTTTCACCGTCAGCGTGAAGTTCTGGGAGGACGCGATGATAAACCTGAACCGTCTGCGGAGTGAAACCCGCCGTCACGATCACTTGACTGGGATTGGCCGTCATCGGAATTTCCTCAGAAACATCAAGGCAATTTCAGAAAAGGATCTGTTACTTTTTCCGCGAATCTCATGCCAAGTCAGTCGTTTCATCCGAGCCTGCTCGCATGCTCGTCGATTCTTGGACCGGCGCCTATTCCTTAACTTGTGGCCTCAGATCGTTTCGCCAGCCGTCGCTTCTTCTTCAGATCCTCACCGAGACGCAGAGCCGATCGTCCCGACATCGACGCCATGGCGCTCGAAGGCTTGAAACATTGGCTGAAGGGTCTCCTCATAAAGTCGCCACCGGGCGACCGAGCGGGAATGGACCGGGTGGCGAACCTGCGCGTGGCTGGGCGTGCGCACAACGCGACGGTTGGAATGAAAATCGAGGCAGGCCGGGTGCCATTCGAGACCGACGAACTCGATCAGCCGTCGAGCGTGGTGCTCGATGTCGACCACCACGTCTTCGTACTGGAAATCGAGCCAGGGAATCGGTTGAACTTCTCTCCAATGCAAAAGGATCCGCTGATAATCGGCTAGCCGCGTCGCGATATGGTCCCACTCATTATTCCAGGGGCAGGGACGGAAACCGGTCTGCCAGCAAGAGAGGGCGATGTCGCGAGGATCCCGGCGGCAAACGATCACCTTGGCCCGGGGGAATAGCAACGCGATCAGTCCGAGGTGGTTCAGGTTGTCGGGCATCTTGTCTACGACACGATCGGCTGCCGCGGGCGCCAGAGCGTCCAAGTGGTCAAGGTAGCGCTGAGCCGCCGCTTGGGCTGATGCAGGTCCCAACAAGTTCAGGGCGTCGATCGGGCTGGCGGAAGGTGCGCCGACAAGCTCGGGGAGTGCCTGGAAGACGCGATGCAGGTCGTGCAGTTCGCCCGCCCCGTGGATCCGCGGGTGAGAGGCGAGGATCTGCTCAGTCAACGTCGTGCCCGAGCGTGCGAAACCGACCACGAAGATCGGCCGCGCGTCGGACGACCCCCAGCCATTTCCGCGAGCGAGAAACTCCCGATTGAAGCACGCGATGATCTGATCGATGAACCGGGCGCGCTGATCCGGATCGTAGGAGAAGGCCCGCGCGGACTTGCTGGCCGATTGGTGAAGGTTGGCTGCGGCGTGTTGCACAGCGGCCTGGGAATAAAGGCCACGACGATCCATAACCGACGCCAGGGCGAAGTGCAACATTGCACGGTCGTCGTTGGACAAGGTTTGTTTCAGCAGCAGCCTCTCCATGGCCTGCACATCGGCATCCGGCAGGGTGCCCAGGCGGTTGGTGGCTAACCGCCAATAGGCTTCGGCCAGGTCGGGACGAACCACCAGGGCGACGCGAGCCGACTCGCACGACAGCTCGAGGTCGCCGCGTTCGGCCTGGATCCCGGCCAGCGCGACCCAAGAGGGGGCATGCGCCGGGTCGAGCCGAATCGCCTCGCGAAGGAGAGCCTCGGCTTCGTCGAGCCGGTTTTCCGCCAGGTGCGTCAAACTTTGGGTGTAATTGGCCTCCGCGCCGGACGGATTCGACTGCGCTGTCACATCGCCCCGCGCACCGTCACGAACCGGGCCGCGTCGATCGGTGGCCGGCCTGGCTTCGCGGCCGGCAAGTGGCACGACCGAGC
This sequence comes from uncultured Planctomycetota bacterium, assembly GCA_963779785.1. Lineage (GTDB taxonomy): Bacteria > Planctomycetota > Planctomycetia > Isosphaerales > Isosphaeraceae > CAVRFS01. The sequence continues at coordinate 32,094 of CAWAAW010000034.1, forward strand.
GTTGTTCACAGGCGATCGCCTCGTCGATCCGTCCCTGGATGCGAAGGACATTGGCGAGCGTGTTCCACGCCGCGTTAAGTTTCGGGGCCAGAGCAACTGCCCGGCGACAGAGATCTTCGGCCTCGGCGCAAGGGCCAGGCTCGCGTGTTTCGCTCAGAATGCGTCCCAGATTGATGAGCGCCAGGAAGTTATTGGGCTCGATCCGGATTGCCTCGCGAAGCGATTCGATGGCTTCTCGCGGCCGCCCGAGCGCCAGCAAAGTGTTGCCAAGGTTGATGTGCGCGTGCACGAACCTGGGACGCAGCCGGATCGCCTCGCGATACGCTTGCTCGGCGTCGAGGTTTCGACCAAGATCGAACGCCAAGAGGCCCAAGCTGTTCCAGGCTTGCACGCTCGTGGGATCGAGCTGGACGGCCTTGCGGAGATGCTCCGATGCCGGGTGAAACCGCTTCATCGTTCTCAGCGCTTCGCCCAGGTTGCCGTGAAAGCTAGCGGACGCCGGATCGATTGCCACGCCGCGCGCGAACAATGCCGCGGCTTCCTTCGCGCGCCCCTGCTGAAAGGCCAAAACGCCGAGGCCCTCAAGAGCTCCGAGGGCATCCGGTTGTTTGATCAACAGCTCCCGGTACAGCGTCTCGGCTTCCGCCAACCGCCCATGAAGATAAAGTCCTCTGGCTATGTCGATAGTACGGTCGGTCACCATGTGCTGTTCCCCGCGCTCGCGGCGAGAAGCATCCGCGCCCCGTGTGGATCTCCTCCTCGTGGCCCAGTTCCTATCAGACTGGTTTTTCGAGTTCGAGGCAAGTGAACCAGGATCGGTCGCATGCCGCGGCAGGTGTTTCCATGTGGTTCCGCGGCCCTGTTCGATCGCAAGATTCCCGTTCTTAGAGCGCCTAACGATTGGATTGAGCACATGCCGCGGCCGGGGCAAACCACCCCTCGGCCCACAGTTACGCCGTGCGTGCGGCACTCGAGTGCGATACGGCAATTTAGTGGGCCCTCAGAAAGGTTTCCGCGGCGTGTGCGTTTAACTATGGAAGGAGGGACGGACTCTCTGTTCCGCCTGAACTGAGGAAGTTGCTCGGCTGAGCATCAGGAGCACGAACGATGACAAACACCAAACCCCAGGGCTTGCCGGAAATTGCCAGCCAGGATAGCACGTGGTCGAGTGCGTCCAAGCTCAGCGGGAAAGTCCGTGAGCTCGCCCACCGCTCGCATCGCGCGCTGAAAGCCTGGACACGATCCGAGACAAATCCAGATCACATCGGCGACGATCTTCGCGACTTGCGCGTGCAGATCGCGCGCCTCAATCAGAAGATTCACGACCGCCGGTTGGATGCACTCATTCCCTGGATTGATGCGCTTCAACGGCAGGTCGAAGACCGGCTCGGGAACAACGGAAAGGCAGGACCAAGATGAGATTGTCGAACCGCGACCTCGGTGAGATCAGTGAGGCCGCTAATCGGCGCGACCCAAAGCCACGTCAATTATTTCCTAGGCAAAAGCGCCCACACGTCATTATTCTATTCCAGGGCAATTCCGCTCGGGACCGTCGTCACCCGCACGCCAACGCCGGACGCACCAACATGTCGAGCAACATGGACACGCGACCTTCGGTCATCATGGGTGTCTGCCAGCAGGACCCCGAGCGCTGGCGGGAGTTCGACTCCATCTACCGGCCGATTCTCTTCGCTTTTTTGAATAAGCAAGGTCTGAAGGAATTCCAGGCCGAGGAGGTTATCCAGGACACGTACTTGAAGCTGCTGGGCAAGATCCAGACCTACGACCGTACGAAGTGCCGTTTCCGCACCTGGCTCTTCCAGGTCACTCGCAACACGCTCATCGATTATATTCGTCGACGGACGACCTACCAGAAGGCCATTGAGGGATGGGCCGCGAACGTGCTACAGACTCGCGAATCGGACAGCATCCTCGTGTGGCGCAAGATTCACCGCGAGAGGATCCTGAAGCACGCGCTCAAAGTGGTCCGTGCGCAGGTCTCGTTGAAGGCCTGGACCTGCTTCCAGCAGCGTATGCTCCTCAATCGCCCAGCGGCCGAGATCGCCGCGGATCTGACAACCGATCTCGACGTCGTCATCGAGCGCAACGACGTCTACGTCAACGCATGTCGCGTCATGAAACTGGTCCGCGGCGTCTGCGAGGAATTCGACGAGGACATCAGCCATGCCTTCGATTCTGACGTGTCCGAATGATGCTGAATTGCTTGCCGTGGCCGCGGGGGAAGGGCCGTCTGAAAAGCTGCGGATTCATCTAGTTCAATGCCCGATTTGCCTCGAGCGCGTGGAACAGTTCCGAGCGCAGATGGCCGTCTTTCGGGAATGCGAGCCCGAAACCCCGTCGGCCCCGCGGACCATGAGCGAGTGGACTTCGGGATCTGCCCCGTTTGGAACGGCAAGGCCACGGCATCCCGCTGAGTAACGGCCTCAAACGTCCTTGTGCAGCGACCGAGACGATCGGTCGGATGCGGGTTTACACTGGGTCGTTGCGTGAGCGAGAATGTCACGTGAAGCCCTGACCTGCTTCCTTGTTTGCCGCATTCATCGGGGGCGTCGAAAGGATGGTCGTCGGATCGGTTGAAGCCGCACCCGTTTTGGTTGGGGCCCGAACGGGAAGGTTCACCCATGGGACAGTCGACCGCGGATCGTACGTTGCTCTTCGGATACCTGGCGCTCCAGATGGACTTCATCACGAGTCCAAGCTTGGTCAGCGCGATGAACGCGTCGGCCTTGGGGAAAGACAAATCGCTCGGCCAGGTCCTGGTGTCACGGGGTGACCTGGCCGAGGACGACGATGCCCTGATCGAGGCGCTGGCCCGCAGGATCATCGAAAAGCATGAGAACAACCCCCGGCGCAGCCTCGAGGCCGTGACCGCAGGCGCCGCGGTCCCGCCCGAACTCGAGGAGGTTGGCGACGACGATCTGCGCTACAGCGTGCGAATGCTCCCGAATCGCGGAGAAACGACGTGGCCGCCAATCGAGGCGAGCCGACCTTGCGCTGACAATGACCGGAGCGCCGGGGGCTCGCGATTCCGCCTCGTCAATTTCCATGCCCGCGGCGGCATGGGAGAGGTCTGGATTGCCGAGGATACCGAACTCCATCGGCACGTGGCACTCAAGCAGCTCCGGGAGCGTTTCGCCGATGATCCCGAGAGCCAGATCCGCTTCGTTCACGAAGCCGAGGTCACCGGGGCGCTCGAGCACAGGGGAATCGCTCCTGTCTACGGTCTGGGACATTTCGAGAATGGGCGTCCCTTTTATGCCATGCGGTTCATCGGAGGCACCCGCCTGAAGGATGCGATTGGCAAGTTCCACGAGACAATCCCATCGGCTCAGAACCCCGACGACCGTTCGCTGGAGCTGCGCCGGCTTCTCGCACGATTTGTGGACGTGTGCAATACGGTGGCCTTTGCGCACAGTCGCGGCGTACTTCATCGCGACCTCAAACCCGAGAACATCATTATCGACGAGTATGGCGAGACGTTGGTGGTCGACTGGGGATTGGCCAAGTTGAGCGGCCGGGAGGTCGAGCCACTCTCGGGCGAACTTTCGCCTCACCCGGTCACGGCCAGCGAATTGCCGTTTACCGTTCCCGGCATGAAGATGGGCACGGCAGCGTTCATGAGCCCCGAGCAGGCAGCGGGCCGAATCTCCGAGTTGGGACCCGCGACTGACGTATACAGTCTCGGCGCCACGCTCTACTGTCTGCTGACCGGAAAGGCCCCGTTCGACCCCCAGAATCCGTCCATCGATGAAAAAGTTTGCGCGGGAGACTTCCCCCGGCCACGCCAGGTCCTATCGAGTGTGCCGGTCGCGCTCGAGGCGATCTGCTTGAAGGCGATGGCTCTCAATCCCGCCGGGCGATACTCCACGGCTCGGGCACTTGGCGAGGACATCGAACTGTGGCTGGCCGATCAACCTGTCCTGGCCTATCCTGAACCCTTCCGCCAACGAGCCGCTCGGTGGGTTCGCCGGCGCAAGCAGTGGGTCGCAGCCGCGGCCGTGCTGCTCGTCCTGACCGTGCTGGGATTGACGGCTCTCAACGCGCAGATCCGCCAGGAAAAAGCGAAAACGACCGACCAGCTTGGCATGACACGCGACGCTCTCCGTGAGCTTTACACGGTATCGGGAGAGAACCTAGCCGTCATTCCAAACACGGAGAAGCTTCGCGAACATCTCGCAGAGCTAGTCCTTGATCGATACCAGCAGCTTCGAGATAAATTCCCATCCGACCCTGGAATCCGTCTCGAGACGGCCTTGGTTTTGCGCGTGATCGGAGGCATCGGACGCAGCACCGGCCAATTCACAGAGTCAAGAGAATCTTATCGAAAGGCGATCGATGAATTGACAACGCTCTGTCACGAGGACCCCGGCCAGGCGGACTACCGGCGGTGGCTGGTGGAGACGCTCGTCGATCGTGGAGAGCTTTACCACATGAACGACCGATCGACCGACGCGGAGAACGATTTTCATGCGGCGAGCGACCAGGCCAGCCCGCTCCTCAAACTACCAGTCCCCGCGTCGGATCACCGAAGGGCGAAGGCTTCGGCGTCTGATCAATCTCTCCGAGATCTTGACACTCAAGAACCACCACTCGGAAGCGCGCAAAACCGCGAATGAGGCCGTGGACCTGCTCAAGCCACTCGTCGTGTCGTCCGCTGATCCCAAGCGCATGAGCCGGAATCGATGGCTGCTCGCCATGGCTCTAACCGATCGCGGAATTGCCTGCGGCGAAGAAGGCGATGACGCCAACGCCGCCGGAGATTTCGATGAGGCTGCCAAGGTCGCGAGCCAGATTCCTCGTGGGGACGAGTTTTATGACGACGCTCAGTTCCAGCTCGCTTCGATCGCAAACCAGCGCGGTGAAATGTTAAGTAAGGATCTCTCAAAGCTCGCCGAGTCGGAAACGAGTTTCGAGCAGGCGTCTCTGATCCTCTCGCGACTGATCGACGATCACAAGCCAATCGCGCACTATCGCGAGGAGATGACCTTGACGCTTGTCGGTCGAGCTGTCGCCCGCCTCGCGATGGATCGCACCCTGGACTCGGAGCGCGACTGCCAGGACGCCCTCAACCTTGTGTCGCGATTGATCGAACAACGAACGCGCGGCGGTGCTCCGGAATCGGCTCAGTACCGGAGCCTTCTTGGCCGAATCCTGGCTCAACAGAGTCAGATCCGCATTCGCCAGGGCCGGCCGCCAGCAGACAGCCGCGAGACCCTGGCACAAGCGGCAAAGAATCTGACCGGAGCCATCCAGATCGACCCCGCACGCGCGAAAGACCAGGTGCGACTCGCGCGGATCCGAACTGACCTGGGTCAGTTTAAGGAGTGAGTCATCACGAGGTGATGATCACAATTCCTTTTCCGGTGCCATCGGGGTTGACGACGAAGTGCGGAGCTTCGTGCGTCACAACGGCTACGACCGGAGGGGCTGTTTGGACCGCGTGGGTCACAAAGCCGGCCGACAACAATTGTTTGAGCTCGAGGGCCTCAACGGCCGGCCGGTATTTTTGCTTGGCGGAATTGCGCGTGAACACTGTTGTTCCTTTGGGGGTTGGCCCCGATGCGGCGCGCACCATCGTCGACGTCCGAAAGGCGTACGGATCGATGCGCGCCATGCTTTGGGAAGCAGCCGCCGGGGTGTTGCCGCACCGCAGCGAGCCGCGACAATGCAAGTCCCTTCACGACAGGCGCGGCACTCCCTCGCCACGTGCAGATGGCCAGAGTCGTTGGAAGGCGGAGCGGATGTGTTTCAGCGAGTAGGCGGTCGGCAGCTCGGAATTTGTCTAGTCTCTGCTGCTTAATGCTTACTTCTTAATCTCACTGGTTCTCGCCCTCACGCTTCTGTAATGTCATAGCTGGCCGATGCAGGATTCTCAGGCGGGTTTGTCCGAATTTTCTCAACGGCCCGAGACAACGCGAGAATCCGGATCGGGAGACGGAGCTCCCTCCTACAAATCCTGTGGGAGCCGACTCTATCCGGCGATCTCTCTCGCCGTGTCCCGGGTCATTGAATTCTCTTGCTGCGACTTGCCATCGGCACAATTCGCGTTTAGCATCCGGAACATCTAGTAGTACGGCCGAATGTCAGAATTATTTCTTCTCGGCTGAAAAGAGAGGAACGGTCGGTCGAGCGGATTTCCGAACGGGGTCGGGTGACCGGCGTCGGCCGAAAAAAATTCTGATCTGCCTGTAAGCAAATGCCCTATCGTTCGTATAACCAGATGAGCGATCCAGAATTCGTGATCGGTCGCCGGGGGAGCGTTGATGAACAACGGGAGCTCCGATTCGATGCGAACTGACGCCGGTTTGCTGGGGGACGTTCGTGACCCGCGGAACCACGCGGCCTGGGAGAAATTCATCGCCCGATACGGGCCGATGATCCGGGGATGGTGTTGCCAGTGGTTTCCGCGAGGCTGATGACAAGGTCTACGATGTGTTATCCGAACTGGTCTTCCGGATGGTCACCTTCGAGTACGACCCGAGCAAGGGAAGGTTCCGCGGCTGGCTCAAGACGGTGACGCACAATATGATGGCGAAGCTGAAGAGTGATCAATGGTCCCAGAACAACGACGACGACGACGATCCACTGGAGTCATTGGAGGCGACAGGTGACCTCACCGATCGGCTGGCTGCCGAATTCGACCTCGAGCTGCTGGAGATCGCGAAAGCGACGGTGCGCGGCCGCGTTCAACCGCACACGTGGACGGCGTACGTGGCAACCGCCGAAGAGCGGCGGGAGCCGGCTGAAGTCGCCCACGAGCTGGGCATGAGAGTCGGCACGGTCTTTCAGGCGAAACACAGCGTCATCACGCTGCTGCGGCGTGAGATCGAGATTTTAGAGGGTCCCGCTTGAGATGAGGTGTCTCATGGTCGCTTGCCCCCCGAGTGGAAAGCTCCGCGGATACCTGACTCAGGACGGGTCTCTCGGACCCGATGAGCTGGAGCAGATCGAGCTCCACGTCGAGTTTTGCGCAGTTGTGCCAGAAGATCCTGGGCGAGATGGACGAAGAAGACGCGGTCACGGGCTCGACGATGCCGTACCTGCCCGGTTACCGTGTGTACCAATTTCTGGGCGCAGGCGCGTTTGGCGAGGTCTGGCTAGCCCAGGACCTGAACCTACCGCGCGTCGTGGCGGTGAAGACGCTCAAGGTCGGTTCATCGCGGCGCGAACAGGACCGCACGCTCAATGCACTCCGCCAGGACGCCTTCCTGATGACCCAGGTCGATCATCCCAACGTCGTCCGCGTGCACGCCTGGCTGACCGTGCGTGATCAGCACTACTTGGTGATGCAATACGTTTCCGGCGGATCGCTGTCGGACCTCCTAAAGCGTGAAGGTCCGCTCGACTGGCAGCGCGCCGGGCGATACGTCGCCGACGTGGGCGAAGGGCTACTGGAAGTCCACGCCCGAGGGATCGTTCACCGCGACGTCAAGCCGTCCAACATCCTCTGGGACTCAAAGCGGGACGAGGCCCTCCTGACCGATTTCGGCGTCGCATCGCGTCTGAGCGATCCCGTAAATGTCGCTGGCTCGATTCCCTACATGGCACCCGAGGCGCTCGACGGTAAAGTGTCGCCATCCCTGGACGTATACAGCCTGGCCGCGACATTCTTCCATCTCGTGACCGGCAGTCTGCCTTTCCCTGGCTTGAAGGTCGCCGACCTGAAGGAGCAGATCCGTCGCGGCCTGTCCGATCCCGACCCGCTTACCGGAGTCCCAGAGCCATTGGAGCAGGTCATCCGCTCTGGTCTCACCGCCGACCTTGAGCGCCGGCCCAGCCTGAATGACTTCGTCGCCCAACTGCGCGGAACCTTGAATCGGCTCATCGTCGATTCACTGACGATCAGCCTGCAACCAAGCCCGTCGATCCCCTTCACCGAGCTCCCACCTGGAGCCGGTTCAAAACCTCCCGCGGGTCCAACGACCCTGC
>CAWAAW010000035.1:0-60248 GCA_963779785.1 uncultured Planctomycetota bacterium
GTGTCAAAGGATTTCCAAGTTTGGAAATTCTCCGTTCAGTGACGCAAGTGATGGCAGTTTGAGCCATTTGTTTAGCACCTGTTGATAAACTTGGCGAAAATCGGTGGTGACGGGTAAGTCGCCGTCGGAAAGAGCGTCGAGCCGCGGTGTGGTGCCGTGAAGGCCCGCACGGAGGTTTGAACCTGCCAGGAAGACTGGACCCGCCGTGCCATGATCGGTGCCTTCCGATGCATTTTCTTCCAGAGGACGTCCGAATTCGCTGAAGGCCATCACCAGTACTCGATCGTCGAGTTTCGGCGTTTCAGTTCATCAAGGAAAAACTTCAGTCCCCTCGAAAGATCACGCAACAAGTGCCCGTGAGAGCTTAACTGAAGCGCATGCGTGTCATAGCCCGATTGAACTACATAGTAGACTCGGGCACCAAAATCGCACTTGATCAATTGGGCGATCACCGCCAATCGATTGGCCAATTCGCTGTCGGGTGGCTTTGTTTCACTTCGCGAGGTTTTTGCCATCTGTCGCAACCTTTCGGAAGTGATCATCGTCTGCAAGGTGTTGCGCCGCAGATAGGTGGAAAGGTCATTCCCGTTCGCCGGTGACTTGATTCGGCTGGGTACGTCGACCATATTCAATTCGTTCGAATCAGAAAACGAGGCGGCGATCGAGTGCGCCCCCGTAACGCCATCGGCGGCGTTTCCTTGCCAACAAGGATCGAGGCCGCCTGATCCGCTGTCGAAGGCGGAAGCTCGTCAAGTGCTCGGCCGATCCAGCCGTAGCTGCGATGTTCTTCGGGATCCAGACGAGCCGTTTGCCAGATCGACATACTGACGTCGTGCGATTTGTTGGGATTCGGATATCCCACCCCCTGAACAATCGCCAGCCGTCCCTCCGTAAATAATTCATGGGCCGCTTTCATGGCCGGATGCAGGCCGACTGTGTCGTTCAAACGGTGGACGCGATCTTTGGCGATCGCAAGCTTGGGACGCAATCGTCGGTAATCGTCGTCGTTGTAGGGGACGACCGTATTCAGCCCGTCATTGCCGCCGCTTAGTTGAATGATCACCAGGATACGATCATCCAACGTGGGCGAGGCAGCTTGTGCCATGTGTGTCAGGAATCCGGGAATCGTCGGAGCCAGCGAAATTAACGTGGCCCGTTGACAGAATTCGCGCCTGGAGATCATTCGGATTGTCCTTTCTGCTTAACAGATCTGCGCTTCGGGAGATGACAAGAGGCTGATGGCAATTCGACGAGCGGCGGTCGCATCGAGTTTCGGCGATCGATCCGCCGTGGACTGTAATTCACGTTCGAGTTCCGGTGACGGTTCGGCTCCTAAGATCAACTGACAAAGAAATCGGATTCCCGATTCGGTGTCGGATTTGCCACTGTGCCGCTCAATCAGTTCTAGGACGTCAACCGAGTTCTTCGACGAGTGCAGCAGCGCCCCTTCAACCAGTTCGCATGCGTAATTTGTGCGAGCGACCACTGATCGCGAATAGATCCACGTACGCCCGCCACGCCAGCCAAACACGTTCGGCGGATTGAACAATTCCAGTCCCATGCGCCCGATCCATTCCGCCATCAGAACGGTATTGAGGGGAGGATCAAATTGTTCGAGCACCCGCGCGGCCCCGATGACGTATTGCGTGGGATCACTGACGCGGCTGCGGATGTTGGATTCGTCGAAGAATGCGTCCGATCTCAAGATTCGTTCAACACCGCATCCAATCGTCAACCGGTTCTCGCGAAGCGCCGACGCGAGACTTTCAAGTTGTCCGGGCGAGGCGACCTCTTCACCCATGAAAAGCTCACAAAGGCGAAAAGCGAGACGCCTGGTTGTCGCCGGCCGCGCGAGCAACAGGTCCACAAAGTCATCACCGCGCCAGTTGCCTGTCTGGCCGAGGATCGTCTTTTCGCCATCGTCATAATATTGGGGAATCTCGCAAAAACGATCGTACTTATGCGTCCAGCCGGTCAATGCCCGCGCTCCTTGCTTCACATCCGACTCGGTATAATTTCCGACTCCCAGAGTGAACAGTTCCATGATTTCACGGGCAAGGTTTTCATTGGGATGCTCTTTGCGATTCGCGGATGCATCGAGCCACTCCAGCATCGCGGGATCTTTGACGACACACCGAAACAAGTCGCCGAATGGTGCACGTGCGTACTCGCGAAATATCTCATTCTGACGACGCATCAGAACCAAATTTTCGATCTTCAGGTTGCTGGTGGCAAAATGATTGTGCCACATCAACGTCAATCGTTCGCCAAGCGGGTCGGGCGAAAACAGCATGCGAAAGACCCACCATGCCGGCAGTCGCGAACCTTGGCTGGCCGCTTCCGCGGCTGTCGCCAGCGACGTCGCGATGACATCAAAATCTTGCCGCAGTCCGTCAGCTCTCGAGGTTCCGTTAAGGATCCGCGAAACGCTGGCGTCGGGGCCATCTCGCAGATCACGCTGGATCTCGGTCCAGGTCGCAGCGAACCCCGCGACGATGCAGATGAACGACGCGGCTCAGGTTCCATGGCTGTTTGACAGATGGAACGTACGGCTGCCAGCCGTCGTGCGTTATTTCCGTAACAGCGAATGTCGACATGATGGTGCTCCGCGATTGTCATACGACAGGGCCTGTCTGCCCTAGCCGTCCGTCTATTCATTGATTTCGGGTGAAAGAGAAGAACCCCTCACCCTGACCCCCCGGATGACCGGGACGAGGGGACAACCTGACCTTCATCGATAGACGGAACAGTCGGATTGCGAAATCGACACGGCTCAACCCAAGCTGGAGTGGGGAAGACGTGAATTGCGATGCGAATTTCACTTCTTCAATTTCACATCGCCAAGATCAACCACCTCGCCTGGTTGAACGACGATGTTCTCGTTGATGCTTTTGAAAGGACCGTCAAAGGTACGTAACGAGTACGATTCACAACCTGTTGAAAGGTCCGAGAACTCAAACGATCCATCTGGGTTGCAAGGCGCGTATTGAACACTCCCGTCCTGTGTTTCGCTTTGAAATTTGGCGACGCAAGCAGCCCAGCGCCTTTGATCGCCACGCCATCCTGATCGACCAAACGTCCCTTAATGGTCGCGGTCGGCAGCAAAGTGATTGTGATGGGATCTGTTTTCTGGCCGTCAAAATTGACATCGAAGATTTTGCCCAATTGCCGCTGGCGGTGAATGACCTCGATCGTTCGCGTTTCGTTTGGTGACAGGTTGCCCACGTCGATTGTCGATGGCTGCGACATATCGTACCGGCCAAGTGAGCGCCCGATAATATCTGTTCCCTCAACCGGGTTTCCTTTAGGATCGACGAACGTCACGCGAATCGTCGCTCCTGGGTCGAGTTCGAAATCGCACGCCACCGACGCAGAATTCTCGGCAGGATTGATTTCCATCAGTGCTTCGTGCGTTCCAGTATCAGCGGGAACAACTTGCCGGTACGTGTCAAATTCTCCCTTCTCCGACAGGCCTTTGATCTTCTCGGCGCCAATCCCTTTTCGATAGCTGGAATTCAGCGAGTTCGCTGCGACGATGGCGCGCCCGGGTAGCCCCGGAATCCGATAATTCCCGCCAGAATCCGTGGTGTAATGGAATTGGCTGTGATCCATGTATTCATCATGGAATTCGGGACGATTTTTTGTGAACGGATTGTCCAGGAATGGAAGATACAGGATGACGGCTTTCACCGGCTTGCCGGTGGCCTTGTCGGTCACCTTCCCCGCAATCCACAACCCTGGATACATTTCGATATCGAGTTTTGTACTCGTCACGTCGGAGGGTTTGGGAACCTTGATGTGGCGCAGTTGATAGGCAGTCTCTCCATTGGAAAAGACTTGGATCACATTGTCATCGCCTTTCGGCATTCCGACCAATTGATAACGTCCTTCCGAATCAGTCTGCGTCCGTAAGACGTGATTCTGATACCCCACCGTTCCAGCGAGATGCTCGCTTTCGATGGTCACTCCAGGCACACCTTTTTTCGTTTTGTCATCACGTACGATTCCTTCCACGATCTGTGTTGGCTGCGCGGGGTAGGTAAAATCCATTCCCAGCACCACTCCCTTCAACGGCTGTCCGTTGCGGAAATTCATCTCGGTATTGCGAGTCATCGCCGGCATCGCTCGCGTGAGGACGTCAATCTTCTGGTAAGCGATTGTTTTGCCTCGCAGCTCAAGCGTCACTCGGCGCTCTGCACCAATCCCGGATAATGTGAATCGCCCATCTTGATCTGTGATCAGCGCGGGCTGGTGGTCGTCATCGCAAGCGGGCATGTGATAACCAAGAGTATGACCGGAGACCTGATCGACGGCGCCGGATTTCACGGATTCGAGCCACGGACCCAGATCTTCACCGGCCTTTGGAACGTAAAAGGTGTCTAACTTCAGGCTGACACCTTCGATTGGTTTTCCCTCCAGATCGGTGATCCGTCCGCGAATCGGTGCGTCAGCAACCAACTTGAGAATGAGATCCGTTGGCTCGTTGACCTCCTTCCAATTCGCCGATTGGAACCCGTATCCTTCGAGCTCGCTGCGACCCAGAAAAAGGCATCGGTGCGTTGTGATTTAGGATACGAGACTTCAAAGCGTCCGTCCGCTCCTGATATTGTGACCGCGACGGGAGGACGATGTTCGATATCGTCTGGAAAAGATCTAACCGTCACTTTTACCCCGGCGGCGGGCTTGCCGTCGGGTTTAAGAACCTGGCCACGAATCGTACAGACGTCTCCTTTGACCTCTTTGGCCATTCGCGGTTGTGTCTGTTTTTCAGGAGTTTTGGCATCATTCAAGGCCACTTCTGATGAACGGCGAACTTCCGCATCGTCGGATTTCAGTTGAGCAGCGACGTTCTTCTCGCCCGCGCGCAGATTCAGTGCGGGACCACCCGGTTTTTGCCGTAGCGGTGACGCTCCGACGAATCCCACTACGGATGTCCCAACAAAGCCCCCGACCAAAGTGCATTTCAGCACGGTCCGACTGATGCCGGTCGACAGTTGCCGCGAGCAATCCAGAATGCGCGTCACGCGATGGGCCAGCATCGACCGTAGTGAGACCATCGCGACCCCTGCCGGAGCCATGCGAGCCGACGCGAATTCCGCCACATCAACCAGTCGCAGGGCATACTCCTCACGATTGCCGCCAAACTTAATCACGAAGTCATCACAGACTTCTTCCGCCGCCATTTCCAATTGTCGCGAGAGCATCCACAGCAACGGGTGAAACCAGAAGATCGTCGTCGTCAGTTTGCGCAGCAGGTTCCAGTGACAATCTTTTCGCAGAAGGTGCGCGAGTTCATGGATCAGCACGTCATCGAGCGACAGCGTCAGACTTTCTTCCGGCAGCAGGACCACAGGATTCCTGATTCCCGCGAGGCACGGACTGGGCAGGAACGGTGTTTCAAGTACCTCGGGTGTGCGAACTCCCAATTTCGTCGCAGACGCGCGACACAGGGCCATCGTTTCCGCATCGGCGGCAACAGCCCGCCGCCGAATCCCGGCCAGTCGCCACCAGGCTTCCGCCAAGCGAATCGACAACCAGACTGCGATCGAGATCCACAATAGACTGAACGCCATCAACGTAAGATCAAGTATCTCCGTCCCGCGATACGACGTTTCAGCCGAAACTTTGGAATTTCGCAAATCGATCAAAGAAGTATCCGTCATCACGCTCGCTGACAGCGTCGACGGATCGGAAAAGCCGCTCTTCTCACGGATCATCGGATGGGACGTGCCACGGTCTATGATTCCGGGCGCGTTTGTTTCGAAATCCCCCGTGACCGGTTCAGCACCAGGAATGCTGGGAACGGCCAACCGATTGTTGATCATCGTCCGCCCCGATTCGTCGATGTGAGCCCGTGGGGACTTCGCGGGGAATTCAATCGACCAGCCGACAATTCCAGCTTGCGAAAGACACCACGAGAGCAGAGGACAGGCCAAGACCGCCGCCAATGTCACGCGGTAAATGGCCGACTTGACTGCCGAACCGTGTCGTCGCAAGAGCAGGCCGATTGAGAGACCGCTGCAGATCAGAACGGTCGATTGCAGCAACCAGTTCACTCCGAACTGGATCAGAGCGCGAGACAGATCGACCGCGGTATTTTCCGAAATCATCCAAGCCATGTGGCACTCCTAGCGTTTGGGTTGGCGTTTGATGAGTTTGCGAATTTCTTCGAATTCGGTCTTCGAGACTTTCTCGTCGCTTAGCAAGTGAGCCACCAGATCGCTGACTCTTCCGCCAAACAATCCTTCAATCAGATTTTGAGTGGCGCCGCGTTTGAAGTTGTGCTCATCGACTAAGGGAACGAAGACGAAGGTTCTTCCCTCTTCTTGTGTCCCACGGCCTTCTTGTCTTCCAGAATCCGCAGCATCGTTTGCACGGTACTGTGCGCGACGGGCTCAATCGCGTTGATGGCGTCGGTGATTTCACGCGCCGTCGCCGACAGCTTTTTCCACAACACCTGCATGATCTGGAGTTGAACTTTCCCCAATCGCGTCGACGTCATCGTGTTTCTTCTCCTTTCGTCTATCGGTCGCCGATCATTCAACAACTTAAATTTAGTAACTTAAATTTTCGGCGTCAAGAACAATTCCAGACAATTTGTTTGAACCCTGCGTTCGGTGAAGTTCGCACGACCACGAGACGTGCCGAAAAACGACCGAATTACGAGACAGAGGGGGTCAAGCGCCAGGCTGCCCGATGCCAGGGCGGCCAGGCCGTCGAACGAGGGATCTTCTTGATCCCCCTGGCTGCGTGGACAGTCAGAATCACATCTCAACCGTCACCGTCGTCGATCCGTGCCACCCTCTTTATGGACACACCTTCCCGGTAGCGGTCCAACACCGAACGCTTCGAGAACCGCTGTCCTTTGAGGTCGAGCACCGCGACGGCATCATCTTGCGGCTCGCGGCCACTGCCACGGATTACGCCTATTGCCCGTCATCGTCTCCACGCACCAAAATCACCCCGGACGCCATTCGTCGACTACTCGGTCTTTTGACTGACTGGGGGGATCTATGCGTGTTACGCCCCGCTCCGTTTGGAGACAGCTCTCCGAAGAAGTCCGCCGGCCCATCCGCAGGGAAGTCTTGATCATCGAACAGGAGGTTCTCCATGATTACGTCCGAGCACATTCAACCGCACCATCTCCAGCGCGATGCCGTCATCTACCCTCGCCAATCCAGCCCACAACAGGTTCTCAATCACCAAGAGAGCCTTAGGCTCCAGTACGCCCTAACCGGTCGTGCTCGCGCGTTCGGCTGGGACGATTCCCAGGTTCAGGTCATCGATACCGACCTGGGGGTCACTGGCAGCAGCACTGCTGGCCGTCCAGGTTTCCAAGAACTCGTGACACGTGTCAACCTCGGGCAGGTCGGCATCATCTTCGCCTATGATGTCACACGTCTGGCACGCAACTGCACCGATTGGTATCAACTTCTTGATCTGTGCGGTTACCGTCGTTGCCTCGTTGGAGATCAAGAGGCGATCTACGACCCAGCCACACCTAATGGTCGACTCATCCTGGGGCTGAAAGGCCTGATCGCCGAACTGGAACTACATACGATCAAAATGCGGCTGCACGCCGGTTTGATCAACAAAGCCAGCCGGGGCGAGTTGGCCATGAGCCTGCCAGTAGGTCTAATGCGTGACCTGTCCGGCCGGGTTGTCCAACACCCGGACCAGGAAGTCCGTGAGCGCATTGCCTTCGTCTTCGCGACCTTCTTGCGTGTAAAATCGATCCACGGCGTGGTCCGCGACTTGGCAGGCGCTCGGTTACTCTTGCCGCGCCGTGAGAGAGGTCGTGATGACGGCGCCATCGGGTGGCGCCGGCCAACGGCGGCAGCTATCTCAAGTTTGCTCCGCAATCCGGCCTACTCCGGTACGTTCGTGTATGGCCGGACGCGGTTTCAGCCACGTGTGCTCGGTGGCCCGTGCCGCAAGCACCCCCTACCTCCGGAGCAATGGCAGTTCATGGTTCCTGACAAGTATCCCGCGTATATCGACCGCGAAACCTACGCCGCGATCCAGGCCATGCTCCGCGACAACTATCAAGAGTACCAGCGTAGACGCAGCCGCGGCGTGGCGCGATCCGGTGCAGCCTTGTTGCAGGGGATGGTCTACTGCGGCCATTGCGGAAACAAGTTGACCGTTCAGTATCACGCGGCCGCCCGCTACCTTTGCAACCACCACAAAGCGCAGTCGGGGGGCAGAGAGTGCCAGCGGTTATCGATGGCTCCGATCGACGACTGCGTTGTGCGGAGTTTCTGGGAAGCCTTGTCCCCCGCCGAGCTGGATTGCTATGACGAAGCCGTCGCAGCGTTCGACGAGCAGAATCGCCAAGTCGAGCGCGCCCGCAATCACCAGTTGGAACGTTTGCGTTATGAGGTCCGACTCGCCGAGAAGCAATACCGGCTCGTGGATCCGGAGAACCGGTTGGTTGCAGCCGAACTAGAGAGGCGTTGGGAACAGGCCTTGCAGGCCCTTCGGCAGGGGGAGGAAGAAGCCGCGTGCCGCGCTGAGGCCAAGAAGCCCGAGACACTCACTGCCGAGTTGCGGCAGCAGTGGGACGAGGCCCGCCCCACTTTGCGTCAATTGTGGGATGAAGGGAAACTGACCAACGTCCGCAAGAAGCAGTTGCTCCGGATTTTGATCGATAAGGTTGTATTGAAGCGAGTCGCTTCCGAAATGTGCGAGGTCCGCATCATCTGGAAAGGCGGAAATTGGACCACCTCCGAGGTTCCTTTGCCGGTGGTGACTTACGCGGAGATGGCAAACGGCAAGGCCTTGGTCAGCGAGGTGCTACGAAGAGCGCGAGCGGGGCAATCCGACAAGCAGATTGCCACCGAGCTAACAGCGGCCGGCTATCATGCGCCGCTAAAACAGCGCTTAAGTGTTCATTCAATCGTGCGCATCCGGCAGCAACATGGTGTCTACGGCCGCAAGACGGAGTTCTTTCGACGAGGGTTGGCAGGTTGGATCACTCTGGGCCAGGCAACCGAACGACTCGGTGAGCACAAGGCGTGGGCATACTACCTGATCCGAAAGAAGCGACTATTGATCGAACGAGACCCGGAGATCGGGCTCTACCTGGTCCGTGACAACAAGAAAGTCCTGAAGCAACTCAAAGAGCTGCTGAGCGGCGAACGATTCTCACTCACCCTGGACCCGAGGTTATCATGAAGCGCCATCGAAGCTCTTGCGCATGTCGGCAGGTTGCTTGGCGAGGTAAACGCGGACCGCGGCGCTCAGTCCAAACATGGGCGTTCCTCCACGACAGCGATGAGACGGCGGAGCGTTTGAATGTCGAATCCGGGGGCAACAGCGATCCGACGTCCGTTAGAAAGGATGAGTTCGAGGTGAGGTTGGGCGTCAAGTTGGCCTAACACGACGCCTTCTATGTAACGCCATTTTGGAGGAGGTCAAGCTGGGATGTGAAGTCGCGGTTCGGGCAGTGAACCCCTTGCTAGCGCCGGGCTTCGTCCTCGCGGCAGGTGCGTTGCACCTGCTGCTATCCGCTCTTGCCTGGGCATGGAGTCTGCTTGGTTCGAAGGCGACCGTTGGAATTGAGAGTCAGCCGAAGACCGATTTTACCGCCTCCTTGATCGTGGCCGGAAAGAGGTGGCGATACCGGCGCCGCTGTTCCTCCGACTGATGGCCGACGATCTCGTCGATGATCCGCTGATCGACGCCCTTGCTGGCTAAAGCCGACACGAAGCTGTGCCGGAGGATATGGTAGCCCCTGATCACGCTCCACTCGCCGCCTTTCAGGGTCTGGTTGAGATGATGCCCCGCCTCGTCCTCAGTCAGCGGCAGGATGCCGCGCCGATTGCGCTCGGTGACACCTGCCAGCCGTTCTTTCAGCACTCCAGGCCGATCCTTCCACAGATGCCCGGTCGTGCGGCTGCGCTCTTGCCTCGCCCCGATCTCCTCGGCCTGGGCGAAAAGGTAATCCCCTCCGGGATGTTGTTTCAGCCAATCGGCCAGGATCGATGCCAGCACAGTCGAGAGCGGCACGCGCCGGGTCGTGCGCCGTCCCTGCACCCGCTTCCTCTCCTGGATGCTCACGATGCCCGCGGTGAAGTCGACATCGCTGATCCGCATTCTTAGTAACTCGCCCTTGCGTGCCCCGGTATGCGAGAAACCCGGTGTCCGAGAAACCCGGTGTCAGTTCATTTTGCGAGAAACCCGGTGTCAGTTCATTTTGTGCGAGAAACCCGGTGTCAGTTCATTTTGCGAGAAACCCGGTGTCAGTTCATTTTGTGCGAGAAACCCGGTGTCAGTTCATTTTGTGCGCCGTGATAAGTCGTGGATCTTCAGTGGGTGCAATTCCCACCCGGCAACTGGGTCGCTCCAGCCGGTAGCTATCGGAGCGGCGGTGGAGGTAACGAAACCGTCGGAGCCTTCGAGACAACGGGTCGCATCGGCGATGCGGCGAGCAGGCAGGCCGTAACGCGAGTGAACGTTGAGCAGGCCTCGAAACGACCAACGTGGGCGCCGACCCGGCACAGTGACGGGGAAGGCCGCCGCTGCTGGCGAACAGGGAAACGGTTGGAATAGGCCGTCCCACGAGCGATCAGACCCAGCGGGCCACCGGGGTAATGACGACGGCATGTCTGTATACGGAGATCGAACGCAACACGGGAAACCCCAAGCGGTGAGGGCGCGTGACCCTCAACCGGACGCCCGCGAGGGATAGGCCGGGCCGCCTGGGGTGGCGGAGAGGCCCGTAGTACCGTCGACGCCGGGTAACGCCGGTCGAGGGAAGGGGCCTTGGTTCAAGGTCAACGTAGCAAGCGTGACCGACAGCCGGGAGATTGGCATGAGCCTAATACCTCCAATGAAGGTTGGGAAGTTGCAGACGGCGTTGCACACCAAAGCGAAGAACTCGCCCGACTATCGCTTCTACGCACTGTACGACAAGATGTACCGCCGAGACGTCCTGGAGTTTCGCCTACGCTCGCTGCCGTGCCAACGGCGGCGCACCGGGGGTCGACGGCCAGAACTTTGCGGATATCGAGGCGTACGGTGTCGACCGATGGTTGGACGAACTGGCGGAAGAGCTGAGGAAAGGAACGTATCAGTCCCTGCCGGTTCGGCGCGTGTACATCCCCAAAGGGGATGGCAAGCAAAGGCCGCTGGGGATTCCTTGCATCAAAGATCGCGTGGTGCAGATGGCTGCGGTGCTGGTCTTGGAGCCGATCTTCGAGGCCGACCTGGAGCCCGAACAACACGCCTACCGCCCGGAGCGCAGCGCCCTGGACGCCGTTCGCCAAGTGGAACGGCTGGTCAGGAAGAGGCACACCGAAGTGGTGGACGCGGACTTATCCGGTTATTTCGACAGTATTCCCCATGCCGAGTTGATGAAATCGGTGTCCCGGCGGATCAGCGACGGCCGCGTGCTGCGGCTGATCAAGATGTGGCTGGAGACCCCGGTGGAAGAGACTGACGCGAAAGGGCATCGCCGTCGAACGACCCGGAACAAGGACCTGGCGATGGGGACCCCGCAAGGGTCTCCGATCTCACCATTGTTGTCCAATATCTACATGCGGCGATTTGTGAAGGGATGGAAGACTGGCGGGCACGAGCGGCGTCTGGTCGCGCAAATCGTGAACTACGCGGACGACTTCGTCATCTGCTGTCGCGGCACGGCCGAACAGGCCATGACCGTGATGCGGGGGATGATGTCCAAGCTGAAGTTGACGGTGAACGAGACGAAGACGCGGCTGTGCCGTCTGCCGGAGGAGACGTTCGACTTCCTGGGCTACACCCTGGGCCGGAACTACGACCGTCGCACGGGCGCAGTCCTATGTAGGACCGCGTCCGTCGCGGAAGAAGATCGACCGGCTATGCGGCGAGATCAGTGCACTGACGGACGCGAAAGACGACTTGGCTGGAGGTCGAGAAGCAGATTGGTCGGATCAACCGCAAACTGCGGGGCTGGTCCAACTACTTTCGCATCGGAACCGTCAGCTCGGCCTACCGCGCCATCGACAGTCACGTCCGCCATCGGGTGCGCCAGTGGTTGTGTGCGAAGTTCAAGGTGCCGGGTCAGGGTCGAACACAATATCCTGACGCCTACCTGTACCAGGAGCTGGGACTGCACCAACTCCAACGGACCTAGCCACAACTGTTCGTGAGCGAAAGTGTGAACTCAATGATGAGAACAGCCTTGTACGAAAGCTGGATGCGGGAAAACCGCCTGTCCAGATCTGTGGAGCAAATTGCTCATCTAGTCACACCTGGCGAGACGCCTTCGACCGTGCCTATCATCGGTTTGCCGGCGCTACTCCGATTGGTGGAGTGGTATCAGGAGCGCCGGCGGGGAACTCAACAAGGAGGGTCGTCATGCTCCAATCTCGAACCACCGTCGTCCCCCCCGCGCCGCGGGAAGGTAAACAGTCATCCCAATTCTCAGCAGCTCTGGGTGACCTTCCCCGTCGAGCTTCGAGAACGAATTCTCAGCGCACTGACCCGTGTCGTCGCCCAGCAACTGGCGAAGCCTCCAGACGGCAAGGAGGTGACGCATGAGTGCTCGTGAGACCATCCGCCCGCTCCTCTCCGCATCGGCGCAACCGGTGGCTATGCCCACCGCGAATCCGACTGTACGTCGCGCCCGGCCGGGCCTGATCACGGATTGGCACCTCGGACTGCTGGCGATCATCTACGTCCGCCAATCCTCTCCGCAGCAAATCCGCGATCACCGAGAATCACGCGAACGCCAGTACGCGCTGGTCAACTATGCGATCGCACTGGGATGGCCCCGCGACCGTATCCTGATCATCGACGACGACCAAGGACTCAGCGGCAAGACGGCCGAAAATCGGAGCGGATTTCACCGCATCCTGGCCGAAGTTACCATGGAACACGTCGGTTTGATCCTCGGGATCGAGATGAGTCGGTTGGCCCGCTGCAACGAGGACTGGCATCACTTGTTACAGATGTGTTCCATCTTCGGAACGATCCTGGCGGATGAGGACGGTCTCTACGATCCGCGGGACCCCAACGACCGCCTCCTTTTGGGGTTAAAAGGCACCATGAGTGAATATGAGCTTGTGACGATGCACAACCGCCTGGAAGGGGGCAAAACTTCACAAGGCCCAGCGGTGCGAATTGATTCTCAGCGTACCTTGCGGGTACCTAAAACTACCCACCGGCGAGGCAGTTCTCGATCCCGATGAAGAGGCGAGATCGATCGTCCAATTAGTTTTCGACAAGTTCGACGAACTGGGCTCTTTCGGGCGGCTCTACCGCTATCTGGTGCGGAACAAGGTCCGCCTGGGGATGCGAGTACAGCGAGGCACGCGGCAGGGCCAATTGGAGTGGCGCCGGCCCACGCTTGGCACGGTCGCTCGAATGCTCCACCATCCGATCTACGCCGGAGCCTACTCCTATGGGCGTCGCCGCGTGGACCACAAAAAATCCGCTTCGGGTGGCACCAAGGTCAAGATACGCGAGATGCCGATGTCAGAATGGACGGTGCTCCAAACGGATCGACTGCCGGCTTACATCACGTGGGACCGTTACTTGGCCAACCAAGAGCGGCTTCTGCAGAATCGCTACCAGCCCGGCTCAGTCGGTGCGCCTCGTGTCGGCAAGGCGCTTCTGGCGGGTATCATGGTTTGCGGTAACTGCGGTCGGCGGATGCACGCGACCTATCGCAGCAAGTCGACCGCATACTATGTGTGCATGCGAAAGCAGCTCGAAGGCTCCGATTGTCGGGGGCTGGCGTCGGCGGCCATTGATGACCTGGTGACAAAGCAGGTCCTTCTGGCGTTGGAACCGGCAGCCCTGGAGTTGAGCCTGAAGGCGATCGAGAACGTGCAGCGGGAACGTCAGCGTCTCAACCGGCACTGGGAACAACGGCTTGAGCGTGCCTCCTATGAGGTCCAGCGTGCCGAACGCCAGTACCAAGCCGTCGAGCCCGAGAATCGCTTGGTGGCCCGGGGCCTGGAGCAAAAGTGGGAGGCGGCACTACGTGCACAACGCGAATTGCGGGAAGAATACGATCGATTCTTAAATGAACAACCGACTCGGCTCACGGAGGAGGAGCGGGGTCGGATCCTGGCGGTTGCCGCCGACATTCCGACACTCTGGCACGCGCCCGAGACGACGGCGAGGGATCGCAAGGAGATCATCCGGCTTCTCACCGAGCGCATCGTGGTCGATGTTCGCGCTAACACCGAACGCGCCGGAGTTGCGATCACGTGGCGAGGGGGCCAGACCACACATCACGAGATCGTCAGGTCGGTTTCCCGGTACGAGTCTCTGGGAGAATATGACCGGATGATGGATCGGATCATGCAACTGCGTCGGGAGGGCCTGACGATCAAGGAGCTGGCGGCCCAGCTCACCCGAGAGGGGTATCGTACGCCAAGAACCCAGAAGGGCTATACGCCGACATCAGTGCGTCAGCTCTTGTGCCGCCGCGGACTGACCGGAGGGGCGGTCGGCCGTGAACAGCTCGAGAGCGGCGAATGGTGGCTGCCAGACCTCGCTCAGAAGCTGGGGATTACCTACGACCGGCTGCGAGACTGGGCACTTCACGGGAAAGTTCGTGCACGACGAGTTCAGCCGGGAGGACCGTGGGTTGTTTGGGCCGACGGCCAGGAACGACGCAGGTTGCAGAAGCTCAAGGCCGATTCTGAGCAGGATCCACATTAGTGGACTTAGTGATTTGAAACTGTGCTCATTTACAAGGTTGCTTAAAACTGCTTCGCCCCGATCGCCTTGAGCGGTCGGGGCCTTGTGACAATGGAGGCATTATGCCGCGCAAATCCAGTTTGATGAGCGGGGTGTGGAAACGGAGCCCGGTCGATGAGACAGAGCCACCGCGCCACACCTCGACTCTACTGCAATTTATTGTTCGTTCCGACGAACCGACCGCATCCAGCCGATCGTCTTCAGGGTCGAACGGCGGGCAAAGACTTGAAAATAGGCCTGACCCCTGCACTTGTTGTCTGCGGTTGTCCGCCCGTCGGGGTCGTCGTTGCCGTCGTCCGTACTCCACGAACCCGAAACAAACCCGATGGCATGGCCCTATCATTCCAGCCGCGTTTCCAGCGCGGTACTACTAATCCGGTCAACCTTCTGAAGGATTTCCGGGAAACGAAAAACGCGAATCGTCGATGAAGAGCATCTAAGTTTGGCTCTTCGTCGTCCGCTGACGGGGTCTGATAAGGCTGGTCATCCAGTCCCATTCGAGTCCTGCGGACACCCGTCTATTACCTTCGCAGCCGACGAGTAGCGACACTCGCTTGTCAATTGAACATGCCCGATCGCGAAACTTCTTGTCGGCGGTGATCAGGGAACCGGTTAACCGCAAGGGGCTTCCGCACCACCGCGTCACCATCGCACGGGCTTATGGATCGTCCCATTGGCATCAGTGAGCGTCGCCGGGAACTGAGATGCAGGCAGCAGCGAGGCGTCCACGATCATGGATTTCGATGCCACCCGGCGGAGTTCGACGCTCAGTGCCCGCCCGGGTCCGCACGGATGCAGCACCAGCACTTTCTTCCTGAATTTCTGCCGAACCAGCCGTATCGGTTCGGCGAGGTCGGAGTCATTCGACACGACCACTGCCGTTTCGTAATCATCGTCGAAAGCATCGACCAGGAGATAGGAAGCAAGATTAACATCCGACCCCTTTTCCTCGCTCTTCATCACCTGAACCGTCTTCGGCCCCGTCGCCGCTGGCGGATGCAGTGGCATGCGTGTAGGCTTTTCCAGATAGCTACCCAGATGAATCGTCAGGTGCGATATTGTCCGCAGGGCACGCAAATATGTCTGCTGCCGGACACGTTGCTGGGGATTATTGGGCCGGGCATTGACGTGGGCCGTGAAATAGCGGATGCGGTTGATCTGATTCCTCGGCGGCGGAAAGGATGCCTGGCAGAAGGCAGCCAGGTCAAGCCAGCGATGCGGCGTACCTTTGAGGCAACCATAGTAGAGGTTAAAGCCGTCGATATAGACGTTGGTTTTCATCCATGACCGTTTATAAAAAGCTAGAGCCACCCGGTTAGGAGTGGCTCTGCTGCCCAACCGCCGAAGTGGTTGGGGGGGTATGTATAGAGATTATGGGGCAAAATGGCTTATTTGTCAAACGCCATTTCCATGCGCGCGCAACTTAATAATGACCCGATAGGTCGTGGGCGGGCTGCAACCCGCAGATTCTTTTCCAACTCATCAAAGATCTGATCGATTGGCCTGCCCTCGCCGCGTTCCACCGAGGCCAGCCGCCTGGATGCGGGCGATCCCAACGCATCGCTCGACATCACCGCGGAGATCAACGCTGAGTTCCCATCCGGCGCTTCCGATCAGATAAAGCGCACCGTAACCGAAAACGCCACGAGCCTTCGTTCCAATACGAAGGCGCGGGAGTCGTAAGGGACGCAACACTAGAGCACGCCGGCCTTGGAACCGATCTCCCCCTTTCCTGAAAAACGCTTCCTTTGCTTCCCCTCCTCTGGACTTCGACAGGTTCCTTGGGCCACGTACGGAAGTTGTCCACAGGCCAATCACGTTAAGTAAGTTATATATAATACTTGAAGTTAAACAGTTAGCACCTCAGTATCTCTCCGACTTACCGAAGAAATCGGGCAGTTCGTGCCGCTAATGGGCCGAGCCTTTGCGCCAATAGGCCGGGAGCAGATGCGGCTAATAGGCCGGGCATGGTGCGCCCAGCAGGCCGTGTCATTTCACAGACTCCGGACGAAGATTCGGTGCCTGGCCCGCTCACTCGACCCGTTGAGGATTTGCGCCTGATAGGCCGTTCCCTTGGATGCCATACTTCCGATTCCGGGTACACCATACCGAGTTATCGACGGACTGGTTCCCCGTGACAACATGGGTTCCGCTGCCACCATGCCTGATTATTGACGCCCAGTCGCGGCCCGCAGGGCGTTCGTATCAACCCGATCAGCGCGACCCAGTGCGGGGCCACTTCACCGGGCCCCGCCCCGTTATCGCATATCGATCGTCGCGAGAAAAACAGCTATATTTAGCGTTTTGTCTCCAGGAAAGGCCCATTTCTGCCGAATGTAGCCGTTATAAGAAGCTGTTTTTCGTCGCCGGTACGAACGTGGAGGGTGACGCGATGGTGTGCGACGGAGTTGCCAATATCGTCATCAGGCTCCAGGAATCCGGGTTCGATCCACGCAAGGTCGGCCCCGACTCGTGGGAGTCGCGCTGCCCGGCCCACAGAAGCGCGGAATGCGCGCTCTCCATCACCCGCAACGAGCACAATCATGTCCTGCTCGAGTGCCGGAGTACGCAGAATTGCCAGAATGCGCGAATCTTCGGCGCGCTCGGTTTTACGAACGACCATGTGTACGCGGAAACCCCCGATTGGTTGATCAGCCGGCTCAGCGCGCGTTCCCATCCAGCCCGCGTCCTTTGCGAGCCCCGACGCGACCGACAGTAACGCGGCCGGCGCGAGCGCGGTTGAGGGACCGGAGGGATCGGACGGAACTTCGCCGCCGGACGAGGGAGGCCCGGGCGCGGATGCGCTCGCCGCGAGCGCCGACGGCTCGCAGGATGCCATGCCGGGCCAGTTCGAGGTCCGCGCCGAGGGCGACGCCTTGCCATCCCAGGCACTGTCACCGTTGCCGATCTCCTCGCCAATCAGCTCAGACTCGCCCATTGAGCAGATGCTCGGCAGCGCCCTGGAACTCCACGTATCGAATATTACATTGATTGAGGAAACCGGCGAGAAGCGCGAGCGTCAGAGCTCGGTTCGGGTTCTGACCCAGCTTGCCTCCGGCGCGCGGTTGTTCCGCTCGGCCGACGGCCACTCTTGCGCCCAGGTTCGGGTCGGCGATCGACTCGAGGTTTATGGGCTCAGGTCGGCTGGGTTCCGCGACTGGCTGATCGACGGGTACATGAACGGCCAGACCGAGCCGCCGTCAAGCTGGGCGATCCGCCGCGTGGTCGGGATGCTCGAGGCCAAGGCGCGGTTCACCACCGGCATGCCCGACGTCTTTGTCCGTGTCGGCCAAAACGGCGACGGCGCCGACACGGCTTATTTCCTCGACCTGGGCGATTCCAGTGGCCGGGCCGTCGCGATTGGGGATCAGGGTTGGAGCGTCGTTGATCGGCCCGGCGTCCACTTTCGCCGCCCCGGGGGACTTCTGGGGCTGCCCGTGCCGGCCCGTGACGGCTCGATCGACCTGTTGCGGTCGTACGTCAATCTCACCGAGCCTGATTTCCGCCTCGTGGTCGCCTGGCTGACGGCGGCGCTGCGGCCGGTCGGCCCGTATCCGATCCTGGTCTTGAACGGCGAGCAGTCGTCCGGCAAGAGCACGCTGGCCAGGATCCTTCGTCTCCTGATCGACCCCCATACCTGCCCCGTTTTGGCGCTTCCGAGCAGCACGGAAAACCTGATGGCGACCGCGCTCAACGGCTGGCTGCTCGCGTACGAGAACATCAGCACGATTCCCGACTGGCTCTCCGACTGCATCTGCCAGCTCGCGTTCGGCGGGGGATTTGCCGGCCGCACACGCTTCACCAACGACGAACGGAGCGACATTTACGCCCAGCGGCCGGTGATTCTGGTTGGGATCGACGACTTCGTGCTGCGCGGCGATCTGCGCGATCGCTCTGTCTTCCTGCACCTGCCCGCAATCTCAGAGACACGACGGCAAACCGAGAGGACGTTCTGGCCGGCGTTTCGCGCCGACTATCCGCGGATCTTGGGCGGCGTGCTCGACGCGATCGTCGGCGGCCTGCGCGAACTGCCGTCAGTCAATCTGACGGACTTGCCGCGCATGGCTGACTACGCCGAGTGGGGTGAAGCGACCAGCCGGGGCCTGGGGTGGGGCGCTGACACGTTCATATCAACCTACAAGGACAACCGCAAGGAGGCGACACAGATTCTGCTCGAAGATTCGCCGGTGGCGACTGTCATGATCGCTCTCGCCCGGAAGGGAGTCTACTGGTCGGGCAAACCCCAAGATCTCTATCAACGCGGTCGTGAAAGTCACGGGCCACACGCTCGGACCGCGCTGGCCCAAAACGATCAGCAAGTTCGGCAGCGAATTGCGCCGCATTGCTCCCCAGCTTCGGCTGCATGGAATCTCCATCAATTTTGAGCGGAGAGGCGGCGACCGCATCGTCACCCTGAAAACGGAAGGCGCCACCACGGGCATGCCGTCAACCAATAAGCCGAAGGCATGAGAAAGTCGCGGTTGTAACGCTCGCCGCGATTATCCAGGCGCCGAGCCGTAAGCACATACTAAATAACTACATATGGCAATACTCCGCCGCGGGTCGCTTTGTGCGGATTAGTCGGCGCCGGATCATAACTCGATGTGGATATTCAACATACGTTAGATTGTTAAACTTTGCCGGTTATGCAGGCGCCCATCCGTAATATGATGGTGCTTCAAGAGATACGACAAAATGTCCGGACGTGCCGGTTATGCGGGCGCCCAGGTGGAAGTTGATGATCTGCATAGGGTTAGAGCGATTCTTCGAACTTCCGATTATTCAGGCGCCCAAGCGGAACTCGAAGCTGCATAGCGAGATGTGGACGAATTCCTTTTTGCCGAGGGCCTTTTGGGCGCGCGGTCCGCAGTGCGCCACGCTTCACGAGGCTTTGACGAGCGACACGCCCGTTTCCTGTGATGGGCAAGCTCCTCGATCGCCGAGGATCGCGACGATCTGCCCCTCGGTGAGCGAGCGAGCGACGTACACTTAAGCTTGTCTTACAACAATGATTTACGACTCACACACCGTTCGCGGCAATCGAGGAAGTCGAGCCGACGAACAACCACGCCGAACGGATTCTGCGGTGGGGCGTACACTGGCGGAAGAACGCCTTCGGCTGCGACAGCGCGGCGGGGCGCCGATTCGTCGAGTGCATGTTGACCGTGGTTCAAACCCTGCGGTTTCAGAAGCGTCCGGTGTTCGACGATGGCCTTAAACGACTCCCGACCCCTTGTCCCTCCATGCGGAAATGCAAGTAGAATGATCATGAGGCTTGCGGTGGCCGTTTGCGGGGGGGTGGGCGAATTGGAACAAATTGGAACAGAATCCGAACGGCTTGCCCAGGTACGCTTGGCTGAGTTGCGCCGTTCGGAAGCCGATTATCGCCAGCTCCTTGCCGAGCAAGCCAATCGCCCGGATCTGCTGCGGGCAGCTAGCGGCGCTTCTCCATCAAACAGGCAGAACGGAGGAGGCGATCGCCGCCCTGCACCGCGCGATCATTCTTGAGCCGCGCTGCCCGGATCACCGGTACGCTCTGGGCATGCTCCACTCCGAGCGCGGGAAGGTCCGCGAGG
Organism: uncultured Planctomycetota bacterium; assembly: GCA_963779785.1. Taxonomy (GTDB): domain Bacteria; phylum Planctomycetota; class Planctomycetia; order Isosphaerales; family Isosphaeraceae; genus CAVRFS01. The sequence continues at coordinate 20,274 of CAWAAW010000035.1, forward strand.
CAGCGACTTGCTTCGAGCAGGCTCTGGCACTCGACCCAAGACACGCCGCCGCCTGTTTGCAACTCGGCGACTCTCTGATGGATTTGCACGAATACGACCGCGCTCTGGCGGCGTACAGGCATGCGCTCACCCTGCGGGTTCCTTTCCCCGAGGCCCATAACAACCTGGCGGGAGCTTTGCTGCGCCTTGGCGATGCTCATGCGGCCATCGCCGAGTGCCGGCAGGCCCTGGTCGAGCGCCCCGGCTACGTGCTGGCGCTAAACACACTGGGAGCCGCTCTGGGGAAAGTCGGTCTGCTCGAGGAGGCAATAGCCGTCCTGCGGCAGGCTATCTCCCTGAGCCATGCTTATGCCAACGCTCATCACAACCTGGGCAACGTCCTGGATCAAGCCGGCCGCGTTGAGGAAGCCAAGCAAGCCTACCACGCCGCGCTGACGATCAACCCCACACTGGAAGAAGCCCGGTATAACCTGGCGGCCCTGGGCGAGATGCCGCCGCCCCCTTCTACGCCCTACCCTTATTTGCTGCGGCTGTTTGATTCTTATGCGCCCTCGTTCGATCAGCACCTGGTCGAAGCACTCAACTACGTGGTTCCCGAAAAACTGTATGAGGCGGTCCTGGCCGCCAGGCCTGGAGCGGCGGCATTGGACGTTATCGACCTGGGTTGTGGGACCGGCCTGGTTGGCCAGCACTTTCGGAGGGTCGCCGGCCGACTTACCGGGATCGACATTTCGGCCCGCATGATGCAATGGGCCGAGCGCCGCAATATCTACGATCAGTTGGTACTGGGCGACTATGTCCACTATCTGAGCGCACGCCAGGAGCCGTGCGACCTGGTGCTGGCAGCCGACGTATTCATCTATGCCGGAGACCTGGTTGCAGTCTTTCAGGCCGTTGCCCGGTTGCTGCGTCCCGGTGGTCTCTTCGCCTTTTCCCTGGAAGCCGCCCCGCAAGCCGATTACGTCTTGCAGCCGAATCGACGCTATGCCCATTCTCTTGGGTATATCCATCGACTGGCCCGACAAACCAATTTCCACGAAGTGGCGGTCAATTCTGTCAAGCTAAGGCGCCAAGGGGAGGAACACGCCGCGGGCTTGATCGTCGTACTGCGGAGCGATGGCTTTTACGTTTGACTGGGCCCAACTGCCGCCGTCGCCCTGGACTGCGAACCGGGGATGCTCACGTATCTGGATCGCGTGCAGCGACAAATCGAGCCGTTGCCATTCCCGGAAGAAGCAGAGCAGGCCGCCATGCGTCCGCGGTGCGCCGCACGGGCCGATTGCGGCAGATGAGCAAGGGAGGAGCGTCTCGATGCGCTGGGCTCAAGCCGCGACGGAGCGGATTGCGGCAGCGATTTTTGTAAGAGATCCTTGCGATCGCACACTCGGGGCATTACCATCAGCCCCTCAGGGTCGTAGCCGCGCATCGAAGGCGGGCCATCTGGGAGAGTTCGGATTTCAGCCGAGCGTCGAAGCATCCGGTCTCATGATCGATCGCTTCGCGAGTTTTGTTGCTTCGGTTCCTCGTGCAGATGTGAGCGGCTAGAACAATTCTCGTGCTTTCATTTTCTGTTCCCGAAGTGCGGGCATCGTTTATTCCCGGATAGCCCGCATCTTCGAGTCGAACCGTTATGGGGAATTCTTTGCATTCCCTCAAGAAAATGTTCTCGATCCAGGGCTCAATTAACAACTCGCCGGTGGATTCATTGTGAGACTAAACGCATGTGGAAATCGAGATGGAGCCGTTCCAACAACCTCCAGCCCAAACGCAAACGGCCGACTCGGTCGGCCTTTTCTCGAGCAACTCGAGGATCGTCGCCTGCTCGCGACGAATATCACGCAATACCACGTTGATTCCCAGTCGACCGGGGCCAACCTCACCGAGACGCAATTGACGCCGTCGAACGTCAACGCCGCCGATTTCGGCCAACTCTACAACACCCCGCTGGACGGCCAGGTCTATGCCGAGCCGCTGGTTATGACCAACGTCACCATTGCTGCCGGCCCGAACACTGTCGGCACGCCCGGCACCTACGATTCGGTCGTTTTTGTCGCCACGGAAAACGACTCTCTGTACGCCATCAACGCCGCCAACGGCGCAATCCTCTGGCAGCGCACGTTCCTGGATACCACCAACCCCAATGACTACCTTCCCGGTGCGACTTCCGTCTCCACCGTTTCGAGCAACGACGTTAGTTCAGACGACATCTACCCGGAAATTGGCATCACCGGCACCCCGGTAATCGACCCGTCCACGAACATCCTCTACGTCTCTGTCGCCACGAAGGAACTTGTCGGCTCTACGACCCATTTCGTCCAGCGACTCCACGCCATCAATCTCGGCGATGGCACCGACGCCGCCCCGTCTTTCCTCACGGGCGACACGACAAACGATAACACCAATAACACACCGATCTACGTCAGCGGCACGGGCGACGGCAATGTCGGGGGCGTGGTTCAGTTCAACGCCTTGCACGAGGCCGACCGCCCCGCCCTGAGCCTGGTCAACGGTATCGTCTATGAAGAATGGGCTTCGCACGGCGACGTCGGCCCTTACCATGGCTGGGTCGTCGCATGGAACGTCACCAATTTGTCGACGCAAGGGATGGTTCTTTCCGGGGTATTGTGCACCGACCCCAATGGCGGCGAGGGAGGCATCTGGGGCGGCGGCGGCGGCCTGACCTTCGATCCGGACGAAACCTTCAATGGGCAACCCGCCTTCTACTTTGAAACCGGCAACGGCGACCCCCGCGGCGGCCCTCCGCCCCTCGATGCCAACGGCTTCCCCGCCGACGATGACTATTACGAATCCCTGGTCAAGGTCGAGGCCGACCCGACCACCACCGCGACCAACCAGAATTCCAATGGCTGGGGCCTGAAAATCGTCGATTACTTCACACCCTACAACGTCAACGCGCTCGACGACGCCGACGAGGATTTCGGCTCCGGCTCGCCCCTGGTGCTGCCCGACTCCGCCGGCATCCCCGGCCATCCGCACCTCATCGTGGCCGCCGGCAAGGAAGGTACGATCTACCTGCTCGACCGCGACAACCTGGGGAAGTTCAACGTCAATGACGACAACGTCCTGAACTCGGTTTACAACCCCAGCACCGGCATAACCACCCCGCCGGTGCTGATCAACGGGTCCCTGAGCACCCCGGCCTACTACCATGGCACGCTTTATTGGGTCGCGGGCTACGACAGCAATGCCTGGTCCTACGTCGTGGCCCCCAACCCGGCGCCGGACCCTCCCACCGTCCCCGTCGCCACCCTCGAGCCAACCTCGGAAACAGCCAACAGCGACTTCGGCTATCTGCCCGGTTCCGTGATGATTTCGGCCGACGGCAGCGAGGACCCCGCCGGCGGCATTGCCTGGATCATGGACCTCAACAACGACGAACTCCATGCCTACAGCACCTTGTCACTCAGCACCGAATTGTGGAACAGCGGACCGGGCAGCATCGCAGGGGTCAAGTTCGCGGTGCCGACCGTGGCCAACGGGCAGGTTTTCGTCGGCACGCAGGACAGCCTGCAGGTCTTCGGGCTCACCGGAGCGAATACGCCGGCCCAGGCGCCCAACGCTCCGGCCAACCTCAGCGCCCAGGCGCTATCGGGCTCGGCCGTCGAACTGAACTGGACCGACAGCACGGTCTCGCCGAACTTCGCCACCAACTACGCCATTCAGGAATCCACGGATGGAGTCGAATTTCACGACGGTCGCCAATGCCGGCCAGGAGTCGACGAGCTACACCGTCACCGGCCTGAGCCAGAGCACGACTTATTATTTCCAGATCGTGGGCAGCAATTCGGCCGGTTCCTCCGGCCCCTCCAACATTGCCACCGCCACGACGACCAACCAGACGGGCCAGACCCCGACTGCCCCCCAGGGCCTTGGGCGCCACGCCGGCCAGCGGTTCGGAAGTCTACCTGACCTGGACCAACACGGCGACCAACGAGACCGGCTTCGTCCTCACACGCGCGACGGACAGCCTGTTCACCCAAAACGTCGTCACCGAGACGCTTGCCTCCGCGCCCTATTACTACACGGATGGGGCCGCCGGCCTGAGCCCCGGCAACACCTATTACTACAAGCTGCAAGCGACCAACTCCTCCGGTTTATCGAGCAGCTCGAACACGGCGTCCGTGAACATTCCCAATGTGCCGCCAGCGCCGACCAACGCCACGGCCGTTCAAAGCGGTAACAGTGTCGTGCTGAGCTGGACCGACCACGCCGGACCATTTGCTCTCGGTTACCAGATTTCCCGATCCGTCGATGGGGGGCCCTATGCCATCTACGCCGACCGGCCCGAGACCAGCGATTCCCCCCCTCGACCCAAACTTTCACGGATACCAATGTCCCCCTGGGCCACACCTACAGTTACGAGATCGTGGCGGAAAACGTTTCCGGTTTCAGCGCTCCCGCCTACGCCACCGTGAGCGTGCTCGGACACGCCACTCTGACCCTCGGTAACGGCGGCAAACTGGCTCTTACCGTTTCTCCGGGCGCTCCAGACCGGCTCAGCGTCCAGCTCGCGGCGGGCATCTACACGCTGACGGACCCCGCGGTGACCATTGCCGTGACCGGCGCGGGAGCGGGATTCGTCACCGGGGCCGGTACCTCCACGGTGACCATCCCGGCCGCCCATGTGTCGGCCATGACCTTGGACACCTCCGACGATAACACGGACACCATCACGTATCATTTCCGACGCCGTTCCAATCACCATCACTGCCGATTCCGGTGGCGGCGACCCCACCATCAACCTCGGCGACCCGACCAAGAATGAAATCATCAGCGGCACGATCACCAATGCCAGCAATGGCACTCTGTCGATCTCCGGCTCCGGCACGACCACGATCACTGGCAATCTCATCTGCCAGGGGAGCTGGGGGCGTCACTCTGGCTGGCACTGGCACCATCGACATCGCCGGCAATATCAATCTGGGCCCGGCGGGCAACCTCATCGATTCCGGTTCCGGTCAGGACACGATCAGCGGTACGATCAGCGGCACTGCCACCTTCGGATCCGCCCGCGTCCAGGGGCTCATCGGCACCTATTTCAACCTTCCCGCAGCCCAGGACCTGATCCAGCCCGCTGCCCCCAGCAATTCCGCCTGGCTGGGAAATCAAACCCCCGCCGTGACCGCGCAACTCGATCGGGCCGATCGACTTCCCGGATATCGCGGACAATGGGTTCGCCGATAGCGTGGGCGACCCTGCCTATTACAATCTCGGCGCCGGCAACAATGACAACGTCGAGGCCCGCTGGTATGGCGCATATCATGATCCCTGGCACCGGCACCGCCCCGGTACCCATCAACTTCGCCACCACCAGCGACGACGGCAGCATGCTTTATATCGATGGCAACGCGGTGGTTAACAACAACAACTTCCAGGCGGCCACCCAGGCGACAGGCATGGCGGATTTGACCCCGGGCCTGCACACCATTGACGTCGAATACTACCAGGGGGGCGGCGCCGCCACGATGGACGTTGCAGTGGGACCCCACCGGCGGCACCAACTTCGTGGATATTCCCAACTCCGCCTTTTCCAGCATCCAGGCCGTTAACGGCGTGACAATGACTGGTACCGGCACGTTGACGCTGTCCCATACCAACAGCTATTCCGGGTCAACCACGATCAATGCCGGCATCCTGGTCGTGGCGGCGAATGGCGCCATGGGACCGGCCACTGCCACAGGCATCGTCGTCAATACCGGCGGCGCCCTGGCCTTTACCGGCGGCCTCCACTATACCACTGCGGAACCGATCACCATTAGCGGCTCCGGTCCGGCCGGCGACGGCGCCATCGAGAATATCAGCGGCACGAACACCTTTGCCATCCCCATCACCGTGCCCGGGACGGCGGTGATTGGCTCCGTTGCCGGCAGCATGACGCTCGGCAGCAATATCATTTGCCAGGGTGCGGGCGTAACCCTGACCGGCGCCGGCGCGATCCACGTCGCCGGCAATATCAACCTGGGCCCGGAGGGCAACCTCACCGATTCCAGTTCCGGCCAGGACACGATTACCGGTGTGATCAGCGGCACTGCCCTCACGGGATTCGCCCAGGGACTCACCGGCACCTATTTCAACCTTCCCGCGGCCCAGAACCTGATCCAGCCGGCTGACCCCAGCAATCCTGCCTGGCTCGGTAATCAAACCCCCGCCGTGACCGCGCAGCTCGTCGGGCCGATTGACTTCCCGGATATCGCGGACAATGGGTTCGCCGATAGCGTAGGCGACCCTGCTTATTACAATCTCGGCGCCGGCAACAATAACAACGTCGAGGCCCGCTGGTATGGTGAGATCATGATTCCCGGCACCGGCACGGCCCCGGTACCCATCAACTTCGCCACCACCAGCGACGACGGCAGCATGCTTTATATCGATGGCGACGCGGTGGTTAACAACAACAACTTTCAGCCGGCGACTCAGGCAACAGGCTTGGCGGAATTGACCCCGGGCCTGCACCCCATTGACGTCGAATACTACCAGGGGGGCGGCGGCGCCACGATGGACGTTGCAGTGGGACCCCACCGGCGGCAATAACTTCGTGGATATTCCCAACTCCGCCTTTTTCGAGCCCGTCAACGGCCTGATCAAGACGGGCACCGGCACGTTGACCCTGTCGAAAACCAACAATTATTTCGGGTCAACGACGATCAACGCCGGCACCCTGGTCGTGACGGCGAATGGCGCCATGGGACCGGCCACTGCCACGGGCATCGTCGTCAATACCGGCGGCGCCCTGGCCTTTACCGGCGGCCTCCACTACACCACCGCGGAACCGATCACGATTAGCGGCTCCGGTCCGGCCGGCAACGGCGCCATCGAGAATATCAGCGGCACGAACACCTTTGCCATCCCCATCACCCTGGCCGGTACGGCGGCTATTGGCTCCGATGCCGGCACCATGACTCTCGGCGGCGATATCTCCACGGGCCCCAACTCGCTCACGGTGGTCGGAGCCGGCACCACCACGATCAAAGGCAACATTATTTGCCAGGACGGGAGCGTAACCCTGGTAGGCAGCGGCACCATCAACATCGCCGGCAATATCAACCTGGGCTCGGTTGGCAACCTCACCGATTCCAGTTCCGGTCATGACAAGATTACCGGTGTGATCAGCGGTACGGCCACCTCGGCGATCGTTCAGGGACTCACCGGAACCTATTTCAACCTTCTCGCTGCACAAGACCTGATCCAGCCCGCGGACCCCAGCAATCCCGTTTGGCTCGGTAATCAAACACCCGCCGTCACCGCGCAACTCGTCGGGCCGATTGACTTCCCGGATATCGCGGACAATGGGTTCGCCGATAGCGTGGGCGACCCTGCTTATTACAATCTCGGCGCCGGCAATAATAACGACGTCGAGGCCCGCTGGTATGGCAATATCATGATCCCCGGCACCGGCACGGCCCCGGTACCCATCAACTTCGCCACCACCAGCGACGACGGCAGCATGCTTTATATCGATGGCAACGCGGTGGTTAACAACAACAACTTTCAGGCGGCCACCCAGGCGACAGGTATGGCGGAATTGACCCCGGGCTTGCACGCCATTGACGTCGAATACTACCAGGGCTGGCGGCGCCGCCACGATGGACGTTCAGTGGGACCCCACCGGCGGCACCAATTTCGTGGATATTCCCAATTCCGCCTTTGGCGGGCCGATCAATGGTCTGATCAAGACGGGCGCCGGCACGTTGACCCTGTCGAATACCGACACCTATGTCGGGTCAACCACCGTCAACTCGGGTGAACTTGTGGTCAACGGCCATTTGCTCGATACCGCCGTCACGGTTAATGGAGGCGGTAACCTGGGCGGCGATGGCACGATCCCAGCCACAACCGTCCAAAGCGGCGGTGTCCTGTCGCCCGGCGATTCCCCCGGCACCCTCACGGCGGGAAGCTTATTCGCGGTGGCTGGTTCCACTTTCAACGAAGAATTGGGAGGCACAATCGCTGGAACACAGTACGACCAGACGGTCATACCGGCCGGCGGCTCCGTCGCCCTCGACAGCCCTACCCTGAACATCTCATTTCTGGGCGGCTTCCTGCCGACGGTCGGCCAACAATTCGCCATCATCAAGAACCGAAGCGGCAGCAGTGTCATGGGTACGTTAGTCCAGGAGACGATAACCGTCGCCGACGCCGGCTTTGCGAATCCAAACGTGGTCAGCAACGGTAGCTTCGCGTACGACCCAACGGGCACTCCCTGGAACTTCACGGGCATTGCGGGCATCGAGGCCGACGGCAGCGCCTGGGGTGCCGCCAATGCGCCGGACGGCGACGGTCGGGCCGCCTTCCTCCAGGGTGCCGGTGGCGGGCCCCTGGGCGACATCTCTCAGTCTCTGTATCTTGCACCGGGGACCTACACCGTCTCCTTCGAGGCGGCCCAGCGCGGAGGATACGGACTCCAACCGATCCAGGTCAGCGTCAATGGCATAAACCTGGGCAGCACGATCACCCCGACCAGCACGAGCTGGGCCCTGTACACGACAACGAACTTTACCATCGAGACCGCAGGCAATTACACGATCCAGTTCGCGGCCACCAACAACAGCGGCGACAACGACAGCTTCATCGACGACGTCAGCCTCGCGAATGGCAACACGTTTACTTTCGATGGCTACATCTTCGGGATCAACTACGCAGGAGGCACCGGTCAAGATGTGGTCCTGACCGTGCTTGCCCAGAACTCCGCCAATCAGGTCAGAGTTAGCAAGTCGGGGCTGGTCTATAACCGCGCCACGCAGTTGTTTGGCGGCACCATTACCATCACCAACATTGGCACGACAAACCTCATCGGGGCTCTGGACTTTGAAGTGACGGGCTTGCCGGCTGGTGTAATTCTGGCCAACGCCAGCGGCATCGCACCGGATGGCAACCCGTACATATCCATCTACCTTGCCAACGGCGTACTGGCCCCAGGTCAGTCCATCACCTTTACGGTCCTGTTCAAGAATCCGAAACGATTGTCGTTCACGTACGGCATCTTCGCCTTCGAGGAGAATTCCAACAGCTAAAGCGCCTCACGATTGAGACGAGCATATGTCGCGGCCGAGACGAACCATCTCCCCTTAGTCCCCTTCGCAAGGGCGGCAAAAAGGCGCAGCTAGTTTTCCCCCATTTGCGAAGGGGGGATTCGGGGGGTGACCACGCGTGCCCAATTCAATCGCTAAACGTTCTAGCCTCCGCCACTCAGGCTGGTGATCATTTGGATGTAGGGCAGGAAGACCGCCAGAATGATGAAAAAGACGATCAAGCCGACGATTCCGATCAGGAGCGGCTGGACGAGTTGTCCCAGGTTCGCGACGGTGATCGAGACTTGCTCCTCGTAGTCGTCGGCGAGGTGGGTGAGACTCTCGGGCAGCTTGCCTGTCTCTTCCCCTGAAGCGATCACGGCGATGACGTCCGGGTAGAATTGGCGCGATGAGTCGAGCGTTGAGCTCAGCTCCTTGCCACTGATGATTTGCTCGCGGCAATCGCGGACGGCCCGCTGGATCGGGCTCATCATGAGCACGTCGGCAGTCAAGTCGATCGAATGGCCAATGTCGACTCCCGCATTGAGCAAAACCGAGAGAGTCCTGGCGAACCGGGTGGTGTCGATCTTGCGGCAAAGTGAGCCGAAAACCGGGATCATCAGAACGAGCCGATCCATGATCGCCTTGCCGCTTTCCGTCTTGTAGATTCGAAACAGGACGAATGGCGTGCCGATCAACACCGCGGGCATGATCCACCAGCCCCCCGACTGAACGAAGTGGCTGAAGCCCATCAGTATGCGACTGGGCAACGGCAACATACTATTCTTGCTGATGTCGGCAAGCAGCGACGCGAACATCGGTAAGAGGACGACCGTGATCAGCGCGACCACTCCGCCGGCCATGATGAGCACGATCGCCGGGTAAATCATGGCCGAGCGCGCTTGCCGGATCAGTCGCTGCCGGGCTTCGAAGTGCTGGGCGAGCATCTTCAAGGTCTCGGGGACGCCACCGCGGGCCTCTGCCACCTTGATCATATTGAGAAACATCGGACCGAATGCCTGAGGCTCACGAGCCATCGCCTCCTCGAGCGTCGAGCCGCGGCGGATATTGACCAGGACCCGCGACAGGATCGGTCCCAGGGCCGTGCCGCTGTTTTGCTTCTCCAGGCTCGACAGCGCGCGAGTGATATCGACACCCGCGTTCAGATAGGCGGAGAACTGGCGACAGAACTGAGAGAGCTGACCGGAGCTGATCCGGCCGAAGATGATCCGCTCCCACCAACTCGGGCCCACCAACGGGTACCTCGAACTTCTCGGGCCGGTCGTAGGGCCCAGGCGTCTTAGAGCCGCGCGGCTTCCCGGCTGCTTCGGAGCCGATCGGGTTGGGCCGGAACGTGGATTCGCCCAAGTCCGGAGCGGCGGGCCTCGGTTTCTTGGACGCGGAATCGGCCGCGGGTCGGGCCAGGCCCGGGATTGGTCGGTTCGTATTCTTCCCGGTCTCGACTCATCGCCAGCGTCCTGTCAGGAAATCGAGGATGCGACCGGTCTGCGGACACGCGGTTGACGCACAGCCGACTCGCATTCGATCGTCTCTCTCTTATCGTCCCGATTGCCGCGCCGCCGGTCAAGCGAGCAGAATCGACATTTGTCTGAGAGGGACCGCGACCCGTCGTGGCCCTACCTCGGTTTCCAGACGAGTACCGGTGATCTTGGCGGCCTTGACCTCGTCCGGCCGGCTGACCGGTGTTGTGAGTGGTGCGTCGTGAAGGACCTGCGGGTCCTCGGTCGCGATCGCACGCAGGACTCTGGCGAAGGCTTCCAAAGTTTCGCGGCTCTCGGTCTCGGTGGGCTCGATCATCATGGCCTCGGAGACGATCAAGGGAAAGTAAACCGTCGGGGCATGAAAGTTGAAGTCGATGAGCCGCTTGGCGATATCCATCGCTCGGATTCCCCGTTCCTTGGCGATCGACCTGGCCGAGGCAACGAATTCGTGCATGCAGCGGTTTCCGAGTGGAACCGGATAGACGTCCCCGACCAAGGACAGGAGATAATTGGCGTTGAGCACGGCATGCTCGGCCACGCGCTTCAAGCCGTCGGGCCCCTGGCTTCGGATGTAACAATAGGCGCGGAACAGGACGCCCGGTGTTTCCGAAAAAGGCACGTACCCGGCCAATCGATTTGGGGCGATCATGGTCCAGGCGAAAAGTTCCCTTTTGATCGCGAGCGACCAAAGGAGCGGGTAGGTACGGCGCCAGCATGTCGCGGACGGCGATGGGACCCGCGCCCGGTCCTCCCCCGCCGTGCGGACCGGAGAACGTCTTGTGCGGGTTATAGTGCATCAGGTCGACCCCCATGTCGCCCGGCCGGACGATCCCGAGGATCGCATTCATGTTGGCTCCATCGAGATAGAGCAGGGCCTCCTCGATCGTGGATCAAGGCTGGCGATCTCGCCGATCTGGGGATCGAACAGACCGACGGTGTTGGGGTTGGTGATCATGAACACGGCCGTCTGGTCGCTCAGCTTGGCCTTGAAGTCGGCCAGGTCGACCAGCCCGCGACTGTCGCTCTTGATCGTGACGGCTTCGAAACCCGGCGAGATGGGCCGAGGCGGGATTGGTTCCGTGGGCACTGTCCGGGATCAAGACCTGAGATCGGCGTTCGCCTCGGTCGCGAAAATAAGCCGCCGCGACCAGAAGCGCGGTCAACTCGCCTTGCGCGCCGGCCGCCGGCTGCAAGCTGACGGCGTGCAAACCCGCAACCTCCGCCAAGATCTCCTGAAGATCGAAGAGAATGGCCAGCAATCCTTGAAGCGTGCTCTCGTCTTGATAAGGGTGCTGTGCGCCCAGGCCGGGCAGGGCCGCCAATCGCTCGTTCCGCTTCGGGTTGTACTTCATCGTACACGACCCGAGAGGATAGAAGTTGGAATCGATCGACATGTTGAGCGCTGACAGATTCGTATAATGCCGGACCACGTCCAGCTCACTCAGCTCGGGCAGCGGCGGAGGCGAGCCGGCTGATGTGCGCATCGGGAATCAACGACGACAGCGGTCGGTCGGGCACATCCGATTCCGGCAACACGGCCGAGAACCGGCCCGGGCGGCTGGACTCGAACAGAAGCGGCGGTTGATCGAGTTTGTACATGATTATCAATCGAGGGTTCATGAGGATGTGATGAGGCTGGGTCAAGGACCCAATCTGCTTGATTGCTTCCTGGTAGGCGGCCGCCAGCCCGTCGATCTCGTGCTTGGTCCGCTTCTCGGTCACGGCGATCAGGATGCAATCGCGCAGGTCCGGATACCAGCGGCCCAGGTCGATGCCGCCGTGGTACCCAAGCTGCCCGACTTCGAAGAGCAGATCCTTGGGGTCGAATCGACGAGCGAATGACGAACTCCTTGAAGAAAGGGCCGGGAAACGGCCAGCGAGAGGCCGGGAACGGCGGCCAGTTGTTCGGCGGCGTAGTGCGCCTTCCGGGTCGACAGCTCGGCCGCCTGTCGCAGGCCGTGCGGGCCCATCACCGCCAGGTAGATGCTCGCTCGCAAGGCGAGTAAACCTTGGTTGGTGCAAATGTTCGAGGTCGCCTTTTCTCGCCTGATGTGTTGTTCGCGCGTCTGGAGCGTCAGGACCCAGCACCGTTTGCCGTGCCGGTCGGTCGTCTCGCCGACGATCCGTCCTGGCATTTTCCGAACGTATTCCTCACGGCAAGCCATGATCCCCAGGTAGGGCCCGCCGAACGCGAGATGATTCCCCAGCGATTGCCCCTCGGCCACGACGATGTCGGCCCCGTACTCGACTGGCCGGCTCAATAGGCCCAGGCTGATCGGGTCGACGATCGCGATGGCCAATGCGCCCTTGTTGTGAGCCGCCTGGACAATCGCCCGCGCATCTTCAAGCTGGCCGAAAAAGTTGGGGTATTGGAAGACAACCGCGGCCGTCTGGTCGGTCACGGCCTCCGCGATGGTATCGGTCTTGAGCTGTCCCAGGCTCGTCGGAACGGTCACGAGCTTGGGCTCCAGATGTTCCAGGAACGTCGCCAGAATCTGCCGGTACTCCGGATGGACCGACTCGGCGACCACCACCTGCCCAAACCGTCGTGTGATCGCAAGCGCCATCAACATGGCTTCGGCCGTAGCCGAGCCGCCGTCGTAGAGGCTGGCATTGGAGACATCCAGGCCGGTCAATTGAGTCATCAGCGTTTGGTACTCAAACGTCGCCTGGAGTGTCCCTTGGCTGGCCTCGGCCTGGTATGGCGTATAGGCCGTGTAAAACTCGCCGCGGCCTGCCAGTTGATCGACGACCGCGGGAATAAAATGGTCGTAGCTTCCTCCGCCCAGGAAGCAAACTCGCTTGTCGGCACCCTGGTTGAAGGCCAGGATCTCCCCGATCTGAGTCGTAAGCTCGAGCTCGGTCAGAGCAGGGGGGACTTGAAGCGGGCGATTGAGCCTGAGCTCAGGCGGAATGAGATCGAAGAGTTGATCGAGCGAATCCAGACCGATCGCGCCGAGCATGACACGAACGTCGTCGGGCGTGTTCGAAATAAAGGCCATTATGCTGTCGTTTCCGATTACTTAACCACGGAAAACACGGAAAACACGGAAAAAATCATATTTAAGAATGAGAATTCACGTTCTGATTGATATTGTCTTAGAAATTCTGCTAAATGACTGACCGCCTTTCCGAATTGCGGCTGAATTCGTCCGCACTTTTTCCGTGTTTTCCGTGGTTGAGAGCGAGAGCGTTGTCACGAGCTAACTGAAGACCGCTCAGTGGCTCTCTTCCGCCAGTCGCTTTTCGTAGGCGTCGAGATCCAATAGCTCGGACGTGTTGGGAGGCTGATCGACCTTGACCTTGATCAACCAGCCCTTATCGTAGGGATCTTCCGCCAGGAGCTGGACGTTGCTCGCCACGTTCGTGTTGATCTCGCTCACCTCGCCGCCGATCGGGGCGTAAAGGTCACTGACGGCCTTGACGCTCTCGATTTCGCCAAAAGACTTTCCCGGTACAATCCTAGTACCAACCTTGGGCAAATCGATCACGATCAGGTCGGTCAGTTGATCGACCGCAAACTTGGAGATTCCCACCGTGGCGATGTCCCCTTCAAGAAGCACCCATTCGTGTGTGGGAGTGAATTTGAGCGACTTGAGGTCCATGAGTCGAGGTCCTTGTTGTAATCGTAGTCCGAGTCGGAATCAAATTCTCAATCAACTATCGACGGCTGACTCATCTCATCCGACGGTCTCGGATTTACGTCCACGTTTGTAGAAGGGGAGTTGCACGACGTGGCGCTGTCTCGTGATGTCCTCGGATGTCGACCGTGAGCGATGTGCCGATTGCGGCCGATGTGCGGAACGACCCGCGCCAGTGCCAGGCTGACCTGCAAGCTCGGTGAGAATGTTCCGGAGGTGACGACGCCGATTTCGCGGTCTCCCAGCGAGATCGCCGCACCTTGGCGGGCGATCCGCTTGGATTCAAGCTTGATACCCGCACGAATCGGACCGGGGTCGCCCTTCAGTATGACGAGTGCATCGCGGCCGACGAACTGACCTTTGTCCAGTTTGACCGCCCAGCCCACGCCCGCCGCGAAGGGATTGATCGACTCCGACAGCTCGTGGCCGTGCAATGGCATCGCGGCCTCGAGACGCAAGGTATCTCGCGCACCGAGACCGCACGGCAGGATGCCGTGGGGCTCGCCCGATGTCCGGAGTGCGTTCCAGACTTCGACCGCACGGTTGGCCGGGACGATCAGCTCAAACCCGTCTTCCCCCGTGTACCCGGTCCGGCTGATCACCGCGTTCACGCCGCCGAGGAGCCGGCCCATCGTGAAATGATAATATCGGATGGGCTCGAGCGGCTGGTCAAACAGCGGCTGGAGCGTCTCGAGTGCCCGCGGCCCTTGCACGGCGATCATTGCCGTGTCCAGGGTCCGATCCACAAAATTGCCGACAGCGCCTTGGCGATGACCCTCAAGCTGGGCAACCACTTTTTCTCGGTTCGAGGCGTTGCAGACCACGACGTACCCATACGGTTGCCGGTAGACCAAAATGTCGTCGATCACGCCACCGAACTCGTTGGTGACGAGGCTATACTGGATCTGGAGCTCCGCCAGCTTGGCGACCTGGTTCGTCGTGACACGTTCGAGCCAATCGAGCACGCCTGGTCCGTCGAAGGTGAGCCGGCCCATGTGACTGATGTCAAACAACCCCACCCGCTGGCGCACCGCCAAATGTTCTTCGACGATGGTCGTGTACTGGACAGGCATCTCCCAGCCGCCAAACTCGACCAGCCGGCCTCCGTGTGCCTGATGCCAATCATGCAACGGGGTTTTGCGGAGCGACTCGTTCGACGACACAAGAACCTCGACAGATTCGTATTCCAAGGATGCGGCTGTACACGAACAATTCACTGCACGACGAGTGATTTTAGCTTGAGCAGGGTTCGCACGGCAACGGTGGTCGGGATGAGCCCATGAAAAAGGTCGTCTTGCACGGATTGAGGTTCACCCGGATTCCATCGTTGAGGTCGCGGTGCGTTCAGCCCAGATCTGGAGACAATCGCGAAACAATTGCTCATTGTATCATGCAGAACATGATCGATTATTTCCCCTTGTAATCCTCGGTCCGCGCGATACTGATAATACTGGCATTTCGGCGATTGGACCGGGTTACTTTTAGAGGGGTCATCACCATGATTCGCTCAATCCGTCCGCGCTTAGGATTCACTCTGATCGAGCTTCTCGTTGTGATCGCGATTATCGGGGTCTTGATCGCGCTGCTCTTACCCGCGGTGCAATCGGCGCGGGAAGCGGCGCGACGGACCCAGTGCGTCAACAACCTGAAGCAATTGGCTCTGGCCACGCAGGGCTATATCACGCAAACCAACTGGCTGCCCGGGCACACCTACGACATCGGCCGATATACTCTCGGAGGGGGTTTGTTCGACACGTGGGGCTCATCGTGGACGGGGAGCTTGCTGCCGCAACTCGAGCAGCAGCCGCTCTTCAACGCGATCAACTTCGGGCTGCCGATGCAGCCGCTACCCCCGCTCGCGTTCAATGGCGCCAATACCACCGCCGCGCTCACGCCGATCAGCACATTGCTATGCCCTTCGGAGAGTCTGAGCAGGACGTTGAGGTTTGACGTTTCTCAATATTCGACTAGCGGCTGTGCTGGTCAATTCGCGGTGTTGAACTACGCTTCAAATTTTGGTGGTCCCGCCATGATCCAGGCGCTGAGCGGAACGATCATCCCTGTCAGAGGGAAGGGCGCTGCGCTAAACGCCATTGACAGTCGGATGGCAATGGCCGGAGAGACACCGCCCGCGTCAGAAGGCCCTGTGCGGGTTCAGTCAATCATTGATGGGATGTCTACGACTGCGCTGTTCAGCGAGCACTTGCTGGGCCTCGACTCTCCGACATCAGCCGTGCCGACCGCCTCAAGCATGGTGGGAACACCGAACGCGAAGCGAGCACTTTTTGCGGTTTCGTTCAACATCGTGATCGACCAAAAGAACGCGACCGCCGCGCAGGCGTTTGTCGCAGCGTGCAAGGCTCTACCGGGTGGAACGTACGCCAGCACGGCGAGCATTTTCGGTGCCCAGTGGCTGATGAGCCAGGATGACGCGACTGCCAATAATGCCTATTCGCACGTGATGACCCCCAATGCACTTTCTTGCACGGGGACAACGGATAAAGCGGTGATCGTCAGCGACCCGCAGCTAGGCGGGATCGGCGCGGCGATCACGGCGACGAGCAATCATCCCGGCGGGGTCAACGTCGCCTTGTGCGACGGCTCCGTGAAGTTTGTCAAGGATTCGGTCGACCTTCAGACCTGGTGGGCCCTCGGCACGCGAAGCGGCAAGGAGCTCATCAGTTCCGATTCGTATTAGGGCGTTTCGCTCATCGTCGAAAGGGTGTTGGGACTCCCGGCCACGCCGCGCACGTCGACTACAGCCCTCCGCCTTGAAGGTGCTGATGGCCGACCTCCACGAGGAACCCGCCTGGCGCCTGGAAATAGAACGTCCAGGCCCCGTGGAACTCCTTGGGAGGTTTCAGATCAAAGCCATCAGTCTTGAGGCGTTGGTAGATCTCGTCTACGCGCTCCCGGCTGGGCTGCATGAAGCCGATGTGGAACGCGCCGGGATACTCGACCTTGGCCGCCTTGTCGAAGTTGCTGAGGGCCAAGACAAACCCCGAGTTGTCAACGAGGACGGCGAGCGCG
Source organism: uncultured Planctomycetota bacterium (assembly GCA_963779785.1). Taxonomy (GTDB): domain Bacteria; phylum Planctomycetota; class Planctomycetia; order Isosphaerales; family Isosphaeraceae; genus CAVRFS01. The sequence goes on from CAWAAW010000035.1 coordinate 37,476, forward strand.
TCGCGGCCCCGGTCGAAGACGCACCGGAATTCGAAGTAAGTCTCGAAGAACGCGCGCGCTTGTGGAACATCTGGGACGGCCAGATTGATATGATTCAAGGCCATTGACGAAATTCCTCTCATTGGGTTGGGATTCAGCGCTCAAGCCGCCGCCGACCGCGAAACGGTCGAAACACGGAGTCGCGATCACCCTTGTCGAAACTTGGCGAGTCTGCAATGATATTATCGGCGGTAACCGTTACAGTCAATAACGATTTCTTGGAGTAACGAATGGCCCGATCTCGCGCGACGAATGCCTCCGGAGATCTGTGCGATGGGCTTGGCTTTCTGCTGTCGCAGGTCGGCGCTCACGCCTCTGCCAGGTTCGCGGAACGTTTGTCGCCGCTCGAGTTGAAGCCGGCGCACGTCGGGATCTTGGGGGTGATCCAGCATTCGAACGGCCTGAGCCAGCAAGCGCTTGGCGAGAGGCTCGGGATTTTCCCTAGCCGGCTGGTCGGCGTGCTCGACGAACTCGAGCGGCGCGGACTCGTGGAACGGCGGGACAGCCCGAACGACCGGCGCACGTACGCGCTGCACTTGACTGAGGCGGGCCGAGACAGCGTGGAGCGGATCGGGCGTATCGCTCGGCAGCACCAGGAGGCGCTCTGTGCCGCCCTGGACGATTCTGAACGCAGGCAGCTTGCGGGATTTCTCGCGCGCATCGCGGCTGAACAGGGTCTCACACCTGGCGTCCACCCAGGCTTCCGCAAACTCGGTGGTGCGGACGCAACCTAGAGCGTTTACGATTTGATTGGTCACGAGTGGTAACCCCCGCAAAAGGGCGCGTTCGGGGGGAAGTGGTTCGTCTCGGCCGCGACACGTGCTCAATTCAATCGTGAGTCGCTCTGGCTTGGACAAGGTTCTCACGACGACGCGGATCCGGCTATCCTGAATGGGATCCTTGTCCCGAATTGTGCGCGAAACCAACTGTCATTCCCGTGGGGAAGGCTGCAAGTGATGAAAAGACAGAGTCTCGAGGGCGTGTTGGTACCAGGCGATCTCGGGACGGTGTATCAGGAGCGGCTCGATGAACGGAGCCAGGCTCGCGAGCGTTGGACGCGACTTGACCGGAGGATCGCCGATGCGAGGCTCGTCACCTTCATTGTGGGAGCACTCACGGCCGTTCTCGCCTACCGCGGCCCGGGAATCAGCTCGTGGTGGCTGACCGTTCCCGGCGGATTCTTTGTCGCGCTCCTCTTCTTTCACGAGCCAGTCCGGCGCAGAGGCGATCGGGCGAGACGAGCGGTGGAATTCTATTCCAAGGGATTGGCGCGACTCGAGGGACGCTGGGCCGGTTCCGGTGTCAGCGGTTCGGATTTTCTGGATCTCGAACATCCTTATGCGGCCGACCTCGACCTGTTCGGAGTGGGTTCGCTGTTCGAGCGGCTCTGCTCGGCTCGCACGCGATCGGGCGAGGAGACTCTCTCTTCCTGGCTGCTCGCGCCGCGACTCCCGAGACGATCCAGGAGCGGCACGTGGCGATAACCGAGCTGCGCCCTCGGCTCGACTTGCGTGAGGACCTCGAGCTCCTGGGAGTCGAGGTCAGGGAGGGAATCGACCCGTCGGCCCTGGCCGAATGGAGTACGGCCCAACGCGAGTTTCCGACGCGGACGATCATGGTAATCACGACCCTCATCGGCGCGTTCGGGCACGCTCACCTTGGTCGGTTGGGCGTTCTTCGATTGGTCGCTTCTTCCCCTGCTCGTCGACATACTCATCGTGGCGGCGTTTTCTCGATTGCTGTCCAAGCGCGTTTCGAACGTTCTCGCGGCCGTCGGTCAGCGCATGCATGACCTCGTCTTGCTCGCCGAGCTGCTCCGCCGGCTGGAGCGAGAGCCATTCGAAGCCCCACTGTTACGACGGCTGGACTCGGCCCTGGAGACCGACGGGCACCCGGCATCGAGTCAAATCAAGGCGTTGGCGCGACTGATCCAGATTCTGGATTGGCAGCGGAACCAGATCTTTATGCCGTTCGCGCTTTTATGGCTCTGGACGATCCAGCTTGCTTTACGGATCGACGCCTGGCGGAGTCGTTCGGGACGTGCGATAGCCGGTTGGCTGGCCGCCGTCGGTGAATTCGAGGCCCTGTGCGCATTGGCGGCCTACGCCGCTGAGAATCCGGCCGATCCTTTCCCGGAGCTGGCGGCCGGCGCAGCCTGCTTCGAGGCGGAATCGCTCGGCCATCCGTTGATTCTGCACCGAGAATGTGTCCGCAATGACGTCTCGCTCGGCCCGGTGACCAAGGCGTATCTCGTGAGCGGCTCGAATATGTCCGGCAAGAGCACTCTGTTGCGGACCGTCGGAATTAACGCGGTGCTTGCGCAGGCCGGCGCCCCGGTCCGGGCGGTCCGCCTGCGGCTCTCGCCCTTGGCCTTGGGAGGCACACTCCGGATCCAGGATTCTCTTCAGGCCGGCCGCTCTCGGTTTTATGCCGAGCTCACTCGGGTCCGTCAGCTCGTCGATCTTTCACGCGGGCCGCGACCGCTCCTCTTCCTGTTGGATGAGCTCTTCCACGGGACCAATTCGCACGATCGGTGCGTGGGTGCCGAGTCGGTCGTTCGTGGCCTGATTGCTCGCGGCGCAATCGGCCTGGTCACAACCCACGACCTCGCACTGACCCGGATCGTCGACAACCTGGCGCCCGCGGCCACCAACGTCCATTTCGAGGATCACCTCGAAGACGGTAAGATGACTTTCGACTACCGGATGCGACCGGGAATCGTCCAGCACAGCAACGCCCTGGCTTTGATGCGCACCATCGGACTCGAAGTCTAGACCAATACTTCTTAACCACGGAAAACACGGAAATCACGGAAGAATTCAAATATATCAACTCAACTCAGACTTATATAATTCTGATATAAAAGTAAAATTATTAGTTTAGAACATCCGTAGTCAATATTGAATTCTTCCGTGTTTTCCGTGTCGTGTTAAAAGAATTTCCTCATTTGATTCGATAGGGAGCGGAGCGTGATGTTGAAACGATTGGTGGTTGGTTTGCGTATTGGCGGGGCTTGTTGGTGTTCAGGCGAACGCCGCGGACAGCACCGATTTCCGAGCTGGGGCGGCGTCGAAGGATATCACGCCCCCGGTTGGCGTTCCGATGTGGGGATACGGTGCGCGTCACGACGCTTTGAGTGATGGTACGCTCGACCCCCTCATGGCCAAGGCGATCGTGATCGCGGCGGGAGTCGATAAACTGGCGATCGTCGGAACCGACCTTGGCCGTGGACCGACCGAGGCGATGATGAAGATCATCCGCAAGGAGATCGCCGACAAGGCCGGCATTGGCCATGTCTTGATCTCCGGCAGCCACTCGCACCACGGACCGGTCATCGAGTTGACCGACGAACCCGGCCTGGGCAAAGGGAAGTTCGACGTCGCCGTCGCTTATTCCAAGAAACTGCCCGACTTGCTCGTCGATGTCATCCTCGAAGCCGACAAGGATCTCAAGCCCGCCAAGGTCGGAGTCGCGACCGAATTGGTGACCCTGAATCGCAACCGGCAGACCAAGCGCGAACCGAAGGCCACCGATCCGATGCTGGCCGTCTTGCGCTTCGACGACCAATTAGGCAAGCCGATCGCGGTCCTGGTCAACTTCGCGGCGCACCCGGTCATGACCGAAGGAAAAATCCTCAAGTACTCGGCCGACTATCCCGGTTTTCTCAAGAACAAGGTGGAAGCGACGTTGTCCACCAAGTGCGTCTTCATGCAGGGCGCGGGCGGAGACATGAGCCCCAACCCCGGCAACACACCTGGTGGACCAAAAGGGTTCGGCGAGACGCTCGCCGACCATGTGATCGCTCTCGCACAAGCGGTGAAGACCGAGACCCCTGCGCATCCCGTCGGTCAAGGGCACGGTCGATAGCTTTCACTTCAAGACACGCGTGGACCTGAAGAACCCCATCGTCGCCGCCGTGTTCGAGCGAAGCTTCTTTCCCGAGATTACGCGCAACTATGGGAAGTTGTACGGCGATGCCGTCACGGCTGAGCTGAACACGGTGCTCTTGAATGGAGAGATCGCCCTGGTTGGGGGCTCGGGCGAGTTTTTCTGCAACCATGCCAACCGCCTTAAAGCACGGGCGTACGTCAAGCACACCCTTTTCTTCGGCTACTGCAACGGGCACGGGATGTATTTTCCGACCATCGAGGCTGCTTCGGAAGGGGGTTATGGTGCCGACCCCGGTATGTCCCTGGCCGAGGTCGGAGCGGGGGAACGCATGATGGATAAGGCACTGCTCAATATCTATCGGCTCCAGGGAAAACTCGCCCGGTAACCAAATTCAGGGTGAGAGCTCGCCGGGTGGACTGGGCGCGTCGTCTGGCGGCAAATGGTGGTGGATGGCGAAATCGTACAGAAAGATCCCACCGATCCCACCGGCGAGCGGAGCGACGATCGGGATCCAGAAGTATCCACCGTGCGACTGAAACACGGCCGGCCCCCAGCCCAGCAGTGCCGATGCCAATCGCGGGCCGAAGTCCGCGCCGGGTTGATCGCGTAGCCGGTCAGGCCACCCAGAGAAAGTCCGATCGCCCAAACCAAGGCTCCCAGCGCCAGGGGCTCGACGTAACCACCGGGCGCCGCATTGCGACGATCGGTCAGTGCCCGAACACCCAGCAAGCAGCACCGCCGTGCCGAGGAATTCGCTGAAGAAGTTTCGCCAGGTTACGTCAAAGGCGGGGTACGTCGCGAACACGCCGGCCCCGCCGGCCGCCTTGCCCACGAGTTTGCCGCCTTCCATCGTCCCGCGAATCAGATGCTCGTTCAGCTCGAAGACACGAAATGCCTCGGCGTAGTCGACATAAACCAGCAGGGCCCCCACGAACGCACCAGCCACCTGGGCGCCCCAGTAGGGCAGAACTCGTGATCCGGGGAACGCGCCGCGCGCACGCCAGGGCCAGCGTGACGGCCGGGTTGATGTGTCCGCCGCTCAATCGTCCACAAAGATAGACAGCCAGCGTGACGGCCAGTCCCCAGGCGGTGGTGATCACCATCTTGTCGGATGTCTTGCTCAACAACACATCCCCCGCGACCACGCCATCGCCGATCACGATCAGGAGAGCCGTCCCGAGGAACTCTCCCAATAGCGCTGAGGGGAGCGGAGGGACTGCAATTGAATTTGAACCCTTGGTCATGTGCGTACTCGTCACGGACTAATCACCCTCGGTCCCGGTCAGGAGGGAATTCATCGGGGTCCGAGTATCGCATCAGCCGGCCCGGATTTCAACGTGGCGACTCGAATACCAAGCGTTATCCGGCCTCCGCGGCCTGGACGAGGGCGTTAATCGCCGTGTCGAGCTTTCCAGCGCCGGGAAAGCCTTTAAATCGATGACGGATGATGCCGCGTTGGTCGAGGATGTACAGCGTCGGCCAAGTCTGGACGTTGAATTGGCGAAAGATCGGCCCGCTGGCGTTGCCTTCATCGCCGTCACGCCATGATCGCCAGATGGCTGCCTCTTTCGTTATCCAATCCCTGGGCTTGTCTTGCTCCTGGTCACAATTGACTCCAACCAGTACGAACGGTTTGCCTTGCAACCGCTTCACCAACGGCCGCTCGTACGCGCTCATCTGCTGACACGCCCCGCACGTCGTGGTCCAAAAGTCGACGACGACCACCTTGCCCTTGAAATCGCTGAGCTTGAGTGGCTTGCCATCGAAATCTCGACCGCTGACCTCCGGCGCGGGCTTACCGACACACAACTCGCGCATCTCGAAGAGCTCGGCCTGAGCGTCTTTGATTAGCGAATCACCGCGACGAGACTTGTCGCCGAACTCCTTGATGGTCCGCTCGAAGCACACCTCGGACTCCTTCAACAGGGCATCGGGATCTCGGCCGAGGAAACGGGAGAAGCTCTCCTTGTCCGCGCCGGCCTCGAGGAACATGGCCTCCCAGCGCTTGATCGAATCGGGATTGCCTCGGATGTCACGAACATGCTCGGACTGGTGTTTGAAGAATCGGCCGAGAGCCAGACACGCCATCCCCTTGATGGTTTCATCGGGTCCCTTTTCAATCACGGCGCGGAGCAGTTTCTCCGCTGATGACGACAACGCATGAGCCAGGCTCGAGGCGGCCAGACCGACCTTACGCCTTTCGGCGTGATTCTGAGCGAGCCGATCGATCGCGCGGTCGAACTCGGGTCCGTTGAACCCGAAATTGATAACCCAGATGAGAGCGTCGACAGCCGCCGGGTCGTTCGGTGCCGACTCTGCGATCTCAAGGAACCGGCCAAGATACTTTCGCGGATCGAAAGGTTTTTCTTTCTTGATCTCCCGTTGCAGCGCCTGATATCGCCCCCGGGGCGTTTTTAGATCGATTGTCTCGTCGGGGCCACCGACTTTAAGGCGTGGCGTGAGGGTATTCCAATCGCAGACGTGAATATTCCAACTACCAGGAGGAAGTGCGAGCTTTCGGAAGTTTGAGCCGTCGACGTTAACGATCGCGATCGAACCGAGCTTCGTCCGTCCGTCCGTGGGGTTGAGCGCCACTTGCGATCCGTCAGGCGACCAGCAGACACCGACCGTCGCTCCGGGCTCAAAAACGAGCGGGATCTTGCACCTGTTGTTTCCATCAATGTCCACGAAGAAGAGCGTGCACGTCCGCAGGTCGTTCACGGACCTGATCTCGACGTACGCGACCTTCCGGCCATCCGGAGAGATCTTGAAGATAGAAAAAAGGTCGTTGTTCGCGGATCCTTCGGTCAGATATCGAGCATCGGTGCCGTCCGGGTGCGCCAGCGTCAGTCTTCCTTCATGGCGGGGTTCCCCGCTGATGGTCCGCGTCGCGAGCCAGTTCCCGTCACGGGAGCAGTCGAGCACGAGATCATGTTCCGGGATTGGCAGCTTGACCCGGCCTGTGCCGTCGGCGTTGACGCGCCAGGTCTCAAACTTTCCCCAACGCCCGCCGACCGGAACTGAGATGACGACTTGTCGGCCCTCGTGCGACCAGAACGGATTTCCCTTTCGTTCGAAGACTCGGCGTGGAGCGTTCTCTCCATTCATGTCATAGATCCAGATTCCGACCTGATCCTCATCCGGATCCGGACCCGACTCGAGTAGACAATGTAGCGGCCGTCGGGGGAAACAGGGCCGGGGCCCAAGGCGAGCCCTTTGGAGATTGTCCGCCACTTCCCGGTCGATGGGTCGATGGCGGCAACGCCATTGAGCTCATCGTCGTTGCCGAGGCGCGAGAGATTGAAGGCCCGGACAACGATTTGCCCGTCCCGTCCGTTCCCAGTTTGTTCGGGGTGGTCCTGAGGTCCATTCCGAACGGCCGTTGTGGTCTGCGACGGTGCACCCGCCGTCTTACTCCCGAACACACAGACTCCCAAAGTCATGACGCCGACGGCGAACATGGCCCAGGCGACTCTTGTCAAGTTGCTACGCAACATCATCATCAAGACTCCTTCAACGAGTGCGGTGACCGACGCCGGGGCTGTCCCGGCTACCGACTTGCCGGCTGTGATCTGCATTGCGGCCTGAACGGTGGTCTGGGTCAGACTGTCCGGAACAGCCGTCGTCGCTTCGGGCGCTAGCCCGGAAATCCAGAGCACGCTTGGATACGACATGCCTCGGCGAGTCAACCGTTCACGCAAACGCTCGCGTGCTCGCGAGAGCCGGGATAATACCGTTCCCCGCGGGCAACCGAGCTGTCGAGCCGCCGCCTCGGCGGTCAGCCCCTCAAGGTAGCAGAGGACGATCGGCACCCGTAACTTCTCGGGCAGCGAAGCGACCTCTTCATGCAGCTCCGGCCAGGTCTCAGACCGTGTTGTCTGCCGGTCGACCGATTTGAGTTCCATGAGCGCCGAGCGACGACGTTCGTGCAACTCCCGCCGGCCGGCCTGGATCTTGGCCCGGGTTGCCACACGTTGGGCGACTCCGTACAGCCAACTGGCGACGGAATCGAAATTCCGGACGGATCCGGTCTTGCGCACGAGGACCAGAAACGTAGCCTGAAAGGCGTCTTGGGCATCATGAGAGTCGCCGAGCACCTGAAGACAGACTCGCAGTACCATCGGGCCGTGACGCCCAAGGAGGGCCGTAAAGGCTGCCGCGGCCGAGTCATTGTCCCCGTTCGCGAAACGCTCCATGAGCTGACCGTCCGAAAGCCCGGTAAGCGTGCCAGCTTTGAAGAGAGTATGTAGTTCTTTCACACTGTCAGCATCCGATGAACGTCCCGAATCGTCCCACCTCTCTTTGTACTCCTTACTCAGTAGTGCCGCGAAGGGGCAACTTGATTCGAAAAGCGTCGGATTCGAGTAGTCGCTATCGAGAATACCTCGATCGGGTCGATCCGAGTCGGCGCAGGAAAATGGGACTGTGGTGTGCTACTCTGAGAATCCGCTGCGACCACGCACCGAGCAGGACTTGAGGTAACGTGTGTCGCCTGAATAATCGGACCTACTTTGAAAAGACGATTCACCTTCGACATTCATGCAAGAATGCGGACTTCATTTTCAAGGGTTGGGTGGCGCACGAGCACCAGGAGGGCGGGGCTCCGTCCGTGCCTATCTCCGGGCGAGAGCTGTTCCGTCTGTGCCAGTCGCCAGTTCGGACGCGGCTCAACCATTCAGCAAGTCACGCAATGCCGTTCGCTTGCTGGCGTTTTCATTCTCAACGAGACAAGTCCATCGGCTCGTTTCCGGCGCGTGTGACCATCGCTTTGAGGTTTTGCTGGCCCGTCGAACTCTTGATGAATCGGACCGAGCCGTCACCGAACGTTGCGTTGAATCCGCCAGGATGCTTGCTTCCCATTCCCAGCGTCGAATCATTTGATGCGAGCGAGCGATCTTCGGGCTTGCTCCAGGCGACGGGGGTCGCGCTTTCCGTGACCATGATCGTGTTCGAGACACCGTCGGTTACGCTCATCATGGTGACCCCGGCCGGCTTACCGGTGAACATCGAGCTCGGATCAACGACGACCTCGTAGGTCGTGAAGCCATTCGTGAGCAAGTCGCTCGGGCAATGGAACACCTGGGGCATCTGATCGGCGAGTGGCTTGTTGTGGGCGCTGTCCCAGGCCTCGTCGAGTTTGAACCTGCCATAAAGGGTATTTTCTTGCAGGTAGGGAAGGATCAGGACGCGCCAGCTCAGGAGCGGCTTGCCATCCTTGTCGTAGGTCGCGGCGGGTGGAAAGCAGCCGTTGGCGGATTCGTAATTGAACATCGCGAGTGCGATCTGCTTCAGGTTGTTCGTGCATTGCGCTCGGCGCGCGGCCTCGCGCGCGGCCTGAACGGCTGGGAGGAGCAGGGCGAGCAGCATGAACGGCACCACGATTAACGACAGAAACGACGTGATGCTCCCTAGGACGATCCCCGAAATCGCTAGCCCCCTGCCGCTCACGTGCTTCCGAGGGTCGTTAGTCTCGGCCAAACCCAGAATCCCCAAAATGATCGCGGGAATGCCCGTCAACAGGCAGGTCACGAGCGAACAGATTCCCAGCACCAGGCTCGCGATCGCCTTACCGCTCGTCCTCGGAGGACCGAAGTCATAGGCCGGTGCGAAATCGCCCTCCGCACGAGGTTTTGGCTGAGGCACGATCAGCTCTCGCTCGCATACCGGACACCGGGCGCGTCGCCCGGCGTTTTCGTCCCCGGTCTGGAATTCCTTCCCACATTCGCATCGAACGAGAATGGACACGATGGCGTCCTCGTCTTTGTGGCCAAGCCTTCGCCGTTTCCGGGACCCAGGGCGTCTCGCTTGCACGAACGCGGCCAGGTTGCCCCCACTCCATGGCTTAGAATACGGCCTCAGCGGCAAGAATCAAGAACCAGACGACCGTTGGTAGAATTGGCGAACGATTGATTAGTCCAGCTTGGTCAATCGCCCAGTGCTGTCGCCCAACCGATCGAGCTTCACGCCCATCCGGTCGAGCATGGACAGATAGAGGTTGTTCAGCGGCTGGGGCTCGAGCTTGAGATGCCGGCCAGGCTTGAGAGTGCCGTTCCCCCGACCGGCGAGGAGGATGGGCAGATCATCGTGGTTGTGACGATCGCCGTCGCAGATGCCGCTGCCGTAGACGATCATCAGTGTTGTCGAGTAGCGAGCCGTTTCCCTCACGAATGTCCTTGAGCTTGCCGAGCAAATAGGCGAATTGCTCGATGTGAAAGCGATTGATGATCTTGAGCTTCTCGTGCTTCTTCTTGTCGCCACCGTGGTGTGATAGGTCATGGTGTCCTTCGGCGACGTTCAGCAACGCGTAATCCCGGTTACTCCCTTCGTTGGCGAACATGAAGGTGCTGATCCGGGTGATGTCACATTGGAACGCCATGGCCAGCAGGTCGAACATCAGGCGAATCTGTTCGCGAAGGTTGTCGGGGATCCCTTGAGGGCGGCACGGAGCCGGCCGGCGGCCGACTCTCCGCCGCGCCGAATTTCGCGATCCGGACTTCAATCTCGCGGACGGACGTCAAGTATTCGTCGATTTTATGACGGTCAGTTGAGGCCCAGGCGCCTTCGGAGCTGCTGGGCATCGTCGAGCACAAAGTCGATGATGCTCGCTTGATAGAGCTTTCGTTTGGTGTCCTCGATCGGGGTTGCAGCGGATTTGGCGACCTCGAAGAGGCGATCGAAGACTAGCTTGGGGTTGATCTCTTTGGCCATCGGCGAGTTTGCCGACCGCCAGGAAATGTTTGACGAGTATGCGCAGCTATAGCCCGAATCACAGTTACCCGATTGAGCACCTCGCTCGATTCCCAGCTCGAGTGACGGCAGCCTGGTTTCGCGGCCGACCTTTTGAGCGGCCACCTGGTCGACGGACACACCCGCGCGGATGCCGGCTCCGTCGGTCTTGAGTGGGTGCGTGCCGGTGAGGAAACAGGCCAGAGAGCGGGCATGGTCGCCGCCGCCATCGCCCAACGCCTCAGCATTGTGTTGCGCCAGTCCGGTCAGGACCGAGAAATCGTCCTTGAACGACTGCCAGCGGTTGAAGCGTCGACGGCAACTGATAACCAGGACCGACCTCGGTCGGAGTCCAGTCCTGCATATGGACGCCGTTGGGGACGTAGAGAAACGCCATGCGTCTCGGCGCGGGGCCGACCGGGCCGGCAATCGCCGTCTCCGGACTCATGGCCTCGAGCCAGGGCAACGCCATGGCCGCTCCCAGTCCTCGCAAAACCGTCCGCCGCGAAAGTCGATTGGCTCGTTTCATCGGAACTTGCCTCAAGAAGATCTTGAAGCTACGAATGAACATGGATAAAGTCAGGATTACCGGTTCAAAACTGGGACTGTGGATTTGTATCGTCTCGTTTCATCGTGTTCATCCTTGGCTAAGTTCCCGCTCTTTCAATCCCGCCGCTTCTGAAACGGGTCGCTCTGGACAATTCCCAGCACCAGGGCCGAAAAGCGATAGTGATTCGCGGCCAGCGCTGCTCGCGATCCGGTCGACGGTGCAGCGATCGTACTCTTCCAGTCCGCGGCCCAGTGCGTAAGTGAGCATCTTGCGGGTCAGGCAGTTGGTAAACTCGGACGAGTGGACCGGAGGATCGTCTTCAGCTCCCTGGGTCCGCGGAACGATTCACCCGAGGGGAGCGTGCCCGAGGAATCGATGGGAATCGCTCCATCCTTGTCTCGCCAGACGCCCAGGGCGTCAAAGTTTTCCAGGCCGAATCCCAGGGGATCGAGCCGGCTGTGGCAGGCCGCGCAGCTTGCCTTGGCTCGGTGCTGCTCCATCCGCTGGCGCAAACTGGTGCCGGTGAGGGCTTTCTGATCTTCGTTCAATACCGGAATATCGGGCGGAGGAGGCGGGGGCGGCGTCCCCAGGATTTGCTCGAGTACCCACTTTCCCCGCTTCACCGGCGAGGTCCGTGTCGGATTCGAGGTCACGGTCAAAATGCTCGCATGGGTGAGCAGCCCACCTCGGTCGCGGCTCTTGAGTTTGATCCGGCGAAACTGATCGCCCTGGATACCAGTTAGCCCGTAATGCCGCGCCAGCCGCTCGTTGACATACGTGAAGTCCGCGTCCAGGAATGCGAGGATGCTCAGGTCGTCACGCATGACGCTCCGAAGAAAAGCTCGGTCTCTCGAACCATTGCGCGTCGGAGCGGCTCGTCAAAGGTCGGAAATCGTTCCTTGTCCGGGCTGGAACGTTTTGAGGTTGCGAAGCTGGAGCCACTGGCCGGCGAAACTCTCCACGAACGCTTGCGCTTTCGGGTCGTGCATCATTCGGCGAACCTGGCGCGTCGAGGGTGTCTCCGGAGCGGAGCTGGTCCAGTGCGGCGAGTCGGAAGAGCTCGTCGTCGGGCATGCTGCTCCAGAGGAAGTACGACAAACGCGAGGCCAGCTCGTACTGGCCGATCAGGTGACCGCCGTTCGCGGAGCCCTTGTTTGTCCCAGCGGCTGATGGTCCCGGACTGCCGAGCTCGACCCGAAAGAGGAACTGGGGCGAGACGAGAGCAGCCTGGACGGCCAGTTCAATGCCGCGATCGAACCGGTCGCCATTCTGCATGGCGAGGTCGACGAATTTCAGGAGTTTCGCGAGCTCCCCCTCGTTGACCGGCCGTCGATAAGCCCGGGTGGCGAACCGCTGCAGGATTTCGCGCGCGGCTCCGGCAACCTCACCGGACGATTTCGGCGTGCGGATCATGATCCGCCGCCGCGGCTCGGGCAAGGATCGCCGGCGGCGTGAGTGGCCCCTCGACCTCGATCGTCTCGACGATCAAGTTCCGATCTCGGCGCTTGGGATCGGGGTCGGACGGGTTGTAATAGTCGTTCAAGAATGCGACCGACAGCCGCCGTTGGCCACCTCGCAGTTTCTGCCGAACCGGAGAAGTCCTGGCTTTTTCCCGCCGAAGCCGTGACGTCGAACCGCTTCAGCTCTTTCCCATCGATCCGCACGGCCATGCGCACGGGTTCGGGCCCAGCCTGATCCCCACTCGCATGGACGTGAATCAGATAATCGCCGTTTCTGGGAAACGCGTGGTTGACGGCGATTTCACTTTCCGAAGTCAAAACCAGCACCGAATTCGCCGCGTGGCGAACCGCTTGCCTCGGATCGCCAGCGTCGTCGCTGTCCCAGGTCTTGACCGACTCGGGGCCGCGGTTCGGCGCCAATCGCCAGCTCACTGATTGTCTCGGCCGCGGCCAGGTACTTTTCCATCAGGATGCGGCGGTAGGCTCAAGACATCGCCAATGTTGTCGAAGCCATAACCGACATCATCGGACGGGAAGTCGTCGGCCGGATGAAAGTCGACGCCGACAAGATCGCGGATCGTATTGTTGTATTCCAGCCGGTTCAGCCGCCGGATGGTCACGCGCCCCGGGTCGAACGTCCTGCCGCAATCGACCAACGTCTGCGACGACTTGATCCATCGGCTCAAGCGGCCCACTTCCTCGCGGACTCGGCTGCGGCCGTTCGTCCGGAGGCATGAGACCCCCTTCAACATACTCGAGGATCGCGATCCCAGCTCTTGCGATGCGATCGGGCCGAGCTCGTCATCCTGAGAACGCGGTCAAGTTGAGACCCCCCTTCGGTTTACTGGGGCCGTGACAGCTCGTGCAATACTTGGTCAGGAGCGGATGAACGGACGCTCGAAATGCCGGCTGGTCCCGCGAGGCCGAATTGCGCAGTGTTCTTTCGACGGTCTTTGGCTCATCTGCTCCGCGTGCGGATGCAACAACGAAAACCGAAATCGCGCACGGCACGACTACGAGGATCCCGGCACGTCTCGACATCGTGGCTCCCTTGGCGTGATGATTGCAACCAAACGAATTCTACCAAAGCTGCGTGGCGAATTCGAGATGGATGCGGATTGGGAAGACGATCGGGACGAAATCATGGCTGGTATAGATTGCGTGCTTCGCGAGTGACGCGAGTCGGAGGCTGAGTAAAGTCGCCTTCCGCTCCGCGAAAGGGCGTGCTTTCGACGTGCTTTCGCGGAGCGAAAGCCGACAACCCCCGGTCACGTGCCTGAGCCGCTCTAGAAATCGAGCGATCCGCGAGCCAGCTCTTCTTCCCACTGATCCAGCAGGGGCCAGTCGGTGGCACAGGTTCCGAAATCGGCCATATGGGTGTACGACTCGAGCCGGGCAATCGTCGCGTCGATCAGAGTGTTGTTTTTGCGGAAGATCGGTCCGTGCGAGGGGAGCAGATATTCCACGTCCGAGTTTCGAATCCGCTTCAAGCTGGTGATGAAATCGAGCAGGTTCGAGCCGTGATGGGCGTCGATGACGCCGACGCAGCCGTCCCGGAAGATATTGTCGCCCGAGAAGAGCAGGTTACCCATGCGAAGCGAGAGTTGACCGGCGGTATGTCCGGGCGTGCTCCACACTTGCAGCGACTTGTCGCCGATCTGGAGGATCTCGCCCTCGTCGATCGCCAGGTCGACCTTGCATCGGGGCATGGGAATGTGGATCCCCTGGGCATCAATGCGGGCGTAAGTGAAGACTTCGTCGCCCTTCTTCGATCGCCTTGATGCTCTTGGGATGGGCGGCCACGTCGCATTTCAAGATTTCGCGAGCCCGACTCAGCCCTTGTGTATGATCGACGTCCGCGTGCGTCGCGACGATCATTTTGCACGCGGACAGGCTAAAATCCAACTGGCGGATCAACTCCAACACGTCGGGGAGCTCGTCGAGGAAACCGACGTCGATCAGGGCGAATTCCGTGCCGCCGTCAATCAAGTAGATGTTGACGCCCATCCGCCGCTGCGACTGGTAGTTCATCTCGAGAACACCAGGGAACACATATCGCCGCTGGATCATCCTGGGCTCTATTCCTCGATTTTTGAGTGTGGTAGCACGTGCGACAGCCGCGGCTCGCTGGCGTAGAAGTCGGTCGTCGTCTCTATCTTACGAGCAACGGAGCGTGGCTCAACGTCGAAGCGGAAACGTCGTATCTCGGGAACAAAACCGCGTTTGCGTGCGTCAAAACTTGAGGTTGGCCCGGATTCGATCCCGGAATCGTTGCGGTGAGCGCTTCCTCGTGTTCTTGTCGACGAATCCGGCGGTTTCAATGATGGCGATTTGTCTTGGAATTGTCCGTCCAGCGAGCCTGCCCAGGGTTCGCCATCGACTTGACACGAGCCAAATGGCAGGGTAACTTGGATCATAGTCAGATTGATGGAAGTATAGAGATCGTCGCGAGATGAGTTCAGACAGCTTGCGTTGCAGCCTGATGCTCGACGACGGCCTACATTTGGTTGATTTGAAGTTGGCTCGTTCCGTGCCGGTCCGATTGATCCCGGCTGTTTGGTGCGATTTTTCCGGCCGTTGCGAAGGGCGCGGAAAAGGAAGGGTCGACTTCTCCGCGAGATGGCAACGATTCCGCCGAGACGGGTTTCACACGGCAACGTGTCGTGTTTGAGGATTTTCGTTTGAGGATCGGCTGGCTCCTTTGATTTTTACGAGGTTCTCCGACATGCTCAACGTGCTCTTCCCGAGGAAGAGATGGGGATCCCCGCGAGTCTGGCAAGGGGTCGCTTGTTGCCTGGGCATCGCCTTGCTTCTGCCTCTGCTCGGGGCAGGCGCAGACGCCGTCTGAATCAAAGTCGAAGACTTCTTCGAAGTCGGGTCCATCCAGTACCTCGAAGGACAATGGAGCGACGGCCAAGCCAGCGGCACCCGCTCCGGAGTCGAAGGCGGATACCGGCAAAGGCGCGGCGGCCGAGCCCGCGCCGGCGGTCGCGGCTGACCCGAGCCAGACGCGGAAGATCGCGCCGAACGAGGTCTTTCGCGATCCCAAGGCCGAGGCTGTCTCAGCGTTCCAAGTATCCGGAGCTCAACAAGGGAAAGACCGTTACCAACGAAGAGATCTTGATCCTTCCAGGCGATGGCGGCGGACCCGAATGCGAACCTCGATAAGGCATTGATGGATCGAGTGATCGATGCGCAGATCGCCAAGTTGACGGACCATGCCAATATTCGAGGCGCTCCTCTCTCCGGAGAAAGCCAGTCCGGCCGCGGTCGCGGGCCATCCACGATGCCACGAAGTTCTGCTGGAACCGCTCTTCCTCGCGAAAGTCCACAAATCCCAGGAACGACGCGTTCTTGACGGCGTACAACCGGTCGTTGGTCTCGAAGCTCAGACCGCTGCTCAAGAACCATCTCATCCCGCGAATCCAGGCGATGATCATCCTGGGTGCAGAGCGGAAACCCCAACGCCTTGCCGCTGTTTGAAGAGCAGATCAAGGACAAGAACCAGACAATCTGGGTCAAGCTCTGGGCGATGGAGGGGATCTCGAATATCCGTGCGGATGGGCGGCAACTGACGGGATCGGCCCAGATCGAGGCCGCCAGGGTCGTCTCCGACTTGCTCGACCAGAGATCGAGAGCTTCCCTGGCCGGCCCAACTTCGTGCCCTGGAAGCGCTCGGTGCCATGCGGCAAGGCTACCTGCCGAACCTGCCCCAGAAGGCACACATGGCCAATGCGGCGATGCGACTGCTGGCCGATCCCCAGGCGCGATTGGAAGTTCGGGCCGAGGCCGCGCGAGCCCTGGCATTGATGCAGATCACGCCGGCGGTCGAAAGGTATAATTACTTATTGGTCGCCCACGACGATCGCCCAGCTCGCCGCCGAGCTCGGCAGCTCAGATCGCGTCCAATTTCACGACCAACAAGGCCAAGTCGGAATACTATACGGGACTGTTGATCGGCCCGGTCTATCAGGCGTTTGACGGCGTTCCGGGCGCCGAGACGCCGGCTTGCTTCACGCCAATTCGGGCCCGTCGGCGGCCGCCGTTCAGAAAGTATTCGATGTCGTCAAGCCGGTCGCGGCGACAGCCGTCGAATTGATCCGCGCTCCCGGCCTTCAGACCAAGAAGCTTCAGAAGGATCTGACCGCTCGAGTGGCCGAGCTCAAAGACTTCCTCGAAAAGAATCCCGGTGCCCGACCGGCACCTGGTCAGGACGGGGAGGAATATCCGGTCGGCCGGCGCCGCGGCAGCCGGCCGTCCCGCCTTCAGGTTCGTCCTTGGCCGGCGAACGCTAGTAAGAGACCGTTGAACGCACGTGAGCGAGCCTTGTCTCGATTCGATCCAATTCGGACGTTCCTCTCGATTCTCAACGTCATTCGAGCCGTATGACGTCAAAAGCCGGCTTGTCTCAGCGGTCGGTTCGATCGCGGTTGTCTGCGTGGCACTCGCGATCGCAGGCTGCACCGAGGAACTTGGTCCCGAGACCATGCCCGTGACGCGAGTCAAGGGCTCGGTGACTGAAGGCGGCCGGCCGCTGTCGCAGAGGCTGGGTCGAGTTCTTCCCCGTTGACGGCACGGTTGGCAATCTGCGCTCGGCCCGGATCCGCGCCGACGGTTCGTTCGAGGCCGACGGCGTGGCGGTGGGGCTGAAACCTGGTTCGACTGGTCAACGCCGGCATCGGGACAGGGCTTTCGAATTTTCAGCGACATTCCAGTCGCCGATCCGGCGGCGCATTCCCGCCGAACCAGGCCGAGCCGCTCAGGATCGAGCTGTCGACGAGGCGATCCGGTACCAGAACGCCCTTGTCGCGACAAGCCAGCTCAGGGTCGTCGCGAGCTCGGGGGAATCGCGATGAGCCGGCTCTCGCCAGTGAGCGTGCCTCCGAACGAAGTCGCCACCGTCGGTCATCGAGTCGGTCGTCCGGGTGACCTACCGCGACGGCACCGGCGTTCTCCACGCCGACTGGCCTGCTGTCGCGGATTGAAGAATGCCTGCGTGATCCGGCGGGTATTCTCTGGGTCGACATTCAAGGGCCCGAGGAGCATTCGAGCCGCTCAAGTCGAGGACTGGCTCCGCGACGTCTTTCATTTCCATCCGCTGGCCATCGAGGACGCACTCAAGGAATGCCATATCCCCAAGGTCGATGATTGGGGCGACTATCTGTACGTCGTGTTCCACCTGGCCAAGATCGAGCCGACATCGGATGTCCTCGAGTTGCAGGAGCTGGACATCTTCCTGGGTCTGAATTATCTCGTCACCTATCATACCGCTCCTCTTGTCCATTCTCGATCAGGACCGGCTCAACATCGAACGCGATCCCCGGGATCGCCTCCGGAACGGCGCCGATCACCTCTTGATCCGCTTCCTCGAGCTCGCGATCGACCAGTCGCTCGCCGCCATCGAGCATCTCGACGACCGAGTCGATGCGATCCAGGAGGCTGTCATCGCGCAATGCCTCTCCGAAAAACCTCCAGTCGATTTTTCGGGTCAAGCGATCGGCCATCGAGCTCCACAAGAACCTCGGACCCCAGCGCGAGGTTCTCACCAAACTGGCCCGCGATCCCTACAAGCCCGTCCAGCCCAAGCACCGGGTCTATTTTCGCGACCTCTACGATCATGTCGTTCGGATCCACGATATCTCGGAGAGCCTGCGCGACCTGATCTCCGGCACGCTGGATACCTACTTGTCGGTCGTTTCCAATCGCACCAACGACATCATGAAGACGCTGACGATCGTCACCGTCATGTTCATGCCGATGTCATTTCTGACGAGTTTCTTCGGCATGAACTTTTTCGGAGAAACGCTCACGCTCCAGGGCCCGATGCCCAGGGCATTGCTCTTCTGGGGAACTTGCGGAATCATGGCGGTATCTCCATGTTTCATCTGGATTTACGCGCGTCGCCGCAAATGGTTCTGATCTGACGATTGACGGCTGCGAGCTTCGAACCGGCGGGAGACTCGACTGACGATGAACGCTCGCTGGCGGCTCAGACCCCACGACCCGGCTCGGATTCTCGGCCTGAGCCGGGCCGCCGGCCTCTCGCCGCTGGTCGCGCAGCTTCTGATCAATCGCGGGATCGATGAGCCGGAGCAGGCCGTTCTGTTCCTCGAGGCCCGGCTCGGCAGCCTATCCGACCCGGAGTTGATTCCCGGCGCCGTCGACGCGGCCGATCGGATCGTCAGGGCGATCCGCGACGATCGCAAGATCGTGGTTTATGGCGATTACGACGTCGACGGTGTTTGCGGTACCAGCATCTTGTGGACATGTCTCCGGCTCGCCGGCGCGACGGACGCGGAGTATTACATTCCGCACCGCGTCGAGGAGGGCTACGGGGTCAATGCCGAGGCGCTCCGCCGCCTGGCGCGGGAGCACAAGGCGTCGCTGATCGTGACGGTCGATTGCGGAATATCGGCCGTGCGCGAAGCCGAGCTGGCGCGGGAGCTGGGCGTCGAGCTTGATCATCACCGACCACCACACGATCGGCTTGACGCTCCCTCGGGCCGACGCGATCGTCCATCCGCGCTTGCCGGGTGGTCCGGCTGCCTCGGCCGACCTCTGCGGCGCGGGCGTGGCATTCAAGCTGGCCTGGCAGGTCTGCAAGAGCTTCGGCGATGGCAAGCGCGCCTCGCCTCACCTCCGCGATTATCTTGTCCGCTCGCTGGGACTGGTCGCCCTGGCGACGATCGCCGACATCGTGCCGCTCTCCGACGAGAATCGGGTCCTGGTTCGCCGAGGACTGGCCGGTATCGCTCAGGATCCGACCGTCGGCCTCCGCGCGCTGATGGAAGTGAGCGGTTCCTTGAACAAGCGGCGATTGACGACCGGCACGGTCGGTTTTGGGCTGGCTCCTCGAATCAACGCCGCCGGCCGGCTCGAGCGCGCCATGATGGCCGTCGAGTTGCTCACGACCGATGATCCGCGAACGGGCTGCCGAGATCGCCGCCGAGCTCGATCGTTGCAACGCCCAGCGCCAGGACGTCGAACGAGATCATCCTCGAGGAAGCCCAGGCGATCCTCAAGGCCGAGGGGGGACTCGGCGGCCGAGGCGCGATCGTGCTGGGCCGCAAGAACTGGCACGCCGGCGTGATCGGCATCGTCGCCGGCCGCCTGGCGGAAATCTATCACCGGCCCGCGATCATCCTTTCGATCGGCGAGGATATCGCCCAGGGATCGGCGCGTTCCATCCCTGGCTTCGACCTGTACGAGGCGATCAAGGACTGCTCCGAAGGGTTGATCGGCTTCGGTGGACACGCCGCCGCGGCCGGTCTCAAAGCTGACCGAGGAGCAGTTGCCGGCATTCGCCCGGCGTTTCGAGGAACGCTGTCGCCTCGCCCTCGCTTCCGAACCGCTCGAGCGTGTGTTGATCATCGACGCGGAGATTCCCCTCGGCGTCCTGAGCATGAAGGTCGTCGAGGAGATCGAGAAGCTCGAGCCGCACGGCATCGGCAATCCCAGGCCGCTGTTGCTGGCCAGCGACGTCCAGGTGGAGGGCCAGCCTCGGCCGGTCGGCGACCAGAAGAAGCACCTTCAGCTCCGCCTCAGACAGGGCGGCGTCGTCCTCAAGGCGATCGCCTGGGGCCTGGCCGAGAAAGGCCAGGCACTTACGTCCGGCTCGCGCTGCTCGGTGGTCTTCCATCCGTCGATCAACGAGTGGCAGAGCCGCCGGGACGTTCAGCTCGAGATCAAGGATTTCGAGCTCGAAACCGATGTTCGGTTGAAACGTCCGACGGGCCGCCGCAGTATCCGACGCCTCATCGGATCACCGCGGAGGATGTCCGTCGGAACGCCATCCGCGCACAACCGGCCGCGCCCACGAATCCGGCCTCGCCGCCGAGCAACGCGTACTCGACACGCGTGAGCGCCGCCGGTGTCGGAAACGCCATTTTTCGGATATCCGCGCGAATATCTTCGAGGAAGGTTGTCCGGCCGCGATCATTCCGCCGCCGAAGAGGACGATGTCCGGGTCGATCGTATGCATGAGGCAAACGGCCCCGACGGCCAGGTAATGGGCCGTCTCGCGCATCAGACGTCGCGCCAGTGGGTCGCCGGCCTCCGCGGCCTCGGAGATGGCCCGGCTGGTCAAATCGTCCGAGTGATCGAGCGTTCGCAAGACGCTCGGTGAGCTGATCGGCCTCGAGTGCTTCAATGGCCCTTTTCACAAGGGCCGTCGCGGCCGCATAACCCTCGAGATGGCCATAGTGCGCCGCACGAGCACTGGCGGCCATTTTCCATCTGGATGATGATATGGCCGCATTCGGCGCCGTGGCTGTGCCGCCCCTCGATGATCGTCCCGTCCACCACGATCCCACAGCCGATTCCCGTGCCCAGCGTGAACATCACCAGGCTGTGCGCGCCCTTGCCCGCGCCCGTCCAGTACTCGCCGTAGGAGGCCGCGTTGGCGTCGTTTTGAAGGACAGTCGGCTTCGTGAGCCGCGTGGACGAGCAGTTGCCGGATCGGCAGGTTGGTCCAGCCCGGCAAATTGGGCGGATCGAGCAGCATGCCGTGCTTGAGATCCATGGTCCCGGGCGAACCGAGTCCGACCGACTCGATCTGGTCCCAACCCACGCCGCTCTCCTTGACGGCCAGCTCACCCGCCGCGACCAGGTTATCGAGGCCGACCACGGGTCCCGCTGTCCGCGTGCGTCGCCACGCTGACCGACGACAAGGGACGACCGTTGTTGTCAACGACGCCGCTCTTGATGTTCGTGCCGCCCAGGTCGATCCCGAGAAAAAACGGCGGTGAAGGCGGAGTCGGCACTCATCAAGCGGCACCTACGATTTGTCATCGAGAGCGGAAAGCGTGATGCTCTCCCCAAGGCGGTAATCTACGAACTCAGCGATTCGGTGGTCAATCGTTGCCCGGACGGACCGGCGACTGTTGCCTTCTATCGTGCCAGCCACGGTTAGAATAAATGAGGCGGGAATCAGTCTCTGAAGAATCGTGATTCTCGGCAAGTCGCCGGAGAACGAACGATGTCAAATCGAATTCGTCCGATCGTCGCCGCGAGCCGTCCCAATCGGGGCGTGGTGTCTCCAGGCGCTCGTGTCTTCTCGGCTGGCTGCTCGGCGCGACGGGCCTGACGGCGATGGACCTCACAGCGTTGTCCGCCGTGGGCCGACGGCGGACGCGACTGAAGCCAAGGTGATCGCGCAAGTTCAGGCCGCCGCGAAAAAAGCCGGCCTACGAGCCATTTCGGACCAGCGGCACTGAGCACTTCCTGGGATTGGGAGATGCCCCCGACCGTTATCGCGAATAGCCCTCAAGATTTGTGAAGAGCTGTCCAAGGCGTTTCTGTCGTATTTCCAAGGCCAAGGGGTTCAAGCTCGCACTTCCCGAAGGCTCGTATGACGGTCATCACACTCAAGGACGACAGCTCGTTTCGAGCGTTCATCGGCGCGGATCCTGGCGACGACGTCGGCGGTCATTACGACCTCGAAACCAACCAGCTCGTCGTTTTCGACTTTCGTGACAAGAAAGAAGACAAGCCAGGCAATGCCGAGCGGGTCAATCTCTTCAGCCTGATCCATGAGACGGCCCATATGCTTTGCTTCAATACGGGCTTACTTTCGCGCCAGGCGGATGTGCCGGACTGCATCAGCGAAGGATTGGCCACTTTTGTCGAGATGTGGCGAGCCTGAAACGAAAGCGAGAACTCCATTGAGTGCAGTCAATCAAGCCCGGCTTCAAGTGCTCGATGCGGCCAGCGATGGCCCGGAACGATGGATTCCCATCGCGGAACTGCTCGCCGACAACACAACGGATTCAAGAGGCCGAAGAGCCGTCAACTCGCATACGCCGAGAGCTGGCTGCTCGTGCATTTCTTGATCAAGACTCCGGCTCGCCTCCCCCAAGTTTCAAGCCTATCTGAGCGGGCTTCCGGCGGGTGACCAGACCGCGGAGCAGCGTTTGAAATACGCTGAACAGCACCTCGGTTCCCTTAAGAAGTTGGATAGCGACTTGCAACGCTACGCGAGGTCACTCCGTAGAAAATAGCGCGGTGGAGGATAGCAAAAACCGGTGGAGCGGGTTTCCTAACCCGCTGGTTCGCTCCTTGGCGCATCCAGGCGGTTTAAAAAAAACCCCAGCGCCCGCCAGTTCGTGC
>CAWAAW010000036.1:0-75908 GCA_963779785.1 uncultured Planctomycetota bacterium
TGCCACTGTGCCGCTCAATCAGTTCTAGGACGTCAACCGAGTTCTTCGACGAGTGCAGCATGGACCCTTTGACCAGTTCGCATGCGTAATTTGTGCAAGCGACCACTGATCGCGAATAGATCCACGTACGCCCGCCACGCCAGCCAAACACGTTCGGCGGATTGAACAATTCCAGTCCCATCGCCCGATCCATTCCCCATCAGAACGGTATTGAGGGGAAAATCAAATTGTTCGAGCACCCACGAGGCCCCGATGACGTATTGCGTGGGATCACTGACGCGGCTGCGGATGTTGGATTCGTCGAAGAATGCGTCCGATCTCAAGATTCGTTCAACACCGCATCCAATCGTCAACCGGTTCTCGCGAAGCCCGACGCGAGACTTTCAAGTTGTCCGGGCGAGGCGACCTCTTCACCCATGAAAAGCTCACAAAGGCGAAAAGCGAGACGCCTGGTTGTCGCCGGCCGCGCGAGCAACAGGTCCACAAAGTCATCACCGCGCCAGTTGCCTGTCTGGCCGAGGATCGTCTTTTCGCCATCGTCATAATATGGGGGAATCTCGCAAAAACGATCGTACTTATGCGTCCAGCCGGTCAATGCCCGCGCTCCTTGCTTCACATCCGACTCGGTATAATTTCCGACTCCCAGAGTGAACAGTTCCATGATTTCACGGGCAAGGTTTTCATTGGGATGCTCTTTGCGATTCGCGGATGCATCGAGCCACTCCAGCATCGCGGGATCTTTGACGACACGCCGAAGCAAGTCGCCGAATGGTGCACGTGCGTACTCGCGAAATATCTCATTCTGACGACGCATCAGAACCAAATTTTCGATCTTCAGGTTGCTGGTGGCAAAATGATTGTGCCACATCAACGTCAATCGTTCGCCAAGCGGGTCGGGCGAAAACAGCATGCGAAAGACCCACCATGCCGGCAGTCGCGAACCTTGGCTGGCCGCTTCCGCGGCTGTCGCCAGCGACGTCGCGATGACATCAAAATCTTGCCGCAGTCCGTCAGCTCTCGAGGTTCCGTTAAGGATCCGCGAAACGCTGGCGTCGGGGCCATCTCGCAGATCACGCTGGATCTCGGTCCAGGTCGCAGCGAACCCCGCGCGACGATGCAGATGAACGACGCGGCTCAGGTTCCATGGCTGTTTGACAGATGGAACGTACGGCTGCCAGCCGTCGTGCGTTATTTCCGTAACAGCGAATGTCGACATGATGGTGCTCCGCGATTGTCATACGACAGGGCCTGTCTGCCCTAGCCGTCCGTCTATTCATTGATTTCGGGTGAAAGAGAAGAACCCCTCACCCTGACCCCCCGGATGACCGGGACGAGGGGACAACCTGACCTTCATCGATAGACGGAACAGTCGGATTGCGAAATCGACACGGCTCAACCCAAGCTGGAGTGGGGAAGACGTGAATTGCGATGCGAATTTCACTTCTTCAATTTCACATCGCCAAGATCAACCACCTCGCCTGGTTGAACGACGATGTTCTCGTTGATGCTTTTAAAGGACCGTCAAAGGTACGTAACGAGTACGATTCACAACCTGTTGAAAGGTCCGAGAACTCAAACGATCCATCTGGGTTGCAAGCGCGCGTATTGAACACTCCCGTCCTGTGTTTCGCTTTGAAATTTGGCGACGCAAGCAGCCCAGCGCCTTTGATCGCCACGCCATCCTGATCGACCAAACGTCCCTTAATGGTCGCGGTCGGCAGCAAAGTGATTGTGATGGGATCTGTTTTCTGGCCGTCAAAATTGACATCGAAGATTTTGCCCAATTG
Organism: uncultured Planctomycetota bacterium; assembly: GCA_963779785.1. GTDB lineage: Bacteria > Planctomycetota > Planctomycetia > Isosphaerales > Isosphaeraceae > CAVRFS01. The sequence goes on from CAWAAW010000036.1 coordinate 1,788, forward strand.
CCGCTGGCGGTGAATGACCTCGATCGTTCGCGTTTCGTTTGGTGACAGGTTGCCCACGTCGATTGTCGATGGCTGCGACATATCGTACCGGCCAAGTGAGCGCCCGATAATATCTGTTCCCTCAACCGGGTTTCCTTTAGGATCGACGAACGTCACGCGAATCGTCGCTCCTGGGTCGAGTTCGAAATCGCACGCCACCGACGCAGAATTCTCGGCAGGATTGATTTCCATCAGTGCTTCGTGCGTTCCAGTATCAGCGGGAACAACTTGCCGGTACGTGTCAAATTCTCCCTTCTCCGACAGGCCTTTGATCTTCTCGGCGCCAATCCCTTTTCGATAGCTGGAATTCAGCGAGTTCGCTGCGACGATGGCGCGCCCGGGTAGCCCCGGAATCCGATAATTCCCGCCAGAATCCGTGGTGTAATGGAATTGGCTGTGATCCATGTATTCATCATGGAATTCGGGACGATTTTTTGTGAACGGATTGTCCAGGAATGGAAGATACAGGATGACGGCTTTCACCGGCTTGCCGGTGGCCTTGTCGGTCACCTTCCCCGCAATCCACAACCCTGGATACATTTCGATATCGAGTTTTGTACTCGTCACGTCGGAGGGTTTGGGAACCTTGATGTGGCGCAGTTGATAGGCAGTCTCTCCATTGGAAAAGACTTGGATCACATTGTCATCGCCTTTAGGCATTCCGACCAATTGATAACGTCCTTCCGAATCAGTCTGCGTCCGTAAGACGTGATTCCGATACCCCACCGTTCCAGCGAGATGCTCGCTTTCGATGGTCACTCCAGGCACACCTTTTTTCGTTTTGTCATCACGTACGATTCCTTCCACGATCTGTGTTGGCTGCGCGGGGTAGGTAAAATCCATTCCCAGCACCACTCCCTTCAACGGCTGTCCGTTGCGGAAATTCATCTCGGTATTGCGAGTCATCGCCGGCATCGCTCGCGTGAGGACGTCAATCTTCTGGTAAGCGATTGTTTTGCCTCGCAGCTCAAGCGTCACTCGGCGCTCTGCACCAATCCCGGATAATGTGAATCGCCCATCTTGATCTGTGATCAGCGCGGGCTGGTGGTCGTCATCGCAAGCGGGCATGTGATAACCAAGAGTATGACCGGAGACCTGATCGACGGCGCCGGATTTCACGGATTCGAGCCACGGACCCAGATCTTCACCGGCCTTTGGAACGTAAAAGGTGTCTAACTTCAGGCTGACACCTTCGATTGGTTTTCCCTCCAGATCGGTGATCCGTCCGCGAATCGGTGCGTCAGCAACCAACTTGAGAATGAGATCCGTTGACTCGTTGACCTCCTTCCAATTCGCCGATTGGAACCCGTATCCTTCGAGCTGCGCCGCGACCCAGAAAAAGGCATCGGTGCGTTGTGATTTAGGATACGAGACTTCAAAGCGTCCGTCCGCTCCTGATATTGTGACCGCGACGGGAGGACGATGTTCGATATCGTCTGGAAAAGATCTAACCGTCACTTTTACCCCGGCGGCGGGCTTGCCGTCGGGTTTAAGAACCTGGCCACGAATCGTACAGACGTCTCCTTTGACCTCTTTGGCCATTCGCGGTTGTGTCTGTTTTTCAGGAGTTTTGGCATCATTCAAGGCCACTTCTGATGAACGGCGAACTTCCGCATCGTCGGATTTCAGTTGAGCAGCGACGTTCTTCTCGCCCGCGCGCAGATTCAGTGCGGGACCACCCGGTTTTTGCCGTAGCGGTGACGCTCCGACGAATCCCACTACGGATGTCCCAACAAAGCCCCCGACCAAAGTGCATTTCAGCACGGTCCGACTGATGCCGGTCGACAGTTGCCGCGAGCAATCCAGAATGCGCGTCACGCGATGGGCCAGCATCGACCGTAGAGAGACCATCGCGACCCCTGCCGGAGCCATGCGAGCCGACGCGAATTCCGCCACATCAACCAGTCGCAGGGCATACTCCTCACGATTGCCGCCAAACTTAATCACGAAGTCATCACAGACTTCTTCCGCCGCCATTTCCAATTGTCGCGAGAGCATCCACAGCAACGGGTGAAACCAGAAGATCGTCGTCGTCAGTTTGCGCAGCAGGTTCCAGTGACAATCTTTTCGCAGAAGGTGCGCGAGTTCATGGATCAGCACGTCATCGAGCGACAGCGTCAGACTTTCTTCCGGCAGCAGGACCACAGGATTCCTGATTCCCGCGAGGCACGGACTGGGCAGGAACGGTGTTTCAAGTACCTCGGGTGTGCGAACTCCCAATTTCGTCGCAGACGCGCGACACAGGGCCATCGTTTCCGCATCGGCGGCAACAGCCCGCCGCCGAATCCCGGCCAGTCGCCACCAGGCTTCCGCCAAGCGAATCGACAACCAGACTGCGATCGAGATCCACAATAGACTGAACGCCATCAACGTAAGATCAAGTATCTCCGTCCCGCGATACGACGTTTCAGCCGAAACTTTGGAATTTCGCAAATCGATCAAAGAAGTATCCGTCATCACGCTCGCTGACAGCGTCGACGGATCGGAAAAGCCGCTCTTCTCACGGATCATCGGATGGGACGTGCCACGGTCTATGATTCCGGGCGCGTTCGTTTCGAAATCCCCCGTGACCGGTTCAGCACCAGGAATGCTGGGAACGGCCAACCGATTGTTGATCATCGTCCGCCCCGATTCGTCGATGTGAGCCCGTGGGGACTTCGCGGGGAATTCAATCGACCAGCCGACAATTCCAGCTTGCGAAAGACACCACGAGAGCAGAGGACAGGCCAAGACCGCCGCCAATGTCACGCGGTAAATGGCCGACTTGACTGCCGAACCGTGTCGTCGCAAGAGCAGGCCGATTGAGAGACCGCTGCAGATCAGAACGGTCGATTGCAGCAACCAGTTCACTCCGAACTGGATCAGAGCGCGAGACAGATCGACCGCGGTATTTTCCGAAATCATCCAAGCCATGTGGCACTCCTAGCGTTTGGGTTGGCGTTTGATGAGTTTGCGAATTTCTTCGAATTCGGTCTTCGAGACTTTCTCGTCGCTTAGCAAGTGAGCCACCAGATCGCTGACTCTTCCGCCAAACAATCCTTCAATCAGATTTTGAGTGGCGCCGCGTTTGAAGTTGTGCTCATCGACTAAGGGAACGAAGACGAAGGTTCTTCCCTCTTTCTTGTGTCCCACGGCCTTCTTGTCTTCCAGAATCCGCAGCATCGTTTGCACGGTACTGTGCGCGACGGGCTCAATCGCGTTGATGGCGTCGGTGATTTCACGCGCCGTCGCCGACCGCTTTTTCCACAACACCTGCATGATCTGGAGTTGAACTTTCCCCAATCGCGTCGACGTCATCGTGTTTCTTCTCCTTTCGTCTATCGGTCGCCGATCATTCAACAACTTAAATTTAGTAACTTAAATTTTCGGCGTCAAGAACAATTCCAGACAATTTGTTTGAACCCTGCGTTCGGTGAAGTTCGCACGACCACGAGACGTGCCGAAAAACGACCGAATTACGAGACAGAGGGGGTCAAGCGCCAGGCTGCCCGATGCCAGGGCGGCCAGGCCGTCGAACGAGGGATCTTCTTGATCCCCCTGGCTGCGTGGACAGTCAGAATCACATCCCCACTGTCACCGTCGTCGATCCGTGCCATCCGCTCTACGGACACACCTTCCCGGTAGCGGTCCAACACCGAACGCTTCGAGAACCGCTGTCCTTTGAGGTCGAGCACCGCGACGGCATCATCTTGCGGCTCGCGGCCACTGCCACGGATTACGCCTATTGCCCGTCATCGTCTCCACGCACCAAAATCACCCCGGACGCCATTCGTCGACTACTCGGTCTTTTGACTGACTGGGGGGATCTATGCGTGTTACGCCCCGCTCCGTTTGGAGACAGCTCTCCGAAGAAGTCCGCCGGCCCATCCGCAGGGAAGTCTTGATCATCGAACAGGAGGTTCTCCATGATTACGTCCGAGCACATTCAACCGCACCATCTCCAGCGCGATGCCGTCATCTACCCTCGCCAATCCAGCCCACAACAGGTTCTCAATCACCAAGAGAGCCTTAGGCTCCAGTACGCCCTAACCGGTCGTGCTCGCGCGTTCGGCTGGGACGATTCCCAGGTTCAGGTCATCGATACCGACCTGGGGGTCACTGGCAGCAGCACTGCTGGCCGTCCAGGTTTCCAAGAACTCGTGACACGTGTCAACCTCGGGCAGGTCGGCATCATCTTCGCCTATGATGTCACATGTCTGGCACGCAACTGCACCGATTGGTATCAACTTCTTGATCTGTGCGGTTACCGTCGTTGCCTCGTTGGAGATCAAGAGGCGATCTACGACCCAGCCACACCTAATGGTCGACTCATCCTGGGGCTGAAAGGCCTGATCGCCGAACTGGAACTACATACGATCAAAATGCGGCTGCACGCCGGTTTGATCAACAAAGCCAGCCGGGGCGAGTTGGCCATGAGCCTGCCAGTAGGTCTAATGCGTGACCTGTCCGGCCGGGTTGTCCAACACCCGGACCAGGAAGTCCGTGAGCGCATTGCCTTCGTCTTCGCGACCTTCTTGCGTGTAAAATCGATCCACGGCGTGGTCCGCGACTTGGCAGGCGCTCGGTTACTCTTGCCGCGCCGTGAGAGAGGTCGTGATGACGGCGCCATCGGGTGGCGCCGGCCAACGGCGGCAGCTATCTCAAGTTTGCTCCGCAATCCGGCCTACTCCGGTACGTTCGTGTATGGCCGGACGCGGTTTCAGCCACGTGTGCTCGGTGGCCCGTGCCGCAAGCACCCCCTACCTCCGGAGCAATGGCAGTTCATGGTTCCTGACAAGTATCCCGCGTATATCGACCGCGAAACCTACGCCGCGATCCAGGCCATGCTCCGCGACAACTATCAAGAGTACCAGCGTAGACGCAGCCGCGGCGTGGCGCGATCCGGTGCAGCCTTGTTGCAGGGCATGGTCTACTGCGGCCATTGCGGAAACAAGTTGACCGTTCAGTATCACGCGGCCGCCCGCTACCTTTGCAACCACCACAAAGCGCAGTCGGGGGGCAGAGAGTGCCAGCGGTTATCGATGGCTCCGATCGACGACTGGGTTGTGCGGAGTTTCTGGGAAGCCTTGTCCCCCGCCGAGCTGGATTGCTATGACGAAGCCGTCGCAGCGTTCGACGAGCAGAATCGCCAAGTCGAGCGCGCCCGCAATCACCAGTTGGAACGTTTGCGTTATGAGGTCCGACTCGCCGAGAAGCAATACCGGCTCGTGGATCCGGAGAACCGGTTGGTTGCAGCCGAACTAGAGAGGCGTTGGGAACAGGCCTTGCAGGCCCTTCGGCAGGGGGAGGAAGAAGCCGCGTGCCGCGCTGAGGCCAAGAAGCCCGAGACACTCACTGCCGAGTTGCGGCAGCAGTGGGACGAGGCCCGCCCCACTTTGCGTCAATTGTGGGATGAAGGGAAACTGACCAACGTCCGCAAGAAGCAGTTGCTCCGGATTTTGATCGATAAGGTTGTATTGAAGCGAGTCGCTTCCGAAATGTGCGAGGTCCGCATCATCTGGAAAGGCGGAAATTGGACCACCTCCGAGGTTCCTTTGCCGGTGGTGACTTACGCGGAGATGGCAAACGGCAAGGCCTTGGTCAGCGAGGTGCTACGAAGAGCGCGAGCGGGGCAATCCGACAAGCAGATTGCCACCGAGCTAACAGCGGCCGGCTATCATGCGCCGCTAAAACAGCGCTTAAGTGTTCATTCAATCGTGCGCATCCGGCAGCAACATGGTGTCTACGGCCGCAAGACGGAGTTCTTTCGACGAGGGTTGGCAGGTTGGATCACTCTGGGCCAGGCAACCGAACGACTCGGTGAGCACAAGGCGTGGGCATACTACCTGATCCGAAAGAAGCGACTATTGATCGAACGAGACCCGGAGATCGGGCTCTACCTGGTCCGTGACAACAAGAAAGTCCTGAAGCAACTCAAAGAGCTGCTGAGCGGCGAACGATTCTCACTCACCCTGGACCCGAGGTTATCATGAAGCGCCATCGAAACTCTTGCGCATGTCGGCAGGTTGCTTGGCGAGGTAAACGCGGACCGCGGCGCTCAGTCCAAACATGGGCGTTCCTCCACGACAGCGATGAGACGGCGGAGCGTTTGAATGTCGAATCCGGGGGCAACAGCGATCCGACGTCCGTTAGAAAGGATGAGTTCGAGGTGAGGTTGGGCGTCAAGTTGGCCTAACACGACGCCTTCTATGTAACGCCATTTTGGAGGAGGTCAAGCTGGGATGTGAAGTCGCGGTTCGGGCAGTGAACCCCTTGCTAGCGCCGGGCTTCGTCCTCGCGGCAGGTGCGTTGCACCTGCTGCTATCCGCTCTTGCCTGGGCATGGAGTCTGCTTGGTTCGAAGGCGACCGTTGGAATTGAGAGTCAGCCGAAGACCGATTTTACCGCCTCCTTGATCGTGGCCGGATAGAGGTGGCGATACCGGCGCCGCTGTTCCTCCGACTGATGGCCGACGATCTCGTCGATGATCCGCTGATCGACGCCCTTGCTGGCTAAAGCCGACACGAAGCTGTGCCGGAGGATATGGTAGCCCCTGATCACGCTCCACTCGCCGCCTTTCAGGGTCTGGTTGAGATGATGCCCCGCCTCGTCCTCAGTCAGCGGCAGGATGCCGCGCCGATCGCGCTCGGTGACACCTGCCAGCCGTTCTTTCAGCACTCCAGGCCGATCCTTCCACAGATGCCCGGTCGTGCGGCTGCGCTTCTTGCTGCGCTCGATCTCCTCGGCCTGGGCGAAAAGGTAATCCCCTCCGGGATGTTGTTTCAGCCAATCGGCCAGGATCGATGCCAGCACAGTCGAGAGCGGCACGCGCCGGGTCGTGCGCCGTCCCTGCACCCGCTTCCTCTCCTGGATGCTCACGATGCCCGCGGTGAAGTCGACATCGCTGATCCGCATTCTTAGTAACTCGCCCTTGCGTGCCCCGGTATGGGCCGCCGTCGCCGCCAGCGGATAGATCCAAGGATGAAGCGCGTTCGCCTCGACATGGGCGAGTAGCCGTTCGATCTCCGGCAGCGTCAGGTAGAGCGCCTCCCACAGCTCGGCGGCCTTCTTCGGCGGCAGGCCGGGCAGTTGCCGCTCGATCTCGGCACGGGTCTGGAACGGCGGCTTCTCGTCGGTCTTCGGATAGCGCAGGCCGTCGTAGGGATAGCGCCCAGCGACCATCTTCATCCGCGCGCCCCAGTTCCAGGCGGTGCGGAGAGTGACGATCTCTTTCTGGATCGTGGCCGGATTCAGTTTGCCGCGCCGGCCTTTGGCCTTGGCCCGCTTGTCGACATAGCCCTGGAGGTCGGCCAGCGACAATCTGCGGATCGGGAAACCGTCGCCCAGCAGGGCGCAGAGATGACGGAAGTGCCGGCGGATGCCCCTCACCGTGTGGTGTTCCAGCGAGGACTCGTGCGTTTCCAGGTAGCGATCGCGCAGGTCGGCCAGTGACGGCTCGCCGCGCACGGCCGGTGCGTCCTGGGCGGCGGGCACGACGGCATCGTGCCGGACGAACGCCACGATATCGGCGCCGGGCGGAACGGCGAGCAGCCCTTGCGACAGCCGCATGAGCAGGTAATCGACCTGCTCGGACTTAGCTTTAGCTTCCGCCTCGGACACGTTGCCAAGGGCGAACGTGCGGCGTTTGCCGAGATACATGAACTGGCACTGCCAGCGGCCAGCCCTCTGTTGCAGCGATGCCATGCGAGTCCCCTATCACCCCAACTTGTGCAGCAATATTGCAGCGACGCCATTGGGATTGTAGGGGCCGATTTGTCGTAAGTCCAGTGCCGGCGGTGGGATTTGAACCCACACGGGCGTTACCGCCCAGAGGATTTTAAGTCCTCAGCGTCTGCCGCGGGCGTGGCATTGGGCTGATGTTGGTGTGGCGTTTAGGTTGCTATCTGATCAGCCAGTTACGTCGCTGGCCTTCTCGGGATCGATTGGAGCCGCATTGGGCTCGCACGGCCAGTAGGCTTACCAAGTTCTTACCAAGTCGGGTCGCAGTGCCGGGATCCTCCGGGGACGCGATCACGTCCGCTCCGGGACATGGTGCCTGCCGCGGCCGACCAGGTCGGGATCGACCGCGGACGTCTCCGCACCGAGAGTGGCAGCGACATGCTGGCCGACTGGTCGGATTTGATCGACGAGCTACGGGACTGGATACTCTGGGATGACCGGGATTATCTCGCCGGGGACGCCTTCCTCGACTTGGACCCTGCGGTGAGCAACACCTTGAAGGAGCAGCTCGGCATACCGGACGACGACTACTCCGCAGCACCCGTCGAGCCCACCCGAGCCGGGCTTGGGGAGATCCGCGCCACGCTTCGCCGGGTCTGCCGTCGCCCTCGGGCCTGGAGCGGCGATGCTATAGCGGGGCCGGTCACGACCATTTCCGGGGCTTGACGCGCCGTTGTGCCGCTCACGAGTCCGGGTGCCTGGACTCACGCCATGCCGCGGTAGGCGATCAAGTTGATGGCAGACGAACCGGATTTTGAGTCCGGTACGTCTGCCATACTCGTGGTATTGGAAACACGTTGCGGTGGTGCTTAAGGTCTGCGAATCCAAGGCTCGCACGTCGCCACCTTGGTGTTTTCGCATTGTGGCCGCATGGGGCTGACGTTGCCAATACTGTTCCCAATTTGTTCCCAACTCGCGCCCGAATTGAGGCCGGTACAGGCTTGATCATGGGTGATGGGCTGATGGGCAGTGAGTGGTCGCGCCTGGCATAGCCCATGCGGCTCTTGACAAGTTGCGTCCAACCGACAAAAGCGTGAGACTAGGTGCGACTCCAAGCGGATCGGTCTGGCCTCGGGTGGTCGGAACGAGGTGTGACCCCGGCGCGCCTTGGGAGTGAAATGAATTCTTCCGACTCGGGCGCGCCCCGTTTGCGCGTTCGCGGTCTCTCCTGGAATGGAGGAACGATGGACCCCCGCGAGTTCGGCCTGGCTCTCGAACGTTGTCGAGCGTATCTGCGTCTTGCTGGCCCAGGTGAATCGTCATCCACGGCTCCGTTCCAAGCTCGACGCGTCGGACCTGGTCCAGCAGACGCTTCTGCAAGCGCACCAGGCCGTGGCCGAGTTTCGGGGCCAGAGCGAGGCGGAGCTGCGTGCGTGGCTGCGGCAGATCCTGGCCCGGAACCTGACCCACGCGGTCCGCGACTTTGGCCGGGACAAGCGGGATATCGCCAAAGAACGATCGATCGAGGCGTCGTTGGATGGTTCGTCGGCTCGGATCGACGGTTGGCTGATCGCCCAGCAGTCGTCCCCGAGCCAGAAGGCCGAGCAGCACGAGCAGATCGCCCGAATGGGCCAGGCTCTTGCGGGATTGCCGGACGGCCAGCGGGAAGCCGTTATTCTATACTACTGGGAAGACTGGAACGTGGCTGCCATCGCCGAGCACCTGGGCCGCTCGCCCGCGGCCGTTGCCGGGCTGCTGAAGCGCGGTCTGCAACGGCTCCGCGGCCAACTTCACGAACGGGAGGATCCATGAACATTCGGGATGACTCCTCTGATTGTAACCGGCGGGTCAACGAGGTCATCGCGGCCTATCTCCAGGCCCAGGCTGCCGGCCAACCGCCCGACCGGGCCGCGATCGTCGCGGAACATCCCGAGCTGGCCGCTGAGCTCGAGGCGTTCTTCGCCGACCACGACGCCTTGAAACAAATGGCCCAGGGAGTCACAGAGACGTTCTCGCCAGGAGCGGCCCCGATCCCAGACAGCGCGGACGCGCCGCCCGACACTCACCAATTACGACCCAACACCCTGGTCCGCTATTTTGGCGATTACGAGTTGCTGCAAGAGATCGCTCGCGGCGGCATGGGGGTGGTCTATCGCGCCCGCCAAGTCAGCCTCAACCGCATCGTGGCCCTGAAGATGATCCTGGCCGGGCAACTCGCTTCTCCGGACGACGTCGACCGCTTCCGCCGGGAAGCCGAGGCCGCCGCCAATCTGGATCATCCGAATATCGTACCCATCCATGAGGTCGGAGAGCACGAAGGACAGCACTACTTCAGCATGAAGCTGATCGAGGGCGGAAGCCTGGCAAGCCAGCGGATGCCGCTGGCCGCGCGGCGAACCGCGGAGCTGGCAGCCGCCGTCGCTCGCGCGATCCATTACGCCCATCAGCGCGGGATCCTGCATCGGGACCTGAAGCCAGGCAACATCCTGCTCGACGCGGCGGACCAGCCCTACGTGACCGATTTCGGCCTCGCCAAGCACGTCGAAGCGAAGGTCCGGCACACCCGAACGGGCAGCATCGTCGGCACGCCGAGTTACATGGCCCCCGAGCAGGCGCGATCGGATAAAGTGCTGACGACGGCCGTCGATGTCTACAGTCTGGGCGCGATCCTCTACGAACTGATCACCGGCCGCCCACCGTTTCGAGCCGAGACACCACTGGAGACGGTCTTGCGGGTTATGGAAACTGAACCCGTGGCACCCAGCAAGATCAATCGACGGATCGACCGGGACGTGGAGACGATTTGCTTGAAGTGCCTGGAGAAGGACCCCGGAAAGCGCTATGGCTCCGCGGAAGCCTTGGCGGAAGAACTGGAACGCTGGCTGCGTGGTGAGCCCATCGAGGCCAGGCAGTCGAATATCTTCGAGCGCACCGGCAAGTGGGTCCGGCGGAAGCCGCTCCAGGCTGCCCTCTCGGCCGTGGTCCTTGGCGCGGCGGCGATCATCGTTGGCGTGGTGTTCGTCAGTAGCCGGCAGGTTCGGGAAGAGCGCCAGACTACAGCGGTCGCGGCCAAGGCCAAAGAGGTCGCCGAGGACGTGGCGAAGACGATCCGATCTGTCCAGGGGGCTGCCGTGGCGGAGCGAGCCCTCGACTCCGGGGACCCTTTCATCGCGGTTCGGCGTCTCGAAAAAATTGAACCCGAGCTCCGCGGATGGGAATGGTTCGCCCTCCGCCGGCGGGCGCAGGCCGACCTGCGGTTCTTGGTGGCCCCGCCAATGATCTCCAAGGTCGACGGCGTCGACCGCGGCTCCGGACCGAGCCTAGTGAAGACCGTCACGCTATTGTCCGGCCGGCCGGATCTGGCCGCGGTCTGCGGTGGACTGTACGAATCGAGCGCGGAGTTGACCCTCTGGGACAGTGCCCGCAAAGAGATCATCCGCACTCACGCCCGAGTGTATGAGCCGGTGGCGGTGAGTTCCGACGGGGACCTCTTTGCCTGTCTCGAATCACCGGCCGGCGCGGTTGTCATACGCGACATGAGGACCGGAGAAGTGATTGGAACCCCGCCGCACCCGGGAACGATCTTTACCTTGGCGTTCAGCCCGGACGGGAATCGTCTCGCCGCGGGCGTGGGGAGCGGGCCGAAGGATGCCGCTGCCGTCGTTTGGGACGTCGAAACCGGACGAGTCGTCTGTCGCTGCTCGGGCTATCAAGCGCCGGTCGGCCTTGTCGCGTTCAACCCCGACGGCGGTCAACTCGCCGCCGCGAGCCAGGCTCCCAACGAACTGGTCCTCTGGGACGCGACTGATGGTCACGAGATCCGGCGCTTCAGCCAGGCCGGCGAGATCAGGGCGATGGCCTTCAGCCCACGCGGGGATCTGCTGGCCAGTACCGACAGCCACCATATCGTGTTCTGGGACGTGGCCACGGGTACAGCGCGGCGAACGATTTCCAGGCAGAATGACCGACCGTCCGAGGACTATCTCGACACGACCTGGGGCAACGATTACGTCTTCGCCATCGCCTTCAGCAGGGATGGCCGTTACCTGGCGGCAGGGGCGACTGGCAGCATCCGAGAGAGGCACGAACGAATACGGAGGCCTGGCGCAGGTACGGTGCGTTTGTGGGAGGTTGGCACGGGCAGGCAAGTTCTGCTCCTGCGCGGCGGGATTGGTCGTGCTTACAGTCTCTCCTTTAGCCCCGATGGCCGGCGCATCGCCTGGTGTGGAAGGGAAAATGGTTTGACCGTCTGCGATCTGGAGCGGCTCCAGACGGCAATGTCTCTCCGCGGCGAGGGGCTGGTTGCGGTGAGCCCGGACGGCAGACTGGTGGCTTGCTGCGATGGGCGAGCCCACATTTACGAAACGGCCAGCGGCCGCCTGGTTCAACGCCTCTTGGGCGAGGGCATTTTCAACGCGCTGGGTGTCGCGTTCAGTCACGACGGCAAGCGGATCGCGGGCGGGCTTGTGGGAGGAACCTGGGATGTCCCCATCTGGGAAGTGGCGACCGGCCGCAAGGTCGGTTCGCTCAAGGCCGAGGGCCCGGCGTTCGGCATCGCCTTCAGCCCCGATGACCGTCTCGTACTGCTCGCACACGGACAGAGGCTCCGCGTCTGCGAGGCCACCACAGGGAACGTGGTCTTCGAGCCCAAGAGCCAAGACAAGATCTACTGCGGTGCATTCAGTCCCGACGGCAGCCGCCTAGCCACCGGCGGACTCAAGTCCGTTTACGTCTCGGGAGGTGAAGTTGTCGTTTGGGACGTTGCCACCTGGAAACCCGTTCGACGGTTCAGCGGCCTGTTCAATGGAGCGACGTCGGTTGCCTGGAACCATGACGGATCGCAAATCGCAGCGTGCGCGGGCGTCCCGCTCGATGACGGAAGCACTCGGCGGCAGCAAGACCCGCACGAAGTGCTCGTGTGGGATGTCACGAGCGGGCAAGAGCGGTTGCGCCTTGCAGGGCACGCCGCCGAGGTCAATGCGGTGCTGTTCACGCCGGACGGGAACCGTCTGATCACGGCCGGGGCCGACCGTGCGATCAAGGTGTGGGATGCAAAGCTCGGCCTGGAAATCATGACGTTGCGCCGACCTTCTCTTCCGATCATCGGCCTTGCTCTCAGCCGTGACGGCGGCGTGCTCGCCGCGGGCGGTCGGCAACAGGGCCGCGCGGGGATCAACGCCGAAGGCAAGAGAGATGGGCTCTGGATCTGGAATGCGCGGCCACTCGACCCCGCACCCGAGGGACGCCGATACCCTCTGCTCGAAACCGCCAAGGACTGGGACATCGGCGAACTGCTGTCAAACCCGGCCGGGCCCGCGCGGAGTTCAAGGTTTCCGCCAACTGGCTCAGTGCCACTGCCATGACGCCGGATCTTTCGACCTTCCTCGAGCAGAACGAAAACGGCCCCATCATCGTCTATGACACGACGACCGGCACGACTCACCATCAGCTTGGTGGGTTGAAGGGCCCGGTGACAGCGTTCGCCATCAGTGCGGATGGCCAGACCCTCGCAGCCGGCAGCGGTCCGATCCGGCGCCAGTTTTACGGTCCCGACCCGAAGACCAAGAAGCCGCGCATGACCGAAACCGGCAAGAACGGGCCGGGTGAAGTCCAGGTTTGGGACATGAAGTCGGGCCAGGTCCGGTGTACGTTTCGAGGTCACGCGCTGCCCGTGACCGGTGTTGCCGTTTCTCCGAACGGCTCCGCCGTGGTGTCGGCCAGCCTCGATGAGGATCTTCTCTACCTCTGGGATGGGGCGACGAGTCAGAAGCGTGCGACCGTCGCAGGCTCATTCCACGCGCCCGTCTTTTCTTCGGATGGCGCACGCTTCATGGCGTCTCGGACCGCGGGCCCCAAGGGCGAAAAGGCCAACGATACCGTTGTGTTCGATTCTCAATCCGCGCGTATCCTGACTGTGATTCCCAACCCGCCTGGGGATTTCACCAACCATCGGTTCACTCCCGATGGTCGAAAGATCATCCGCTACGGTGCAAACGTCCATAGTGGGGTCTACAGTTACGTTGATCCTTCGGGGGTGCATGTTATCGACGTTCAGACCGGAAAGGTCGATCGGGTGCTCGATGAGCCCAAGGGCCGCGTCTTGGCCGTCGCCTTCGGGCCCCGGCCCGGGCAGTTGACCACGGCCGCTGGCAACCAGGCTGTGCGCGTTTGGGACCTGGCCACGGGCGAGGCCGTTCGGTCGTACAGCCACCAGGAAACGACCCTGAGGCGAGCCTTTTTTTCGACGAACGGCCGCCGCCTCGGCTTTGTCTCGAAGGGGGGCAACCTTCAAGTTTGGGATGTGACTCGATTGTCGCTGCTCCCGGAATGACGGCTGCGTTGGCGTGGTGACCGACGCACGGCCGAAGGACTCGGCGTCGTCCGTTTCAACAGCGTGGGGGCCCGATGAGGAGTAGTCGACAAAAGTCTCCTCGACCGTAGGTCGCCAGCCGAAGCTCACCCGAGGGGGTCGAGGTGCTGGCCGTCGGTCCGGAGGAAGTACGGCGGTTTATCGAGGAGACGCCGTCCGAGAATCGGCAGGGCGTTATGATCAGGCACCCGTGAGGCGGTGGTCCGATGAGCTCGTCTCGAAGTCCCTCTCGGATCACCGGACGCTCCGGACTACGGGCGATACCGTACTCTGGGCCGATCTCATCCTGAGCCTCAAGACCAATCGCGGGGCTTGGGAGGAGGTTCCGTTCCGAGTCGATTCCGGAACCGAAATGACGACCATGCCGGCGTACGATGCCAAGTCGCTGGACTTGCCGATCCCGAAGAAGCCAGTGCCGCGCCTCGTCCTATACGGCCAAGAGGTCCGTTCCGGCCTACTCCGGCGCGGGTCGTCGGAATGGACCCGACCGAATTCGTCTTCCCCTGCTACTTCGTCGGCGACCCGGACGTCCCGCCTCCGCAAGCGCGGAATCTCCTGGGATTGACCGGTGTGATCAACCAGATCTGCCTCACCTTCGACGGCAGGTCGTCCGTGCGCTCGCCCCGCGGCGTGTTGGTCGTGGAGAAGCTGATTGCGGCCAGGCGCCCGGCTCGAATCAGCACCGAAGGTGGGACTTGAACCCACACACCGTTCACCGGGACCGGATTTTGAGTCCGGTACGTCTGCCATAGTCGTGGTATTGGAAACACGTTGCAGTGATGCTTAAAGTCTTTGATTTCAAGACAGTTACGATGCTGACCTGATCGACGTACATTGTGGTCGCATTGGGCTGATATTGCCAATACTGTTCCCAATTTGTTCCCAAGTCGGCCTCGCTGGAAGTGGCGTTCGGGCAAGGCGTGGATTGCTGACGGCCGGCGGCGCTCTGCCCCGACACCACGCTCCGTTTCTCTGTCCACCGCGAGGGGGAGGAGACTGAAGAGGAGAAGGCGATCCCCGCCGGAGTACAGCGGACCGATCGCGATCACGCCTCAAGTGACGCCGCCCAAATCATTCGCTGCCGCATCTCCCGCCCCACGGTTCGGCCGCCAGTGTTGCTGGAAAAATGCGACTCAATCCCTCGGTCAGGACCGACGGTGACTTGACGGGACTGTATTAAGCTGCTGGAATTTCGTTTCAGGTGGCCAGAAACGGGACCAAAACGCTTGGGCTCGGGTCGTCTGGGAAATGTTGGTCAACATGAACGAGCCGACGACGGACGACCGCCGGATCGCGACCGATCTGGTGAACCGGTTCGAGCGAGAGTGGCGGGCCGGTCGGCGTCTGCGCATTGCCGATCTCCTGGGGAGCGTCCCCAACCAGGCCCGGGACTTCCTCGTCGGGCTACTACTGCGCGTTGAGCTCGATCTGCGCCGGGAGCAGGGCGACGCGCCGACGGTCGACGAGTATGCCACCGAACTGCGCGAATGGAGCGACCTCGTCCGCAGCGCGTTCGACGAGTGGTCAGGCGGAGAGCGGATCTCGACCGTGGACGAGCGGCTCGCCTCGAGCGCGGCCGCCCCGATGACCGACCCCGCCCCGCAAGATGTCCAGGGATTCAAGATACTGGGCGTGCTCGGCCGGGGCGGGATGGGTGTCGTCTACAAGGGGTGGCAGGATGGCCTCGGGCGGTTCGTTGCGATCAAAACGATTGCCGGCGAGGCGTCGTCGGATCGGTTCCGCCGGGAGGCCCGGCTGATCGCCCAGATCAGCTCGCCGCACGTCGTGGCCGTTCACGACCTGCGCACACTCCCCGACGGCCGGCTCCTGCTGGTGATGGAGTACGTCGAGGGCGCGAGCCTCGCCGACCGCATCAAGGCGGCGGGGGGCCCGCTCCCGGAGCTTGAGGTAATGACGTGGATGCAGCAGGTGGCCGAGGGGATGATGGCCGCGTCGCTGCGCCAGATCATCCATCGCGACCTTAAGCCTTCGAACATCCTAATCGACACTGGGAATCGCGCGGGTAGCCGACTTCGGCCTGGGGCGGAGCCCGGCCGACGCCGGGTCGCTCACCCAGACGGACTCCGTCCTCGGGACGCCTTACTACATGGCTCCCGAGCAGGCCGAGGATCCGCACAGCGTCGACAACCGGGCCGACATCTACAGCTTCGGCGCGACCTTCTATCCGCGCTCACGGGGACGCCCCCGTTTGAGGGCAAGACGACCTTCTCGATCCTGTACAAGCACAAGACCGAGCCGCTCCTGTCGCCCTCGGCGCGGAACCCCGGGCTGTCAGATCGGGTGTGCGAGGTGGTCGAGCGCTGCCTGGCGAAGGCGCCGTCCGACCGCTTCCCGTCCTTCGCTGAGGTCCGCGCAGCTACACACGACGACGGCGGTTCCATCGCCCTGGGAGATGTCCGACGACCCAGCCTGGTTGCGCTACCTTGAGGGCTACAAGTCACGCCGCCAGTTCTACCTCGGCGGCCCGCCGGAGAGCGGAGAGTGCGATCGATTCATGTTCCCCGGCGACAGGACCCTGACGATCCTGCGCGGAAACCTGGTCGAGCAGCGCAGTGGACGCGCTCGTCAGCTCCGAGATGTACGCGTTGCCTATGAACTATGGCGTCGCGTTGGCTTTGCGCGAGGCTGCCGGAAACGAGTATGCGAGGGAGGCCAAACGGTTCGCGCCGGTGCGGCCAGGTCGAGTGATCGTGACCTCCGCGGGCCTTCTTCCGGCCCGGTTTGTCTTCCACGGGGTGACGCACGGGCTGCGCGATGAGGATTGGATCGCCACGAGCCGCGATGTGATCGCCGAGATCATGACGAGCTGCTTCTACCACGCCGACACGCTCGACGTGCGTTCGATTGCGTTCCCACTTCTCGGGACCGGAGGCGCAGGGTTCTCGCGCGAGGTCTGTCTCGACACCATGTTTCGGTATCTGACGCGGATGTTCCTCCACGGGTTGACCTGCGTCAAAGACGCGCGAATTGTCGTCTTCCCGCTTGAGTGGGTTTAGTGAGGGCAAACCGAAACCAATGCCCGGCCCCGAGGGTCTCCAGCACGATCGTCTACTCGATCCCGATTGAGACCGATGCCTCATCCCAAGCCGCGGCGGCCCGACTGTCCAGACCGGCGGATCCGTTTCGGCGGCTTGGGGCAAATCCCGCGGCCGGTCTGGCGACGACGCTAGCTGCCTGGTCGGGCGCCATGGCGAGCAGCCGATAGACGTTTCTGCGCGGCACTGTCCGGAAGCCGAACTCATTTGGGACTTGCGCCCATTACGCCGCCACTCTATCCTCGTGACTCCGTGAGTTACGGATTAATCAACCCGTGGTGAGAAGTCCACACAATTTCTCGAATCTGCCATCATCCAGTCACGCCATCGTTGAGCGGCGCATAATGACATTGTCGAACGATGGTGCCGGCCTCGCCCGACCGTAACGGGCTGCCTTCAGCTTTCCCCTCGCCGATTCCGCGAACCGGTCGATCGTGGTAATGGATTCAACACGTTCTGAATCACTTCGTTTGTATTCAGTGGAGATATAATGCGTCCGACGGTTATGTTGAGTGCGATCGCCTTGTCCCTGGCCATGAGCGGGGCCGCCGAAGCCGGACAGATCACCGGCTTGCAACTCTATGACGGAACATCCGCGTCGCCGACGGTCACGGTCTACTACACCAATGCCAACGGCACCGGTAGTAACTCGGCCTACGTTTACGCCGATCCCCAAGTGAACAATGGCACGACGAATCCCATGTTTTACTGTACGGACCTCTGGCACGACAATTACCTGGGTTCGTCGTACACGATCAACCCGGTTTCGAGCATGGCTTTTGGCAACAGCACTTTCTCCGACGCGGACAACCGGATCGGCTGGCTGCTGACGCAAGACCAGAGCACTCCGGACGCCCGAGCCGCCGTGCAACTCGCCATCTGGTACACCGTCGATAACGTGCACAACACCAGTCTAGCCGGCTTCTCGTACACAGGTGGTGATTCCACCCTCGCAAACGAATACAACACGCTCATCAGCTTTGCCGGTTACAAATCGAAGCTGAGCTACTCGGCCGATTTCTGGCAGGCGACCCACGACCCGAACAACACGCTGTATCAAGACTTGGTCAGCGATTCCACCAGCACTAACACGGCATCGGTGGCATCGGTTCCCGAGCCCGGCAGCATCCTGCTGGCCGGCATCGCTCTGCTGTCCTTGGCCGCGGTCCGACTCTGGCGCCGCGCGGGCTGAGGAGTCCGGCAATGATTAGTGCGCCGCGAGGGGGCGACCACTCCCAGCGGCGCCGACCGGCGGGTCCAACCCAGGTATTGAAACCAATTCGGACGCTAACATCGGACAGTTCCTGCCGAGCACTTAGCGATAATTGAGGCGAGGAAATGCCGTCCTGCTCAATCCGCCGGACCCGCGCTCGCGGTAGCGCCATCGCTCCCGGGTCGCCCAGCGCCCGGTCGGGCATCGTGCCCGCCCTTGTGAATCTCGGCGAGGAGAAAGATGGACATAGGAGAAAGCGGGACAGGTCCAATATTGGAGGAGAAAGCGGGACGCGTCCGATATTGATATCGCTAAACTGGGCACCGCCGTCGACGTCCGAGCGATCTGATCCGGGAGCGACATTTGGATTCCCAGCCGCTTTTCGCGGGCGACCCGTGCGACGATAGGCCGACTCTACACCCAATCGTTTCGCGATTGCCTTCTGCCATTCCGATTGGCGAAAGGGGCGGCCTCGTTGCACTCTCCGGCGAACCGATTCCAGTTCGGGCTCGTCGTCGCTTTGATTGACCCGCTCGAGCCAATTCACTGGCACATCGATCGGCCACGCCGCCAACAACGACCGTTCTTCTCCCGTACCATGACAGCGTCGCCACACGCTCGACCACCACCATTCCTCCGCTCGCAATACGAGATTGGCACG
Source organism: uncultured Planctomycetota bacterium (assembly GCA_963779785.1). Taxonomy (GTDB): domain Bacteria; phylum Planctomycetota; class Planctomycetia; order Isosphaerales; family Isosphaeraceae; genus CAVRFS01. The sequence continues at coordinate 20,785 of CAWAAW010000036.1, forward strand.
CTTCACGGTGCGCTCGACGCTTCAGGCCGCAACCCCGAAATGCTCGTCGCTCTCCACCGGGAACGACTTGTATCGACCTTGGTAGACATGGCCCAATCCCGCATAAACCGGGTGTTATTGCCATCGCCGCACATGCGTGATCGCCCGCCGTTGCAGGAATTTCGCCAACTCGCCATCGCACTCCGGCCACAAAAGCAGGTGCCAATGGTTCGGCATCACCGTGTACGCGCAAATCCGCATCAGTGATTCATCAAGCGTTTCCCGCAACACCTGCTCGAATGCTTGGTAGTCCGCAGCTTTCTCGCGTCACTGCATTCACGCCACGCCGCGATTCATGAGGTGAAATACCCTTCCACCAGAGGCGACCCGGGGGGTTCGTGGCATTGCGGAACCGGACCCCAAAACTACCCATCTTGCCAATCTCGCACCGGTCCCGCTTTCCATTATCCCTGATTCTTCACAAAGTCTTCTCGTTAACTTAACACTCTAAACAATCCCGATCGATATGGTAGAGAATGTGATCTCTGCGGGGACGGCCGTCGTGCTGGGGTCACAAGTTATGCGACGAGCTCGCGATCGCGTGGGGTAATTCAGGCAGGGCCGCGTTTCGTAGATCGGGAACTTTCCTCGGGTTCTGGCGCACAGCGGCGGCGTGATCGGCCGCAGTTGATTCGACGCGATGTCTGATGGCCGGGCGACCTGCAAGGGACCATTACTGGAGTCATGCTTAAGTAATTATGAAATATGAACTTGTGATCGTATCGCTCTCCCGAGAGTGATGTAGATCGAGCGTTCTGAACGTGGTTTGGTCTCGCGAATCGGCGGCAATTCTTCCCGTGGTGTATCTCCAACATGATCGAAGTCCGGCCTCAGAATTTCGTGATTGACGACGCGAGTGATCACGGTGTCGTGCCAAGACGAAACCGCGATGACCGGTTGAATGTGGAGTTTCTTCCGGGCGGCTGGCGCGAGCCGGTCACAAAGTGAGGGACGATCGATGATCTGTAACGATTCGATGGAACGGAACACTCGGCATTTTCTCAGGTGTTGTCTGAGTTTGACGGTGGCTGTCGGCATATCCGGCTGCGGCGGCGGTAGTCCCTTGAGTGCGGCCAAGGTTTACCCGGTCACGGGCAAGGTCTTACTGCCCGACGGGAATCCTTTGACTTCTGGCAATGTGGTTTTCGTCGCGACCAAGTCGACCGTTTCGTCGTTGGCGAAGATTGAGAACGACGGCTCGTTCACGCTCAATGGCTTGCCGGAAGGCGAGTATAAGGTTCGTCTCGAGGTCGGCGCGTCGAGTCATGCCAAGAAAGGAAGCCCGCCGTTTCCATCCAAGTATCTCGACGAGGACGGATCGGACCTAGCGGCCACGGTCAAGCCCGATGAGACCGCCAACAGATTCGAGCTCAAACTCACCCAGAACGGTTCTCAAAAGTCTTCACCGCGTGGTAGTCGGTGATCCGCGGTGAGCGCTGATAACTACCGTTTCGTATCTGTGACTCTGTTATTGATTACGAACTGTTTGATTTCAATTGAGGAGAGATAAAACGATGAGGTCTCGGACGAGCACGCAGCGCCTTCGTAAGGCGTTCACCCTGATCGAACTCTTGGTGGTCATCGCCATCATCGCTGTCTTGATCGCGCTTCTGTTGCCCGCGGTGCAATCTGCCCGCGAGGCGGCCCGTCGTGCGCAATGCACGAACAATCTCAAGCAAATCGGGCTCGCGCTCTTCAATTATGAGAGCTCCGCCGGTGCCTTTCCCCCCTCGGGTGAGTCGACCAATTTCAACGTATCGCCCCCGGCCACCCAGTTCGTGGATGGCAACTGGAATGTGCTGGCCCGGCTCCTTCCCTTCATGGAAGGGGGTAACTCGTTCAACACGCTCAATTTCAACTTGTACGAATATAATGATGCATTCGGCATCAATCTGACCGGTGCCTCGACTGTGGTCAACGTATTCATTTGCCCGTCATCGACGCGTTCTCCCGACGGCGGCCGCGACGGCGTCGACCCGAACGACGGCGGTTTGTCGGCCCTGACCGGCGGCTACGGATACACCGACTACGGACCAACCACGTATACCGACATCGATCCCAACGGGCAGACCGGCGGTTTGGGTTCGACCCCGCCTGTGCCATTTCGCAACAAATTGAGTCGTGTCAACGGCTTGCTGCACCAAGGCAAGACCCGGATCGCCGAAATTACCGACGGCACGAGCAACACGATCGCCTTCGGAGAGGACGCGGGTCGCGACCCGCGTTATCTGGGTACCTATACGGAAAATCAATACGACGGCGTGACTCCCATGGCGACCTACTTGCCTTCCGTCAACCCAGCCGATCCCGGACCCGCCGGAGGCTACACCCTTTTCCGCCGGTCCTGGCGCTGGGCGGAACCTGACTCGGGCTACGGCGTTTCCGGCACGCCCAACAACAAATATCGACCCGATCATGAAGCCAACGCGTGGACCCAGTCGCCCCCGCCGGGCGGCTACCTCTGCCAGGGTTGCCAGGCGGGCAACAACGACGAGCTCGCGTCGTTCCACCCGGGCGGCATCAACGTCTTGATGGGCGACGGCAGTGTTCGCTTCATCAAGGACTCGGTGAACCCCGTCACTTTGCGAGGCCTCGTCAGTCTCGCAGGTGGGGAAGTGATTTCATCCGACTCATACTGAGTCGATCACCAAGCTGACACCCGTTGGTGGTGGGCCGGCGCCGCGTGTCGCGGCAGCCGGCTTTTTGGCGACCGGCAGGAAATAAACGACCAAGGTCGCGCTTATGGCCATACCAACGCGACGCGTAAGCGAGGGGACCGGCGGTGTCACGCGCCGGCCTTGGCCAGCGTCCGTCGCTTGCGCGTCGGGTGAGTTTGGCCGGGCTCCGCAGTCCCGGTATCGATGCGATCGCTCGGAACCGATCAATCCGTGGGTAAGTCTCCACCCGCCGGTCGCCTAAGCCGAACGCATGAGAAAGTCGCGGTTGTAACGCTCGCCGCGATTATCCAGGCGCCCAGCCGTAAGCACATAGTAAATCACTGCATATGGCAATTTTCCACAATGGATCGCTTTATGCGGATTAGTCGGGCGCCGGAGCATAACTCGGTGTAAGCATTCAACATACGTTAGATTGTTAAACTGGGCCGGTTATGCAGGCGCCTATTCGTAAAATAATGATGCTTCAAGAGATACGACAAAACGTCCGATCGTGCCGGCTATGTGGGCGCCCAGGTGGAAGTTGATGATCTGCATAGGGTTAGAGCGATTCTTCGAACTTCCGATTATTCCGGCGCCCAATCGGAACTCGAAGCTGCATTGCGAGATGTGGACGAATCCCGTTTTGCTGGGCGCCTTTTGGGCGCCGCGGTCACGAGTGCGCTGCGCTTCACGAGGCTTTGACGAGCGACACGCCCGTTTGCTGTGATGGGTAAGGCGACCGGCAGAAAATAAGCGACCAGGGCGGCGCTGGTGGAGTTACCTACCCAACGCGCTAGCGCGGGGACCGGCGGTGTCACGCGCCGGCCTTGGCCAGTGTCCCGCGTTTGCGCATCGGTTTAGTGTGGCGAGGCTCCGCAGTCCCAGTATCGATGCGATCGCTCGGAACCGATCGATCCTTGGATGAGTTTCCACTGACGGTCGCTTTTTTGTCGCCGGAAGCGCGGAAAAACCCTGATTTTGGAAATTGAAAGCGGGCAAAACTCCCCATCCTGCCGCTATCGCACCGATCCCGCTTTCTTCTAGCAGTACGACCGGTACCCGAGAGCGGACCTTACCTTTCGGAGAGAAACCTCACGATTTGCGCAACACACGATCGCCCTGATCCGTCGCGAATAGGAACTGCGCATGTGCTGTGCCTTCGACGATGATCAATTCCTTCGGCCCGGGAGTTCTGGCATAGAGCTCGCGAACCTTCGGCAGACGCGGAATGTCGCCCGACCCAAGGTCGTCGCGCGCGATGATGAATAGTTTTCGTCCTCTCATCTTCTCGGGTGCGTTTTCGCTTCCCCCGCTTCCGAGAAAGACCAGGCGATCGATTTCGCCTTGTTCAGCCTCGACCGAGGCATCGCCGGCCGCGCTCCCTCCCATGCTTCCACCGACGACCGATACGCTCGTTGCACCCGATTTTCGCAGGAATCGAACCGCGGCGAGCACGTCCAGATGTAGCGGGGCGCCCAGAGGATTGGCCTGGCCGGGGCCTGTCGACTGGCCGTAGCCTCGGAAGTTGATCGCCAGCACACGGAAACCGGCCCGCGCAGCGCCTCCGCTTGCTTTTTCCAACTCTCCTTGTTGAAGCGGCCCCCATGGGCCAGCACGACCGCGCGATCGCCCTTGCCATACACGTCGGCTTGGATCTGGCCGCCGTCCTTCGTCGGGAACGAGACATGCTCTTGCGCAGCGGCGGTGGCCGTCATCAGGAGGCTCGCAATGATCATTCGATTAGGGCACATATGCCGAGTCTAATGCCTGAATCGTTGTGCGACAATCCACCACTCTCCGTCCGTCCGAACCATCGGTCGGCTTTCAACCACGCCGTTTTCGACGCGGACTGGATCATCAGCGGCCTGGCGATCCATCGAGCCCATAGAACTTACTGCAGCGAGTCGTTACAGTGAGTCGTCAGATCGCGATCTTTCGATCTACTAACCTTCTCCGGCGAGGGAGCGTTCCCGTGTCGTCTCATCTCTTCAAACACCTGAGTGTAACCGATGTAAATGGCGTCGCTGTCGTCGAATTTGTCAACACTCAGTTGATGTACGCGACCGACGTTGTCGAGGAGGTCGGCGACGAGCTGAATAGCTTGCTCAAGGACCATGCAAACACAAAAATCCTCCTCGATTTCAGCCGAGTCCAGTACCTGTCCAGCTCGATGCTGGCCAAGCTCGCCAAGCTTGAACAAACGGTCCAGCAGGCCAAAGGGCACCTCAAGCTCTGCGGTCTGGGTCCCATCCTGAAAGACACGTTTCGCATCGGGCATTTCGAGCGGGTGTTTTCGATTTACGACGATAAGGAATCGGCAATCAAATCATTCTAAGGCGGTTAGTCGAGAGGAGCGCGCAATGCGCAACGATTTTCGCTGGCTGGCCGGCTTCTTGATCGTCGCGCTACTGGCGACGGCGATCACATGTGGGGCGAAAGGCGCCGATCTACCCGTCGTGTTCATCCCGGGCACAGGAGGAACGCGGCTGGTCGAGCGCCGGCCCGATGGCGAGCGGCGTGTCTGGATCGCCCCATCGCTCCTCAAGGAAACCGACGGAAACGACGGCAAGGTAGGCATCGATCGGATGATGCTCACGAGCGATGGCGAGGATGGGGAGACCAAGCTTGTGCCGGCCGAAACCCTTCGCACCTTGAGCCTTGGCGTTCATATGGAGTTACGGGTTTCCGACCCTGAGATAACACGCGACGAGGACTCCTATACCACTCGTGGTCTGATCGATCTGAAACGGTTTTCGGTTCCGGTGTATGGCGACTTCTTTGACTGGGCACAAGGCCAGTGGTCGTCGTCCGGCGGGTTCTATGACGTCCCCTACGACTGGCGGAAAGGCGCGTGCGAAGCGAGCGACGTCGCGATCGACGCGAAGGTTGAGCAGGCCCTTCAAAAATCCGGACAAGCGCAGGTCGTGCTGGTCGCCCATTCACTGGGGGGACTGGTCGCCCGTCACTATCTCTGCCAAGGCCAGAACGCCAAGAAAGTCCGAGCGCTGATCGCCGTGGGCACCCCGTGGCTCGGTTCACCCAAGACGGCCCGCGCGCTTCGCTACGGGTACTCCTTCGGCCTCGGCGGCCGCGTGGACCCACCTGACGAATACATCGCCAAGGGAATCTATATCTATAGCTACCGACGGGCGTGAATCGCATCGGGTGCGCTACCCAACCATCGTCTCCCTGCTCGACCCCGCGAAAACCAAAACCCTGGCCAAGACGCTTCCCTGCGTCTTCCAGCAACTCCCGACGCCCGAGTACGCCGAGTTCTATGGCCGGGCGCTCGGCTCGACCGAGCCGCGCGTATCGGTTTTCCTGGGTGAGACGTGGGACCAGACCGTCCAGACGTTCGAGGACGCAAACGGCAAGCTCTTCAATGCCGCCCAGGATGTCCGAAAGCGAACGCTCTATAACGGCAACCACGGCGTCAGCCACGTGCTGATCGCGGGCACACTCGACCCGAGGATTGCCATAGAACTTGCTATGGACATGCGAATGTCGGAAGAAACCGAGCAAAACGCTGCTATGCGTTGGGTTGGCCAGGACAACGAGATCACCTCACCACTTGCACTCATCAGCGCACTCAAGACTACGGGGCCACCATTTTTCGACGCCCTCAGGTCAAACTTCAAGCGGTTGAGGTCTGGTGAAAAGATCACCCCAGAGACGATGAAAGCTCTGGCAAACCGATTCTTCGGCCTCGTGCCGTTGTTCGAGGACTTCGGTAACTACAATTGGCAATACATGCGCAGACGCGCGCTCTCGGACCTTCGCGAGAAGAAGAAACTGCCAATCTTCCTCGAACACTATGTGGCGACCCATTCCGACGCGATGCCACTCGATCAAAGTACACCGAGGTTCAGTCCGCGATGGGGTGACGGCACAGCCCCGCTTCTCAGCGCCACGGCGGGATATAAGGACAAGCTGTCACCCGAACACGATATCAACCCGACGGACGAGGATAACTTGTTCGATCAAAAGGCCCCTGAGAAACTACTCGGAACGGGTACAAAGGTAATCATCCGCAAGTTGGGGAGGGACAGGGACGGGAACTTCCTTGACCACTCGCGGATGCTCGATGACGACAAGATCCGCGAACAGGTCGCGCACGGCCTACTCAGCGGCATGCCAAACGTCAACCCTCGTACCCGATCCGTGAAACGCATTGCGGCTGCACGTCGACGAGATTCAGCGGCCGAGCCATCCGCAGGTCGGATTTTCAGCGAAACCCAAGAATCCCTCAAAGGAATTGCGCCTTCTCGCGTCTAATACCTGAGGGCAGATCCCGCGTTGGATGCAACGATCGGATTCAGGGTAATTCCCGACTTGAGAGCTTGATTGCAATCGACAGCGCAAACTTGGTGACGGCGAGAACAATAGGGAGGAACGACCATGGCGAGAATTCTCGGTCGACGGGGTGGGCTGGTTGCGTGCTTCATCTTCATCTTGTTCGGACCAACGCATCTCGCCGCCTGTCCTGGCGCAAGGGATCATCGTGGATCGACGTCCCAGGATTCCCTTCACGGGCTCTTACGAGATTCGCGAGGTCAGCATCGACGGGCGGATCAGGGACCAGGTCGCCGAGGTCCAGGTGTCGCAGACGTTTCACAATCCCGGCTCGTTTCCGCTCGAATCCGAATTCCTGTTCCCACTCCCCGAGGAGGGGGCGATCCAGAATTTCGTGCTGATGGTCGATGGACGCGAGCTGCCGGGCCGGCTGCTGCCCAAGGACGAGGCCCGGCGGATCTACGAGGATATCGTCCGGACCAAGCGCGATCCCGCACTACTGGAATACGTGGGACGCGGACTGTATCGCACCAGCGTCTTTCCCATTCCCGCCGGCGCTGACCGCAAGGTGACGATGCGATACACCCGTCTTTGTAAACGGGATCGCGACGTCATCGAGTTCTCCTACCCGCTTAGCACTCAGAAGTTCACGGCCAAGCCGATCCAGCGACTGGTGGTCAAGGTATCGATCCAGAGTCGGGAGGCGATCAAGTCGGTTTATTGTCCCAGCGACGATGCCGCGATCGATCGCTCCGGCGACCACGACGTCAGGGTCCGCCTCGAGCGCCGCGATGTCGTGCCCAGCAATGACTTTCGTCTGGTCTACACGCTCTCCGACAGCGCGATTTCCGCCTCGGTCCTCAGTTTCCGTCCCACCGAGTCCGAGGATGGCTATTTCCTGGTCCTGGCTAGCCCCGAGGTCAAGGCGGCTGACTCGAAACCGATCTCCAAGACGGTCGTGTTCGTTCTCGACCGCTCCGGGTCGATGGCGGGTAAGAAGATCGAGCAAGCCCGCAAGGCACTGAAGTCGGTCCTGAACAATCTCCGCGACGAAGACCTGTTCAACATCGTGGTCTACGATGATCGGGTCGAGACATTCAAGCCGGAGCTTCAGCGATATGGCACGAGCAGCCGGCAGGAGGCCGAGCGGTTCGTCGACAACATCCGCGAAGGGGGGAGCACCAACATCGATTCGGCACTCAAGACGGCTTTGGCCATGATCCAGGACACGTCTCGGCCAGGCTATGTGCTGTTCATGACCGACGGATTACCCACTTCCGGAGAGACGCGCGAGCTGGCGATCGCGGAGAATTGCCGCAAGGCCAACCAGCGTCGCGCCCGATTGTTTTGTTTCGGAGTTGGGTATGACGTCGACGCCCGGCTCCTCGATCGCTTGAGTGGGGGAAACAGCGGGACCAGCGAATACGTCAAGCCCGATGAGGACATCGAGGCCCACGTCGGCCGGTTCTACGCCAAGATGACCAGTCCCGTCTTGGCGGACCTCCATATCGAGCTGACGGGTATCGACATCAACCGAAGCTATCCCCGCGACATTCCCGACCTGTTCGAGGGTGGCCAGATCGTTTGGGCGGGCCGGTATCGACAGTCCGGCCGGACGACCATCCGAATCACGGGCAAGGTCGGCAGCGAGCGCCGGAGCCTCGAATTCCCGGCGGAGCTGGCCGGCTCCTCGCAGGAACAGGCCATGAGTTCGTCGAGCGGCTCTGGGCCGTGCGCCGGGTCGGCGACCTCATCGACCAGATCGACTTGCAAGGCCAAAACAAAGAGCTGGTCGACGAGCTGGTCGCGCTCAGCACCAAGTACGGAATCCTCACGCCCTACACGTCGTTCCTGGCCGATGAACGTGTGCCATTGCACGCGCATGCGAGCCAACGCCGACCAAGCCCGGCGTCGCCCTCGAATCACTCAACGAAGTGAGCGGCGAGGCAGGCGTTCAGCAAAGAGCGTTCAAGCAGGATTACATGAAAGCCATGCGGGCACCCGACGCCGAGGCTCAATCGGCACCATCCGCGTCGGCTCGCGACGCGAGACGGCTCCGCCGGCTCCATTATCGCGGGTACGCAAGGGAGTGGACTCACGGCGCGCGGGCACGGCGCGAACGGCTTGGGAGGCGGAATGATGGGAGGAGGCATGAGGCCCGGCCGACACGGCTCAGGTCCGATTGGGCAAGCGACCGCAATTAGCCCAAGCCAGGGCCGCGATCAAGCCGCGCAAGCAACCCAGGCCAAGGTCCGCCAGATCGGCACCAAGACGTTCTATTTCAAGAACAATCGATGGGTGGATTCCACGGTCACACCCGAGGAGGATGTCCAAGGCCACCGTGATCGTCCAGTTCAGCGACTCCTACTTCGTTCTGGCCGGCTCGCAGAACGACGGAATACAACCAGTACTTGAGCTTGCCGGAGCCAGTCACGGTGAAGCTCGATGGAAAGGTCTACCAGATCGATCCCGGTCAAGCAGGAACCTGCCCACTGAAATCTTGAAGCCCCGCACCGTTGACCGCCTGTTCGACCCTCCGAGCAGGCTCGATAGGCTGCGCCAGGTGCGGGGCTTATTGCTGGTCGTGGGTAGTCTGGTGAGCGCGGTTTGATGAACCGTTTCGGTCGCTGTGCACAGCGTGGTGCCGCTCGGTCGTCCGTGCGGTCAAGACGAACGACGCAACCAACCAGATCGAAAAGGACTTAAGTTGTTAAGCACAATCCGATCCATTCTCCGGTCACTCGACATCTCGCGGTCGTTCGAGAGCAGGACGACTCGGCGTCGATCGCGGCTGCTTGCTCTTGTAAATGGATGCCACATGAAGTAGGTACGATTCTCTGCGACGCGGAGCGGCTGGCGAACAACAAACGTTAGCCGTGAGCGTGTGAAGATTCGTAAAGAATCGAACGATACGAGGAACGGGTTCGGCGGGTTCGTCGCTCTACTTCGTGGTGGCGTCGAACAGCTCCCGGACTCAACTCATCAAGCTGGGTGAATCATCAGGATGGTGATCCATCGACCCGACTTTATCGTGATCGGCGCCATGAAGAGCGCGACCACCACGTTGCACGAGCAACTGGCGCGTCAGCCTGGTCTCTTCATGAGCCGTCCCAAGGAGCCAAACTTCTTCAGCGACAACGAGAACTATGCGCGAGGGTGGGGCTGGTACTCCTCGCTGTTCCGGGCAGCCGGCAGAGGCGGATCTCTGCGGCGAATCAAGCACACATTACTCCAAGCTTCCGACTTATCCGCGTACCGTCGATCGAATGGTCCGCGACCTGCCGCGCCTCAAGTTGATCTACTTGATCCGCCACCCGATCGATCGACTGATATCACAATACGTCCATGAGATGAACAACAGGCCGGATCACGACGGGTGTTGGCGACGCCGTCGACAGCCATCCCGAATTGATCGATTACAGCCGGTACAGTATGCAGTTGCAGCCGTATCTGGATGCGTATGGGTTCGCGAACATCCTGCCGGTTTTCTTTCTCGAGGCTGGTCAATCACTCGCAGGACGAGCTCGATCGGATCGGACGCTTTCTCGACCACGATCGCCCGCTCACCTGGGACGCTTCGCTGAAAGCGCAGAACATGGGGACGGAGCGGCTGCGTCCCAGCCCGATCCGTGACGCGCTCGTGCAGGCTCCTGTCTTGACCACGCTCCGACAGCGGATCGTCCCGCATCAATGGTCCCAGTCGCTCAAAGGGTTTTGGCGAGCACGGATCGATCGTCCCGAAATCACGCTGGAGCTGACCGAGCGGCTCCGCGACGTCTTCGACGCCGACCTGGCCCAGCTCGGCTCCTGGCTGGGAACCGAGCTCGACTGCGACAACTTCCATGAGGCGCTCGGCTGGTCGCGCTCGTGCGAGTGGGGTCGAGCCACCCGATATCGGGCCAGCTCAACGCGTCGGTGCAACGGTGACGCCGGGCGAAACGTAAAGACCGTAACGACCTCGGGACGAATGAGCTTGTCGCCGGCCTGAAAGCCCTTCCTGAGCCGGCTGGCGACCCTCTTGTTCAGGCGCGGGTCGTCGGTGACCTGTGTCGAGACCGCGCGTTGTTTGCGGGATCGAATTCGTCTCCCTCGACGGCGAACGGTTCCACACCCTGCCGGTAGAGGATGTCCTCGATGGCGGTCTGGATCGATTCGACGATACCACGGACGGCCTCGTTACGCTCCGGTCCGGCGTCGGCGGCCGGTCGGGACTCGATCATCTTGCCGATGTCATCATGGAGCTGGATCAGGTCGATGAAGATGGGCCGCTGGACCTTCAAGAGGAAGTCCTGCTTGTATTCCTGGAGTTCGGCGTGCAACCGATCGATCACGCGCTCGCGGGTCGCCTCCGCGCGCAATTCGCGGTCGAAGGTCGTCTGAAGGCTGTCGAGCCGCCGGCTCAAGCGATCTGCCCAACCCTTGTATGGCATCAAGGACCATCGCGAGATCATGGCGCAGCCACCGCCGCACCGTCGACGTCCTCGCTTGGCTCGTCGGAAGCCGCGCATCGCTTCTGTCGCCAAACCGTCCTCGACCGAGCCCGCGATCACGTCGGGCCCGGGATCGTCAGCCTGCGCCAGCGAAGTCGACTTCGGACGCATCCGAGATCGTTCGAGCTTCCCGCGACCGCCGCGGGCTCCAGAGCAGGATCGATCTCGGGCATCGTCAACCCTTTCCGTTCTGGTATCCTTGGTCGTTGAGTATTCGCCGAAGTGGTGAGATGTTAGAGATTGCGACCGACAGCGACTATTCAGATTGACGAGCGCGCTTCGACTGGCCACAGCCGCGCAGTGCACGGCGAGTCACGGCAAAGCCCTCGAGGAGATATCCATCATGAATCGATCGATCTGGTCAACGCTGCTCGCCGTCGCCTTATCGGTTGTCGCCGGTTCTCCGTCCCAGGCTCAGGTGAAGCTGAGCGACGCGACGATGGGGGCCAAACCGCCGGAGGGCGCAGTCGTGCTATTCGATGGCAAAACCTGAGCGGATGGCTGCAAGCTCGACGGCAAGACGGCCGCCGATTGGCCGGTCACCGATGGGTACTTCACCGTCGGCAAGGGAAATATCGTCAGTAACAAACGGTTCGGCAACTTCCAGCTCCATCTCGAATTCAACGTTCCGTACATGCCGGAGGAGCGCGGACAAGGTCGCGGCAACAGCGGCGTGTTCCTCGCCGGGACCTATGAGCTCCAGGTTCTCGACTCGTATGGCCTAAAGCTCAAGGACAACGATTGCGGCGCGATCTACAAGCAGATCGTCCCGGCCGTGAATGTCTGTAAGCCACCGCTTGCAGTGGCAGACCTACGACGTCACGTTCCACAAAGCCGTCGTCGAGCAGGGAAAAGTGATCAAAAAGGCCAGAATCACCGTCGTTCAGAACGGAGTGACGACGATCGACAACGCCGAGATTTCCATCACGCCTGGCGGGATCGCCATTAAAGAAGGGGAAGCCGGGCCAATCGTGCTCCAGGATCACGGCAACAAGGTCGAGTATCGCAATATCTGGATCAAGCCGGTCCCTTGAATCCGATCGAGGGTCACCGCCGTGACTGACAGCGGTAAGCCTCTTTGTCCGCCAATTACCGTGATCTGCGCTGGACCGCATTATTGACATCGCCCGATACAAGGCGAGATCCTGATCTGCGGACGGCGCTCCCGGCCTACAAATCCGGTAGGAGCCGGCCCGTCCGGCGATCTCTATAGCGCGTGTCGCGGGTCACTGATTATCTACCCGCCGGCTGCTTCCTTCAAAGCCGCCAGCGCCGGCTCGTAGTCTGGCTCTTGAGCGATTTCGGGCACGATCTCGGCATAACGGATCGTGTTCGACGAATCGACCACGAAAACCGCACGCGCGAGCAGAGGCACTGGCAAGTCCTGGATCAAGACTCCGTAGTGTTCGCCGAAGCTGTGATTGTGAGTGTCGGAGAGGTTCTTGAGGTTGTCGATGCTGGCTTCGGTGCAGAACCGGGCCTGGGCGAACGGCAGGTCGAGACTGACGGTATACGCGGCCACTTTGTCGCCCAATGCTTTGAGCTCCTCGGCGAACCGCTTGGTCTGCTTGTTGCAGACGGGCGTGTCCAGCGATGGAACCACGTTAAAGAGTCGCGCCTTGCCGGCCGTGTCAGTCAGGACACGATGGACAACCCCGCCCCCACGCAGGTGAACGGTGGCGCAGGATCGCCTGCCTTGAGCGCGGGTCCCACCAGAGTGATCGGTTTGCCCTTGAACGTCACAACGCCCTTGCGCAATTCGGCCATGACTGACATACCTCATGGAACAGGACGGAAAACGCCTCGACATCGAATCAACGAGCCTTTCAGGGTAGCGGCTGGTCCCGACGCCGTGCAAGCCGGTCGTGACTGAGTGACGCACGGGAAGGGATTTTCCGGTCACAATCCGTTAAGATGGTGCGGGTGCCAGCGAGAAACGTCCGCCTTACTGTGCGCGACAGTGATGGGGAATCTCCGAGGATTGTTGGATGCGTGATCCGTACCAGTTCGACGTCGTCGTGGTGGGTGCGGGCCACGCTGGGCTGGAAGCGGCCCTGGCGTCTGCCCGCATGGGGATGCGGACCGCACTTCTGACCATCAACTGCGATTCCGTCGGGCAGATGAGCTGCAACCCAGCCATCGGCGGCGTGGCCAAGGGGCAGATCGTCCGTGAGATCGATGCCTTGGGCGGCGCGATGGGCCTGCTTACCGACGCGACCGCGCTTCAGTTTCGCTTGCTCAATCGCGGCAAAGGGCCCGCGATGCATAGCCCTCGAGCCCAGTGCGACAAGAAAGCTTATCAGTTCCTGGCCAAGCTCACGGTCGAAAGCCAGGAGAACCTCTCGCTCCGCCAGGAGATGGTCGAATCGATCGCGATCGAACGGGGCCGGGTTGCCGGCGTCGTGTGCCGGGGCGGCGCGCGCTACCGCGCGAGGGCCGTCGTGCTGACGACCGGCACGTTTCTCCAGGCCCTGATGCACACCGGCGAGGTCAAGACGCCCGGAGGTCGCGGCGGCGATGCGTCAGCCGTTGGACTGTCACAAAGCCTTTTGGCTATGGGGTTTGAGTTACGGCGCTTCAAGACCGGCACTCCGCCGCAGACTCAATGGCCGCACGATCGATTTCGCGGCGCTGGAGCGTCAGCCGGGTGATTCCGAGCCGGTCCCGTTCTCGTTTCTGACCGAGACCATCACCCAGCCCCAGCTCGATTGCCATATCACTTACACCAACCCCGAGGTGCACGAGGTCATCCGGGCCAACCTGCACCGAGCACCCATGTATTCCGGGCAGATCCAGAGTACCGGGCCGCGGTACTGCCCCTCGATCGAGGACAAGGTCGTCCGATTCGCCGACCGGACGAGCCATCAGATCTTCCTCGAACCCGAAGGGCGAAATACTCTCGAATACTACTGCAACGGCATCTCGACCAGCCTGCCGCGGGACGTGCAGGAAACGATGCTCCGACTGATCCCCGGTCTGGAAAACGCCGAGATCATGCGTTTCGGCTACGCGGTCGAGTACGACTACGCACCCCCAAACCAGCTCGACCGACGCTCGAGACGCAAGCCGGTCGGCAACCTGTTCCTCGCCGGTCAAATCAATGGCACGACCGGTTACGAAGAGGCCGCCGCCCAGGGATTGATCGCCGGCATCAATGCCGCGCAAGCAGTCAAGAACGAAGCCTCCGCTCGTGCTCGATCGCTCGCAGGCGTATATCGGAGTCCTGATCGACGATCTGGTCACACGCGGAGTGGACGAGCCTTATCGCATGTTCACCAGCCGTGCCGAGTATCGTTTGATGCTGCGCCATGATAACGCGGATCTTCGGCTCACCGAGCTGGGGAGGCGGGTCGGCCTGGTTGACGACCAGCGTTGGGCCCGATTTCAGGAACGCGCGAAAGTCGGTCGCTCGTTTGCGCGACACGCTGTCGACGACGCGAGCCGAGGGCGTCACGCTTTTCCAGACGTTGCGCCGGCCTGAGACACGCTGGAACGAGCTCCTGGACTCTAGTCCCAAGCCTCGGCGAAGGCGGATTTTCCACGGACGCGATCGATCAGGTGACGATCGAGGCCAAGTATGACGGCTACATCGGCCGCCAGATCGAGCAGATCGAGCGGTTTCGCCGACTCGAAGACAAGCCGATTCCGGCCGACTTCGACTACCGGTCGATCCCTCAACTGCGCGCCGAGGCCCGAGAGAAGTTCGACCGAGTTCGACCCGTCTCACTGGGTCAGGCCGGCCGGATCAGCGGCATCAGCCCGGCCGACATCGCCACGCTCTTGATTGAGCTCAAGCGGCGCGGCGCGGCATCGCCCGCTCAGCTTCCGGACGCCTAGCCCGAAACAATTAAAAACTCGCCCGGCAATGTCACTTTGTCAGAAAGTGAACCGTTCTCGATCTCCGGACAGATCGTTCATTCCGCGCTTCATCAAATCTTGATAAAATAGGCCGTCCGGGTTTATCAGATCTTCTCAATCCGCTGTCACCTTGCCACTTCGGCGAGTATGCCCATCAAGTGGCAATCACAATGAGTCCCCCAACGATTCCTCTTGTCAGGATGGCCGAAACTCGCCATCTTGTGGGACGAGCGTCGGAAGATTTTCGCCTTTTCCCCTAGTTTTCGTGGCGAAAAACCCACCAATTCGTTAAGAATGCCTCATTTGTTGGATTTCGGAATCAGGGTGGAGTGGTGAAACTCCGGGGGATAGACCCATTCGGATTGACAAGGATGGGGGGTATTATACAATTGGAGGGATTGGTAATATTGGTAATCTCTAAAGGTTTCGTAGAATTTTAACAGTCGCGTATGACCGAGAGTTTGGTGGGGTCGACGCAGTCGGATCATGGGGAATCCGACGTTGGGTTCGCGTCGTGAGGAGGGTTTGCACGGAGGACCGATCAGGCGTGTCATCTGCCTACTCCGATCGAGTCCCGAATGATCGAGAGTCGGGACTTGGTCGCTTGATCTCGCAAGATTGGGACCTACACGACTATGAAGACGGTTTTCACGACGGGCGAGGCCGCGAAAATCTGTAAAGTGAGTCAGCAGACGATTATTCGCTGCTTCGACTCGGGCCAGCTCAAGGGGTTCCGAGTTCCCGGCTCACGGTTTCGACGGATTCCTCGCGATGCTCTCTACCGATTCATGAAAGACAACAACATCCCGACGGATGCGCTTGGAAAGCGGTCGCCGACGGATCTTGATCGTCGACGACGAGCAGGCGGTCGTTGACTTGATCGCGGAGGTCTTGGCTGGCGACATGCGATTCGAGTCCAAGACTGTCAACAACGGGTTCGGGGCGGGAATGCTCGCCAAGGAGTATCATCCCGACCTGATCATCCTCGACGTCATGCTCCCGGATATCAACGGGCAGGCCGTCTGCGAGTTGATCCGACAGCGACCCGACAATGTCGGACATCAAGATCATTTGCATCTCAGGCATGATCGAGGAAGACAAGATCGCGGAACTCCGGCAGTCGGGTGCGGACGACTTTCTGCACAAGCCGCTGGATATCGATGAGATGCTGAAGCGCGTCTACCGGCTGCTCGACATGGAAACAGCTCTGACTCGCTGAATCAATGCAGTCGATTGCAGCATGCAATCAGCCCGCCGAGCTTGTGGTGGATTTCCGTGGTCCAGCTGCCGCCAGATGAAAATCGACTGCTATCGCTGTTCGCCCTGGTCGATCTGGAAAGGTGCGACTGGCTGCGAGGTTCGGGTTGCGGTCGTCTGGTCTTTGGAACATAATTCCTCGGCCTGAGTTGGGACACGAACGGGAAGGAGCCCGATCGCGGTGCGTGTCCACCCACGTCGAAAAAAAACTGATCGAGGAGCTTGAGCCGGCGGATCTCTCGTCTGGAGCGTCTACCGCTGCGCCCGTTGACGGCTCGGTCGGTGATGAAGCCCTGCCCGAAGAGGCGGACGACGACGAGCTCGAGACAATCGACAGCTCGAAAACCCGCTCGATCTGCGAGCTCGATCCGGGATGGATCCAGGCTCAGTCGACCGTCGGCCCGCGACGTTGGCCCGCTGGCCGTGATCGCGGGAGCACCGTGGTGGACCGTCGCGGCCCCGCCGAGTCCCGAGGCGGAGATTCTCGGGCGGCTCTGGCGGCACTCCGCCGCGGTCGCGATGGCGGCGCGTTGGTTCGCGCGAGATGCCGGCGATCCCGATCCGACCGCCGTCGCCAGGGCTGGTTTTCTGAGTCGCCTGGGCTGCTGGGCGGTCGCTGCCGTCGAGCCCGAATGGCTGGTTCGCTGGTGGCAGGAAGCGGATGCGGGTGCTCGGAGGCGCAGCGGAAATCACCGATCTGGGGACGGATCTCAACGATCTGGGACGCCGATTGGCCGAGCGGTGGGGCTGCGACCCGCTGGTCGTTGACGCGGCCTGGCTGCACGGCGATCACGGTGGCGCGATTCAATGAAGCGGCATTCGAACCGGCTCGACTCGCCTATCATTCAAGAGGCGTCTCGATGGGCCGAGAAGACCCCGTGGTCCATTGGCTGTCGGCCGAGCGATCGAGGCCGCGCCGAGCGACCCGCGGCTCCGAATCCTGGTGGCCGAGGTTCAAGTCCGTTGTAGCTCGAAGTTCGTCGCCGACGATGCCACTCCGCACGAAGAACGGATGACTCGCCAGAATGCTCGGCTGCGGCTCTGCTTGAATGCGAGCCGGCGGGACCGGGCAAGCAGCGACCGCTTGGTGCAAGCCCTGGCCGATTCCAAGCATGGCGAATCACTGGAGGAATGGGCGGCCCGAGCCGCTTTGACCTGGTGCGCCGAAGACGGCGGTGAGTACGGCGCGCGTGGTCTGGTTCGATTCCGGTGGATCGTCTCCGGCTGAGAATACCAGCGGCAAGCCAGCCGAGCCGAGCGATCAAGCCGAGCCCGTCGGCCGCGCCGGACCAGCGTCCACCCGCACTGGTGATTCCGCTGAAGGCTCACGGGCGAACTCGGGCGGAGCTCCAGCTCTGGGGCGACCTGGAGGGGTCGAACCTGGAACGCCGGCTCGCGACTTCAACGATCCAGGCCGCCTGGAATTCCTGGGCGGCCCTTGTGGCCGACCGCGCCCTGCTGGAACGCCGGCTTCAGACCGTCGTCGCGTCGTATCGAGAGGCGGTCGAGACCGAGGAAACTCGGCTCCGCCAGCGCAAGCTCGATGCCCTGAGCGAATTCGCCGGAGGAGCCGGCCACGAGCTCAACAATCCGCTGGCCGTGATCTTCGGCCGCGCTCAATTAGTCCTCGCCCGAACCAAGGACAGCGAAACGATCCGCTCGCTGCGCATCATCCTCAACCAGGCGGGGCGCGCCCACCGCATCCTCCGCGACCTGATGTTCGTGGCGCGTGCGCCATCGCCCCGGCGACGGGCCTGCCGGCCATCGGAATTGCTCGCGGATCCTGTCTGCGTGACTTTCAAGCCGAGTGCGCCGAGCGAGGGGTTCGCCTTTTCAGTGAAGTGGATGACTCATTGCCGGCGACCTGGGCCGATCCCGAGGCATTGCGGCATCTCGCCGAGATCCTGCTCAGGAACGCCATCCAGGCGACGCCCGCCGGCGGTAGGATTCTGGTCCGCGCCACGATGCAAGGGGACGAGCTGCTCTGGTCGTTCAGCGACACGGGGAAGGGGATTGGCGACGAGGAAGCGGTCCACCTTTTTGACCCGTTCTTCTGCGGGCGCCAAGCCGGCCGTGGGCTGGGACTCGGTCTGCCGCGGGCCGCCCGGATCGTCGAGCTTGCCGGCGGCCAGTTGCGATGGACCTCAAACCCAGCCCACGGAACCGTCTTTCAGGTGCATCTCCCCGTCGACCGCGCCACCCGACCTCGGCCGAGCACGATCGCCCCTCGCGTCAACCTGCGATTCCAGAAGGCGTGCGCTCGCCCAAAAGTTAGGCAACTAGGCCTCGCTGCGCATGACCATCTCGTCAGCGAGGTCATGGCAATCGACGCAGAGAAAGGTGACATTGAGCGGTTCGGTGTAGTCCCAGTGATGCCGCTCGAGGCGACCGTGCCGCCGGCACCAGGAGCAGGCCCGAGGCCGCACGATCAGTCCGAGCCGCTCGGCCAGGGACGCCGCGTACCGCGCCGATCGCGTACGGATACGCCGTGGCCGCATGAGATCCAGACTATTCTCCAGTTGACGTTGAAGACGGGCAAAGAGGGCACGCTGACGGTTGCGTCGGCTTTTGCTCATGGTGGGTCACTCGTTGTGGAAAACTCGACAGCCATTGTTCGACTCGGTCGAATTGATGGCGTCAGAGACAGCGGTTTCCACTCCGTTCGCGGGGTTGCTCCCGCTCACAACCCCTGGAAGCGATCCAATCAGCCGCCTTCCTCGCGAATCGTGTACCGAGTCGAGCAAAAACGTCGGACATCGCGATTGAGTCGGATGGCGATCATCGTTCGCCTCGGGGCCCCAACCACACCCCAGACGTTCGCAAATTCCGGCCATGCGACCTCGCTGACGCTCCAGGTTGGTATGGCCCCTCAGCGAGCCGATTGTGAACCGCTCTAGCCCGACAATCCCTTATGACACCTCAATCACGGACCAGGTTCTCGCGGGCGAGCAAGGCCGCTCCCAGAATCCCGGCGTCGTCGCCGAGCGCGGCGCGTTCGATGCGAATGGTTCCCTGTGGGTCGGTGAGCGAATGTTGTCGCACCGAGGCTCGCACCATGCTCAACATAAGGTTCACCCAGCGCCCCGGCGACACCCCCGCCGATGATGACGATCTCGGGACCGAAGACGTTGATCAGGCTGCCCAGGCCAATGCCAAGGAAATGGGCCGCCCGCTGGACTTCCTTGAGGGCGAGCAGGTCCTTGGCCATGACCGCTTCGGCCAGGTCGCGGCTCTTCAGCCGCCCTCCTTTGCGGGCCATCTTGTCGGCGAGCACGGTCGGTAGTCCCTTGCGAATGGCCTTTTCGATTCTCCGACTGATGGCGGTCTTGCTGGCCAGGGCTTCCATGCAGCCCCGTGCGCCGCAGCCGCAGCGTGGGCCCCCCGCCTTGATGATCATGTGCCCGAGCTCACCCGCGTTGCCGGTCGACCCATTCACGATCTGCCCCGTCGAGGATCAAGCAGCCGCCGATCCCGGTCCCGACGAACGCCGCGATGATCTGGCGAAATCCACGCCCGGCACCCAGCCGAAATTCGGCATAGCCGCCCACGCGAACGTCGTTCCGCACCAGGACGGGCCGTTCGAGCGCCGCCGAGAGCTCCGGCCCGATCGGGTAATTCTTCACGTTCAGGTTGGCACTGAAAATGATAACGCCCGCGTTCGACGTCCAGCGGGCCGGGCGAACCGATGCCCACCGACGTTGATATCACCGCGAGACAGACCGGCGTCCGCAATCGCCTCGTCAACGCAGTCGACAATCGCCTTGAGGATCGCTGGCCCCCCCTCCTTGGCCGGAGTCGATCGCTTGGCGCGACCCGAGAATCCGGTTGTCGGCGTCGACCACGCCGCTCAGTATCTTGGTTCCTCCCAGATCGACTCCGACAACCGGAGCTTCCATCGCCCTGCCAGGTCATAAACCGAGGCTCCGAATCGAACCATCCAACAGCCGAATGCTAAACACGCCGGACAGTGAATCTCACTCGCTGCAAGATGTCGCGTGCTCCCATCGCGGCCAACTGTTACATGATTCTACCCGTTCCGGGTCGAGTTGCGAACGGTCGGACGGTCAGGAGACTGCTCGGACTTCGACTCGTCGTGCATCGATCCAGCAACTCGACAGCCGCTGAGACGATCTTCTCGCCGGTTCCACGTTCGAGAAAACTGTGCAGTCCGGTCCAAACTTGATAGCCGCCTCGATCGAAACCCCGCTGGTCGGGAATGTAGCCGATATAATCGTTGGCCAGCTCGAAGACATACGTATATCGGAAAGGCGAGCGCCGCTTGATTTCCTGGCCCAGCACCGTGAAGAACTCGCCGGGGACACCCACGATCGCCACGTCGCCGATCAGGATGACCTGCACCCAGGTCTTGCGTTCTTGCCCCTGTTGAGGCGCGAGCCGCTTGCGCATCTCACGAAATGTCTCGATCGTGGACTTCGCCCACGCTGGGTCCTTGATTCGTTTCGTGCAATAGGCCGTGACGGCTCGCTCCTCGGCCGCCTCATCAAAGTGACGGACCTTGACCGTGATCTCTTTCCGCAGTCCGTCCACTCTGGCGACCGATCGGGGTTGGGCCGTCTGCCAGTGCCCGCTCGACGGCTTGCTGAATGCGAAGGGTGGCTTCCGGCGCGAGAACGTCGAGGTTGTGCGTCGATCCCGAAGCACCCTCGAAGAAGAGAAACGTCCCCCCTTTCTCCTTTTCGAGTGCTTGAGCCGCCAGGCCGTAGAACGAGGGCGAGCGGACCCCCGGTTTGATGGGTCCCGATGGTGTGGGTGGAGTGGTTGAACAAGACCGCTTCGAAGCCGCCGTCCTGACGGCGAAACGCCAGGACCGGCAGCTCGGGATCAAACGGACCGGTCGGTCGCACCGCATCGTCGCGCGTTCCGATCCAGTAGATCGTTCCGTCGCTCAGCAACAGCCGGCTGTTCTTGCCAACCGACGACTCCTCGCCGAGTCGGAAGGACAAGCTGGCTGGATTCAGCCGGCCATTGGCCTTGATCGTCGGCTTCGACGATCTTGTCCTCGACCTGCTTCGTGAACGCCTCTTCGCGCTGATACCCATGGACGGTCACCGTGGTGGGGGCATGGTGGGTGTGGGTCGCGTTGATCAGAATGTGGTCAAAGGGAATGCCAGTCGCCTGTTCGACCCGTTTGGCGGCCCGGTCGAGGACGTCGCGATTGATCATCAGCACGTCGCAGGCGACCAGGGCGATTTTCCGCCCGGAGGAATCCTGGATGACCACGGCCGACGCGCGCAGGTCACCTTCTTGACCCTTGGCTTTCCCCGGCCCGATCCCGCCGCCGATGACCATCGCATCGTCGGCCGACAGAACTTCCGCGGCCGCGCCCACCTTCAAGTCTTGGGCAGCGAGCGTCGGCGTCAGACCCAAGCCGAGCCCGATCGCCACCAAAAACCTGACAAAAACCCGCATGCCGCACATCTCCCGGGATCAAGTTGATTGCATTCAAAGAATGCTTCGGCGTTGACTGAACCTGAGGTGACACGCTTGGTCACCTACTCGAATTCTGGCACCGTCTCTATCATGTCGTGCCGTTGCAGACTGGCTCAAGGCTCGGAACCGAAAAGAGCGACCGCGAGGATAATGATCCCGCAGTACCACGGACAACACGCGAGGAACAGCAACACCGCGCCGCCGGGCGCACGCACGCGTGGGATGAACCGGCCGATTACCAGTTCGAAAAGCCAATAAAGCGCTCCGACAGCGGTGAAGATAATCAGGAAACCCCCGAAGGCGGCGAAGTGCCGCGCCGCCGGCGGAGGTGTGATGCACGTGCCCAGCAACATGGCAAAGATGGTGACGACGTTGGCGAGCATGACCCGATACCCGATGCGGCGCAACCGGCGACCGCGCTCCATCGCGACTTCCGCGCTCGAGGGAGGCGCCTCGAGGATCGTTGCAATGGTTCGATCGATTTCTTCGGTCTTGCCAAGCGTCTCCGCACATTGGTGAGCCTCCGCCAGAAGCGCCGACCGCGTTTCCAGGAACGCGGACCGTTCTTTCGGATCGGCCCACATCCCGGCCAGCTCGCCGACGGCCGCAAGAGCACGGCGATAGGCGGGTTCGGCCCTCACTCGATCGCCTCGCGCGATCAAAAAACGGGCCACCGACTGATAGACCTGCAATTCCAGACTCGCCGAGCGCCGGCATGGCGCAATGGCTTCATACTCTGACAACAGCCGCTCCACGGCGCCCAGGTCGGACATGGCAATCGCGGCCCTCACGCGTGTCACGAGCACGGCGACGAACAGTTCTGGGTGACGGTTGGGGAGTGGTTCGGCCTGCAAGACTTCGAGATCGGCCGCCGCCCCCGCCGCATCGCCACTCAGACAGGCCAACCGCGCGGTACAGTGATACGAGGAACAGACCGATCGCGTGGCCTGTAGCCCGATAGTCGGCCTCGGCGGCAGCGAGCGAGGTGGCACCGTCGTCGAAGCGTCCTGCCTCGAGCTCAATGCCGGCGCGTACGATTGAAGCAAGGCTCCGTAGGCTAGGGACAGGGGATCCGGAAGTGCGTCCGCCTCGGCGCAAAGGGCCATTGCGCGATCTTGTTCGTCGAGCTGGGACCATGCTCCAGCCGCAGCCAACAGGTAGACGCGAAGCATCTGGGTGTCGCCGATCGCGAGCCACAACCGACGAAACGCGGCAAGGGACTGAACGTACATCGGACCCGGCACCCTGATCGTCCCCCACCGTAAAGCCTGAACGATCACGGCGCCGTCGGTCCGCATCGGGGCGTTGCCAGCTTTGAAATTGAAGGGGATGAGGCTAATCAGCCCCATGAAGCCGTTCACCATCGCGGCCATCACCCAGAAAACGTGCCCCCAAGAGAGCGACCACCAGAGCGCGAGCGAAAGTGCAGCGGCGATTTCATTGGCGACGATTCCGCCTGCCATAAACGCGACCAGGCGCCACTTCGCTGGATAAATCTGTGGCATGAACGCAAATGTGAGCCCTGACATCCGTCGGGCCAGGCAGAAATAAATTCGTATCGTTCCGACGGGGATGACGCAGAACGGCCCCGCGGTCCCGATCCCGAACGACGTGACGGTGAACCCTGCCGCGTGCCCCACGAGCGCATGTCCCAGCTCGTGGATGAACAGCGAGACGTACGAGATCGGCAATGCCAGTAGGATCACGAGCAGCAGGTCAGATGCGTTCATGCGAAAGCTCGGGAGGAGCGTGGCTCAGTTGGGCTGCACTCGGCGTTTCGAACGGTGAAGCACCTTATACAGCGGACCATCGGGGCATTCAAGTTGTCGAAGTTTCCCCTACGCAAGCGTGCCGTTGACTAGTGTCGATCGCATAGGTGGCAAGTCACTGAGTGCTTTCCACGTCAGAATTTGGCTCAAGCAAAATCCCCAGGCCCGCCAGTTGGTGCGCCAGTGCGGCGTCGGACAGGCATTTTGCCATACCCGGCTGACACAGGTCGCCCAAACTCGCACTAACTGGCGGCGGAAAATTCTTATAAGTCGAAAAACTGGATCTTCGCGCAGGCTACTTGAATGTTAGTTTTGGTATGTTAGGCTAAGTGGGATGATTTGGACGAATTGCACGCCGGTGCCCGAAACACTGAGCATATCCACTGTCTCGGGCCGATTGCGATTACTCCCGAATCGTCGAACACCCAACTCCAAAGAGATTGACAACCAAGGGTCCACCGGTTTGCAGGGACAAGCGCGACTGAGGCGTACCTTTTGCTGGTGCACACAGCGCGGCCGCTCTACAGGGATCGAAGCCGGACCAGTGGAGGGTCGGTCATTAGACGAAGCCGAACGGCAGCCGCACAACGCCGCGGATCGACCGTCATCGACATCATCGAGGTGCTACCGTGATCCCACGAAATCCGAAGACGACAAAAATATGCGGAGCTGTATTCATCTTGCTGGCAATCAGCGCCTACGGTGCTCTCTACGCGACCGGCGACGTCGGTAAAGGGGATCGGGCCGAAGATCCTGTTGGCGCCTGGAAGCTGAAGTGCGTGTCCCCGGACGGGAAACCTCGGGAGTGCATCGTCACAGTCTTCAGGGATGGAGTCGACCTAAAAGGCGAGTACACCGCGGAGGGTGTGACACGGGCCGCCAAGAATGTCGCATTCGACGAGGGCATCTTGAGCGTCGACATCGATGGTAAGTACGCCGGCCAGGCCTACGGGCTCAGGTATAAGGGGACGCCAAAGGGAGACACCCTCAAGGGTTCGGTGCGCTGGTCGTATGGCTGGGCGTCCGGTTCCATCGCATTCGACGGAGAGCGTATCGAGCAACAGGTCGCGTCGACCCGATGACGATCGACGTGAGCAAAGGAGGCAGCCAGCGGGTTAGGAAACCCGCTCCACCGGTGTCGCACCGAACCGTGCAACGCTTTATGTCGCGGATGGGTTACGTTTGCGACCGCGAGGTGCATCGCGAGACTCCGCGACCGGCACGACCGGTTGGGGCCGGCCCAGCGCGAGATGGGGTAGGGAAGGGTGGGCCTCGATGCGACGGGCCTTGGTGAGATCGATTCGCTCGTCGGACAGAGTCACCTCGAATTTATGGTTCCCCGGCAATAGCAGCGGGATGCGGACCGTGAACGTGCTGCCCTGACCGGCCTGGCTTTGCAAGTGAACGTCGCCGCCGAGCAGCTTGGTCAACTCACGGACGATCGAGAGACCGAGGCCGGTGCCCGATGCTCGCGTGTCAGCACGTTTTCACCCTGACCGGGGAGCTTGGCCTGGCGGAATTTCTCGAAGATCGTTTCCCGCTCGTCCTCGGCGATGCCGATACCGGTGTCCTGGACCTCGACGACCACGAATCGACCCTCGGCCCGAGCTCGCAGAGTCACCCGGCCCCCCTCCGGAGTGAACTTGATCGCGTTCGAAAGCAGGTTGTACAGGATCTGCCGCAGCTTGCCAGGATCTTGTCGCAGTAGCGGGATGGCTTCATCGAGCCGGCATTCCAACGAGATGTTCTTGCCCTCGGCGACCGGCTTCATCAGGTTCGTCAGGCCCTCGCAAACGTCGCGGATCGAGAAATCCTCGCTGCGGATTTCCATCTTGCCGCTCTCGATCTTGGCCAGGTCGAGGATGTCGTTGATCATGGAGAGGAGCATCCTGCCGGACGACTGGATGTTGCTCGCGTAACGGCGATGACGCTCGTGGAGCTGCTCGGTACTGGAGAGGACCTCGGAAAACCCGATGATCGAGTTTAGCGGCGTGCGCAGCTCGTGGCTCATCGTCGCCAGGAAATCACTCTTGAGGCGATTCATCTCGAAGAGCGCGAGGTTGGCTTGAGCCAGCTCGTCGACCTTGCGGTCGAGATCATCGTTCACATCCCGGAGCTCTTGTTGCATGGCGACCAGGTTATGAAGCATCCGGTTGAAGGCGTGTGAGAGCTCCTCGAACTCGTCGCCGGTCTGGATCTGGCTGCGGATGTTGAGGCGGCCCGCGGCGATCGCGTCGGAAACGTCGCGAAGGTGCTTGACCGGCTTGACGATCACGTATCGGACGATGATGAACGATGACAACATCGCCAGGATGGCCGTCACCAACGCGGCCGAGATCAAGATCGCCCGGTTGCCGTTGATCGCTGTGTACGTTCCCTTCATCGGCAATTTGATCACCACGGCGCCGGCCAGATCGCCCGCCTTCGTTCGAACCATGTGCTCGCCGTCCGGTCCCGGCTTCCAGAAGTGATTGTCGATATGCGTGTCGTGTGCGCCGGTCGCATGACAGTCCATCAGACAGGATGATTTGAAGACGACGGCCTGGATATACTGGAAATCCTTCTTGTCGTTGATGTAGTGCTGAGCCCACGTATTGGTTCCGTCGGGAAACGTGTGGGTAATGTCTCGAGAGTTCTTCCCCTTTGCCAGGAGTCTCGTCGGTCGTGCTGGCGGATCGCAGGAAACGGGTCAGCGCCGCGATCTCGTTCGCGTCAGTTGGTCGCTTTTTCGATTCTTTTGTGCTGTAGGGATAGAGCACGTAAGCTTCGTGAGGCGGAAGGTCGCCGATCGTGTTGAAATCTTCCGAGAGGATATTGAGGATATCCTCGAAGTCCGAGTTCCCCAGGGCCCTGAAATGGAGGTCCTTCAGCGTTGGATTGACCAGCATCCGAGCCGTCTGGGTCGTCTGCAGCAACACGATGCCTTCGGTCTTCTGGCCGTACCAAGAAAAAGCTCCCGGACACGAGCACGAGAATTCCCAGCCCAAAGATGAAGCGGCACTTTCGCTCCAGGCTGGTTTCGCCGAGCAAGTGTTTGAAGCTGCGATAGGACACGTGTCTCTACCCTTCAACCATGGCTGACCGGGCCGCCGACTCATCGCGAGGCGCGGGCATCACGCCAAAGTGGGAACCGCTCCGAGGTCGTGCACCCATCCCACCTTCAATTTGAGGCGAGATGAGGAAGCGGCTCGAATTCGACAAGACGAAAGGTCATCTGTACAACGGGGTGGAAGCACAGGCTAACCGAAACGGGTTCCGTTCGCTAGAGCGAAGTCGATTGCGACTCGCACTTCTCATCCGCCAGTCAAGACTCACCTGGCCGCCGACGTCCGTTCTGACCGACGAAAGTGCAGGTCACGTACCGCTATAAACGGACATCGTCACGACCGGATCTGGCAACGGGGACAATAATAAGTCGGGCGGCCGATCAAGCCGAGGATCTGGGTCTTCAGGATCGGCCCGGAGCACGTCCGGCATGGGAGGTTCTCCCGTCCGTAGACGGCATTCTGAGCCAGGAAGCCTCCCTCCAGGCCCAGGACCGTGCGATAGCCGGCGTCGAAGCTCGAGCCTTCCAGAGCGATGGCCGTCCGCAAAACCTCGCCGATCGCGCGGTGAAGGCGGTCCAGCTCGTCGCTCGTCAGACTCCTGGCCGGTTGCTCGGGATGGATCCGCGCCTGGTGCAAGACCTCGTCGGCGTAAATATTGCCGATCCCCGCAAGCACCTTCTGGTCCATCAATGTAGGCTTGATCCCACGGCCGGTTCGACTCAGACGCTCGCCGAATTGGTCGCGGCTGATCTCGAGTGCATCGGGACCGTGCGAACGCTCGAATGCGCACTCCGCCGCTTGCGGCATCCTTGTACCAGGCGATCTTACCCAGCCTCCTCGTATCGCAATACCAGACGATCGCTCGGGGTTTCTCCAGGTGGAACTTCAGGCGGATGTGGTCGGGTCGCTCGGGCTTGATCAACCAAAAGCCTCCGGTCATCCGAGGCTGGATGACGATAATTCCTCGACTGCCGGCCAGGGTCATGACGACCCACTTACCCCGGCGTCCCACCTCAAGGACCGTGGCGCCGCGACCATGCCGCGACAAATCCGCGGCCGAATACCGATCTGGATCAAGGACGGGTCGAGCACCTCGAGCCGCCGGAGCTTCCGCCCCGTTAGCGCGGGCCGGAGCCCGCGGACCATCGTCTCGACTTCCGGTAGCTCGGGCATCGTCTTCCCCTCTCTCAGGAGAATCATCGCGAAATTGTACCGGCACGATTCGCCGAACGCCACAATCCGAAGGAAATCGATCAAATTCTCTCAATTTCTATCATTTTCTGTGAAGTGCTCTTGACAAATTTCGAGAGTCTATGAATAATCTTGAAGGGTAAAGAGGAAAGATTTCGTCCAAGGTCGGGCATGCTGGCTGAGACTCGTCGCCGACATTTGCTGGAACTGATTACCCGCCAGGGTTATGCGACTCTGGACGAGCTGGTCAAGGTTCTGGGCGTTTCCGAGAGCACGATTCGGCGGGATCTGGAGGCGCTCGATCTGGCCGGCTCGATCAAGCGAACGCACGGGGGCGCGGTCTACACGGGCGAGGTGAGGTCGATGCCGGCCTTCGACGAACGGACCGAGCACGGCCGCCGCCGAGAAACGAGCCATCGGCCTGGCGACCGCGGCCTTGTTGGAAGACGGCGACACGGTGTTGCTCGACGGAGGCACGACCACGCTCGAAGTGGCCCGCGCCCTGGTCGGCCGGCGGGTCCAGGTCGTTACCAACAGCTTGCCGATCGCTCAGCTTCTGGCATCGAGCCAGCAAACCGACCTGATCTTGATCGGTGGCTACATCTATCCGCGTACCGGAGTGGCTCTCGGGCCTTTGGCAATCGCCACCATGCAATCGATCCGGGTGCGAAAGGCCATCCTGGGAGCAGGGGGGGTGGTCGCGGAGGGGATTTACAACTCGAACTCGCTCCTGGTCGAAACCGAGCGTCAGATGATGTCGTGCGGGCAACAGGTCGTGATCGTGGCGGACCACACCAAGTTTGGACGGTTGGCCCTGGCTCGATTGTGCGGGCTCGATGAGGTCGATCAGGTCGTCGTCGATTCCGGATTGACTGATGAGAACCGATCGATGCTCGAGCAGCGCTGGGCTGACGATCCATGTCGCCCCGGTAACTGAGAGCCGGAACAACGGGGCACCGATCGAGTCGCCACGCGGCGATGGCATGAGGACCGACGTATGAGCACAAGCACACTCGCCGCACCAACACGCGACCAAGTGGAAATGATCGTCCGTTCGATCATTCAGAAACAGTTGGCCAATGGCCTCGGCTCAAACGGACGGCGCGACGCCCCGCCGCTCGACCGGAAGTCGTCGTGAACATCTCGGCCCGGCATTGTCATCTGACCCAAGGTGATGTGGATATCGCTGTTCGGGCCCGGCTACCAGTTGACGGCGATGAAGCGTCTGTACCAGGACACCGATTTCGCGGCGAACGAAACCGTGGCCGTGGTCGGGCCCCGGCAGCGGATGATCCCGGGCGTGCGCATCCTCGGCCCTTGCCGTAAGTTCAGCCAGGTCGAGCTGGCCTTCACCGATGCGATCAGTCTGGGGATCGACGTGCCGGTGCGGCTCTCGGGCGACATCGACGGCACGCCGGGCTGCCTGCTTGATCGGCCCCAAGGGGAGCCTCGTGCTGGCGCAAGGAGTCATCCGTGCCGAGCGGCACGTTCACATGGGTCCGGCCGACGCCTCGTTTTACGGCGTCAAGCATCTGGACCGGATGAACATGCGGGTCGACAGCCCGTGTCCTTCGACACTTGAGGGCCTGCTTGTCCGGGTCCATCCCGACTGGAAACTCGAGGTGCACATCGACACCGATGAGGCGAACTGCTGTGACTTGCCGCATGCGAGCCGGGTCACGCTGAGCAAGGCGTGATTCGACAGGGCTCGCAGTTGGATTGATTCTCGCGGAAAAACGTTTGATTTCGACAAGAAGTGATTTGACCGAACTGAGCTGACCCAAGCAAATTTAAGGAGGCCTTTATGGCCGGAGCATCAATCGAAGCACTCGGCATGATCGAAACCAAGGGGTTTGTCGCCCTGGTGGAAGCCAGCGACGCGATGGTCAAGGCGGCCAACGTGGAGCTGGTGGGATGGGACAAGATCGGCAGCGGCCTGGTGACGGCGTTCGTGGCGGGCGACGTGGCCGCGGTCAAGGCGGCGATCGACGCCGGGGCGGCGGCCGCCAGCCGGATCGGCGAGGTGGTGAGCGTCCAGGTGATCGCGCGGCCTCATGAAGACCTGGGCGGCGTGTTGACATTCGCCAAGGCGTCTGCGGCAGCCTCGGCAACCTCCTCCAAGAACCCCAAGAGCGACGGAGCCTGAACCCATGGCGACACTGCAACGAACCAGTCAGCGAATTTCCGGTAACGGCAGCGGTACCAACGGGGAAGCCCTCGGCTTGATCGAGACCAAAGGGTCTGGTCGGCATGATCGAGGCGACCGACGCCATGCTCAAGGCGGCCAACGTCAGCCTGGCCGGCCGGGTCCAGGTCGGCGGCGGATTCGTCACGACCCTGGTGAAGGGCGATGTGGGAAGCGTCCGCGCGGCCGTCGAGGCCGGGGCCGAGGCTGCCGGCAAGGTCGGCGAGCTGCTCAGCGCCCATGTCATTCCTCGCCCGGACGAAGTGATCTTGAAGACGTTTCTGGGCTGAGCGTTCTGAGAAACAATCCTGAAATCGATCGAGACAGCGGGAGCACAGAACCAATGAACGGTAACGCCCTGGGCCTGATCGAGACATTGGGCCTGGTCGGACTGATCAATGCGGTGGATGCGATGCTCAAGGCCGCGAACGTCGAGGTGGCCAGCTCGGTCATCAAGCTCGACGGCGGGCATCGTGAGCGTCTTGGTCCGGGGCGACGTCAGCAGCGTTCGCGCCGCGGTCGAGGCCGGCGCCGAGGCCGCCGCCCGAATCGGCGAGCTCAAGGCCGCCCACGTCATTCCCCGCCCGGACCCGGCCGTGGTCCGCGCGTTTGTCGGAGGCTCGGCACGGTGAAGATCCTCGTGGCGAACCTGGGCAGCACCAGCTTCAAGTACCGCCTCTTCGACTTGAGCGATCCCGCCGAGCCGGTCCTGGCACGCGGTGCGATCGAGCGGATCGGCTCCCCCAGCGCCAAGGTCGTGATCAAGTCGACTCGCGGTGAACGTGAATTGACCGGCCGCATCGCCGACCATGGCGAGGCGGTCCAGTTGTGCCTCGACCAGTTGACCGATCCAGAGATCGGCGTGCTGCACGATCCGGGCGAAGTCTCGGCGATCGGCTTCAAGGCGGTCCACGCGCGGAACCTCACTGGCGTGCACTTGGTCGACGACAATGTCCTGGCCGCAATGGAAGCTTTCGCCGACGTCGCACCGGCGCACAATCCGCCGTACACCAAGGCGATGCGGATGCTCCGCCAACGGTTTCCTCAACTCCCGCTGGTCGCCGCCTTCGAGACGGGATTTCATCGCACGATTCCGGAATGCGGCCAGCGCTACGCGATTCCCGACGAATGGGCGACCAAGCTCGGTGTCCGCCGCTGGGGCTTCCACGGCGCCAGTCATCGTTACATCGCCGGCCGGATGCCCGAGCTGCTGGGTCGTACCGACATCAAGATCATCTCGTGCCACCTCGGCGGTAGCTCGTCGCTCTGTGCGATTCGCGACGGCGTGTCGATCGGGTGTAGCCTGGGAATGAGCCCGCAGTCAGGATTGCCGCACAATAATCGCGTGGGCGAGTTCGACGTCTTCGCACTACCGGTCCTGCTCCGCGAGACAGGCAAGAGCCTCGACGAAATCTTGAACATTCTGGCCAATGAGTCGGGGCTGGAAGGGATGAGTGGCGCGGGCCGGGACCTTCGCGACATCGAGGCCGCGGCCGCGGCCGGCGACCCCCGCGCGGAGCTGGCCATCAACGTGTTCATCAGCGCCGTCCGTCATTATCTGGGCGCCTACATGGTCGAGCTGAACGGCGTCGATGCGATCGTCTTCACCGGTGGAATCGGCGAGAATTCGTCCCGGATCCGCTCTGGGGTTTGCCACGACCTGAGTTGGTTCGGCATCGAGCTCGACCCGCGTATCGAACGCCGCGGGACCGGTGGAACGCACGGTCTCGACGCCCGGCTCACGTGTCCAGGTCTGGACCGTCCCGACCAACGAGGAGATCGTGGTCGCGCGCCAGGCCAAGCACCTACTCGAATCAAAGTCCTGAACTTCGAAAGAAGTTTAACCACGGATGAACACAGATGAACACAGATAAATTGAACTTTTTAAGAGCAAGTCATTTATTTCGGATTTGTATTTTTTTATCTGTGTTTATCTGTGTTCATCTGTGGTTATCTGTGGTTAAATCGTATTGTTACCTTAAGGATGAAGCGCGATGTTCGTGGCCCGTGTCACCGGTAGTTTGGTCGCGACCCAAAAGGTCGCCTCGATGACGGGCCACAAGCTCCTGATCGTCGAGCCTTATCGGGTTGACGAGAAGGAGCGCGACCGCCTGGTGCCGACGGGCCGGACCTTCGTCGTGGTCGACACGTTGGGCGCCGGCCTGGATGAGATGGTCTTGATCTGTCAGGGCTCGAGCGCTCGCCTGACGCCCGAGACCGAAAAGCTCCCCATCGACGCCGTGGTGATCGGCTTGATCGACACGGTCGATATCGGCGGCGATGTGATCTTTTCCGCGACAGGCGGCGGGCAGGGACGCCCGCTCAAGCGATGAACCAGTTCAATTCGTGGCGGGCATGCCAACCCGTGGGCGTCCGTGAATCCGACCGGGCCACTTTCTCAACGCAACGGTGTTAGCCATGCAAATGACCGAAGATATCATCCGCAACGTGGTCCAAGAGGTCCTGGCCCAGATGGGGAACGGGGTCTGCCTTGACCAACGGCAAAGCTCCGTCACGGCCTTCGGGCAACCTGGGCGTCTTCTCCACGGTCGATGACGCGGTGACGGCCGCCGGGTCGGCCTTCCAGGAGTTCCAGACCCGACCCGTCGCCGACCGTCGCAAGGCCGTCGAAGTCGATCCGCAGAATCTGCGTCGATCAGGCCGAGGAGCTCGGACGGCTCGAGCTCGGAAGAGACCAAGATCGGCCGGCTCGACCACAAGATCGACAAGCTCAGAATCGCCATCGCCGACGATCCCCGGAGTCGAGTACCTTCGGACCGACAACGCCTCGGGCGACAATGGCTTGACGCTGACCGACTACGTTCCGTTTGGAGTCATCGGCGCGATCACGCCCGTGACCCACAGCCTGCCGACGCTCGCGGGCAACGCGATCAACATGCTGGCCGCCGGCAACACGGTCGTCTTCAACGCCCATCCCTCCGGTGCCAAGATCGCCGCCGAAGGTCTGCGGCGGTTCAACAAGGCGATTCGCGAGGCGATCGGCCTCGAAAACCTCCTGACGATCATCGATCCGCCCACGCTGGAGTCAGCGGCCGCCTTGTTCGATCACAAGGCCGTGCGGCTCTTGGTCGTCACGGGCGGGCCGGCGGTCGCCCGTGCCGCGTCTGGCCAGCAAGAAGCGCGCGATCGTCGCCGGCCCTGGCAATCCTCCGGTCGTCGTCGACGCATCGGCCTGCCTGGAAAATGCCGCCCGCTCGATCGTCGCCGGTGGCTCGTTCGATAACAACCTGCTTTGCATCGGCGAGAAGCAGGTCTTCGCCGTCGCCCAGATCTTCGACCCGCTCATGGAGAGTCATGACGCGGTACGGCGGGTTCCGACTCACGGCCTCCCAGGTCGATGCCCTGACGCAGGCCGCCTTCGAAAAAGGAACCGACGGTGCCCTCCACGTCAAGAAGGACTTGATCGGACAGGACCCGGCCGTCCTGGCCCGGCATGCCGGGACCAAGGTTCCCGAGGGAACCCAGCTCCTGTTCGCCGAGACCGGCGCCGACCACCCATTCGTGAACATCGAGCAGATGATGCCGTTCGTCCCGTTCGTGCGCGTCTCCAACGTGGATCGAGCGATCGCCCTGGCCAAGGAAAGCGAGCACGGCTTCGGCCACACAGCCATCCTTCATTCGCGTGACACCGACGTGATGTCGCGAATGGGCAAGATCATGGACTGCACGATCTTCGTGGTCAACGGGCCATGCATAGCCGGACTGGGGCTAGGGGGTGAAGGGACCCTGTCCTTCTCGATCGCCGGCCCAACCGGAGAGGGAGTCACGACCCCGTTGACCTTCTGCCGGCAGCGCCGATCCAGCATCATCAAGGGGATGCGATTCGTTTGATCGGAAAGGATCGACTGGAAATGCAGCTCGGGCGTGTGGTCGGCACGGCGACGTCAACCGTGAAGCATGCGACGTTCAAGAACGAGCGATTGCTGGTCGTTCAGCTCGAGACGTCGACGGGGCGTCCCGACGGTGAGCCGATACTCGCATTCGACCGGCTTGGTGCGGGCCGAGGCGATCTGGTTCTGGTGACCAACGACGGCCGCGTGTTGCAAGAGCAGCTCGGAACAACCACACCGGGGCGATGGAGCGTCATTGGGCTGCCGGACGCCAGGTCCTGACCGGATGGAGGAGAAAGTCGATGAGGATCGGTGAAGTGATCGGACGCGTGACGCTCTCTCGATTTCAGCCTCAGCTCCGTGGCGGCCGGTTCCTGATCGCGTTGCCGATGCCCTTATCGGCCTTGACGGAAGACTCCGATGACCGGGGTGAGGAGGTCGTCGTCTACGACATATTAGGTGCCGGCCCGGGCAGCCTGATTGGTCTCAGCGAGGGCCGAGAAGCCGCGAACCCTTTCGGCAAGACCAAGACGCCCGTGGATGCCTATTGCGCGTGCCTGATCGATCAATTGTCGTTCTAATTTGCATACATTGTCCGCAATGAGTGGACGCTCAAGAGGATACCATGAGCAGCAACGGCACGGTGATGAACGAGTGGAAGTTTCGCGAGCAGATGTGCGAGATTGGCCGGCGGATCTACAACAAGGGATTCGCGGCGGCCAATGACGGCAACATCAGCTATCAAGCTCAGCGACGATCGCGTGCTGTGCACGCCGACCCGGGTATCGAAGGGGTTCATGAAGCCCGACGACCTGTGCATCGTCGACCTGGACGGCAAGCAGGTCTCCGGCAAGCGGGGCCGCTCGAGCGAGATTCTGCTCCACCTGACCATCATGAGAGCGCGGGCCGACGTGCGCTCGGTCGTGCACTGCCATCCCCCCCATGCGACGGCCTTCGCGGTCGCCCGGGAGCCGATCCCCAAGTGCGTCTTGCCGGAGATCGAAGTGTTCCTGGGCGAGGTCGCGATCTCACCTTATGAGACGCCGGGCGGCCAGTCGTTCGCCGACACGGTGCTTCCCTTCGTCAAGGACACCGATACGATCCTGCTGGCCAACCACGGGACCGTCACCTACGGCAGCGACCTGGAAGACGCCTATTTCAAGACCGAGATCATCGACGCCTACTGTCGAATCCTCATCCTGGCCAAGCAGCTTGGACGGGTCAACTACTACCCCGACGAGATGGCGGCCGAGCTGATCAAGCTCAAGCCGAAACTGGGTATTCCCGACCCTCGCCTGGAACGAGGCTTGGAGAATTGCGACCTTTGCGGCAACAGCCTCTTCCGCGAAGGCTACGGCCCGCCGGGCCCCGAGCCCAAGGTTTTCGTCCATCCCAAGATCGCCGATCAGCTATGAGTCGTCGATCGAGTCGTACCTGACACCACCGGCTCCGAGCCGGTTGCAGTCGGCGGCCCCGGCTTCATCGCGGCTGCCGCGAGCAAGCCGTCGAGCAACGGCCGGCCGCAAGCCGGTGGAATGGACTCGGAAGCCTTGGTGCAGGCGATCACCAACCAGGTCATGCAGGCCCTGAACGGGTCGGTCAAATAATTCGTCTATGGGCAGTTTGCCCGTGCCACTCGAATCGAATGCGGAGATCGACCCATGAAGGTCAGCATCATTGGCGGCGGCGGCCTGGTCGGCTCGTCCGCGGCCTTCGCGCTCCAGTGCGGGGGCGTGGTCAGTCAGATCGACCTGATCGACCTCAACGCCGACCAGGTTCGCGGCCAAGCCCTCGACCTGCTCCACGGCGCATCCCTGGTCGCCGATCAACGAATCCGAGCGACCGGCTACGAGGCGATCCCGGAGAGCGATCTCGTGATCATCACGGCCGGCCTGCGCCGCAAGCCCGACGAGAGCCGGCTGGACCTGATCAATCGCAACGTCGAGCTCTTCCTGGGCATCCTGGGCAACATCACCGGGGCCGGCTTGAAACGCGATGCGATCGTGCTCGTTGTATCCAACCCGGTCGACGTCTTGACCTATCTGGCGGTTCGCCAGCTCGATCTGCCGCCGGCTCAGGTCATCGGGTTGGGAACTCAGCTCGACTCCGCTCGGTTCCGCAGCCTGATCGCCGAGGCGCTCCAGCTCCCGCCCACCCAGGTGTCCGCATTGATCCTGGGCGAGCACGGCGACAGCATGGTGCCGATCTGGTCGGCGGCCCAGGCCGGCGGCTTGCCGCTCGATAAGTTTCCAGGCTGGAATACCGCGCTCGCCGACGCACTCCTCACCCGCACCCGCGGCAGCGGCGCCGAGGTGATCAAGCTCAAGGGAGGGGCGGGCTTCGCCGTCGGCCTGTCGATCCGCGAAGTTGTCGATTCCGTGGCACTCGACCGAAAGCGGATCTTGCCCGTCTCGGCCCTGGTCAACGGCCCATATGGCTTGCGTGACGTCTGTCTGTCGGTCCCCACCGTCGTCGGACGCAAGGGAGCCGAGAAACAGCTCGAAATCGAGCTCTGGCCCAAGGAAATGTCTGCGCTTCAACATTCGGCCCAGGTTCTCCGTGAGACGATCGAGGCGGTGTTCAAGAGCAATCCCAAGGCGGCCGGCAAGGTGAATCCCAAGGGAGGCAGCCAACCGCCCGCGGCCGACAAGTCCACGAACGGCGCCAAGGGCGGCCCCGTCCGAGTCACCATGGGCGCCGGCGGTAACAACGGCTCGGCCGGTGGTTCTCGAGTGACCGTCTCCGGACAATGGCAAAGGAAGCACTGAGGCCATGGAGAAATCACTCGACCGCAAACTGGCGGCGATCCACGCTGACTCGAGCTCGCGCGAGTTCATCATCGCCGACGCCAAGGACGCCGACATGGCGCTCGGCCTGGGTGCGCCCGGCCGTTCACCCGAGATGCACGCCGGCGAGGTCCGCTTCAAGACGCTCGAGGAATACCGCGACCAGATGCGGCATGATCACGCGGTCGGGACTGGTCGACATCATGCTCATGTCGGCCAGTTCGAACCATGCGCTGACGTTCCGCGAACGGCTCTTCGATGGGTCGCCCGTCACCCCGGCGGTTCGCGCCAACGACACGACCGACATCCATCTCGCTCGGGGCGCAAGCTATCACGAGAGCCCCTCGCGACCGTTCCGCACGGCCAGTCTCGATCATATCCAGTGCGGCCACCTCGATTGCGCTCCCGAAGAGCGTACTCAGGGTGCCAACCTCGGTTTGTACAGCGTGACGTTCAACAACAACCTCGACCGCGACATCGTGACCCTCGAACGGTTTCACGACTTTCGCGAGGAAGCCGAACGAAAAGGCTTCCGCTACTTCCTCGAGGTGTTCGACCCCAACATCGCCGGCGCGATCAATCCCGAGATCCTGCCCCAGTACATCAACGACATGATCACGCGGATGCTGGCGGGCATCGGTCCCGCGGGCCGTCCGTTGTTTCTCAAAATGGTCTATCACGGCCCGCAGGCCATGCAAGAGCTGGTCCGCTTCGACCCCAACCTGGTCGTCGGCATCCTCGGCGGCTCGGCCGGAACCACGCGCGACGCCTTCCAACTGCTCCACGACGCTCAAAAATACGGCGCAAGGTCGCTCTGTTCGGCCGCAAGATCAACAATGCCGAGAACCAGTTGGCGTTCGTCCATTTCCTCCGTCTGATCGTCGAAGGTCAGGTCGGTCCTGCCGACGCCGTCCGGGCCTACCACGCCGTCCTCGCCAGGCTGGGATTACGACCCAATCGACCCTTGGAGGACGACCTCATCTTGACCGACCAGTCGATGAGCTATTCGGGAACCAAGAGTTCGGTGGTCGTCCCGCCACAGCCGAATCGCGCGACCGCTTCGACCACGCCGGCGCCACTGCCGGCCCTTTCCATTCCGCCAGGCGAACGGTGCGTCTCCCTGTCATTGCCACTCCGCCGAGAAAGCCTCGCACGCACAAGCGGCAGAAGGCAGAGCGGGGCTGCGGTTGTCAAAAGCCGCTGGTTACTGAATCGAGCTCGTCGGTTTCTCGCTATAACCACAGCCGAGTTTCGACCAACGGTCAAGCTGCCTCATCCAACGGTCGACCCGACTTCACCCGGATGAGCCCGGCCGAGCGCTTGACCTATCATCGCGAGCGACTTGGGCTGGGGCGCTGATTCCGAAGCAACCGCTCGATTATCCTATCTCCCTTCGGTTGAGCCGGCGCGTCGAACAGGTAATACGCCTGTGCGCGTTCGCGTAGCGGGTATGAAGCCCGATGCACCTTGGAATGCAAAAGCGGGAGTGGGAATCATGCTTCGATGCCGGCCTTGGCGCCTGTCCGCGCCGATCGCGGCCATTGTGTTTCTGGGACTCCTTTCGCCGGGCCCGCTGGCCGCGCAGGGGGTCGAGTACATCAAGTCTCACTATACGAAATACGAGTATCGGATCCCGATGCGCGACGGGGTCAGGCTCTTCACATCGGTCTACGTCCCCAAGGAACAGACCCAGCGCTACCCGATCCTGCTGTCCCGGACTCCTTACAGCGTCGAGCCCTACGGCGTCGACTCGCTACAAGTCGGACCTGGGCCCCTCGGCTCTGTTTGGCACCGAGGGCTACATCGTGGTCTACCAGGACGTCCGCGGGCGCTGGATGTCGGAGGGCGAGTTCGTCAACATGCGGCCGCACCGGCCCAAAAGACCGGACCCGCAAGACATCGACGAGAGCACCGACACCTACGACACGATCGACTGGCTGATCAAGCATCTGCCCAACCACAACGGCCGGGTCGGGATGTGGGGGATCTCCTACCCCGGCTTCTACACGGCCGCCGGGATGATCGACGCCCATCCCGCGCTCAAGGCGGCATCGCCGCAGGCACCCGTCACCGACTGGTTTGCCGGCGACGACTGGCATCACAACGGTGCGTTCCTCCTGCCGCACGCCTTCAACTTCCTCTCGTCCTTCGGCCATCCCCGCCCCCAGCCGACCAAGAAAGGCAATGCCCGAGTTCGAGTACGGTACGCCCGACGGCTATGCGTTCTATCTTGGCCTGGGACCGCTCTCCTACGCCAATGCCCGCTATTTCAAGGACGATGTCCCGTTCTGGAACGAGATCATGCAGCACGGGACCTACGACGAATTCTGGCAGGCGCGCAACCTGCGGGCGCATCTGAAGAACATCAAGCCGGCCGTCATGACCGTCGGCGGCTGGTACGACGCCGAGAACCTGTTCGGTGCCCTCGAAACCTACAAGAAGGTCGAAGCCAACAGCCCGAACGGCGACCAACGTGCTGGTCATGGGCCCGTGGCGGCACGGGGGCTGGAGCCGCGACGATGGCTCGTCGCTCGGGCCCTTGACGTTTGCTTCCAAGACCGCCGAATTCTACCGCGAGAAGATCGAATTCCCGTTCTTCCAGTACTACTTGAAAAGCAAAGGATCGGCCAACTTCCCGGAGGCCTGGGTCTTCGAGACGGGGACCAACCAGTGGCGGACGTTCGACGCCTGGCCTCCGCGC
Source organism: uncultured Planctomycetota bacterium (assembly GCA_963779785.1). Taxonomy (GTDB): domain Bacteria; phylum Planctomycetota; class Planctomycetia; order Isosphaerales; family Isosphaeraceae; genus CAVRFS01. Next base: position 60,360 of record CAWAAW010000036.1, read on the forward strand.
AGTGCCAAGCGAAAATCGTCTCTTCCTGCAGCCACAAGGCGGACTGGCATTCGAGGCACCCAATGACCCGAACGCGCCTGCCTTCGACGAGTATCAAAGCGACCCGGCCCATCCGGTCGAGTATATCGCTCAGATCGAGATCGGCATGACCGGCGACTACATGACCCAGGATCAGCGCAGTCGCCTCCCGCCGGCCCGATGTCCTGGTCTACCAGGGTGATGAGCTCACCGAGGATGTCACGATCGCCGGCCCGATCGAGGCCCGGCTCTTCGTTTCGACGTCCGGGACCGATTCCGACTGGATCGTCAAGCTGATCGACGTCTATCCCGACGACCACCCCGACGCAATCCGGCGTCAAATTCGGCGGCTTCCAGCAGCTCGTCCGCGGCGACGTGATGCGCGGCAAGTTTCGCAACAGCCTGTCGAAGCCGGAGCCGTTCGTCTCCCAACCAGGCCGACGCCTGTCAATTTCACGTTGCAGGACGTCGCCCACACCTTCCGCGCCGGTCACAAGATCATGGTCCAGATCCAGAGCACCTGGTTCCCGCTGGTCGACCGCAACCCCCAGGCATTTATCGACATCTACAGCGCCAAGGAGTCGGATTTCCAGAAAGCGACCCAGCGCGTCTACCACACCAGCGAGATGCCGTCGCATCTCGAGGTGTTGCAGATCGCACCGTGATCGAAATGAGATGTGAATCTGGCCTGGCTGTCCCAGATCATTCCCGGCCGATCTCGGCGGCGAACGCCTTGGCATTCAACGTGTCTCCGGTCGCGTGCCGCGTCAAGGCGTTCCAGTCGAGCGAGCGGCCGGGTGCGAAAACCCGTGCCTTGAGGAAGTCGCCCACGGCTTTGTTGCCGACGAAGCTGGCCTTGGCGGGATCGACTCCGTTCAACACGTCGCGGGCGATCGCGTGCAAGACCTGGCCGGCGAACAGCTCGCCCATCAAGTAATTGTGATAATAGACCGGCGCACTCACGATGTGGATCTTGCTGGCATAGTCGGGAGCGTTGCGTCCCTCGGGCCGCTGCACCAATTGGTAGCGTTCGACGAGGTCCCACCAGACCCGGTTCAGGTCCTGGTCCGGATTCTCGTAGAGCGCCTTCTCGAACCGGAACATGACCTGGCACCATCGTGAGAAGACCAGGAGCTTGGCGCGCTGCATCTTGGCTCCGGCCTTGTCGAACGTCGACGGGTCGGGCACCGAGACGCCCATCGCCTGGAGCCAGTCGGCATCCTTGGAGAACCGCTCGAAGAGCATGGCGATCCCTTCGGTCGTCAGGATGTGCGCCTCGGCATCGCAGCACGTACGGCAGCGCTGGCCGGGATGTTCTTGCTGCTATAAACCGAATGCCCCAGCTCGTGGAGCATCGTGCCCATCCAGTACTCGTTGGGCACGATATTGGCCAGCACGCGCACATCGCCCTTGCGGTCGATGTCGGTGCAGAAGGCGTGCGGGCTCTTGCCGGGCTTTTCGTAGAGGTCGCTGCGAGCGATCACATCGTCGATCGGCAGGCCGATTCCGTCGTAGAAGTCGCGGCAAAGCTTGAGGATGTCGGCGTGAGCATAGACGGAGTCGAAGTCGGCCGCGAAGATCGCCGGCGATTCCTGGAAGAATGGGTCGTGATAGTGCCAGGGACGAAGCTCGTCGACCAGCACGCCGCTCTGATCGGCCAGCTTGGCGTCGATCTCGACCTTGAGCTTGCGAAATGGCTCGCGCGTCAACTGGTCGAGCTCGTCGAACAGCTTGAGGATTTGCTCTTGCGACTGTTCATTGAGATGAAGCTGGAGCACCTGATAGTTGGGGAATCCCAGCTTCCGCGCTGCCTCGTTCCGAAGCTTGACGAGTGCCTTGAGGTCGGCCTCGACGAGCGGACCGACGGCTTTGCTCCCCTCCCAGACGGCCTGGCGTTCGGCCGAGCCGCGTGATTCCTTGAGGACCCGGCGCACCTCACTGTCGGTGATCGATCGCCCGTTCACGCTGGCGCGATAGGCATTGAACGTCTTCTCGATGGCATTGGCCTTGGCCGTGATCTGCCGTGAGCAGCTTGGGATCGACCTGCTTCTCGAGATAGAGCAAATAGAGCACCGCGATTTGCCGGGCGAGCAGTGGGTCGCGAATCGAGCTCGCCTTGAGTTCCTTCAACCGCGCGAATTTCCGGGGGTCGGACAGCTCGGCATCGAGTTGGTTCTGGGCTAATTCCTTGGCCTGGAAATCTTGATCGCGGCCGGTGACATTGGCATTCCACCAGGCCAGTGCGGCCTGCGCGCTCCTTGGGAGCCACGGTCTGCTCGTGCTCGGCGATGAACGCCCGGGCCGCCGCCTCTGGCATCGCCGTCGGTTTCGGCTTCGGTTGCCGTGGACATGCTCGTTGATAATCCCGATCAACAGAAGCGAGATCAACCCGGCGAGTTGTAAAGTTCCAGCCATGAACGTTTTATCCTCGAATTGGGTACCAGACAGGTTCGTATGAGGAAGCGATTGTCTCATGACGCACGATGGCGACGCAAACGGGAATCGCCATCGACCCAATTGGTTGCATCTCCCTCTTGACGGCGTTCCGCGTCGCGCATTCTAATGAGAGCATGCCGAAGTGGCGGAATTGGCAGACGCGCTAGGTTCAGGTCCTAGTGAGCTAACCATGCTCGTGCAGGTTCAAGTCCTGTCTTCGGCACCTTGCGGGGAAAGGGGTTACGGCGAATAATGCCGTAACCCCTTCTTCGTTGGCCCGGCAGGTTTCTGCCAGAATCCCGCTAATGGGCCAATTTCAGGACGTTTCCGACCGGAGACGCGGACGCGGTGATGGCCGGGATCCATCGGAAGAGAAACTGCTGGCACCTAGTTTTCCGGTTTCGGGGCCACCGGGCGCAAGACATCGGTCTGCTGACAGACCGGTGCGCCGCAACGGCTGAGCTCAGCAGATCCGGCTAGCGGGGTTCGTTGCGTATCCATATTCAACTACGACGTTTGTCGATCTAGCTCCTGGCCGCTTTTCCGCGCTAAGGACTCACTTCGAGATCGATGTGGATTCCATTCACGGTGGACGGCACATTCAGCTCATCGAGGAGCTGTTTGACGTTCAGCGTAAAACCGGTCGGGTCGAACATTCTAAACCCCGGAAAGGGACCACCCCATCCCTTGCCTGTCGCGTTGCGGAGTTCTAGATAAAAGACCTGCTCGCCGGAAGCTGTAGGAGCTGTCCCGAGCTTCAATTTATATCGTGCCGGTTCGATCCCAAACACAGCATCGCTGCTCTTGAGTAAGGTGGCTGACGTGGTGTTCGTGGTGAAGTACAGATAGATCGAGTCAACCTTGGCTTTCGGGCTAAACTTGATTGGTAGTTTCTCCGTACCGATTGGCCCAACCGTGAACCTGCCATTAGAGCCTAACGGTGGAATGACCGGACTTCCACTCGGCGGCGTGCGCTGGAAGTAGAAATCGAGGACCTGACGGTTGGAGCCGGTCGGCATCGTGGGGGTGCTAACCTGTAGCGTGGACCCGCCGAGCGGCTGCGAGCCGGTAATGATCTTACCAGTCTGAGCGCTGGTGGAATCGATGCCTCGGACGGCGAACTGGCTGCCTGCGGCGAAGAGAGACGCCACGAGGGGAACGCCTACCTCCGACCCAGCGCGGGAGTTTGCTCGATCGCGCGGGAGAACTTCGCGCGTTCTCGTGTTCATCGCTGGCGTGAGGGCAGACAGCAGCTCCCTCGACTCCATCGTCTCAACGCTCAAAGACGTCCGTCGGGATCGTCGTGTCAACATCAGATCAACTCTTTTCGGTCAAAGATGCGCAGCTCGTGGCGAAATGTCCCCGGAACGTGCCGAGAGACGATCGAGCAGACGAGGGCCTGCCACGCCTGTAGAAGCAATCATCGCGCATCAAGATTACTCGGTCTAATTAACGGAAACAACATTTAGCAAACAAGAATAATCTGGCCATGGCGGTGATGCCACCGCTACGACAGTAGACCACGCACGGTGAGGCCGTCGTTGACGATTCTTGCGACGTGGTTGCAATGACTGCAAAGCTCGATCGGGCGTGGCAATTCCGCTGTCGTTCATTGTTTTGACTTGGTGCTCATGGAAAATCTCGTGAATGCCGCCGGACACGAGCTCCATGTCCGGCTAGCCGGACATACTCCGTACGCGAAAGCGGTCCGGTCGCCCGAAGAACTTCGAGATCTTGGTCGAGCTCGGACCGGGTATGTGGAGCGGCCAGGGTCACCGTGACGGACTTTGACTGGAGCACGAATCGGTACCAGTCGGCGGCGCGCGGAACGATGAAATCCGGAGGGTCGTCCCTCGTCGGCCGGAGCAGGGCTCCCCAACGTAGCGCTGTGTAGGCGATCACGGGCATGCGCAACGCGTCGGTCACCGGGAAGATTTGTTGCTCGGCTCCGCGATGGGCGGCGTTGTAGCGGATCATCAGTGAGTCAATCATTCCACTCCGCGCGACGTTGGCGGCCAGCACACGTTGATGGCTCGTGATCCCAAGCCTTCGGACGACCCCGTCCCGTTGTGCGTCCCGAAGAAACTCCACAACTCCTCGCGGCGCGGAAAGGACCTGCCATTCCTCGGGCGTTTCGACGTAATAGAGGGTCAAAACGTCTACGTAGTCCGTGTGCAGCGTCGAGAGGATCGTCTGAAGCTCGTCCGCGGCGTCGTGCGCTGTTCTGGCCCCGAACTGGACACACACGACGACCGACGCCCGCCTGGAACCGAGGGACGAGACGGCTTCGCTGAATGCATCTTCTCCCCCAGGCGAGTCGGCCACGCCGGGCCAATTCAGGAAATTCACACCGGCGTCGAGCGCGTGCAGGACATCGTCCGGCGTGATCTCCGTCCGGCCGTGCGAGGCGAGGCCCAGCCGGCACACGGGCTGGCCGAACGCTTCGGTCGGAGCGTGCAGAAACTCCGCGACGCCAAGTGAATCTTTCGGTTCTCCGGAGACGATTCGGGTTGTGAGTTGGACCGAACGCGACATGAAGCCTTTCTCCTCACCTTCTGGCGCAATTCAAAACTGTCGAGCGCAGCCGACCCTTTGTCGTCCACATCGATCAGGCATCGGGAGTCTCTCAACCAACTGTGGAGGTCAAAATCCTCTGAACTGGGGCGCGTCGCCGGTTGTCGATCGAACTTGAGGAACCAATGGGCGTGAGCATTCTTGGCGTCAGCACCGCGATATTCTCGCTCTATCAACCGCCATCGACATTGCTTGACACGTTCGAGAGGAAAGTAGGTATCGCCGTGAAACTGGCCTTCGACGACCGTGAGCAAGAGTCGATCCCAGAGCGGAACGTCGCCTCAAACAGGATTGCACCGCCGATGATCATCGCTTCGTCGCCACCGGTCTGGCCGAGGTGATCCTGGGCGATGCGCAAGGCGTCTTCGATCGAATGGGCGATGCGACAGCCATCGGCGAAGAACGAACGGATTGTGCGTGAGCACGACATTCAGGCGTCCGGGTAGCGGGTGCGCAACGATTGAAACGTGCGCCGGCCCATGATGAGTGGCTTGCCCATCGTGGAGTCGCGGAACCGTCGCAGATCCCGCGGGCAGGTGCCACGGCATTTTCATGCCGTCGCCGATCAAGCCCGTGCGATCCATCGCGGCGATGGCAGTAACGATCACGACAAACCCCTCATACCGCAACCTCACCGGAAAGGCGAGGGTGGTGTTCATAACCAATGAGCCGGAATTGATCGGGGATTAGCCCATCCAGACTCGTCACGCTGTCGTCGATCACCAATTTGGGGAGCGGAAACGGCTGTCTTCTAAGTTGCTCGGAAACCTGCTCCAGGTGATTTTCATAGATGTGGGCATCGCCAAAAGTGTGGACGAATTCAAACGCCTCCAGCCCCGTCACCTTGGCGACCAGATGAGTCAGCAGCGCGTAGCTTGCGATGTTCCAAGGAACTCCCAGAAACAGGTCCGCCGACCGCTGGTACAACTGGCAGGAGAGCCGGCCGCGATTCATATTGAATTGACAAAAGGTATGGCAGGCGGAAGGTCCTTTGATTTTGGCCACGTCGGCCGGATTCCAGGCGGTCAAGATGAGCCGTCGGGCGGCCGAAGCCGTTGGGTCCTTCTTGACTTGTTCGATGCCATTGAGCAGCTCCGCGACCTGGTCCACCTTGTCGCCCGTCACCACCTTCCCAGGCCCGCCATTGTTTCCCGTAAATCGGGCCAAGATCACCTGTCTCATCGGCCCATTGGTCCCAAATTTTGACACCGTGTTGGTGCAAATAATCGACGTTCGTCGAGCCGGTCAGGAACCACAGAAGCTCGACGACAACCTGCCGGAACGGCAGCGACTTGGTCGTGACCAGGGGAAATCCCTCGGTAAGGTCGTAGCGGGTCTGATAGCCAAAAATGCTCCTCGTCTTGGGCTTTGTCCCCGTGCTTTGGAGGGTTGCGCAGAGGCCTTTTCTTCACCCTGTTCGTACACCAGTCGCAACAAGTCCAGGTATTGCTTCACGCTTCCATCCCTCGTCCACGGCTGGCGATTGGCCGTTCAGATTTGCGGTCTCACGCGACATTCTATTAGAAACAAAAACAAAATGAACCCTTGCCCCGCCGTGCGTGCATTGGTCTCTACACAAACCTCTATGGCGCGAATAACGTCCCCCCCTTGCGAACTAATCTTTACCCACATCTTTTTCCGACACTTTCTCTATCGTTAACCTGGGCTGGATTTGTGGTTTAGCGAGCCCTTGTCAGGATTTCCAAGGGGGACGGATTCCCATGACTTTCTCTCATACTGTTTGGGCCGAGCAGGTGTCGTCGTCGGCCGAGTTGCCCGACGAACGCCTCCAAGCTCGGCTGACCACAATCATTGTAAATACCATCGAACACCCGTCTGCCTCGATCCCTCAGGCGACCGGCAGCGCGGGCCAGGCCAAGGCCACCTACCGCTTCTATGCCAACCCTCGGGTGACCGCCAACTTGCTGCGGTTGGGATTCACCACCGACACCGCTCGGCGCTGTCTTGAGGAGGACGTCGTGCTCGTGGTCCAAGACACGACTTCGCTGAATTTTACGGGATTGCACATGATCCCGGAACTGGGCCCGATCGATTCGGGCGGGCTGGCGCGTGGCGTGCATTTGCACACCACGTTGGCCCTGACCGTTTCGGGACAGGTCATCGGGATCTTGGATCAGCAATACTGGGCACGGCCTCAACCGGGCCAGCCTGGTCCCGAGGAAATAGAGAGCAGCAAGTGGATCAACGGCATTGATGCGTCCCGCGCCATTTTGTACGAGACAGCCGGCGACCGGCCGGTTCCCCGGCTGATCCATGTAATGGATCGCGAGGGTGATGCTTATGAGGTGATGATGACGGTAGTCGATAATGGTGATAGCGCCATCATCCGCTGTGCCCAGAACCGCCGAGTCGACGACCCGCTGGCCAAAGCACATGAGGCTGTGCGGAGCCAGCCGGTGCTGTGTCGGACGGAGATAGTGGTGAGTCGCAAGGCGGGCGTCCCCGAGCGGTATGCGCAGGTGGAAGTACGGTCGATGCGGGTGACCTTGATCCCGGATCTGCAGAAGTACCCGCACGCCTGGCCGATGACCTGGAACCTCGTGGAGGTGTGGGAGCCTAATCCGCCGGCTGGGACCCAGCCGGCACACTGGCTGCTTTGGACGCTCGAACCGGCAGCGAGTGCGGGCGAGGCGCTGGAGGTCGTGCGAAAATACTCGTGTCGATGGCCAATCGAAGAGGTACACTTGGTACTCAAGAGTGGCTGTCGGGTGGAGGATTTGCGCTTGGAGAACTGGCACTCGCTGGAAAAGGCCGTGACAATCGACGCGGCGGTGGCGGCGCGAATCGTGTCGTTGCGGGATCTGGCGCGAGACCCCCGAGGCCCCAGCGCGGCAGGTCTTGAGTGATGATGAGATCGAGGTGCTGGTCCTCCGCTTTGGGAAAGGGATGAAGCCATCGGAGCTGACTGTCGGCCAGGCGGTGTTGTGGATCGGCCGCCTGGGTGGTCATCTGAACCGCAAGCGGGACGGGATGCCTGGAGTGAGGACGTTGTGGCGTGGACTTCATGATCTGACCTTGCTCGTAGCGGGCTTCCAGGCCGGCAAAAAAACTACGCGAATAGTTGTGGGTAAAGATTAGCCTTGCGAAGGGGGGGCAGGGGGGGTGGTCTCGCGCAACCCAGTACAGGGCTTCTCGAGGGGTTTTTGACCGGGCTGCGTGGCCTCGTAGCTCCCATTTGCGGGAAAACGTTCGCGGTGTCCGAAGCGTGCGTCGTCACCCCCCCTGCCCCCCCTTCGCAAAGGGGGGACACTTGAGTTGCCGATGCATGTGTAAAGGCCAATCGTGCGATGGGAGGGTGGCCGAGGGCCGACGCTGGCCTTCCGGTTCATTTTGTTTTTGCCTCCTTGCGAGCCGTCGTTTGGTCCGAGTCATCGGTTTGGCCGGACTGAGTCGCCTCCGGGTGGAGCGCGATCGTCGCCAGTTTCCTCGCGTGATTCCGAACGTCGGCCGGCCAGGGCTCGACCAGCTCGTCGAAACGGTCCGGGTTCGCCGCGAACAAGGCACGCGTCGCTTCCTCGAAACCAGGTTGGTTTCCGGCCAGGATGGACATGAACCGGTAGGCCGCCTCTTGCGATTGCCGGACACGGTCCCTGCCTGCGTTCACGTGTCTCGCCTGCTTCGACGAGCTTGCGAAGAGCGACCGAAGCACCACCTGGCTGACTGTTCAGCCAGTCCCAGTGCCGAGGCAGCAAAGTGACCTCGCGAGCGACGACACCCAGTTTCGGACGCCCGACACGTCGCGGCGTTTCCTCTTCCGGTTCATCGAATGTGCCTTCTCTCGTCCGCTCCTTGAGTCTCCCGAGCACATCCTCGTGCGTGCCACGGAAGTCCACTTCGATGGGTTCGCCGGTCACGTCGTCGAAGATGATGACCGGTGAATGCTCTCCTCCGTCAACGACGCTGCTTCGTCTGTCAAGGCGACCTGGGCCAATTCGCCAGATTCGATAAGCCGAGAGCCTTCAAAGGCTGTGCAAAGTCTGCTCATCGCCGTAATTCATAATCCCACTCCTCGAACGGTTTCTTTGTCAACGAGGGATTTTACCCGGGCATAATCGCGAAGTCAATATCACCCGGGTAAAATGCTGACGCATTTGCCGGATGGGAGTCGTACGGCTGAGCGAGAAAAAGCTGTATTCGGAAAGGCGTTTGCGCGCACTAACAGGGTAATGATGGGAACCGGTAGAATGGATGAAAGCGGCGTACAGCGCGAGGTCTGGCGACCAGATGAAAGGTTGCAGGCTTGTAGGCTGCGATAAAGGCCAACTTCATGGTCTATCCACGAACCGAAACAATCGTCCACGACATTGACGCGCTGTTTCGATTCGGGGTCGTGTCGGGCATGAGCGATGGCGAACTGCTCGAGCGGTTCGTGGCGGGGTCGGGGTGCGACACCGGCGGCGAGATGGCCTTCGACGCGATCGTGCGACGACACGGACCGATGGTGCTTGGAGTCTGCGTGCGTGTGCTGGGTGACTACCACGCCGCTGAGGACGCGTTTCAGGCGACGTTCATGGTTTTGGCCGTGCGGGCGCAAGGCGGTCCGCAAGCGGGAGTCACTCGGTCCGTGGCTGCACGGGGTCGCCGCACGGATTGCCCGCCGGGCCTTGATCTTGGGCCGCAGGCGAAGGGAAGAGCCCATGCGCTCGTCGGCTCAGCTCGAGCCGGCCGGGCGCGATCCTGCGCTGGCTGAGTCTGAGCGCGGTCCTCGACGAGGAGCTCAGCCGGCTCCCGGACAAATATCGCTTGCCGCTGGTGCTTTGCTATCTGGAGGGCCGAGACGCAGGAGGAGGCCGCCCGGAAGTTGGGTTGGACCAAGGGGACGGTCTCGGGCCGGCTCGCACGTGCCAAGGACTTGTTGCGGGGCCGGCTGGTGCGTCGAGGGCTGGCACCATCGGCCGGGATTCTGGCTGTCTCCTTGACGCCTCAAACGGCCTCGGCGGCTCTGCCCGAGTCGCTGCTGGCGGCGACAGTTCGGGCCGCCACTGCCGCGAGCCTCGGGGTTGCGGAGACGACGCTGGTCTCGGGGCGGGTGGCAGCGTTGGTCCGCGAGTCGCTCAAAGTGATGTCGCTGTGGCAACTCGGGCGGGCGGCCGCTCAAATCCTCGCGTTCGGGCTCGGGACCGCCGCGATCGCCACGCCCATGTCCTCGGCTGGAACCCGGCGCGCGAATGCAAATGCCGGCGCCGGTCCGCTTGACGGTCACGGGACATCTCCGCGAATATCCCGAGCCCCCAGTGCTCGAGCCTCGCGTCTGCGACCGATACGGCGACCCTTTGCCTGCCTCGCGTACGACTCCGCCTGGGGACAACGCAACGGCGACATCCAACCGAGGTCGTCGGAGTCGACTTCACGCGCTGACGGCAAAGCCGTCGTCTCCGCTCGGGCTGACGGCATTGTGCATTTCTGGGACCCGGTCAGCGGACGGACGGTCGAAACGATCGACCTGATGGGCGACGCCCGCACTCCCGACCAGGCGATCCGCAACTTCACCATCTCCGCCGACGGCCGGTTCATGGCCGCGCTGTCGACCAGTCAAGACCCGGCCACGCACTCGTTGGTCCGATCGATCTGGATCCGGAGCCTGCCGGATGGCCGAGCCGGTACGGACGATCGTGGAGAACACGCCGACGTCGACAGCCTGGCGATCTCTCCCGACGGCGCGACACTCGCCTCGGGCGCGACCAACGGGGAAGTCCAGCTCTGGGACGTCGCGACGCGGTGCTTCGTCGTTCGACACTTAAACTGGATCTTCGCATCGGTCCCGTTGCTCGCCTTCGCGCCCGATGGGAAGACGCTCGCGATCAGTGCACTGGGAAGCAAGATCACGCTCTGGGATCTCGAACGGGATCGCGGCACACCTCTGGCCGATCTGACGAGCGGGCCATTTGCACCGTGTTTCTCCCGCGATGGCCGCCTGCTGGCGGTCAATACGATCGACGGACAGGTCGTCATCGTCAATCGCGCAACCGGCCTGAGACAACTCACGCGCAAGGGGATTGCCTACGCATTCGCGCCCGACGGCCGGTCGCTCGCGATGATCGGTGTCGGCGGGGCGTTGCAGGTCATCGACACGAGCACCGGCAGCTCATCGCTGGGAGAGCGACCTCGGGTACGGTCTGGGGACAACGGGCGTGGCCTTCTCGCCCGACGGCGGAACGATCGTCACGTCCACGAGGCGGCGTGCTCAGGTTCTTTGAAGCCGAGTCCGGTCAAGAGCGGCTCGCCAACCCCGAGGCGCATCAAGGCGGCGTGAGGATGGTCGCGTACACTCCCGACGGCGCTCGGTCCTCACCGCCGGAGACGACGGCACGGTCCGTCTGTGGGACGCGCGGAATGCCCGCCAGCTCAGGCGTCTTTCCTCACGGCGGTCGCGTTTACCTCCTGGCCGTCTCGCCGGACGGACGGAGCCTGGCCACGGCGGCGCTCTTGCCGGACTCGGTGGTCCGCGTCTGGGACCTGGCAACCGGCCGGCAGAGGCACCAATGGCCGGGGCATGGTGACCTCACCGGCGCGGAAGCGCTGGCCTTCTCGGCCGACGGCCAGTTCGTTTTGTCTTACGGACGCGACAACGTGCTCAAGGTGCGTGAGCTCGAGACGGGTCGCGAGCGGCCGGCCGTGCAGCCGCAGTTCCTGCTCGCCAAGGGCGAGGGTCCAGACTCCGGGATGCTCGGCGGTGCCTTCGCCCCGGAAACCGGTTTCTGGCTGTGAACACGCGCGACTCGGCTCACGTGGCCGACCTGGCGACCGGCGAGGAGCGTTTCTTTACTCCGAGTCGCAAGATCGGCGTTCACGCCCGACGGACAAAGCGTGGCCGTCGCGACCCGGGCTCAGCCTCGGAGATCGACTCGCTGTGATACGACCGCGACTGGCGCATCCAATCGACGACGGAATCGATATCGTGAACATCGGCTCGGGGAGCAGCCAGAGGATCGAGGTCGCGAAAGATGGGGCGAATGCCCTCGCCTTCTCCGCCGATGGTTCGGTCGTGGCCGTGGCCGGCGGTTATCGCAACCAGATCATCCGGCTGTACCGAACCGACGATGGACGCAAGATCGAAGAGATCATCTGCCCGGCCGCGCGCACCTACCCCGGCGCACTGGCGTTCTCTCCGGACGGCCGTGGTCTCGCGTCGGGCTCGACGATACCACGGTCCTGATCTGGGACCGTGAGAAACGATCACGTCGGGCTATTCCGCTGATCATGATAGAAAGATCTGCTTCTGAACTCTTGATTCGAGAGGGCTGGCGATGATCTCCTCGATTTTGATCTCAGGTGCCATCATTGTGGGTGCTCTCGCCGGCGACGACGTCTCCGAAGGACCGACCGGACCTGGACGCCTACCGGCCGCCGCCGCCCGGGCCGGCCATGACGCCAAGGCGCACATCCGCCTCGCCCTCTGGTGCGAAGCCCACGGCCTCACCGCGGAGCGGGTCAAGCAGCTCGCCCTGGCCGTCCTGTACGATCCCTCGAATACCCTGGCGCGGGGACTGTCCGGGCTCGTTTCGTATCAGGGGAAATGGAAACGTCCGGACGATATCAGCAAGGCTGTCGGCGACGATCCCCACCAAAAAGAGCTGGTGCGGCAATACCTGGAGCGCCGGGCCAAGACCGCCGGATCGTGTTGACGCTCAGCTCAAGCTCGCGGTCTGGTGCGAGCAGAACGGGCTGCAGCAGCAGGCCACCGCGCATTTCCACCAGGTCCTCAGGCTCGATCCTTCACGGGAGATCGCCAGGAAACATCTCGGATTCAAGAAAGTCGGCGGCCACTGGATCAAGCCGGAGAAAGTGGCGCTCCAGAAGCAGGAAGACGAGAACCAGAAGAAGGCCAACAAGCACTGGCAGCCGTTGCTGGAAAAGTACCGCGATGGGCTGGCCGGTAAAGACAAATCGCGAAGGGCCAGCGCCGAGAAAGGGCTGGCCGAAGTGACCGACCCGCTTGCCGTCCCCGCGGTCTGGGTCACTTTCGCCAACGGGAATGCCGGCGCGGCAGAAGGTCGCTGTCGCCGTGCTGGGACAGATCGATTCGCCGGGAGCATCGCGGGCGCTGGCGATGCTGGCAATCCTCAGTGGTTCGCCCGAGGTGAGGCAGATCGCCACCCAGATCGCTTCGCCGGAGAGATCCGCGTGAGTTCGCTCCGCTCCTGATCGCGATGCTCCGCGACCCGGTCAAGTACGAAGTGAAAAAAGTGAAAGGCCCGGGCTCGCCGGGCGAGCTGCTGATCAAGCGGAAAGATGCCAACGTCAAGCGCATCTACTCACCGCTCGCCCCTCCCAATGTCCCGTTGTTGCCGACCGATCTCGTCACCACCGATAACAACGGGCTTCCGCTCGTCATTCGCCAGCAGGTCTGGGTCTTGGAGTCGATGCGACATGGCTGGCGTTCCGGTGACTCGGCATGGCAAACGCCACTGCAGTACTTTGGACTGAGCTGTTCGGCCGCCGCCCACTTCGCCAGCGAGCTCCAGAATGCCGGGCTCGCCGCGAATGTGAGTCAGCATCTGGCCGCGGCCGGCGAAGCGTCGCCGCCGCTGCTGACGCTCGTGACTCCGAGAAACGGCGGACCGGCTGGCGGGCTGGAAGGGTGCTGGATCGTGGATGAATATGTCTACCGCAAGATCGAGATCCCCACCGGCCAGATGGCGCAGGATGCTCAAATGTCGGCCCAGGTCGCGCAGCAGCAACTCACCAATGACGTCCAGACCATCGACGCCGTAAACGCACCGATCGACGCGACCAATCGGTCGGTCAGACAGATTCTTGCCGACGTGATCGGTACCGACCTGGGCGCGGAGCGTCAAGCCTGGGAGAAATGGCAGGTCAACCTGTTCGGTTACGCGAGTCCCAGCACGGAGCCGACCCCGGAACGGCCGACGTTCGTCGAGCAGGTCCCCTTGGATTATCAGCCTCAAGCCGCGCCCTTGGTCGTTGATCAAGCGGCTCAGCCCGTCGTTCGCTGGCACCACTCTTGCTTTGGCGCCGGCACCCTCGTGCAAACGCTCGCAGGGCACCAGGTCATCGAGAAACTCTCTGCCGGCGACGAGGTCCTGACCCAGAATCCCAAGACGGGCGAATTGAGATATCAACCGATCGTGGCGGTTTACCACAATCCGCCCAACGCCACCTTGCGGATCGAACTCGATGACGACGCAATCGTCGCAACCGGAATTCACCGGTTCTGGAAAGCCGGCAAGGGGTGGGTGATGGCTCGCGAGCTCAAGCCGGGCGACCGGCTGCGGACCTTGGGCGGAGTCAGCACGGTCAAGTCGGTGACGGATGAGTCGGTCCAGCCGTGTGTTATAATCTGCAAGTCGCCGAGGGCGAGAGCTTCTTTGTCGGCAAGATCGGCGCGCTGGCCCACGACAATAGCTTGATCGATCCCATATCCGACCCGTTTGACGCCGTTTCCCAAGTGAGCGAAAGGACAGGCTGCGATGATTTGGCCGATTCTGCTTTCTGCCGCGGTCATCGTTGGTGCGTTCCCAGACGATAACGCTCCGACAGAACCTAACGGACCTGACGGTGTACAAGTCGACCGCGACCGAGGCCGGCCGTGATCCCAACGCCCACGTTCGACTGGCACTCTGGTGCGAAGCTCACGGCCTGTCCGCCGAGCGGATCAAGCACTTGTCGCTCGCGGTCATGTACGATCCGAGGAACACCATTGCCCGTGGGCTGCTGGGGTTGGTCGCCTATCAGGGGAAATGGAAACGCCCCGAACAGGTGGTGCAGACCGCCCGAGATGATCCGGACAGGAAGGCTAAAGTCAAGGAATACCTCGAGCGTCGTGTAAGAACGCCTGACCGTGCTCAGGACCAATGGAAGTTGGCGTTGTGGTGCGAGGAGAACGGATTGAAGCAGCAAGCCAGTGCCCATTTATATCAGGTTATCCGTTTGGATCCCTCTCGAGAGGCGGCGTGGAAGCGCCTGGGCTACAAGAAGCTGGGCGGACACTGGGACAAGCCGGAGCGGCTTGCCGCCGTTAAGGCGGAAGCCCAGCAGCAGCACAAGGCGAACGACCACTGGAAAGCCCAGTTGACGAAGATGGCATGAAGCCCTCTCAAGCCGGAACAAAACGAAACGCGCCGATGCGGAGAAGTCGCTTTCGGAAGTGACGGATCCGCGGGCTGTTCCAGCGATTTGGTCACTGTTCGCTCACGGAGAGCCGGTCCGCCAAAAGATGGCCGTAAAGCTGCTAGGCCAGGTCGATTCACCGGGCTCTTCTCGTGCGCTGGCCGTTCTCGCCTTGATGAGTTCTTCGGCCGAAGTGCGTCAGATTGCAACCCAGACCCTCCGGCGGCGCGACCCGCGCGACTTCGCGCCATTGCTCGTCGGCATGCTCGCAGACGCCGTCAAGTATGAGGTTCGCAAGGTGGATGGACCTGGCTCGCAAGGAGTCTTGTTGATTAAGAACCCGGAGGCGAACCTCAAGCGGCTGTACTCACCGCCGCCCGCACCCAATTTGGCGTTTCAGATCGGCGACAGCATGGGCACCGATGCCGA
>CAWAAW010000037.1:0-224335 GCA_963779785.1 uncultured Planctomycetota bacterium
GTCTCCAAAAAAATCGAATGCGACACAGGAAGTGCCGCGAGGTTCAGGCCCGAATAAGCTCGGAAAATCTTCTCCACGCGATCGGCCCACGCCCGCTCGAACCATTCTTCCCCCACGTCATCGCCTTCTTGGACCTCACCTCGCCCCAGACACGAAGAAATTAAGCACGAAGTCTTGGTGCTGCATCCTGACGTTCTCGCCGAGCTCGTCCATCGTACCGCGCCCGACATTCGGGCCCCCGTGCGGCTTCACGTATGCGAAACCGACGGTCCAGCCCTTCCGGATAACAGCGCACCCCGCCGAATGCCCTTCGCCGCCGGCAGCAGGCTATTTGCCGCATTTCGTGGCCATTGATCCCGAGCGACGAATTCGATCCCCTCGGGCTGCAACGCCGCCAGGTCGGTCGGGACGAAGTCCGTGTAGCCGTTCTCGCGGACGAACTGTTCAGCAATCCCCACAGCCTCCTTGTCATCGACCGGGCTGGCGGCCGCACTGGGAGTTAACCGTTGTTTGACATAAAGGGCGCGAATCCTGTCTGAGTTGGCCCGCGCAGCAGGGCTGCCTCCTCGGCCGTCGCTCTCTGGATTCGGCCGCCGCCACTGGAGGGACCTCGGCGGGATTCTCGCTCGCGAATGAGGGCCCGCTCGAGCTGATCAGGGAGCGGTCGAGCCGAATGGACTGCACGGCGACGACCATGCCAAGGGCGAGGAAGGCAATGAACACCAGGATCGTCCGCAATTGGATACGAGGGCGTTGCATGGCCGCTTCTGAACCTTTCTTTCCTCTCCTAGGTTGGTGACTGAGAACGCGAGATACCGACGTCCATTCAGATGCAAGTCGATTGGCGACAGATCCGGAATCCTGTCATCAGATCGTATTCGTCGGTCGGGCATTCTTGTCGGTTAGGTCGTTCTTCCCAGCCTACGACGCTGACGTAATAAGGGCCAGAGCGAATGACCTCGCGACCATTCGACGCGGCACCGACGACAAACTCCGGGCCCAGCAGGCCGAGTGGGTTCGGGAAGCGATCGATCTCAAACCTCCCTGACTTCCTGAACAGGAATTCCTTTCTTTGGGCAGAGGTGAGGACATGTTGGTCCACAAGGGCTGCGGCCAGCGGTTCAGCCTCCGAGGGCAGACGGACTCCAGCCCACTCACAGTATGCCTGGGCATCCTCGAAGCTCACATCACGCGCGGGAATGTTGCCGCGGTCCTGCGGCCGGATCGGTTAGATGGTTTCGTCAACTTGGAACGAGCCATCCCCCGTTCGTTCGAAACTGGTCACGTACCCCGTGGCCTTGGTGAACTCGACGTACTGACCGATGGTGACGAGCGAACGACAGATCTCGGACGGCAAGCGCCATCGGCGAGCCATCCTCGAAGTGGGCAACCGCGGAAGAGTTGTCATCACAAGAGTCGAGGTTCCGATGACTCCAGCGTCCGGTGTAAATTCAAAGCTCTGTAATCTAATGACGCATCATGACAATATCGGATGGATTATACCGAAAAGTCCAGCGTCAGGTGTAAGTCACATTATCATAAAGACTTGAGTCAACCGCGTCGTCATCCTGAAAATGGAGGGCGCCACCACGGGCATGCCGTCAACCAATAAGCGGAAGGCATAAGAAAGTCGCGGTTGTAACGCTTGCCGCGATTATCCAGCGCCCAGCCGTAAGTACATGCCAAATCACTATATATGACAAATGTTCCGCCACGGGTCGCTTTATGCGGATTAGTCAGGCGCCGGAGCATAACTCGATGTAGGCGTTCAACATACGTTAGACTGTTGGATCGTGCCGGTTATGCAGGCGCCCGGTCGTAATATGATGGTGCTTCAAGAGATACGACAAAATGTCCGAACGTGACGGCTATTCGGCGCCCAGGTGGAAGTTGATGATCTGCATAGGGTTAGAGCGATTCTTCGAACTTCCGATTATTCCGGCGCCCAAGCGGAACTCGAAGCTGAATTGAGACATGTGGACGAATTCCTATTTGCCGAGCGCCTTTTCGGCGCGCAGGTCCCGAGTGCGCCGCGCTTCACGAGACTTAGACGAGCGACACGGCTGTTTCGTATGACGGGTAAGGCGACCGGCAGGGAATAAACGAGACTCCTCACGGATCTCCACCGAATCTTGGGTGCCACTAGTCGTACCCGACCAGTGCGTTGGGCCAAGCAGCATGGGCACTGGTCGGGTACGACCAGTGGCACGCTGAATCTGCCCTAACTGCTTGGCGATTAATTCTTTGCTATGAACTGTTGCGGAGATCGGCGAGGAGTCTCAAATAAACGACCAGGGCGGTGCTTGTGGCCATACCAACCCGACGCGCAAGCGAGAGGACCGGCGGTGTCACGCGCCGGCCTTGGCCAGCGTCCCTCGCTTGCGCGTCGAGTTAGCGTGGCCGGGCTCTGCCAGTCCGGTATCGATGCGATCGCTCGGAACCGATTGATCCTTGGGTGAGTTTCCATCCGCCGGTCGCCTTACCGGGGTCGCTCGCATCGAGGTCGTGACTGACGCGGAGGATGAGAAACGGCCAATCCTCGCAGCAATCCGGGAATCCGAGAAATGCCGCTCTCGCTAGTCTGTGTATCTTGCCGTATTGATTAGCGTTGTTCGCTCTCCAAGCCCCTTTTCCCGTGGAGGTTGGGGATCGCTAGGACGGCGGTTACGAGAGCGTGAATCGAGACCGGGCCGAACCGACAGGCTCGCAGAGGCTCCGATGTTGGGCAAGCCGGCTGCCTCGGGTGGGATGCCGGCGGCGATCCGCTGCGCGGCTGCCTTAAATGCGTCCTGCTTGGCCAGACGCTGGGTCCGGTCGTACCGTAATCCCGAGGTCGCGTAGTAGAACATGCCCCCGCGCTCGCAGAGAGGCTTCCAGTCTTTGGGTTGCAAGCCGAAGTGCAAAGCACAGCGGACTGGGTCGATCGCTTGCTGGGGTGCTCCCGCTGGCCAGCCAAATGCCCGCCGCGCGACAGCGCATCCACAATCCCCTGCGCCAGAGCGATATGGCCCAGTAGCGACGGGTGCATCGCGTCGTGGAAAAGGTGATCGTCAAGCAGGCCATGCGGCCCGATCGCATGGAACAGCTCCTGGCCATCGACGAGGATGCACTGCTGCTTCGCCGCCACATCGCGGTACACTTGTTGGAAAGAGCTCAGGCAACGCATCGGCAGACCGTCGAGGTCCCGGGCTGCGACGTAGTGGCGATAAGCCTCGTCCCATGCACCGGCGTGGTCCAGTAGGAGGCCCAGGCGGTAATGCGTCTCGGCGAAGCCCGGTTGCCGGTCCAACAGGGTCCGATAGAGTTTGATAGCCCTTGCCGGTTGGGAATCCTCCGACCGGCGCGCAGCCAGGAAGTCGCGCGCGAACGCCTCCCGCTCGTCGCGGGTGGTCTCGGCCGGCAGGAACGAGCGGTTGGGGTCGAATCCCGCGTCATTGGACGGTGGGACAACGAGCACCGTCAGCGCCCCGATCCGCCTGCCGTAGACCGCGATCGCCTCCAGGCGACGGCGGAATCCCTTGAGGCGCGCGGCGCGACTCTGAAGGAGTATAAGCTGGCTGGTCGACCAAGGGTGGGCGGGGGCCATGGGGCGGCACCAGCGCGACCCGCAACTTGTCGGCCGTCTCGCGGATCAGTGCGTACAGAGGGGAGACCCTGGCGGCCAGCTCGTCGAGGCCCCTGAGTGACGCGGGCGTGTGGTCGCGGTAGTGGTCAACCGTCCGCGACCAGGGGATGTCCGCGAACTCGTTGTGACCGCAATAGACGATCAGGACATCGGCGCGGCGCCGAAGGCTAGCCAGTTTCTGATACTGTCCCTCGAGCGTGTCGCCCGGCTGGGCCACGGTTTCGACGCGGAATCTCTTCGTGGCGATAGACTGCTCGAGCTGCCATGCGACGATCTTGCCCACCGACAGCCACGAGTCGTATGGCATCCCAAAGGCGCTCGACTCGCCGACCACGGCAATCGTCGCCTCCGCGTTGCCGGTCGTTTCCGCGAATCGGTCGTTAAGCTCGGGGATGCCCTTCATCAGCGAACGGGGCTGGAACAACCGTGCTCGCCGCGCGGCGGCGGCTCCCTCTGCCAGCGCGGCGGCAAGTAGGCAAGAGATGCAAAGCACGAGTCCTCGGGATATCGTGGACCGGCTCGTCCGCTTGCGTCGTTCCTTGTACAGCAAACCCCCAAACGCCAGAGTGCCGATCACCGCGACAACCACGACAACGGCGTAGGTAATCCCCAACCCGACCAGAAAACCGATGGTTGCCTGAAGTCGGGCTCGCCGCGTGAACACAAAGTTAAGCCAGGCGGGAACGATCATTACCGCCAAGGCGGCAACGGCCAGCCCGACGACAGTCCCCACCAACCGGCCGAGTCGTTTTCGATCACCGAAGAGACCCGACATGGAGATTCACCCCTGGGTCCGTGGTTTCACTCCATGGTGTTTCGGCTCCAACAGTTTTGCAAGACCAGGGATCGGTCCGCGGGCATGGTTCAAAGTTGGGTGACAGCTCTGTGGGGCGGACAGTCTTGTCCGCCGCTGGCCCCTGTGGCGGACAGGAATGTCCGCCCCACCGGCAGGCTGGTACTTATTTCGCCCCAACTTTGAACCATGCCGGTCCGCGGGCCAGCCTCGCGCTTCAAAAACGAATCAATTCCGTCCGCGCGAGGTATGAGACGTCCCCTTTTCCCGCCGTCTGGCTAGCTCTCGGCCCGTCGAGAAGGTCGGGCGGGAGGAAACTCGACATAGGGCATCCCCAACTTGCGCCTTGAAATAGATGACCTCGCCGGGATCGGTCCCTTCGAGCAAGTGGCCGGCGAACTGAAGAACAAAACCACCGACGAAGAGGGCCAGGGCCAGGAGAAAGATCGACGCGGAGAACAAGATGAGATAGATCGAACAAACAGGACGCCGAGGATCGTGGGAGGAATCCCGATCATGTGCAAGATGAAAGCTGGTGAGGCCGCGATGGCGTTGCAGCCAGTACTGCACCATCGGATCAGGCGGGAGGGGTGGATCGATCATGGGTCGGATCGCTCTCTGGATTTCGATGCGGACCTGGTTGATAAACTGCACCTCGTCTCACGCTGCTGCTTGACGGCGGGCCTAGCTTCAAGTTAGCCTGGCATTCACCAGCCTACTAACATACCACTTGACGCGGCGTTCACAATCGGCGGGCTCCTCCTGGACTTCGGGTTTGGCAGCTCACAGTTAAAGTTGAGCGTCGAACACCCGAGGGAGACGCGGATTCCATGACCCACGATGTGACGCTGATACTCGGCGACGGTGTCGGACCGGAACTGGCTGAGGCCGCCAAGATGTGCATCGAGGCCACGGGTGTCTCGATCCGTTGGGACGAACAGGAAGCCGGCGTCGACGTCATGGCCAAGCTGGGCACGCCGATTCCCGACAGCGTGATCGAATCGTGCCGTCGTACCAAGGTCGCACTCAAGGCCCCGGTCACAACCCCGGTCGGCACCGGATTTCGGAGCGTCAACGTCTACCTGAGGCAAGCCCTCGACCTTTATGCGTGTGTCCGGCCGTGCAAGGTGTACGCGGGAGTGCGGACCTTTTTCTCCGGTACGCCGATCGACCTGGTCATCGTCCGCGAGAATACCGAGAGCCTTTATTTCGGCTGCGAGTTCGAACAGGGCAAGCCCGAAACCGCCGAGCTGATCGCGGACATCAAGACGGTTGAACGGCAAGACGATCCGGCCTGACTCGGGGATCACGATCAAGGCGATCTCGATCATCGGCACCCGTCGCATCGTCAAGTACGCCTTCGAATACGCACGCAAACACAGGCGCAAGAAGGTGACTTCCGTCCACAAGGCCAACATCCTCAAGTTCACCGACGGCCTGTTCCTCGAAGTCAGTCGCGAGGTCGCCAAGGAGTATCCGGACATCGAGTTCGAGGACCGGATCGTTGATAACATGTGCATGCAACTGGTCCAGAAGCCCGAGCTTTACGACGTGCTGGTCCTGCCGAACCTTTACGGCGACATCCTCTCGGATTTGTGCGCCGGGCTGGTGGGAGGACTGGGAGTCGCGCCGGGAGCGAACATCGGCGAGGCGGGCGCGGTCTTCGAGGCAACGCACGGCTCGGCCCCAAAGTACAAGGGGCAGTACAAGATGAATCCGACCGCCTTGATTCTCTCAGGCGTGTTGATGCTCGAGCACCTGGGCGAGAGCGAAGCCGCCCGCCGCCTCGAGGCCGCGGTCGCCAAGGTGATCAAGGAAGGCAAGGACGTCACTTACGACATGAAGCCGAACCGCAATGATCCCACGGCCGTCGGCACTTTGGAGATGGCCCAGGCGATTATTCGCACGATGAAAGCGGGCGATTGAGCCGGTTCGACCGGGACGCGTATCTGCGACTGATCCGCGGCCAATCGCGCGGAATCGGACCCTTTCTCGCTCGAATTGCGTTTAGGGCTGGCGGCCTTGGTCTACGGCGCGGATCGTAGCCGTCCGGAACCTCGGATTCGATCGCCGATGGCTTCGATCGCAGCGCGCCAAGGTGCCGGTGGTTTCCGTCGGCAACCTGACTTTGGGCGGGACGGGGAAAACGCCGCTGGTCGAGTGGATCGCGCGCTGGTTTCGCCGCCGCGGTGTACGCGTCACCATCATCAGCAGGGGCTACGGCCAGACCGAGGGACTGAACGACGAGGGCCGAGTCCTTTTTGAGAACTTGCCCGACGTCCCTCAACTGCAAGACGCCGATCGGGTCGCCCTCGCCGCGATCGCCGTCGACGAGCTGGAGACCGAGCTGATCGTGCTCGATGACGGGTTTCAGCATCGTCGACTCGCCCGAGACGTCGACCTGGTCTTGCTCGACGCACTCGAGCCATTCGGGCTTGGTCACATGTTCCCGCGCGGTCTGCTCCGAGAGCCGGTCGGCTCCCTCGGCCGTGCGGGAGTGGTCGTCTTGTCCCGGGCTGACCTGGTGAGCGCTGTCGGAGCGAGCGGCGATTCGGGCGGAGGCCGAACGGCGATCCGGACCACTCCGGTGGGTGGAGACTCGGCACGCCGCGCTTGACCTGATCGATTCCGACGGAAATCGTTCGCCGATTGAGATCGCTGGCCGGCCAGTCGGTCGCGGCTTTCTGCGGGATCGGCAACCCGGAAGGATTCCGGCGAACGCTGCTCCCGTTGTGCCGCGAGCTCGTCGACTTTCGAGTCTTTCGCCGATCATCACGACTACTCCGCCGCCGATGCCGGCTCATTGGAGCGCTGGGCACGCGATCTGGGAGCGAATCTCGTCTTGACCACCCAGAAGGATTTGGTCAAGCTGCGCGCCAGCTTGCTGGGGCCGGTCCCGCTGAGAGCCCTGCGAATCGGGCTCGAAATCACGGCGGGGAGCGATATCATGGACGATGTCCTGGCCCGGCTTCTTCCCGCCTCGACACCGGGACGAGCCGCTCGAAAAGGAATTCTCGTGAGCCAGAATCGGACCTGACATCGTGCGGAGAGCCCGCTCGTTCGAACCGGCGACCGGAACCTCGTCGAGCCGCTCTGCCGAGCTCGACCTGAACGACCTGCGTTACGAACCGCTGTCAGAGCGACCGAGCAAAGTGACTCTCGCCGACCTGGGTCATCCATTACCCCCAGACCCCCATTTCGACGACTGGCTCGACAGCTTGCCGGGGCTGTTGGGAGCGTCGGCGCTCAAGCAGTTGCGGGATGCGATCGTCCGCGCCCGAGAGCGGGGCCGGCCGGTTGTCGCCGCGATCGGGGGACACGTCGTCAAGACCGGTTGCGCGCCGTACCTGATCGACTGGATCGATCGGGGCGTCCTCCAGGGTCTGGCATTGAACGGCGCGGCCGCGATCCACGACCTCGAGCTGGCGATCGCCGGCAAGACCAGCGAGGACGTCGGCAGCCGGCTGTTGTCGGGCCAGTTCGGCTTCGCCCGCGAGACATCCGACCTGTTCGCCGAAGCCTGCACGCGAGCCGCTACCCAATCCATCGGCTTGGGCGCCGCGCTCGGCGAAGTGATTATCGATCACGGCGGACCCGGCCTCGACATGTCACTGCTGGTCGCCGCGCGTCGAGTGCGAACTGCCGGCTGACCGTCCATGTCGCGATCGGCACCGACATCGTGCATATGACCCCGAAGCTCGACGGGGCCGCACTCGGGCAAGCCTCTCTGGCGGATTTCCGCACGCTCTGCAATCTGGTCGCGACGGATGGCCGGCGGGGTCTGGCTAAACATGGGCAGCGCGGTCGTCTTGCCCGAGGTCTTTCTCAAAGCCGTCGCGATCGTCCGAAACCTGGGTCGTTCCCTGGACGGGCTGACGACGGCCAACCTCGACTTCGACCAGAAGTACCGAGGTCTGCTCAACGTTCTTGAGCGCCCGGGTTCCGAGGGAATTGCGCTGACCGGTCATCACGAGATCTTGATCCCCCTGCTCCATGCCGCGGTCCTGGCGCGGATTGCGAGTCACTGGTGGAAGCCGATCAAACTCATGAAAATCGCTGTGTTCTGTCCGAACCTGATCGGCGACACGGTCATGGCCACGCCAGCCATCCGGGCCATCCGGCAGGGGTTCCCCTCGGCGACTGATCGCCGGCGTGATCAAGCCGCACGTGGCACCGACTCTGGATGGAACCGCTTGGTTCGACGAGCTGATCGGGTTCGATCCCCGCTCGGACGCCCGCGAGCAGCGGACCCTGGCGGTCGTGCGACGGTTGCGTCGTGGACGATTCGACCTGGCGGTCATATTTCCCAACTCGTTCCGTTCGGCGCTGATCGCCTGGATGGCGGGCATCCCGCGGCGGGTCGGTTATGCTCACCACGGGCGTGGAATCCTGCTGACCGACCGGCTTGAGTTCGCCCGAGATCAAGGCAACCGACGCATTCCCGCTCCGATCGTGGAATCGTATCTGCGGCTGGCGCACCATCTCGGCTGTCCGGTCGATTCAGTCCGAACCGAGCTGGCGACCACAACCGAAGACGAGGTCGGCCGCTGACCGGGCCTGGTCGGCTCTGGGGTTGACCGCGGATCGCCCGGTGGTTTGCCTGAACACAGGCGGTGCATTTGGGCCGGCCAAGAACTGGCCGAACGCCCATTTCGCGCAGTTGGCGCGGGAACTCATTCGAGGAGGCCGGGGTTTCCGTCCTCGTGCTCTGTGGGCCTCGACGAACGCGAGTCGGCTTGCCAGATCGTTGCGATGGCCGATCATCACAGCGTGGTCAGCCTGGCTGGTCTCCCGCTCGGGATCGGGCTGACCAAAGCCTGCGTTCGACGATCGGCGCTCTTGATCACGACCGATTCAGGGCCTCGTCATTTCGCGGCTCCTTCAACACTCCGGTGATCACGCTGTTCGGTCCGACGCATATTGCCTGGACCAGGACCTATCATTCTCAGGGGTGGCATGTATTCCACCCGGTCCCGTGCGGGCCATGTCAGCGGCCGGATTGCCCCGAAGGACATCACCGCTGCATGCGCGACTTGACTCCTGAGAGTGTTTTGAAAGTGGCTCTGCGGATTTTGAACAACGACCCGACACAAGGAGCAAACCGGGATCGGGAGACGGAGCTGCCTCCCACAAATCCTGTAGGAGCCGGCTCGGTCCGGCGACCAAGTTAGCGGCGTGTCGGATCCTTGGTATTCAAGGCGGCGGAGCGGATTCCTTTTCAGCAACCCATCGTTCTGGAGTGATTCATGGCCGTCTGGCTGATCACAGGCGCAACCGGATTTGTGGGACGATACGTCCTGGACGCGGTCAAGGCTGGGGTCGAGGGCCTGGCCCGCTCCGAGACGGAGGTGGTCGCGCTGGGCCGTCGCTGCCCGCTCGGTTGGCCGGAGCGATCGTTCGTCGCGGCCGACCTGAACGACACAGCCAGTCTGCGCCAGGCTGTTCAGACGATCTCACCAGACTTCGTCGTCCATACCGCCGGGCGAACCCCCCCTGCCCTCGACGAAGAGCTTTATCGGGCCAATTTCTGGGCGACCATTCATCTTCTCGGTGCCCTTCGAACGATCAAAAAACCGCTACGAGTGGTCCTGTCCGGCTCGGCGGCCGAATTGGGACCCGTTGACGCAGCCAACCTGCCAGTGGACGAAGGCTACCGCTGCCAGCCTGACAGCGCCTACGGCCGAAGCAAGTGGCTGGCCACGAACGCAGGGCTGGCCGAGAGAGCTCGCCGCTGGACGTGATAGTGGGTCGGGTATTCAACCCGATCGGACCCGGAACTCCTACCACTCAGGCCTTCGGACATTTGCTGATCGGCTCAGCGATCCCGACCCTGATCCATTGAGCCTGAGCGTCGGCGACCTGGAATCCCGACGCGATTTCATCGACGTTCGCGACGTGGCGCGGGCGATGATCGCCCTGGCACTGCGCGGCCAAGCGGGACTGATCTACCACGTCGGTACTGGACGGTCGCAACGGGTCGGTGATGGCCTGGAACGGCTAATTCGCCAGAGCGCCCGATCTGTCGAAGTCCGCGTTGATCCGTCATTACAAAGTCGACGCGGTCCGGCCGACTCGTGCGCCGACATCGACCGCATCGTCAGCCACACGGGCTGGCACCCAACGGTCTCGTGGGAACAAAGCCTCGCGGATCTCTGGCGCGAGGCCGCAGGCGCGGACCCCGACACGACGAAGCCGCAGCGGCTTGAAAACGTAGGACCTTCGCGATTGATCGTGGTTTGCTTCCGCGTGGCTTGAGCGCGAGCGAGTCGATATAATCAGGACATCGCAGTGCCCACGACCGTCACATCGGAATTGAAGCAGGTAGTCGAGAAAGGCGGTACCGAGGCAGTTCGCGCGTAAGATCCGGAGAGGCGTACCGGAACTGCTTTCAAGGTCGGCCCCCACTGCGTCGGCGCATCCCGAATTTGAGGACGTCAATCGTGAAACTCGACGAGATCAAGAAGGTGAAAAGCCAGCGACCGTTTCTGCCATTTCTGGTCAGAATTGCCGATGGCCGTGAGATCCGCGTAACCCATCCCGATGGGATTGCATGGATGGACCATAATCCTCGGATAGTGATATGCGGTCAACCAGATGGCTGGGAAATCGTGGATGTTGGTCTGATCACTAGCTTGGCGATTCAGACGCCATCACTTCCGGAACCATGATCTGAAGCACATGCTGACCGCGGCGCGAACGGGATCGCTGAAGAGTTGCTTCGCCGCATGCGGCACCCAGGGGTGCTGACCTTAATCCGGCCGGCTCGACTGAGACTGCGCTTCGTGTAAGGCGGTGTGGGCCGACTCGGTCAACGGACGTGTATCGCGGCCACGACGTTCGCTCAACTCGATCCGGCTCAAGTACTTGATGTTGGCGCAGTCGTCGAGCTCGCCCGTATGACAGAGGGATGCGTCACGGATCAGCAGGCGGATCGGACCGCCGTGCTCGGCGGCAGGGGCGCCGGACCGAGCCGGTACACGACGATTCCCTGTCCGCGCAGAAGCTCGAGCGGCACCAGACGTGAAAATCGTCCTGATCGGCGTGCAAGGTCACATAGTTTGCCGAGGGATGCACGCCGGCCTGCTCCAAGATCACATCGAGCGCCACGCCATCGCCCTTGCGCGTGGGATGAAATCGCGATACGTCGTGGATCTGAGCCGGCTCTGGCAGAGCCTCCAGGTCGGCGAAAGTGAGTCGCAGCGGCCGTTCGACCGCGCCCTCGACGGATCAAGATCACGTCGTTCTTCATTGATGATTCCTGATTTATCCTCGCTCGACTCGCGTACGTTGAACTCCAGCTTCCAGCGTCTCGGGTCGCGGGTGCTCTGACACCAGAGTTCGAGGGTCCCGACTTCGGTAACCCGAGTCTGGAGACGAACGGGCACCGGCTCACCCGAGCGGCCGTCGGCGGCGTCCAAGGCGGTCTCGAGTGGTGCCAGCTCCTCAAGTTCCTCGGTATTCCAGCGTTCGAGGATCGTCCCGACTGAGTCGTCGCGGCGGGTGGTCGAGCCGAGGAAACGAAACTCGGCGGGTTCGCCGACGACCAGGCCGATCTCGGAGCCCGGAACGTTGGTCTCGGTCCCTTCCTCCGTGCCCATGGAAACGACGCAAAGAGCCTTGATGGGCTGTGCGACCCCGGGACCGCCGGCGCGGCCGTCTCGAGCCCGACGTAGTACGATCGACTCACGCCGCCGCGAATTCGCACGCCCGAACCCCGACGGACCTGTCCGTAATAGGCTGCTCCGTGAGCCACCGCCAGGTCGAGGTCGGAGGAATCCAGCTCCGGGACGGGACGGCCCGCCCAATTGGAGAGGACGGCGAGGATCTGGCGGCGCAGCTCGGCCGCCTTGAAAACCCCGCCGTTGAACAACACCGACGGATGGCAGCACCGATCGCGCCGCCGGTGTGCAGGGAGCCGGCCTGCTGACCGAGGAACCGCGCCAGATGGCGGGTAATCGCCGGGTCCGCGGCGTAGGGGAGGCCGATCTCGGTCAGTCCGACGCGACGACCACGCAGCGGTTGGTCGTCCGGCGCAGAGCGGGCAGGAACCCGTCGACCAGGACTTTCTTGAGCAGCTCGCGAGTCAGCTCTGTCTTGATCGACCCGCCGATGACCTTGGACCCCCGGCCCAGCACGGTGACCGGGGCGGCGTTCTTCTTCAAGTCGGTGAACAGGGTTTCCTTGGCGGTCCGGCAGGCGTATCCCAGGCCGACGCGCTGGCCGGCGTCGAGTCCGTCCATCCCCTGGGGCAATGAGCTGGCTACCGCATAGGCCAGCGCCAGATCCATGTTGTCGCCGCCGAGCAGGATATGCTCGCCCGACGGCCAGGCGCGACAGGGCCAGGTCGCCCCCCTCGTCGGTCACGGAGATCAGGGTGAAATCGGTCGTACCTCCGCCGACGTCGCAGACCAGGATGATGTCATCGACCTTGACCTTCTTCCGCCATTTTTGGCCCTGGGCGGCGAGCCAGGCGTAGAACGCGGCCTGCGGCTCCTCCAGCAGGGTCACGTGCTTCAGCCCGGCCTTGGTGGCCGCTTCCATGGTCAGCTCACGCGCAACCGGGTCGAATGAAGCAGGGACCGTCAAGTAAGACTTCCTGGTTCTCGAGCCGGTCGGCGGCGGTCTTGCCGGGGATTCGGGCGTTCCAGGCGTCGCGCAGGTGCTCCAGATAGGCCGCCGACGCCGTGACCGGCGAGATTCGCACCAGATCCTCCGCGGCCGTCCACGGCAGAATGGCCGCGCGACGGTCGACGCCGGAATGAGAAAGCCAGCTCTTGGCCGAGCTGACCAGTCGACCCGGTACCTTGGCTCCGTGTTCACGCGCGAAGACGCCGAGCACGCGGTCAGCCGGCGCCTTCCACGGCAAATCGAACGCGCCCGACGGGAACTCCTTGGGCGAAGGCAAGTACAAGAACGAGGGGAGCAACGGGCGCTCGGACACGTCGTTGACCGCGACAACCTGCGGAATCGGCAGGCTCGCAATTGTTCCCGGCTGATCGGAATCCGCGTCGCTGGTGTCGGCGTACGCCAACGCGCAGTTGGTCGTTCCCAGGTCGATACCCACTACGTAGCGAGACATACCGTGTGATCATTGTCCTTGTCGGTTCCGGGTTGTTGGTTCGACTCATTCAAGACGCAACGAGCGTCGGCTTTGGTGCATCAATCAAGATCTCGACCTCGGCCGGCGAGAGCACCGAGGCGTCATCGCGCGCGACCGGCAAGAGCGGGAGATGGACCGACCGGACACGCCAGCCGTGATGCTTGAGGACTCCTTGAAATGGCGGAGAGCCGTTGACATTGCCGACCAGGCGAATCGCGGCCGGGTCGAAATCGACCGGGACCGTGACGCGCTGTTCTTCGGCCGCGTCGATGACCGGCTCGATCGTCAGATAGTCGTGTAGCGACTTGCGGCATCCCCGGTGAATGTCGCGCACGGCCGCGCCAATCTGGGCGTCGCTATAACGCGTCGATCTCCTCTTCGAGGAAATCGACCAGTCGGCCATCGCGCTGGAGGACCGCCAAAACGCGCAGATCGGGTCCCGACGGCGCCCTTGAAAACAGCGGTTCGACGCGAGCCGCGAATCGGGTTCCGTGATGATTCGCCAAAAAGTTCGGAGAGCTAGCCAGATTCGGTTCAATTCGACCCTTCCGTTCGGGAAACCCTTCTCCGATTCAGGAAGACCCGCCACGGGATCATCGTTTCCTCTCAGAGGAAGGTCCAGCTTACAGTTTAACGAGCGGCAACGTGGTTGCAAACGACGCCTCAGTTCTTCCTGAATCGCCTGCCGCGATTATCGTAGGGCGGGCGGACAATGGCGGCTTTGGCGTTCACACCGAGCGACATGCGACTCTCCGAATTGCATCGGCTGGGCACTGGCGCGATATGATTGAAAGTTATGTCGTGCGGTTGACCACGGCACGACGCTCTTGGAACGCAACGGTGGAGGAACTCTCGACGCCATGTCATATTTTAATACGCGAACGGAATCCAACGTTTTGGTGATCGAATTCGAGACCGCCTCCGGGCTCAACGATTTTCGCAATAATGCGCTTCGCGATTCGCTTTACGAACTCGTTCCGACTTCGACGGAACCGCGGTTTGCCGTCGATCTTCTTCAAAGTCGATTACCTCTCCAGCTCGGGCGTGGCCCTCCTCGTCGGCCTGAAGCGACGGGTCGAAACCCGCGGCGGCAAAATCGTGCTTTACCGCGTGCAACCGATTGTCCGCGATTTGCTTGCGGTCATGAAGCTCGACAAATTCTTCATAATCGTCGACAACGAACAACAAGCCCTGGCCTCACTTCCTCCGGTCTCCACGGCTTAATCCGTTCCTTCGCTTTCCTCGATACCCTGGATTCCCCATCTTTCCAGCTCGAATGAAGGCGATCTCCGTCGAGCCGCCGATTGAGAGAGGCGTAAGTACATCGCTGCGCCGACATGGAGTCGGGGGTCGAGGCTCGGTCCGGCAGGTTCCTCGGTGAAGTCGCTTTCGCGCAGCGGTCGCACTGTGTAGGTATCCATAGCCGGATGACCATTTGAATCAAGGGAAGGGCGGCTTCCGGGGCGTCGCTCCGATCGGCGTGTGGAACGATCGACGATTCGACGCGCCTTTGCGAGCTGCCGGGGAATGGAGTCTTCCATGGGATTCACACGGCAGCGGTCCGACCGGTCCGAATGGGTCCGGCGCCGGCGAGTTTCCAATCCGGAGGTTCTGGAGAGCCGACAACTGCTCTCCGTCTCGGTTCCGGGTTATTTGTCGTCCTAGGTTGCCGAGCGACCTGTTCGTGACCAACCCGATCACGCATCAGCGGGAGTCGGTGTCAGCAAAGAGCCTGATCAACCCGAACAACCCCAACAGCCCGGGCCTGAGCAACGAGGGCAAGGTCGTCTCGGGGACCGATCGGGCCGGCGACAAGTGGACCATCACGGTCCATGGGCCGGGTAAGGTCATTGTCACGGATACCACGCCCAACGACGGTGCGCTTGACGACGACATCAACACGATCCAAATCGTTGGAACCAACATCCATGACTACCTACGTGACCGGGAATGTGATCGAGTCGAACCTGGTGCAGACCGGGGGTGTCATGCTCTTCAACGAGCTGATCGCCACCTCGGGCGTGAAGTCGATCGAGCTCAACGGCTTCGTGTTGTCGGATGCGGTCACGCCGCCGTCACGAATCAGACTGGAATTTTCCTCTATGGCGGCGTGCAAACGCTGTCGTTCGCCAGCATCGATGCGCAGGTCGACACCGCGGTCAACCCCGCTCCGTACCAGGTCGTGATCGGCGACGCCAACACGCCGCTCAAGGTCCAGCCGTCGATCTACATCAATAGCATCACCAACCTCGTGTTCGACAGCGACGACCGAGTCGACCACCATCCCGACGACTCCGGTGACGAGTCCGTCCGTGCAGTTCATCATCAACGGAGTGATCCGAAACTTCGACGTCGTGTCCGATCGGGCAGGGAGCCGTCCCGGCGGCGTACCAGTTCGAGTTCCCGATCGTGGGAACGACCGGCCGGACCGCCGTTCAGGCCACGGCTATCAATACCGTTAACGTCGGTGGGCTCCGTCCAAGAACTTGACTCTGTCGCGTTCCTCGATGCCGTTCCAGACCGATGGGAGCGGGCTGAAGTACTTGAAGAAGGGGACCTTCGGCGGCAACGCCGACGCCTTGGGCATCGATGTCAATGGCAAGATCGGCAAGCTCACCTTCAAGAAGGGGCTCGGCGATCCCACCGGTGTCAACACGCTCGATCCGCCCGGACACCGAGGAGGGAGACTTGCCGGCCACCCAGTACGGAATTCCTCAGGGGTCGACCGGCTATCCGCGCCAGCGGTTACCTGGGCGCCACGATCAAGGCCAAGCACATTCACTCGATCAAGGTCAAGCCGGCCAACGTGCAGGTCCAGACGCCGCAGAACCCGACTGTTCGTCCAGCCGCAGAATCAGGGTATTCCGTTGTATATCCCGAGTCCGGGATTCGCGTTGAGCAATGTGATCGTCGCGACTTCGGGCTCGATCGACAACGTTGACATCCTGGGAATCCAGCATCAAAGCGAGATCAAGACCGGATTCGACTTCTCGTCGTATGTGGCCGGTCTGGAAGGAACTCGCGCGGCCAGCGCCATCAACGACCTCAATGCGAACGGCGACCATGATCAACAGCGCGATCTCGGCGACGCTATCGGCCAGTTGGCAACACTAACTCCCATGGCTCGGGAAACTTTGGGAAGGGCACGATCGCCGGGAAGTTCAGCGGCAAGACATACGTCACCGGCCAGAACGGAACGACGGGCCTCGGCAATACCGGCTCGGGCTTGTTCGCCCGGCACGTCACAGTGAAACGTACCGATCAGTGATTTCGGACGGCTGAGTCCCGGAAGAGAATCCACTCCCGCGTTCGGGCCGCCGCGTTCGATCGAGCCGCAAGCTCGATCGAACGTCGGCGGCCCGCTCAATTGGAATGGAAGCGGGAATGGTGAAAGCCAAGGCGCGTTCGACGTATCGGACTTACTCTATCCTACCAACGCCAGAGCACGGTACCCCAGTTCAAGCCCGCTCCAAATCCCGACGTCAGGAGAAGATCGCCGCGCTCGATGGCTCCGTCGCGATTCAGCTCATCCAGTGCGATCGGGATCGAGCCGGCCGAGGTGTTGCCGAATCGTTCCAGGTTTTTGTAGACAGCATCGCGGTGGAAGCCGAGCACGTCGCTGGCGGCATGAATGATCCGCACGTTGGCCTGATGGGGAATGAACCAGCGGATATCGCGCACCTGGCAATCGGCATGGGCCAGCACGGCGAGGCTCGAGTCGGCCAGGATCCGAACCGCCCACTTGAATACCGCTCGACCATCCATCGTCAGGTAATGAAGGCCCTGTTCCAGCGCCGCGGTCGATGGAGGAATCCGACTGCCACAAGCCGGTCGACTCAAGAGATCGCCGCCCGAGCCATCAGAGCCGAGCTGGTACGCCACCAGCCCTTGAGTCGGATTGCCCGGCGCCAGCAGAACCGCACCGGCACCGTCGCCGAACAGCGGGAAGCTCTTCTGGTCCTTCGGGTTGATCACCCGACTGTTACAATCCCCCCCGACGACCAAGGCGCAACGACTGTTTCCCGTACCGACGAACTGGGCCGCGATCACCAGGGCGAAGACGAATCCCGCGCACGCTGCCTGAACGTCGAAAGCCGGACAGGCTAGCTTGAGTCGGTCCTGAACCAGGTTGGCTGTCGCGGGAAACGCCATGTCTGGAGTGAAAGTGGCCAACAACCAAGGAGGTCAACATCACTCGGTTCGCGGTCCGCCGCTTTGAGACAACGGATCGCCGCTTCAATGCACAGGTCGCTCGTCGCCTGGTGCGGCAGCGCGAACCGTCGTTCATAGATGCCGGTGCGATTGACAATCCACTCCGGATCAAATCCGTGAGTTTCCCGCAGATCCTGATTGCTCACGACCTGTTCGGGAACATAGCTCCCCGAGCTGAGGATCTGCACACCCAGGAGCGACCGGGTAACCGGCGTGAGATGGATTTGACCGTTGCTCATAGGCAATACGCCATGGACAGCATTGGCGAGAGGTCAATGCCCATGTCTTGTGAGCCATTCCGCCCACGCGATCATTTCCACCTGAAACGTCTGAAGAATCGGCGAACTGACCGTGCTCCGCCAGGAAACGGTGGGATGGAGTGAGAAGCGGAAGGCCGTCGCACAACCCGGAGCAGCCGTAGCTGTCGGAACGCCGTCGATCGAGGATAAGCGGATTGGCCAGCGCCTCTAATCGGGGAAATCTGCTCGAAGTCGCGATCTCATCGTCACGATCATGCGACGCAGCTCAAATCCCACTGCGTGGACACCTCGCCTTGAATCTCGAAATTGAGCCTCTAAACCCTCAATACCGCTTCGTTCCGGCAGCAATTCGGTGGCGAGAAACTCGTCTGAGCTCAGCCAACTTCGAAACACCCCATTGCTCCCATGCGTTCCCAACTATAATGATTCGAGCGGGTGAAGACCATACCAAAGCCGGGCTGAATCCTATAGTTCTGTTTCCTTGATCTTTTCGCAGGTCGTGTCGGTGATGTCGTGTAATGGTCGTGGAAAGGGGGTGAGCGCGTGCACGATCATCGGATCCGACTACGGGGCGGCTGGGAGTATTGCCCGTGTTGACTCGCCCGGCGTTCCAGAACGGGTCACGCTTCCGACTCGTTGGGCGTCGGAGCAGCCAGGGCGCGGGCGTCTCACCAGGCGATTCGGCTGCCCGCCGCTGGATGCCGGCCACCAGGTATTGGTCCTGTCACTGCAACAAGTCCCCGGGATTCATTCGATCAGGCTCAATCAACTGGAAATCCCAGCGGGTTTCGCCGGATCGGTCGAGTTACGAAATCCTGCTCGACAGTTTGCCCCCTCGAAACGTGCTGGTTCTGGAGATTGAGTCACCACTCGCTCACGGGCGGACCGACCCCGAGACCGCCGACTGGGGATGCATCGCTCTGGTCATCCGAACTCGCGCGGATTGCCAGACTCCGCCCGAGCCAGTTTAACCGGGAAAGTAAGGGCATGGTCCAATCAGAACTCTTCGGACTGCTGAACTCGTTTGTCTGGTCCCTTGGCGTTCATCCGAGGCCGGCTTAGAATGAGTGGTTGATTATCCGCGGTCAATCCGCAACGCTCAACGTAGCGAGATTCTACCGAGTATGTTCGATCCGGAACGAGATCAGGTCCGCAAGACCTACCAGCTCTGCCGTTTGGGCTTCGCGATCAACGCGATCGCTTATGTTATTTTCAGCTTTACGTCACTCCTGGACTTGTTCAGCAACTTTGAGCCCGGTCTTTTCATGTGGGTTCATGAGGCGCCCTGGTATTCGTGGCTGAACGTCCCGATCGTTTGGTGTAGCCTGATCGGAGCGATTCTGCTCTGGGGACGGTGGGATAATCCAAGCTGGCAACGCCGGTCGGGGCTTCTTCTGGTGATGTGCCTGGTCGATGCCGGGTTCTGGTTCGTTGCGAGCGGCGAGGCGCTTGGACTTCATTTCGGGGACGTCGGACATCGTTGGCTGCGTGGCCATCTGACGGAAGCACTCGGCTGGGCCGAGGTCACTCTGCTGTCGAGCTTGTCTTGTGATTACCTGGCCCATCTCGGCCTCGAGCATGCGCGCGAATCAGACAAGTCGATTCGATCGATGGCGGCCACGGGTGCCATGGTCTGGATGCTTCTCTTTTGCCAGCAGACGGATTGGGGAGCTGGCTGGCCCCTGAGACCACGCCGTGTCGGATTGGAAGGACAACTCCTTCGGCATGGCTCCGCGTTGATCTACACGATCACGCTCATTCAAGTGACGGCGCTGGTCGTTTCGGCGGTTCGCCAGAGCTCTCGCGTATTGGAGGAGATGGATCGCGAAGATCAAGAGCACGACTTGCTTCGCTCACCGTCGGAGTCGAGTCGAGAGTTCGACTCGAACAAATCCTATCGTGACCAAAACGATTTCTTCGCCTGATCGTGGCGATAAAGTTCAGCGTTCAGTTGTCAAGTACTGAGCGTTGTATCCGTGAACTGGATCAAGCGCTTGCGACAGTGCAGTGCAGCCCGCTCCGGCGTGGTTCAGATGATGTGCTTCGCGGGTCACATGAGCTGTGGTCGGAGTAAAGTCGCCTTTCGCTCCCGCGAAAGCCAACACGCGAACTCCGCAGTCCTCGACCTCAGCCACCCTGAACTGTAACCTTCTCTTGAACCATCGCCCTGCTCCGGGATCGGGGTGGGAGCTCCAACGTGAGCTCAACTCTGAACATTACACAGCATCGTATAAATCGCTCTCAATCGACTCGTCCACCGCTGCCCCGGCTGCGACGATCGATTCGGTCGAGAGGAGCTCGCGAAGTGATTTCGGCAGGGGGAAATGGACGCTCTCCTTGCGAATCGTCTCTTCCTGAATCGTCGCCCCGAAGTTGTTTTGGAGGTATTCGATGCATTCGTGCACGACGTCTTCCGGCGCGCTTGCGCCGGCAGTGATCAGGACGGTTTCGACGCCGTGGAACCAAGCGTCTTGGATTTCGTCAACGCCATCGATCAAAAATGAAGGAACACCCAGCCCGTTGGCGATCTCAGCGAGCCGCTTGCTGTTCGAACTGTTCTGACTCCCCAATACAAGCACTAGATCCGCTTGAGCCGCCAGGTCACGTACGGCCTCTTGACGATTCTGGGTTGCGTAGCAAATGTCGTCCTTGGGGGGATTGGCGATGTGAGGGAACCGTTTGCGGAGCGCGGCGATCACGATGTTGGCGTCGTCTACGCTCAGCGTGGTCTGGGTGAGATAGGCGACCTTGTTCGGGTCGGAGACGACGAGTTGGTCCACGTCCCGGGCGGTCTCAACCAGGATCATCTGGTTGGGTGCTTCCCCCATGGTGCCGATCACTTCGTCGTGTCCCTCGTGGCCAATCAGGACGATGGTATATCCGGCTCGCGCGTACTTGACGGCTTCGAGGTGCACCTTGATCACGAGCGGGCAGGTAGCATCGATGGCCACCAGTTGGCGTCGACGGGCCTGGTCGCGAATTTGAGGGGAGACTCCGTGCGCGCTGTAGAGAAGTGGCGAACCAGGTGGAACTTCGTCAAGCGACTCGACGAAGACGGTTCCGCGGTCCCGAAACCGTTCGACCACAAACTTATTGTGTACGATTTCGTGATAAACGTAGAGAGGCGGCCCAAAGAAATCCAGAGCGCGCTCGAGGCACTCGATTGCCATATTAACCCCCGCGCAAAAGCCTCGGGGATTCGCCAAGATAATTTTCATCGCCAGGAAACCTCCAAGATCGGTTGATCAGAGGCACTCATGTTAAGCGTTCCTCAGCCTAGAGAAAAGGCGAGACGATGGTTCGACCGCGGCGATGGTCCACGTTTGTATCCCTCCTTTCTCGTAACCGGCTGCAACCGATGTGCTCGACAGACCGTCGAACCCACCGTCGTCATCGCCGCCACGGTCGACATCGCCCGGGTTCAGTAGGTGAGTAGTTCGTTCTCCTGAGGCCCATGGCGTCTCCCGATGAGAGGGCCAAGTTGGCCGATCCGCAGTCCGCTTTTAGGCCCTGCCGGAACCACGCTTAGTCGCCTTCGTTGTGCCTTTCGGCCGCTTCTTGATCACCGGCTCGGGATGATTGATCACGGCGGCGAGCAACGCCGCGAGCCTCCGCCCTGCCGGGCACTCGCAGGCGGACAATTCCCCCATTTCGGCGAAGCTTAGTTGAGGGTCGGGAAACGGCAAGCGACCCTCTGCTTCCTTGGCGGTCGGCAATAGGAAATAGAGCTTGTTCTTGTGTCGGATCTTGACTCCGCACCGATTGAGAAGCTCCAGCTCGCGGTAAAACGTCCGCAGGCCGATTCGGAGTTCGGATAAAATCGCATTCCTGGCTCGGGGGTTTTCTGCTAAGAAGCGAACCAGGCGATGTAGTCGAGCGGCCCGCTGCAAGGTGATGTGAACCGAGGGACGTCGTCGCGTCTGCGCGGGGCTTGTCATGATGGGACGATCCTTCAATTCCTTGGCACGACTGCTTCATGCCACGGCGTGACCTCGGGTTCAGATCAGGCCGAACAGACGACCACATCCTCTCGATCGATGCTTTGGCCTTGACCCAGGATCTGAACCTCCCGAACCAGACTTCGCGAGAGTTGTTCGATTTCGAGGATAGAAGGAATTGCTTTGAACTGTTCGGGTTGTGCGGAATGGATTAATTTTAACGATTCTCTCAAGAATTCCGAACAGGCTGCCGATTACATGATGAAAGCAGGCGGAATTGCTCCATCGATCCGCATTGCTGGATGGTCGCACATCAGTTCACTCGCGTTCAAGTCGAGTCGACGATGGCAATGATCCTGTCTCGGGTCATCGGTCGACGGAGAGGCGACACAAGCTCAAGTCTTGATTGACGTTCGAGCTGTGCACCGGGACCGAGAGTCTGCTTAGCCTCCTGGGAAAGGGGTGTCTGATCCATGTCGAAGCGGAAGCCAATGCCTCCGAGACGTTCCCTTCGGCCGATGGCCGAGTGCCTGGAGACGCGGCAACTTCTCTCCCTGGCCCTTGATCGTCCCACGTCGATCGTCCGAGGAACCGACCCCCAGGGAGATCAGTGGACGCTGAAGCTCTACGGGCCGGGTACCCTCCATGTGGTCGATACGAATGGTGACCCCTTCACCAAGGGACAAGACCACGGACGGGCTGATCGACACGATCACGGTCGCGGGTGCGATTACCACCGAGACCCGGCTCGTCGGTACGGTGTACCCGGCCCCGGGTAGCTCCGGGCAGGTCTTTTTTCAAAACCTGATCGTGACGCCGACTGGTGAGCTGGGCAAGATCGACGAAGGCCAGGTCAGTAACTTCAGGACCGTTCAGAACGGCATCAAGGCCATCGACATGCCGCAATTTCTACATGGGTCATACGGAAACGACCAAGCCGAGCACGGCGTCGCTCATCCACACCACGGCCATGTCGGCCGGCGCAGATCGATATTCCTCAGGGAGTCCTCACGTTGCGCTTTGGGGGCGTTAACGTGGACTTTACTCCCGCTGGAGGCACGCCGCTCAACCAGACTGGCCAGATGCAACGAATTCCAGATCAACCTGGGCCTGCCGCTCATCGGGGGCACCAGTGTCATCGTCAATACGGTGAACAGCGACGCCGAAGCGAATTCGACCGCGGGCTCTGCGCCGTTCCAGGACTACGCAACATTCCTGGTCACCGGCCGGTTGAATCTTTTCCAGGCCAATGAGATCGACGGCAACACCACGTCGGGACTGGTTCCGACCCAATTGGTCAACTCGCCTTCCTCCAGCGGTGCGTCTCCCGGCGGCACTTTCTTGATCTCGCAGGGGGGTCCGGCCACCGGTCAGATCGGCGACGTCCGGATCGGCGGCAACGTCACCAACTTCACGACCTTCGTGACCGAGGATCCGATGAATGCGGCAGCGGCGGAAGGGCAGCTCGACGCCAAGATCAGCAATTTCTACATCGGCGGCGAGACCAACAACGTCCTCTTGGTCGCCCCGTCCGGCTCGCGGAATATTTCCTTCGGACTTGGGCATGGATAACGTCACGATCAACAGTTTGATTATCTCGTCGCTCAGGGCCAACCGCGACGCCACGAATTCGAACGTCACGGTCGAGCCGGTCGATCGGCAATATGCTGATTGGTGGCGACGTGACAGACACCAACGTGAATGTCGGTGAGTCCCAGAGCCTGTTCGGGTTCGCGCAATACTCCTCCCACGTTTCCAGGCGCGGCCGGCACAGGCGTCTTCTATGGCGATCCACCGCCCACCATCATCAACCCCGCAGGTCAACTCGGTGACCGGCCTGACGGAGCCCTTCGCGCAAGAACGGGGGAACCATTGTCGCGCGGATCGCCGGCAACGTCACCAACTCGGTCTTCTCGGCTTCAGTCGATCCGAGCCCCGCGGGCTCGAATACGCATCGTTGTTCGGCCCGGGCGACGACCTCGTTCTGCCACGTGGCGTCATCAACGCCAAGGTCGAGGGGACGATCGACAATTCCACTAACGACCTTGTGAGCAGCGACGTCGCCGCGAACAAGGCATTCTTCGCTTCGGTCGTCCACGTCAAACATGGACCGGTCATCCCGCCGCTCGTGCCTTACCAGCCGACCGCAACACCCAACGGTCTATCACAAGGGCCAGAACGCACTCAAGGGCCTGTTCAAGATCGACCATTACCCGAGCATCATCGGAAGAAGCACGACCAAGAAGAAGAAGTGAGAGTCAAATCCGACCGGAAAGGCGAGTTGCAGAACTCCCGATGGCTCCCGATGGCAGAATCAGGAATGACTGATTGGCTGGATCGGGAGCCTCGGCGATTGCTCATTTACGTCGGGCCGAACGGAACGGCCGGCGATGTCACGGCGATACCAGGCGCCGGGAAACTTGATGATCGCGACGGCCTCGTAGGCACGCGCCTGGGCCTCGGGCAACGTTGCGCCGAGCGCGGTGACGTTGAGCACCCGGCCGCCATCGGTGACGACCCGGCCGTCCCGTCCCACGGCCGGATCAGCGCGGAGTGCCGTCCCGGCATGGAAGACCTTGACGTCGGCCATCCGATCGACGGCATCGAGGTTCTCGATCATGCGGTCACGCTCGTAATTGCCGGGATAACCCTCC
Source organism: uncultured Planctomycetota bacterium (assembly GCA_963779785.1). Taxonomy (GTDB): domain Bacteria; phylum Planctomycetota; class Planctomycetia; order Isosphaerales; family Isosphaeraceae; genus CAVRFS01. Next base: position 24,583 of record CAWAAW010000037.1, read on the forward strand.
GACGCCATGACGACGGTGACAGCGGGCCGCGGGTCCCATTCGAGTGTCACTGTGTCCAGGCGCTCATCGACGACGGCCTCGAGAGCATCGAGCAGGTCCGATTTCAAGCGCATGAGCACGACCTGGGTCTCCGGGTCGCCGAACCGCACGTTGAATTCGAGGACCTTGGGCCCCTGGTTGGTGAGCATGATGCCGGCGTAGAGAATGCCTCGAAACGGACGGCGGGCTCGCTTGAGGGCGTGGATCACCGGAACCAGGATTTCCCGCTCGATCTGTTCCATCAGCTCGGGCGTCAAGCTGTTGGACGGGGAATAGGCCCCCATGCCGCCGGTATTGGGACCCTCGTCGTGATCGTAGGCTCGTTTGTAGTCCTGGCTGGATTCCAGGGGGATGATGGTGCGGCCATCGGTCAGGGCCAGCACGCTGGCTTCGACGCCGTCGAGCCGCTCCTCGATGATCAGCCGGTCTCCGGCCTGTCCGAAGATGCGCCTGATCATGATCTGGTCGATGCCGTCGAGCGCCTGACGGAGGTTGTCGCAGACGTACACGCCTTTTCCCGCGGCCAAGCCGTCGGCCTTGAGGACCATCCCCATGGGTCGTCCCAGCACGAAGTCGCGGGCCTCGGCGGCTGTGCCGAAGACGCGTTTCTGGCCGCGTTCCTCGATTTCGACCTGAACGCCGGGGCTGAGCATCTCGCGAGGGTCCATGATCCGGTCGATGGCTTCCAGCGTTTCACCGGCTGTCCGGCAGTGTAACGTGTGGCGGATCGTCGAGCGTCCGCGCGAGCGCACGATCAAGGCGACCTCGCGAGACAAGCACGAAATGCTCGGCATCAGGACCGGAGCGAAACAGACGGTAATCGGCCGTCGGGATGCCCGCCTGCCGCATCAATTCCTTGGCGAAGACCTTGCTTCCTTCCAGCTCGGCGGCTTCCTTGCGCGGTCCGAAGATCCGCAAGCCTTCGCGTTGAAAGATGTCAACGATTCCCTTGGCCAGCGGCTCTTCGGGTCCGACCACCGTCAGGCCAATCCCTTCTCGCCGGGCGAACTGGAGCAGTCCCCGGAAATCGCCCGGCTCAATCGCCACGTTCTGCACATCCAAGGCCGTGCCGGCATTGCCGGGCGCACAGAAGACCGATCGTGACCCGCGGCGACTGTTTCAACTTCCAGCAAAGAGCGTGCTCACGCCCTCCCTTGCCGATCACCAGGACTTTCAACGCACTGCCCCCATCCCCGAGAAGATCCAAGGCCACGGTTCGTTGACCTATTCTATAGAGGCGGACATCCTCGGACAGTTGATAATTCCCGATCGCTCACGACCGGCCGTCCCGCGGGAGGTCCAGCGGTCGCCTGGATTTCTCCGACATCGCGCGTATGTTAGGATCGGACGAAGTCAGTTTCCAGGCTCACGACGGGAAGTGAAGTAGGCGGCGAACCCGCCGCGATGTTGAGCGTGTCGTGCACTCGCAAGGTGGTCAAGACAAGGGGATAGATGTAACGTGAAGCACGTCGCCGTCGTTGGGGCCAGTGGTGCCGTCGGTGAGCGGATGATCAGCCTGCTGGAAGAGCGGGATTTTCCGGTTGCGTCGATCAAGTTTCTCGCCTCGGCGCGGAGTGCGGGCAAGTCGGTCTGGTTCCGCGGCGAAAAACATCCGATCGAAGAGCTCTCCGCCGGCGCATTTTCCGGTGTCGAGATCGTCCTCTCGAGCACGCCAGCCAGTATTTCGCGGCAATGGAGCCCGATCGCCGCGGCGGCCGGCGCCGTCGTCGTCGACAATTCCAGCGCCTTCCGCATGGATCCCGATGTCCCGTTGGTCGTCCCCGAGGTCAACCCCCACGAAATCAAGGATCACAAAGGCATCATCGCCAACCCCAACTGCTCGACGATCCAGATGGTCGTTGCCCTCAAACCGTTGCATGACTTCGCGCGGGTGCGCCGCGTGGTCGTCAGCACCTACCAATCGGTCTCCGGCGCCGGACAGAAGGGAATCCACGAGCTCGAATCCCAGACTGAGGCCCGGGTGCACAAAACGTCGGCGCCAGCTCCGTCCAAGTTCGCGCACCCGATTGTCGGCAACTGCATCCCTCAGATCGACGACTTCCTGCCCGACGGCTACACGAAAGAAGAAATGAAGATGGTCAATGAGACCCGCAAGATCATGGGGGACCCGACCATCGACGTCAGCCCAACCTGTGTGCGCGTGCCAGTTCCGGTCTCGCACAGCGAGTCGATCCTGGTCGAAACCGAGCGGCCGATCTCGCCCGAGCAAGCGCGCGAGCTTTGGGCCAATGCTCCGGGGTCCGAGGTCGTCGATGATCCCTCTTCCAAAGCGTATCCCTTGGCGGCCGACGCCGCCGGTAAGGACGACGTCTTCGTGGGCCGCATCCGACAAGACCTGAGCCGGCCCAACGCCCTCTTGTTCTGGTGCGTCAGCGACAACCTCCGCAAGGGAGCCGCCACCAACGCCGTGCAGATCGCCGAATTAGTCATTGGTCAGTTGTCATTGTCAGTTGTCATTAGTCAGTTGTCGGTTGCGGGTTGCCGGTTGTCACGAGCAAAGAGCGAGGATGCGTCGTACTCACAACGGACGACGGACCACTGACAACTGACCAATACTGATGCGGAACATCAAGCTGACCCTCTGCTACGACGGCACCGATTTTCACGGCTGGCAGCGCCAGCCGGGTTTGAGGACCGTTCAACAATCCCTCGAGGAAGCCATCTATCAGTTGACCGGTTGCCAAACTGGAACAACAGCCAGCAGCCGGACGGACGCCGGCGTACATGCGCTCGGTCAGGTCGTGCACTTCCTGACTGCTTCGCGACATTCGACCGAGACATTTCAGCGCGGGCTCAACGCACTCTTGCCACGCGACATCAGGGTCCTCGACGCCCAGGAGAAGCCGCAGGCCTTCCATGCCACGTTGGACGCCAAGTCGAAACGGTATCGGTACGTGGTCGACAATGGCCGGATCGCCAGCCCGTTCCAGCTTCGATACAGTTGGCACGTGCACGCGCCTCTCGATGCAGCCGCGATGGACCGCGCCGGGCAGCGTCTGCTTGGTCGGCACGACTTCCGAAGCTTCGAGACCGAATGGCCGAACCGATTGAGTAGCGTTCGCACGATCGTCGACCTGAAGGTGGAACGCTCGGAATCATTCGTCACAATCGAGGTCGAGGCCGACGGTTTCCTGTACAATATGGTTCGGTCAATCGTGGGCACGCTGAAGCTCGTTGGCTCTGGCAAGCGTCCCGAAGCGTGGGTGAGTGACGTGCTCGCGGCCGAGAGCCGCAGTCCTGGCGGGGCCGACCGCCCCCCCTCAAGGGTTGTTTCTCGTCCGAGTGAACCACGAATGAACCCTCGGCATTTGACATGGATGGGGGTGCCGCACCCATCAGTTTTTGTTCAGTCGGAGATGGGCTTCCCCAGCCGCTCGCGCTTCGCCTTCAGGAAGACGAGATGATGCTCGAGGTGCTTGGTGTATCCACTTACCATCTCACCGAGGGTGACGACTCCTCGTCGATTGTGTGTCCCCGTTCGAGAGAATGCCTCGTTGGGCAACGTTCGGAGAACGCGGCTCCATTGCCTGCGGCCAACCTCGAAAAGTGTCAGGGCATCTTCGAGTGACTGCTCGTGCGGTTGTAGGCGGGCAATGTAGGCGGACTCGTCAGCGTAGAGAAGGGCGGGGTTGTCTTCCGTCAGAACTCGTTTCATGCGATCGATGGCGATCTCATCGCTGTCGGCCATATGGACGACCAGTTCCTGAATCGACCACGCTCCAGGTCCGGGCCGCGCGAGCAGATCGTCGCGCGAGAGCCCGTGCACAGCCCGCCGCAAAACGTCGCCTCCGGCGGCGAACGATTCGATCAAGTCACGATCCATGGAAGTCGAACTCCGATCTGCTTCGACAAGGTGTGTTCTGGCAAACCAGACCGCCGCATGGCGGACACGGTACGCCATCGAGCGGTTCGCGCCTTGGCTTAATGATTAAGGATCGCGGCGGCGATCGACAAGGAACCACAGCGAATGTCCGTTGTCTCCGGCCGTTGAATCCACATGCCGATCGCATACACTGGGCATTCGGAATCAGGCAGATTGCCCATTGAGTTCAACCATCCATGCGAATCGTCCATGTCATCACGCGGCTGATCATCGGCGGTGCTCAGGAGAATACGCTCCTGAGCGTCGCGGGTCTTCACCACCGGTTTCACGACGATGTGACGCTGATCACCGGCCCGGCCGAGGGGCCGGAAGGTGATTTATTCGATCGTGCGCGGGAGCTGGGTCTCAAGGTTGAGCTCTTGCCGGAGCTGGTCCGGGCGATCCGGCCTGTCGTCGACCTGAAGGCGTACCGTAGCCTTCGCGCGGCCTTTCGAAGGCTTTCGCCGGAGGTCGTTCACACGCATAGCTCCAAGGCGGGCATCCTCGGCAGAGCGGCGGCCTGGCACGAGAACGTGCCCGCGATCGTCCACACGATCCATGGCATGCCGTTTGGCCCGTTCGAGACCCCGCTGAGGAATCGCCTGTACATCGCTCTGGAACGGTGGGCAGCCCGGCGGTGTCACGCCATTGTCAGCGTCTGCGACGCGATGACCACGCAGGCCCTGGCGGCCGGTGTGGGACGGCCCGACCAATTCCAGACGGTGTACAGCGGTATGGACGCCGACGCTTTCTTGCGGCCAAGCCGATCGCGCGAGGAAGTCCGTCGCGAGCTCGGGTTGGCGGACGACGAAGTTGCCTTTGCCACGGTCGCTCGGCTGTTCGAGCTCAAGGGGCATGACGATCTCATCGCCGTTGCTCGCCCGATCCTCGAGTCGAATCCGAAGGTCAAGTTCGTCTGGATTGGCGATGGGATTCTTCGGGAACGGCTGATCGCCGATCTCGAGCGATTGGGCATCCGCCGCTCGTTCATCCTCACTGGCTTGGTCGCGCCCGAACGCATCCCCGAACTGCTCGTCGGCGTCGATGCCGTGATCCACCCGAGTCTGCGGGAGGGACTTGCCAGGGTCTTGCCGCAGGCGCTCCTGGTGGGACGCCCCGTCATCAGCTACGACATCGACGGCGCCCGAGAGGTCGTCATTCCCGAAACGGGTATGTTGCTCAAACCGCGCGACTTGGATGGCTTGCGCCGGGCGATTCTGCACCTGGCCGCCGATCCGGCACTCCGCAAGGCAATGGGCGCCGAAGGACGTCGACGGTTTGCCGACCAGTTTCGTCACGAAACCATGACCAACGAGCTTCACTCACTTTACGAGCGTCTTCTCGATCAGGTTCCCGTGCGCGGCGGACGCTGACGAAGCGGCCGGCAACGACTCTCCCTCCCGGACAACGGCGAAGTGGAGCGTTTGCGTCTGCCCTTTGCTCAGCACGAACCCCTCCACTTGATCGACACGGGTCACCGACAGCCCGAACTTTGATTGGATGTTTTCGAGATCACTGTCCGCCGCTACGGTCAGCACAGACCGACCACCTTGGAGATGCGTGAAGAAGCCGTCACGATCGCGCGAAGTGGCGATCGACCGACCGAGTGCGTAGACCACGCCGGGCTCCTGGTATTCGAGCAAGACCGGTTCCAACGCCAGCTCCGACGACAGGGACGCCAGGCGCTCACCGACCATCCGCGACGTTCGGTATGGCTCGGCCATCGGGACCAGCCAGGCGGTCAGGACCAGCAGTACCAGAGTCCACGTCGCGGCCAGGGAGTAGACCGCGCGCTCGGTTGCGCCTTGCTGAAACCACGAGAGGCCAAGAAGCGTGCCCGCGGCCACGACGATTGCAACCAGAACCATGGGCAAGCAGAGGTTCCACGGCGCAATCATGGCTCCCGCCACGAGAAGCACGGTTCCCGCCAGTCCAATCCCAACCAGGAGGGCCATTCCCAGCCGTCCCAAGGGCCAGCGCCGAATGTTCACCTCCTCGGCCGACACGGACAGCACGAGCCAGGCCAATAGCAGTGCGCACGCGGGCATCGCCGGCAGGTAGTAATGGATCAACTTGGTGCGGAAACACTCGAGCAACAACAGCGGCCCGATCGCCCAGCCCAGCAGAAAACCGAGTTGATTGTTGGACTTGCGGCGGACCCAGGCCCCGAGGACCGCCGCGGGAATCAGCGCGGACCAGGGATAAAACACCAAGATCGAGACCACCGGATAATATCCGGGGAACCCGCCATGGGCCTCCATGTCGGATGCAATCCGGTGCACGATCTGGCGACCAACGGCGAACTGGAGGAACTCGCCGCCCGAGGCGATGCTGATATAGACATACCACGGGGCCGTCAGGACCAAGAACCCGAGCAACCCCCGTCGCCAGTAGAGTCGCTTCCAGGCAGAGGCCGGCCAGCCCCACCACCAGGCGAACAACGACGCAATGGCAATCAAGGCCGGCCCGACCGGGCCCTTGGTCAAGGTCGCCAGGCTCAGGAGGACCCAGAACGTCGCGGCGGCGTACGGAGACGCCCTCTGTCCGAGCAGCCAAAGGCAAGCCTGGCAGCCGAAAAGCAACAAGGCCAACGTCGAATCGGTCGTGGCCAGCTTCGACTCCGCGACCACGATCGGGGCCGTCGCCATGATCAGGGCGGCCATCCGGCCGCCCCGCGGTCCAAACATCTTCCGTCCGAGCAGCCAGACACCCAGAACCGTACACCCGCCAGCGATTGCCGAGACCAGGCGCGCACCATACGGGTTGTCGCCCGCCAGCGCGGTCCCGATTCCCATAAGCCAGTAGCTCAGGATCGGCTTATGATAGCGCGGCTCACCGTTAAAGGTCGGAAACAACCAGTCGCCGCGCGCACGCATTTCGCGCACGGAAACGGCAAACCTCGGCTCATCCCGGTCCCAGAGTCCCGTTCGGCCGTTGCCCGCCAGGTTGAGAGTGAGGGCCAGAAGCACGAGCAAGCACCGGCTCGAGCCAGCCCAATCGTCGTAGCAACGAAGAACGGACGGCACCTTCCGAAGCGCCGTTCGGCGGCGTCTCCTCCTGTTCCACGGTTCCCTCCTCTGGTCGCGCGAGAACTCCCTGTCTCGCCCACTCACACCGGTTCGGACGGTAGTCTTTGGGATTCGGTACTATAATAATTGTCCGGCGTTTCGAGGAGAGCGATTTCGGGGATCACGATAAACATGGCCAACGATCATCGCACCGAAGCAGCCTGCCTCCTGGAACAGGGCGCTTCGTACCAAAGGCGGATCGGCTTCGAACCAGTTGAGGCAGGCGGCGACCCGATTTTCACCGGCTTCAAGCGCGGGGCGTTCTCCGTTTACTTCGGCGATGCTCCGATCTACCACTTCGACCTTGACGGGCGCTGGCAAAGGGCTTTCGTCGAGGGAATTCATTACCTCAAGGGGCTAGACGCGACGGTCCATGCCATCGACCGGGTTCGTGAGGGAGCCAATCTCGTTCTGAAGCGCCGGACGCTCGGAGATGCTGAGGCCAGTGACTTCGATGTGAAAGTCCGGTCGATGGCGCTCGGGCTAATCGCCGACATGGACGCGGGGCGGTTTCGTCGACGGGAGCCCCCCGCGGGGAAGGCCAGTCTTTGGCGTCTGACAATCTGCGGGGCTTCCTCGAGACAAATCAGCCGATGGGACGCCCTCCGATGGTCGGCTCATCGCGAGCGGTATCTGGCAACCTATGGTCCGCTCCCGTTCTTGCCTCCCGAATGCCAGAACGCGGTCGTTCTCCAGGCGACTTTTGGCAACGTCGGTGGTATCAGCTTCGGCTTATCGCCAACCGCCGAGTCCTATGTGCGTTCACCGGACGAGTTTGAACAGCATGCCAACGAGGTGATGCGCCCTCTGGGGGAATCGGCTTTTGCAAAGCCGCACTATCTTCCTGGCCGGGAGCGATCTGCTGCGCGAGGCCGTGGAAAAAGTCATCGCTTACCTGGACATCGTTCGGCCGAACATTCCCGATCGAGCCGAAAATGACTGAGAGCAAGCCGGATCGAACCATTGACGACGACCCCATTCCCCGATTCGACGGCATCCATGCCTTTCTTGACAATTTCGCGCTCCCTCGGCCCGATCGCGCCGCCTGGGGCGAGTTCGCCAAGAGGGGATTGCTCAGAATCAGCCTTGGAGTCGAGTCGGGCGACCCGGACGTTCGATCCCTCTACGACAAGAGCTGGACCAACGAAGACCTCATCGCCGTCGTTGGCGACGTCAAATCGGCCGGCCTTGGTGTGAGCCTTCTCACTCTGGTCGGCGCCGGCGGAGTCGAGCGGTCCGAATCGCACGTCAGGTTGACTTCGCAGCTAGTCGACTCGCTCGACCTCAGCGCCGGTGATTTCGTGTTCCTGCTAGACGAAAATGAGATTCGTGATCCGAAACTGAACCTGGAGGGTTTGACACTGCTCGAAGGACCCGCCTGGTCCGAACAGCAAGCGAGGCTCAAGGAAGCGTTGGTCCCGTTGAAGAAGAGGGGCATCAAGGTGTTGCCTTATACGATGGAGAAGCAATGGACATGAATTCCGATGAGTGGAGGACAACCGACCTTCTCGTCGACGAAGAGTTGCTGGAAAGGATGGTCATGGCCGTGGAAAAGGTCCGCGAGCGACTCCATCGCGCGACCGGGGCACTCGAGGCTGCGAAGATTCCCTATGCGGTGGCTGACGATGCGCCGTCGCCGCCTGGGTCAGCCGAATCGATGAGTCGGCGGTTCGGAACACGCCGGATGTCAACATCCTCATTCGGCGTTCTGACCTGGAAGCGACCGAGACCGCCTTCTCCAAGGCCGGCTTCGTTCACGGCGATGTCGATGGAATCCACATGTTTCTTGACGGACCGAAAGTCAAGGCCCGCGACGCCGTCCGCGTCAAGTTCGCCGGAGAGAAAATCCACGCCGATGACATCCGGCCCGCACCCGATGTGAGCGAGTCGGAAGCAGGCCCGGGCTTCCGAGTCCTGGCGTTGGAATCGCTGGTCATGATGAAGCTTGCGATCTTCCGTACGAAGGATCGCTTGAACCTGCACGATCTGATCGACGTCGGGTTAATCGACGAAACCTGGCTGCCCCGTCTTCCCGCCGAACTTTCTTCACGGCTGAAAGAGCTGCTGGATAATCCCGAGGGATGAGCTAATCAGAAGGCCAATCCGTGTGATCGGATTCTTTCAACCACGGAACGAGCGGAATGATGGATTGGATCGGTGGAATTGATTTATTTTATTCTTTCGGTGCTTTCAGTCAGCTCCGTGGTTAGAACAGTATTGATCAGTGCTCGCGCCGCCGTGTACGGCGGCCGCCGATGAAGCTGTCGAAGACCAGGTTGCCGATATCGTCCGTCGAGCAATAGGCGGCGACGCCGTGCGAGACGCGGGCCATCTCCTCGACGAAGTTGACCAAGCTGAGATAGAAGTAATCCTCGATCAAAGCGAAGCTTGAGACGCGAATGCCCGGCGTTCGCGCAGTTCCGGACCTCGGCGAGCGTGTGATTGGCCGTCTTTTCGGCGGGCGGGTAGATGAGCACGACCTCGCGGCCTTCGAGGTGAGCCGTCGGCTCACCGTCGGTGATCACGATGATCTGCTTGTTGGCGGCCGGCTGCCGCGACAGCACGCTGCGCGCAGTCGCAGCCCGGCGTGAATGTTCGTGAAGTGCTGGGGGACCCGGCTCGGAGGATGATCGAGGTCGAATCGAAGATTGATCCGGCTGTCGTACATGCTGACCGGTTTCGGCGCCGAGTTCAGCAATTGTCGCTCGTTCATCAGGTTGGCAAACGTATAAAAGCCGATCATTTGAAGCGAGTCTTGCGGGTATCGTGCTCGCACCATTCCCTGAAGGGCCAGGGCGACCTTCTTGGTCGTGTAGTACTTCCCATATCGGCCCATCGAGCCGCTCATGTCGATCAAGACAACCGTGGCGCACCGTGTCTGGTATTCGGTCTCGTGCACCACGTAATCATCCGAGCTGAGCCGGATCGGGACTCCTCCACCTTGTCGGATGTACGCATTCTTGATCGTTTCGTGCAGATTCAGATTGGCCAGCGAGTCGCCGTAGACGTAGGGCCGGGTGTCCTCGAGAGCGACGGAACCCTCGCCTTTCTCCTGGGTATCGTGGCGGCCGAGCGAGTCTCGGCGGAACGTCTGGAACAGGTCATCAAGAGCGCGATCCTGGATGCGCCTCACACCACGGGGCGTGACTCGCCACTGCCCCTCGCTGTCCTTCTCGATCAGACCTTCCTTCTGAATCAGCTCGACGACCTCGGGCATCTCCTCCTCGAGCTCGTCCATGTTGCGCAGGACCCGCTCGCCGTGCTGCATGAGGTATTCGGCGAGCTGATCGAAGACCTTGTCGGCCGACTGCGGAAGGAATTGCTGCGAGCCATCCCACTTGGAGTATTCAAAGAGCGGCATGGTCGGCCTTTGGTTTAGGAATGAGTGACAGGTTCTCGAAATCTCTTTCAGTTCAGCGGCGGTAGGATGTCCCGCCCGCCTTGGCGGACTTGTTGATCTTGTTGTGCGCATGCAGCCCCTCCAGCAGGAACTCGGCGGCGCTGGCGGCGGCCGACTCGCGGGCGTCGCGGTCGTTAAGATCCGGACTGAGCTTGGCGACCAGCTCGTCGGCTCGCTTTCGCAGCCCGGGCACCTTGGCGATTCGGTCGAGGACGACCTTGGTCGAAAGTGAGTCGCCCACTTCGACACTCTGGCCCCCCTCGAAATAGTCGACGATCGGACGAAGCTCGCGGGCGTCAAGATGAAGAGTGAAGATATTCTTGACCGCCTCATCGATGATGCGATGAATCAGCTTGTCTTCTTGCCCGTCGTCCTCGGACATCGTCAGCTCGAGTTTGCCGCGAGAGCTGGCGGCGGCGGACGTCAGGTCGGAAACTCGGGGCACGATCAAGCGCTCGCGGTTGACGACCGCGCGCCGCTCGGCGTTGGAGACGACGTTTTCCAGGTTGGCGATCGACATCCGCACCGAGACCCCAGACTGCTGGTTCACATGCGGCGACGACCGGGCCAGCCGAGCGATCTCCTCGACGACCTCCTTGATATAAGGAGGGACCGCCAGCGTACGCGTGCCTTTGGCTCCCCGATCGAGCCAGGCGTTCTGGTCGCTGATCGCGATGCCGATCTCGCGAGTGAGCGGATAGTGGGTGCGGATGACCGAGCCGATGCGGTCCTTCAAGGGCGTCACGATCCGGCCGCGGTTGGTGTAATCTTCGGGGTTGGCGGAGAAGACCAGGTAGAGGTCCAGATTGAGGCGGACCGGAAAGCCTCGAATCTGGATGTCGCGCTCCTCGAGGACGTTGAACAGTCCGACTTGAATCTTGGGGGCCAGGTCGGGCAGCTCATTGATGCAGAAAATGCCCCGGTTGGTCCGAGGGATCAGGCCGAAATGCATCGTCAGCTCGCTCGAAAGATAGCGGCCCTCGGCGTGCTTGATCATATCGACCTCGCCGATCAGGTCGGCGATGGTCACGTCCGGCGTGGCAAGCTTCTCGTGATAGCGGGCGTCGCGGCCGATCCACTCGATGGGAGTCGCGTCACCTTGCGAGGCGACCAGGTCGCGGGCGTATTTCGAGACCGGCGCCAGGGGATCGTCATGGATTTCCGAGCCCGCGACGACCGGAATCGCCTCGTCCAGCAAGTTGACGAGTTGCCGGAGCATCCGGGTCTTCGCCTGGCCACGCAGGCCCAGGAACAGCATGTCGTGCTTGGAGAGGATCGCGTTTTGGACCTGGGGGACGACCGTTTCTTCATAGCCCAGGATCTGGGGAAACAACGGCTCGCCCGCTTCGAGCTTGGCGATCAAGTTACGCCTGATCTCATCCTTGACCGACTCCGTCCGATAGCCACTCGACCTCAATTCGCCCAGGGTCCGGGGCCGATCCATCGTCATCAGTCGCCTGCCTCTTCTGGTGATATCGATACGCGGCTAACGCATGAAAAAAGCCAATTATCATGCTAGGCAGCCGGGGAGAGGAAGTCAACGAGACGAATTAATCCGACGCCTGATCCGCGGCCAAGGGGCAGAATGGCCGTCCGGATCGGTCTGGCGGAGCGCGCCGCGACCGGCGATTCCTGTCCGCGATTCCTCGATGCAGGTCAGTAATTGAATAGCCGGCTGACGCTCTCGCGGCGATGGATCGACATGATGGCGTCGGCGAAGAGAGCGGCGACGCTGACGACCTTGCAGTTGGGCGGGAGTGGCTCGAAGCGATACTCGATCGTGTCGGTGAGCACCAGCTCCTTGATCGGGCTCTGAGCGATCTTCGCGGCCGAGCCGCGGAGAAGACGCCGTGAGAAACACAGGCGTAAATGTCCTTCGCACCGCGTTTCTTGCAGCCGTTGGCCATCTCGATGAGCGTGCCGCCGGAGATCGTGAAATCGTCGACGATCAGGACGTTCTTGCCGCTCACCTGACCGACGATGTCGAGCATCTCCGCCTTCTCGTCGTGTGCCGCGCCGCGTCTTGTTGCCGAAGACGACGGGTGCGTGCATCATCTCCGCGAATTTGTAGGCTTGCTTACCAAAACCCACATCGGGCGCCGCCACGACCAGGTCGGGAATCTCCTTGGCTCGGAAATAGTCGACCAGGACCGGCATCGCGTACAGGTGGTCGACGGGGATCTTGAAAAACCCCTGGATCTGGGGGCTGTGAAGGTCCAGGGTCAGGACACGGTCGGCACCCGCCGCTTCAATGCAGTCGGCGCAGACGCGAGCCCGGATCGAGACTCGCGGCTCGTCTTTCTTATCCCCCTTGGCGTAGGAGAAATACGGGATGACCGCCGTGACCTGTGTCGCGCTGGCTCGCTTGAACGCGTCGATCCAGAAGAGCAGCTCGACGAAATTGTCGTTGACCGGATAATCGGTCCCTTGAATGATGAAGACGTCGCGGCCGCGCACGTTTTCCAGCACGCGGACGAAGACGTTTCCCTCGCTGAAAACCTTGGTCTCCGAGCGAGCCAGCTCGGTCTTCAGCCGCTCGCAGATGGCGACGGGCCAGACCTTTGCTGGAACTGCCGGCGAAGACCTTCAACTCACCATAGGGATCCGTCTTCTTTGACGAATCGTCAGTGCAGATCAGAGATTTATCCATTCCCACGGTAATCACTCCGCCAAACGGGTTGTTGGTGTCCGCCAACGCTGGCGGATCACGCTGCCGCGTTTCACCCGCCTCCTTACGGACGCTCATCCTTAAGCTTCTGCACATTCATCTTAACGATCGTCGCTCGATACCGCCAGCAGCGCTTTCGTTCAGCGATCCACGTTCCACGGCGATCCATTTGACTCGCTTCCAAATACAATGGCGAACGACCCTTCAAAAAAGACCATGCCGAACGAGTCGATGTCGTTTACAATGCCTTGGTTGTGGTTCACGGCGCCGCGGTGCCGTCGATTCGAATCCGACCTGCCACCTTATGATGAGGTCCCTGGCATGCGTCCACATCGTTTTTCGACCGATTGGTCATTGGCCGCGATCGCCGCAATGGCAGCGGCCGTTTGATTTACTTCGTCTTCTGGCAGGACTTGATCCCGAAAGTCCAGTCCCGTCGCGGTTGCGGATCGCTGCGGGAGTCAATCCACACGTGAAGTTGGTGTCTTATAACCAGGCGCAAGGCCTCAGCTTCCGGGGTGGAGTCGACTGGATCAACTCCGGTCCGATCACGCTCACGGAGCTGCGCGGCAAGATCGTGCTGCTCGATTTCTGGACTTATTGCTGCATCAATTGCCACCACGTCCTGCCCGACCTGGCCAAGCTCGAAGAGAAGTACAAGAACGAGCTGGTCGTCATCGGCGTCCACTCGGCCAAGTTCGCCGCCGAGCGCGAAACCGAGAACATCCGCCGCAAGGTGCGCGAGTACCGGATCAAGCATCCGGTGGTGAACGACGCGAAAATGACGATCTGGAACCGCTTTGGCGTGAACAGTTGGCCGACTTTGGTGCTGCTCGACGCCAACGGCGAGTACCAGGGCTCGATCAGCGGCGAAGGACATTATGACGTCCTCGACCAGGTGATCGGCGAGCTCGTCGAGGCTCACAAAGCCAAGGGTGAGCTCAACTTGACTCCCCTCAAGTTCAGCCCCGAGATGGAACGTCCCTCGACGGGTCCGCTCCTGTTTCCCGGCAAGGTGCTGGCCGACTCGGCCGGCAAGCGACTGTTCATCGCCGATACCGGCCATAACCGGATCATTCAAACCGGGCTGGATGGAGGAAAGGCGGTCGTGATCGGCAGCGGCGAGGAAGGATTCGTCGACGGCGATATCGCCAAGGCCCGGTTCAACCGGCCGCAGGGGATGTGCCTGGACGGCGAGACACTTTACGTCGCCGACACCGAAAACCACGCCATTCGCGCCGTCGATTTGAAAGAAGCCAAGGTCACGACGATCGCGGGGATCGGCACCCAGGCCCGCAGCATGTCGGCACCGGGCGCCTCGGGTCCGGCCAAGACAACCCCGCTCGTCAGCCCCTGGGACGTGATCCAGCTTCCGGGCGACAAGTCGATCTATATCGCGATGGCCGGTCCCCACCAGATCTGGAAGCTCGACCCAGCCGAGAGACGATCAGTGTGTTTGCCGGATCAGGAGATGAGAATATCACAGACGGTACCGCGGAATCGGCCAACTTCGCCCAGCCGAGTGGGCTGGCCACCGACGGCGAAAACCTGTTCGTCGCCGACTCGGAGGTCTCCGGAGTCCGAGCGATCACGGGTATCCACGGAATGCGTGCCGATGGTTCGCACCATCGTCGGCATGGGGCTCTTCGATTTCGGCGATCGCGACGGCCGCGGCTCGGCTGTCCGGCTGCAACATTGCCTGGGCCTGACTTATGCCGGCGGCCACCTTTACATCGCCGACACCTACAACAACAAGGTCAAGGTCTGCGACGTGAAGAACCGGTCGGTCAAGACCCTGGTCGGGTCGCACACGCCCGGTGACAGCGACAATCCACCCCAGTTTTACCAGCCCGGCGGACTGAGCGCGGCCGATTCACACCTCTACGTGGCCGACACGAACAACCACAAGATCCGGGTCGTCGACCTGAAGACCAACGCGGTCAAGACGCTCGCGTTCGAGGGTCTGTCGCCGCCGCGCCTGGCACCCCAAGCCCCGACTTTCCCGAATGCGACCGTGGTCAATGTTCCCGCCGGTCCAGGCCGCCGCCGGAAAGTCGATCACACTCGCGGTGACGGTCCCCTTGGCCAAGGGATTCAAGCTCAACGAGGAGGCGCCCCTGGTCTACCTGGTCGAAACGCCCGACAAGACCGGCATCCTCTGGCCCGAGGTGCCGCGTGAAGGACGAAGACTCAAGCCGCAGGTCCCCCAATTCAAGTGACCGTGCCACTGGCCAAGGCCGCCGTGGCCGGCGAATCGCTCGCGCTGCGGTTCTCGCTGCAGACGTTCGTCTGCAAGGAAACCTCGAACCTCTGCCAGATCAAGAACTTCGTCTGGAATGTGCCGATCACTTCAGCGCCACGGGAGCCGGCGAACCGATCAGTCTGAAGGCCGAGATGAAGTGAACGAACGGGCGTCAGCCTGGCAATGGACCGAGAATCCGTTACTCGGGAGCCTTGTCGACGCTGGCGTCACTGAGCAGTCGCAGACCCGATCGGCAGCGAATCGCCCAAAGCCTGCACCTGCTGGGCCGATTCCAGCTCGTGATACTCGCGAACCGGTCGCAAGGCGGCCTCATCGGCGCCCAGCTCGATGAGCCGGGCAAGAACTTCGGTTCGGAGTGCGTCGTCGAGATCGCGGGTGCGGTCGCTGGCGACGCGTGCCAGTTGGCGTCAGGGCGAAGATCGCGTCGGTTGTCTCACGGCCAGGAGCGAACGTGCGGCCGAGCAGGGCCTTGGTCCAGCGCTCGGCCGTTTCCTTGAGGACGACCGTATTGGCTGGTCCATACAGCGGGACTCGCGCGCGAGCCGTCCCAGACACCAGAGCACGTAGCCTGCCGAAAGGGGGTGGGTTCGCTCGTTCAAGAGCAGCGTCGCCCAGCGGTTCCTTGATCTCGGGCGATGAGCCGCTCGAGGCTGGCGACGCACCGCCACATCTCGGCGAGCTCGTGCGTCTCGGGCTTGGGTCGCCCGGCCTTCTTGGCCGGGCTCGTTCCCTTGGCGGGAAGCAAGAACGGCGCCAGCCGCCGGTAGATCTCTTCGTGGTGGGGTCGCGAAAGACCGGCCGCCACGCGTCGCCAGAGGATCCACCACTCGGCCCAGCACTGGACGTCCTTGGTGTACTTGACCCCTTGGTGAAAGATCGGCCAGAGTGCCTTGATCCGGACTTCATCGAGCGGGAAGCCCCGGCCGGGTCGCAGCACGAAGCCCGCCAGGTTACACCACCGCGATTCATGTTGTGGGCTCTTCTGCCGCTTATCGGCCCGCTCGAGAAGGGGATCCCAGAAGGCGCGGAGGGCCGACGGCGGCCACTGGTCGCGGGGCACGTCCAGAAGTTCCTCGAGCCGCTTGACCAGCCGCGCGGGCCCGATGTCCTCGCCGGTGCGTTGCCGAAGGATCGCGGTCGCCGAACGCGGTCTGGATCGCGGCGATCGCGACATCGAGCTCCGATTGTTCGATCACGACCCGGTCGGACTCTTCGCCGGTGACCGGCCCGCCGGTGGTGAGCTGGCCGCTCGGGCCACGGAGCTGGATCTGGAGCCGCCAGCGGCGGTCATCGGTTCGCGACTGGCACCAGAGCTCGATCGTGCCCACCTCGGTGACCCGGGCCGCCAGGCTGACCGGGGCGCGCTCGGCCTTGGCCTTGCGGCTCACGCGCATCAGGCTTTGCAAGGGAGGAAGCTCGCGGATCGAGTCCGGATCGGCGCGGACCAGGGCGCCCGGCTTGTCGTCGGGCCGGACCGAGCTGCTGGCCAGCGGAAAGACGACCGGCTGGCCCATCAAGAGGTCAAAGTCGTGATCGGCGATCGCGATCTCTTCCCCTTCCTGGGCGTCGCGCGGCACGACGCAGAGCCAAGGTTTCTCGGCCGACGGCCGTCTCGAGCCCGACGTAGAACGACCGGGCGGTCCCGCCGCCGATGCGGATTCCGCCTCCGCGGCGAACGACTCCGTAATAGGCCGCCCCCTGGGCGACGGCCAGATCGAGCGAGAAATTGGTCAGGACCCGAGGCGCAAACGGTGGCCCCGGATCGTCGCGGAACCACGACGTGATGACCTCGACGATTCGACCGCGGACGCTCTCGGGCGTGAGCGCTCCGCCGTTGAACAAGATCGCGTCGGGCCGCGCTGGCCGGTCTTCCGGCTGGAACCCCTCGGGTCCGATGGCTTCGGCCCGGTGCCGCCGCAAGAACTGGCTCAAATGCTTGGGGACGGCCGGGTCCGCCACGAACGGCAGCCCGAACTCTTGCAAGTCCCAGCTTGGCCCCGCGCTGGGGATCCTCGCCGCGAGAAACCTTGGGGAAGAAGCCATCCAGAGCGATCGCCTCGACCTCACTTCGGGTCAACTCGGACTGGATGCTGCCGCCGATCAGCTTGGAGCCCCGTCCGGCGATCGTGACCGGCCAGCGCTCGAGCGCGGGCTGCTGCTCGCCCTGGAGCTTTTCCTTGGCCGTCCGGCAGGCGAACCGGAGCGCGCTCCACTGCTCGGAGTCGAGGCGCACGCCTCCCAGCTTCTTCTCCACATGATGGGCCAGCGCCAGGTCGATATTGTCACCGCCCAGCATCAAGTGATCGCCCACCGCGACGCGGCGGAAACCCGGGACCGGTCGGCGTCTCGACGACCGTGATCAGGCTGAAGTCGGTCGTGCCGCCGCCGATGTCGCAGACCAGGATCAACTCGCCCGCCCGCACCTCGCGCTGCCAACGATCCCGGTGCGACACGATCCAACAATAAAACGCCGCTTGGGGTTCCTCCAGCAGCGTGATCGTCGCCAGGTCGGCGACGCTTGGCGGCCTCGATGGTCAGTTCCCGGGCCGCCTCGTCGAACGATGCCGGGACCGTCAGGACGATCTCTTGTTTTTCGAGACGTTGCGAGTCGTCATCCTTGGCGAACGCGTCGTTCCAGGCGTCGCGGATGTGCCGTAAATAGGCGGCCGACGCCTCGACGGGCGAGATCTTCTTGACCTCGGCCGGGCTTCCCCAGGGCAGGATATCGGCTTCGCGGTCGATCCCGGCGTGACAGAGCCAGCTCTTGGCGCTGCTCACCAGCCGGGCGGGAACCTTCGCCCCCTGGATCGGGCAAATTCACCCACGATCCGATCGGCCCCCTCGTTCCAGGGCAGGCGTGTCGCGCCCGAGGGGAGCTCGTGATCGCCTGGCAAGTACAGGAACGAAGGGAGCATCGCCCGCGGCGCGGTCTCTCCCGGCGCGACCAGTTGCGGTACCTCGAAGTTGCGGATCTCGGCCGACGGCCGATCCCGGCCATGCGTATCGACATACGAGACCGCGCAGTTGGTCGTGCCCAGGTCGATCCCGACAAGATATCGCGACCGAGTCATGCTCGCCGCCTCAATATGACCACGGAATCCGCTACGATCATCCTACGACGAAATTGAGCAGCTTGCCGGGTACAACCACGACCTTGCGGATCGTCTTGCCTTCCAACAGGGGTGCGATCTTGGGGTCCTCGCGGGCAATCTCCTCGATCTTGCTGCTCTCCGCATCGGCCGGCCACCACGATCCGGCTACGGAGCTTGCCGTTGACCTGAACGGGGATCTCGATCTGTTCATCCTTCAAGAGCGCCGGGTCGGATTCCGGCCACTTTTCGTAGGTCAGGGTTTGATCGTGGCCCAGGACCTGCCAAAGCTCCTCGGCGATGTGGGGAGCCATCGGCGCCAGCAGAAGCGTGAACGTCTCCATCGCCGCTTTTGGCCGGACTTCCTGCCCCGTGAAGAAGTTGACGAACTCCATCAGCCGGCTGATGGCCGTGTTGAATCGCAGAGCCTTCGAAATCCGCGGTGACTTTGGCGATCGTCTTGGCGACTTCCCTGGACTGCTCGAATGTCATCTCGACGGCCTGGACTCGAGGGTCGAGCCGCACCGCGTCCGCATCCGCGTCGACGATCATCCGCCAGGCGCGTGCCAGGAATCGGTAGACGCCCTCGACGCCCTTCATGCTCCAGGGCTTGACCGCTTCGAGCGGACCCATGAACATCTCATAGAGCCTCAAGCTGTCCGCGCCATATTCGGCGACGATCGCGTCGGGATTGATGACATTGCCCCGCGCTCTTCGACATCTTGTGAGCCCGGGCATCGACCTTGACATCTCGAGTCGGCCGCCAGGACGAAGCCCTCCCCTTTCTTGACGACCTGGTCCTCGCTCAACTTCACCGCGACGACGTCGTGTTTCTTGCTGTCTTCAGGCGTCGGTCCATCGCCCTTCCGCGTCCTGATAGCCCGTGTACTCGGTCTCGCCCAGGATCATCCCCTGGTTGACCAGCTTCTGGAACGGCTCGGGCGTGCTGACCAACCCGTGGTCGAACAAGCACTTTGTGCCAGAACCGGCTGTAAAGCAAGTGGAGCACGGCGTGCTCGGCGCCGCCGACGTAAAGATCGACGGGCAGCCAGTACCGCTCCTTCTCCGGATCCCAGGGTTGCGAGTCGTTGTGCGGGTCGATGTAGCGCAAGATAGTACCAGCACGATCCGGCCCACTGGGGCATGGTGTTGGTCTCGCGACGGTATTTTTCGGAGTAGCGGACCCACTCCACCGCCTTGCTCAAGGGGGGTTCGGGCTTGCCGGTCGGCTTGAAGTCCTCCAGCTCGGGCAAGCGGACCGGTAGCTCCGACAACGGGACCGCTTTCGTTCGGTCGTTCTCGTCCAGCACGACCGGGAATGGCTCGCCCCAGTACCGCTGTCGGGAGAAAAGCCAGTCGCGGAGCTTGTAGTTCACCGTCTTTTTGCCGAGCCCTCGCTTTTCCAGCCAGCCGGTGATCGCCACCTTCGCCTCGGCGGTCGGCAGTCCATCGAGCGAGATTTCCTCGTTGTGCGAATTGACCGCAATCCCGGGGTTGGCTTCGGCTTCGGTCAATGGAGCTGCCGCCTTGGTCCAGGCTCGGCGCGACCACGCGGACGATCGGCAGATCGAATTGCTGGGCGAACTCGAAGTCGCGCTCGTCATGGCCGGGGACGGCCATGATCGCCCCGGTGCCGTAACCCATCAGAACATAGTCGGCGATCCAGACCGGGATCGGCTGTCCGTTGACGGGATTGATGGCGTAGGCACCGGTGAAGACTCCGGTCTTGGTCTTTGCCAGGTCGGTTCGGTCGAGATCGCTCTTGAAGCCGGCCGCTTCTCGATAGGACCTGACGCTCTCGCGATGAGACTCGGTCGTGATGCGATCGACCAGGGGGTGCTCGGGCGCGAGGACCATGTAGGTCGCGCCGAAGAGAGTGTCAGGGCGGGTCGTGAAGACGCGGATCGGATCCTGGAAGTTCGGATCGGGAGCTGACGATCGGGAAATCGACCTCGGCCCCTTCGCTCCGTCCGACCCAGTTGCGCTGCATGTCCTTGATCGGACGTGGCCAGTCGACTTCCTCGATTTCGTCGATCAGCCGCTCGGCGTAGGCGGTGATTCGCAGCATCCACTGGGTGAGCGGCATGCGCACGACCGGATGGTCGCCCCGCTCGCTCTTGCCGTCGATCACTTCTTCGTTGGCCAGCACGGTTCCCAGGGCCGGGCACCAGTTGACGGGGACTTCGGCGCGGTAGGCGAGCCGTTTGGAGTCGCGATAGGCGTCCGGGTCGGTCGTTCCCGGCGGGATCGGCAGCTCGGCGATCGGCCGGCCCTTGCCGCGTCTGGGTCGCCCTTGACCAGTCGGTCCACTCAAAGTCTGGGTCGTACCAGGTGTCGTAGATCTTCAGGAAGATCCACTGGGTCCACTTGTAGTAGTTGGGGTCGGTCGTATCGACCTCACGGTCCCAATCGTACGAGAAGCCGAGCGACTTGATCTGGCGCCGGAAGGTTTCGATGTTGGCCTGGGTGGTGATCCTGGGATGGATGTTGGTCTGGACGGCATATTGCTCGGCGGGCAGGCCGAAGGCGTCCCAGCCCATGGGGTGCAGCACGTTATATCCGCGCATCCGCTTGTAGCGGCAGACGATATCGGTGGCCGTGTATCCCTCGGGATGGCCGACGTGCAGGCCCGCTCCGCTGGGATAAGGGAACATGTCGAGGATGTAGAGCTTGGGCCGGGACGGGTCGAGGTCGATCGCGCGGTAGGTCTTGTTCCGCTCCCAGTCGGCTTGCCACTTGGGCTCGATGCGCTGAGGATGGTACGAAGGCATGACTGACGCTCTCCGGCCGCGACCAACGAGGATCGGCCCGACCACACCGCCTGGGCCGCCGGTCGCTCTGCTGACAAAAAAAGCCCACCGCGGGTTCGGGGGCCATCCTCGCTGAACGTCCCACCTAGCATAACGTCTCGGCGACTGCCTCGCCAGATTGTCGTCGCGCCGAAGGTCGTTGCCGCTCGACACGGACATCGGGTTGGTTCGTCAGCAAGGAGAACCGATACAAAATACCAGTATCTTCATCAACTCTGGTATTTTTGACAAACGACCTTGCGGAATTGTCGTGACTCTGACTTGAGAAAAAAATAAAAAATTTCCGCCGAAACCGGCCTTCGGCCAAACGGCGTGTAGACTTGAGTCGAAAGCCAGGAAAATGAATCCCGCTCCTGGACACCTTGATGATCGGTTCGGCATCCCGCTTGCGATCTGAGTGCGAATTGAGACCCGACCTGGGATGTCGGGCCAGAATGGAACCTGGCAAGGAGAAGCATGATGACCCTGCGAGAGTTGGTCACGATCGCTGTGCGCCCGCGACGTGCATGGCCGAATGCGATGTTGCTGAGCGTGGCCGCGCTGACGGTCGGCTGCAGCCATAACCGCCAATCTTACCGCCCGATCTATTCGACGCGAAGCGCGGTGACCGCCCCCTGCACGACCTGCGGATCGGCCTCCACCATGACCGACGCCGGAGTCGACGTGCGCCGCCGATCACGCTCGGGAGTGCCGCTCTCCGATTCCGTCGACGATCGATTCGACCGTTCCCGCGCTGCCTCCATCGGGTCGTCGGCGAACGGATCGAGTCCGCGCTCGTCCGTCGAATCGACGCCCAAGGCGTCGATCGGCGGACAGCCTGACGAATTCGACGACCTTTCACCGACGACAGACCAGCGAGGCACCTACCAACCCCTACTCCGACCAATAAGCCCAACAAGTCCGAACCGGCACCTCCTCTCCAAGCGCCCACTCCACCTCAGCCGGCGTCGCCCGCGGCCTGGAACACGGATGCTCAGACTGGAGCGCAAGTCGCCGCATCGACCTCAAAACTGGTTCGCCGCACCAGCGTGAGCGAGCAATTGCGTCCGTTCGTCGATGAAGTCGAGCGCCAACGAGCTGGTCTATCCCAACAAGGCCGATCGACCCTGGCGATACATCGTCCTCCATCACAGCGCGGCTCGCCGAGGGGAACTACGACCAGATCGATCGCGAACACCGCAAGATCCTGGGATTCGACGGCTGCGGCTACCACTTCGTGATCGGCAACGGCACCGGCAGCGACGACGGGCAGATCGAGATCGCCCAGCGGTGGACCAACCAGAAACAAGGCGTTCACTGTCGCAACGCACGCACTCACGATGTCGATGAGTACGGCATCGGCATCTGCCTGGTCGGCGATCTCGACCAGCAGCCGCCGACGCCGCGTCAGATCGCCGCGGCCAAGGCCTTGGTCGCTTATCTCAGCCAGCGATACAGCATCGCGCCAAGTCGGGTGACGACCCACGTTCAGCTCGCGGCGACCCCGACCGTCTGCCCGGGCAAGTACTTCCCCACCGAGTCGATCCTGCCCGCGACCAAGGGAGCGACACGAGAGCGAACCGCCCGCACCACGTGGCGCGTGGTGCGCGACTCGGGCAAGACCTACTGAGCCGATCGATCCGAACTCCACGATGTCGCCCTTCCCGTCGGAAGCGATCGGGGACCCGCAGGGACGCGGGTATTCTCTGCTCTCAGTCTCATCTCATCGGACGCTTCGAGACGACGGACGGCCTCGTGCAAGAGCGCGATCACGCTCAGCGAGTCGGTGATCTCGCCCCGTCTCAGCATGCCCCACGCCTCGTCCCAATCGAACCGGCGAACCGTGATCCGCTCGGATCCTTCGGGCTCGTCCGGCCTTGCGGTGAGCTCGGTCGCGCGGAAGAGATAAGCCAGCTCGTCGCTGACCGAGTTGGAAAGATGCGCGGTCGCCACGAGTTCCATGCGTCCGGCGATCAGACCGGTCTCCTCGCGCAGCTCGCGGTGGGCGGTCGCTTCGGGAGTCTCGGACTCGGGGCACCCTCCTTCGGGGATCTCCCAGGAATACGCTTGCAAGGGATAGCGATACTGGCCGACCAGCCAGATCCGTCCCTCGTCGTCGACGGGCAAGACCCCGACCGCGCGGTTCTTGAAGTGGACCACGCCGTAGATGCCCGGCAAGCCGTCCGGGCGGAGCACCTGATCCTCGCGGACTCGGATCCAGGGGTTGTCGTAGACCGAGCGACTGGAAACGGTCGTCCAGGGATTGGAGCGATCGGGAGCGTGCGCAGCGTCCTCGGGCGGAGTGCATCGGCTGGCTCAACCCTTGAGGGCGGCCTGGAGGGTGGCGCCCATGTCGGCCGGGCTCTTGGCGACTCGGATGCCGGCCGCTTCCAGGGCGGCGATCTTGTCCGAGGCCTTGCCCGAACCGCCCGAGATGATCGCGCCGGCGTGGCCCATCCGCTTGCCTGGAGGGGCGGTCTGACCGGCGATGAACGCGGCCAGCGGCTTGGTGAACTTGCCGGCCGCCTTGAGCGCGGCGGCCTGCTCCTCGGCGTTGCCGCCGATCTCGCCCATCATCAGCACGCCGTCGGTCTCCGGGTCGGCTTCGAACAACAGCCAGCGTATCGACGAAGCTCGTGCCGTTGACCGGGTCGCCGCCGATGCCGACGCAGGTGCTCTGGCCGATGCCCAGGTTCGTGAGCTGCCAGACGCCCTCGTAGGTCAAGCGTGCCCGAACGGCTGACGACGCCGATGCGGCCGGGCTTGTGGATATAGCCCGGCATGATGCCGATCTTGCAGGCGCCCGGCGTGATGATTCCGGGGCAATTCGGGCCGATCAAGCGGGCCGTCGGATGATGGGCCTTGAGATAGGCGACCGCGCGGACCATGTCGAGCACCGGGATGCCCTCGGTGATCGCGACGATCACCTCGATGCCGGCGTCGGCCGCTTCCATGATCGCGTCGGCGGCGAACGGCGGCGGCACGAAGATCATCGTGGCGTTGGCCCCGGTCGCGGCGACGGCCTCGGCGCAGGTGTCGAAGACCGGGACGCCCAGCGTGGTCGTACCCCCGCGGCCGGGCGTGATCCCGCCCACCAGGTTCGTGCCGTAGGCCTGGCACTGCTCGGCGTGGAAGGCCCCGGCCTTGCCGGTGATGCCCTGACAGATCAGCCGCGTGTTCTTGTCGACCAGGATGCTCATGAATGTTTCCGTGTAGTCGCGTTCGTGGACGTCGTTCGCCACGGCGGTGAATCGTTGCATCTCAATCACTCAACTCCGATGCATTCCGCTCCGACCGATCATCGTGACCCGGTGCAAGGATCGTCGTTCGCTGAAATCGATACATTTCGAGGACCCATTCACCGCCATGCGCTGGGTTGCCGATCGAATCGCTGGCCCTTCAAGTCGACGACCAAATCGAGAAGCTCCAGTGGGATCTGGCCGATCAGGACGGGGCATTCGTCGGGCAGCTCGGTGACATCGGTCGGGCAATCTCGTCCCTGAATCGTCAGACGAACGGTGCCGTAGATATTCGACGTGTGACGGCTCCCGCGCTAGAAATCGCCGGCCGGGATCGGACGAGTCGAAGACCCAATTGCTGAATCATCCTCTTCGGCATCGAGAGCATGGTTGCTCCCGTGTCGACAAGGGCGTCATGTACCTCGATCGATCGAACCTGATCGGCGGGAAGAAGCCCTTTCTCGCACGAGGTCAAGGTCTCCCAGGTTCTCGATCTTGGCCGTAACCAGTGACTCGTCCCATCGTTTCGGTTTCCATGATTCCCTCGCGTTTCATCGTCTCGCGAATCACGATCACGCCGCCCCCTTGGCCGCGGCGACGACTTTCTGGGCGGCGTCGGTGAGGCCGTCGGCGGTGATGATCTTGCGGCCGCTCTCCTTGATCAGCTTCTTGCCCAGCTCGACGTTGGTCCCTTCGAGGCGGACGACCAGGGGGACGCGGAAATCCAGCTCGTCGTAGGCGGCCAGGAGGGCCGTCGCGATCGTGTCGCACTTCATGATGCCGCCGAAGATGTTGACCAGCACGGCTTTGACGCGCGACTCGCTCAGCAGGATGCGGAACCCTTCGAGCACCTGGTCCTTGTTGGCGCCGCCGCCGACGTCGAGGAAATTGGCCGGCTCGCCGCCGTGGTACTTGATCAGGTCCATGGTGCTCATGGCCAGGCCCGCGCCGTTGACCAGGCAGGCGATGTCGCCGTCGAGGCTGACGTAGCTCAGGCCGCTTCGCGCCGGCCCGGAGCTCGGCCGGGTCTTCCTCGGTCTCGTCGAGCATCGCGACGATCTCGGGGTGGCGGAACGAGGGCGTTGTCGTCGAAGTTCAGCTTGCAGTCGAGCGCGAGCACGTCGCCGCCGGCCGTGACGATCAGCGGGTTGATCTCGGCGAGCGAGGCGTCCGTGTCGATGAAGAGCTTGACGAAGTTCTTGAAGAACGTCGCGCCCTTCTTGGCCGAATCGCCGGTCAAGCCCGAGCGCCTTGGAGATCTTCCGAGCCTGGAAATCGGCCAGGCCCAAGCCCACGTCGATCGGCACGCGGAGGATCTTCTCGGGGCTCTTGTGGGCGACGGTCTCGATCTCGACGCCGCCTTCGGTCGAGGCCATCAGGACCGGGCACTGGAGGCCCCGGTCGATCGCCATGCCCAGGTAGAGCTCGCGGACGATGTCGTGCCCGACCGTGACCAGCACCTTGGAGATCGGACTTCCCTGGAGACCCGTCTGGTAGGTCACCAGGGTCTTGCCCAGCAGGCTGGCGGCCGCGTTCTCGGCTTCCGCGGCCGACTTCACGAGCTGCACGCCCTTGGCCATTCCGGCCGGCCGGGGCTTGTGCCCGCTGGCGATCTCGAGCGCCAGGTCGCGATCGTCATCGGGGCCGATGGCGACGCCCTTGCCACGCCCGCCGGCGTGGACCTGGGCTTTGACCACGATCAAACCGCCGCCGAGGGCGTCGTAAGCCTTGGCGGCATCCGCCGGCGCGGTCACGACGATCCCCTCCGGCACCGCGACTCCGGCACTCTTCAGCAGCTCTTTCGCCTGATATTCGTGGACCTTCATTGCGTCACGATCCTGAATCGTGAGTTGGAAACCCTTTCCCACGGCGATCGCGGCGAAAGGACCATTGTGATTGGTTTTACCACGGTCGCCGTGTGGTTATCCAGACAGCGCGGCCTGAACTTGTTCACCCGAATACGGCAACGTCCCGACTCGACTTTGAGCCGCGCGGGCAACTCCGGTCACGTTCTCGCGATCGATCTCACGCTGGATCTCGGCGATCTCGGCGTCGGTCAGGAGCGTGGAATTGGGTGCGAGAGCCTGCTTGAACATCGGGCGCCTCGACCACGCCGCGAAAGGCTTCGATCCAGAATGCGGATTCGTCCGGAGTCTCACGCCATCCGAGTCGATCGGGTGACAGGCCGAGAGGCAGGCGGGGCTTCCGATCGGTTGTTTTGCGAGCCGCTCGTTCCTGCGAGCCGGTCGAGATGTTCCCAGAATTCCTCGGCGGTCAGCGACGGGCTCGCCGGCGAGCGGCGGCCTGGCGGATCCGGCGATCGGTGGAAACGACCGTCAAGGTCTTGGGATTGGAGTCGTCGGCGATCAAGTAGCTCGATGCGGGCGTCGGCATTCTCATCGCCGAGAGCGAAGACGACGCGGATTCCACGATAGCGTCGATCGGAGCGGGAAGTCGCCGGGCGGCAGCGACGCATCGAAGACCACGGTGGTCTGCTCGACGTTTCCGTGCACCAACGCGGCCGCCAGATCGTCGAGAAAACGCCGACGGGCGCGGCGGAAACCCTTCACGCCCGAGCTTCGGCCCGAGTCGTCCACCTGCATGCATCACATTATAGCCATCGATGAGCCACCGCATGACCATCCTGCCGTCGGCAAGAAGTCCGATCGTCACCGCTCCCGATAGTAACTGTAGAGCGCATCGCGACTTATTCAAGTTTCGCTGGCGCGAAAGGTCCTAGCGGATCGTCGACCGGATGCCGGACTCAATCCGTTCGACGCTCGGTCCGACTCAGGCCGGAACGGCCGCGCCGGCCTGCTGGACGATACCGCCCCGGGTGAAGCGCACCTCGCCGCCGACGATCACGGTATGGGCCCGGCCGCGGACTTCCCAGCCGCCGAACGGCGTGTTGCGGCTCTTGGAGCGAAACTTCGCGGGATCGATCGTCCAGCGCGCGTGCGGGATCGATGATGGTGACGTCCGCGTCGGCGCCGGCCCTGAGCGTCCCCTTGCGCAAGACCCAGTAATTGAGCCGGGTTGCACGTCAGCTTGCGGATGACCTCGGGCCAGGTCAGGTGGCCTGGCTCGATCAGGCTCGTGACGGTGATCGGAATCAGGGTCTCCAGGCCGACGATTCCGAACGGGGCCTGGTCGATCTCGCGCATCTTCTTCTCGCGGGCGTGGGGCGCGTGGTCGGTCGCGATGATCTCGATCGTGTCATCCTTCAGCCCGCCGATCACCGCCTCGACATCGGCCCAGGTCCGCAGCGGCGGGTTCATCTTGAAATTGGAATCGAACGTGCGCAGCGTCTCGTCGGTGAGGGTGAAGTGATGCGGGCAGGCCTCGGCGGTCACGCGCACGCCGCGCCGGATGCCCTCGCGCACCAGCTCGACCGAGCGAGCCGTCGAGATGTGCTGGATGTGCAGGCGGCCGCCGGTGATTTCGGCCAGGCGGATGTCGCGGGCGACCATGATATCCTCGGCGGCGGCCGGCATGCCGCCCAGCCCGAGCCGCATCGACTCGAACCCTTCGTTCATCACTCCGCCGACGGTCAGCTCGGGCACCTGGCAATGCTGCATGATCACGCGGTCGAACATCTTGGAGTATTGGAGGGCGCGGCGCATCAGGGCGGCCGAGGCGACCGGGTGCTCCGTCATCGGTGAAGGCGACCGCGCCACCGGCGACCAGTTGGCCGAGCTCGGCCAGCTCTTCGCCCTTGCGTCCCTTGCTGACGGCACCGACCGGGTAGACATTGGCCTGTCGGGCCCGTTGGGCCTGGAGCACGACGAACTCGGCGGCGGCCTGGGTGTCGATCGCCGGCAGGGTGTTGGGCATGCAGGCGACCGAGGTCACTCCGCCGGCCAGCGCGGCGGCCGCGCCGGTGGCGATCGTCTCATCCTCTTCATTGCCCGGTTCGCGGAGATGAACATGGACGTCGATCAAGCCCGGACAGACGATCATGTCCCGCGCATCGATGACGATTTCCGCTTCCTCGAAGCCCCCTCCCATCGGCAAGATCCGCCCGCGGCTGATCCAGAGATCGCCGATCTGGTCGATGTTCTGGCAGGGGTCGATGATCCGGCCGCCGCTGATTTGAATCGTCGGCAAGGCGATGTCCTCCCGTGAAAGTCCGGCGTCTTGTCTCGGGCGCCGACTCTATCAGTGTCCGATCGTCTCGGTCGGTCAATCGAGCGAACGGCCCGCGGAATTCCATCTTGCCGCAAAGAAGATGCAGCACGGCCATTCGCACGGCCAGTCCGTTGGTCACCTGGTCGAGAATCGCCGAGTGCTTGCCGTCGGCAACCTCCGGAGTCAGCTCGACACCGCGGTTGATCGGGCCCGGGGCCAGCAGCAGCAGGTCGGCCTTGGCGATTTTCAAGCGCTCCTGGGTCATCATGTAAAACTGGGAATACTCGGAAACCGACGGGAACAGACCTCCCTGCTGGCGTTCGAACTGAATGCGCAGCACGTTGAGCACGTCGCAACGCGGCAAGATCTCGTCGAGGTGATGGACGACCTCGCAGCCCATCCGTTCCCACCCCTTGGGCACGAGGGTCGGCGGTCCGCACAGGATGACCTTGGCCCCCAGCTTGGTCAGTCCCCAGATGTTGGAGCGGGCGACCCGCGAGTGGGAGATGTCGCCCAGCAACCCCACGGTCAAGCCGTCGATCCTCCCTTTGGCGCGGCGGATGGTCATCAGGTCCAGAAGCGCCTTGCGTAGGGTGTTCGTGTGCACCGTCGCCGGCATTGATGATCGAGCACTTCACGTACTGCGACAGGAGATGAGGCGTGCCTGGCGTGGGGTGGCGAACCACCAGGACATCGGCTCCCATGGCCTCGATGTTCTTGGCCGTATCGATGAACGACTCGCCTTTCGATAGGCTGGAGCCGCTCGGGCGTGAAGTCCTGGGTGTCCGCGGACAGTCGCTTGGCCGCCAGGCTGAAGCTGGTGCGCGTCCGCGTCGAGTTTTCAAAGAACAGGTTGAAAACGATCCGCCCCTGGAGCGCGGGAACCTTCTTGCGGCTGCGCGTCGAGATCTCGGCGAACGACTCGGCGGTGTCCAGGATCGATACGATCTCTTCGCGTGAGAGTTCTTCCAACCCCAGCAAGTGTTTACGGCCCCAGGGAGTCAAGCCGGGGCTCGGATCGGGCGACGATGGTTGCCTCATGTGGCGGGCCTCCCGTCGGGAGGGAAACGAGCCGCCGCCAGGGATGATTCGAACGATCTCCTCGACGGGATCGATCGGATGTAACCGAACGCGGACGTGATCGCCGCGGTCGGTCGAGACGATGAGACCGGCCGCGTCGGCCTGAATGGGGAGCTCGCGATGGCCCCGGTCAACCAGGACGGCCAGGCGGACTCGCGCTGGACGTCCCAGGTCGCAGATCGCATTCAAGGCCGCGCGTACCGTCCGGCCCGTGAACAGAACGTCGTCCACCAGCACCACTTCCGCTCCGTCAATGTTGAACGGGATCTCCGTGCCTCGGAGCACCGGCCAGTGATCGGCTTGACCCAGGTCGTCCCGGTAGAGAGTGATGTCGACGGCCCCGACGTCCACGGGTTTGCCGAACAGCCGTCCCAATTCTCGAGACAATCGTTGCGCCAGCGGAACCCCTCGGCTACGAATTCCCACCAGATAGAAGGGCACACCGTGGTGTCGGGCCTCACTGAGTTTCCGCGCCATGGTCGCGATCAGACCGTCGACCTCCCGGGCATCGCACAACCGTTGCTCACTTGGATTCATGCTGACGGCCCCCGAGCCCACGGGCAGGCGCCCGTCCCCGATCCCGTCTGGGACTGTAACAAACACCCCACCTTCCTTTCAAGCCGCCGGTATGGACCACAGGAGGTAACGGAGGGAAGGAAGAAATACATAGTAGATTTAATATTAAGTCATATCCTGGTCTTATTCGCTCGATTCCGCCGATGGATCTCTGCTGGTTCTTTCCCGATTCTCCCGCGGCCAGCTCTCGACAGCCGAAAAATCGCGCCTCTGATGTAAAGTAAACTTGACTTTGTGTAAGGTATTCTTTACAATCAAACGGGGTTGATGAACAGCGGCCCGGCACGAGGCGAGAACTCGGATCGGGAGACGGAGCTCGCTTCCACAGAATCCTGTAGGAGCCGGCTCTGTCCGGCGATCTCGCCAGCCGTGTCTCGGGTCACTGTTCCTTAATCCGAGGAGGTCGAAATATCAGCGTTGCGAAAAACTGCGTCGTTCAACTTGGGGGAGAAAGTCGAAATGTCAGCGTGGCAGAAAATTGCGTGGTTCAATCTGGCGGTGGTCGCCAGCACTGTTGTCTTGGTCGTGGCTTTGATCCCTGTGCTTGGCACGACCCGCGCTCACGGTGGCTTGGGAGTTCTCGGGCTGCTGGGTATCTCACCTTTGTTTCTCCTCCGTGGGGGGAGTGGAGTCATCGAAGACGAGCGCGACCAGTTGATCCGTATCCGATCGGGACTGATCGGTTTCTCGATCTTCTGGCTGGCCTTCATCGCCGGTTGCATGTTACTCCCCGCGTACTACGGCTGGGACGGTTTGGTCCCCGTTAGCGTGGTGTTGTTGGGCGTCTGGTACGGCTGGATGGTGGTCGTCGGTGTCACGGCGGTCGCGACCCTGTTCATGTATCGAGTAGGGCGTTCCGATGCCACATGAAACCATTGGCGTTATCACGAACCGGATTCGGAAGTTGCGGTTCGACCACAACGAGATGACGCAGCAAGCGTTGGCTGAGCTGGCCGGCGTGACGCGGCAGACGATCATCGCGCTGGAGGCGGGCAACTACGTTCCGTCACTGCTGCTAGCGTTCCGGCTGGCCAGGGCGTTCGGAGTGGGCATCGACGACGTCTTCACGTACGACGAGAACACGGCGAAGGAATAGGCTCAAAGATAGCTTTTCGGTTTCGAAGGTTAAGCAGAGAGGGAGCTGACGCTCCCGCTCGGCTTCGTCGTTGGCGAATACCGTGGCGAGCGGGGATCGCACCTGACAGCACCACTCAATGACCGCGAAACTAACCGACGTTGAACGGCGACTGTTCCCGACAGTTCCTTTCGGCGAGCTGAGGGTCGATCGTCGGGGAACGGCCACTGGTGGGAGTTCGTCCAGCGTCTGGTGCCGGTGCTCGCCGATTCCGGGGACGAGGGAATCTCCAAGGTCCGCTACCCTGTCTTGGGCCAGACCCGTGAAGACCTGCCCCGCGCCGAACAGTCTGGATGCGGCCCTACTCGTGCACCGGCAGGGCAAGGCATCGGCTCGCTCCACGGTCCGGCTGACCGAGCTGTTCGATCGCCTGGTCTGGTACCGCAACGCCGAGATCGGCCACCGGGCCGCCGGCCATTGGCCCCGTGTCCACACTGGCGTCGCCGGCTGGAATGCGATCGGGATTATCAGGGCGAGTATTAACCGCGGACGCCAATAAGCTCGACTCGTTTAGACACGCGGCATGATCCGCTCCATGGGGCGGTTGTTGATCGGAAAATCGCAAGTGCTATCGCATCGGTGGGTTAGGATGACCCCGACCAACGCCCACGGCCGATAGCCATCATTGCCAACGGCGTCGGCCGGGCTCCCCGATGTGTCCGTGGGTTGAAAAGGCGGTCACTTGCCGGGTTTCTCTAATCTTTTTTCAAGATCATCCGCGGAACAAAATACCAAGCTCTTCCGCCCTTCTTTTTCACCAATAAACCCCGTCTTGTCATTTCCAGCAAGTCGGTTCGTGCCGTCTGGCTTACCACGCGGTGACTTAGTCTGTGAGACTCGAAAGTGTATATAAAGCCTGGATGCCGCAGAGCATGCATGATCAGATCCCTCTGTCGATGATTAAGTGATAAAGTTCCGCTTAACGCAGACTAAACGTGCCATCCTCTTCGACCGTTCTTCTATATAATCACGTAACTTATCTATCGCTCTGCGTATAATTTTCGAAATGGTAAATGATAAAGTATGTCAGATCGTTTGAGTCGGTCTCAGTGTAAAGAAAGGCTCTTCCATACTGAGCATGCGACTTCAATATTATATCCGAAATCGAAATATATTCAAATAACCAATAATTATGCCTGAGCATAGACCAATAGAATAAGGCTCTGGCTGTCCGTCCGTTTCCGTCTACGAACGGGTGGTCGTAAGAGAGCCAAAAATGCAAGATTACCGACCGAATGGCAGGATGGATGTACGGCCGTGAGTTCTCAGCGTTTGCGAACTCACACATTTTGGAAAGTCTATCGTCAAGTTGAGAGGCAATCGGCGGATCATGGTAGATTACCCCATACTCGTCCATCACCAAGATTTTCTCATCCTCGCGTCGGAATCGGCCTTCGCCGCCAACATTCGCCAATGTGCCAGCGGTTACGATCTCGTGAAGTTCGAACACGAGATCTCTCGTAAGTCTTTCATTTCGCAACTCCCCGATCCGCAACATGGTCTGATAGTTGTTCAGGATCATCTGCTCACTTCGATCCCGAGGCGGCCTTCCTTGACGGATCATCTCTCTTGCAACCTCGCGGGTAGTTGATGCTCCCTCAAGCTGACTTGACGTAATGGATTCTTCAATTAAAGATCTTACTATATAACGATTTTTGGTTTCATGATTGGTTACTTGCTCGGGCATTTGAATAGTGCCATGAGAAAGAGAGTCGATATACTGCATATCTTCCTGTAGAGGATCGATTAAGCAAAAGTTAAACCTGCCCCGCCTTGTCAACGAGTGGGATGTCTTTTTGGAGGGCGTGACGCCTCAATCTAAGGCCAAGCCACCACGTCTGGACATCCAAACCCTCGGGTGGTGCATGGTACTTCAATTTGTCCCAATGCAAATACTTCCCCGCGACAAGGGGTTCCGGAACCAGGTCGAAAAGATTCGGGAGGACTTCGGAAACGGCAGTCGCCCGTTTCCATAATTCCTGAACCGAGGGCGGCGTTTCTGGTATCTTCATGGCACGCAAGATTCGGTCGTAAGTGCTAGCTTAATGCTAATCATCTGCTAGTTAGCATAACAGACTCAAACTGTATTTCAAACTGGATTTAGGCTTTCCGCCGACGCGGCGTTCGACGACGGTTCGGCATCGCATCAGAGACCGGCCGGTCAATCGTTGGGCCGATTTTGGGAAAACCGCACGCTGTTACAATGCACGCTCCGTGCATCGGCGCTCCCGAAAGACGGCCCGATATCGGGAAACGCCTTCAAGAACCAAGAACCCCTGTGGGATCGTGGTTCTTCAATTCTGGAGTGCATCATTTTCCCGAGGCGGCCTTCACCATCGCGACGAGACCAGATAGTGTGCCAGGCGTCGATGACAGCAGTGACGTCGGAATCCTCGAGTAGGCGCGCAGAGGTACCGCAAGGAGACCTTTCGGGTCGTTATCTATCGATTCTGACCTGGTGGCGGGTTGAATGCTCGGGAGTTGATAGGGCTGGCAAGCCAATGATTCGAGATCTTGTGGCGTCTCCTGTCGTGTTCTGTCTGGTCCTGCCGCGAATGACCGGGGAGGGACTCGAACCCTCGACCAACGGATTAACGTACCTCATCGGCTTTCACCGACCGCCGGAATCTTGATGCGGAAGCGAATTCGCGACCCAACAAAATTCCGAGTTGATAGTCTGGACTATCCCATCGCCATCACAGGCGTGCCGCGTCTAGTCTCTGGGGCTGAGGCCGATCGACGATCGGTCTCTTGCCTGCTGATTACCCAATCCACTCGCTTTTCAAACCATCACGCTTGCCGTTACCAGCGACGTTGTGGTGCGGGCGGCTCTCAGGGCGTTCCAGCATACTGCGGCATCCTCTCATCGCGGTTCGGATTCTTCCCGCGCGAGGCTCCTATTCACTGCTCTTATCTTGGCGTCTGAAGTCCGTTGCTCTACCGACTGAGCTACCCGGTCTCTAATCCGTTTATAAGACTAAGCCGCATCCATCTCCACGTCTAGACCCCGTCCGGGCAGAGTGTACGCAGCCCGCGCGAATTCTTGCCCAACGCTTTCCACAATGTGATTAACGAGCGTGTGTCCAGAATTGTCTTAAAATCCATGCTCGACGGTACTTCGTTCACGAAACTCCCGCAAGACTCCATGCATTTCACGAGGGGACGGTAAAAAAATATTTAACATTCTTGTTGCGGGAATCGTACGATGTCGGTAGGAGTGGGATGGATGCCGGCCCACGGCCACGAGATCGGTCCCAGCGCGATGGCGGCCTTAGGCTGGGCCGACCCACAGTCGGGCATTCACCGATTCGAGGTTCATCCCGATTCGGTTGCGAGTAAGGACTGACAGAGCGACGGTCGCCATTTCCACGAACCAAGACTTTAATCCCGTTACCGCGAAGAATGCGATGGTTCCGATTATTTGGCTCAGTTTAACTCCAATGGCCGAGAAGTGTGACAGACTTCCTGAATATGCCGATTATATGCATGTGTCACACGTAAGCCAAATTGGAGTAAGGACATACTGCTAAAAGACATGTTTCAGACCGGTTTTAACGATTATACCTGTGTCACACGTAAGTCTAATTGCTGTAAGGAGCTACTGACAAGAGACATGCTTCAATCCGGTTTTAACGATTATACCTGTGTCACACATAAGCCCAATCAACGTAAGGAGATGATGGTTTTTGGCGAGGTTCCGATTATACCTGCGTCACACGTAAGTTTCATCGCGCCAAGGACATACGGCCGAACTGGAGATTTCGGCCCTACGCAAGTAGGGTGTGCGCTCGGCGTGACAAGAGGTCGTCATGGCTGATCAAGCGTGAGGTGCGAGGTCGAGTGACTATGCCACGGAATGATGGGACGAGGTTGGCCGGCTTTTCCAGATCAGTGATCGGTGCAATTCTTTCGTATAGACGGGAGCGATGCAACCGGAAGTGATCGGGTTCCCGCATCTCGGCCTCTGCCAAGCGCGCTTGTAGCGGAATGTCTTTAAGGTAATCATCTGGGCAGTGCTCAGTGCCAAAGTGTTTCAGGTTATCGAATGACGAGTGGAGCGGACGCGCACCCGAAGGAGCCTATTCGATGATCGACTTGACGATGTCATCCGCACTGCGTGGTGATGGCTTGAACCGTCGCGGTTTCCTCAAGGTGGGAAGTCTCGGTCTCGCGGGCCTGACGCTGCCGCGCGTGCTTCGGGCCGAGGCGTCGGCCCGAACGAGCGGCCAGAAGGCGGTGAGCGAGCGCTCGGTCATATTGATCTGGCTCGATGGCGGACCGCCGCAGCACGAGACCTACGATCCCAAGCCTGAAGCGCCTCGTGAGTTTCGCGGCCCCTTCAAGGCAATCCCGACCGCCGTGCCCGGTGTATTGGTCTCGGAGCTTCTTCCCAAGCATGCGCAACTGATGGACAAGATGTCGATTATCCGTTCGTTGCATCATGATACGGGCGACCATTTCGCGGCCGCGCACTGGATGTTGACCGGCTACTTCGGCTCGACTTCCAAGGATCTCCCGCCACAATATCCCTCGGCCGGCTCGATCATCGCCAAGCTCAAGGGCGCAAAGAAGCCGGCGATGCCAGCCTATGTCGGCCTCCCCAACACTCACTCGGTGGGACTGGTGCCCGGTTACCACGGAGCCGCATACCTGGGCGTTGGATATAACCCCTTCGTGGCTGACGGCGACCCGAATTCCGAGAGCTACGAGGTCCCAAATCTCTCGTTGCCGGCGGGTGTTGATGCGTCCCGGGTTCGAGGGTCGTCGGGGGTTGCTGGGTACTCTCGACAACGCGCGGCGGGACGTCGACGCGTCAGGGTTGATGGAGGGACTCGATCGATTTGAACAGGAAGCCTTCACCTTGGTGCTCGGAGATGCCGCTCGGCGAGCGTTCGACCTGAGCAAGGAGGATCCTCGGCTCCGCGACCGCTACTCGCGGCATCAATGGGGACAGAGCGCACTTCCTGGCGCGTCGGTTGGTCGAGGCGGGTGTGCGGTTCGTGACCTTGACTTTCAGCGGGTGGGATTACCATTCGAGCCTGGAAACCGGCATGAAGAACGTCCTGCCGATTCTCGACGCTACAGTCTCCAGCTTGATCGAGGATCTCGACGATCGCGGTTTGCTTGACTCGACGATGGTGCTGGTCATGGGCGAATTCGGCCGCACACCCCGGATCAACAAGACAGGCGTGCCCGGCGTCGACCCCGTTCCCGGGCGCGACCACTGGGGTAAAGTCATGAGCGTCCTGGCCGCCGGTGGAGGTTTCGCGAGAGGGCGTATCATCGGTGCATCGAACTCCAAGGGGGAGATCCCCAAGGACCAGCCGGTCCGGCCTCAGGACTTAATGGTCACTCTTTATGAACAGCTTGGAATCAGCCCCGAGACCACGTTCAATAACCGCGCCGGCCGTCCAGTATCGATTGGCTCCGACGGCCAGGTTATTAGTGAATTGCTCAGCTAATCCGTCGGATTAGGTTGGTCGCCTCTGGGATTTGCTCATCCGCCTTGCCCGTCGCTGAGCTGTGAACGACAATGAAATCGGCGTCGCCACCGTTGCCCACGAACCCCAGCGTTCACAGGATCTCACACCATGGCTCAGCTTGGGATCGTCACTTACAACATCGCCAAGGATTGGGACCTTAATACGATCTTGGCGAGGCTCGAAAAGCTCGGTTATGAGGGAGTCGAGCTGCGGACCTCCCACGCCCACAAGGTCGAAGTCAACCTTGACGAAGGCCGAGCGCGAGGCTGTCCGTAATCGCTTCGAGGATTCCCCCGTGCAGTTGGCTGGCCTGGGGAGTGCCTTCGAGTATCAGTCCGCCGACCCGGCCGAGGTTCGCAAGAATATCGAGGGAACCAAGGAATATGTTCGACTGGCACACGACGTCGGCTCGCCGGGTGTGAAGGTCCGGCCGAATGGTATCCCCAGAGGTGCGGACCTCGACGCCACATTACAACAGATCGGCCGATCGCTTCACGAGGTGGGAGAATATGCCACGGGGTTCGGCGTGGAAATTCGCGTGGAAGTTCACGGTAGCGTGACATCCGACCTCGACAACTTCGCGAAGATCATGAAATACGCCGACCATCCCAACGTCTTCACTTGCTGGAACTCCAATCCGTCGGACGTCAAAAACGGCTCGATCAAGGAGACCTTCGCCCTGGTCGCGCCCAAAGTTCACGAAGTACACCTCCGTGACCTCACCGACGAAGCATACCCCTGGCGCGTGCTGTTCGCATTACTGAAAGATCAGAATTACCAGGGCTTCACGTTCGCCGAAATTCCCGAAAGCTCCGACCCGGAACGCGTGCTGCGTTACTTCCGGGCCTTGTGGATCGCCTATCAGCCCGGCGTTGATGGAGTTTAGAGAAGGTCTTCGAAATCGGCCTCTTCGTCGCTCGGCAGCGACCAGCTTTGCGACAAGATGATGCGCGCCTCGCCCGCCTGGTGCGCGGGGACCTGGAGCTTGACGCCGCCGGTCGCCTGCCGATACATCCCCGCGCTGCCCATCCGCTCGCCTTCCAGGAACGTGTGGATGCCCTCGGCCTCGAGCCGGATCCGAGGCGCCGCTGCCGCCAGGCTGTCCGGCAGCACCCCGACCGTAACCCAATCGATGGGTTCACCCGGCGCGACTGGGTGAATCGATGAGGGAACCCCATCTTCGAGTTCGACGTCGTGCTTGGGGCACAACTTACGCGACGGGTAACCTTACGAAATCCTCGCAGACTGGACAGTAACCTTGAGGATAAGTGGTCGCTCCGCAATCAGGACAAAGCGTGCCGGCGAAGTCGTCGTGGATCACGCGCATGCACTTCATGCAGATCCGAGGTCCGGGGTTCGCCGATGGCCGCTTCTTCGAAAACATCCTGGTCGGTCCTTGTCAAGTTGTCGATTCGGTTGAGGTCAGTGCGTGCGTTCGCATCGGCGAGCGACAGCTTCAAAACCAGCAATTCAGTATAATCCGCGAACGATTCATCGACCAGTTTGAAGGAACGACCTGAACGATCATGAGCGCTTACGCGTTTATTGTTTAAGCAGCTATCGGAATGGGTTGCGGCGAGTCGACGTCGGTGAAAATCGTTGGAGTCGGAGCGCGGGATTAGCTCGATCAGATGGATCGTGCCTGAGCGGGTCGCCACGGCCAGCAGGCCGAGGTCAGGCGAGTACGCCAACCCCGTCGGACGCGTTCGGCCGAGGTTTAGGGGGCCGAGGAGGGGAAGGCATCCCAGCGAACAGCGAGGCGAGGATTGAAACAGCTCCAGGACGGATTGCTTCTGCCTCGTGCAAACCACGTAATCGGCGTGACGGACGGGCTTGGTACTGCCGGATGCCTGAGTCCCCCTATCGGCTGCTTCGCGCAGGTCGATCGCGACGGCTTCGGACGGAGTCGCCACTGGCATCATGATCCACTCGGTCTCTGATGAGTACGAGACGTAGGGTGTGTCGGCGTCTGTCGGTTTGGTCCGCGCGACCAGGCGGGGTGATTCGGGAGTCGACAGGTCGATCGCCGCGACCTCGTTGGAATTGCACAGCAAGACCGCGGCACATTGTCCAGAGGCCGAGATCGTGAGCCGCTCGGGATCATCCCCTTTATCGAATGTGAGACGGCCCACGACGCGATGTGAGTTTGTCTGGAAATCCGTGGCGAGGATTTCGAGCGCGGGTAACGGCTTTTTCGCGTCTCCCTCCGCCTGTCCCGAGTCGATCACGACCAGGTA
This sequence comes from uncultured Planctomycetota bacterium, assembly GCA_963779785.1. Lineage (GTDB taxonomy): Bacteria > Planctomycetota > Planctomycetia > Isosphaerales > Isosphaeraceae > CAVRFS01. The sequence goes on from CAWAAW010000037.1 coordinate 63,660, forward strand.
CTTTCGATCGGGCGAGACCGCGAAGTCGTCGGGGTAATAGCCTGTCGGAGTGCGCTGGCCGACCCGATTCCCATCAAGGTCGAATGTTTCCCACCAGCCGGGCTCGATATGCTTGTTGTCGCCGCTGGGACGCACCAGCACGAGGAACCGATCACCGTTGGTGGTGATCGCCACGGGACGCCCCTCGAGGTCGACGACTTTGATCTCTTTGAGTCGATCAGGCGAGTCAACCTGATAGATGACGACACGCTCGTACCTCGGACAGGTCGCGGCCAGTCGCGTGCCACCGGCCGAGAACGCGATCCGGTCGACCCGTTGCTGGCCGGAATACACGCGGTCGGTCTCATGAAGTACCCAAGGTCCCGCACTCACCTCGATCGGCTGGTTCGCGTTGTGGTAGAGCCAGAGCGCTCCCGCCGAGGTAACCACCAACAGAACCAGAATGACAGGCAGGATCAGGTTGACGCAGCCGCTGGGATGAGCCTGACCGTTGGGTTGCGAGCGTCGACCGCCGAAGTTGACCCGGTTCTCGGTACCCGCCCAGATCCGAGCCGATGTTCGAGCGATGCCGGAAGATCAGCAAGGCCACGACGCCGACGGTGAACAGCGTCATCGCCAGTTGCTGGCGACTCAAAGGAGCGGAATCGCGCGCGAAGTGCGCCGCCGCGAAGGCCAGAGAAGCCACCAGCGCCGATAAAGAGACGTAACGAGTCACCAGCAGTACTCCCCCAAAAACCAAGACGGCGACGGCACACGAGACCGGATCGAGCGCCAGCACCGCGCCCAGACTGGTCGCGATTCCTTTCCCGCCTCGAAACTTGAGATACACTGGAAACGTATGACCCAAGATCGCCGCCAGCGCGATCAAGACCGGTAGATCCGCGAGTCGCGGCCCGCCGAGCAGGCTCAAAATCCAGGGGAAGCCGAACGTCGGCAAGAACCCTTTGAGCGCGTCGAGCGTCAGGACCAGAAGGAAGTATCGAAACCCCAGGATTCTGCCCTACGTTGGTCGCACCCAGGTTGCCCGAGCCGACCGTGCGAATGTCGATCCCCTTGACCCCTCGGGCGATCAAATAGCCGAACGGGATCGATCCAACCAGGTAGGCGGCAATGACAGAGATGGTCCAAAGTCCGGCGGAGAACGTGTCATTCACTGGTCGCGCCCGATCTTGATTCTCTTGGTCATCGGAGTACCCAGGAATGCGCCTCGACGGGCCTCGAAGATCTCGTTGGCCGTGGCATAATCGTCGTGGCGGCCGATATCGAGCCAGTAACAGTCCTGTCGGTAACAATGGATGTCGTGCCCTCGGTGGCGCAACGACTCCAGCAGGTCGGGCATCGGCAAGGAGCGGCCCGGCGTCAGAAAATCCCAGGCAAGGGGGTCAAGGATGTACACCCCCATGCTCACCTCGAAGGAATACTCTGGCTTTTCCTGATATCCTGTCAAGACGTGTTGGTCTTCGCCGAAGAGCAGGACCCCGAAATCGATTTTGACTGTCGCGAGGATAGGAGGCGATGGTAGCCGCCGCCCCTCGCCGGCAGTGGAAGCCGTACATCTCGGCATAGTCAAGCGTAGTCAAGATGTCGCCATTGATCACAAGGACCGGCTCGATCGGACGTTCCAGCAGCGTCAGTCCACCCGCGGTCCCCAGGGGCGTCGTCTCGCGGCGATAGGTGATTCTGGTGTCAAACTTTCGACCGTCGCCACAAAACGCCTCGATCAGCTCGGTCAGATAGCCGGTGATGATCGTCACCTGGTGAAACCCGAACCGGCCGAGCTGGCGGAGCACCACCTCGATGATCGGCATGGGATCGGCGTCGCCGAGGGGCATCAGTGGTTTGGGGAGGACATGGGTGTAAGGCCGCAGCCGCGTTCCCTTGCCTCCCGCCAACAATACGGCTTGCATGGTCGAGCCCTCCTAGCTCGGTCGACTCGCCGGCTGTTCCAATGACAGCTCGACTTGACTCAACTGGCGTGACTTCTTGGCTCGCTCGAAGTGAGTGGCGTTGGACTTCGATCCTCGCTTGCGTGAATGCGGCGAGCGCTTGGTTTTGGATGCGGCGACTTCCTCGAAAATCGCGGTCAGCCGCGCGACGTGCGCATCGAACGTCTGTTGCTGGCCGAGCCGGGCGGCTTGAACGGCCATCGCTCGCCTTGTGTCGTCAACGGCCATATGGTCCAGGGCCGCGATCAGCTCGCCCTCGGCGTCGGCAGCCGTGAGGACGTACCCTTCGCGGCCGTCGGTCATGAGCTCGCTGGCGCCGTTTTGTGCCGTGGTGATCACAGGGAGGCCGCACGCCAGCGCTTCCAGCACTACCAGCGAGCACGGGTCGTAATACGTCGGTTGTACGAAGAAATCGCTGGACCAGTAGCAGGCGTTGACGTCGGGATAGAAGCCGAGGAAATGAACCGAGTCAGCCAGTCCCAGCCAGCTTGCAAGCCGGCGATACGGCTCCGGATTGCCGCCCCCGCATACCAAAAGTTGGACCGGACGCGCTCGCCGATTCCGCTGTCGACGCGCCGCCAGTCCGGCCAAAAGCGGCTTAAGTCCTTTGAGTGCGAAATTATGGCCCACGAACAGTCCGACCAGATCGCGCGGTTCTAACCCGAGCTTGTTCCGGAAAGCGCAGCGGACCGCGCCTGGCTGCGAGACGTTGAGTCGCCTCGGGTCGATCGCATTGGGGACAACGTGAATCTGCTGCCGTGGAATATGGTGATACTCCTGGAGATGTCGTTTCACCATGTTGCTGACGGCGACCACCCGGAATGGGCGGGACAAGTCATATTGCTTGTTCTCGATCGATCGGTACACCCAGTGCTTGGGATTGACCGTCTTGGCCAGTCGATAGAATTGTTGGAGCGCCGTTGTGGAGAAGCGCTGGGAGTTGGCATCCAGGCTACCTCGATGAACGCCTCCCTGGGGGATGATCACGTCGTGAGCCCAGGTGTTGACAAACCCGACCGAGCAATCATGGTGAGCCTGGCTCAGGGCCAGCTTCGGAATTCGCCGCGAAGCTCTGGATCCGCTCCAACTTGGTTCGCCCGGTTCCGCGGACGTGCACGACGTTGACCTCGGGAGGAAGGCAACCGTCGGCCCAGCTTTCCGCATAGAGGTCAACCCGGTGCCCTGCCTGAATCAGATGGCGGCAAAGATCCGCGACGTAAGTCTCGGCGCCACCTCGGGACGGGTCAACACGCTGGAAATTCAAGGCCAGGTGCATGGTTCCGATCTCCGCCTTCGATCAGTTGGTTCCCCTCGACTCCGCCATCTTCGTGTTATCGCTCAAGGAAGAAGCCCGACTGGAGGGATACCCGCTTGGGAAAGTTCCGCGTCTAACGTGCCTTGCGGTTATGCGCCAGGTAACGCGCGGCTCGGAGACGGATCATTCTCGCTTGCCATCGCGACCGTTTAATCCCGACGAGCCGGCGGTAACATTTCCAGAAGCGAAGGCGATCGCGGTTGGTGATTCCGGCGACACCGGCGGTCGAGTACAGCAATTGCCCCAGATCCTTCCATCGCCACCAATCCGGCCAAAGACGGTGCTCCGCCAGCCGGTGCAAGTCGATCAGGACAATGCGCAACGCCTGACCGGCGGTTCCGACCTGATCCTGGATCCAGGAAAAAGTGGCAAAGGTAGAGGTCCTTGTGAAACACGCGGGCCAGGTGCAAGTTTGCGGTCATCCTGGCCAATTCCGCGATCACGATACGTTTGAGACGGTCGAACGCCTTGGCCTCCAATCGATCGGCGAGTCGCGGTAACGACTCATTCAGCGGCTCGCAATCGGTGAGCTCGGCGACCATCAAGAAGCTGGTCAGGTCCGTCCCCGGACCGATGTGCTCGCCGGCTGCGACAACCTCGGGCACTTCGAATTCCCAGCGCCCGGACGCGTTCCAGATGGGTCCATTCGGCCGACGCCGGGGAGTGTCTCCCCGACGGGTCGATGAGCGCCGCCAGTCGCGACGGCCAGGGGAGCTGGTAATGTCGCTTGAGGTAGACCGCCAGCGGGCGATCCGACTTGTCCAGTACGACCCGCGCCGTCGAACGGCCTTGCTTGGCGTGAAATCGATCCCGGCTTTGTAGGGCCATGACGCTCACAATCGAAGTCCTCGGGCAAGCGCGCGCGATAGTCGTCGTTGATCCAGGTCCATTTCACCCCGCGGGCCCATCGCTCCCAGAGCGAGCCGTAGTTCAACGGACCAATCCTTCCCATGTAGCCGGGCCGGTGGAAGCGGTACAGCACGAACGCCGGGCGTCGGATCGCCCGGGAACGCGGGAAAGTCCTCGAGCGGTGTCGCCGCGTACGAAAGCAAGGCGTTGAGCGTCGCCGCCCGAGCGCTACTGGCTTCCAGCTCGTCGAGGCCCACGATGATGTAGCTCAAGTGCGAATCCGTGAGTGCCTGGCGCACGTGCCAGTAGTCGTAGCCATCCTGCCCCGAGATGAATCGGGCCCAACCGCGAGTGTCAAGCACTCGCTCGGACGGCCGGGCGTGATCGACGAGCCAACGGCCCGCGGCCCAGTGGCCCCATCGACTCAAGTGATTCAAGTGGTTTGGCATCATTTGAACCGTGATCGAGGTCGCGATGATCAGGCTGCCCGCGCAGACGCCGGCTCGGCGAGCGAACCGCGGGCTCCAGTGGAACTTGACCGCGAGACCCCGCGAGCACACGAACGTCCCAGCCGCCGCCCAGGGTAACGACACGTAAACCAAGGCCATAACGTGCCGCCCCGAGAGATAACCAAAGAGTGCGCTATGGCGCACCAGGGCCAGCGAATGAACGGCGGCGAAGACGATCAATAAACGGCGTTCGATCTCACCACGAGTCATTCGGGTCGCGCTCCGGGCACAGCCCGCGGATGAATCGCTGGCGCACCAGGCCCCAAATGGTCATGACCGCGAAGAACCAGCACAGTTGCTCCCACCACCTGCTCAACGATTCGAACCACCGCGTGCTCGCCAGTTTCGGATCGGGATCCGGTCTGTTTCTTCTTTGGGCGAGAAATCCAAACGCGGGTCGTCGAGCCCGCTCGGCAGCGGCGAGGGAACCGTCGGACCCGCATCGGCTTCGGCCAAAGCGGGACCACGACGCGTACCGCGAGCTTCTCGGAGACCTCGCCTTTGACGAGCCTATACGAGCCGACCACAACCAGCGAGGCCAGGAAAACCGCCGCGACGAGTCGAGCCCTGGGAGATGGCGCGTAGTCAAACGATCGCGACGAAGCCCGACCATCCAGGCCAGTCCGATCGCGACGGGCACGAGGATTACCTCGGGCCGCGCCAGAAATCCCAGACCCGCGACGAGGCCCGAGCCCAATGCCGGCCCGCCAATCACGAGTGCGCAACGACACGGCACCCAGCCATAAAGCCAGGAACGTGGCCAGAAGGCCGAGACTATCGCTCAGCGTGTCGTGTCCCAGCTCGGCGGCTCGCGGCAGCACGACCGCGAGCGCCGCCGCCAGGCAAGCAATCCGATGATCGAAAAGTAGCCGCGTAACGGCATAGATCGGGAAGAGCAACCCGACTGCGGCGAGGGTTGCCACGATCTGGGCGGTGATTCGCCAGGCGTCCGGCCCATGTCCGGCGAACAGAGCAACCACAGGCTCGGCAACCGCGACCAGCGCCGGATACAGAGGGTGGGCATCCGAGCCGACGGACGACGTCGGTCCAGGGTTGAGTCTGAAATTGCTGGGCGATCCGGATCAGTTTCAGGCCATCCTGAGCCGGCAGAAGTGTTTGGGCGATGATGACCGCGTGGAGAACCATCGCGAAAAGGACGACCGCGAGGAATGTACGGCGGCCGGCCATCGCGATCCTCCTTGATCTGAAGCCAAGGGAAATGCAGCGCGCAGCCGATTCCTTCAGCCGCGGGACGGCATTATAAAAGTTAACACCAAGCGGTCAAGCTCAACCGCCCCAAGGCGGAGCCGTGGGCCGAGTACGCTGCACGCAAGTGTCACGCAATTCGGATGTCGCGCTCTAGCACGCGGAGTCGATTCCCAAAAGCGCAACTTTTTCGGAGACTCCTCCCCCGCGTTCGACCCAAGCCGAGCGCAGCCCCCTAACCGTTAAGAGTTTCCGGGGGTGCTCTTCGTTTGTACGGCCCGCGACGTGCCAGGTCCTCACAATCCGAGCGGCTTGACGCGAGCGAATTCCGCAGCGGCGTTGGCGCTGGAGGCACGGCCAAGCCGGCGGCAGCGGCGCACCACCGTCAGTGCGCCCAGCACTCCCAGGCCGAGCAGGACGATGCTCGATGGCTCCGGCACCGTCCCCACCTGCAGGGTGTCTGTCTGGGAGAACAGCAGCGAACCAGGATCCCGGCTCGTCGAGTCCTTGTAGATCGCGTAGGTTGCGCTAAACGTCAACGGGCCGAATGAACTCGAGGTGCGCCTCCTCCGCGTCAAGCAATTGCTGTCCGGTTTCGCCTGTCCCGCCCTGCATGAGGATCTGGTCGAAGCTGCCGACCCCACGGTAGATCAGCTCATTGACTAACTGGTTCGAGGAGCCGCTCGTGATGTATGTGTCGGGGCCACCGGCGTGGTAGACCACCCCGACGCGGCCCGTGCTGTAGCTGTAGTTGCTCAGGTCGGTCACGTTGCCGAGCAGTGAGGCGGCGGGGTTGGTGGGATTGTCGCTGCTGTCGCCCGTGAAGAGAACTTGCGAGAGGCTGAACAGCGTGCCGTTGCCGAAGATGTGGACGGGCGAGTAGAGCAGGTTGCCGAGCTCGTTGGCGAACGCCCCGGTCGGGTTGGCCTGGCCGTTCCAGGAGGTAAAATCGCCGGTGGGGATGATGTTCTGCACGTTGGTGCCAGTCACGGTGGCGAACGCCGTCGGGTCGGTCGCGGGGTTGCCGACTGTGGTGAAGCCGTTGGTGATCCCCTGAATCGCGTTCGACTGCCAGGCCGCGAAGCTCGGCGACCCGCTGGCCCCGTTGGGGCCGATCGCGAACCCCTGCTGGATGACGAATCCGGCGCGGGCCGGCGTCACAGTCGCCGCTAACAGACATGCCAGCGGCAGGACCAGAAGCGTTGAACGAGAGATGCTCACAGTAAGTTCCTCCTCGGAAGCATTCGACTAGAGAAAACTGGCTCGTGCACTGAGAATCAAGCCCTTCGAGCCAACAGAGCTAGGGCCTGTTCGCGGGGATTCCGGAGACGAAATCGCGGGTTCATCTCAAGTGCCGCTCTCGTTTTCCCGGAGGCCCGGTATCGTCGAGAGGAGCTCCTTGAGACGCCGCAACGCGCGGACGTATCGGTTGCTGGCGGCGGCCTGCTGGAGGCCGAGGACCGCGGCCGTCTCCTTGTTGCTGAGTTCTTCGAAGTGCCGCAGCGCGAGCACTTCACGGTCGATCGGGTCCATCCCATTGAGAGCGTCCTGCACCTTGAGCTGCATCTCGACCCGGATGGCGGCCTGGCTGGGGGTCGTCAGCCGCCCGAGCAACTGTTGGGCGAGCGACATCGAATCGGCCTGGGGCAAGGCCTCCGAGAACAGCGAGACCTCCCGCACGGGATTTCGCGTCGGCCCGAAGTGTTGCCGGTGCAAGAGTTGGAGCCGCTGGCTGGTGAGAAATCGCAGCCAGAGGAACAGCGGCATCGCGGGGTTGCCGGCGTATTCGGGAAGACGACGGGAGGCGTCAACGAAGGCCTCTTGGAGCACGTCGGCGGAATCGATCCGCCCTTGCAGCCGGCAATCCAGCCGCAACCGCACCATCTTTCCCAGCCGGCCGCGATGTCGGTCGAACATTGTCGCGAGTGCGGTATGGTCGCCGCCCCGGATGCGACGCGACAGGTCGTCCTCGTCAATGTGAGTCGCCAACTTGTGTAACCCCATATAGAATTAACTGCCGGCAAGAGCTCCGCCTACACTGGGATTTGAAATGCGACCATTTGTACACCATGAAGAGGGCTGAAAACGGTCCGATCCGGGAGCCGATGGGGTTTACGGCCGTCTGGGGACGATATCCGACTACCGGGGAGCGAACACGTCGGCCGGGAGGTGACCATCGGGGCCGGCCAGCACGGCTTCGGCCTCGGCGCGGAAGGCGGTCAACTCCTGAACAGACTGCGGCGCCAGTGCCGTTTTCCCCTCCCACCAATGCACGGCCCGGTCGAAGCAGATTCGCGCTCGGCCCGGATGATCCAGGTTGTGGTGAGCCATCGCCAGGAAGAACAGGTCGAAGGCATCGAACTCGCCTTTCCCCGCGGCCAGGCTCCGCTCGAGGAACGTGGCCGCTTCGGCGTAGTGCCCCGCGCGAAACAGGGACACACCCAGGGTATTGAGAGAGACCTGTTGGCTGGGAGCCAGGGAGACCGCTCGCTGCGCCAGCGCCACGGCCCGCTCAGGGTCGCGCTGGTCAATGGGCCGGTCACGAGAGTCCAGGCGCGATTGTTCAACGCCATTGGGTCTTTGGGCAGAAGCGTGGCGGCCTTCTCCCGATCGGCGCGAGCTTGATCGTGGTCGCCGAGGGCCGCGTGGACGCTGCCACGGAGCTGATAGAGCCGCATATCCCGCCGGGTCTTTTGCGATGAGGATTTCCAGGTCGGCCAACGCCTCGCGGTGCCGACTGAGCCGAATCAGGGCCTGCGCCCGGCGGTACCGGGCCGATCCAGGTCCGGTTGCGCGGTAATGAGGCGGCTGAAATCGTCCGCGGCTCGCTGTGTCTGGCCCAGGGCAAGGGCAAGCAGCCCGCGCTGGAGACGGATGTCCTGGTCCTCGGGCTCTCGCTCGAGCAGCCGGCTGGTGGAGGCCAGGGCACCGGCCAGGTTGCCCGCGTCCTGGTAAGCCTGGCTGAGCATCCAGTCGACATCGGGGTATCCTGGTTGCAGCCGGTGGACATGGTCGAGATCGGCGATCGCCTCGGGCAGCCTCCGTTCCGTGAGGGACAGCCAGCCGCGGTGGATGAGGGCCTCGGCATCATCGGGGTTGGCGGCGAGCCGGCGGTCCATCTCGGTGCGCTCGGCCTTGCGCCTCGCCTGAGGTTCGAGGAGTTCGCCGACGACCCGAGACCGGATCGGGGATCGCATCGTCACGGAAGAATCTCCTTCCGGCGGGTGTACGCGGGATCGCGCGGGGCGTCCCAGATCCAGTCCCGCGGGAGTTGCTCCCGGATTCGCCTCAGGTCCCACATCAGAGCGGTCTTCGGCTGGTGATGCGACCAGCTTCGTGCCATCGGGGCTGAAGGCCAGGGGCATGGGTCTGAGCCGCTGCAAGCTCGACAGGTGGGCGATCTCTCGGCCGGTCGCGGCTTCGGCCAGCCGGATCTGGTCGGGGCGAGATGCACAGCGCCACCAGCCGACTGTCGGGCGAGAATCGCGGGCGCAATCGCCGGATGCCGGCATTTTGAGCGACGACGGCCCCCGTTTCCAGTTGCCGACCTCCCAGAAGTAGTAGCCGCACAAGCCTGAGGTCGGAGCGTTGAGCAAGAGACCAGCCAGCGACCATCGGGGCTGAAGCGGACAACATTGTTCGAAACTGCCGTCGGTGGGGAAAAGGACCCGCTCTACCCGGTGGGTGGCCAGGTTCCAGACAGGGACCCCGCCGTCCCTCCAGTTGCCGAGCGCCGCCCACCGGCCGTCGGGGCTGAAGGTGACGGAGGAAACTGAGCGGTTCGGGTTGCCGGGCAAGGTCCGGGCTCGGCTCCGGTCTGGGTGGGGGCGGGTACTGTCGACCAGCACGATTCGGGCGTTGGCGTTGTCGATCATGGCCACGGTCTTCTGATCGGGCAGCCAACTCGCCTGGTACCATTCCGAGCCCGGTGTCGCCTCGCGAAGCAATTCGGGCGGGCCCAGTCGTAACGCCTCCGCTCCATCGACTGGATCGGGCTCGATCGGCCAGCGGAACAATCCCCAGTCGCCACAGGTGATCAGGTTTCGACCGTCCGGGGCGAACAGGACTGTCTCACAGAAACCCGCCTTCAGGTGGGCCAGCTCCCGGCCGCTATCCGGATCATGCAGATGCACCCCATCGCGGGTCGCCAGCGCCGCCAGCCGGCCATCGGGGCTGAAGTGGGCAGCCAGCGACCAGTCTCCGGGCAAAGGCTCCGTCCGGTTACCGATCAGGTCGGGGTTGATGGTGCGAATGTACTGGCCATGGGCCACGTCCCAGATGCCGAGTTTCGAGCCCTGGAGGAACGCGGACTGCCGGCCGTCGGCGGAGACACCCAGCGGGATTTGGTTCCCAACGGTGTTGAGGAGCGGCTCGCCGGTGCCAGCATCCCAGAGCCGATTGATCCCGTCCCAGCTTTGCGTGTTGAGCAGGTAACCCCCAGGGGCGAACTGACAGTTGGTCACGGCATGAGTGTGTCCCTGGAGCACCGAGGCCAGCCGCGAGCCCGCCACATCCCAGACGAACACCCGTCCATCCCAGGAACAGACTGCCAGTAACCGTCCGTCATGACTCCAGGACATAGCCAGGTGACCGACCTGATCCGTCCACGAGGAAAGCACGCGGCCCGTGTCGATGTCGAGGATCCGGACCTGCGATGGATCTGTGCGACCACCATTCGCGTTGGCGGCGACCCGCCGGCCCTCGGGGCCAAGGCACAGTTGATTAGGCACAAAGTCGAGCGGCAACCTCCTGACTTCCCGGTGCCCGACCAGGTCCCAGACGACGAGGTCCTTCTCGACAGGTGCGAACAACAGCCGAAGGCCATCGGGATGAAACGCAATAGCATTCCTATGGAACGTAGCGGCTTGGCTGCGGATCGGCTGATGGAGGACCCGCTCCTTGCGTCCAAGCTGCCAGACGTCTAGCTCATCCTTCCCCGTCATCCTGTAACCAACCGCCAGGTACTGGCCGTCCGGGCTAAACTCGGTCCAGGGATTCCAGAAGGTCACCTCCGGCCGCGGCAAGCGGGTCAGCTCGCGATCGTCGTCCATCCGGCGGACGACGGTCTGGCCGCCGCGTCTTTCAACAACGGCGTAGCGTTCGAGCTTGCGGTCGCATGCGACCGACTCCCCCATCACATCGACGATATCGCGTTGCCAGCGAAGGCGCACGTCGGTCAAGCCCAAGGCCGTGATGGCATGGTCTCGCACCTCCGGCAATCGGGCGCGGCCCTCCGGATCTTCTCGTAACTCCCAGGCAGCCCTGGTGAGCCGATCGAGACTCTCGAATCGCTGGCCGATCAAGCCGGTGTGCTGAAGGGCCGCGCCTTCGGACAGCAGCGACTCGCCGAGTGCGCGCTGGACCTGGCGCTCGGCCTTCGCGGACTTGCCGAGTGCGAGCTGAGCCTGGCGCTCGGCCTTCGTGGTTCGGTCGAGCTGCCGGATCGAGACCAGCGCCGCCACAGTTGAGACGATCGCGACCAGGACCGTCAGCGTCGCGGCCAGCCCCGTGAGCGACGCCACGGCGGGATTGCGGCGGCACCAGCGCCAGGCCCGCTCGCGGGCCGAGCTGCGCCGGGCAAGGATCGTCCGGTCGGCCAGGAACCGCTCCAGGTCTTCGGCCATTGCCCGCGCCGACACGTACCGCTCGCCTGTCTCTCTCGCCATCGCCTTCAGGACAATCGTCTCCAGGTCGTTGGGGATCCTCGGGTCGATCGACCGAGGCCTCGGCACAACTCCGCTCGCGATCCGGTCGATCAGCTTGAGCCTGTCGGCCTCAACGAACGCCGGACGGAGGGTGAGCATCTCGTACAGGGTCACCCCCAGCGCGTAGACGTCGCTCCGTGCATCGGCCCAGCCGTTGAACCGCTCGGGGGCCATGTACCGCAGGGTGCCAACGATGTCGCCCGTGTGGGTCAGTCCTTCCCCCTCTCCGATCTCGGCCTTCGCCAGCCCGAAGTCGGCGACCCAGACGACTCCTGCAGGCGTCGAGCAGGAGGTTCGACGGTTTGATGTCGCGGTGGCAAATCCCCTGCGCGTGGGCGTAGGCGAGCGCGTGCGCCGTCTGGGCGCCGATCCGCGCGATGGTTCGAAAGTACGTGGCGCCGGGCTGCGAGATCAGGCCCGAACGCTCCGATGCCAGCGGAGCCATCGCGTCCTCGGTCGCGATTTCCCCCGTCCGCGGTTCCGGATCGACCATCGAGGTCGTGCCGGCTGCCGACCGATCCGATTCGCCCTGGGCCGAGACGGCGAACTGGCCGCTGAGCAACCCCTGAGCGATCGTTCCGGTGACGGCCTCGCCGTCAACCCCGGGTGCGGCAAGCACAAGTGGCATGGTGTTGCGAGCCGGCTGACCGCGGTTCTCCACTCGGTTCGGTCCCGGAGGAGGATCGTCGCCAGCCGCCGCACCGCCATGCCGCAACCGCCTCAGCTCGTCGAGAATCGCGTCGATACCTTGCCCGCGGATGAACTGCATCGCGTAATACGGCACGCCATCCTGTTCACCCACGGCGAAGACTGGCACGATGTTGGTGTGGTGCAAACCGGCCGCCGACGCGGGCCTCGCGGCGGAAACGGCCGAGCTGGATCGGGTCGAGCCGGCCGTGTGGTGGCAGGACCTTGAGCGCGACGTGCCGGCCGAGCGATTCCTGGATCGCCTCGTAGACAACTCCCATCCCGCCGCGGCCGAGTACCCGAAGGATCCGGAAATCGCCTAACCGTCCGATCGGGGCTGGCGTTGAAGCGTGCGGGGACCGAGCCGCCGGGCGGGTTGGGAGCCAGGTTGCTCTCCGCCGGCTTGATCTGTTCCATCATCACCAGGGCCGGGAACAGTTCCTGAATTTGCTCGGCCAGCTCTGGATAGCCCTCGACATACTCGGCCAACGCCGGCCGCTCACCCCGCCGGTACCGCGCGACGAACTCCTCCGCCAGGAGGTCGAGCGGGTCGCGGTCTGCCGAACGATCACCTGTGGACATGAGTCGGTCCTGTCGAGGAGGCCGGAAACGATCGCCGCGGTGCTCCGCCGTCCTGGCTCACGGTTCAGATCGCGGCTCTAACGGGCCGATTATCCTGGTAGAAACATCTTTAATAAATTTTAGAATTCTTAATGATAGCCACTAGATAAGTAAAATAATATCTCCCGCGTACGACGTGCCGCAACTCCACACGTGGCAGAGTGCACGCTGACGTGTCCGGGGGGATCAACGCAAACGATGGGCGACTGTTCGGGATTACTTACCCCGGTCGGCGCCGGAACCGATAAGGGCGGGGAATAAATGCAACGAATGGTCATGCCGCAGGGACGGCACCCAGCCCCAAGAAAATGGAGTCCATTCGCTCGCGTGATTGCCGAAGCCGGATCTCACCCTTAAAGTCAGTTCCGATTATTCAGGCGCCACACGTTACCTCAAGTTCTGTCGAGAGTTATATCGAGCAATGGTGGTCCGATTATTCAGGCGTCGCAGGTAAGTCCAATGCCTGCAAGGCTGTGACGCCGTGACGGCGTTTTTGGCCCCCCAGACCTTTGTGCGCCTCTTCTCCGCAATCGTACCGACGGTCGGACCGTTGGTACCGGCTCCCGGAGAGTTTTCAGAGTAACCGTCAGCGGGCTAAACCGCGGCTTACGCTGGTGTTGCACACAGGCCATATTAGCCCGCGCGCGAGCGAGGGGACTGGCGGCGGCTCTCCGCTCACTCGCGCGTCGGGTTAATGTTCGGACGGTTCAGGCCGAACTGTATCCAACGCGTAAGTAAACCGCTGTGAGTCATTGGCGTTTGGGCAAATTCCCATCCCACTTCTTGCGGGAGGCTTCCTGGAGCGGGTTCGTCCCGTCGGGCAGGCGGTCGGCGTTGATCTGCCAGAAGAAGACGCCGCGGAACCCCTTCTTCATCGCCCATTCGGTCTTGATGGCGACCGACTCGGCATCGTCGTAGCCGATCACGATCGAGTGATCGGGCGAAGTCAACCAGGGATTCTTGGTCTGGTCGTCCCAGGTCCGAGGCCAGCCTTGCTCGTTCTTGAGCCGGTGCAGGTTGCTATAGTCGCCCCGTGGGATTCGTGCCTTGGTCGTATTCTTGTTCGTCGCGTTCTTGGTGGACGCATAGGGTTCCGAGACGGCGAAACCGCGGCCGTAAAGAGGAATCCCGACCGCCAGCCGATTCGCCGGAATGCCCCTCTCCTCCAGAAGGTATTTCATGGTCGATTCGGTGGACCGCGCATTTCCGCCCGGCTGTTTCGAGGAGGCGAAGAGCGGCGAATGGTGTCCCGCGTAATTGGTCCAGTCACCCGTGAAGTCGTAGGTCATCACATTGACCCAGTCCATGTTCTCGAGCAAGAACTCTTTCCCGAGCCATTTGAGCGTGCCCGGGTTGGAGGAGGCGGCCATCGTCAGACACATCGACCGCCCTTTCTTCTTGCCGATCGCGTCGAGCTCCTTGCGAAAACGCCGCGTGCAGCCGCTCGAAGCCGACAACTTCCTTCTCGTCGTCGGGGTACTCCCAGTCGAGGTCGATCCCGTCATAATCGAACTCATCCACGATCGCCATCACCGACTTCACATAGCGGTCTTCCGATTCCGGCTTGGAGACGATCGAAGCGAATTGGCGATCCCATCCCCAGCCCCCCAGGGAAAGGAGCATCTTGACGCCCGCCTTGTGGGCTTGGCCGGTGATCTCACGGCTGGGCACGTTCCGGCTCGTCTGAACCTTGCCCTCTCCATCGGCCACGAGAAACGCATGGCACAGATGAGTATAAAGCCCAAAATGGATATTGCGGGGTTGACCAAAAAGATAGCCGACGAACACTTTGTCCGGGTCCTTCTCCGGGTCGCCGGCGAACGAGGGACCGGATGCGAAGAATCCGACCAGCGACCGTCGCGGCGAACACGAACATGCGCGTGATTGAATGACTCATCGTTGCTCCTCGGGATAACAAGACCTCGGTGTCGATCGGCCGTCGCTAAGCCTGTGGAACGTGGATCGATTGCAGTCACCGACGGCCTCCGGGGAACCCTGGCCCGCGGCGTGTGCCCCGAGCGGTGATTCATGGGGGCGAGCGGAGCAGCTCGGCGAACTTCCAGAACAGGACGATTGTTGTGATGATACCCGAGCCGAAGGCGGAGACCAGCACGCCCGCGGCGGCGATCTCGCGAGCGGTTCTCAGTCGAGGCTCCTCGGGATCGCCGATCGCGCGAGCCAGCGTGTCGACGGCGCTGTGCGCGAGCTCCGCGATCAAGACCAGACAGGCCGCGATCACGAGCAGGCACCAGCTCCATTGATTGACCCCCAAGAGTGCGGCCGTGATGGCGATCAATGTCCCACGATAGCCATGAGCGAAGAAGCTGGAGTCGCCCCGGATCGCCGACTTGAGTCCCCTCCAGCCCGCCGCCAGCTTTCGTCGCGTGTTGCGGCGATCGGCCTGCGCGGTCGGCTCCGATGGCTCGTCGAAGTTCAACGTCCCATCGTCGAATTGCGGAACCGGCTGCAAGACGCTGGCCGGCTCGGTGTCGACAGCGAGGTCGGCCGGTGTGGACTCTTGGGATCGTATTCGAGTCGTTCATGGTCGTTGCGCCACTCGTCGATCATGAGAGGTCACTGAGTCGGGGCAAACCGCGTATCAAACGAGCCCATGTTCGTAGCTGGATCCGGAGCTGAGGCCCGGACTGAGCCGCGGGGTGATTGTGAACGCGTACGTGTAGCTGTCTTCGCTGCGGATCGACGCTCAGGCCGATCGAGGTCAAGTAATCGGCGCCGATCCGAGTGAAAGCGAACATCGATGCCTAACGAGACCGCGTCGCCGAAGTCATACGACTGCGAGAACGTACCATACCACTTGGGGCTCAACCAATAGCTGATCGACGCATTGATCGCCGAGGTCTTGATCGGCCCCGTGTCGATGATCGAATAACCGAGATAGACGTTGGCGCGGGGAGGCCGGCTGATCGAGACGCCGGACGTGATGATATTCAGCCCGTTGGGGTTGTATCCGGTCGTGAAACTATTATTGAGGGGCTGGCTGCCGACCAGCTTGAAGAAATCAAACCAGCCGGAGGAGACGATGCTGGTCCGGTCGCCGATGTACCACTGATAGTTGTACATCGCCTGGCCCCACGGCGTACCGAAGTTGTCGCGGGCCGCGTTGGGAAAATACGTGGTCGTCCCGTCGAACGTCATATAGTCAACGATCCGGCGGCGGCCAACTGGACCACGCTTGGTCTGGAGCCGTTGATGGATACCGAACTGCACCGTGTCGATCGATGCCTGGACGTCAGTCGTGCCCGTGATCGGCGACAGCATCTGGCGCAGGATCAAGTGCCTCGGGTCATAGGGAGATGGCAGGATTCCCCCCGTGAAGGCGGTGAGGGCCAAATACCTACGCACATATTCGTAAGTATTATCATCAAGGTCGTCCTGGACGGCGATGCTGTTGAGCTTCTGGTTGGAGTAGGCCGCCCGAGCGTCGGCGAAGATGCTGATCTTGTTATTGAGCCCGTGGACGTTCATCAGCTCGCTTTCGACGTCGCGGTATTGCTTCCAGGCCGTGATCTCCGCGCGAGTCCCGCCGCGCCCCAGTACCGGCCCATCGCGCCGTTGGGTTGATGCCCGAGCGGACCGCCGCCGAGCTGATCGGTCCAGCCGACAAGCTGGCCCTGGACGTACGGCACGAGACGAAACACGTTGCCGAAGTTCAACGGCATGTCCAGCTCGTGGTTGGTGTAAAACCGGCCGGACGAAAACGTTCCCGACGTGTTCGAGATCGGGTCATATGGCATGTAAGCGAACAGATTCGGATTATTGACCATGACGTCGGTATGGATCGTGGCGTAGTCCATACCCGAGTGGGTGTAATACGTGAAGCGGTTGTCGAAGAAGGAATCGCCCAGGCGATAGTAATCCACCCTGCGGCAGCCACTGCGTGTCGGTGTACCAGTTCTGCAGGTTCGCCTCGGTCCAGAGGTTCGCGAACTGGTTGTCCTTTTGCCAGACCAGGTCGGCCAGCGTCTCCTGGTCCATGCCTCGGTCGAAGAGTTGCTTGTAGTATTCCTCGATGAAGTTGCGGTCGGAGGCATATGCGACTTCAAGTTGAAGCCGCAGCTCCTGGTAGTCGTGTTCGTCGTCGTCGGGAAAGAATCGTTGATTATGACGGAGGTTGAACCGGCCACGCATCTCACTGGAACGGTGGGTCCTCGCTCCGCTGGAACCCCGCCTTGCCCGCGCCAAACGGCCCATTGGTCACGATCGCCGGCCCGGTACCGAGATCGTCGACGCCGGCATCCTTCAGACCCCAGATATCGAAATATCCGAAATAACTCTGCGTGACGTAATCGCTGGGCGTGCGATCGCGGTGGTACGGGTCGGTGAGGTCGCGGAAGAAATTGGTGCCGTACCAACCCATTTCGCTCCCCAGCGCCGGGAAGTCCTTGGTCCGTGCTGCTCAAGTAGTCGACATCGATGTTCCACGTGTCGATCCAGTCGGGCTTCTTGACCTCGAGAAACCGAAAGGCGTTCCAGTCCGTCAGCAATTCATATCCCGAAGTAAGTGTTGTGGCTGAACGCGAACTGGCGGAACGGAGGCTCCAGGTCATCAACGTCGGCGGAAATGCGCGGCCAGTACAAGGTCGGGAACGGGCCCATCAAATAGAAGTTCTGACGGGCGTCGAAGTGCCAGACAACCTCCTCGTCCGGTACGCCTTTCTTGGGGTTATCGATCGGCCTTACCGGTGTTGGGGTCGGTGGCCGGCCTCGAATATCGCGTCAGGTCGATCGATCGGCTCGTGATTCGGTAGCCGGGGTCTGGGAACCGGCTGCCAGTCATGACCGTCCGGTCGGCGCGGATCTCGGGCTGCTCGGCCAGGGCAAAGGTCCCGTTGGGCAATGGCACCATGGCGCGAAACTGCTCGATTCGAGGCGACTTGATCCGGAACGGTGCCAGCAGCCCTGGCGCGAAAAATGTCGAGTTCCGCATTCGGCGCCAGGCATCGGTCAGTTGACGAAATTGTAATAGAGCCTGGGGGCGCGGATGGTCCTTTGATCGCCTTACCCGCCCATTTGTTCTCGTCCTGGCGCAGAATGACATTCCCCTCAAGGTAAACTTCCATCGGTCGTTTGTCATCGTCTTCCCAGACTTCGCCGTTTGGCGTAGTTACGGGTTCCCCCTTCGTCGGGGTGGGACCGAGCCAGATCACGGCCTCGTCCGCCTCGATATCGATCGTTCCCGACTTGGCGGTCGTGACGATCAGAATGATGCCGCCACGGACAGATATAGGTCTCCGCACCGTCGGGCGTCTTGTCGAGCTTGGAAATATCGAGTCGCCGACCACTTCGAGGCTGACGAGAGTTGTGACTCGCTGGCTCCCGGACGTGATGCCCACAATGGGTAGGGGCGCGGGAACCTTGGCATTACCGGCCCGCTGCCCCGGCGTGTTGGGCGGCAACGATGGCACGGCCGATCCCCCGTCCGGTCCGGGCAAGGGCACGAGATTCGGCGGCAAGTCTTCCGGGTTTGGCGCGAGGTTTGGAACTTGAACCTCGGGTGGTGTCGCCTCGATCGGTGGTAGGTCCACGTTGGGAGGCTGAAGCCCCGCCGGGCCCTGCGCCGCTCGCGCGAGAGCGACCTGGGTGTCGGGCGAGCGCCCTCCGTTCGCCGCCGTCGCGTTCGGATCGGGAGCGGCGGCCTCACCAACTGGGTTCTCTGGACAGCTTGATCCCGCTTGGAACCCGTTTGGCGTTCGAGTTTCCGCCGGATGAACCTGGCGTCGCGGATGGAAGGCCGTCCGTTAGCAGCCCGTTCCCGCCGTTCACGACCGTTCCGCTTGACGAACTGTCAACGGAAGGCTCGAACTGAGCCGTGCTGAGCCCCGGCCCTGGTGCGCTGCGTTTCGATCAGCTCGGACCCGGTCGGACTCGCCAACGCGTCGGGCTTCGCGCACCAAGAAGCCAGAGCGGAGCAGAATCGGCGGCGGTCGAGGCGGCTGCTTCAGGCTGGTGAAACCTGATGGATGATAAGGAGAAAGCTGGGGCTCTTTCGCGGTGTGGAGGATCGTGTGTCGAGATGAAAGCGCGCCCGACGCTCCCACCACGCTGACATCACCCTCGGCGTACACCTCCACCTGAAAGGTCCGCTCGTCCGACGAGGACTGCTCCACGATCCGTACGATGGCTTCCTTGGCACGCAAACCTTCCACGCCCTGGAGTACAGCGGCTTTGTCGAAAAGGTGGACCCATCGACCGTCCGCGGTGCTCCACGCCGTCACCCGGCGCCCCGCGAGCACGATGGGCTCTTGGACACGGCGCGCGGTGGTGCCGTCGGGCTCGTCCTGAGCGAACAGAACTGGCCCAATTCCGCACAGAAGGATGAGTCCGAACCACACGCCGCGAGGCGGGTAGCGACTGGCTTGGTCGTCCCCTCGCACGATTCCTCCCCAACGTTCAGCCGGGCGATCTCGACGCAGGCAGCCTGTTCGGGCTGACGCGCGATGGACCGTCGCTCGGAATCTCGATACCCAGAGACATGCGACCCCGCGGGCAAGTCACGATCGGGACTCCGGACACGCAACCGCCTGGGCGTTGGCTAACGACGAAAACACCCGTCGAGTCCATCGCGGGCGACATGCCCGACGCGACCGTTGCCGACGAGCGTCGCAGAATACAAGACATGCAAATGACGGGACAATCGGCCGGAACAATAGCCGGATCGCCGCCACTCGTCAAGGGCGACCAACTGGGTGAATGGGCGAATTCTCTCGCCGCCGCCGTCTCCTCCGCGGCAGTGAAATGACTTGAACTGTCAGGACATCACGTTTCGTTGTTTGGGGCTCTTGAATTGCCTGCGAAGCTCGGGGTTAAGACCATAACCCAAGCTCAGTAGCTTGATGGGATGTAACGTTCGTTTAGTCACCCCTTGTTCCATCTGGATCCGGCAGGCGCCGCACTCGGTCGCGCCGATGTCGATATCCGCGTCGCGGAGCCGTCGCATGAGGCCGCGGCCGGCCCGGAGCGAAGTCCAGAAGCGATCGCGCGCAAGCCCATAGGTGCTCCCCATTCCCGAGCAGCCGCGGTCGATGAATTCGACGTCGAGACCCAGAATCTTGCGCATCAACTCGAGCCCCGGTTTACCGACGTCGAGGGCTCGGAGATGGCAAGGTTGATGATAACCGACGCGCGCATAGAGCGGTTCGTGCGGCTGAGGCAACTGACCTCGAAGATCCAACCCAAGGAGATACTGGCCGATGTCCATCGTATTCGCGGCAACCAGCTCGGCATCCAGGTCTTCGGTGAGCTTGACGTATTCATGGCGCAGCATCAGGGCGGCCGTCGGCTCGGAACAGACAACGACATAGCCGTCACGGATGGCATTTGCCAGAATGCGCAGATTCGCCATCGCCTGATCGCGCGCGTAATCCACATCGCCGACGATTAGCGAGGCCATACCCGAGCTCCGCTGGCGCGAAGGCACAAAGACATTCACGCCCGCTTGCTGAAGTACGGCGACTACGGCTTCGGCCAGCTCCTGGTCATAATAGTTGGCATAGACATCGACGAAATACACAACTCGAGGTCCGGGCTTCTGAGGGCGCGCGGTGGTCAAGCCCATGCGGGCGGCCCGTCGAGTGAACGGTGTGCGCCGGACACGCGGCAATATGCGGTGCCGCGAGACTCCGAGCAGCCGCTCGAGCAGCCACCGCGACGAACGACGCGTCAGCAGAAAGTTGGTCAGGATCGGAAACTGGCTGCCCAACCGCGCCCACATCTCGATCCGGGAGAAGACCCAGTCGCTCGTGCGTAAGCCGTGGTTCTCCACATAGGCGGCCTTCGCTTCGAGCATCAAGCTGGAGACGTCGACGGCGGACGGACACTCGGTCTGGCAGAGATTGCAATGAATGCAAAGATCGGCCTTGGCCTTGAATTCATCGGTGCCCCATGACCGCGGATCGACCACACCCGCGGCTAACTGGCGGATCAGGTTCGCCTGGGCTTCGCGGCGACGCCGCTTCGCGCCGCGAAGCCCGAAAGCTCGGACACATCCGCGATGCCGGCTCTAGCGTCCGGCACGTGCCGCAACCTTGGCATGATGATGCCATTTCGACCAGGCTGAGTTCGGGCCAACGCAGCGCAGGCTGGATGACCATCGCTCCGACGGCGTATCCCCGGCTCCGACTCCGGATTAGTAGTCTGTCGACGACCGAAGAGGGACTCCTGGGATGCAGGATCGATCGGCACTTCGCCGCTGCCCGACAGTCCGAGTGCCTGATGGGTCCCGGACTCGGGTTCCGTCGACACGCTCGAAGTGAACCCGGGTCTGAGGTTGTGGAGCATCAGGTGCGGGTCGTCGCCGATAACCTTGCCGGGATTGAGCTGGTCCAGCGGGTCGAAGGCGTCCTTGATCTCCCGAAACATCTGCACCAGCTCGCCGTACTGCCTTCGAAGAAACTGGGTGCGAAGCAGGCCGCAGCCCTCGGAGCTGGAGATCGTGCCACCCGCCTCGAGCACGATGTCGTAGACGCGGCAGGCCAGCGGTTCCAGCTTGGCTCGATCGCCGGGGTCGGACAGGTTGAAAAAAGGACGGAACCGAAGTCGGCCTTCGCCGGCGTTGGCGTCGAGGGTCCAGGTCACGTTCTGTTGTTGCAGGAGGTTTTGCAGTCGCTGGAGAACCTCGGCGAGGTGGTCAGGTGGGACGGCCACATCATCGAAAACCGAGATCGGCCGCGCGCGGCCGCGAAAACGCATCAAGGAGAGGTTCGACCACGCGACGCCAGCTCAGAAGCCGATGGCACTCGGCCCGCTTGAAAACGCCGACCGGCTCGGAGACCAATGACCGTCGTGCGCAACGCGCGTTCGCCGATCAGGCGGACCTTTTCCGCCAACTCGTCGGGGTCGTCTGCTTCAAACTCGACGGTCAGCACGGATTCGGCCGCTTCGTCGATCCATTCTCGAAACGACAAGTCGGCTGCGCGCGCCAGCCGGACGGAGCGGCGGTCGAACAGGTCGCACGATGAGGGCCCCAACGAACAACTCAACAGTTCCGGCACGAACGCCGCGGCGTCGGTGAGGCGGACGAAGGGCAGCAAGACAACGCCCTGTGCCGCAGGCAATGGCACTGTTTGCAGAACAGCCTGCATCACGACCGCCAAGGTCCCTTCAGAACCCGCCATCAGGCGGCCGAGGTGGATGCCCGATTCGCCGCAGGCACTCGCCAGTGCATAGCCAGCGCGGTTGCGCGGCAGCGCCGCCGTCATCCGCTGAAGTCGAACTTGATTGCGGCGGAACAAAGTCTGGAGCTTGCGGACGATCAGATCCTTGAAGTCGATCGGCTCGCTTTCGAAGGCCGGCCAGGGCTCAAAGCCGAGATCGGCGACCTCGCCTTGCGCGAACAGAACGCGAAGCCGATCCACATGGTCGCCGATCGATCCATAACGCAGCGATCGCACGCCCGCGGAGTTGACGGCGATCATCCCTCCCACCGTGGTGACGTCGGAGTCGGCCGGTATCGGCTCCAGCCGACGCCCCATCGGCGCCAGTTGCGCATTGAGGACGTCGAGTACCACACCCGGCTCAACCACGACGTGGTCCGAGCCGATCGCGATGACCCTACGAAGATGGCAACTCAGATCGATGACCAGCCCGGGACCGAGCGATCCGCCGCCGGTATCCGTTCCGGCCCCTCGGACGTGCACGGCGATCCGGTTCTCCGCCGCGTACCGGACGACGGCCACGACATCGTCCTCGCTCCGCGGCACGACCACCCCGAGCGGATCGATCTCGTGGAGACTCGCGTCGTGAGCGTACGGCGCACGATCAAGGGGCTCGAAATAGAGCTCCCCCTCGACGACGCCCCGTAAATCGTCATAAATCCGAGCACGAGCCTCGTCCACGGCGGTGGCATCACCTCAAGCGTGTAAGAGTCCCTATCGTGTTGGCCGATTCCCGATGGCGCGGCACCGTCGAAACAGGGTAGACCGAGACCCATCTTTCACCGGCTGGTCTGGCCTGACTCGAATCCTGCCTCACCCATCCTGGGCGTCATGGCAGGCGACGGCCGGACACTTCGCAACGGCCGTTTAC
This sequence comes from uncultured Planctomycetota bacterium, assembly GCA_963779785.1. Taxonomy (GTDB): domain Bacteria; phylum Planctomycetota; class Planctomycetia; order Isosphaerales; family Isosphaeraceae; genus CAVRFS01. The sequence continues at coordinate 86,542 of CAWAAW010000037.1, forward strand.
TCCGCCGATGCCCCACGCTCTCGCAACTGCTCGACCCGGAGCTCGTTCTTGCCGGTATCGTTCGCCAATCGACAGATCGAACGGCTTGAACCGGCCGTCGCCGTTGGCCCCCACTCCCCGTAACTGGCAAAGACAGCGATAGCAGATCGTCACGTCGGGCACCTTGTAATACATCACCAGATCAAGGGCCATTGAAACCACGAGCACCATATACGCGGAAATCGGCATTTCATAATACCAGAAAACCGTGCTGATCGCGAACCCGACCACCACGATGAAAAGCCCAAGGCCCTGGGGAAAATCTTTTTGAACATAAAGATCGGTCGTCAGGCACCAAGGGCAGGATTGCAATTGCGAATTGACAATCGCCTCGGAATGCAGCGGCCGGGTTGTCCCACACTGCCGGCATTCCGCCTGGCTGGTCGTCTCCAGTGGCGAAACATGCCCGACTGCGCCGCAGTTCGCACAGGAAAATGTCAGCTCCATCCCCTCGATTCGCCCCACCGGACCTCCGCTCAAGAAGACCCAACCCCAGATAGTCATTGCCCGACCCTCGCGATGATTGTAATCGATTACACGGGCACTGAAAGACTCTGCCCGGTGAAATGCACAAAACGGTTCGTTCCCGAAACGCAAGCCAGCGTGAGACTAAAGTGAGGATCCCGATTCCGGGAGGGCAGGACTCGCCAGGAAATGATCGCCGATACTAGCTCGGACTGAGCCTCGGCTTCCGGACACGTCTCCACGATTCGCCTAATGACGCGACGTGATTCAGGGCGAACCCGCTCAGCACAACAGGCCCGCCGTCGACCGCCAGGATCAGCGAGGTGAGCTCGCCGAACAGGACGAAGATCATGGTGATATAGAGAATCCCCGTCGCCGACTGGGTCGAGCGGATCTGTGCGGTTTTCCACGTCAGGTATGCCGAGATCGCGGTACCCACGAAGCCCATGCCCCATCGTGCCGCCACGAAGAAACCGAAGTCGACCGCGATCGGCGCCGGTCCCGAGCCGAGCAAACCGGCCTGCGGAAAGCCCGAGCCCAATTCCCGCCAGCAGGCAACGCGCCGCCAGAGCGACCGCGATCAATGAGACGACTCGCTTCAAAGGCTCGATCGACATGGCCGGGGCAGTCAAATAATAATGCCCCAGCAACATGGCCGTGAGGGTAACACCCAGAAGCCATCCCGAGGCGGATCCGGCTCGATGCGTTGAGCGCCCACAATCCCGATCGGGTCGAATACGACGCGGCGGTGAGCCAGCCGGCCGTGATCAGACGCGACCACTGCCAGCGTCCTCGTGCCGATCTTGGGTAGACCCAATCCCCACGCCACCGCCGAGATGTATGCCAGAATCGCCGAGCTGACCACCAACCAGAGAGCCGAGGTCTGACCCGCCGACCGCGCCTGGTCAAGCGCACCCAGGACCAGCAAGCCGAGGATCACCTGAGTCTGAGTCCGGAAGAAAGGAAGGGGCACGACCCGCCATGAAATCATCAGCGACGTGATCGACAGCCCGAAAGCCAGTCGAATCACAAAGTCGGCCAGCATCGGTACGACGGTCATCGAAAGACTCACATCCTCATCATGCTCTCACAGCGAAACGACGTCCGCCAAGAAGTCGACCCGGTCTCAGCCGCGAGAGCCGAAGATCAACGACATCACTTCGGTACGGGTGGCGAGTCGTTCCTTGAAAACCCCTCTCATGGCACTGGTGACGAACGTGCTGTTGGGCTTCTTGACCCCTCGGATCGTCATGCAGCTATGGCTGGCCTCGATCACGACAGCCACTCCCCGGGCGTCGAGTTCCTTCATCAGGAGGTCTGCCAGATCCTCCGTCAGGCGCTCCTGCATTTGGGGGCGCTTGGCCAGCACGTCAATGACGCGAGGGATCTTGGAGAGCCCGATCACCTTTCCATTGGGAATGTAGGCGACATGGGCCTGACCGACGACCGGTAGCAGGTGATGCTCGCAAAAACTGACGAGCCGGATGTCCTTGATCAGAACCATCTCATCGTATTTTTGCGTGAACAGCTTTTTGAGATGGAGACGCGGATCTTGGTGCAGGCCCTCGAAGACCTCCGCATACATGCGGGCAACGCGGTCCGGAGTTTCCCGAAGCCCTTCGCGGTCGGGATCCTCGCCCACCGCCTCGAGGATCTCCCGAACCGCCCGTCGAATTCGATCGAGGTCCACGGACGCGCTTTCCCCGATGGGCGGCACGTCCTCGTCGTCATCGCCGCCGCAAGTGTCAGCCCGGTTAAATTGGCCGTTGTCGAGGTATGTTGACTGATCTATTGGTCCGTTTGCTGGCATGCTTCAAACTCTCGAAAGCGACCCGCCTGCGAACGCCCCGTGGAAACAGGCGATTCAGCGGCGGACCCGCCGTTTTCTCTGATCTATCAACGACGCTGGTCCTGCCGTGGAGCCCATTCCCAAACTTCAGCAGGCGATTGAAAGATAGATGTAACTCAATACCAATCTTTAAGTTCTGCGAATAATCCAGGCCATTGTATGTCTCCTATCCCGGAAAATCAAGCTGCCGATCCGTCCCTTCAATTGAGACTGAACGGTGGCGGGAAGGAACGCGATGGCTTCTCGTCGGGGATGATCGTCTCGACGATTGTCCGCAGCAGCACCAGTAATGTCTCCACTCGGCGGTCGACCTTGGTCTCGGACAGGAGCTCCTGTTTGACGCCAGGCGGAAGCCCGAGCAACTGGGCGATCATGTCGCTCAAGACGCCAAGGGATATCGCCGAATTCAATCGTTTGGCAAGGTGGTCATCGAGATCGTGGCGTATCTCGAAGACTTTTCGAAACAGATCGAGCAATTGCCGACGGCGTGGCTCCAGCTGGTTGGTCGGACTCTTGATCGTCGAGAATCTCGGCCTCGGCGATCCGGTAAAGCTTCGTGCTCGGTTGCTCGCTCACCAGGCGAACACGCTTACAGCCGAGCAGCAGGAAATTGAACCGACCGTCGGCGAGTCGCTCGTGCTGAACGATCCGACCCAGACAACCCACCCCCAGGATCGGTACGGGCTCTGGCCACAGCGACCCTGTGGGAGACTGGCGCGACCTGGACCATGGTCACCAACCGGTCGGTCGCGAGCGCATCCTCGGTCAGTTGACGATACCGGGGCTCGAAGATGTGCAGGGGAAGCAATGCGTGTGGGAAGAGGACGAGGTTGGGCAACGGAAACAACCGGCATTGGTTGCCAAAATCATTGCAAGTCGAAATTGATATCCATCTTTTGGTACAAGATTCTCGCCGGTGTCTGGCTCGCGGCGAACCGGTGTATGTCGTCCGGAGCGATTGCTGGACATTCGCGGCCGACTCATCAACACGAGCCGGGCACGCCGAATGAATGCAAGACACCGGACTCGCTTGCCAACTCAATCGGTGCGGATCATATTGTATTTTTGTCTGACTCTTCGACAAGTCGAGAACGAGCAACGTTATCAGCGATCACGTCGCGTCCGCGACTTTGATGTGTTCAAGCTTCCTCTCGTTGGCTGGAGCAGGCGAATGCCCGAATCGAGACGCCCCAGCGATGATCCCAAGATGCAGGCCCGGCAAGTCTGCCGAGCGCTGAAGCAGGCTTACCCGGAAGCGACCTGTGCTCTGGTTCATTCCAATCCCTACCAGCTCTTGGTTGCGACCATCCTCTCGGCGCAGTGCACGGATGTCGCGAGTCAACATGGTCACGCCCGAACTGTTCCGCCGCTTTCCCGACCCGGCAAGCTTGGCCGTGGCCGACCCCGACGAACTGGAAGCCCTCATTCGTTCGACCGGTTTCTTCCGCGCGAAGGCTCGAAACCTGCTGGCAATGGCCAACCAAGTGGTCCAGCGGCATGGTGGGCAGATCCCTCGCGATCTGGACGAACTGACCCAACTGGCGGGCGTCGGCCGAAAAACAGCAAACGTCGTTCTCGGAACGGCGTTCGGGATCGCCTCGGGAATCGTGGTCGATACGCACGTCAAGAGACTCACGAGTCGAATGGGATTGACGACGAGCAAGACGCCGGAGCAGATCGAGCGTGACCTGATCGCGACTGATCCCTCGCACGCAATGGGTTGATTTCAGTCATCGTCTGATCCTGCACGGTCGCCGGGTCTGCCTGGCTCGCAGCCCCCGTTGCGACTGATTGCGCCCTCGCATCCATTCTGTCCCAAGATCGGTGTTTCGCCTTCGCGAAAAGCCGTGGCTCCCGATCCGGTCCGCAAGCCGAACCGCCGGTCTTCCCGGTCGGGATCAGCGTCTTCATGAAAACGGACCTCCCGCTTCGCCGCCAGGTCGGTTATTCTCGAACATGAAAAACGGAACGGCCAGGAGCGGTTCCTCGGTCGCCGCGAGCACGATAACAATCATGCACATTCAAGATATCTTCAAAGCCCGTCCGACGACATTCAGTTTCGAGTTCTTTCCCCCCAAGACCGACAGGGCCTCGAACGAACTATTCGAGACGATCGCGCACTTGCAGACGCTGCAACCCTCGTTTGTGTCCGTCACTTATGGCGCGGGAGGGTCGACGCGTGAGCGGACCCACGACCTGATCGTGCGGATTCAACGCGAGACCAAGCTCACGGCGGTCTCCCACTTGACGTGCGTCTGTCACAGTCAGGACGAGCTGGCCGCGATCCTGGATCGGTACGCGGAATCCGAGATCGAAAACATCCTCGCGCTGGCGGGCGATCCGCCGGCGACGTTGTCTGGCTACGACCGTTCCCGCGACGCGTTTCAGTACGCGGAGCAGCTCGTTCGTTTCGTCCGCTCGCGCTCGCTGCCCAACGAGCCGCGCGGGTTTGGAATCGGGGTCGCCGGCTTCCCCGAAGGACACCCCAGCACTCCCAACCGGCTCAAGGAGCTGGATTATCTGAAACGCAAAGTCGATGCCGGAGCCGACTACATCTGTACTCAACTCTTCTTCAGTAATGCCGACTTCTACGATTTCCGCGAGCGGTGCGAGCTGGCCGGCATCCGGGTGCCGATCATCGCGGGAATCATGCCGATTACTTCGAGGGAAAACCTGGCGCGCATGGCCGAGCTGGCTCTGGGCGCACGGTTCCCCGCTCGGCTGCTCAAGTCCATCGGCCGTTGCCACGACGATGACATCGAAGCGCCGTCACCAAGGTCGGGATTCACTGGGCCACCGAGCAATGCCGCGACCTGCTCGACAACCAGGTCCGGGGAATTCACTTTTATACACTCAACCGCTCGGATGCGACCCGACAAATCTACGAGAACCTGGGCGTCAAGGATTCCACGGGACTGGAACGCCGCCTGACCATCGTAGTGCAGTATCCTGGTCGCAGCGCTCGCGGAAAGCCGATTCCCGGACGCCGGTCCTCAAGATGAACCACGATCCCATGTCGCTTCAGGATCTGACCGACCGACTCAAAGCCGAAGGGCTGCGTCTGGGTTTCGACCAGGTCGGCGTCGCGCCGGCGGTGGCGGCTCCGGGGTTCCCCAGTTTTCTCGAGTGGCTCGACGATGGCTGTGCCGCGGGAATGGGTTACATGGAGCGGAATGCCGTCGAGCCGGGAGCACCCGGCCAGCCTGCTCGACCATGTCCGCTCGGTCATCATGGTGAGCATCATCTACGGGCAGGAACGAACCCGATGCCCGGACACTCCAACCGACTCAAGGCCGAGTGGCTCGTTATGCGCGAGGGGACGACTACCATCGTGTCCTTTGGGACAAGCTCGAAGAGCTGCTCGCCTGGCTGCGATCGCGAATGCCCGACGATCCGGGGCCGCGCTGTCATCGACACGGCCCCGCTTTTGGAACGCGATTTCGCGCGGCTGGCGGGATTGGGCTGGATCGGCAAGAACACGATGCTGATCAACCGGCGTCTCGGCAGCTTCACGTTTCTGGGTGCGCTCTTGATCGATGCCGACCTGGCTTACGACGCGCCTCACCAGGCCAACCACTGTGGGACTTGCACCCGCTGCCTGGAGGCTTGCCCGACACAGGCGTTCACCGCCCCTTACCGGCTCGACGCCCGCCGTTGCATCAGTTACTGGACCATCGAGCACAGAGGCGTGCTCGACGAAGAGAACGCGACGAGGCTGCACGACTGGGTCTTTGGGTGCGATATCTGCCAGGACGTCTGTCCCTGGAACGCAAGGCCCCTGCCGGTCGTCTCAGCCAGTTCGACGCACAGGCCGGAGTGGGTCAACCCGGATCTGATCGAGTGGTTAATCCGTGATCCGCTCGGACTGGAAGGAGAAACTCAAGGGGACCGCCCTGTCGCGTTCCAAGCGCGCGGGGCTCCTCCGCAATGCCGCGCTCGTGCTCGGCACACGTCGCCTGCCGGAAGCAATCGGCCCGTTGACCGCGCGGCTCGACGACGCACAAGAGGATCAGGTGGTCCGAGCGTCGGCGGCTTGGGCCCTGGGTCGAATTGGCGGCAGCGACGCGCTCGCCGCTCTGGGACGGCACATTGACGATTCAGACCCTGTCGTCCGAGACGCCGTCATCCGAGCTCGCGATCAACGAGAGAACGTGCCCATGAACGAGGGCTGGCCGGCAGGGTTGAGGACTCCCGACAGCCAGCCCTTGAGTTTTCGGATGCCTCGATCGAGGTCGCGTTCGCTTGTTCGCTGCGTCGGGCTCGATTAGCTGGCCGCCGACGGCGAGTAGACCACCGGGCGAGATCGCGCCCGTGATCGATTGTCCGAAGCCGTCCTGAGGTCGTCACCTGGAACGTGTTGGAACCGGTCACGAGTGGAACAGCGATGGTATAGGCACCCGTGGAGTTAGCCGCCGTAGTCGTACGTGACACCGCTGCTGTTATCGAGGAACGTGATCGTGGCATTGGGAGTGAGTGCGCCGTTGAAGCCGACCGTGCTGAAGGGCGTCGTCCGGTCCGCGGCCGGGTCGGAGGCGGGGTCGAGGTTGACCGAGACCACCGGGCTGACCAGCGTGGATGCTCCCAGGTCTTTTTTCGCCTCCGCGTAGTCCTGACTGATTGATGACGCCGTCGCGGTTGACGTCGGCGTTGAAATTGTAGTTCGCGTTCATCGCGGTCATCCCTTTATCCTTGTTGATCGTCTGAAGGTCCGCCTGGGTGACCGTGCCAGTGCCGGCGACATCGCCCGGCAGGTAGAAGCCGACCAGGTACTGGCCCTGTGGTCAACGTCGAGTCCCTTCACCTGCACGGAGTAGTCGTTATCCGGCTGGCCCGTCTTGGGAACTTTGACATCCACGAGCACAGCCGAGGTGGGCGTATCGCCCAACTTATTGGCCTTGGCGACTTTCGCATTGTAGTGCGAATGCTGGACTGGGATGACGTGGCCCGATGAGTCGGTGATCGAGACGATCTCCGGCTTGAGACTTGCCGTCGTGGTTGTCGAGGTTGAACTCGCCGGCGTCGCGGGAGCGACGTCGATGCCCAGGAGGAGCTTGCCCCCCTTGGGCGCGGTGAAGAGAGTCGGGTCGATCTTGAAGTTCACCGATGAGACCTGGCCGACATTGCCGACGGTTCCAGGCATGATGGCGAACGTACTCCCCTGGCCCGCGCTCATGACCACGCGATCTTCCAGGACCTCGGGAGCAGCACACATGCGGCGATGCACGCGGCGCATTGATTTCGACGGGTTCATGGGCCCTCCTTGGCCGGCAACCGGATAGAAGTGAGGAATCGGCCGATCGACGATCGACCGGATCGGGACGGCTCCCCGTTCGGCAACCCTCCTGGTCGCCGGAATCCATTACTCTTCTATTATCGTTAAAATCGGACGGCCGCACGACAGAAAAACAGCAAACAAACTGTTCTCAAGTCGCGGCGACCCGCTCCGGACGTCGCCGAGAGATGTGACGGGGGAATCGGCGAACTGAACCCCGGCGAGGCTGGAGGCGTTGCGGTCTCCGAGCGACGTGCCCAGACGCGCCAGGCGACCGTCGCATAGAGCACGACTCCAGCCCACAAGAACAAACCGTAACCCTGGGCGATCTCATGCCCCTGTCCTTCGGCGAACCAGCCACCGAACATCGGTCGAAGTGGCCGCCATCAGGCTGAACGAGACCGCCCACGCAGCCGACAATCAAGATTCGAGATCGCGGACTGACACGCGACGAGAAGAATTCCGCGACCAGGTAACTGTAAGGGATGAGAACCGTGACATAGTGGTGTTTCCAGCTCCGCTCCGAGACAAAGAGCATCGTCAGAACCACCAGAGGCCACCTCGCCCAGAAGCCGCGGGTCTCGCCGATCCTCGGCCGGCGTCCTGCAGAGAAACGCCAGTATCGCCAGGAGACCGAGCGCGACGGCCTTGATCAGATAGCCGACAAGCCAAGGAGGCAACGACGCAAGGTTTAAGTCGAGGTGAACCTGGTATCGGCCCCTGCCTGGCATCATTTCCGTCAACAGTCTGGTCAAGACCCCGAATAACGACTGGTTAATTTCCTGGGGACTCGATCGCTGTCCTTGATCACGAACGGCTTCACCATGTGTTGACACCACGTCTGAAGGCACTCCCAGTTGAACTCCGGCCCGATGATCACACTGGGCACGATCAGGAGAAAGAGCACCATCCCCACGAGTGCCCCACCCGACCGTTCGCCATGATCGCTTATATGCGAAATAAATGAAGAAAAGGGCCGGCGTCACCTTGTAGGACGCCGCCAGGGCCAGGAGCAGCCCGGCGACCACGTCGTAGCCCGCGCCGCCAGGCGTAAAACATGGCGACAATCAAGAATAAAATCACGAGGTTATTATTGCCGTGATGGAGGTCCCCCAGAATCGGACGGAGGGAGAGAATCAAGATCAGCGACCGAAACATCGGCGGCAGCAAACGGCCCGGCGGCTGCACGATTTTCAGGCACATGATCAGCGTCAGGGTCGTCAGCGCGACCTTGATCGCAAACCAGCACATCGCGCCCGCGACCGTGGGCAACACCATCAAAGGATAGAGCGTGATCGGCATGATCGGCGGGTTTGGGAAGTTCATCTCATCGTAGATGTTCACCCCACGCCAGAATTGCAGCACCTGAGGACGCCAACGCACGAACGCACTGCGATTGTCAGCGGCCTTCTCATAATAAAACGCCGCCGCGACCAGCACGATCGACGCCCAGAGAATCCAGAAGAACCAGCGCGAGAGCCGATCGAGTCGGAGAATGCCCGTCTGGTTCGATGTCGATCGCTGGCACGGCATACCCCTTCCCTGGAGAGAGCCACGCTCCCGCATTCCGCCTGCGTGCGTCTTGTCCGCGCCGGCGGTGCCGGCCGGCCAGAGAACTCAAAGGCTAACGCCAACCGGGAAACCGGAGCTCCAGCTCGACGTCGCGAGTCCCCGGAGGTGGTCGCAAGCGGATAAAGGGAACCGGATCATCCTCCCGGTACTCCGGCTCGCACACGACCGACGGATTGGTCCTCAGATACGGCACGGAGTGATACCGCAGCACGACTGTTCCGTCAAGCCCGGGCGACATCCCCTGGACCCGAATTCGACCCGCCACCACCTCAACCTCCCCAGCCCCCTCGATCACGTCCCCCCCGAATCCCTCGACCCTGCCGATCAAGACCGTCCCGTCATCCTCCAAGATCTGGATCAGTCGCGGATGATCGCGACAGAACCGCCTTGCATGGGGACTCCAGCATAAGATAGCCGCAGGCCGGTAAAGTTTGGCGTAACGGACGAAGTAATCTCTGTCCCAATTCTGTCCGGCCGAACAGCTTGTCTTCACCGAACTGGGTGAAGTTCGTCTTCAACGATGCATGCAAGTAGGGACCGCCGATGACCTCGATCCCCGGCACCAGGTGGGGGAGCAGGCCGCTGAACCGTCCGCCCTGGAACGGATCGAGGACGCCGGGAATGCCCAATCCCCCCTCCTCGTAGAGCAGGCGCTCGCCGGGTGCCACGTGACGGCGCACCTGATCGACAACCCAGTTGAGGCGTTGCGACGGACGGCTCGACAGGAACGGCTCCCCCGCCCACAGTCGTGAGTAGACCGAACCGTACAACGGGAAGACCGAACATCAAGAGTGCGCTCGTGATCGCCCCAGCCATGACCCAGCGGTCGAACCGGTCGACTCCCTTCGACACGACGCGGAGACGCCGGAACAGCTCGTCGAGTGCGGCACCCCCCGCCAGCGCCAGCCCGCTGTAGAAGGCGTAGGTATGCCGGCCGGGCTGCAAGAAATCCAGCGCGCGGAAGTCCGCGGCCAAGTAGCCCCAGAACAGCCCGGCGACGCAGAAACCCAGCAAGGCCACTCCTTTGGCCCGATCGCGACGGACCAGCAAAACCAGCCCCGGAATCCCGAGCGCCATCAGGATGATCTCGATCCGGGCCTCGCGTCCCGCGACGATATTCAGCAGGCGGCCGGACGCTCCCTCCAGGTGGGCAAAGACAAAGCCGCTCTCGCCCTTCGTCGAGGCCAACCAGATGCCCGGCAGCCACCAGAACGCGTTGACCGCCAGAACGACCACCGGGATCAGGAAGACCGCGATATGACTCGACCAGCGCCACCTCCGCTGGGGCACTGCATCCGTTCGCCTCGATCCGGGACCACTCCCCGCTGAAGACCTCGGCGGACAGGCGGCCCGGACGTCGCAACGCGGCGACGTAGGCCAGCAGCGCCGCCGGCACCACGACCATCGCCACGGTCAGATGGACGAGGAATGCCAGGCTCATCAAAGGGTCGCTGATCAGCCAGTTGCAATCGCTCCGCCCCGCGTCAAGAATCGGGCGAAGGCACCCGTGGCGACCAGCGCCAAGCGGGATGGCCAGAAAATAGGGGAGCATCCCAAACCCAACATAATTGATCGGCCAGTCGGTCCAGATGTACAGAAGATCGAGCAAGATGACGATCGCCGTTCCCGAGCGGGGGAATTCGCCAGACGACGCAGGCCAGGCCAACCAACCAGGGGACCGCCGCGGCCGAGACCAGGACGTAGAGCTTGAAGGTGAGCGCGGGATGATCTCCGCCCGAACGCCGCAACCACCAGTTCCGGAAGCGTCGAGGAGGCTGGGAAGACAACGCTCTTCGGCGTAGCCGGACATGAAGCTGGGATCGTAGCCGGCCGTCGTTCCCGAGGCATTGAGGAACGATCGAGTCACCAACGCGCTGTGGTAATAGAGCGGATGGTCGTCGCGCCACAAGGGCCATCCATTGGTCAGGCCGGCTCGTCCACCCAGGCCCCACCAGATCGCCAGGCCATGCAGCAGGCAAAGCGACAAGCTCACGCCAATCGGCACGAGTCTCAGAGAATCGCCGCGGTGCGGGCTCCAGCTCGTCGCCGTCGTGTCGTCTCGGGCGTTCAATACGAGGCCGCACCGGGACGGCGAACCTCGTCGTCCTCATCGGCAAAAGGGATCGGGTCGAGATCAACCACGAACATATTCACCCAATGATGCATGGTAGTCGTGTGCGGTCACTCAGATCCACACCGTATGCTCGCGAGGAACTCACTCCGATTGTCTAGCACGTAAACGTACGACCGTCCGGATCGTGAATGCAGTGCGGCCCGCAGGATTCGAACCTGCAACCAAGGGATTCAAGGGCCCTCGCGTTTCCACGAGGCTTGGACTATCTCATCCTCCTCAACGGAAGTCGTGTGATTCCTGCTCCTGAGAGTCTCGAAGGATGACGACGTTCTCCGATCAAGGAGGCCGGGCGCTCGCGGCGGGGGTTATTGTTGGGACTCACCCCGCTAGTCTCTGAACCGTCCTGGCCACCGATGCCCGACCAGGCTTGGCTGCGGATTGCCTTGCCTTGAGCGTTTTCCATCTCACTGGACCCAAAGTCGAGCCGATGACTTTTCCAGTCAGTCCCATCATCAGGCCCTTCATTTGCTCAAGGGTTAGGTTTCCCGCAATTCACCCGGTTCGCGAACGAAGGTTACCCTTCGCCGCCACCTTTTTGTTGATGAGTCCCCTGCTCTGCCGTTGAGCTAGGGCCGCAGTATCGACGCGACCTTATCTTCGCCGCTCGACGCGGCGAAAACAAGGCGACTTTGAGCAGGCATCGCGAGATGACGACGGTATACCTTTGCGGAGTCGACCTGATCAGGACCTCGCCAGATCGACTCCACTCGTGACGCCGATCGTCGCCATGGCGGGCATGGGAGCCGCCGATCGAATCTTGGGCAACCGAATGTTGTAGGCCATGCGGCACATCATCATCAAGCGAATGGTAATGTACGTCGCGTCCACTTCCCACCACCGCAGTCCATGTCGGGCTGAGGTCTGGTAAGCGTGGTGGTTGTTGTGCCAGCCTTCGCCGTAAGTCAAGAGCGCGACCCACCATAGATTGGTCGACTCGTCACGGGTCGGATGCGAGCGATATCCCCAGACGTGGGTCGCCGAATTGACCAGCCAGGTCGAATGAAGCACGAAAACCGAACGAACGAAACCACCCCAAACCAACCAGCGGCATGCCACCAAGCCGCATATAACGCCCCGAACAGCAGCGAGGGGAAAGATCGAAAGATGGTAGCGATCGAGCCAGTGGTGGACCGGGTCTTTGCAGAGATCGGGTGTCCATTTTTGGAAGTAATCCGGGCGTGTGTTCGTATCCTCCTGGATCGTCATCCACCAGCCCATGTGTGCCCAAAAGAAACCGCTGGTGCGGTGTATGGGTGTCACCTTCCTCATCGGAATGTGCATGGTGCCGGCGATGGTCGGCCACCCAACTGAGCGGCCCGCCCTCGGAGGCGGTGCATCCGATGATCGTCATGACGTACTCGAGCCAGTGGGGCCGCACCGCGAAACTTCGATGCGTCAACAAGCGATGATAGGTCAGGCAGATCCCGATTCCCCCGGTCAGCCAGTGTAACAGAAAGCACAAGGCCAGGCCGGACCAGGAAAAATAGGCCGGAACGAACGCGAGGAGGGCGCCTACGTGTATAGCCCCCGATCCAAATCAAGGAAGCCCACGCTAGCCGCAGAGGCGCCGGTTGCGCGGTCGTCGTAGTCGTCATGATCAACCTTTGGTCCTGGACGTTGCGAAGGAGAGACGAGAGCGGGTGGGAACGAGGAAGTCGAATCGTCGAGCTGTGGACGGGCCGTCTTGGTGCTCAGGCATTCATCTCAGTGCATCTATTCCGCCCTAATATCTCAAGGTCTTGGTCTCGATTCGGCGAAGCCGCCGATTTCCCAGTTGATTGCCTTCGAAACACTGCCGAATATCAAGCCTTGGCATCCGGAGTTGACAACAACCCCAATGAAGATGGACATCAGCACCCCCGATAATCGCTTGGTGACTCGGTTTTTTTTTGCGGAGCCACGTTTGACCATGTTACCATATCGTTCAGGCTCGGTTCGACGAGGACTCAAATACGAACCTAGCTCATGCTTTTTGGAGATGACTCCTCGGCCGGCCGATGAAGCTCAAATGTCAGCCTGAAGACTTTCGCGTTGAAGAATTGCCGCTGGTTTCGCCGGCCGGGTTTGGCATGTACACGTTCTACCGATTAACCAAACGGAACATCGGTACGATCGAAGCGGTTCAAGGGATTTGTCGAAGCTGGAATCTGGCCGGTCACCAAGTGAGTTACGCGGGTTTGAAAGACCGGCACGCCGTCACGATCCAGTACTTGACGATCGTGGGTGGTCCGCGCAAGACTCTATCACGCCCGACCTTCGAGCTTCGAGCCGATTGGGCGGCTGATTCATCCCTACGGACCGAATCATTTTCGAGGGAATCGGTTCCATCTCGTCGTTCGAGACCTGGGCGATGACGACCTTCGTCACGCCACCGACGAAATCGCGGCTATCTCCAGCGATGGACTCCCCAACTACTTCGACGATCAGCGGTTCGGATCGGTCGGCTTCTCCGCGTCAATTCATCGGACACGCATGGCTGATCGGCGATCATGAGCGTGCGCTCAAGCTGGCACTGGCGGATCCCAATCCATTCGACCGTTCCGAAACCAAGGGCCAGAAAGCTCTCATCCGTGAATTCTGGGGACGTTGGCCCGAGTTGAAGGCCCGACTCGACCGCTCTTCCGAGCGCAGTATCGTGACTTACCTGGTCGACCACCCGATGGATTATCGCGGCGCATTCGCCCGGCTGAGGCGCGAGCTTCGGACCTTGTATTTCTCGGCGTTCCAGAGCCATCTCTGGAATTTGATCCTGGCCGGGTGGCTCGAGCGCCAGACCCGAAACGACCAGCGCGTGCCGGTCGAGCTCAAAGTCGGGACATTCCCGTTTCCCCGACGAGCTCGAGCCCGCTCAAGTCCAAATCTTGACCGAATCGCTCATTCCGCTCCCCAGTGCACGATCCGCGATCCCCGATGGGCCTCTGGGAGAAGTGGCTCGCGAGGTGCATCTCGCGCTTTGGATTGGAGTGGTCTGACTTGCGAGTCAAGCACTTGAAAGATGTTTTCTTTTCCAAAGGGGTCGCGCGTCGGCCTGGTTTTTCCCCAGAATGTGGAGTTCTCGAGTCGCGCGGACGAGCTTCATCGCGGACGACACGGCACTCCATTTGTCTTTCGACCTGTCCAAGGGCCTGTATGCGACCATCCTGGTCAAACGGATCACCGACGTCGCGGATCGAGCGAAATGAACCTGGAAGTGCTGTTCGAGGACAACCACTGCCTGGCCGTCAACAAGCCCGCCGGTCTCTTGTCGCAAGGCGACGTCTCAGGCGAGCCGAGCCTTGTCGACGTTGTCACGTCCTACCTCAAGACTCGATATCAAAAGCCGGGAAATGTGTACGTCGGTCTGTTGCATCGGCTTGATCGGCCGACCTCGGGAGTCGTGCTGCTGGCGAAGACAAGCAAGGCGGCCAGTCGATTATCAGACCAGTTTCGACAGGGGGCGATCACCAAAGTCTACTGGGCCATCGTGGAAGGATGCCCGCCGTTGAGGAAGGGGAATGGGTCGACTGGCTCGACAAGGACAGCCGAACCAACCGAACCGGCCTGGTTGCCGAGGAAAGCGGTTCGGGGAAGGAGGCTCGGGTCAAGTTCCGCGTGCTGGGGCGGTGGGCCCGGCTTCAGCAAGCTGGAGCTACGACCGAGTACCGGCCGAAGCCATCAACTCCGTGTTCAGCTCGCCGCGCGAGGTTTGCCCATCCTCGGCGACGGAAAATACGGAGCGACGAGTCGGTTGACCGCGCTGGACGGTCACCTCAGGATCGCGCTCCATGCCCGGGGGTTGACCTTCAACCACCCGACTCGTCGGGAAGCGATTTCGGTCGAGCGCCGGTGCCGGCAGACTGGCCCGAGTCTTCGACAGAATCGTGGGAACGATGGAGCGGCTCCAATAGGCCAGCGGCAGGCTCAACCCCGTGATCACCATCGCGGCGAACGGGCGCCAAGCGAGGGGATCACTGGGGCTCGCTGGGTCGGATGAAGAGGAGGATTGGACGGCTTCAGAGCCGGGTTTGAGGCGATGGCGAGCGAGACTGACGGGGGTGTGAGAGTCACCGACGCTGGGCCAGTCGCGGACGCTGGCCGATTTTGGTTCGGGTTGGCTCGAAGTCGGTTGGGCGGCTGCGGTCGAGCCTGGGAGACTCTCTGGCGGCTGTTTGACCGGGGGTTATGCTCGACGCGGGGCCGGGAGAGGCAACCGAGCCGATGGGGCCTCGCTGGTACTCGTGCCGGCCCGCGGCGAGGCGAACCTGGCGACGTAATCGGTGGCGGCCAGCCAGGCGGTGTTATCGACCAGACCGAGTTCCTCGGCTTCACGGTGGGCAATCTGCGGATCGACGCGATCGACCAGGATCCGGCGGATGTACCAAAGTGCGCCGGCACGCGTGCCGTTGGAATCAAAGAAGAATAACGGTCGGGCCTCTCCGGCCGCGATTTCGAAATGGAAACGATCGACGCGGTCGCGATCGATCGAAGTCAGACTGATCGGCAGCGCGACGTACCGAAGCCCCTTGTTCGTAACTTCCGCGATGAACGAGGACGGAACTTCGGAGGGCTCTCGGAGATCGAGCAGCGTCCGATATCCTTTTTCGACGAGCCATTGCAGCCCAGCGGCGGATGGGCGCCGCCACCCGCCAGCTTCAGGTCGACGGCGACGAAGCGAGTCAGTCCCGGCCCAATGCTGGCCGAGTGTGAGGGCTCGGCCACTGGCGCCGGTGCCGCGGCTGGAGCGGCCACGCTGGTGGAGGCAGCAACTTTCGCGACTCGCCCCGGGTTTGGTCCGGGAGGGATCGCTCAGATCGGCCTCGGCAACGGGTGCGGCGGGCGGCGTCGAAGGCGGTGTCGGCGACGTGCTGGACCGTGTCACCTCACCCGGCAGGTCAAGAGGCGGAAGATGATCCAGGGGGTCCTGGAGTCCGACCCACTGGCTTCGGGTGCGACTTCGTTGGAAGCCGCCTGGGCCGACCGCGAGGTCGGCTCAGGCGTCGAGGCCATCGTCCTGGCCACGCTTTCGTTTCGATATCGAGCGATCCCCGAACCTGGGACCGGCCGTCGGGTTTGATAGCTAGTCTTCGAGCTCGAGTTGCTCGAGTTTGACGCACCACCGCCGGGCGGCGGGCCGGTCTTGGCCTTCGGAATCGCGTCCAGGACTTCTGGCGTGTCGGTCAGGGGCGGCGAGGTCGTCGAGGGTGCCGTGCCGATTGGATATGACGGAATCGTTGGCGTAACGACCGCGCTCGAGGACGGACCAACCTCGATAGGGACGCCCGAACCGATTGTCGGGCCGCAGCAATCGGCGTTGCGGTTGCTCCGCGTTAATAACGCGATTGGAGACGCGACTGAAGAAACCACACGGGCTAAACAGGCCGCTGCAACCACCGCAAGACGAGGGGCCAGATTGGCAACCGGATTGCAGGAAAGCCAAACAGACGAGGAGTCCAAGCCCTGGCCAACGCCGGCGACGGGTTTGGTCCCGCCGCGGCGTTTCCCGCGTTGGTCCTCGTTTTTGCAACCAACTCAGACGAAACATGATTTCGATTCTCCTGTTCTCTGACACCGCCGCGCGCATCATCAAGAGCTCGAATCCCACTCTGTCACCAACCGGAGACGAAGTAGAATGGACGGTGTAATCTTCGGTGTAACGATCCCAATCCCGTCTCGCGAAACGGTCGACGGAAGGAATGATGTCGCCTACGAAGAAAACGCGTGGCCAATGCCTCCTGAAGACGATGCACATCAGAACGCTCGCGGTGCCAACTCAAAGGATCGGTGAAAGTTCCCAGGAGCAACGAGTGACCGCACGATTCCTGAGTGCCGGCTGCGCCACAGGTTCCGCATTTGCCGGAACTGGTGGCCGAGCTCGACATCTCGACCTGTCGGCTCGCTCGTCGCAGGGGTATGGAAACTCATGCACAACCCATCGCATAGGGTCGTCAATGAAACTTAGCCGACGATCCGGCCGTTGCCAAAGAATCCAAGTGATTTCTAGAATGAGACCTTGAGCGTACGTCGTGCAGTCGCTATATCGCTCAAGGCTTCTCTGGAAAATGGGGTTGTTGTCATCCCACCAACGCTTTCGCCCGGCAGACTCCCCCAAAACCCACATTCGCGAGCCTGGAAGGTGGGAGCGATCGCCTGCGCCGCCCTGGCGGTCTTCGTTTCCGGTTTGTACGCCGAATCGTTCGAGGACGAATACGCGTACATCTCACAGAGCTATTACGCCGACGTGTTCTTCGCGAGGCCACGCCGACGATTGGACTTGGCTGGATCTTCCCGCGTATGACCTGCCGCCCCTGCCGAAGTATCTGATCGGATTTTCGTTCGATCATGTCACCTCCCGATGCCTCGGCCCATCGACGCACATCAGTGGTATCGCAGATACAAATCGTTCGGAACTCCGGGAACGCTGACGGCCGCTCGGGTTCCGATCATCTTGGTCGGTGTGCTTGGCTGTGTCGCGATCTTCGCTTGCGGCGCCTTGATCAAAGACGATCGCGTGGGCACGATCGCGGCTATCTTGCTGATGCTCAATCCGCTTTTCCGACTCCATGCTCATCGGGCGATGTCCGACATTCCGTGCGAGACGTTCATGTTGGCGGCGCTCTGGCTTGACTTGTGGGCGTGGCGCCGGGCCTGGTCCGGGCGAATTGGCCTGGCATCGTGGCTGCTCAGCTTGTTCGCCGGACTCGCCGCCGGTCTCGCACTCCTCAGCAAATTCAATGGCTTCCTCGCCTTGATGGTCATCGGGGTTTGGTCTGGTGCCGCGGTGCTCACACCTGGACTGATCTTGCCGCGCAAGCTGACGATCGCCGGCGGGGCAATCGTGACGGGCCTCGTCGCGCTTGCGCCTGTTCGTCGCCCTCAACCCTTTCATGACCGCTCGACCAACTGGAGGCTTGCCCGCCGAGTTACAGCTTGTCGAAGCGACTGCGCCAAGACTTGGCCGCCGAGTTAGCAAGCCATGTCGAAACTGAATCTCAGCGCAGCGATTCCGAGAACTGGTCGACCAGCGCCTCGACGTGTCCAACCACCAGAAAACAACGTTTCCCCACAATGCCCTTAACGACCTGGGTGAGAAGATTAAAGTATTCGCCGTTCAAGGGTTCGGTCGTTTCGGTGCTCCTTGGCCCCAGCGGATCGGATTTGCCGGCGGGTAAGAAGGCAAAGGAATCCCAACCACACGACTGGGCGCCGTTTGGGCCAATCGCATCGGATTCGAGAGTGCGCTACGATCTCCGCCAAGACTGGGGTCTGATCGTCTGGGCACCATTGGTCCTGATCGGCCTGGTCCAGTCGTTCCGGTTGGGTCGCCGGCAATTCCGCGCCGGCGAGGCGCCGACCGCCGCTGCGCTCATTCTCTGGGCCGCAATCACCTGGGTCGTGGTGACCGTCTATCTCCCCATGGCGTGGGACCGTTACTTGTTGCCGCCGCAGAGTGTAAACGCCCTGCTGGCCGCGCTGGCCCTTTCGGCGATTTACGATCGCGTGGTCCATCACATCCCGCTGTCGGGACGAGGACTTGACGGGTGCGCTGGCTTCCTGACCGTCCGGCGATTGGTGTCTTCGTCATCTTGCTGGCGAGCTATGCGTTCTTCTGGCATTCGCGCGACTGGAATGTGTCCAGCCGCCTCATGCTCACATATGCGATCGTCGACCGAGGCACGGTCACGATCACGGGACTGGACAAGCAGACCGGGGACAAGGCATAGTTTCATGGACAGTATTACTCCGATAAGCTGCCGGGATATCCGCTCCTGGCGGCCCTGCCTTACTTCGTCGCCAAGCGGGTGTTTGGACTCCCCGATCATCCGCTCGATACAATCAGGATGCCTTCCCTTACTGGGCGGCCGACTACTGGATCACCCTGGGCACATCCGGCATCTTGACCGCCTGGACGGCGGCCCTCCTCGTGATCGCGGCTCGCGAGCTGGGATGTCGTCGATGGCCGGCGGCATTGATTGGCCTGGCTTATGGCTTGTCGACACCGGCTTACGTCTATGCGACGCTCGCCTACGGCCATCAGGCTTCGGCGTTCGCCTTGTTCGCCTCGTTCTTGCTTTTATGGAAGAAGGGACCGACCGCGCGAGTCGGCGCGGATCTTCGCCGCTGGCGTGCTCGCAGCTTACGCGGGCGTGATCGAGCTTCAAGTCGGCCCTGTGTCGGCGATCCTTGGCTTGTATCTGCTCGCGCAATGTCTCAATCGCGAACGACGACCTGATGCTTTGGCGATTTTCTTCGTCGGGGCATTGTTGCCGACCGTGCTGCTCCTGATTTACAACCAGCTTGCCTTTGGCTCGCCCTGGGAAATGGGCTATTTCCATCACGACACGCGCCAGTTCGCCAAGGTTCATAATCGCGACAATCCACTCGGCTTGCAGAAGCCCGATTGGAGCAAGCTGGTCCCCTTACTCTGGGGCCGCTACCGTGGTCTCACGTTTTACGCGCCAATTTTGTTGTTGTCGGTTCCCGGCTGGGTCGTCTTGTTCGTTCGAAGATGCTGGGGTGTCGCGGTCGTGTCGCTCCTGATCGTGGCGGCGGTCATTCTGGTGAACCTCAGCTATCCGGAGTGGACCGGTGGCTGGTCGACCGGTCCTCGGTTGCTCGTGCCACTCATCCCATTCGCGATACTTCCGATCGCCGGCTTGGTGGCGGGAAACGACCCGACTCGCTCGGTTGGCCATGATCATCTTGACGGTTCTGGCACTGGCCGGCGGAGCCGAGATGTTGCTCTTTCAGGCCGTGGGTGGTCGAATCCCTCAGTTTGTGTCGGACCCATTCCCGAGGCCGTCTGGCCGCTCTGGACCACGGGCGATCCACTCCCGTGGTGGCGATACGGAGAACGGTTTTGCTGCAACCTGGTCACTCTGCTCGCGCCGAACACGATCGCCCGACTTGACCCGCGATGGCAGGCCATCCAGTTCTTGCCGCTCGTGCTGGCGCAGGGACTCGCGATCCTCGGCGTCGCGATGCGATCGTGTGACTCCGAGATTCTGAAAGATTAAAAGGCAGTAACGAAATGAACTGTGATACCCTCAGGCATCCGTCGGGTAGGGTCGTTGTTGGCAACGGTCTCCAAGGGCACTACTTTTTCATTGACGTGGGGCCCGGTCCGGAATTCGTGTGTTTCGGTGAAGCGATCCCTGTCCCTATCCGCACACGAAGCTAACGCACGCGATGGGGGTCCGCACGGCGACGAGGTCCATCACTCGTACTTGACATCATCCAGGTAGAACCGAACGGGCTTCCCCTCGGCGGCGGTGGTCCATGAGAAGGGGGTCTTGATCCGCGACAGGTCTTTCCCGTTCAGAGGCAACTTGTAGAGCGTCCAGTCGTGGGTCAGCTTCGCGTTCTCGAGCTTGCCCGATGAGGAGTCGGGATATTTCTTGTCGGAGCCGAGCAGGCCGAACGCGAACGTGACGGTCTCACCTCCCTCTGCGCCTCGAGCCCAGAACACCAGTCGTTTTGCACCGGTCAGGTTGAGGCCGCCGGGGACGTCGCCCCAGTCTTTCGGCGGGTCCTGCCAAACAACTCCGCCCCAACCGGATTTGAGCCTCGAAGTCGACACGAAGGCAGGTCTTGCCGGAGTGGGGGTTATCTCCGCACTTCGGGTCCAACTTGATCGCCTTGGTGTCTCCCATCCAGCCCGAGGGTACGACGGGTGGCACCCGGTCGTTCTCATCATAGACCACCAATGGCAGCTTGGCCGCGATCCGTCCACCAGCATTCTGGACCTTTGACGAGCAGGGGGACGTTGGCCGTGGCCGCCCCACCGTGGGTGTCACGGACGTAGGCGAACAGCCGGTAGCCACTGCCGACCGGCGGGATCCGCAGCTCGACTTGACGGTCGTTGGCCTTGACGATCGCCTCGGGATAGGACGGAGGAATCGGCTTCCGCGTCGCCTCCACTGCCGTGTGACCCCTCGCGCTGCAGAACCCATCGGATTGTCAGCGGATCGCTTTCCGGGTCGGACGCCTCGACGGTCGCATGGACGCTGGCGCCGGTATTCACTTGGTCCGGCCCATCAAGTGTCAATCGGTCGATCGACGGGCAACGGTTCTCGGACGGCTTTCCCAGTCCAAAGCTCGAGTCAGCACATCGACCGCACCTGTGCGGCTGCCATCGGGCAGGAACAGCCCGAACCAGGTCGCGGTCGCCTCCTGCTTGTGGCCCCAGGCGAAGGCGTACGACCCCAGGCAGAGGCCCTCCGCCCCGCGGACCGCGAGCTGATAGGCGCGGCGGTAGGCCTCCGCCTTGGCCGTGCTGGATAGTTCGATGGCAGCGCCCCAGGAGGTCTTCGGGCTTTCCCACTTGCCAGGCGGCCCGAACTCGGTCAAAACGTAGGGTTTCACGCCGCCAGCCTTGCGGTACCGTTGTGGGATCGTCGCCGCGCCACCGTAGCTGTTGATTCCGACAACATCGATATCGGGGCAAAGCCGGTGTACGTTCTTGACCTTGTCGCCACCAATCTCCGCGATCACGGTCATCGTCGGATGGTTGGGATCGAGCTTCTTGACCATCGATGCGATGTTGTTGACAGCCGACCAGATCGCCGCGTTGTCCCCCTTCTCATACCCTTCCATCTCGTTGCCGATGCCCCACATCAAGAGTGCGGGGTGATCTCTGAAGCGAAGGATCGTGGCCATGGCCTGCTCGTACTGCCGGGCCACCTGGTCGGCGTTCGTTGTAGTCGAAAGCCGTGCCGTTCGTGTCCCAGCCAGATTCCCACGGTGACAGTCAGGCCAAGCCGTTGCGCTTCGTCGAGGACAATGCCCGCCTTATCGGCGTCCCAAGTGCGAATCGAGTTGCCACCCGCGTCGGCCAAGATTTTCAACGATCCATCACCGCCGGCCCCCTTGATGAAGTATGGCTTGCCATAGCGGCTTAGCCGGTAACCGCTGTCGTCCTTGACCAATCTGACAAAGGCAGGCGCAGCGATGGCCGGTGCCACCGCGGCGATGATCGACAGAGCGAGGACAAACACGGTCCACACGGTTGATCGGCCGAATCTTCTCTCACGCATGGCGGTGCCCTTTTACGTTTTCGGGAGCTGTCGTCTCATCCGCCCTGAAGCGCCAGCCAGAACTGGCGGACCGGCGGCAAAACATCCTCCTTGAAGCCTCGCTGGCCGTAAACGATCGTCACGAAGAATCCGACCAAACGCGAGGCGTCCTGCGCAGGCCGGTCGTGAGCCTGGCCGAGTCGGCGGACGAACTCGGTTGGCGTCTCGTTGGGAGACCGGGCCAGGTTGTGCTCCCAGGCCCATGCTTCAAGGGCCTCGAAGCTGTAGATGACCAGATCGTTGGGACTGAATCGCTGGTCCAGTCCGATGTCGAACGGGTTGGCGAACGAGGAGAACGGGCGAGGCGGCGCCACCGGCTCCGTCACACCGGCCGCGGGGTCCTTAGCCTTTTTCTCTCGTTGTTCGATGAACAGACCTCCAAAAAGCGAGGCCAGCAAAGCGAGCAACGCTTGGAGCAAGGCCGGATCCGTGACGAATGAGGCCGAAGATCAAGGCGACCACTCCGGCGACAATGACCAGCCCCCGCAACCAGGATGGGGCCTGGAATGTGAGCGGCGGGAGCCGTGACGGTTGATCGGCCGTATCTTATCATTCTGATTTTGATTCTCGTCAGATGATTTCTCGTCGTTTTGTTCGGGAGCATCCTTTTCGTCCGCGTTCGAGTTCTGGTCGGCATCCTTCCCCTTGTCGGTCTCTTTCTCGGCGCTGCCGTCCTGTCTCTTGTTTTGACCTTCGGCCTGATCCTGCTTAGGGGACCCATCTTTGCTCGGCGTACCGGATTGCGATTTGGAGGCTTTACCGCGCGGGGCGCCGCTTCTTGGAATTTCCCGGGCCGCTTTTCCCACCGCCTTTTCCCTTGCCGGAGGTTTGCTGGGAGGCGTTGGGATCGTTGGTCTTACCGGAACCCTTGGGCTCACTTGTTGACGACGGTGGGGCCTTGGCCTTCGCAGCGGCCGGTCCCTCGCTCTGCGCCCCCTCGCCCTGAACGCCACTGTCCTTCAGGATCGCCGCACGCGAAGCGCGGAGGTTGCTCGACTCGTGAGTGGAACCGCGCAAGGGGCTTACGCCCGAGCCGGGGAGTGGCAGGACCGCGGCCATGAACGTCAAGCCGGCAATCAGGATCGCGCCCGTCGACAACCAGGTCGCCGTCATCGCTCCAGGCATCTTGACCTTGCGCTGGCGGAGGTAGCGCCGAAGATTGAGAAAGCTCGTTGCGAGCAGCAGGCCCATGCCGCTGGCGATGTACGCGAGGAAGTAGACGAACAAACCGCCACGCCGCTCCTCCTCGACGGCCGGCACGAACCATTGGCCCAATCCGAACAGCGGTAGGGACGCGAGTGTGAAATAGATCAGCCAGACTCCCGGCGGGTGCGGACCGGCGCGCCTCGTCCGAGTCGCCGTTCTGGACTCTTCGACCCGGGACGGTCGGGCAAAAGCGAAGCGTCCATCGCCGCCGGGTCGTCGTCGTGGTGGACTGGGGCTCTGATCGTCAAGGGTCGCGCGATCAAGGCCGCTCTCCTGGAGTAGACCAACACCCGCGTCCTGATCCTCGTCGAGCAACGTACAATCGAAGGTCAGCTTGTGCGTCGCCCACCAGACGACGCCCAGGATGACGATCAGGGCTGGCCGGAACCCCGTCAGCATCGAGGCCACCAGCGCCACGGCGCCGCCGAGCGCCACGCCGTACCCCATGGCCAGCGAACTGCCGATTTGCATGCTGACCCGCGTGATCAGCACGATCCCGAACACGAACCAGAACAGAATCCAGCGGAGCCGCTCCAGAACCGGTCCCTCATACCAGAGGTCGAGCAGGAAGAACATCAGGCTGCCGACCATGATCATGATCAGTGCCGGTTCGATCGCGGCGACGAGGTAATCGACCAGTGTGCCACGGGATCGGTTGCGGGCCATCGCCGGAAGCTCCGACAAGTCTCGGTCAGATCGGGGTAACGAGCTGGAGCTCACAGAAGCCGTACAACTCATTCTCATCGGACAGCGCGCGGACGGGAAGGCCTTCGGCCAGGAGTGGCCCGGCGGAGTCGATCCGTTCAATCTCGTCGAAAGCCAGCAGCACGACACTCACGGCGAAGCCCTGGCGCTTGAGATGTCCCGAGCGCCAGGGCCATGTTGGGCGTGACGCTCGCCAGCACCGCGA
The DNA here is from genome assembly GCA_963779785.1 of uncultured Planctomycetota bacterium. GTDB lineage: Bacteria > Planctomycetota > Planctomycetia > Isosphaerales > Isosphaeraceae > CAVRFS01. The sequence continues at coordinate 111,040 of CAWAAW010000037.1, forward strand.
CGACCGTCGCGTCACGCGTGAGCCGCGGCTCGGCCTCGATCAGGAGCTGGTCGAACGTCAGGCCGTCGGTCAGCTCGACGCGGGCCAGCACCTCGCGAATTCTGGGAAAACTGTCCGGGCCTCGGCTCGCCGGGACAATCAGAGGACGGAGCCGGTCGTCGCGCTCGCGCGTCGCGGCCAGTCGATGGGCGGCCTGGCGATTGGTCTGGCGTTCGGCGTTGGTTCTTGGCGATCTCGTCGCGGAGGCGGATCCGGTCCGCGGCGTCGCGACCATTGGTGATCAGCCCGACGGGCTGTCCCATCAGGCAGACCGCGTTGGCCAGGGCCACCGCGGTCGTCACGGCCAGCTCCGAACGGCTCGGCTCGGTCCTCGCAGGGTAGCTGTCCCGGTGGAAGTCGAGCACGATCGTCGCGCCCGCGATCGTCGAGGCGTCGTAAACCTTGCTGTGCAAGACCCCGGTGCGGGCTGTGGCCGCCCAGTTAACGCGGTTGAGCGGGTCGCCAGGCTGGTAGAACCGCACGCCGGCGATCCGGGTCGGATCCTCGAACAGGCGGTGCGTCAGACGGATCTCGCCGATCGGACGACGCGACGCCAGGTCGTAGCCCGGCAGCGGCACGACCTTGGGATAAACCATGATGTACACCGGATCGGTCACGATCCGGAACCGCCGGTGCAGACCGAACAGGTCGCCGGTCTCCAGCACGAGCGGGCCGACCTGGTAATACCCGCGCATCACGAAATGGAGCTGATAATTCAGCGTCTTGGACCCGCGAGCCCCCAGCATCGCCACGGCCAGGCGCTGCCCTTTCACGCACGATGCGAGGGGGTCGTGAGCTGATCGCCCCTTGCGGCAGCATGTCCTCGATCAAGACCCAGGCGACCGGCAGCCGGCCGAGGTTGCGCAGCTTGAGCACGAAGGCGATCGTCTGGCCGGCTTCCACCTCGATCCGGTTGCATTCCCGGGATGCCTCCAGGTTGGTGATCCACGACCGGGCGAGGAAGCGGCTGATGATCATCAGGCCCAGCAGGGCGAGCATCGCGCAGGCGAGCATGCCGAGGTTGAGAACAACCGCGACGACCAGGATCCCAACGATGGCGAAAAACCAGCGCATCAGGCCATGACCCTCGAGCCCATCGTCGGGACGGGGACCGTTTCGAGCAGCTCGTCAACCACCGCCCTGGTCGTGACCTTGCGCAACCGGCTCTCGGGCTTGAGGATGATCCGGTGGCAAAGGATGGCCGGCGCCAGCCGCTTGATATCGTCCGGCGTGATGAAGTCATGGCCGCGAATCGCCGCTAATGCCTGCGACGCCCGATAAAGTGCCAGCGAGGCCCGAGGGCTGCCACCGAGCAACACGTCGTTATGCTGGCGGGTGCGGTGGATCAGCTCGACGATGTAGCGGCTGAGCTTGTCGTCCACGCGGATGCTCCGCACGACCTGCTGGCAGCGGATAATCTCGTCGGCCGGGACCACGTTCTGGATATCGTCGATCGGGTGCTTGAGCTGGAGCCGGCCGAGCATCGACGCTTCCTCCTCGGCCGTCGGATACCCGAGATTGAGGCGGACCAAGAACCGGTCGAGCTGGGCTTCGGGCAAGGGGAATGTCCCCTCATGGTCCACCGGGTTCTGGGTCGCGATGACCAGGAACGGCGGCGTCAAATCAAACGTCGTGCCGTCGACCGAGACCTTGCGCTCGCCCATCGCCTCCAGCAGCGCGGCCTGGGTGCGCGGAGTCGCCCGGTTGATCTCATCCGCCAGGACGATCTGGGAGAAGATCGGGCCGGGCCGGAACTCGAACTGGGTCGTCTTCTGGTTGAAGATCGAACGTCCCGGTGATGTCGGTCGGCAGCAAGTCGGGTGTGCACTGCACCCGCTTGAACGTCGCCCCAACGCTGCTGGCCAGGGCCCGGGCGAGCATCGTCTTGGCCACGCCCGGCACATCCTCGAGCAAGATGTGCCCTTCGGAGAAATAGGCCGCCAGCACCAGGATGATCTCCTGGCGCTTGCCAATCACCACTTTTTCGATATTGGCGATGATTTTCTTGCTGGTTGCCGTGACGTCCGCCATGCGCTGGTCCCTTCGACCGATCGTGTCCCTCACCTGGCTGGGCAACAACCGATCAGGAGGGCTGGGCGCATTCTACAAACGTCGGAGTCGGTTGTCGAGCGGCACGCAAGTCGAAGCGGAAAACTCGGGAGCCCAACGCGGTGGTGCTCAACTGCCTACACCTAACTTGTTGGCGAATTTGGTGCTACCGGGATAATCGGTTCCAACGGCGAAATCGGAGTTGGCGAGCCGGCGGGTCTCGATATCACCGATGGTGCGGTTGGTGCTACCGGGATAATCGGTTCCAACGGCGAGATCGGAGTTGGCGAGCCTGTGGGTTTCGATATCACCGATGGCGCGGCGTTCAACTGGGATAATCGGTTCCAACGGCGAAATCGAAGTCGGCAAGAGCGTTGGTGTTGCGACCGGTCTTGCGACTATTGGGAATGTTTGCGTTGGCGGAGTTGCTGATAACGGTGTTGGCGCCACGAGCGATGGCGAAGGCGGTGCCGCTGTGACCTGGATGGGCGCCACGGGACCGATGGGAACAACTCGTTGTGGACGACGAAGGCCCCACTAACCGAAGCCGGGATCGTCCATTGCGCAGACAGAGTAATGGATTGGCCCGGTTTGAGAATTCGCCTGACGATATACTGCGGCTCGACCCCTGAATTCGATCGCCAGATCACCTTGGCGTTTTGCGTGACGAAGAATCCGTCGATGCTCGGGCCCAGCGCGACCGTTTCATTCTGACTGGAGGAATTTGTCATGGTAAGCGTCATGTGGACGACTTGGCCGGGGCTGTATGTCGTTTGATGGTCGTCAGGCTCACAGTCATCTTCGACGTCGCTACCTCCCGTCGAACTTCCGCCTCGAGCGCATGTTCCGGCGCCGTCAAGCTTGCAGCCAGGTGGGAGAGCAGGGTCTTGTCTTCTAAGCCATCGATGCGCGGACGCAGTTGAAATCTCATTGTTGGATCTCCCTAGAGGTGTATGCCCCTTAAGGGCTCGTGTATATCGACACACATCATTAATTACCGTGCAATTGCAGTGCCAACTTGGCTCACGGAATTTGCAATCGCTGTGGTCTTATGTACACTGATACGGGTGTGACGGAAGTGATTCTCCGCTCTTTTCAGGCGACTTGTAGAACGGAACTCATTCGTTTCTCCGTTCCATTCGGGCATGGAAAGTGTTCGGTCGGCGCAGAGATAGAACGAATTCTGTTCTCCGAAGGATTTGGAGGTGAAATTCGTGGCGGGAGGGAAAAGGGATGTGAGCGGAGGATCACATTGTCGAGATGGCGGTCAGACCTGGGTATTGATCAAGAGCAGGATCGCCGTGGCAACCGCCAGGCTGCCCACGATCCACAGGCCGAGGCGGAACGAGTGCATCCAGATTCGCGGCCAGGATTCATGACGGGAGGCGGAATAGACAATGCTGATCGCGATGACGAGCGGGAGGATCAGCCAATAGATGTAGACCGTCGCCAAGATGATCATGCCGAGCCCTCCGGATTGAGCTCGCCCGCGGTCGCAACGTACCCGAGGGCGATCGCAACAGGCTCTCATCATCATATTCTTGGTAAGCAGGCCCCTCTATGGCGTCGTAGATCGCCAAGATATTGAGCAGACCCGCCACGGTCGTGTAGATCGTGCCGATCTCAACCAGCTTGCCAAGTCGCGGATGCAAGCCGTTCAGCACGATCTGCGACGGCTCGGCCATGAAGCCACCCAGAATTGGCTCATGGCCGAAGTGACTCAACGTGCCCTGGATCAAAGCCGGCAGAGCCGGCAGGCCGACGAAGAACTGCCCGATATAATACAGGCAGAACTTCTCGGGGTAATTCAGCGGATTGACCCACCGCCAGTAGACGATTTTGCCCTCTCCCATCACCATGCCCATGCCGTACAGCCCGAGGATGCAAACCGCGTAAAGAATTCCCTTTCCGGTTCGACCCTGATACAAATGGCCCAAGCCCGGGACAAGCCAGGCCAGGAACGCGGCCGTCAAGGGGTGACGCAAAGGAACCGTCGGCTCGCTCATGAGGTCGGCTTTGCCTCCAGTGGGTTGGTCGGTTGGGAGAGTCACTCGTGGCAGGCCATTCCGCGTGCTACACTCCCATCATGTTAGCAGGAAACCAGGTGGGGAATCTACCCGAGGTTACATCCGTGGCGTCGCGGCTATCGCGTCGCGCTGATCTGCGACGCCACGCCATCGACAACTTCGGGTGGCACGATTTCCAGTCCCCGTATGGCTCCCGCCATCAAACTCAGCGATGCAATCTGGTGAATTGCCTCGCGGAACACCCTCGGAAAGAGCCTGGAGCCGAGTGATCGCCCGCGGCGTGAAAGTCGGTTCATTACATCCCACTGCCCCGAGTTTGGTCGCGAGATAGCACTCCACCTGAGAACGGGTCAGGGGCACAAGTCCGACGGCCAGCATCCAGGAATCGTTGGGGTCGGATGGACGATCCAGATCGCGTTGAGCGACCTGGACAACCGTCAGACCCGCACTGGCATGCGTTCCGAGGCGAACGAGATAATCGAGGTCGCATCGAGCGGTGTTGGTGGTGAGCTGCTGGCAGTCATCGATCACGAGCACGACGTGCGTTCCTTGAAGCGAGGCGGCACGGATCGATTGGTCGAGGGCCCTCCAGGACTTGAGCCGGTCGGGCTCCCGGCCAAAGCGACTTCCAAGCCGCTCCGCGAGCATCGTGAATAAGAGAGTTCCGCCAGGTGGACAGGAGATCGTCGCAAACCTCCGCCCGGGATTCTGGTCTCTGAGGCGCCTTCCGCAGTACGATCGTCTTTCCCATTCCCGCCGCGGCGTTGAAAACAATCTGTCGCCGGAACGTCTCGATCGTGTGCACCAGGGCGCAACTGCCTCGTCGTGGCTCGGTAGCGAGACATAAGTTGAGTCAACCTCAGCGAATGGGTCTCGTGAAAACCCCCAATGGTCGATCCACACCACCGGCTCTCCCATCGTGGCTCGATCGCGCGAGACTGCACAGAGCCGGGGCATTCCACCGGGTGCAAGCGCCCCTGGCAACGAATTCTTGGCCCGTTCCTTATAGATCGGATTTGACGAGCCACCACCTTTCGCCCGAACCGTCGGACAGTACGAATTGGCCGTTGCTTCGGGATGTCATTCCAGTCCTGGCGTAACGAGGATTCCGAAAAGTTGACAGCTTGCATCCGACTCCCAGCCAACCGAAACTAGGAGCTTGTTCCGTGTTCACAGTGGTCGAGACGAAGACTTTCGCGGCTTTGCGACAAGCACTTCAGTCCAGGAAAGATGCGTGTCCACTCGGTTTTATTGCCCCGATCCGCCGTGTGAGGGCCGGCACGACTCGAGGCCGACGAGGCCCGGCACTTGAATCGCGTCTGCCGGCTGGGCGTGGGCGACTTCGTCGAGGTCTTTGACGGCCGAGGTCTGGCGACGCGGTCCGAGGTCGTCGCCATCGGCGCCGACTGGGTCGAACTGACGATCGCCGGTCCACCGTTGCCGGAGCGGCCGTCCCCTTTCTGCGCTCACGCTGGCCACGGCGGTCCCCAAGGGCGATCGGTTCGATTGGCTGGTCGAGAAGGCGACCGAGCTGGGTGTCGACCGCTTGATTCCGATCGTGACCGAGCGATCGGTGGTTGAGCCGGGCGCGTCGAAGTTGTCGCGGTTGCGGAGGTCGATCATCGAAGCTTCGAAGCAATGCGGCCGCAATCGGCTCATGGTCCTGGAATCGCCGTTACGTTGGGAGCCGTTGATCGATGCTCGCGGCGAATCGATGAAGTTCATCGCGGATCCGGAGGGGACGCCAGCGTGGCAATGGCACCGCCCATTCCGCGAGGGCGGTCCGTGATCCTGGCTGTCGGGCCGGAAGGGGGCTTCACGCCGCTGGAAGAGATCTCGCCCTCCGGGCGCATTGGTCATCTATCGCTTTGAGCGTTAACACGTTGCGTATCGAGACCGCCGCGCTGGCTGGCTGTGCGGTCCTGTTCTCGAGAATGCAGGAGTCGAACGAATGACGGAAACGTCCGAAGTGGTGAAGATGTTCGTCCTCGGACTGTCGGCGGGTGCTGGGGATCGGCGGCGGACTGGTGATCGTCCCGGCGGGTTGATTGGTTTCGAAAAACGGCGATCGCCGCGGCACTCTGGATCGCCCTGGGCGTGTTCTGCGGGGCCTATTTCGGAGCGAGGATGGCGGGAGCTCTTTCGGCGGTCGCGATGAGACGGCTCTACGCCGTGTTCTTGCTGGTTGTCGCGATCTACTTCCTGGTGGCCCCTCAGGGGTATCCAAGAGCCGGCTCGCTCAAGCGGGAGACGAGCAGACCCGAGATAATCCGGGTGAAACCGCCGGCTCAGGTCGTCCATTGACCGTTCGACTTATCCTGGTAAATCGACCAGACGAATCCATCGGGGTCGCGCAAGGCGAATCGCGCCATCCCCAACTTTGATCGGTCGGTTCACCGGAAATCGCCAGCATCGCACCCTGATCGATGCAATGAACATAAAACTGGTCGACATCGGCAACCTGCATCTGGAGGTGGATGCCGACGCCCATCCGGGTGTCGGCGAACTCTTCCTCGTGCGGCTCCTGCGGATGAAGCATCAGAGTAAAGTGACCGATCCGCAGGATCGCCAGGCTATATGGAGCCCCTTCGTGCTCGGCGTGGACCTGCACGACGTCGGCCCCGACGACCTCGTTATAGAACTCCATCGACCGACGAACGTCCTTGACGTACAGAAAGACGCTCGTGACACGGCCCGTCATTTCGACCCCCTCTCAACTAGACGTTTTGGAAATCGAATGCCCGAAGTGCGCGCTGGTCGGAGATTAACCCCCAGCCCCATTTCTGACAATCGAAACCCGCACGTAGAACGGAATTCATCCGTTTCTCCGTTGCGAACGAAAAATGCGAACGGCGGGACGAGAAACGGAATGAATTCCGTTCTACGACCAGTCTAGGTAGTTTGGGCCAAGTTATCGGTGAGGATTGTCAAGGCGACGCCAAGAAATCGACGGTCCGACGAATGCCCGGCAGCAGAAAACCGATCGACGAGTAATGGCCACAGTCGTACCAATGAATCGGGGGCTTGCCTGCCGCCTCCCAGAGGGCCACGGTCGAAGCGGGAGGAACGACCTCATCGACTTTGCCCGCAATCATGAGCACGCGCTTGCCGACTAGCCGTTTGGCGTAGGTCAGTGGGTCGAACGGGTCGGTCAAGGCCTTGAGATCGAGCCTGAGTCCGGCCCGAGTCGAGCCAGAGCTTGCGGAATGGGGCTCCCTCAGGCATTCCCCACAAGATCACGGACAGGTCGCCACCGGCCAGTAGGAATGCTCCGTGCTGAATTGCGGGGTCAACCGCGGCCGCCACGGAGGCAACGATCCCTCCCAAACTGATTCCCGCCACCGCCAGCCGCGTGCCATCGACGTCGGGACGGCTGTTCAACCAGGAAACCGCGCGGCGGACGTCGCACACTCCTTGACGCATCGCCAACATCGACCGTTCGATATCCCCGGACAAAAACCGCTTTGATGACTGCCCCTTGACGATCGGGCGGGCCGTCGCTCTCCATAATACGGGAGTTTCACGAACAGGGCCGCGACGCCGCGATCGGCCAGCCGCGCCGCCATGTAACGCGACAGCGGGAAATCCGAGCCCAAAATGTGCAGGACAACGACCGCCGGCCGCTTCGGGCCGAACCCAATCGGGGCGAAATACTCCCCATGAACGACGTTGTTCTCGACGTCGGTCGTCTCGATCGGCGAGGGAAAGCGAAGCGTGGAAACCGCTGTACTGCCGAGTCGTCAGCACCGGTCGTCAGCTCATAAGAAAACTGCGCCGGCTCCAGTCGGAACTGCTCCGGGACAGACGCCTCGAGAGGACCCGGCCGAAACGCAACCGTCACCCTTCTCGACGGAGTGCGCGACCAAGCCAGGGAGCAACAACCATACGAGAATATTCATAGCAAAATGGTACTTTGTCGCCGGGTCCTGATTCGTGCCGCCATTGCCACCGAGCCGCAATGGTTTAAAGAGTATCACCGCGGAGAACAAGAAGAGAAGGCCGGAATTCTGTCGGCCGAAGATTGCTGCGACCGCCGCGTTGAATTGGCACACAAACCCTCAGGAACAAGGTCGAATTTGGGAAAGGAAGTTCCCGGTTGACGGCCCATTCATCGAGTCGGATCGCCCGGCTGGAACCTGCCCGCGTCTGCATCATCAAGCCGAGCTCGCTGGGTGATGTCATTCATAGTTTGCCGATCTTGGCGGCCTTGCGAGAGCGTTGGCCTTCGGCGCATATTGCCTGGTTGGTGAACCGTTCGTACCAGGATGTGCTTTTGGATCATCGCCATCTCGAATGAACTGATCGTCTATGACCGAGCTGGCCAAGGAGGCGATTCAGGAGGATTGGTGGGAACCGCCCGCCTGTTAAGTACTCTAAGGCGCGGCCGGTACGACCTGACGATCGACCTGCAGGGACTGCTCCGCTCCGCGATCATGACCCTGGCGACGATGGCGAGAGTACGCGTGGGATTGGCAGATGCCCGCGAGGGTGCGCGGTTGGTTCTACACGGATCTGGTTGACGCATCTCGACTCGGAATGCATGCAGTCGATCGCGTGATTCGAGTCGCCCGTTATTTGGGGGCAACCGTAGACGAGCCGCGGTTCGACTTGCCGATCGGCGAAGCGGACAGGCGATGGGCTGCCGAAACGTTGGCGGAGGTCCCCTCGCCCCGGATTGTGCTCAACTTCGGTGCGCGGTGGCTGACCAAACGCTGGCCGCCCGAGAACTTCGCCGCAATCGCGCGCGCGCGGTCTCGGAATTCGGCGCCGGATTGATCGTCGTCGGCTCGCGCGACGATCGTTTCATCGTCGACACGCTGTTCGACTGGTGGCGCCTCTGCCCGTGCTGGATCTTTGCGGACGCACCGGGCTGCTCCAGCTCGCCGCCCTCACCGGCGAATCCGACCTTGTCATCTCCAATGATACCGGACCGCTTCATCTGGCCGCCGCTGCTGGAGCCCGGGTGCTCGGTATCTATACCTGCACTGATCCCGCCCTCACCGGGCCTTACGGTCCGCATGCGTTCACCGTGAAGAGCTGCGTCTGGTGTGCGCCCGAGCTTCATCAAAAAGTGTAGCCGGCTTGAGTGCATGACTGAGCTGACCCCGGATCGCCTCTGGCCGGCCGTCAAGGATCAAATCGAGCGTGCGATCGCCACGACCCCAACCAACCGCGTCCCGTAGACTGGTCGAAATGGACGCACTCGGCGTAATCCCCCGAAGGTTGCCGGCCTTTGACGACCACTCGGTCACCTGATACTGAACTATGAGCGAAACTGAGCGATGCGGTTTATGAATCGTCCTCGGTCGGCAAAGTCCACATACTCATTGATCGCCGATCGTCGGTCGTCGGTAAACTCGACGACATCGTCCAGCCCAATCAAGGTTGCACCGAGCTTGACAATATCGTCGATTCCACAGACTTTGACCTGTCCGCCTACCTTCCGCAGATCTCGAACAAAGGCGACAATCTCGCCGAATGCTGTGCTCCCCAGTGCGCGGACGTTATGAAAATCGATGACGAAGCGATGTGGCAAGTCCGGACGGATGAGTGAACGAAGTTGTTCCCCGAGCTCGCGCGCCTGAGCGGGAGTGCAGATCATACGGGTCAGAAACTCGATCACCACCATTTGAGGGTCGGTCTCGTCGATCAATTCATAACTCACGTGAGCGTGGATGGTTGATGTGCCGGACATGGACTTTTTCTCCATTCCTCAGTTCTTAGAATCCAGCGGAACACGAGGTCAAGCCGAAGGCAGATGGATAAACGCAGCAAAGCGCGTACCTTTTTCGGCCGATTCCGGTCGCTTGTTGCCGGATCAATGAGCTGAAAACCCACACCTGAGCTGAGCAGCGGGCGGCATTGGATTTGCGTGCACACGATCGGTGGCGCCCGTCGGCTGATATTCTGTGGCGGAAGTCGCTTCCAGATAGTAATCAGAGTGGTCAGTGTGCGGATCTCGCGGCGGATTCTCAGCCGGCGTTCCCGGTCTCAGAACGGCGGATTGGGCGGATCCCGAACGACGGACACAAAGGACAACCTGGCTGACCAGGGTCTGGTTGACTTTCACGGATTTTGCGACATTGAAGCGCCCTTCCCCCGCAACCGTCTCGGAGGCCTTGGGATGGCGAAGATGACGCGCTTGGCGTTCCGCTACGGCGTTGCCGTGTTGGCCGTCGCCACGGCCCTCGCTTTGATTTTGATTCCGCACATTGGCAAGGGACTGATTAGTCTTTTGTACCTGGCGGTGCTCGTCGCCGCCTGGTACGGGGGCCTGGGTCCGGGCCTGCTGGCCACCGTCCTGATCGTCGTCCTTGCCGCACTCAGCCTGACATCCGAACCGGACCTGGCGCCATGGCGGATCGTCTCGATCGTGTTCTTCGCAGGGGGGGGAGTGGTGATCACTCTGTTGGTGGAGGCCCTGCACGCGGCCCGACGGCGGGTGGAAGCCAGCCAGCAGTGGCTCACGGCCGTGCTCACCAGCATCGGCGATGCGGTCATCACAACCGACGCCCAAGGACGGGCGACCTTCCTCAACCCGGTCGCCCGAACGTTGACCGGATGGGAATCGGAGGAGGCCGTGGGGAAATCCCTGGCTGAGATCTTCCAGATTGTCGCTGAGGACACCCGCGTGCCGGTTGAGGATCCGGTTAACCGCGTGCTACGCGAAAACATTGTCGTGGGCCTGGCGAATCATACGGTTCTGATATCCAGAGATGGGACGGAACGGCCGATCGATGACAGCGGTGCCCCAATCAAGGAAAAGGGCGGTGCGACGACTGGGGTCGTCCTCGTCTTTCGCGATGTGACGCAGCGGCGGCAAGCCGAGGAAATCCGGGCTCGGTTGGCGGCGATCATCGAGACCACCGACGATGCGATCGTGGGCAAGGACCTCGACGGTATCGTCACCTCGTGGAACGCCGGTGCCGAACGGGTTTTTGGTTACAGTTCCGAAGAGATTGTCGGACGTCCGATCGGCCTTCTCATCCCAACGGATCGCCGCGATGAGGAGGCAGAGATCTCGGCAAAGTTACGGCGTGGCGAACGGGTGGACCACTTCGAGTCGAAGCGCATCACGAAGGATGGCCGGTTAATCGATGTCTCGCTCACGATCTCGCCGATCCGCGACGGCCATGGCCGGGTCACCGGTGCCTCGAAGATCGCCCGCGATATCACGGACCGAAAGCATCTGGAGCATGAACGGCGGCTGCGGCTGGAGGAGTTGGCTGAGGCGAACCGCCGCAAGGATGAGTTCCTGGCCATGCTGGCGCACGAGCTGCGCAACCCGCTCGCCGCGATCAGCAGCGCGATCCAGTTGCCTCAATCTGACCGAAGTACAGGGCACGATCGCGCAGTCCATGGAGGTGGTGGACCGGCAACTCAAGCACCTGTCGCGGCTGGTCGACGACCTGTGCGACGTATCGCGGATCACCCGTGGGAAGATCCAGCTCCGCAAGGAACGGCTCGATGTGGCCGTGGTCGTCCGTAACGCGATCGAGTCGACTCGGCCATTGATCGAAGCGCGGCAGCACAGGCTGACTGTTTCTGTCGACGCGGAGCCGTTGACGGCGGACGCCGATTCGCTACGGCTGGAGCAGATCATCTCGAACCTCTTGACCAACGCCGCCAAGTACAGCGACATCGGCAGTCACATCTGGCTATCGGCCGCGCGCGAAGGCGAAGAGAACGTCATCAAGGTCCGCGACGCGGGCGTGGGTATTCCCCCGGAGCAGCTTCCGCGGCTATTCGAGCTTTTCGCCCAGGGAGATCGCTCGCTGGCCCGCTCGGAAGGCGGACTCGGGATCGGGCTGACGCTGGTCCGGTCGCTGGCCGAGCTGCACGGCGGCAACGTATCCGCCACGAGCGAAGGACCGGGCACTGGGCAGTGAATTCATCGTCCGCTTGCCCGCCGCCTCGACGATGGCCGCCGACCACGTGGACGCTGGCCACTTGACACCGAAGCCGTGCATCGAACCGTCCTCGAGGCGCGGATCGCGTGTCCTGGTGATTGATGACAACATCGATTTGGCGCACGCGGTGGCCAACCTGCTGAAACTGCTGAATTTCGAGGTGTGGATGGCCCATGACGGTCCCTCGGGCCTTGAGGCAGCGCGCGGATACCGTCCCGAGGTCGTGCTGCTGGACATCGGGCTACCCGGGCTTGACGGCTTTCAGGTCGCCGAGCAGCTCCGCCGCGAAGAATTCGGCAAGAACGTGGTTCTCATCGCGGTGACGGGCTACGGATATGAGGACGACCGCCAACGAGCCCGCGCCGCGGGATTCGATCATTTCGTAACGAAACCCGTCGATTTCGCCACGCTCATGTCGCTCATGGTTGCCCCAAGCTCGACAGTCCCCTGAGAGCCTGGAGTGTTGGAAATTTGGTTTTGTGCAAGCCTTGTCTTCATCCGGATTCCATTGGCGCACGTCCCCCCCCTTGAGAAGGGGGGGCAGGGGGGGTATCCCCGCGTAACCACAGCCTGGTGCGTGATTCCGGGACGACTGTCCTCCGCGGAATTGTCGCATCGGCCCAACGTACTGGCTCTGCCTTTTAACCCCCCCGCCCCCCCTTCTCAAGGGGGGGACGTACCGATGACGTGCAACAAAAACACACGTCTTGAGTCCACCCTTCGAGCTCGGGAAACCCCAACTTTTCAACACCACACTGAGAGCCTGATTGAAGCGACGGGACGAACACCATACAGTTGGCGTCTAGGGTCCGATTCCGACCGCTGTCCGGGCATCCGCCGGGTCGTCTGAGGGTGCCAGGACGGTGTCTTTCTGGAGGGCAGTTCGAATGGCCGAACAACTGGTTCACTCCTCTTCCTCTCGTCGCGCCTTCCTGCGGGACGCCATCCAGGCGACAGCGGCTGGATTCGCATTTCCCACGATCATACCTGGTTCGGCACTCGGGCTCTCGGGGAAGACCGCGCCCAGCAATCAAGTCACGGTGGGCGTGATCGGAACCGGCAATCAAGGCTTCAACGACATCAAGTCGTTCCTCAAGGACGAGCGGGTGCGGATCATCGCCGTCTGCGACGTCAATCGCGAGAGCGCTGGCTACTGGGAAGGCAAGGTCGGTGGTCGGGAGCCCGCCAAGCGATTGGTCGAAGAGTCCTATGCGAAGGATCGACCATCGGGAGCCTACCGTGGTTGTGACACGCACGTGGATTATCGGGAACTCCTGGGCCGCGCTGATATCGACGCAGTCGAGGTTTGCACGCCAGACCACTGGCACGCGATCATGGTCGTGGACGCCTGCAAGGCCAAGAAGGATATCTATTGCCAGAAACCGCTCTCCTTCACGGTCGCCGAAGGCCTGCGCGATGAGCTACGCGGTCAACAAGTCGAAGGTCGTCTTCCAGACAGGGAGCCAGCAGCGATCGGACAGGAACTTTCTGCGTGCCTGCGAGCTGGTCCGCAACGGCCGGATCGGTGAGCTACTCACGGTCCGTGTCGGCCTGCCGTCAGGGAGACCCGACTACGCGAAGACCGAGGCCCACAAGAAGCCGGAAGCGATCCCCAAGGGCTTCGAGTACGATCGTTGGCTCGGCCCGGCACCGGAGGCCCCCTACGCCCCCGCGCGCTGTCATGTCAACTTCCGCTGGATTTACGACTACGCCGGTGGCCAGGTGACCGATTGGGGGGGACACCATCCCGACTGCGCCCAATGGGGAATGGGCACCGAGATGACCGGTCCGATCGAAATCCGCAACGCCAAGGCGGTTTTCCCGCCCGATCCGCTCTGGAACACGGCCACCGAGTATTCATTCGAGGCGATCTACGAGAACGGCGTGACGATGATCGTCTCGAACACGGAGAAGATGGGGGTGACTTTTCAGGGGACCGCCGGCAATATCTACGTGAACCGCGGAGCGCTCGAGGCCAATCCGAAGGACCTTCTCGATTCCAAGATCGGTCCCGATGGGATTCACCTGTACGCAAGCGCCGACCATTTCCGCAACTTCATCGACTGCGTCATCTCGCGCGAGCCGACGGCCGCTCCGGTCGAGGTTGCCCACCGATCGATCACGATCTGCCACCTGGGCAACATCGCGATGCGACTGGGGAGGGCCAAGCTGCGCTGGGATCCGAGGACCGAGCAGATCATCGGCGACGACGAGGCCGCCAAGATGTTGAGCCGGCAGAACCGGGCCCCTTTTTCTCTACCGATAGTCTAACTTGATGGCCCGCACTCGTCGGGCTTTGCCTCTATTTTGGACGAAGAGGCCTTTGATCCGTCTGGGCGATTCGGAACGCCGGGCTTAGCCCCGGGAATCTCGCCGAGCCAGGACGCGAGCTTCCGCGCCCGGTCGGTCCGTCCAGCCTTCTGAGCGACTTCGGAAGCCGTACGCGCTTCGGCCACGGTCATCACTCCCTTGATGGTCCGTGCGACTTTCCTGGCTTGCTCGACCTCGGTCGGGTCGAGATTGATTCCGTTGGTACCCGGTGCGAGCAGGCCCGTTCGCGGCTCTCGACGCGGTTGAAGCCCGAGAGCTCGGCCGAACGAGAACCCAAGCACCCTCGGAATAGGCTCGTCGCTGCCCCCCTTGACCTCATTGAGGGCCGCCCCCTCCTGGACAATCACGCAATCATCGCCAAGATACGCGCCATTGAACGGCAGCTCATGGAAAAAGAACACCTGGAGTCCGTCGAAGACCCGACTCGGCTTGGGCAGCAACATCACGAAGTCCGACAGCTCGAACTCCCCTTTCTTCATCTCGAGAATGAGTCGAAATCGATCGGTATGCGCAGGTTGCTCGCGAACGATCGACTCGAGCCCGAAGTGGATGCCGCCCTTGTTCCAAATCGAGTTAAGCTTGCCAACGATCCGAGTGACGTCCGCATCACCAAGCTTGCAGTCAACCTGTTCGAACCCGGGTGAAACAAAGATATGGACACGTAGTGGCACGATTAAGAACTGGTCGAGGGCCGGAGGCTGGCTCACCACATCGGCGGGCTTCGGCTCGTCGACAAACGTCACAAGGCCAATTGCCACGATCATCGAGGAAACAATCATCTCGAAATCTCCGTGAGAATCGAGGGCGAGACGCGAGTCAGCATCCGCGAGCAATTGCGGCTTGTATTATAGTCGAGCAGAGGGGGTGACTGGGAATCGTTCGATGTTCCGGCAGCATTTAACGGTCGCTCTTGGTCAATGGTCGCATCCTCGTCGACGACGGATTTCCCCGGTTCTGTCACCTCCGCCGGCAGTTCGCGCCACTTATTTGGGAACCTGCGACGATGGCCGTACCCGCGAAGACAGTCCCGAGCTCCGACGGAGGAAGACCACAATGAATGCCGACATCGAACGAAAATGCGACGGATTCCGACCTCTGGACGCTGGTGCGCCAAGGAAGCGCCGAGGCATTTGAAGTGCTCTTGCGACGGTATCAGTCGCTGGTTTGCGCCGTGGCCTACAGCGCCTGTGGCGAACTATCGCAAAGCGAGGACGTCGCCCAGGAAACCTTCTGGGCGGCCTGGCGTGGACGGGAGTCGCTCGATCAGCCGGATCGGCTGGGTTCGTGGTTATGCGGGATCGCGCGGAACCTGGGGAAGAACGCCAGGCGCCGGGCATCTCGACCGGTCGAATCGGCCGCCAGCCTGGACGACGTAGCCGAACGATCGACCGATGCGCCGGGACCCGCCGAGCAAGCGACTTTCGCGAGAAGAGGAATCGATCGTCTGGAATACGCTCGAACAGATTCCCGACACGTTTCGAGAGCCGTTGATCCTTTTCTATCGCGAGAATCAATCGGTGGCCCAGGTCGCGTCCGCACTTGACCTGAGCTGAAGACGCCGTCAAGCAACGGCTATCCAGAGGCCGAAGTTGTGCTGCGCGAGCAGGTCGCCGAGCTGGTCGAGCGAGGGTTGCGCCGCAGCCGGCCGGGACGGAAGTTCACAGTGGCCGTTATGGCCGGCATCACGGCCGGTTCGACCGGCGCGAAGACCGCCCTGGCCGCCGGCGCGGCCACCAAGGCGGCCGGAACATTGGTCAAGGCCGTGGCCGGAGCGGGGATCTCCGGCGGTGCATCGGGGGACTGATGGGGTCGCTGCTGCGGCCTGGGCGGCGGTTGGCTCGGCACCTGGATCCCCGCTCAGTTGGCGCCCACAACGACCGAGCGCGACTTGATATTGCGAGCCGGCCGGCGCATGTTGCTCGTCTCCGTCATCTCGATCGGTTTCTTGTTCCTGTTGATCAAGGCGTTTGCTGGCGGATCCGCCTACTTGATCGCCTGGGTCGTTTGGTTCATTGTCATTCCAGGCCGTATATCCTCATCGAATCGATCCGCCTTGCCCGATGTGTGAAGCGCATCCGCGAGAACGCAGGGCCGACCGCCGAACCGAATCCGGCTGCGATGCGAACCGGCTTCGACGCCGTGGCATCTCGATACCGAGGGCGGGTTTTCACGAGCCGGGCCTTCCTGTTCGGACTGCCGCTCATCGATGTCAATGTGAGCGATCCGGCCGACATCCGGTCGGCCCGGATGCGAAAGGCCAGTCTCCGAAGATCGCCCGCGGCTGGATTGCGATCGGCGACGATGCGCGGGGGATCATCCTGGCCGTCGGCTCGACGGCCCGCGGGTTCATCGCCATGGGCGGCCGCAGCTTGGGAGTAGTCAGTATCGGTGGAGTCGCGGTCGGCCTGGTCGCGGTCGGCGGCCTGGCCGTCGGCGTACTCGCATTCGGTGGACTGGGCCTGGGGGTCTACGCGATCGGGGGACTCGCGATCGGGTGGCAAGGCCGCCGGCGGCGGCGCGATCGCCTGGGATGTTGCCGTGGGCGGCCTCGCGATGCGCGGATCACGCAGCCTTCGGCGGGGCCGGCGGCACCGCCTACGCCCACGATTATGCCATCGGCTTTCAGCGGCGCGGCCGCCCATTTCAACGACGATGCGGCAAAGGCTGTCCTCCTGGCGCATCCTCTCAAGCTCGGCATGGACTGGTCGATGGCCCACATGAACTGGCTCAGGGTCGCAATTTTCGCGATCGCTCTGCTGATTCCCGGCGCGATGCTCCCGCTCATGTATCGCCGCAAGCGCGAAATAGTAACACGCGAATTCCTGTTCAGCCATCTTGTGCGCATAGCCCGATCATCAGAGTACAACGGCTCCTGTATCACGCACACATGCAACCAGGATAAGGATCACGCGGATGCAGCCAAGATGCACACCTTCGTGTCGTTTCTCCGCCGTGTTCAGCGTCCGTCGGCGGGCCGTCGCCGGGCCGAGATCCAGGCCCCAACTGGAAATCCTGGAGCGGCGCCTGACCCCCAGCACCTACATCTGGACTGGCGGCGGGGACGGGCAGAGCTGGAACGATCCCAACAACTGGGAGCACCGGGTTCCCGCGACCCCCTTTGAGGCAACGGGCACGCCCACCTTCAACTCCAACGTCGTCTTCCCAGGATACTCCCCCGCGTTGCCGGCCGGGAGCTCGAAGACCATCAATTTCAACTTCAGTGGTCTGTATTTCCCCGTCAGCTCGCTGACGGTCGAAGACGCGTATACGTTTACGGGCAACCCGATCCAGATCAACAATCTGCTGGCGACCACCAACTCTTTCGCGACCGCATTCGCCCCGCGAACGCGACGTTTCTGTTGAGTGGGATGACCCTGGCCGCGGGTGCGACGATCAACACCGATAGCGGCAGCACGCTCCAGATATCCAATGCCGGCAATGCCAGTGGCCTTCAGCTCAACTTCCAGAATGGTGTCTCCAAAACGGGAGCCGGTCAGCTTGTGATCGACACGCCGACGATCAACTATCCCACGGGTGCCAACTTTCAACCGATCCCGATCACCATCACCGGCGGGACGCTCACTCTTGGCGCGAGCGTCAACGTGCCCGGCGTCAGTCTGGCGATCGGGCCTTATTCGACCGTGAACATCGCCGACGGAGTCGCGGCCAAGGTCGGTGGAATCACCGGCTCGGGCCAGGTCAATCTCGGCGGCACGACCACAGTGGGCGACCAGACCAGCCTGACCGTCGTCGTCAATCCCGCGGTCACCGACCAGTTCGGCGGATCGATCGAAGGGATCGGCCAGTTCATCGTCGGCGGTTCCGGAACGCTGACGACCGGCGCCATCAACCTCGGCGGCACGAGCACGATCGAGGTATTAACCGGTACGCTCAACGTGAACGGTTCGATCAGCGACGGCAGTCTTGTGGTCAATACCAGCGGGACGTTCGGCGGCCTGGGCTCCTGGCAGTTCTCGGGACCGGTCGTCTTTCAGGGCGGCTCGACCTTCGCCGTCACGCTCAACGGCACGATCGCCGGCAGCCAGTACACCCAGATTGTCGACACCGACACAACCAGCGGGGTCAACCTGGGCAACAGCATCCTGGCGGCCTCGACCGGCTATGAATATGAACAGGGCGACCAGTACCAAATCATCTCCAGCCCCGTCATCCAGAATTCGTTCCAGAATGTCGTCAATGGCAACGTGATTCTGAATGGCACCATCCCGTTCCAGGTTGGCTATGGCAGCACCACGGGGGTGTTGTTGACCGTCCTTCAGTCGGTAACGACCACCCAGCTTGTCGGCTCCGGCACTCTCAGCTACCCTGGCCAGCCCGTCACATTCACGGCCGCGGTCAATACTCGGACAGCTCCGGTCACGTCGGGAACTGTCAGCTTCCAGCAAGGGCTCGACCGTCCTGGCGGTCGTTCCGCTCAACGGGGCAGGCACGGCGTCGTTCACGACCACGACGCTTCCCTTGGGCACCACCACGATCACCGCGGTCTACAACGGTGCGGGCGCCAACCGAGGGTCCACCAGCGCTACCGTGACTCAGTTGGTGATCCCGTACATCACGGTAACGAGCCTGCAAACCTCGGCAAATCCTGCTGGGTGGGGACAGACCGTGACGTTGACCGCGCAGGTCTCCTCCAATGGGCAGCCGGTCACTTCCGGCACGGTGACATTCAGCCAGGGCAAAGCGCATCTCGGTACCGTCTCACTCAACGCAAGCGGAACGGCCAGCTTTACACTTTCCTCGCTCTCACCGGGAAAAGTGAAGATCCAAGCACTTTACAACGGCGTTCCCAACGACCTGCCGTCCGCGAGCCCCGTGCTCACGCAGACGGTCACAGCCGTGCCAACGTCGACGAGCCTGGTCGTGACGACGCAAATTCAGCCGAACGGCCGGTCGCGCGATCGTCCTGATCGCGACGGTCGTCGCCGAAGGTTCGGCCTCACTCATACCGACGGGAACCGTCGTATTCCGAAGTAACGGTGTCTCTGTCGGCAAGGCCAAGCTCCAGAATGGCACCGCCGTGCTGGTGCTCGGCCGAAATGCCAAGCGAAACCGCGCATTCGTCGCGGCGTTCCAGGGGAGCTCGCGGTTCAAGGGAAGTGCATCCGCGCCGACCAAACTCCCGGCTTGGGATGATGAAAAGTTGGCCTTGCACACGTTTCATGTTCATCCGGATTCCGTTGCGCGTCGTCCCCCCCTTGAGAAGGGGGGGCAGGGGGGGTTTGAGAGCTAAAGTCTATACAAAACCGCCTTCACAACACCCAACGCCAGGGTACAACCTCAGCCATGACTGAATTCTTCAACCGAGAAGCCGAGAAGGAGAGGCGCCGGCAGCTCCGTCAATCCATGCCAGCGGCCGAGGTGATGCTCTGGACGTGTCTCAAAGGCCGTCGCATGCTGGGCTGTAAATTCCGCCGACAATACGGCGTCGGTCCATTCATGATCGACTTTTATTCGGTCGAGATCAAACTCGGTATCGAGCTGGACGGCGAGAGTCATTTTCATGACCGGGCACAAGAATACGACCAGAAGCGACAGAAGTTCATCGAATCGTTTGGAATCAAGATCATCAGATTTTTGAATGACGAAATTTACGAGGGACTGGATGGGGTTCTACAAGCGATCGGCCGTGAGATTGTCGAGCGGCGGCGGCTTTTCGTGTGAAGTGGTCGAGGGATTAACCATGGCGGAATTGGTCGACATCGCAATCGCCGGACTCACCAGCCCCCTTAGGAAGGGGCAAACACCCGACATGGCAACCGCCAGACCCCCCCTGCCCCCCCTTTGTAAGGGGGGACGCACCGTTGGCGGGCATCAAATACACGCGTCTCGAATCTGTGCTCCAAGGTCGATCGAGACCAACTTTTCACCGCCCCACTCCAGGCCTGAACCCTTGTTGAGCGAGTGTCTCCAGATCCAGTCTGCTCGGTCACCGAATGTCAGGAGACTTTCGTTTCTGGAAACAATGAAACCAAATTTGACTTCAAGTTTGGACCCGGGTACGATTGTCGGTCAAATCGAGATCTCAAAACCCGACAAGACCGTGGCTCGTGAACCCGACGTCCTTCAGCTTGCTCGATCGGCTCAAGGTGGCCCGGCCGGAAGCCTCCGACTGGAACCGGCTGCAAGGGATCTATCTGCCGCTGATCCAGCGCTGGCTCAGCCGCGTCCCTGGCCTCGGGGACGAGTCGGCCGACCTGGCCCAAGAGGTTCTCGTGGTCGTGTTCCGCGAGGTCCCTCGGTTCAACAGACAGCGCGAAGGATCGTTTCGAGCGTGGCTCCGGCAGGTGACGGTGAACAAGGTCCGCAACTACCGGCGGAAGCGTCAGCGCCGGCCCGCCGTCGGTCTCGACCAGGCCGATGGCTTTCTCGAACGGCTGTCCGACCCGAACGACGACCTCGCCCGCGAGTGGGACCGCGACCATGACGCGCACGTCGTCGAAAAGCTCCTGGCGGTCGTGCAGACCGACTTCTCGTCGACGAACATGGGAGGCGTTTCGCCGGTTCGGCGTCGACGGCGTTCCGGCCGGACAGGTGGCCGAGGAATTGGGCCTGTCCGAAAACGCGGTCATCCTTGCCAAGTCTCGTGTTCTCAAGCGGTTAAGGGAAGAAGCCGGCGAACTCCTTGGGATAATTTCACTTTTTCGCGACAGGTTCGACGCGGAGCCGGCCTTTCATCTTCAGTAACAGTCAATCGACCCGTCTCCGGAGACCGCCCGATGGACGCCGCCCGGTCCCTCCACCCGACGCGACCAGACCCTGAGCTCCTTCGGCCTGGGCAAGCTCGACGATCGTTCGGCCGAGGCCGTCAACAAGCATCTGGAGCAGTGCACCGAGTGCCGGAAGCGGGTCGCCGAGATGTCGGCCGACAGCTTTCTCGGCCGGGTCCGCGACGCCAGAAGCCGACAGACAAGTCCGATGTCTGGCAAGTCGCAATTCGACTGGACGAAGAGCGATAAAGGAACGACAGGCGCGGCCCCGATCCCCGCCGACACGCTCCCGCCGGGCCTGGCCGACCACCCCGATTACGAAATCAAGCGCGAGCTCGGCCGGGGCGGCATGGGCGTGGTCTACCTGGCCCACAACAAGCTGATGGGCCGCGACGAAGTGCTCAAGGTGATGGGCCGGCACATCATGGAGCGCTCCGGGCGTGCTCGACCGCTTCCTCCGCGAGATCCGGGCCGTCGCCAAGCTCCGCCACCCGAACATCGTCACGGCCTACCACGCCACGCGGCTCGGCGAGAGCATCGTCTTCGCGATGGAGTACGTCCAGGGTCTCGACCTGTCCAAGATGGTCAAGGCCAAGGGGCCGCTGCCGGTCGCCCACGCCTGCTACTTCGTCTACCAGGCGGCCCTCGGGCCTCCAGCACGCCCACGAGGAAGGGCTCGTCCACCGCGACATCAAGCCGGGCAACCTGATGCTCTCCGCACAGGAAGGACAAGGCGACGGTCAAGATCCTCGACTTCGGCCTGGCCAAGGCGACCCGCGAGGAGAAGATCGACGTGCGGACTGACCTCGGAGGGCCAGGCCCTCGGCACCCCCGACTACATCGCCCCGGAGCAGATCATCGACGCCCCGAGCGCCGACATCCGGGCCGACATCTACAGCCTTGGCGGCACGCTCTATCACCTCTTGACCGGCCGGCCGCCGTTCCAGGCGAACTCGCTCTACGACATGTTCCAGGCCCACATCTCCCGGGACGCCGACCTGCTGAATTTCGTCCGCCCCGAAGTGCCGGCCGAGTTGGCGGCCTTGGTCGCCAAGATGATGGCCAAGGACCCGGCGCGCGACGGTTCCAGACGCCGGGGGAGGTGGCGCAGGCCCTCACGCCGTTCTTCAAGAAAGCGAATGCGACCTTCAAGAGCCCAGAGTTGGACGTCCCACAGCCCAGTCGGGCGAGCGCGGGCCAAGAGGTGGGAAAAGCGATCCCAACGCCGACTCAGCGGGCGGCGGAAACCGCAAGTCCGGTCGTTCCGGCTAAGAAAACCGTTGAGCCGACTGTTCTGGAGCCTCGGTGGGAAAGCCTGATCGAGTTCCGTGAGACGGAAAGCTCGGCGGACATGGGGCCGGTTGTCGCTCCAAAGCGACGCCTCCCACGGCCGTCTCGGCCCGTGGCAATCGCGGCCTCTCTAATCGGCCTGATCGCACTCGGGGTCATCATCATCACCATCAGAGGCAGGAACGGCGAAACCAAGATCACGGCAAAAGACGGCAAGTCCGTCAAGGTGGAAACGCCTGATGTGATCGTCGTGGGTGTAAGAAGCCCTTCGCAAGGGCCGCAGGTCGTGTTATCGTGTCAAGATCGGTTTTCCAATTTCTCGCGAATCCCAAGTTCAAGGATGAACGAAACATGCCATTCACCAAGAATCAAACCGAGGATCAGTCCGAGCTGCGCAACTTGGTCTACGGCTGGGGAAGAATTGTCACTCGCCGCGCTTTTGGTGAAGCAGGGCCGGGACTTGATCTGGATTTCGACTCGATCGAATCGTTGGCTGTCGACATGGCCCAGACCCTGACCCGCGGGACCATCGAAGAGATCCTCCGAAGCCAATTCCAGCTCCTCGGCGACCAGCAGCCTTGTCCTCAATGTTCACGGCCGTGTCCGGTTGAGAAAAAACCACGAACCGTGGCGGTTCGTGGTGGGACCATCGACTACGAGGAACCGATCTGCCATTGCCCGGCCTGTCGCCGGGATTTTTTTCCCTCAGCGTCGCAGTCTCCGGCTGGACTCGCACGGTTGCTCTCCGGCGATCTTGGGTAAGATCTGCCGAGAGGCCGCCCGCTCCACTTCCTTCGACGCCGCCGCGGAGTCCTTGTCCGATTTGGCCGAGGTCGACCTCAGTGGCCGCCAGTTGGGGCACATCGCCCACGAGGTGGGCGAACAATTGCGGGAAGCCCGCGATCAGCGGGTCAACGATTTCCAAAACCACCGCTTGGTTCCCGAGACGGACGTCGCCCCCAAGCTGGCTGTCGTCTCCATCGACGGGGGTCGGTATCAGACCCGGTCCGAGGGCCAAGGTCCCGGCGCCCACGATGCCGCCTGGCGCGAAGACAAAGTCGCCGACTTGGTGACGATGAGCACCCAAAGCCATGCCGATGATCCCCACCCCGAGTTGCCGCGATGCTTCACCGAGAAGAAAGGAGTCGTGGAGTTGGTCCAAGGGATCACCTCGCAGGGGGCCTTGGCCGATGTAATCGATCCGACGGCTGAGCCATCCGCACCGCTTAAGGTCTTCGAGCCAGCCAAGGACCAAGCGGATGTGCCGTGGCCACCCGAGCCGCTGGTCCGCACCTGCCAGGCGACCACGCGCGACAGCGAAGCCTTCGGCCCGATGGTGGCCACTGAGGCGAAACGCCGCAACTTCTTCGCCGCCACCTTGCGGGTCTTCTTGGGTGATGGGGGGCTGTGGATCTGGAAGATCCACCGGACCTTCTTCCCGACTTTTGAGCCGATTGTCGATTTCGTGCATGTCTTGACCTATGTCTATCTGGCTGCCAAAGCAATCGGCGGTGGTGCCGACGCGACCTGGCAACGATATCTCCGCTGGGCCACGGCGTGCTGGCAGGGTCGCGTCGCTGAAGTCCTGGACGAGCTGCGCCGGGCTTTGGAGGCGATGTCCCAACCCGCCGAGAGCCGCGAGGAGAAGCCGACCGATCCGTACCATGTGATCTCCAAGACGATCGGGTATCTCGAGCACAACCAGTCACGGATGGATTACCCGCGATACCGCCGACAGGGTTTGCCGATCATGTCCGGTCGTGTGGAATCGCTGATGAAGCAGTTCAACCGCCGTGTCAAAGGGACCGAGAAATTCTGGAACGAGGACCAGGCCGAGATGATCCTTCAATTACGAGCGGCGCAGTTGTCGGAGGATGACCGCCTGTCCAAGCACCTGAAGACCCGACCGATCAGCCCTTTCCGCCAGTACAAGAGTACGAAGCGCAGGAAAACTGGGTAAGTTCGACACAAAGCGAACCGCTTCTTCCACCCTATGCTCCCACGCTCTTGCTCGTCTTTCCCGGCCTCTTTTTTCGTCTTGCCTCGTTTCGCGGTCTTCGACATATTGACCCGTAATCCTCAAACTCCGTGGCTCGGAAAGGATTCCGGTCATGTCTCGGCGATTCACGGTTCGACGGCTCGCTCTACTCCTGTTCATCGTATTGTGCACCGATGCGCGCGGTGCCGATCCGGCCCATCCTATCCAATTGAGAACCGTCATCATTCCCCGGAAAGTGAGCTCCACCAAGGATCGGGCCCTGGAGGCCGTGCAGCGGACCGAAACCTTCATCCTGTGGGACGCTAACAAGCCGATCAAGCCCTGCGGAGTGGGTTTCGTCTACTTGGTGGAGAGGATCGACGGGGATCGGTTGCTGCTATCGGAGCCCAGCGAGGGCCTCCGCGGCTGGGTTCAGGCGCAGCGCCGTCGTTCCGCTCACCGAGGCCGAACCGTTCTTCTCGGGGCTGATCAAGGTCAACCCGCGCAACACCTTCGCCCTCCTGATGCGCGGAGTCGTCCGATACGAGACCGATAATCTCGATCAGGCGTTCGACGACCTGGACGCGGCCTTACGGCTCGACCCTAAATCCGTGTCGGCCTTGATCGAACGGGCTTCCCTCTGGCAGTGGAGGAATCGGCTGGATAAGGCCGTTGCCGATGTCAGCAAGGCGATCGAGCTCGACCCCAAGAATTCTTTCGCCTATGTCGAACGCGGCGTCTTCGAATATAACATGAAAAAATATGATGAATGTCTGGGCAGATTTCAAGCAGGCGATCGACCTGGGTTCCAAGGCGGCGGTGATCCACGTTTGCCAGGGAATGATCCACCTTGCGAGAAAGGATCCGGCCAAGGCGAAGGCGGAATTCGAGAGCGCCCTTCAAATCGACCCGAAGCATGCAGACGCCTATGCTGGACTCGCCTCGATCCTTCTGCAGAGGTCGGAGACGTCCAAGGCTTTGACGGTTCTCGACGAGGCTGTGCGGGCGGACCCTCGCAGTCCCGATTCACACGGGAATCGGGCTAGTCGTTCTGCTCGCCCGCCACGAATACGAAAAGGCCCTGGCTGACCTGGACGATGTCATCCGGCTGGCCCCGAATTCCGCCCGCGCACTCCGCGAGCGTAGCTGGATCCTGGCGACTTGCCCCAATGCAAAGATCCGCGACGGGGAGCAGGCGGTCGTCCTGGCGACCCGTGCTTGTGAGTTGACGGACTGGAAGGAGCCGCACTGTCTCACAACTCTCGCCGCCGCGTGTTCCGAAAAAGCGGATTTCGACAACGCCGTGAAGTGGCAGCAAAAGGCCATCGACCTGCTGGCAACGACCAGCCCGGAAATCAACGAGTGCCGAAAGGCCCTCGCACGTTACAAGTCAAAGAAGCCGAATCACCCCGTCGGTTTGCTGGAAGAGATGGGAGTCCGTGCCTACCATCAAACCACCAAGTAGGGTGCTCTGTGAGCACCGCTTTCTCCTATACGAGAAGGGACGGTGCTCACAGAGCACCCTACGATTGTCAGACAACCTCGCGGATCGGCTGTTGTTCTTCGAGCAGATACATCGGCCGGCCGTTTCGATCGGTGACGGCCGCGCCGGGGTCGATGCCGAGGTTGTGGTAGAGCGTCGCGAAGACGTTCTGGAATGAGACCGGGCGGTCCTTGGCGTAGCCGGCTTGCTTGTCGGTCGAGCCGATGACCTGACCGGTGCGCATTCCGCCGCCGGCCAGACAGGGCGAAATTCACGGGGGGCCAGTGGTCGCGGCCGGCGTCCTTGTTGATCTTGGGCGTGCGGCCGAATTCGCCCCAGACCACGACCGAGACATCCTTGTCGAGCCCACGCAGATGCAGGTCCTCGACCAGTGTTGAGAGGGCCATGTCGAGCTTGGGAATCCGGGTTCGGCACGACCGGAAGTTCTGGCCGTGCGTATCCCAGCGGCCGAATGAAATGGTCACGACCCTGGCACCGGCCTCGACCAGGCGGCGGGCCATCAGGAAGTGGTCCATGCAGCACGGGGGACCGTCGTCCTCGTTCCTCATGTTGCCGACGCCATACCGGGCCCTCAGCCGCGGGTCTTCCTTGGTCAGATCGAGTGCATCGAAAACTCGTCGCGAGCCCAGGACGTCGAACGCGCGCTGGGTGAAGCTGTCCATCCCCTGCATGGCCTCGTCATGGTCGAACGTGCGCCGAAGCTCATCGAGCTGACCCAGGAGTGACCGCCGGCCGGCGAGCCGTTCGGGAGTAATCACCTTCTCGTCGAGGCTCAGCCCGGCGGAGCCGCTTCCGTTCTTGTTGCGCTCGGATGCGCGTTTGGCTTCGGCTCGGTGCGAAATGGCGTGAATGGGGCGTGGGCCAGTCCAAGATAACCCGGATCGCCGGGGTTGCCCCATCGCACCTCACCCGTGCGAGGTGAGAGCCCGACAAACGGCGGTATGTCGGGGTGAACCGGGCCCTGAAGCCGGGAGACGATCGACCCCAAGGCGGGCCGCCCGCCCTGGGCCTTGCTGATCAGGTCCTTGTAGCCCGTCAGGCATTGGCCGGCCGAGTGATCGCCGCCGGCGCCGACCAGGGAGCGGATCACCACGAACTTGTCCATCATCCCGGCCAGCCGCGGCATGTGCTCGCAGATGTCGAGGCCCGGCACATTGGTCGGGATCGGCTTGTACTCGCCCCGGATGCCGTCGGGTGCGCCCGGTTTCATGTCGAACATGTCCATGTGCGGCGGACCGCCGGCCAGGAAGATCATGATGACCGCCTTGTGCGACCCGGAGACGCCCGCCTGGGCCTCGGCGCGCAGCAACTGAGGCAGAGAGAGCCCCCCCAGCGCCAGGCCGCCGATCTTGAGGAAGTCGCGCCGGCTGATTCCGTCGCAATACCCCGAGCGTGCTCGTCCCGCGATCGTCAACATGCGATCAGCCCCTTCATCTCAACCGAGACCTATACTCAGATCGATCGGCAATCGATTCACGCAGTCGTTAAACATTTATCTTACGCTGACGGCGCGAAAACGCAAGCCGGCTGAAGCAAAACACGACGTTCGCGGAAATCGAAGACAGTATTAGCCACGGCTGAGACACGGATTGAACCGGATGAAATGCATCAAAACATTGTAATTCTAGTCAATTCTCTGATCCGTGTTTGATCGGTGTTCAATCCGTGGCTAACTCGCCTACAAGATTCGTATCAAGCAATTACCGTTTCATCCCGGCATCCTCGTCGATCCGATACGACCGATCGGCCTTGAGGTTCTTCAGGATTGTCACCTTATCCGAGGTCCACGTGATCGTCAGCTCGTCGGCGTGGTCGAGCTGGCCCAGGCCGAAGGTCAGCGGAAGCTCGACGGACGAGAGATAGCTCTTGGACGGGAAAAGCTGGCGGCGACAGAGGTGGCCGCCGGCCTTGAGGTCAACCTTGGCGCCGATCCCATCGCGGTTGGTCGTCTTGCCGTTGCCGGCCAGGGAGATCCGGATCCAGTGGTTTTGATTGCCGCCGTCGTTGCGGAAGAGGCGAGCCGGCCCGTTGTTGACCGTCACGACGACATCGAGGTCGCCGTCGCCGTCGATGTCGGCATAGGCCGTGCCGCGACCGACAATCGGTTTGAACAGGTCCGGACCGGCGTTCTCGGGCTTGACCAGCACGTACAGCCCCCGGCCGGCCTTGCCCGAGTTCCAGAAGAGTTGGACCGGCTGTTCGTAGCTCTCGCTGGCCTGCACCTTGGAGATCTCGGGCTCGAGGTGGCCATTGGCCGACATCAGGTCGAGCCGGCCGTCCAGATCGTAGTCGAAGAAGAACAAGCCGAATTTCAGCGGCGGCGCGGTCGGCGCGCCGAGGCCGTACAGGTTGGCCAGATCCGAGAACTGGAGGTTCGCCGGCTGGTCGCAGACATAGAGCGCGGTCATCTCGTTGGCGAAGTTGCCGACCGCCAGTCCGAGACGATCGTCGTTCATGAACCGCGCCCAGTCGATGCCCATGCCGCCTCGCGGCGAGCCCGACTGGTCGAACGCCACGCCGGAGACAATCGCGATCTCCTCGAACTGGCCATGGCCCTTGTTGTGGAACAGGAAGTTCTGCACCGTGTCGTTGGCCACGGCGATGTCGACCAGTCCG
This sequence comes from uncultured Planctomycetota bacterium, assembly GCA_963779785.1. Classification (GTDB taxonomy): domain Bacteria; phylum Planctomycetota; class Planctomycetia; order Isosphaerales; family Isosphaeraceae; genus CAVRFS01. The sequence continues at coordinate 139,512 of CAWAAW010000037.1, forward strand.
TCGCCATCAACGTCATAGGGGGCGACGCCCAGTGACTTGGCCAGCGGACCTTGAGATCGGGCGTGCGAACCTGGATTCCCGCCTGCTCGCTGATGTCGGAAAAACGGCCGCCATCGTTCCGCAAGAGTGCGCAGAACGAGCCGTTGAACTGGGCTGGCGGCCCATAAGCCCGGCCGATGCCGGTGAGCTGAAACCCCTGGACCTTATCGATCTCGGGCGTCCAGTTGATGTAATTGCCGATGAACAAGTCGAGATCGCCGTCGTTGTCGATATCCAGGAACGCCGCGCCCGTCAGCCAGCCGTGGGGACCCTTGGCATTGGCCGCCTCGGTGACGTCTTCGAAATGACCCTTGCCATCGTTGCGGAAGAGATAGCCGCGGCCGATCGCGGTCACATAAATGTCGGGGTCGCCATCGTTGTCGTAGTCGCCCACGGCAACGCCCTGGCCATAAAACGTTTTGTCGAGCCCGGCCTCCTTGGTGACGTTCTCGAAGTGGCCCTTGCCGTCGTTGCGATACAGGGCCTGAGTGGGCGCGGGCTTGACCTCGTGGCCGGGCCAGAACGACGAGTTCACGAAGAACAGGTCCTGGTCGCCGTCGCCGTCGTAGTCGAGGAACGCCACGCCCGAGCCCATCGTTTCGGGCAGGAGCTTCTCTCCCAGCGCACCGTTATCGTGGACGAACGCGATGCCCGACTCCTTGGTGATATCCACGAACTTCACGGTGGGCAACGACTCGGCCTTGACCACGGGCGGCCGGACCGGAGCCGTCGGTTTGGCGACGTTGGGCTTGGCCACCGACGGCGCGCAGCCACTGGGAAGAAAGAGCAAGGGCAGCCAGACCAAGCGCCGGGCACGGTGCGCGATACGAGCGACGGTCATTCTCGGTTCTCCGGGGCGGTTATGGTGGTTGAGGCGGCCACGGTCGTCCGTGGTCTCGGCAGTCGGCGGGAGCGACCGACGCGACCGGCCGGTCGACTCCAGGCGCACCGGGCCGGTGCAGCGGATGGATCACGATGGATTGGGCGTTCATGGTTGGCGGCCGGGTCTTTTTGCCGGGCCAGGGCGAAGGCTCGCCCTTCCGCCGTTTCATCGGGTTTGAGCCGCTCGTGCAGCCGCTTATGGGTCACTTCCAGGGCTCGCGCCAGAGCGGCCCGAGCCGGAGGCTCGTTGTCGGCGTCCCAGGCCGGACCGAGCGTCTCGACGATGTCGTGCAGCGGTTCCAACCGCGATTGGTAGCGGGGAGGCGTACCGTCCATGAACCGCGCCGATGTCGTGCGCCAGCCGCAACGCCCGAGAGCGGCGGACCGTCGCCGTCGTCTTGGGATCGGCCGCCAAGGCCGCCAGGTTCAAGAGCACGTCGGGGTCAACGGTCTCGGCCTCGCCGCCGGCGGCCGGCTTGGCATCGGTGGGCGACTCGCCGTTCGACTTATCGCCCCAGGCCGGGTCGCCGTAGGCCAGGCCCAGGCCATAGTGTGCGCCCACGTCCTCGGAATCGATGGCCAGCGTGCGACGGTAGCGTGTCGATCGTTTTCTTGAGATACTCGAGCCGCACGGGACTGGCGACCGGCTCGATTCGGGCGCGGGCGTATTGCGCGGAGGCGAGCTCGTTGATCACCCGGTAATCGAGACTGAAATCAAATTTTCGGGCGGGGATCGAGGTGTCCAGCACCGACTCAAAACTCTTGATCGCGTCGTCGACCAGGCCGTTGCTGGCGTTGATCTGGCCGGTGAGCCAGTTGATCACCCAGGGGGCGGCCGGTTCCTTGTGACTGGCGGCCTTCTCCAGCGCGGACAGGGCGTCGGGGAATCGCCCTTCCTTCTGGTAGACGCGGGCCAGATTGACCCAGCCGTCGGCCTGTCCCAGCTCGGCGACCTTGAGGAACATCTGTTCGGCCTGCTTCAGCTCGCCTTTCTGGCCTCCCTTGGTGCCGCCTTCGAGCAGCAGGCCAATGCCATAGTCATTCCAGCGCTGCCAAGTCGCCTCGATCGGCGAGGGTTTGTTGATCGACCGATGGTCCCCCTTCGACCGGCAAGTGAACCTCGTCACGGGCCATCACGACCACCGGCAGCGTCGGGCCCCTGCCCCTTGCCAAAAATATAATTGAGATAGGTTCGGTCGAACTTGCGGTAGTTGACCTTGGCCTCGAGCGTGATCGGACCGGTCTCGGACTTGGGAAGCTCCAGGCCGAAGTGGACGACCTGGCCCGCGCCGGGAGGGATCTGCTTGTTGTAGAGCGGTACGAAGATGTCTTGCGGGTTGCGCCGATCGATCCGGTTGCCGTCGCGGTCGAGCATGTAGACGTTGATGAAATGGGCGTAGGGATCGACCGTGCCGTCGGGGCCGATGCCACCGGAACGGCCGATGACCCGGTCGCCGGAGCGGGCGATCAGCTCGACCCAGATCTCGTTGGAATCGACCGTCCCTTGCGTCAAGGGGTGGCCGATCAAGAGCGTGCGCACCACGACCTCGACGAGATACTTGCTTCCGGGCTTGAGCTTGGGGATCTCCGGACGGAGCGGGCCCATCAAGCTTCCCTTCGATCACGCCGCCATCGCGGAGCCCGAAGATATCGACCCTCACCTTCTTGTCGCTCAAGAACTTGGCGTGCTTGTCCGCGATCTCTTGATTGCCCTGAAATGTGGCCAGGCCGGTGTTGGCGCCGATGAACAAGTGATCGTGGATCTCGCGGCCTCCCTTGCCGTCGAAGTCCCTGGCGCCGAAGTCGGTGGAGGGCTTCAGATCCATGTGGCACTCGACGCAGCTCGATTTGGCCACCTCCGGATAGTAGAAGCTCTGGGCTCCGTGGCCGGAAACGCCCGACAGCAAAAATGGGTCGTAATGGTTCTGGCCGCGAACGAAATCCTTGTAGTGGGTCACGGCTTGCGGCAAGCCGACCTTGTGGCAGGTTGAACAGAACTTGGAATCCTTGATCGCCGGCTTGAGGAACGTCTTCTTGTGCATCTCCGGCTTGGCCTTGACGAGCGCATTGTTGATCCACTGGAGCAACGGGTCGTCACTGGTGGCGAAGGGGTAATGCTGGGGCTCCTCGATCGTGTATGCGGCGTTGCCGCGCGTGTTGTTGACGTTGGTGATGGAGTGGCATGTCGTGCAGGTGATCCCCGCCTGGCTGGTCGGGTTGTTCACGTCGTCGTAATTCGGGTCGTCGAATTCGCCCGAGAAGAACGGCACGGGGTCATGACAGCCGGCGCACCAGCGCGCGGCCTGGGTCGAGCCGTCGCGTTCCAGTGCCACGCGGCGCGTCTCGCGCACGCTGCTCAAGTACGCCTTGTTGTTGAACGAGCTCAGGTGGTGTGCCGAGTGGAACCAGCCCGAGTAGGCGTCCTGATGGCATTTCAAGCAATAGTCGTCCATCATCAAGGTTCGCGCTGGGATGAACTTGCCGTTGGCCGTGATGGCTTCGGAGGGGTAAAAGTAGGACTTGCCTTCCTTCGGCCCCTTGACGCCGAACGTGCGCGGATCTTGAAAGTGGAGCATCCCCATCAGCACGACGAAGCCGGCGACGGCCACGCTGAACCGCCTGGCCCACTGCCAGCGGATCATCGGTCCGGCCAGACGATGCTTCACGTACAGCGCGATCGCCAAGAGCGGCAGCGCCACATGCAGCCAGTAGCCCACCTCGCGGACTCGCGGATCGCGGACCTCAAAGCCCTCCAGCCGTACCAGGATCAGGCCCGAGACCAGAATCACCAGCGACGTGGCCAGGAGTGCCAGGCCGAATCGAATCGCCGCCTTGTTCGGCCGATTCCACGAGGTCGCCAGATGGGCGAACCCGAAAATCAAGAACGGCACGATCAACAACAGGCCCAACAAAACGTGAAGAAGAGCCATTAACATATAGAATGGCGTTTGCTGCGTCGTCCCCAGGTACCAGGTGAGCGCGGTCACGCTGGACAGATAGAAGCCGTTGGCGCCCAGGACGGCAAAGCCGATGAGGATGATCCAGAGCAAGGGACGCAACCGAGAGCCGACGGCCGGCGTGTAGGCCCGGCCGAGACGGTCTCGCATGGGACGCGTTTGAACTGTCATGAGCCGTGGCTCCTCCGACTTCGCCGGCGATCCCGGATCAGCGGACCAGCACGACGGAATATCTATTGAATCAATCACGTGTCAAATAAAGCATCAATATCTGTAGGTTGACAGCTTTCCGCTGGATGTGAAGCGGAGGGATTCGGAGCGTCGCGTCGATATCGGGCGTGATCCGGTCGTGGGATGATTCCGGCATATGCCAGACGAGATAGAGCGTTTCGCTGGGCCGAACGAAGCCCACAGTGACCTGGCGCGTGGGCAACAAGGACTTGCCGTCTGGCGCGATCAGCTGTGCCGGTCCCGCTCGGGGCGATTGCGTCGCCGGTTCCCGGCGCCACCACCTCGATTCGCGCGGCTGGCGTTCCGGCCACGCTCTCGGTTCGCTTGACCACGAGCCGCAAGCCCGGGCAGATTCTCCAACCGATTAGCCAATGCGTCGGCAATCATGCGCCGCCGTCCCGCCAGGCGCTGGAAGAGTGCGGTAGAGAACCAGCGAGGAACCATCAGGACCGGCCCAAGCGGCCAACGCAACACCGGGTACTCCCCAGGTCAAGGGCTGGACGGGTTGCCAGGACGATCGGGAGGAGTGATCGCGACGCCCGCGCGATCCAGCGACCCCGCCGGTTGACATCCCGAAAGCAACTCCAGCGCGGTGGCCAGGAGTATTGATAAAATCGCACTTTTGTTCGGCGCGCACAACACGAGAGGACAACTCCACCAATGCGTGGACCAACTTGACACGGGCAGCGATTCCGCGTGCCGCATCATCTGCCGAGATGACGGCACAACGAAACACAATCATGGCCGGCCGCTCGGTTCCAACACCGAATCAGATCGGTCGTGGGGGACGATCAAGTCGAACCGCAAGCGGCTGATAATGGAGATGATGCGGCAATATGGCGAGAAAGCCGCCGACGTCCCGACCGTTGGACGGGAGTGCGGGCTGGCAGGAAGGCCGGACTCGTCACGCTGGATGGGTTCGAAAAGTGAGGGACATCGCCCTGACATGGGGGATGGGTCAGGATCGGGGGAGCGTAAGCCGCGAATGAAGCCGTTCGATCAAGGGACTGATCGCGTTCCCAGGAGAACCGCGATTGCAAAATCGGCCGGTCTGCGACGTGACAACCCGCGGCGCAAGCCGGCTTCAGCCCGCTCAGCAGACAAAGGGCCGCCGACAGTGCGAGAACCCATCCGCGGCAGAATTGTGTCCGTACTGACACGAGACACGTCGAACTCGCTCCGGTAGACCAGCACTCGAGAATACGTCGATGGGAATGATTTGATCGTATGGCGATCGTTCGCGGGTTGTCAATGGACGTCGTGAGGCAACACGTGTCTCGTTGGAGCGCCGCCTCGCTCTCTGCTGGTGTGAGGCGTGCGGCCGCCACGGCGCGTTTGCGATCCCTCACGTGACCTTATCTAATGGGTCAACGGTTCGACCCGAAGTGAGAGTCATGCCGGCTGCTCCGAATCGAGGAAACGACCATGAATTCTCGCCGGACGGAATCCCGTAATAACGGCCGGTCAATCGCATCGGCAGCGCACCAATCGCGTCGCGACGATGAATTGGTCGTGGCGGCATTGGAAGAATACTTCGAGTTGCTTCAGGGGGGCTCGCCACCTCCCCGGGATGAATTCCTGGCGCGCCATCCGGCGATCGCCGGCATCCTTGCCGATCGTCTCACGGGCCTCGAGTTGGTGCATCATGCCGCGGGCCAGTTTGCGGAAACGGGTCTGGGACGGAATATCGAAGATCCGCGGCCGCCGACGATTTCGGGGAATACCGAGTTATTCGCGAGGTCGGCCGTGGCGGCATGGGTGTCGTATACGAAGCCGAGCAGCTTTCGCTTGGCCGTCGGGTCGCGCTCAAGGTGTTGCCGTCTCCCGCGTCCTCGGACCCGCGTCAGTGCCAACGGTTCCAGGTCGAGGCGCAAGCCGCGGCCCTGTTGCATCACGAGCACATCGTACCGGTATTCGGCATCGGCAGTGACGAGGGGATCCATTATTATGCGATGCAGTTTATCGATGGACGGTCCTTGACCGAAGTCATCCGGGAACTTCGGCCGGCGTCTCGGCGCGATGCCTTCGCTGACGCTTCGACCTCGGACTATGGGCCCAGCCGGACGGACGACGAGCCACTGCTGCCGCCTCCCCAATCGAGCGGCTCGTTCTCGAATAACCGGCATCACTTCGAAATGACCGCGCAACTTGGTCTGCAAGCTGCACTTGCCCTCGAGCACGCCCATGAAATCGGCGTGATCCACCGCGACATCAAGCCGTCGAATCTCTTGATCGACACTCGTGGCCACCTTTGGGTCGCCGACTTCGGCCTGGCTCGACTTCCGCAAGAGGACCACGACTTGACTCGTACGGGGGATCTCGTCGGCACGCTTCGTTACATGAGTCCGGAGCAGGTGCGTGGCGTACGGGGCGGCGTCGACGCCCGCACCGACATTTACGGATTAGGAGTCACCTTTTACGAGCTATTGACTCTCAACCCCGCATTCGCGGCCCGCAACCGCCACGAGCTGACCAGGCGAATCCTGGACGAGGAGCCGACAAGTCCACGCCGGTGCAATCCCGCGATACCCCTTGACTTGGAAACGATCATCCTCAAGGCGATGGAGAAGGAGCCGTCGGACCGATACGCCTCGGCCCGCGAGCTGGCTGACGAACTGCGACGGTTTCTCGACGACCAGCCGATCCTGGCTCGTCGCCCCAGTATCTTGGATCGCTCCGCGCAAATGGTCCCGCCGACACCGGACCGTGGTCATCGCGTCAACGATAGCGCCTCTTGGTCACACTTACCGTCAGCACCGCCGCGCTCTGGGAGGCGAAGCTGCCGCACCGACGCCGCACTCGAAGACTCCCGCGTTGCCAAGCGCCGCACTGACGTCGCACTCGAGGACGCTCGCGAGGCCAAGCGCCGCACCGACGTCATCCTTCAGGATCTTCGTTTGGCCCGGAGTAACGAGTTTCGAGCCGTCCATAACTCACTGGGCATGGTCGATCAGATCATCCGTCCGCTGGTGGCTGAAGCGCCTCGGGCACCTCAATGAGACTCCTCGGCCAGAGGCCGAGGTATCAGGAAGGCCCCCCGAGGGGGCCGGTTCCGTTGGGTAGCCCCCGTTGGGGGCGTGGATTTCAACCGGACCCAGGCACCTCCCCCGACCTCTCGGCGGAGGCCACTCTGATCTCTCTCCAAAGGCCGCACACCAGCGGAACACCCGGAGGATGAACGCCGGATCGCTGGAAGCTCTTCGGGTCGCACGGCCAGAGGCCGTGGTTTCACGAGGTAATGAGAGAGCGAGCCATTCAGATCGTTTCCTTTGGCGTCGCGTATTACGAACAGATCTCGAAGGACTTCCGGACGGATCAACGGAAGCAAGAAACGGTTGCGATGGCCTTCCGACAGGCTGGGTTCGCGGATGAGCCTCGGATCGACGCGGGGTCGCAGAGACTATACTGAGGCTATTCATATTTTTGAAGATCTCGCGGCCCGATTCCCCGAGCGGGTCTGGTATCGCGCGGAGTTGATCGAGACGCTTCACGAGTACGCCGGTTTGCTGACGTCGCCCTCGGAAGACACGGAAGCCGATGCGACTTTCCGACGCGCCCTCGCAGTCGCCGAAGCGTTGCTCGGTGAAAAAGCGGCCGACGCGCACTGCTTCATTCAGGTTGGTCGGCCCGTTTAACAGTTTGGCGTGGGAGCTCGTTCATCGTCCGACAGTCATCCGAGACAGTGACGTTGCGCTGGCTGTCCGATTGGCTGAACGCGCCGTCGTTTGGGAACCCAATCAGGCCAACATCTGGAACACCTTGGGCGTCGCGCATTACCGCGCGGCGAACTGGCCGGCCGCTACCGAGGCACTTCGGAAATCGATGGCGTTGAATAATCAACCACGCCCAGAGGACGTGGTATTGGGAAGGCCCCCCCGAGGGGGCCGTCTACGTGAGGTTGCCCCCGTCGGGGGCGTGGAGTTGAAGCGGTCTGGGCCTTCTCCCAGACTTCGGCGAAGGCTTCTCTATTGATCACGAGACCAGGCTTATCCGCTGTCATGCAAGAGCATTCCCAGGCCTTTACCAGAATGGGGAAAGCACGCCGGATCGCTCGAAGCTCTACGGGTCTCACGGCCAGAGGCCGTGGTATTAGTTTTCAATAACGGGGGCACGGCGGCGGATTGGTTTTTCCTCGCGGCCAATCTCCACCAACAAGGTGCCGCCAAGGAAGCTCGTCGATGGTACGACCAGGCTGTCACATGGGTCGATCTCAATCCACCCCTGGATCAAGCCCAAGCCGCTGAGCTCAAAAAGTTCCGCGAAGAAGCCGCTCAGGTTCTCGCCGCGTCGACCGCGGCACCAGAACGCCGTGGCTGAGGGCATATCACGCCACCGTCTTCGTCGCATTCTCTGCCTGACGAAGGAGCGCGGCCAGCTCATTGGCCATGACGACGGTAAACTCAGCCGAAAAGGCTTCGGAGGATTGCAACGACTCGATGGTGAGTCGGAAAAGCTGCTAGGGAAACAGGTTCCGGCATTTCAAACTCAGCGTCTTGTCGGCCGCTCCGAGTTGACGGCCACCTCGGCTTGGTGTGCGAACCAGCCATTTGCTACACTCATTTTTCCGGCGAGGCCGTCAACCTAGCGAACAAACCGTCGGATTCGGAACGTAAAAGCCTGTGGAGCGGAGCGCGCCGAGATCACAACCTTGAGGGCGCTAAATTGCCCGATCCTCAGTCGTTGTGGCCCGCTCTGCTGAACGGCCGCTCCTAACGGTATCATCCGCGAAATCTCATCCCGCCCCGCGTGCTTGCGTGTCGACATTGGAGGCTCGTCCTTGTTTGCAGGTCCTATCATTGCCCGAGAGGTCATGACCACCCCTCGGCCGTTGCGTTACTATGCGTGGCGAGCGTCCTTCGCTTGCTTCTTATTCATCCTATTGTGGACGGCCTGGCAAACGCTGATTGGATGGCAAGACATCCGCGAGGTGGGTGTCCTCGCGCGGTTCGGCGCCATTCTGTACTGGATGTTCGCCATGCTTCAGTTGACGTTGGTAATGTTCTTCGCCCCGTTGTTCACGGCCGCGGCCGTCTCGTATGAGAAGGACCGACGGACGTTCACGTTGTTGCTGATGACCGACCTCAGCGATCTCGAGATCGTGCTCGGCAAGTTGGTCGCGGGGCTCTTGAATATCTTCACGATTCTCGGCGCCAGCATTGGGCTCTTATCGATATGCGTCTTCTTCGGCGGGATCTCGTTCGGGCAGGTGATCAACCTGTTCGCAGTGACGGCGGCGTCTGGGATGGCTGGCGGGGCGCTGGGGCTTTTGATTGCACTGTGGCGCGACAGGACGTTTCAGTCGATCTCGTTGACGATCCTCATGGTGGTCTTCTCAATCGCGGGGGTCGAGGCGTTCGCGGTGGCGTTTCCCACTTTCCGCTCATGGGAGTGCCGTTAGTTGAAGTGCTCAATCCGTATCGGGCGATGCTGGCCGTGCTTTATCCCCGTTCTGACCAGCTCACCGGAGTGGTCCGAGCCTCGAGCTTGGTTTACATCACGGTCCGGATGACCTTCGCAGTCGCGTTGGTGGCTTTCGGTACATGGAAACTGCGGAAATGGAACCCCGGCTACAACGAGCCGCGCGAGGATCGAGAGGACACCGAAGTCGAGGCAATCGAGTCGCTTGTCGAAATCGATGAGGTGCCCGCCATGGCGACTGTCGGCGTGGGTTCGTCGGTAACAACCGCGGCTGGCCACTCCGCGAACGGCGTTTCCGACCGCTCCATGACAATGGGCGCTGCGAAGTCCGCAATCGCAAGCGAACCGGTCCGTGGCGATGGTGAGCCGGGGCCGACGACGGGGCTCCACGTCCCCCGCCGGACCCATCGAAGGATCGCGCCGGCGGCCAAGCCCTATCGCCAACCTTGGGCCAACCCGATCCTCTGGCGCGAGCTGATGACTCGCGCGTACGGAGCCAAGCCACTGATCATCAAGGCATGCTACGTCCTGCTCTTCGCCCTGGGCATGGTGCTGTTTTTCTACCTGGGCGAGGGGCTCGAAAATCCGCTGGCGACCGGCCTGTGCTTGATCCCGATCGGCCTGGCCATCCTCAGCCTGGTCCTGATCAATGCGCAGGGCGTCACCGCCCTGACTAGCGAGCGCGACACCGGGGCACTCGATCTCCTCCTGGTCTCCGAGCTCTCCCCCAAGGAGTTTATTTACGGCAAACTCTACGGAGCTCTGTACAATTCCAAGGAGATGATCGCCCTCCCCGTCCTCACCGCGATCGCGATTGCGATGCCCGGCCTGGAGATGATTTCCGGAGAGAACCTGGTCTACTTCCTCATTGATTTTCTCCTGTTGTGCCACTTCTCGGCAATGCTCGGCTTGCATTCGGCGATCACTTACACCAGCAGCCGGACGGCAGTGGCCAATAGCCTGGGGACGATCTTCTTCCTGATGCTCGGCATCTTACTCTGCTCGTTCCTGATCGTGCTCAGCAACGGTGAATTCGGCCGGCAGCTCGTGAGCTTCATGATCTTCATCGGGGCCGGCAGCGTGGCGCTCTTTGGCTCCATGGGGGCCAAGAACCCCTCGAATGCCATCACCTTGGTCGCAATCCTCACTCCGTTCTGGACCTTCTACTGCATCATCAGTCTGGTCAACGGTGACATGACGGCCGCGTTCTTGGTGAGCGCGGGTATCTACGGCTTCGCGCTCATGGCAATGCTGATCCCAGCCGTCGGCGACTTCGACATCGCGCTCGGCCGCACCAACGCGATCCAGGGATAATTCCCAGAACGACCTTTTGTTGGAATACCGACGCGAATGACGTTATGAACACAAGGCAGCATCGTTCGTTGTTCTCGGAGCAGATCGACCATGGCCCTGACTCGCGCGAAGAAACCCGCGATCCCCTCTCTGACCGAGATCGAGTACCCCGATTCGGATGGAAAACCGTTGGGTGAGACTGGCGTTCATCTCAAAGTCGCGGTGCTGGATCTCCTGGACGTGATTCAGCGATATTACGATGGCAACCTTGACGTCGCCGTGCAGTCCAACATGTTCGTCTACTACGTTGAGGGCGACCCCACGCGCAGTCGTCTGCCCAGACCTTTTCGTGGCCCTGGGAGTCCCTTCCGACATCACTCGCCGGAGCTACAAGGTCTGGATCGAGGGCAGGGTGCCCGACTTGGTGGTCGAGGTGACATCGAAAAAGACCCGTCGCGAGGATCAAGGAAAGAAACTCGATTTGTACCGCGATGTTCTTAAAGTGCGCGAGTACTTTCTGTTCGACCCATTTGAAGAGTATCTGAAGCCATCACTCCAAGGCTATCGGCTGTTGGGTGGGACATATCAGCCGATTGCGAAGGTGGGGGGTCGTCTTCCGAGTGAAGTCCTCGGATCTGCACATCAAGCGCGCGCGTTACAGCCTGCGGCTCTTCAACCCGAGAACTGGGCTGTGGCAACCGACCTCACTGGAACTCGCCAGGTCTCAGCGAGAGGCCGAGACAGCCAGGCATGAGGCCGAGGCGAAGAGTCGAGACGCCGAAAGAGCGCGACGCGAAGCCGAGACCGCGACGCGAGTACGCCGAGGCGGAAATCCAACGGTTGCGAAGCGAGATCGAATCCTTGCGAACGAAACGACCCAAATGAGCCTGAAGTGGGTCAGGTGTTCCGTTTTTCTCGACGAAAAGGCTAGGGGATGACTCCTGGGACGATGCGGGAGCCTGGACGATTTCTCGCTTTGGCTGGCTTGGCAATCGGACTGATGCCCGCCCTGATCCTTCCCCATGCCAGGGCCCAGGAGGAAGACCTCGCCCGCGAGCTGCCACGGATCAAACCGTTGGAGCCCGCGGCTGCACTGAAATCGTTCCGAATTCGCGCTGGATTTCATTTGGAGCCGGTGGCCGTCGAGCCGGTGGTCACCGATCCGGTCAGTGTCTGTTACGACGCCGACGGGCAACTTTACGTCGTCGAGATGCGGGGTTACCCGTTTCCGGAGAAAACACCAACCGGAAACGTCAGCAGGTTGGAAGATCGCGATCGCGACGGCCGATTCGAGACGCGGACGATCTTCCTTGATGGGCTATCTTGGCCGACCGGCATCGTTCCATACGACGGCGGCGTCTTCATCGCGGTCGCGCCGGACATCCTCTATGCCAAGGACATCGATGGTGACGGTGTTGCCGACGTGAAGAAGGTGATGTTCACGGGGTTCGGGACCGAAAATGTCCAGGGACTGCTCAACGGGCTACTCTGGGGTCCGGACGGCTGGATCTATGGCGTGACCAGTAGTAACGGCGGCGTGATCCACAATCGGTCGCGGCCGGAGGCCAAGGTCGTCTCGGTTCGTGGCCGCGACTTTCGTTTCAAGCCGGACGGCTCCGCTTTCGAGGCGATTTCGGGAGGTGGGCAGTTCGGCCATTCCTTTGACGATTGGGGGCATCGCTTCACCTGTAATAACAGCAATCATATCCGCCAGGTCGTATTGCCGTCGCGATATCTGGAACGCAATCCCTTCCTGGTTCCTCCGCTGGTGATCCTCGACATCGCTGCCGAAGGGCCGGCCGCGCCTGTGTTTCGAATCAGTCCGCCCGAACCCTGGCGGGTTGTCCGCACGCGTCAGCGCGCGGCCGATCCCGTGCTGTCGCGCCGCTTGCCCGCGACGGAGCTTTTCGCCGCCGGTTTTTTCACGTCGGCGACGGGCATCACGATTTATCGAGGCTCGTCCTACCCGGCGGCTTATCGCGGCAACGTATTCGTGGGCGATGTGGGCGGCAATCTTGTCCACCGAAAGCTCCTCAAGGTTGACGGCGCGACCTATCTCGCCAACCGCGCCGATCCCAACGAAGAATTCTTGTCCTCGACGGACAATTGGTTTCGACCGGTCAATTTCGCCAACACGCCAGATGGCACGCTGCTTGATTCTCGACATGTACCGCGAGACGATCGAGCACCCGTTGTCGATCCCGGATCCGATCAAAAAGCACCTCGACCTCACCAGCGGCAAGGATCGTGGCCGGCTGTACAACCTGGTTTATTCGGGCACCTCGCGACGTCCGAAGCCAAGTTTGAGCGCGGCGACGTCAGCCGAGCTGGTATCGCGACTCGCGGACCCGGACGCCTGGTGGCGCGAAACCGCTCAGAGGCTCTTGATCGAGCGCCGCGACCAGTCAGTCGTTATTCTCCTTCGGGAAATGATCAAGGACCGTCCCGCTCCCCTGGGGCGTCTTCACGCGCTTTGGGTCCTCGAGCGCGATGGTGGCGCTCGATGACGCGTCCATCATTCTGGGTCTGAGTGATCCCGAGCCGCGAATTCGCGAACAAACAATCCGGCTGGCTGAGCCGCGTCTCAAGCATGCGCCAGCGGTATTACAACAGTTGATCGCTCTGGCCGCCGATCCTGAACCGATGGTGCGGTTTCAACTTGCCTTTTCGTTGGGAGAAGCGAACTTGGAGCCGAGTGCGATCGCGGCACTGGCGACGATTGCAATCCAGGGCATCAACAGTTCCTGGACTCGAACGGCAGTCCTGAGCTCGATCGCCGGGCGGGCGCTGGCCCTGTTCGAGGCCCTCGCCAAACGCGAAGAATTCTTGACGAACTCGGACGGTCAAGCCTGGCTGACGAGTTGGCGTACTTGGTTGGCACAGAACAGCAGCCTGCCGGCGTCGACGAATTGCTGCAACCATTGCGAGACGCCGGTGCTCGCTCCGAGACGTTGATGGGTGTCGTCCTGGCACACACGCGCGGGCTACAGCGTTCGGGACGATCGATTCCAGAAAATGCTTGACGGGGGCGGGGCTGCCGCGTCAACCGGGATTGCATCGCTACTGGCCGAAGCAATCCAAGCCGCCCGTTCAGACGGACCGCTGGACCGCCGGTTGATCGCGATCCGGTTGGTCGGATTGGCTGACGCGAAGACGGCGCGAATGGTTACCTTCCCTGCTCGATGCCCGCCAGCCGACCGCCGTTCAACTGACGTTGTTGCAGGCTCTTTCCGGACTCCTCGACCCCGGCACCGCCCGGCAAATCCTCCTCCATTGGAAATCGATGAGTCCGGAGGTGCGCCGCGAGGCAGTCGAGGTTCTCTTTGGCCGCGATGACGGGATCATCGCTGTGATCGACGCACTCGAATCGCGAGCCATGACCGCGTCCGAGCTTGACCCGGCTCGCCAAGCCCAGTTACGCAGGCACGCGAATGTTGCGATTCGGACGCGGGCCCAAAGAATACTCGGTACGGAGACATCGGCCTCGCGCGATCGGGGTCCGGTCATTGCATCTTACCGTCCGGCACTTGCTCTGATCGGGAACGGCCAGCCGGGGCGGGAGATCTTCGTCAGGATCTGCGCCACCTGCCACAAGGCCGAGGGCCGGGGCATTGATGTCGGTCCTGACCTGGCGACGGTCGCGGGCCGCTCAGCGGAGGATCTGCTCGTCCATATCCTCGACCCGAACCGAGAGGTTGCGCCCAACTACGTGAACTACAACATAGCGACCGAGAGCGGCCGGGTCGTATCGGGGATCATCGCGGAGGAGTCGGCGACCGCGCTGGTGCTCAAACGCGCCGAAGGAGCCTCCGACATGATCCCTAGAGAAAAAATTGAGGCCATCACGTCCTCGGGGGTTTCCCTCATGCCTGAAGGACTTGAGAAAGGGCTCTCCCCTCAAGACCTGGCCAACCTGATCGCATACTTGCGCTCGATTCGGTCAAGCACGGGTCGGTCGCACCCTCGCCTGCCGCGAAGTGAACTTTGGCAGCCTGGTGGCGACGCGGCCGGAAGGCCGAAAGCGATGGTGAACAACGGAGTGGTCAGCGGCGCCTGAGAAGTAGCAAACGAAGAACGGCCGGACCAAATTGGTCCGGCCGTTCTTCGTTCAGTGATGCGTGCTCGACTCGATCGTCATTGGCCGGCGATCTTGGCCCGTTCCGGCGCGGCGGCCAGCACCTTGGAGCCGAGCGTCATATAATCGGTGACGATCCTCACCACCTCGTCGGTGTAGAAGTCCGACGTCCAGAATTCGCGCTCGGCGAACTTCTTCTTCTTGCGGTCCTTCTTGGCCTTTTCTTCGGCGGCCTTTTCCTCGGGGTCTTCGGGGACATACTCGGCTCGGAACTTCGCCTCGTTCAACGAGATCGAGTGCCGGGCTTTTCTGTCGAGATATTTCTTGATCTGTTCGTCTAGCTTCTGGAACTTCGGATCCGCCTTGCGGCGGTGGGCCGAGAGGTCGTTGAGCTGGTGACCAGATCGTCTGGGACTCGGTTGTAATTGTCATGCGGTAGTCCCGCAACCTTCTCGAATTTGAGGGCGTTATCCATCGATCCTTTCCCTTCGCCGAAATTCTCGGAAGTCGTTCACGGAAGGGATGTGGATATGCGGGGTAACGCCAGTAATCTGCGTGCTGTCGCCGTTGGCGCGGAAGAACTGTTGAATCGTCAGTTTGAGAGCGCCGCGATTGGGGGGCGGATTCTTGCGATCGCGGCGGCGCGTGTGATCGCTGATCATCACGATGCTCTGGACAGTCCCCTTGCCGAACGTGCTGGCGTCGCCAATGATCAGCCCGCGGCCATAATCCTTGATCACGCCGGCGAAGATCTCCGAAGCGCTGCGCGCTGGCCTTATCGATCAGGACGACCAACGGGCCTTCCCATGCGGCCCCTTGGTCTTCATCGTCGAGATGCTTGACGCCGAAGACTTCCTTGACCTGAACGACCGGGCCGGTGTCGATGAACAGGCCGGATAGCGTTTTGGCTTCTTCAAGCAGTCCACCGCCGTTACCACGAAGGTCGACCACGACCGTGTCAACGCCGCTGGCCTTGAATTCGTCAAGAATCCTGCGACAGTCGGCCGTCGCGCTCACGGCATTGGGATCGCCCCGCAGGATGGCGACCGAGTCGCCGTAGAAGGCGGGGAGGTTGATGACCCCGATCTTGATATCCTTGCCGTCTGGTCGCCTTCGCCTGAATAATCTTGCTCTTGGCATGCTGCTCCTTGAGCTCGATCTTTTCGCGGGTCAGCTCGTAGATCCGACGCTCCTTGGTCCCGTCGGGCTGGACGATCAGCCGGACTTTGGTCCCGCGCGGACCGCGGATGTATCGGACCACGTCGTTGAGCTTCTTCTCGACCAGGTCGATCTCTTCGCCGTTTTCCTTCTGAATGCCGATGATCTTGTCCTCGGGCTGGAGCCGGCCGTCCTTATCGGCCGCCATCCCGGGCACGATCTCCGTGACCACCGCGAAGCCGTCCTCCGATCGAAGCGAGGCTCCGATCCCCTCCAGCGAGAGATGAAGCTGCTGGTTGAGCATGTCCTCCAGATCCTTGGGTCCCATGTAGGACGAGTGCGGATCGAAGGTTCGCGTCAGGCTGGAGAGATAGATCTGAAGCAGGTCGCTGGTATCGATCTGGTGATACATCCGATTGCGGTCGCGGTATCGGATCGTCCACTTGTCGAATCGCTTCGGGTTCGTCGAGCTCCTCGACGACCTTGGCAACGAGCAGGTCAAGCTTGACCTTCTTGCGCCAACGCTCGTCAGCCTCGGCCTTGTCGACCGGGATAGTCGAGCTTATCGGGATCGTCGGTGAGAGATTCATCAACGGTGAAGTCCGGCTTTTGCTTGAGCAGTTCCATCTGGGTCTTGAATCGCTCATCCTGGCGGATCAGGAAGCGATCGAAGAACTTTGCGTGCGAAGTCGATATTCCCGTCGCGCACTTGATCGTCGAGGGTCTTCGCTTCTTTCTTGAATTCATCGACATCGGCCTTCAAGAAGTATTGCTTGGCCGGGTCGAGATCCTTGAGAAAATTGTCACACCATTTGACGGCGATATCATCGTCGATGACCGGACGAGCCATATGACCCCGCTCGAGCAGCTCGACCACGATCCGCGCGGTTTCCTGTTCCTCGGGCTGCGGCGCAGGAGCTTGAGCTCCGACGATCACCGCCATCAAGGCCAGGACCGCGATCAGTACCACCGGACGTAATGCAACTCGAGGCATAGGGTTCTGTTCCTGATTCAAGATCGCCGCGCTTCGATCAGAAACGACGCTCAACCGATTAATCTTAACCGTGAATCCTTTAGGGGACAAGGGCATCCACGACCCAGTTCAACTCTTCCGGCCGGAATGCGGCAAGACGTTTGGCTGGGTGCCGTTCATTCACGCGCTTGGAACCCTCGCAGGCCTCACGGGCGACTCCATTCCACGTCTAGCGGAGCCAACATCGATTGCGGGCTGGTGACCGCGCCGACCTGGACGGGAGTCGTGACAAAATGCAACCAGAATCTCAGCGTCTTAATCGGATTCCTTCGGCGTCCCTTGACCAATCTTCTCGGTGAGAAATCGCCGCTCGAACCGGAAACGACCGTTCCCGTGAAATTCGAAGCGATCGAGCGCGGCAAGGCACGGCTCGGCCAAAATCAGCGACCGCCATCGCCGTGCAACGTCTTCTTATCTATTACGTGTATCCAGCCTTCTGGTTCGGTTCCGACTTCTTGTCGCATCATCGCTAGACTTCACTCTTCTCGGCAGTCCCGTGACGAATGACCCAGCTCGGCACGATCCCTTGAGCCAATGGCAGTCGACCGGCCTCGAAGGTCATCAACTCCCGTTCTTTAAGAGTCGCGTAAACGGTCGATTTCGCGCCGCAGTCCAGCAGGATCGGCGGTTCGTCGACCAACAATCCCAGGTCAACGCCCATCGTTTCGATCTGATTCCGAGGGTCGTTCAAGGTCCAGACGGTCTCGATCCAACTTTTCGAACTGGGAAAGGTCATGTCGATCAGCGATGCAACCGGCACTCGAACCCTCGAGCCTCGATCTGGCACTGGGATTGCAGCCCAACGGCCAGTGGCCCTTGGCGACCGATCCGCACCATTGGACCTGGCTTGGGTCGCTAGAGCAGGCAATGGCATTGCCGTTTTCTGACCCTTCACCACCACGAAGAGCCCCAAGGAATCTCCTTTGATGAACTCGGCCGACGGGATCTTGACCGACCGGACAAAACCGGCCAGGTCTTCGGAGATTGCATACCGAATGTAGGCGAGTGGGAAACCTCGATGGTCGACCCGTTCCGCTGGACGCTCATGCCTCGACCCTTCACCACGGCGGTTTTAAGCCCCGGGTTGTGGTGGACGGTGTAATTCTGGATTTCGAATGGGCCAGGGCTGGCGTTGAAATCGAGCGACACCAAGGAGGTTCCATCTCGCCGGCGCACCCGACGAAATTGCGCTGGCACGTCCTGGCCATCTCGTTTGAGGGTAAAACTGTCGTCGTCGCTGATACCCGCGGGGCTGAAATCCATCGGCAGATTGACGTGGACCGGGTAGCCGAACCGCCGCAGTCCCACCGTCTCCTTCAGAAGTAAACGGACGAGTTGCTCTCCTTGAGTCGAGGCGGACGCGACGTCCTTGGTCATCGCCAGCAAAGCCGGGGAAACGCACGCTGCCAGGAAATCGCGTCGAATCATCGGATTCACCGTGGGATCGGGGTATGGATCGGATCGGCTTAAGTGGCCCGTCATTTGAGCCGATAACAAAGATTACGGCATTGAGTGTATCACCCACGAATCCCCCACGCGCCAATACAGCCATGAATCGCCAAGCGGGACCTAGCATCGTTCTGAGCGTGTTGATAGTTTGCTTCTTCGCGGTCGCACTGTTCCAACGTGACCCTCCTCGAGCGTCCCCTCAACAAAAGCGAGGCGTGTTAGGCGGAGTAATCGATGGTTCGCTCTCCGCGCAGGCGCACAACGCCAGACTTCTCTTCATCGAGACCGATCGCTTCAACGGCTCGATCGAAAGTGTCGTCGGTGTCGATCGTCTCGTCCGCCCGACGCTCGACGAACAACAGCGTTTCTGGCCGAAACGCGGAAGGGCCGGGAGTCGGCGCGGTCTTGAACTCCACGGCGCCGAGTCGTCGCCCGGCTTCGGTACGATCTCCGTCGTCACCGATCGCATCGTCTTCGACGTTGCCCACCGCGCGGACCGTCGGCAGGAGCGCGGCGGCACGACGCCCTCGTTCGGCGTTTCACGGTCGTCGAGGCGGACGAAACGATATCGGATGTGGCGATGCGAATCTACGGCACGACCGACGAAGTCGAGTCGCTGTGGCAGGCGAATCGTGAATCCCTGCAAAGCAGAGATTCGCCCATCTCGTCCGGGATGCTTCTACGCACGCCGAGAGTACGATGAGCCTCCGTCGCCGCGTTTTTTATTGGCGGATGGAACTTTCGAGCGGCCGGCGGCACCTACAATGGGCAGTCGTTGCGATGTCGATCAATCGCAAAGCGGGATCGTGGCGATGCCGCGTCGCTGACTCGGTCCACAGTCCATCCGTGTTGACGTGAGATGGACGCGGCAAACTGGCGTTTGCGGGAAAATGATCATTGACAATCGTGCGGATGTTGTTCAACATACACTACAGTCTCTCGCCGGAGTCTGTCGCAAGCCTCTCCACTCGCGGACGGGAGACCTGATCTAGCTCGCTTCACTGCGCGAACATACTTGAGCCACCCTTCTCTTTCTTGACGTTGATCCGTTCGATACTGGATTCGACATGCCCCGATTTCTCCGACCAAGTCTGATCGCTATGGTGATCGCATTCCACGCAGCCGTCACGCTGTGTGGGCCGTGCCTTCACGCGATGCCGGGGTTCGGTCACGGGTCGGCTCTCGAGTCCGGCGGCCAGCGACATCAAGGTGTCGATAATGCTGCGCGCACACCATGCCTCGATGGACGATTGCCCGATTTGCCACTTCCTGGCTCAGGGGCAGTTACCGATCGAGTCCTCGTGCATAGCATCGGTTCGGCTCGTCGTTGATTTTGAACCGATTGCCGACGCCGTTTCCAATCCCGCCCCGCCCCGCCTGCCCTTTTGCCCGCGCGGTCCGCCTGTCGCTCCCACAATCGTGTTCTGAACGACGTCTATTCCACGACGTCGGGCGACTCGAGCGATCTCCACAGCGCCGATCTTTCCGTGCTGGCTATTCGCCGAGAGGTCAACCCTTCGTCCAGAGGCGTTGGTTCCATTGGCGCTGCGACGATCCATCTGGGATTGTGACATCCGTCCGCAGCGTCTTTCACAGGGTTTTCCAGGATAACGCCGTATTTTGACCCGGCCAACGCGACGTCGAGAGTCCGTCGCAAAGAAAGGCCGGAGTCGCCCATGCGGCCAGTCCAGGCCAGGTAGGACCGTATGACCTTGCTCGTTCATGATCCTTACCGTTTAAGTACGGGCGGAAGTGAGCCGCTGGGTGGACACCCGCGGATCTGAATCGTTGTCGTCCGCACGACCAACGGGGTCGGATCCTTTCCGAAGAATTCCCAGCCGATTTCGCTCGAGCGCCTGGACGCAATCTGGAACGACCGTCCGGGTTGTTTAAGTATACACCTCAGCCGCGTCGAACGCTGGCCGGCGATCGCTTTGCAGAGGTCACGCCCGATAATCGGGCACCTCGCCGCCGTGGCACGTCGCATCCTTGGCGACGAAGAAATGGCATGGGACGCAGTCCAGGAGGCGCTCGTGACTCTTTGGCTCGAAGGCGAGATGCCTTCGAACCCGCGTGCCTGGTTGGTCCGGACCGTCGTTCATCGCAGCCTCCATTTGCGGAGCCGGTCCCGTCGCCGCAGGCACGAAAATCAAGCCCGACTCACGCGTGTCGAGCCAGAGCGACCAAGACGATCCCGCGCGACACATGGAAGCCGCTGAGCTAAGTCACATTCTGAGGCAGGCGCTTCAATCGCTTGCGCCGGATCAACGTGCTGTCCTTGTCCTTGCCGTCATCGATCAGAAGGATTACGAGTCGATCGCGGCATCGTTAGGAATCCCGATCGGAACCGTGCGTTCGCGTCTCAACCGTTCGCGGAAAGCTCTCCGCGAGGTCTTGGTGAGGTTGCTACCGATGGGCATCATGGCCTCTGGTAAAGCCAATCTGATCTTTCGTTCTGTATCTTTATCTTTTCTCGCCTTGATACAACTGGAGGAAGACTTTCATGCGGATTCAACGCGTAGCGCGAGGCCCAAAGAAGGCTTCACGCTCATCGAGCTGCTGGTCGTGATCTCGATCATCGGGGTTCTGATTGCCCTGCTCCTGCCCGCGGTTCAGGCAGCTCGCGAAGCTGCTCGCCGAGCCCAGTGCGTCAACAACCTGAAGCAGATCGGCCTCGCGCTGTTCAATTACGAGAACAGTATCGGCGCGTTCCCTCCCGGCTACATCGATTACCAAAACAACCCCATCTATACTCCCGACCTGGATATGGGACCGGGCTGGGGCTGGGCGGCCATGTCGCTGCCCTACATCGAACAGCAGCCCCTCTATAACTCGATCAATTTCAGCCTGGGAATTACCGTCACGAGCAATCCGGCCACCGCAGCCAACAGCACGGCCGTGGTGACGTCGTTGGCCGTCTTCCAGTGTCCTTCGGATGGTTTCAACCCGCAGCCCTGCATCCTCTACGACAGCACGTTCACCAACCCCATCGCCACGGTGGCGCACTCCAACTACGCCGCTGCCTGCGGCTGGGAGGAATGCTTTGTGAACGCCACCGGGAACCCCACCAATTCTACCTCAACACCAGCGACCCCAATGATCAAGACGGAGACCCCACGGACGGCATCTTGGCAGCGGCATTACCTGTGGGTTTGCCGGCCGGCATCGGCATGTTTTGGCGCAACAGTAACACGCGCATCGCCAGCATCACTGACGGAATGAGCAACACAATCGCCGTCGGCGAGCGCTACACCGCCCACTCCCCAACCACCTGGGTCGGTGCAGTGACGGGAGCAAGGACCCCCGCGTGGATGGCTACCACTACCCTGGACAACCCCCAATACTCCTCCCTCCCAGTGCCAGAATACCGGAAATGGCACGGCCTACGACAATGCGGACTTCGACGAAGCCTTGTGCCTCGGCCACGGCAACGCCACGCACAAGCCCAACAGCGACAACCCGGTATTCGACCCCGATACGTTTTGGGCCATGCACCCAGGTGGATGCAATTTCCTGTTCGCCGACGGCTCGGTGCATTTCCTCAAGGTCGGCATGACCCGGGCGCGTATCAATACTTTATGACCAGAGCCGGCGGCGAGATCATCTCGTCAGATTCCTATTGATTGCCGCGATCCGCGTCCACCAGCCGGCGGACGCGGGCCATTCGCCTTGTTCTTCGCCCCTATTCAGACGGAGGCCTTGAGTGATGCGCGTTCAGACAGGTTTGGTTCTGTTGCTTTGCTTGCTGGCGTGCGTCGGCTGCAGCAATCGGATATCGACCGACGAGTTGATCAGGCATCTGAAGTTGGGCACTGAGATAGAGGGGGTTAAAGCGGGCGCACCTTGCCGCGGGGAAGGGATGACGCAGAAAAGGTCGTTCCGGCGTTGATCGAAGGCCTCACGCATAAGGGCAACGATGTCCGCCGCAGCTCGGCCCTCAAACTTGGCGAGTTTCACGAACTAGCCAAGGATGCCATCCCCGCGCTCCAGAAGGCGCAGCAGGAAGACGGTGACGCCAGGGTCCGCGAAGCTGCCGGCATCGCCCTGTCGCGCATCGATCCGGAACGATTTCCCTACACGCTCAAGGCACCAAGTAGGGACCCAACGCGCCCAAGGTAGGGAAGAAAGGGTCGGGGGTAGGTTCTCAAAAGAAAAAACCCTGAATTGAGGGCCGTCTGTGCCGCCGCGCAGCCTCATCCTGACTGCGGGACCGGAAGCTTTTCTCGTATGTGTAACGTCCTCGCTGATGTTTCTCAGTTGGCGAGCACGGCTTGGCGGTTGGAGGCGGTGCTCTGCCGTGCTTTCTGGCGGATCAGGTCGGGGCGATTCTTGGCGTACCGAGTGGCATCGATGTCCGCGACCTCGACCCCGAGGAGTCGAGCCGCGTAGCGCAGGTCCCCCTGGTAGAACTGGGTGCGAAGAACTGCCGGGTTGCCCGGAAGTAGGCCAGGGCCACGAGGTAGCACACGCGGTTGGTCGGTGTCTGGAGCGTGTCCACGAGGGAACGGACCGTCTCGGAGCGGGCGAAGTGCTTCTTCCGTTCCAGGGCGGTGAACGTTGGTGGGCTGTCGAACGCCTCTTGCTCGGCCGCGGCGAGGATGCGTCCGCGTGGCATCGTGGACCGGATGTTTCGTAATCGAGGGGGAGGCGTCCGTTTACATACAATGTGACACGGTTTAAGATACGAAAAATCACGGCCCAAGCCAGTCTATTCCAGTTGTGACTCAAACGACCGTTTGTGAAACAGCCATGCGCATCGGATATGCTCGCGTCTCCAAGGCCGACGGCAGCCATGTACTCGACCTCCAGCGGGACGCCTTGATCGACGCTGGCGTCTCTCGGAAGCGACTCTCCGAGGACAGGGCTTCAGACAAGAGCGACGATCGACCGAACCTCGAGGCTTGCCTGAAGGGCCTGCGTGAAGGCGACGTCCTCGTCGTTTGGAAGCTCGATCGTTTGGGCCGAGACCGTCGGCACTTGGTCAACACCGTCCAGGACCTTGCCGATCGCGGCATCGGCTTCAAGGTGCTGGCGGGTCAGGGTGCGGACATCGACACGACCACCGCTGGCGGCAAGCTTATCATTGGGATTTTCGCCGCGCTGGAGGAGTTTGAGCGGGAGCTGATCCGGGAACGGACTCAGGCGGGACTGGCAGCCGCTCGGGCTCGCCGTCGAATAGCCGGTAGGAAGTTCGCCCTGACGAAGGCTCAGGTTCGCTTGGCAGCTGCCATGGGGAAAAAGGAGACCCGTGTCTGCGACTTATGCGAAGAACTGGGAGTGAGCGCGTCACCCTCTACCGCTACGTGGGTCCTGAGGGAGGACTGCGAAAACACGGTCATCGTGCCCTGAATCGATAGTTGTGCCCTCTGGGGGAACTCTCATCCCGTCAACACGGCGTGTCCCCTCGGTTATGACGATTGGAGGATGGGCTGCCCACCGAACAGGGACCGAGACGTTCGGCTCGGCACGCTTCAAAGGTTGCGTATGTTCGTGGGGTTCTACCTCACTTGAATTGGACTCGCAACATGACTGACGAGTCGAGCAACGATCGGTCTCCCTCGCCTCTCGAAAGGCCTGATCACGGTGTGGTTACCAGGCTGCTCGATGCGGCCGCCCGGGGAGAGCGGGTGGCGGCCGATCAACTGCTCCCCCTGGTCTATGACGAGCTGCGTAAACTTGCTGCGGCACGGCTGGCAAATGAGCCTTCGGGGCAGACCCTGCAAGCGACGGCACTCGTCCATGAGGCCTATTGCGCCTCGTTGGCGACGACCCCCGCCGGGCGTTCGACGGACGCGGTCATTTCTTCGCCGCCGCGGCTGAGGCGATGCGCCGGATCCTGGTCGACCGTGCCCGGGATCGCCGCCGAAAGAAACGGGGCGGTGGCCACCGGCGCGTCCGGATCGATCTGGAGGCCATCCTTGTCGAGCCACCCGGCGACGATCTGCTGGCCCTCGACGAGGCCCTCAAGTCCCTGGCACGGGACGATCCGGTCGGGGCCGAACTGGTCGGGCTACGGGCTTTCGCCGGTCTGACGCTCGCCGAGGCGGCCGATGTCCTCGGAATCGGCCGTCGCACGGCCGATCGCTACTGGGCGTATGCACGCGCCTGGCTCTGCGATGCCCTGAGTGGCGATTCCGGCCCGATTCCGAGATTTCAGAATAATCCGACCCGTCCTGGCGCACCGGAGTCACAAACAGAGCATTGATTGTGGGGTCAAGGCAAATGCCGCTCGCCGGAGGTGAACTCTGGGCCACTCGGGACCGAAAATCAAAGAGATCTTCGTCGCTGCCTCGACCGGGAGCCTGGCGATCCGCGGACGGCATACCTGGACAAGGCCTGTCAAGGAGATGCCGAGCTGAGGCTGCGTGTTGACGTGTTGCTGCGTGCTCACGAGCGAGCGCATTACGTCCTCGGTCCGACAAGCGAGCCTGCCCTCGACGAGCCGACCGTGCTGCCAACGGCCAACCCTCCGGCCACTGCCGAACCCGCCCCGACGCTGGCCGCCGATTCGGATTCGACGGCGGCTGACGCGACGAGGGATGAAGCCCTGGTACGGAACCGGTGCTCCGTGGACGCAACCGGCGCTCCGACCGGCGGTGCGGTCCAGAACGGTCTGCAGCGAAGCGATCGCGTTCGCTACTTTGGCGATTATAGATCCTCGAGGAACTCGGCCGGGGCGGCATGGGGGTCGTGTACGGTGCTCGCCAGGTGTCGCTCAACCGTCAGGTGGCCTTGAAGATGATCAGGGCCAGCGTTCTCGCCGACGATGTCGAGCTCCGCCGGTTTCAGAACGAGGCCGAAGCGGTAGCCCAGCTTGATCATCCTGGCATCGTTCCGGTCTTCGAGGTGGAGAATACCTCGGACGGCGATACTTCAGCATGAAATTGATTCCTAACGGGAGCCTCGCGGTCCGGTTGGACGAGTACGAGGCCCGCTTGCCGCGGCGGCCTGGTGGCCGAGTGGCTGGTGCGGTGGACCACGCCCAGCACGAGGCATTCTGCACCGCGACTTGAAGCCGGCCAACATCCTGCTTGACGGCAGGCTCGCCGCTCGTGACCGACTTCGGCCTGGCCGGCGAGTTAAAACGACAGCAGCGTAACGCAATCGGGCGCGATTCTTGGCACTCCTTCTTACATGGCCCCCGAGCAAAGCTCAGGCCGCCGAGAGCGTGACCACCGCCGCCGACGTCTACGGCCTTGGGGCGATTCTCTACGCTGTTTTCCGGTCGTGCGCCCTTCCAGGGAGACAGGGTCCTGGATACCCTGCAGGCCGTACCCGTCGCGCCTCCAGCCTCCACCGCGGCTCACCCTCGCGGTCCTGCGCGACCTCGAGGTGATCTGCCTGAAGTCCCTCGAGAAGGCAAACCTCGGCGGCGGTATGCCTCGGCTCGTGAGCTGGCCGACGACCTGAACCGTTCTGCTGAACGGCGAGCCCGTCACCGCCCGGCCAGTCTCGCTATCGGTTGGTGCCTGATGCGGCGCCGACGACGCCCGGCAATCGCGGGGCTGTCAGCCGCGCTGACGGTGGTGGCGGTCGCCGGACCGATCCCTGGCGCAGGGGCATTGGGAAGCTGCGCCGCTGTCGCCAACGCCAGAGCTGCGGTGATCAGCGCGAGGGAAGCCACGGATAACGCCGCCAGGGCAGTGAAGAACGAGGAAGAGGCCGTCAAACGAGGAAACGAGCTGGCTCGTTGCAACCGAAAGCTCCGCCTGACCGGCTACGCCTCGGCGATGCAGCTCGCCCAGCGTGAGTGGGAGCTGGGCAACGTCCCCCGCGTCCGGACGGTGCTCAATTCGCTCAAGCCAGCGGCAAGTCAGGACGAGCTTCGCGCATTCGAGTGGAGCTACCTCCGCCGCCAGTGCGATGACCCGCCGGAGACGCTGAAGTTTCCGGAGAGTCTCCCCAGACACCCTTATTTCGGGCAAGTCGAGTGCTCGGAGATCAGCCCCGACGGGGTGCGCTTGCTCGCGGTGACCTCTGGCAATCTCCTCGCCTGGGAGATCCCGGGGGGCCGGGCCGCTTCCTGCCGAAGAATCCTCCAGGGCCGTCATCGATGCTCGGTTCAGCCCTGACGGAAAATGGCTGGCGTGCTCGCCGTCGACCTGCCCCCCGAGCAGTACGTCCTGCCAACCGGTCGAGTGCGGACTTGACGACATTCCTTGAGATCTGGGACCTGGCCGGCGGCGAACGACTCCGCGCGATCGAACTCGGGAAAGGCTACGAGGGTGGACTTGCCTTCCGTCCGGACCGGAGGCAGGTCGCAGTCCGTGTGGATGAATCCGAGGTCCAGCAGACGAACCGCAGGGTGCTCATCGTGAACGCGGACGACGGTCGGGTGATTCGCACCCTGCTCGAATTTAAGTGGATCAATGAAGCCCTGGCGTACAGCCCCGATGGCTCCTTGCTCGTCGGACCGGGGCCTGAAGGCAAGTTGAACGTCTGGGACGCGGAGACGGCGAAGGTCGTGCGGACGATCGATACGAAGGAAGTGTCCCTTCGCGATGCGGCTTTCCGACCCGACGGGACGCGGCTGGCCGTGGTTGGCGACAGCGGAAAAGCCACGATCTGGTCGGCCCCTGGTGGGAGCCCTGTAGTCGTTGCGGGTTTGCGAGCAGCTTCCATTGCGCTGTTGATACAGCCGCGACGGCAAATCCCTGGCGACGCTGGCTTCGAACTGGACCTAGATCTTGGAGGTGGGAACCGGCGAGTACCGCTTCCTGATCCGCGGTGCCGGCTCTGGCCTCGACTTCACCCCGGACGGGGCGAGGGTTGCGGCGGCGGGGAACGGGGGCACGGTGCGATTCTGGGATGCCAGGCAGGAGCAAAGGCCGTTCTTGTTCATACGGCAAAGGAGAGTCTCTACAACGCTTCTTTCAGCCTGCGACGGCCGGCGGATCCTTATGCTCTCGGCACCGTCCTCGACGCAGCCACCGGCGCAGTCGTGGGGACCATCCCGGCCCCGAGCGGACAGGCCATACGAGAAACGGCGCGATACCGCATCCGGTCATCGCGCAGTGGCCTTAGCGGTACACCGGCCCGCCGCCGTATACCAAGCCTTACGAGCTCGTGCTCTGGGACATCGACTCGGGCCGCGAACTCAAGAAGCTCGACGGCGTGCCGTTCGGAAGCCTGGCCGTGAGTCCCTGATGGCCGCTGGCTCATGTCTCGGAACCATCATGACGGCGATGAGACGGGGAGCCAGAGCGACCTGATTGTGCGGGACGCGGCGACGTGGGAGCCTGTGCTCATACGGCGGAATCCACCCCTCTTCGGTGGAGCTGTGTTCACGAAGGATTTGAACTCGGTCGTCGTGGGTAAGAACGACGGAGTGGCCGTCCTGGAGATTCCGTCAGGCCAGGAGCTCAAGACCTTCGGGCCGCTCTCTTCTTATCCGGTGGCCGTGGCTGTCAGCGCCGACGGGACGCTGGATCGCCGCGGCCCCGTTCGTTCGACAATCCCTCGGGCGGCACTCGCCCACATCTGGCACGCGGAGAGCGGGGCCGAGGCACAGGTGATCCCCCAGACTGCGGGCGAGCTCGGCCATGTCCCTCTCATTAGTCCTGTACGGTACGGCGGCTGGCCTCGGCGGGGTTCGACGCAAAGATCAAGATCTGGGACACCGAGAGCGGCTTGGAGCTGTTGACGCTGAGCGGGCACACGAGCTGGATCTGGAAAATGCATTTCAGCTCCGACGGCCGGCGGATCCTCTCGTGCAGCCGAGACAGGACGATCCGGATCTGGGACGCGAGTCCGCTCGGAGCCGATGCGGCCCGCTGAGACGGCGGGAGACTGGATCGGTCTGCCGGAAGAAAAGGGGGGCGCCGCCCGGGAACTTTACGTACTTTGTTGGGTTCTACCCGTTGTCTTTTCTAAGGCTCTTTCTGCCCCCTCAAAACGCTTTTTTTGGAGAATTCACTCCGCGAAGGCCGATGTTGGATTGTACATCTGGGCGATGGCGGATGGAGAGAGCGGGCTCTCGCGCATGGTATTGGCGAGGTCGCGGCGAGGAGTTCCATCATGTTTCATAGAGACAGTTTCTTCTTGGCCCGCCTCGTCAATGGCACGCTGAAGGCCGAACGTGGACGGGACGACCTGTTGGGGCTTTCGCCGATATTCCAGCCGGTGGCCGCGCGCTGCTCGCCGCGCTGCCCGAAGAGCGCCAGCCGATCTGGGATGACTTCTTGGCTGGACGTCTGCGGCCGGACCCGCTCAGCGATGCCGCTTCCTCGACGCGTGAGCCGGTGGCTGGCGGCGGCGCCGAGGACGACTCCGCCGAGCCCTCTGCAACCTTTACCCACCGCACCCGAGGAGAGCGCGGTCGAGCCAGAGCGCCGGGCCAGGTTGACCTGCGCGGTCGACCTGGAGCCGCGCGAAGTCGAGTGGCTCTGGTCGGGCCGCGTGCCGCTCGGGATGATCACGATGTTCGCCGGCGACCCCAAGCTGGGCAAGAGCTACGTCACGCTGGCCATGGCCGCCGCCGTATCGCGCGGGCTGCCGTTGCCGATGAGCGAACGCCCGGACCGAGCGGGGAGCACGATTCTGATGAGCGCCGAGGATGATCCGGCCCGGACGATCGTGCCCCGGCTCATGGCAGCCGGCGCCGACCTGGCGAAGGTCCACATCCTCGAGTCGGTCATCCTCGCCAACGGCTCCGAGACGTTCCCCAGCCTGCGGGCCGACATCGACGCCATCACGGCCGCCGCCGCCCGTCTGGGCGACTGCCGGTTGATCGTGATCGACCCGGTGTCGGCTTATCTCAAGGGGGTCGACGACAATCGCAACGCCGTCTTGCGCGGTGTGCTCACGCCGTTGAACAGACTGGCCGAGCGGCTGGGCGCCGCCGTCGTGCTGGTCAGCCACCTGACCAAGGCGAGGCTCGGCCAACGGCAAGCATCGGGTCCTGGGCTCGATCGCGTACGTCGGTGCCTGCCGGGCCAACCATCTGTTCGTCGCCGATCCCCACGACCCGACCGGCCGGCGCGTGCTCATGCTCGATAACGGCGGCAACTTGGCTCCGCGCGCCCCGACCTTGGCTTACGTGATCGATGACCGTGGCGGCGGCCCACGAGTCGAGTGGTCCGACCAACCGGTGGCGATCACCGTCGCGGAAGCGCTCCGACCGGAAGCAGGTCCCGCCCTCGGTGGCGAGCCGGCGAGCGAACGTCTCGAGTGCGACGACTGGCTTCGCACGTTCCTCGCCGACGGACTCACGTCGACAACCGAGGTCTTCAAGGCCGGCCACGTCGCCGGCTTCTCCAAAGACCAGGTTCGACGCGCCAAGGTCCGGCTCGGTGCCGTCGCCGCAAGGAAGGCTTCGACCGGGACGCTCAATGGAGCTGGGAATTACCCACTCATGCATCTAGTCCTTGAGATCATTCGAAGATTGCACGAAGGTAGCGAAGATTGCAGGTTCGCCGGGCGTGCAATCTTCGGCACCTTCGTGCAATCTTCGCGAGCCGACTCGGTGTCTTGAGACAACTCGGCACGACCGCGACATCCATCAGGACAGAAAGAACCCTTTCGACCAGTCTCGAGCACCACGCCGGTTGGACCACGGCCGAAGCCGAGACACGACGGATCTGGGCCTTGGGATCAAGCTATCGATCGGTGCCGTTCGCGAGCCGCTTGTACCAAAGCAAGCTCCTCTCTGCTCAGGGTGGGTTGAAGCCCAAGGCGATCGCCGATGCTCATTCAGACTTCCGCAATTCGTTCGCGCGAGTCGCCGAACTCCGGAAGCTTCACGTCGAACTTATCCATCAGCGAAAGGTAGAGACTGCACATCTTGCGATTCGATTTTCCGCGATAGTCGAGCACGCGACCCGATTGGAGCTGGCCGCCGCCGCGACCGAGAATTACCACGGGAAGCTGCGTCGCATCATGCCCGCCGGTCAACATGCTCGAGCAGTACATCAGGATCGAGTTGTCGAGAGCCGTTCGATCCCCTTCTTGAATGGCGTCGAGCTTACCGGCGACATAAGCCACCTGTTCGACGAAGAACCGGTTGACCTTCAGCCAATCCGACGAGTCGGTATGGGAGAGCAAGTGGTGGATCATATAATCAACACCGAGGTTCGGAAATCTCAGAGACGAGTGATCGTTATTCAGCTTCAGGGTGCAAAATCGCGTGGTATCCGTCTGGAATGCGAGCACGAGGATATCGCACATTAATCGCATGTGCTCGGCGATGTCGTGCGGGACGCCGTCGGGGGGACGGGGAATATTCGGCTTGCCCAGTGTCGGGCGCCAACCTTGCAGTTGTTGCTCCTCGCCGGCCCGCTCGATGCGCTGTTCGACTTCCCGTACTGAGTTCAAGTACTCGTCGAGCTTGATCTGGTCCGTATGACTGATGCGGCCTCGAAGTGAGCGCGCTTCCTCGAGAACCCCGTCGAGAACGCACCGGTCGTGTTGCTGATCGTCGTCCTTGAACAACCGGTCGAAAGCGAGGGCTGGGTAAAGTTCCAGCGGCGTGGGAGTCGTGGGCGAGCTCCAGGAGATATGCGAGCTGTAAAGCATCGAATAATTCTTGTGGACCGCCGCCATCGACGGCTCGCACGCGAGGACAAGGCTGGAAACTTTGGTCTGACGACCGATGCGCTGGGCGAGCACCTGGTCAATGCTGGTACCCGAACGAATGGCCCCGCCCGATGCCAGCGGCGCACCGGAGAGCAAGTTGCCGGTCTGCGAGCTATGGATGTTTCCCTTCAATGCCTCTTCGTTGTAGAGGCCGCGGATACGAGCAGCTTTTCCCTGTGATTCTCCAGCGGTTGCAAGACCTTGCCGAGCTCCATTGCCCGGCCGGTCCCTTTCGCCCAAAACTCCTTGCTATGGAATCCGTTCCCGGAGAATAAACACGCAAATCGCAACGGGGCCTTGCCTACCGCTTTGGGTTTACCAGGCTCGGTACCCCACGCAGGGAGCGATTCCATCCAGGGAAGCGCCATGGAAACGCCCAGTCCGCGCAGCACCGTGCGACGTGTCAGCGTCTGTGAGGACCACCGATCTTTCTCTGGGCTCATGATAAAAACTCCTCGTTCGACAGGAGAGGGACTGTTCTTGGTCAAGCAGCGACGCCAGTCCGCGATGACGGCGAAACTGAGGGCTGTCAATCACGGTCAGGATGGCGGATTGAATATGGTAATCGTTCGCGGCCAATCGTCGCTGAATTTCGGCCAGTAATGGTTCGTCGGAATTCTCGACCGCTCGTCCCAGCGAATAGCCGAGTAACTTCCGAGAGAACTGTCGAAGGAAGTCTTTGCGACGGTTGACGAGCACATAATCACGTAAGCCAGAGATATCGGCGAACTTGGTTCCGTCCTTGAGCTGGACGTTGGTGTCGATGGGCCGTCCGGCCAGGTCGTTTGTCCGTCGGCGACCGATGGCGTCGAATGCTTCGAGCGCGAAGCCGAAGGGGTCGATGCGATCGTGACACTTGGCGCACGAGGCGGTCTCTCGATGCCTTTCGGTGATCTGCCGCATGGTCAGACCGTTGGTATCGAGCTCGCTTTCCGGCAGGACTGGCACATTCTTGGGTGGCTTGGGCAGCTTCTCGCCCAGCAGCATCTCCACGAACCAGTTGCCGCGCAGAATCGGGCTGGTTCGCGACGCTCCCGATTGCTTCGACAGCAAGGTCGCCATGCCCAGGATTCCCCCCCGGCCGAGTGACTTGATTCCATCGACTCGCCGCCACTCGGGTCCATTCACGTTCGGGATCCCGTAATGGTGCGCAAGCGCTTCGTTGACGAACGTATGGTCGGCGTCGAGCACTTCCAGTACCGATCCGTTCCGCTGAAACAGATCGATGAAGAACCGCACGGACTCCTCATACATCGCGCCTCGGAGCGCCGCGAACTGGGGGAAGACTTGCTCACTCTTTTCGTTGAATGTGTCGAATCCACGAACGTCGAGCCATTGACAACCAAACTCAGTCGCCAGTGCGCGTACCTTCTCGTCCTTGAGCATTCTCTGGGCCTGGGCCGCCAAGACCCCCGGCTTTTGAAGCTTCCCTGCCGCGGCGAGGCTGCGGAGCTCGTCGTCCGGCATCGAAGACCACAGGAAGTAACTGAGCCGGCTGGCCAGCTCCCAATCCGAGATCGACGTCGCCGCCGAGCCTGCGGATGACCGTTCGATGCGATAAAGAAACGACGGTGCCATCAGCACCCGAGTGAGCGTCAAGCGGAAAGCGGCGTCATGATCGAGATTCTGCTTACGAAGTTTGGAGTAAACCGAATGCAACCGAGTTTGCTCGTCAGGATCGAGCGGTCGACGATAGGCGCGGGAAGCAAACGCGATTAATGCGTCCAGATGGGCTGGTTCCGTGTCGATCAAACGCTTTCGCAGAGCCTCGGACCGCTCCTTGATCGGCTTGCGGAGCGGTTCGAAGAGTCGCACGTCACCGTCTTGGGTGACGTATTCCATGAACTGGCCATAGGCCTCTTGAACCTTCATCGCATCCTGACTGACATACCGCAGCTCGTCCCAAAGCCGGTCAAGCCTCAGGCGTTCGGGTTCGTCGAGCATCAGTCGCTCGAGGGCTTCATCGTCGCGATGAAATAAGACTAACGTGACAACTTCATCGATCGGAACGATCTTGGTGTAGCACAGCGCGGCCGGGAGAACGCGTCGGAAATCAGCGAACGATTTCTCGACTCGCTTCTTGGCCGCACTCCCGTCACGTACCAAGATCGGAACACCGGGGACCAATCCGGGTTCCGCGTTCGCTGGTTCCATGACGACTTGGGCCTGAACACTCCCGTCATCGCCGGCCTGACGATCCAGCGAAGCCCCAACGACAAATTCGCGTCCATCCGCCAGTTCGGCCGGAACGCGTACTTCCAGTTCGGTCGGGGAAGTGGTGATCAGACTGGCTTGTTCGGAAGGCTTGCCGAACGGGTGTTTGCCGAACTGTTCACGCGGCAAGCCGAACCCGCGAGCGCGATAGCGGCCGCGTCCTTACCGGCATCCAATCCGGACGTGTCAGACGCAATCCGGCCAAAGTCGAGCTTGCCCAAGAGAGGACCGCCGAGCGCTTTCATTTGCTGATAGAGTACGGCATCCGGGTCATCTTTCTTGCCGGATGACGGCCCACTCAATAGCAATTGCTGCAACCGGTCGGCAAGCTGATTTCGCTTGGATTTCAGCGGCTCATCACGCCAATGGTCGAGCAACGAACCGCGGGGAATGCTCGCGAGCGAGGGTCCGTTTCCCCCGGCCAACTTCTCTTGATAGAAGTACCAGACGTTACGATTTCCCTGAGAATCGGCATGTGGGTTTCCGGAAAGGATCGCGCCGGAAACGTCACGCGACAAGGTCCAGCTCCGTCCGGAATCGATGGACTCGCGAATTGTCAGATCGACATGGGTGAGGTCACACGCATGGTTGTTTCCGCGGGGGCCGATCACCAGAGAGATCAGGTCGCCCGACTCGATCCCGAGGTTGTCGATCGGATCGATCTTGGCGGCTTTGCCCCGGTTGATTTCACCTCCCGCGAGCCGTCGACGTTCGCTCCCACGACGCAGCTCCAGCAACCAGGAGACGCCATTGCCGCAGTCGGGGTGGGCGTGGATTACCTTGGCCTCGACTCTCGCTCGCCCACGCATAGGACTGCGCCAGCCAACGGCCACATGCTGAGTTGGCGATGGGTGGACAGCGATGCTATGCGGCTTTAGCGTTCCGGGGATGCGCACTTCCTGGTCCGACGAATTGGCCACCACGCTCGGCGTGGCTGGAGTGCCCCAGCCCTTGACGAACGCATATCCCCCGCCGCTCTCAATGCGATCGGTGAAGAGGCCATCGACCGCCAGTGTTCCCGGACTGTCGATGCCGAGATAGTCGCACCAGGCCGCCAGCATCATCGGGTCAAGCTGCTGGCGATTCGCAAGTGCCTCAAGATCGACTTTTGTCGTCTGGCTTCGTACTTGGTCCACCGCGGCGAGATACTTCGCCGTTTCGGCGAACGTTCGCTGCTTGGCGACGAGTCCTCGGAGCCCGTCTCGCAAGTCTCGCAACAGCAGCTCAGGGCGACCGGGAGACTCTAACCGCGGCCGTTCCCAGACGACGTAATCGCCGGAACGACCATCGCCCGCGTCGCGAGTGATAAGCCGCAGTACAACGTCTCCGCCGCCGGGCGGTGGGTTGATTTTCAGCCGAAACGTCTGCGACTCGGCAGTCGGGTTGACCGCATCGATCCACGGCTTGAAGTGGGCGACACTGTTGAACTTGGTGAGCGCGCTCTGCCAGCGGCGAATCTCGGCCGCCAGCGCGGGCACATCGGCTGGCTCGAGCGGTCCGCCATCGCCCGCGGATCTGTTCAAGCAACGGCGACGAGCTGTTGACTGGTGAACGTGTCGAGCAGGGTTTGCAGGTATTTCGGGCTGAGATCGTTCTCAATCGCGAATGAGGCGATCGTTTTTCGACCGTTTGCCGGCAGCTCGCGGTAGGTGATCGTTGCCTTCAAGTAGCGCTCGAGCGGGATGCGGCCGCCGGATTCGGCTTGGAATTCGAGGCCTTGAAGTTGGACGCGACGGCTGCCTTCGGCGTCGGTATAGCGACCGTACAATCGGCGGATGTCCGAGACGATCTCATCGGTCCAATCACGCCGGGTTGATTTTTCGGAGAAGCGAAATCCATCGGGCAAAAGCACAGCGTGCGAGGAGATCGCTTTCGCGGCCGCGACATACTTGTCGAGCATTGCGGGAGACATCGCCAGTGCCTCGCCGACGTTCGTGAATCCCTCGCCGGCCGCACCGTCGACGGGAAACTCACGGGCGGGCCGGAGATCGACTCTCGTCAGGTCGCGGACCGTATTGTCGTATTCCACGTTGCTCAGTCTTCGAAGTACGACCGGTCCGGGATCGCCGGCGTTGGCCCTCGCTTCGGCGTCGAGATAGCCGCGCGCCCAGTCGCGAAGTTGCTTCCGTTGCTCGAGGGAGAGCTGGCGACTTTTCTTGGGCGGCATCTCGCCGTTATCGAGCATCTCGACCACTTTTTGCCAGATCGGCTGAGCTTTGCGTACCTGCTCGAACTTCGTGAACTGTTCGAGGTCCAGATCGCCCTCTTGTTCCTCCGTCGAGTGGCATTTCAGGCAAAACTGTTGCAACAGAGGGAGTGCGGTTCCATCGAAGGCTCTTGCAATCTCAGCGAAATTCGCCGTTCCGTCAGCGAAAACGAGCGTGGTGGACGTGAAAAGAGACAGAGGAAAAACGAGTACCAAGGCGTATTTGAGGTTCATAAATCGCGTCGCTCTTCAGATGGTGCGTAATGGCTCTCGGTGTGACGGCGTAAGGCGTCGCGTTTGGAAGGATTCTCGGCGAGACGATTGCGAACGGTCCGTCGACTCCTTAGATTATGAGTCAACCCGATCTCATCAATGGTCGAGGTTAGAGTCGTGCGGGGGCAGGCATGAAAGTCGTCGTCACCGATTATACATTCCCGTCGCTTGAAATAGAAGAAGCGATCCTGGGTGGCGAAGGGATTTGAGGTCGTCGGCGGACAATGTAGGACAGCGGAGACATTGATCCCGCTCGTGTCGGACGCGGATGCGGTGATCACTCAATTCGCCCCGGTAAAGGACGCGGTGATCGCGGCCATGAGTCGTGCCCGCGTCATCGTCCGGTACGGCATCGGCGTCGATAATGTGGATCTCGACGCGGCTCGCGCTCGAGGGATTCCCGTCTGCAACGTACCCGATTACTGCATCGATGAGGTTGCCGATCACACGCTCGGGTTCATCCTGGCGACGACGCGACAGGTCGTGCGAAACTCACTCCAGCTCAAGGCTGGCAAGCCTGGACTGGCCACACCGCTCGATCGGATGCTCACGCTGCGCCAACTGACCATCGGGATTGTCGGATTCGGCCGCATCGGACGCGAGGTCGCCGCGCGACTCCTCGCGTTCAAGTGTCGCGTGCTCGCGCATGATCCGGCGATATCCCCATCGGAGATCGAAGAGTACGGCTGTCAGCCGGTCGATCTCCCGAGCGTTTTCCGAGAATCCGACCTGATCACTTTGCATTGTCCATCGACCGCACAGACTCGTGGCATGATCAATCGTGAAACTCTTGGCCTCATGCGGCCCAGCGTCATCTTGATCAACGTCGCTCGAGGCGATCTCGTGGATCCGGCCGCGCTCACCGAGGCTTTACGCCAAGGTCATGTCGCTGCCGCGGCGCTCGACGTGTTCGATCCCGAGCCAATTCCGGCCGATCATCCGATTCTGCGAATGGACAATGTGATCGTGGCGTCGCCACATTGCGTCCGCAAGCGTCGCAGCCGTCCGCAAGCTGAGAGAAACCGCGGCCAATCTCGCTCTGGCGGCACTCCGGGGTGAACCACTGAAAAACGTCGTCAACGGCGTCACGCGGGACCATCGCCGATGACCGACGACTTGCTTCGTCCACCAAACCGTCTGCCCGACTGGGACGTGGCTGATCTGCCCGAGCCGCTACCATTAAGCTGGCGGCAATGGACGCGGTTCATCGGCCCGGGCATCGTGATGATGGGGATCCAGATCGGCGGCGGAGAATGGCTGCTCGGTCCGGAAGTGACCGCGAAATACGGCGGGGGATTGATGTGGATCGCCACCCTCGCGATCGTGTTTCAGGTCTTCTATAACCTGGAATGCGGGCGCTATGCTCTCTACTGCGGTGAGCCGATCACGACCGGCTTCATGAGGACGGCGCCGGGGCCGCGTTTCTGGATGGGGGCGATCCTCTTCCTCAGCCTGAGCGCACTCATCCCCGGGCTGTCGACGCATGGGGCGGCGATGGCCGCTTCACTCTGGCTTGACCGGCCGCCCAGCGTCGCGGATCGCGGGCTGGTTACGATGCTCGCTTATGTGTTCTTGCTGGCTGTCGCATTGCCGGTGCTCGCGGGTGGCAAGATCTACAACATGCTCCAGGCAATCATGACGGTGAAGGTTGCGGTGGTCCTCGGCTTCTGTTTGATCATCGGCGTCTCATGCGTCAGCGCAGCCAACTGGTGGAATGTCTTCAGCGGGTTCGTCAAGTTCGGCACCGTGCCGACCATCGTTCGAGGGGCATGAAACGACCGTTAATCTCGTGCAGTACAGGTTGACGGAAGGGACATGGCCGCTGATCGCTCTTTCCAACATCGCCGTGATCGGAGCCTTTGCCGGCTACGCGGGCGGCGGCGGATTGTCCAACTCGACCTATTCCAATTTCGTCCGAGACAAAGGCTGGGGGATGGGAAGCGTCGTGGGCGCGATCCCCAGCGCGATTGGGGGCCGGCACGTCACGCTCAGCCACGTGGGCAAGGTATTCGCCATCAACGAGACCAATCTGGCTCGCTGGAAGATGTGGTGGCGCTACGTCCTGGTGGATCAAATTTATGTATGGGGTCCCGGATGCTTCATGGGCATGGCCTTCCCCGCCCTGCTCTCATTAGAGTTTGCACCGTATTCAGGGCTCACCGGCGCCAAATTGGAGTGGGCTCAATCCCTGATCACGGCCGATGGGATCCGCCATGCTCCTCAGTTCTCGGCCACGATCGCCAAACTCCTATGGATCGTAACAGTCTTCGTCGGGCTACTGGTGATGTTGCCCAGCCAGATGTCGATCGTGGACGACTTCAGCCGCCGGTGGACCGACATCCTCTGGTCGGGAAGCCGGCGAATTCGAGGCACGCTCAAGGGGAATGCCGTCAAGCAAATCTATTACAGCATTCTCGGCATTTACGTATTGTGGACCGTGGTTGCCGCGTATCTCTTCAGCACTTACGGCACACCGAAATTGATGACTCTGGTCATTGCCAACCTCAACAATCTGGCAATCGGCTTGACCTCGTTCCACCTGCTCTGGATCAACTGCGTGATGCTGCCAAGGGAGTTGCGTCCCCGTTGGTACCAACGGGCCGGAGTCGTCGCCTGTGGTTTGTTTTACCTGGGGATGGCCCTCCTGGTGTTCATGACCAAACAATTGCCGATGTTGCGAGAAATCTTGCACATCTGATGGATTTGCGGCATGAGTGAAGAAACACGGACCTCGACCGATGCCTGACAAGCAACATCTGCTCACGCTCTACCGCCGAATGCAGACGATCCGCCGTTGTGAGGAGCACCTGGCTCGAGCCCACCAGCGCGGTTTGATCCACGGAGCTTGCCACACGTACGTCGGTGAAGAGGCGATCGCCACGGGAGTATGCGCCACCTCCGCAAAGAGGATGTGGTCTTCAGCACACATCGAGGTCATGGCCACGCGCTGGCCAAGGGGGTCACCCCTCAGTCATTGGTCGCCGAGCTGTTCGGTCGCCAGACCGGTTGTTCACGCGGGAGGGGTGGGAGCATGCACCTGTTCTCGCCCGAGGTCGGCATGATGGGCACCAGTGGAATTGTCGGCCCCTGTATCCTCCAGGCGGCGGGGGCGGGATACAGTTTTACGCTGTTGAAGTCGGATCACGTCGCCGTGGCCTTCTTTGGTGACGGCGCCGTCAACAACGGAGCGTTTCACGAGGGGTTGAATATGGCTGGCATCTGGCGATTGCCAGTCGTTTTCGTCTGCGAGAACAACGGGTTCGCCACTGAAGTTCCATTTACTTACGCCAGCGGGAGCCCGAGCGTTGCTGCCCGCGCCGCGTCGTACGGGCTGCCTGGCGTGGAGGTTGACGGCAATGACGTGCTTGCCGTCTCGAGCGCGGCGTGCGAGGCAGTGGAGCGGGCGAGGACAGGCGGTGGAGCGACCCTGATCGAGTGCAAGACTTACCGGACCCGTCCTCACGCGGAAGGTATGGGCGACTACACCTATCGGACACGCGAGGAAGTGGAGCTTTGGAAAACGCGCTGCCCGATCGCGAGGCTCCGCCGGCTCCTCGACGAGCAGTCCATCGCCAACGGAAATGAGCTTCAGGCGATCGATGACGAAGTTGAGGACAGAGGTTCAACGCGCGGTCCAATTCGCCGAGCAAAGTGCCTGGCCGGACCCATCGACGGCCGCGGACCATGTGTATGCGACCCCGTCGAAGACCGAGAGTCGAAGCCCCGAGGGCAATGGCCGACCGGTCGCTGGGGGTCGCGAGACCACGTTCATGAAGGCCACGTTTGAAGCTCTGTCAGTGGAGATGGAGAGGAACCCCGGATCTTCGTGATGGGTGAGGGAATCGGCAAGCGCGGGGGTAATTTCGCGACGACGACCGGTTTGTTCGATCTTTACGGACCGGTCAGGCTCTGCGACACGCCGATCAGTGAGCGAGGGTTCATCGGCATGGCCGCCGGCGCCGCCATGACGGGTACTCGACCCGTGATCGACTTCATGTTTGCCGACTTCGCGCTTGATGCCGTTGGCGAGATCCTTAATCAGATCGCGAAAGTGCAGTACATGAGCAGCGGCCGGCTCAAGATGCCGGTGTTGCTGCGAGGCTGCATCGGCGTTGGCAACTCGGCCGCGACCCACCACTCCGGCAACTATTATACGATGTTCGGCCACTTTCCCGGCCTGCGCGTCGTGGTCCCGTCGAGTCCGTATGACGCCAAGGGCTTGCTCGCCCGGGCACTAAACTGTGAAGATCCTGTGCTATTCCTGGAGCACCGCGGCGTGCTCTCGATCAAAGGACCGGTTCCTGAAGAGCCTTACGAGATCGAGTTCGGGCGGGCGGCGATTGTTCGCGAGGGGAACGATGTGACGATCGTCGCGCTCGCTCTGATGGTTCACCATGCTCTTAAGGCGTGCGAGGTTCTCAGCCGGGAAGGCATCTCCGTGGAGCTGATCGATCCGCGCACCGTCGCGCCGCTGGACATCACGACGATTCAAGCTTCTGTCAAGAAAACGGGGCGTCTCCTCATCGTTGACGAGACGTTCGCCACCTTCGGACTTGGCGCCGAGATCGCGGCACAGGTCGCCGACGCGGGTTTCGACAATCTTGACGCACCGATCCGGCGCCTGAACGGTCTCCATACACCGACGCCCTACAGCCCGCCCCTGGA
The DNA here is from genome assembly GCA_963779785.1 of uncultured Planctomycetota bacterium. Classification (GTDB taxonomy): domain Bacteria; phylum Planctomycetota; class Planctomycetia; order Isosphaerales; family Isosphaeraceae; genus CAVRFS01. Next base: position 179,978 of record CAWAAW010000037.1, read on the forward strand.
AGCGGCCGTAGTTCCCAACCCGGAAGCGATCGTCCAGGCCGTCCGCGCGTTGATCGCCGAGTGAAGGACCAACGAGTCATGGCCATCGAAATCAAGATTCCTCGGCTCGGTTGGAGCATGGACGAAGGCATCTTCGCCGGTTGGCTCAAACACGACGGGGAGCCAATTCGCGCGGGCGACCCCTTGTTCAGCCTCGAGGGCGAGAAGGCAACCCAGGACGTCGAAGCGATCGACGACGGAACGCTGAGTATCCCCCGAGCGCTCCGGTCGCGGGCGAGAAAGTAGCCGTGGGAACCGTCGTCGGCTACCTGCTTCGTGCTGGGGAATCTATCCCCGACCGGAAGGACCGAGAGTTCGTCCGAGCCGAACGCTAGCCCGGCTGGGACAGCGCCTCGCCCGCCCGGAATCGCGAAGAACCACTTAGCGGCCAAGCCGGCCAGTTCGCCACTGGCGCGGCGGGTGGCTCGAGAGCACGGCATCGATTGGACCCAACTCCGTGGCAGTGGCATAACAGGTCGGATCAGGAAAGTCGACGTTCTCGAAGCCGTTCGAGCGAGGCAAAGTCAAGTGCGCGCCGCACTCGCCGCGCTCCGTTAGCCCGACGCGCCGGATCATCGCCGAGCGGATGATCGAAAGCTGCCGCACGACGGCCCCGGTGACCTTGTCAACGACGATCGACGCGACGAATCTCGTCGGTCTTCGTCGCCAGTTCAAGGCCGTCGAGCCCGACGGCGTCACGGTGCCGAGCTTCACGGATTTTGTCGTCAAGCTGAGCGCAATCGCGCTTCGTGACCACCCTCTCTTGAATGCGCGCTGGGACGATGGCGACACCGCCATTATCGTTTCCAGCGAGGCAAATATCGGAATCGCCGTCGACACCAAGGCCGGCTTGCTCGTGCCAGTGATCCATCGTGCGGGTGAGCTCGGCATCCAGGAGGTCGCCTCACGGAGCCGCGAGCTGATCCGGGCGCTCGGGAGCGGCAGCTCCGGCCGTCCGATATGCAAGGCGGGACGTTCACCGTCACCAACCTGGGAGCCTTCGGCGTCGAGATGTTCACTCCGATCATCAACGTCCCCGAGTGCGCAATTCTTGGGATCGGCAAGATCGAGCGTCGGCCCGTGATGGACGGGGAGAAAGTCGTTGGACAGGAACAAATGTTCCTTAGCTTAACCTTTGATCACAGGATTGTCGATGGAGCGCCGGCGGCCCGGTTTCTCCAGCAAGTTGCCAGGTTGATCGAGAATCCCAGCCCTTGGCTCATGTCCTAAAAAATGAAGGTCCGCCCATGCGATGCGACTTGTCGGGTAAGGTCTGTCTGGTGACGGGTGCCGCTCGGGGGATTGGCCAGGAAATTGCGACGCAGCTCGCGGCCAACGGCGGCACGGTCGTCTTCACCGACGTTGACGAAGCGGGCGTCCGCGACGCCTCGGCACGCGTCGTCGGTGCCCACTGGCGAGTCATGGATGTCACTAAGGTAGCCGAGGTTGAAGAGGTCATCTCGTCGGTCGCGGCCAGCTTGGGAAGCCTGGATGTCTTGGTCAACAATGCGGGTGTCAACACCCTTCACGATCGCGTGACGATCGACCGCTTCCCCCGTTCGGAGTGGGATCGCCTGCTGGCGGTCGATCTCACCGGTCTCTACGATGTCAGCCGCTTCGCCGCCCGAGTGATGCTAAAGCAGAGGTCAGGGCGTATCATCAACATTGCTTCAATCGTTGGGTTGGTCCCATTGCGGCTCCAGTGCGCGTTCGTGGCGGCGAAGGCCGGGGTCGTCAACCTCACCAAGGCAATGGCCCTGGAGCTCGGACCGAATGGTATCCTGGTCAATGGCATCGCACCAGGATCGACCCTGACCGACGGGACGCGTCAGCTCTTCTATGGTGAAGGGGGCATCTTCCATGACTCTGTGAAGCAGATGCTCGCGCACATCCCACTCGGCCGTCCCGCCGAAACTCGCGAGATCGCCGTGGCCGCCCTTTTTCTGGCGGATCCAGACAACAGTTACATGAATGGGCACATTCTGACAGTCGACGGTGGCTGGACCGCGGGTTATGCCCGCGAGTTTTGACCTCGCCATTATCCAGCGCAGTAATCAAGGGGCTCCCTCATGCGATTCGTGTTCAGTGCGATACGGTTTGGCCTGCTCTTCGCTCTGGTGTTCGCCGGTTCCAGCCGCGCCGAGGATGCGTTTGTCGTGGAACCGGGCTTCAAAAGCCTATTCAACGGCAGCGATCTGACCGGTTGGCGGCTCGACAAAGGCACGCTGGACGGAAAGACGGCGACGATCGATCATCGGTACGTCGTCAAGGATGGAGTGCTCGTGATCACCGGCGCGAGTCCCGGTCAACCGCCGATGAACGCCATCGATACCGTGGCCGAGTTCAATCAGGACTTTGTGTTGCGACTGGAATTCCGAGCCTCGCGTGATGCCAACAGTGGCATTCACCTTCGCGATCGTGATTTCAAGCACCAGCTCCAGATCCGCGATTATCCACGAGTCGGCCCTTACAAGACGCTCAAACACTACAAGCAAGGTGACTGGAATGCGATCGAGGTCACGTTGAAAAACGACTCCGGTGGCACCGGGGCGACCGCCCTCTGTACGTGCAACGGCGAGGTTTTGGAGAAGAGCCTGGCGCTGCCGGCCCGTGGCACGATCGCCCTCCAATCCGAAACGAATGTGGTCGAATACCGGCGGATCCGGATCAAGGAAATCGCTCGCTGAATCGCCTCGTGCGATTCCGGCCGGCCGATCCTGGGCGAATCAAGCCGATCTTTGATCGGAGACAGCGAAAACAAGTCTCACGGCAACCAGCGCCTTGACCAATGAGCTTCAGCCTCGCCCGACGAACGGCATCTTGGTTGCCATCACGGTCAGGAACAAGACGTTTGCGTCCAAGGGAAGACTCGCCATATACACGACCGCCTGAGCGACGTGAGCTGGGTCGATCATTGGTTCGACCGCGATCGTTCCGTTGGCTTGAGGCACTCCGGTCTTCATCCGAGCCGCCATCTCGGTTTCGGCGTTGCCGATGTCGATTTGTCCGCACGCGATGTCGAAGGTCCGCCCGTCCAGGGCAACCGATTTGGTAAGGCCGGCGATCGCGTGCTTCGTCGCCGTGTACGGAGCCGAGTTCGGTCGCGGCGCATACGCCGAAAGCGACCCGTTGTTGATGATGCGACCCCCTCGCGGATCCTGGTCTTTCATGATGCGAAAGGCTTCTCGAATGCAAAGGAACACCCCCGTCAAATTGACGTCGACGACCCGCTGCCAGTCCTCGACACTCAGGTCCGCGAGCGGAACCGCGGGCGCACCTGTGCCGGCGTTATTGAACAGAAGGTCGAGGCGACCAAAGTACTGCTTCGTCGCGTCGAACAGTGCGCGGACTGACTCGGCGTCGGTCACATCGGTCGGGATCGCCACGGCCAGGTGGCCGTTTAGCCCTGCTTGAGCGATGGTCTCCGCGAGCGCTTTGGGTCGGCGCCCGGCGAGGACGACCGAGTACCCCTCCTCCAGCAGCGCGAGCGCTGTCGCCCGTCCGATCCCCGATCCCGCACCAGTGACAATCGCGGCCTTACGGAACGTGTTCATCGCGAAGATCCCTCGAAAGTGAGTTGGAAAGAGGAGGTTTCGATCGAGTCCGACCATCGTCGGACGGCGCGGAACGCCGTTCGGGCGAAGGCAATGATATGGTATCCTGACAGCGATCCTTCGGTAATGACCGGTGACCGGCGCCGATAAGACGACAGGACTTCCCCATGGAGCGAACGCAAGTGGCAATGACCTTTCCGGCCCTCGTGGTCCTCATCGCTTTCCCGATCTTATTATTGGTAATGCCGCCGCCAAGCGAGGGAGGTGAGCCGTCGCCCGTGTTGACCAGGGAGCGGGCATCGGCATTTGCCCGTTTGGCCCTCAAGGCGATCGGCAACGAGTACCCGAATAAACCCGAGCATGTCATGGCCGGGCTGGCGGACCTGAAGGGCCCAAAGGCCCTCCACCCGGCGTTCTATGGAGCGTACGACTGGCACTCTTCGGTGCACGGCCACTGGATGCTCGCGCGGCTGATCCGTCTGTTCCCGGACTTGCCCGAAGCGGCTGAGGTCAGATCCATAATGGGGGCACACCTGTCGGCCGAGAACATGAAGGTCGAGGCGGACTACTTTGCCCGCAAGGAAAGTAAGTCGTTCGAGCGCACATACGGATGGGCGTGGCTCCTCAAGCTCGCCGAGGAGCTCAACGGCAGCGATGCCCCGGACGCGAAGGTATGGGCAAAGAACCTCCGGCCGCTCGCGGACGTGGTCGCGAGTCGTTATCTGGATTTCCTCCCCAAGCAGACATACCCGATCCGAACCGGCGTGCATCCGAATACGGCGTTTGGGCTGGCGTTCGCGCTGGATTACGCCCGGTCCGTCAATGACACGCGATTGATCGGACTGATCGAGGAGCGGGCGAGGGCCTACTTCGGCGCGGACGCCGCCGTCCCGGCCGGATGGGAGCCTGGCGGAGCCGACTTCTTCTCGCCGACTCTCACGGAGGCCGACCTGATGCGCCGGGTGCTCTCGCCGACCCAGTTCCGCGTGTGGTTCGGCAAGTTCCTGCCAGGGGCGTCCGAGGGAGAGCCGAAAGCGTTGTTCAACCCAGCGACCGTGACCGATCGAACCGACCCGCAACTGGTCCACCTCGATGGTTTGAACCTGAGCCGCGCGTGGTGTATGCGGAGCATCGCCAACGCCCTACCGGCCGGCGACCCGGCCCGAGCGGTGCTGGCCGCGTCGGCGGCCCGTCACGCCGAGGCGGGACTCGAGCACGTCGCCAGCGGAGATTATGCCGGCGAGCATTGGCTGGCCTCGTTCGCCATCTACCTGCTCTCGAGTCCGACGGTTGAATGAAGCACTTCGGAATTCTTGTTGTTTTGGCTAATTCGCCTTTTAAGGTTCGACGCACGGCGGTTCAACAATCGATTCCGACGGATGGCCTAACAATTCGGTGATGACCTCTCGTGGCTCCCGAATCAATGAATCATCGGGAATGATGTGAACCGAGGCGGTCGAGAAATCCCGGGCGGGTGTGCGTGGTGGGTTGCCCGCGACTGCCTTGAGTATTTGGACCATCTCTGGAGTACCGTTAGGATCATCATATGCCTTCCTAATGATTGTAAGATCGATGAACTCACCGTTGACTTGGTGCCCTCTGATCGTTAATGCGTACCAGAGATTCTTCTGGTTTTGTCGCTCGAGAACATCCTGTAATCCTTGGTGAGTACTCATCTCCGGCGCGGCGTCGCGCCGTTCGCCAGCTCGAACATTGAACGGGGCAGCCAGAGCGCAAGTACGTCGGAGCGAACGACGATGCCGGAGCCGGGACTGCTTGCGAGTTCAAGCTGTTGATCCTGCCGAGTCACCTGGGAAGCAAGACCGGTCAACGCCACGAGTCCCACCGCGATCACGATACCCATGATGACCCTGCTTCCCCAGAACGTCAGAAGACGTCGCGGGGATCGGCAAACGCCCCGGGCCGGTTCGTCTGGTCCTGTAAAATGATGTCGGATTACGGGCTGCGGTTCGGACATCGGCGATCGATCAATGAACCCGTGACTGGAGAATGGCATGGCGATAACCTTCAACGAGACTCGCGTTCGAGTTGATCTGTCTGTTTGATCTGGATGACTCCATACCTGTACAACCGCGCAAGTGCCTCCCGACGGGACAATACGATCTCGGTTTTCTTCGGGAGGCGCCGGTTGAGTTGTCCCGAGACTTGCAATGATCCGAAAGCAAGCGGATTCTTATGGCTTGTCCCCGTTCCGAGACGGTCTATGCAAGTTCCGAGCCGAGGCGATGATTCGAAACGAATCGCCGAAATCGCGCAGGTCGCCGCACACTGAAACGCTGGAGCGTCGTAGGATGGTGAAGAAAGAACGATAAAGTTTGAAATCTCTGTCCCTTGTTGGCGGTCGCGCGCGGTTCAAGGTAATAGGGGGCTTCGATGGGATGAGCGCAGGCGGCCGAGAATGGGCTAGCCGATGCTTGCGTGCGGAGCCATCGTGGATTGGGAGACCATGCCAGACGATACCAGTGAGACCCACCGGCTTCTCGAGCAGGCCGCCCAAGGAGATGGCGAGGTTCTGGGGATGTTGCTGACGCGGCACAAGGACCGGCTCCGCCGCATGGTTGCGCTGCGGCTCGATCGTCGGCTGCAAGGACGCATCGACCCATCCGACGTGCTCCAGGAGACGTATGTGGAGGCGTCGGCTCGGCTGGCCGAGTACCTGGATAAACCGTCGATGCCGTTCTTTTTGTGGCTCCGGTTCCTCACCGGCCAAAAACTGGTGACCTTGCACCGGCATCATCTGGGTGTCCAGATGCGCAACGCTGACCAGCAGGTCGCGCTTTATGCTGGTTCGTTGCCCGAAGCGTCGTCAGTGGCCTTGGCCGCTCAACTCTTGGGTCATGACATTCGTCCCAGCGAGGCTGCGATTCGTGCCGAGGTGAGGATTCGCGTCCAAGAGGCCCTCGAACGTATGAATCCCCTCGATCGCGAGGTGCTGGCGCTACGGCACTTCGAGCAGTTGAGCCGCGCCGAAATCGCTCAGATGTTCGGCATTTCGGAGTCCGCCGCCGGCAAGCGTTACCTCCGGGCTTTGGAACGGCTCAGGTCGACCCTGGAGCAAGGTCGCGGCGGCCTCGAAGGACTGAAGCCATGAGCCAAGCATTCTCCGAGCTCGATCCGGTCGAAGACTTGGTCGAGGAATTCGTGGAGCGATACCGCCGAGGTGAGCGGCCAGCGGTGACGGAATACGCCGACAAGCATCCCGAGCTGGCCGAGCGGATTCGCACAATCTTCCCCGCTTTGCTGGTCATGGAAGAACTCGGCTCCGGCGGTGGACCACCGACCGGCCTGCAAGCGAGTCATACCGGATCAGGTGGATGCGATGCCCCAGCGCCTGGGCGATTTCCTCTTGCTTCGTTTGGTTGGCTCCGGCGGCATGGGGATCGTCTACGAGGCGATCCAGGAATCGTTGGGGCGGCACGTGGCTTTGAAGACACTTCCTTTCCATCACATTGCGGACGCGACCCGCTTGGAAAGGTTTCGTCGCGAGGCCCGGGCCGCGGCCGCGCTTCACCATGCGCATATCGTCCCGGTGTACGGGATCGGCGAGCACGACGGCGTTCACTACTACACGATGCAGTTTATCCGTGGGCATGGGCTGGACGTCGTGCTGCGCGAGGTGAAGCGGATGAGGAGCGAGCCGAACCGCGGAGCGCCGGCCAGCGATGGCCATCGACCACTCTGGCGAGTGGACTTCGCGACGGCGCATCCGGCCAACGACGCGAGCGAAATCGGATCAGCGGTCGATGTCCCGGAACCGATCCGCGAGCATCCTGATCCGGACCATTGCCGATCCAACGATCGCGGATTATCGTCCAGCCGGAGGCCGAGTATGTCCAGAGCGCGTGCGGATCGGTATCCAGGTCGCCGAGGCTCTGGAATATGCTCACCAGCAAGGCATCCTGCACCGCGATATCAAGCCCGCCAATCTGCTGCTGGACGCACAAGGCCAAATCTGGGTCACCGACTTCGGCCTGGCCAAGGCCCAGGATAGCGACGAGCTCACGCGGACCGGGGACATCGTCGGCACACTCAAGTACATGGCTCCGGAGCGGTTCAACGGCTGGTCCGACCCACGGAGCGACGTCTACGCCCTGGGGGCGACCTTGTACGAGATGTTGACGCTGAGGCCCGCGTTCGAGGAGTCGGACCGGTGAAGCTGATCGAGCGCGTGCTGCATGACAGCCCGCCGCCGATCCGCCAGGTCGACCGGCGGGTTCCACGCGACCTGGAGACGATCGTTCACAAGGCGCTGGCGAAGGAGCCGGGAGATCGCTATCCGTCGGCTGGAAAGTTGGCCGAGGACTTGCGTCGATTCGTCGCGGGCCGGCCGATCCTGGCCCGCCGGTCAAGCGCGATCGAACGGTCGTGGCGCTGGAGCAAGCGAAACCCGTTACTGGCCGGCCGCGACCGGCGCAGTCGCGGCCGCACTGTTGGCCGTGGCCGTGATCTCGGTAATCTACGCCTCTGAGCAAGCCAAGGCGAACCGGGAAAACCGAAAGTCTGGCGGACAAACTGACGAAATCCCTTGCCGAATCGAACCGTCTGCTGGCGATCCGCAACTTCGATCGCGGTCAGGCGGCCTTCGAGAAGGACCAGATCGGCGCGGGCCTGCTCTGGATGATCGAGAGCTGGCGGTCGGCGGTCGCTGCCGGCGACCCGGCCTGGCAGCACGCCGCGCGGGCCAACCTCGCCGCGTGGCAGCCTCACCACGCCCGGCTCAAGGCGGTCTTTTCCCACGAAAGTCCGGTCGCAGCCGCCGCTTTCAGCCCCGACGGCAAGTTCGTCGTCACGGGAAGCGACGACCGTACCGCGCGGCTCTGGAACACCGCCACGGGCAAGCCAGTTGGCCGGCTCCTGCACCATCCAGGCCCGGTCTGGGCCGTGGCGTACGGCCCCGATGGCAAGACCGTTCTCACCGGGTGCGACGACGGTGCCGCGAGGCTTTGGGACGTCGCCACTGGCCAACCCGTCGGATCGCCTCTCCGTCATGAGGGCGTGGTCATGGCCGTTGCCTATAGTCCCGACGGCAGAACAATCCTCACGGGAAGCGCGGACAATATGGCACGACTCTGGGACGCCGCCACGCTTCGTCCGATCGGTCAGCCTTTCGTGCATCAGGACTCCGTGAGAGCGGTGGCGTTCAGCCCCGATGGAAAGGCGATCCTCACAGGGAGCGAGGATGCTTCGGCACGGCTCTGGGACGCCGCAACGGGAAAGCCCATCGGCTCGCCGCTTCGAAATCGATCGTCGGTCTATGCAGTGGCGTTTAGCCCCGACGGAAAGTCTGTGCTCACCGGGGACCTCGACGGCACGGTGCAGACGTGGGACGCAGTCAACGGGAACCGTCTGGGCCAGCCCATGCGCATCGATTCAAAGTCCGGGCAGTGGCCGTCAGCCCCGATGGCAGGACGGTATTGATCGGGAGCGAGGACAAGATGGCTCGGCTCTGGGATGCGGTGACCAATCAACCGATCGGACTACCCCTGATACATCAAGGCCCGGTCGTGGCAGTGGCCTTCAGCCCCGACGGCAAGAGCTTTCTCACCGCCAGTAGCGACAACACGGTGCGGCTCTGGGATGCCGACTCCGGCCAACCTTTCGGGCTGATTCTCGAGAATCAAGACGTTGGTCACACCGTGGCGTTCAGCCCCGATGGTAAGTCGATCTTCACGGGACACGCCGGCGGCACGGCTAAGCATTGGAACGCGACCACCGGTGAGATCATCGGGCAGACCATTCACCATCAAGGCCGCATCGTGGCCGTGGCCATTAGCCCCAATGGATCACACGCTACTCACCGGCAGCTATGACAAGACGGCGCGCCTGTGGGACTCGACAACCGGAAAGGCCGTCGGACCACCGCTCCAGCACGACGAGCAGCGTCAACGTGGTGGCATTCAGTTCCGATGGCAAGACGATCATGACCGGCGGCGAAGATCAAATGGTACGGCTCTGGGACGCATTGACCGGGACGCCCCTCGGCCAACCCATTCCACAATCCGGCGCAGTCGATGCCGCGGCTTTCAGCCCGGACGGCAAGTCCTTTGTAGTCGGCTGCTGCCAGTGGCTCGGCGCAGGTGTGGGACCTGGCGACCCGGACGCCCCGCGGTCAGCCGTTCCCGCATCCCGGTTGCATCAGTGCGGCCGCGTTCAGCCCTGACGGCAAGACGCTCCTGACCGGCTGTGAGGATGGCGCGGCGCGGCTCTGGGACGTGGAAACGCGGGAACTCCGACGTCGCTCCACTCCTCCATCAAGCATGGATCTGGGCGGTGGCCTTCAGCCCGGACGGAAAGACGGTCCTGACCGGAAGCCGGGACAAAAAGGCGCGGCTCTGGGACGCGGCCACCGGAATGCCCCTTGGTCCACCCATCCCGCATCCAAATGAAGTATTCAGCGTGGCCTTCAGCCCCGACGGCAATTCCTTCCTGACCGGAGCCTACGACTATGCGGCGCGGCTCTTCCGCAAAGTCCCGGAACTACCCGACGACCTGGAGCGAGTTGCCGTCTGGGTTGAAGTCCTCACCGGGTTGACGCTGGACGCGGGGCAAGGCACGATTCGGGTGCTCGACAACGAGGGCTGGCGAATGCGCCGTGTGCAACTGGAGCAACGGGGAGGGTCGCCGGAAACGGCGGCCGGACCGAGGCTCGATCCCATCCCGTTCGGTGTCGACCCGAGGGCCCGCGGTCGTGGTTTGATGGAACGTGGATTGTGGGACGAGGCTAAGGCCGCATTCAACGACCTGGTCCGAGCTCGTCCGTACAATTCTTCGACCTGGATCGAACTCAGCCAATTTCACATCGCCCGCGGTCAGCCGCAGAGAGCCGTCGCCGACTTCAACCTCGCGATCCAACTTGAGCCTGATAATCTCCGCATCCGCTACTTTCACGTCTTGATGCTGTTGGGCCAAGCCGATCAGGCCGGATTGCGACAGGCGTGCTCCGACTTACTGGATCGATATGCCACCACGACAGATCCCCAGGCATCCAACCTGATCGCCTGGTCCTGCGTACTCGGGCCGGATTCGGTTGCCGACGCCGAGGCGCCGGTGCGGCTGGCTGAGATGGCTCTGGCGGGATTCCCGGCGGATGCAAAGCCACTTGCGATGAACACGCTGGGAGCCGCTCTCTACCGCGCCGGGCGGTTCGAGGAGTCGATTCGCTGCCTGGAGCAAGGGATTCAGAAGCGAAACGGAATGAGTCTACCCCAGGACTGGGTCTTCCTGGCCCTGGCTCACCATCAACTCGGTCATCGCGACGGATGCCCGCCGCTGGCTCGATCGGTTCCGGACTTACCAGGCGAGCGAACACCCCACTTCCTTCTGGAACGAAATGGAGATCCGTCTCCTGCGCAGCGAGGCCGAGGCACGCATCCTCTACGACCCGATCTTCCCGTCCGATCCTTTCGTCGGCGGCTCACAATGACCGGCTGGGCTACTCGCGGCAGAGCAACGAGAGGCTCCTCTTTCAGGTCCTTTCGCGCCGGGGCTCTGCCAGGCTGGCAGGTCGCAGAGGCCGCCGCCGCAATAGATGTGATGCCAGAGCTGGGTCGAGACGACGCAGGTCAAGGCCACGTCGTACACGCCGCGCGCGGGCGTGATCCGCGGGATTCGCGTCTGCCAGGCGCGCTGGCGTGCCACGGCCGCCGGGTCGAAATAGCCCGTGGCCCGGAGCGACTCGGGGCTCAGCAACTGATCGACCCAATCGGGCCGTTGCGGGCCGAGAAACGTCCCCGACATGCACGCGCGAAACATCGTCTTGGGCCGGTTGGCGATCCGCTTCGGCAGGATTCGCGCGGCCACCTGGCGCAAGATCCATTTCTCGGTCATGCCACGCAACTTGTACTCCGGCGCGATCCCCGCGCTGAAGGCGATCACGTCGTCGTCGAGGAACGGATAGCGGGTCTCGACCGATGCATTCATCGCGATGCGGTCGCCCTTGGAGATCATCAAGAGGCCGGCCAGCATCACCTTGTAGCCGACGTAAAGCGACTGGTTGAGCGGATGCCAGCGCTTGATGCGGTCGTTGGTGATATCCAGGTCGTCGTAGGGGCTATGGTCGCCCAGCCGCTGCCACATCTCGCTCGAATACAAGGCCGGCTTCGCCTGGGAGATCAGCTCGTAGAGATCTTGCTGCGCGGGGCGGACGCCGCCGATGGCCAGCTCGGGAGGCAACTGATACCGGCCGCCCGCCACGGACCTCATGAGCAGCTTGCGAGTCAGCCGAGGCAAGCCCTGGCCGATCCGCCCGGTAATCGCGTCGCGGATCGCCTGGGTCTTGTACCAGATGTAGCCGGCCAGGGCCTCGTCGGCCCCTTCGCCGGTCAGGGCCACCTTGTACCCTTGCTGGTGCACCGACTGGGCCAGCCGCAAGAGTGCGGCGCAGGAGGTATCGAGCACCGGTCCCTCGGCGGCCCGGATCAGCTCGGGGAATGTCGAGGCGATCTTGGATCGATCCATCGTGACGGTCGTGAGCGGCGAGCCCAGTACCCGGGCGGCTTCGGTCGCATGCGTGCGCTCGTCGGGCCCCGCCTTGTCCAATCCGACCGTGAACGCGGGGATCGGCTCGCCCCGGTGCCGGCTGCAAAAACCGAGCACGACCGTCGAGTCAAGCCCGCCGCTGATGTAGCTGACCACCGGCACGTCGCTCCGAAGCCGGCGCTCGACCGACTTGCTGGAGCAGGGCCTCGAGCTCTTCCACCAAGGGCGTCGGGTCATCGAGCCGACGCTCGGCGCCGGCGTCGGGGAAGTCGAGGTCCCAGTAGCAGTGCTTGGTGACGCGGCCGTCCCGAACCTTGAGAAAGTGACCCGGCGGCAGCGAGGAAATCCCCTCGAAAAAAGTCCGCGTCGTGCCCGCGCAGAAGAACGTGAACAGGTGGTCGACCCCGCGAGGGTCGGGCCGAGCCGCGACCAGTCCCGAGGCCAGGAGCGCCTTGATCTCCGAGCCCCAGAGCAGCCAGCCGTCGACCTCCGTGTAGTAGAGCGGGCAGATGCCCACCCGGTCGCGGCCCAGGATCAAGGTCCGGGTATTCCGGTCCCAGAGCGAGACCGCGAACTGGCCCCGGGCCTTGTCGAACATCGCCTCGCGATGATCTTCGTAAAGATGGACCCAGGCCTCGGTGTCGCAACGGGTCGCCAGGCGATGCCCGCCGGCCAGCAGTTGCCGGCGCAGCTCGGGATACTCGAACAGCTCGCCGTTGAAGGCGACCCAGACCGAGCCGTCCTCGTTGCTGATCGGCTGCCGGCCCCCCGCCAGGTCGATGATCGACAGCCGCCTCGCCCCGAGCGCCACTCCCGGCTCGATATGAATCTGTTCGTCGTCAGGGCCACGGTGGGCGATGGCGCCGGTCATCGCCAGCAGTCGCCGAGCGGAAAACTCGCGAGTACCCGTCAGGTCGAACGCACCGGCGATGCCACACATCAGCGATCCCCGCAGGCTTTATTCTCAGAACGGAGCGAACTATGCCATCGAGCTGATTTGAGACATCAGTCGACGACGGGAACCGTCAAGGGCTGCGGGACCGGCACCAGCAGACCGCGGCGGCGACTGGCGAGGCGGTAGACAACGCCCCCCCAGATGCCGATCACGAACGTGCCGAGTCGGAAGAGGACGCCGCGGGGGCCGAGGGGGACATAGAACGCCACGATTTCATACCTCGCTGGTGGAGTGTGATGGGAGCGATGAGTAGGACAGGTTCCTTGCCGGCGATCACCGGCGCGCCGTGACGACCGTCGCAGATACTGCTTTGCCCGGCGAACCGGTCCTTGATCTGGGTACCCAGGACCGGGATCGTCGTGCGGGTCTCGCCACATTGGTTGGCGAAGACGACCGGGATGCCCAGATCCGATGGCGACCTTGGTGGGGATCGACTGCCGAGAGCGGACCGACGTGGCCGAACAGCCAGTGCCGGCGCCCCGAGTCACGATCGGCGAAGTCGGGCCAGGCCGCCGAGACGACCGCCAGGTCGATCCGTCGAGCGATAATCGGTCCAGACCTTGCGATAGATCATGTCGGCGCAGATCGCGAAGCCGACCCGGCCCCAGGGGGTTGAGACGACCAGCGGCGATCGGCCGGGGTGGAACCGAAACCGTTCCCAGAAGACCAGGTTGCGCTTGCGATAGATCCGGACCTCGCCGTCGGGCGTGCAGAAGGCCAGCGAATCGTAAAGATGCCGCCGCGATCGCTCGACGAAGCCGGCCGCGATCGCCATCCCCCACTGCCGGCTGCGCTGGCGAAGGTGCGAGATCGTGGGGCCCTCCGGCGTCTCGCTGTAAGGCCCGAAGTCCGGACAGAGGCTGTAGCCGGTGTTGAACAGCTCGGGCAAGACCGCCAGCTCCACGCCGGCTTCGTGCGCCGAGCGCAGCAGATCGTCGGCTCGGTGCAGATTGGCCGAGACATCGAGTTGATCGCAGGGCATCTGGATCGCGGCCACAACGATCTTCACTGCCGTTCACCCCAATCGGACGTCGGAACCTGAGTTTCATTCCTCAATAGATCGGCAAGTCGGGTCGGTTTGATCAAGCGGAGCTTCGATTTCTCGGCGGAGCGATCGATTCCAGTCGGTGGCGGACGATATCGTGGCACGTACGCAAACGGATTGCGGCGAGCAGTCCAAGATGGATCGCACCGCGTCCTGCTGATGCAGCCCCATCTTGTCTGTACGCCTTCTAGAATCCGAGCCATCCCAGAATGCCCCCGCGCCGCGGCTTGGGTAGCGTTTGAGCTTCCTCGCGCAGGCTCTCGGCTCGGTTGCGCAACTCGGCCACCGGTGGCGATACGGCCGGCACGAGCTGGTAATGTGTACTCGCGTTCGTCACGTAATGACACGGGGACGATGTTCTCCGTGAAGAACTCGGTCACGTAGTTGTCCCACCACGGCGCATTGATCGGTTGAATGACGGTCCTGGTCTGGTAGCCGTCAAGCATCAAGGTGATTTCCCGGTTGCCGTAATAGTAGAAGGATTTTGACGCGGGAGTGGGGCCAATCTCTTCGCCATTGACGATGACAGTCGCTCCGGGCGGATCACTGCGGATCGTGTACCGCCGCTCGACGCACCCGGAGAGCAGCCCGAGGGCGACCAACATCAACAGCGCCGCCGGCCGGCGAGTTCTCGCGTGGAGTTCGTCCATCCTTGGCTCTCCCAGTCCTCGAAAGGATGACGGATAAACCGAATGCCTTGCCGGCCTTGCGTGGGCCCGAAGGTCTGATTCCACCCTCCCTTCACCGGATCGAGGAACGGGCGGATTGTATCGCTCACCGCAGGTGAGGGCAAGTCGGCTTGGCGCAACGGCGAGCATCCTGCGATTATGGAAATACTCCGGCCCGCGATCCCAACGATCTCCCCGTCATCTCTCCACTTCTTTGGAACGTCTTCACCTCGATGAACATCGCTCTTGTCCGTCAGCCGATCGTGGAAGTTCAGGCAAAATGGCTGGTTGTGGGGATCTTCGAGGATGAGGCCGAGCCTCCGGATGGATTGCAGGGAACGGCTTTGGAGGAGACGGTCAGACGACTGATTTCGGAGAAAGAGGTGACCGGCTCGCTCGGTGAGCTGACGCCGCTCTATGAAATTGCGGGGTTCGCGGCGTCCGCGGTGTTGCTGGTCGGACTTGGTCCGCGAAGCCGGTTCGACTCTGGAGCGGCATTCTCGGCGGGATTCGCGCTGTCGAAGCGGCTTGGCTGGGAAGCGTCGCGAGAGCGTGGCCGATCGTGTTGCCGCCGGCCGAGGCGGAACACGACGTGGCATCGGCGTTGATCGAAGGGGCCATCGCGGGTACCCGAGGACCCGGGACTTCGCAAGACCGAGCCGAATCGCCACGCCTTCGGTTCGCTCAGCCTGATCGTCGATCCGAGCCGACGCGACGACCAGGTGACGCGCATCGAGCGGACGCTCGTCCGCGCGGAGGTCGTCGGCCAGGCCATCAACCTGGCGAGAGACCTGGTGAATACGCCGGCCGCGGAGAAGTCGCCGGTCAAGCTCGCCGAACGGATCAGCCTGGTCGCCCGACGACGCCGGGATCGTGGTTGACGTCTGGGATGAAGCGCGGATCCGCCAGGAGCGCTTCGGCGGCTTGCTCGGCGTGGCGGCCGGCTCGGACGAGCCGCCCGCCGTTCGTCATCCTCGATTACCAGCAAGGCGGTGATTCGCCCACGCTCGCACTGGTCGGCAAGGGCGTGACGTTCGACTCGGGCGGGTTGTCCCTCAAGCCGAGCGCGTCGATGGAAGACATGAAAAGCGACATGACCGGAGCCGCGGTCGTGCTCGCGACGATTCAAGCCGTCGCGCGGCTCGGGCTGCCGGTCAATCTCACGGGCTACCTCGCCCTGACCGAGAACATGACCGGTGGCAAAGCGATGAAGCTGGGTGACGTCCTGACCATGCGGAATGGCAAGACCGTGGAAGTCTTGAATACCGACGCCGAGGGCCGGTTGATCCTGGCCGACGCCCTGAGCTTCTGCGTCGAGCGCCGACCGCACCGCGTCCTCGATCTGGCCACTCTTGACGGGCGCATGCATCGTCGCACTCGGACCGAAGATCGCCGGGCTCTTCGGCAACGACGAGTCATTCTGTCAGGAATTCCAGACCGCCTGCCGGCGAACCGGGGAACGAGTCTGGCGGCTTCCGCTCGACGATGATTTCAAGGAACAGCTCAAGAGCCAGGTGGCCGACTGGAAGAACGTCGGTGGGAAGTGGGGCGGGGCGGTCACGGCGGCCAAGTTTCTCGAGCAGTTCGTCGGCTCGACGCCCTGGATCCACCTGGATATCGCCGGCCCGAGCTGGGCCGATTCCGACTCCGCCACTGCGCGACGCCGGCGCGACCGGCTGCTTTGTCAGGACTCTGGTCGCATTGGTGGAGCAGGGGGCCGAATCAATCGCGGGCGTAAAATCGCGCTGACCGCGAGACTGATTGCCAACGCAACCAATGCGTGCCGACTTGCTACACACCTCAGAGCTCGAAGCGGCATTCGATGCGGCGGCTGTTGACGTCGAGCGTCTCGAGGATCTGGAGCACGTCATTCATCGGCAGGCGGTTTTCCATCGCCCACAAGATGACGTCGAGGTTCTCGCCGACCGTGCTTGAGGTGTTCTAGAATCGGGTCGATCAGCGGTGATGACTGAAAAGCCGGTCCGCAACAGCCCGAAATCTCGCGGATCGAGCTCGATCCAGAACGTCTTCCCCTGGAGATGCTCCAGCCATCGATGTCTCAGGAAGTCGTTCCAGTGCTGGCAGATCCAGGTACGAATCGCAGTTTCGCCCAGATCTCGGCCGGCCTTCTCGCTTTCAATCCACTTGAATCGCTGGGCTTCCTCCGCCCCTCGCTGGTGCAGACTCAACTGCAACTCCGGGCAGAGATTCAATCTTGGTATCGGTGGGCTACACTCCAGCATCGAGACCTCCAAGCTAGAGATGCGTCGGTGCCATTCCGTTGGTCTATCGTGGTTCTTTCTCAGGCTTTCGATCGATTCAGCTGAGTGCAATCGAACTTCCAGCGATCTCGGCGTCAACAATACTACGGAAGTAACGGATCGTTGCGTTGGGGCAGCTTGAACGATTGTCGGCTGTCATGCTTCATTCCAGAGCATCAAATGCAACCTAATGTAGTCTATTGCCAACTGGCGAACGAGGCAAGATGGGCATGCACCGAAATGGCTGAATGGATGCAATCGACCGGAAGAGAAGTTAAACTGAGGAAAATGGGCAAACAAACACGAAAATGGCGTTGCGTGATTCTGGGATTTTTCACCCATTTGTAGCGTTGCTCTGTGAGCACCAAGGCGAGCCGGCGCGTGAGGAAAAAACGGCGCTCAGAGAGCACCTTACGACGGCGGTGTCCCGTAGTCGCGCGAGTCCAATTAGTGCGTTGCCGGCTCGTTCTTGAACCAGGCGAGCGATTTGCCGAGCAAGACTGCGGTGCCTTTCGAATTGGCGGCGAGGGGACCGAATGGTTGATCGACGACGGATCGCCAATTGACCCGTCCATCGAGGGACGCGCAGATCAAATGGACGCCTCGTCGAGAGATCCGCACGGGCTGGCCGTCGGGATCAACGAAGAACACGTCGTTGGCATCGCCACTGGCCGGTCCCTGGCGACGAATGGCGCCGGTGCCATCATAGGCGAGGGCGCGTCCGTCGGCCGCCGCGAGCAGGATCAACCCCGGGAGTCGAGTCAGCGACCAGGGCTCCCAGAGGATCGGACTCTCCCAGAGAACGTCGCCTCGAAGCCCGTGGCCGCGCAGCCACTGCGATCGGCGCGCCAGGCTGACCCATACCAACGAAGGGGGCGATTTCTCAGGTGCTTCGATCAGGAGCGGTGGATCGCTCGGGTCGAAGGAGAAGCCGACAGTCCGCGCACCGGCGGGATCGAATACCACGAGCTGCGCCTCCGTGGGTGGTCACCGCCGCATATCCGTTCGGGCCGATCGCCAGGTCCTCCACCGGCTCGCGCAGCTCGTGCTTCCAAATCCAGCGACCCGCGGGCGTGAGCCTGCCGATGCGATCGCGCTCCTGAATCAACGCCAGCCCGAACTCGTCCGGATTGATCGCCATGTGCGTCAATTGGAGCAGGCTGACATCGATCAGGTTATGGCTGTCCTGGTTCAGGTTCCAGAGCAGGATCTGCCGGTCAGTCGCGGCGGCGAGCCAGCCCGGAGGAGCTCCGGAGAATCCGGCCGACACCGGTCATCTTGGGGCCTTCTCCCACCTTCTGGCCCGCGGTGCTATACAAGTGAAGCCGGTGCGGGCTGGTGAATAACGCGATCCGCGGCGGCTCATCCGTGACGGCGATTACCGCGGTCTCTGACTGCTGGTCGTTTTCGACCACGGGAACCAGCCAATCCGGTGCCCGCACCGATCCTGAAGAGGTCCGCACAGCCTTCCCGCCGATGGCGACGCGTCGTGGCGGAGCGTCGGGCAGCGCTCTCGGGCGATCGGACCTGGCCTCCTCCGAACAGGTCGAGTCGGACGATCTCGCCGGTGGCGTGCCCGTGGATCAGAGTAGCGGCCCGAGCGGGTCGATTTCCAGAGCGATGACCGGCCGGGGCAGTCGGGTGCGCCAGCGTACGTTGCCGGCCGAATTCATCACGGCCAGCTCACCCTCGAGCGTCGCGGCCGCGATGGTGCGGCCGGGAAAGTCGGGGACCGCATGCGAAACCGTTCCGCCCGAGGTGGTAGGATCCTTCGTTGCGCCCTTGCAAGTCATAGCGCTGAATGCCCAGCGTGTAACAACTCGCCAGGATCATGCCGCCGTCACCATTGACAGCCAGACGCCCCACGTTGGACATCAAGCGGTCCTGCCAGACGATTTCGGTCTCCAGCCGCCCCTGGGATCGATCTGGCTCCAGGGCGACCGCCGTCAGCATGCCGAACGCGGCGGCGCCGATCATGAGCGGGCGGTCGGGCACAAAACAGAGATGGGACAGAGACCCGATCGTCTCCAGTCGACCTGCGGCCCGGCCGTAGCGGTTGATCAAGTAAAGGGTGTCCTGACGAGTTCCGACGGCGATGTATCGGCCGTGCGGATCGATCGTCACGAACGACGCGCTCGGACGGGGCCGGCCGCTCGACTTCCACGTGGAAATCCGCATTCAGCAGCAAGAGGCCGGCGTCCTCCGCATCGACCAGAAGCGCAATCAAGCTGCCATCGTCGCTGATCGCGCCCGCCTGAATCCGATTCGGCACGCGAGAATACGACAAAGGCTCACCGTGCACGCGCGTAGAGGTAGAGCTGATTTCCCTCGTCCCAGGCCAGGATCGTGCCGGCCTCGCGGGCCATCGACAGGCCCTTGAGCGGCGAGTCGGCCACGACCGTCCAGGTGGTCTCGGGCTCCAGGCGTGTCGATTGCCGGCCGGCCTTGTCAGTCTCGGTCATCGATCGTCCTGAGACAGCGGGGATCGGCTCCATCGAGACGAGAGACACGACTCCCGCCTCGATTCCTATCCGATCCTACCACGATCGATTCCCGCGGTTTCGACTCCGATCTGTTCCGGCCCAATCCAGACGCTGTGACTTCGGCTCGATACTGATCGTCATTGGGCGTGCGAAGTTGAGTTTTGGCGGTGCGGATCGCGGCGGCAGAGGGTCAGGTCGAGCTCGGGGTCGCCGAGATTCAATTCCTCGCGGATGTCGACGCGTTATCGCTCGGCTTGGCGACGGTGCGCAAGGTGATGGGGATATCGGGGTGCACGCCTTGCTCGCTGTAGGGGCGGTTGAGCGGCGAGTAGAACTTGGCGGTCGTCAGCTTGAGTCCGGCCGGTGCGGACCGGAGCGAGAAGATGCTCTGCACCGAGCCTTTGCCGTAGGTCCGAGTGCCCAGGATCGTGGCTCGATGGTGGTCCTGGAGCGCGCCGGCCAGGATCTCGCTGGCACTGGCGCTATCGTGATCGACCAGGACATACAGCGGCATCCGCCACCGAGCGCGTCCGCTGGCGCTCAAGGCCTGGGTCTGCCCTTGGGCTCGTCCTCGGGTCGAGACGATCAGGCCCGAATCGATGAAGCTCTCGGCGATCTCGACGGCCACATTGAGCAACCCACCGGGATTGCCCCTGAGATCGAGGACCAGCACTCTCATCCCCTGTCGGGACAGTGCCGCGATGGCCTGGTGAATCTCATCGGTCGATGTTTTTTGAAAGCCCGTGAGCTGGAGATAGCCGATGCCGTCGACCGGGTCCACGAGCTTGGCGTTGGTCACGCTCTCCACGTCAACATGGCGGCGGACCAGCCGGAAGGTCTGGATCGGTCCCGTCCCGATGCAGAATGACCAGGTCGATGGTCGTGCCCTCGGCCCCCTGGAGCTTGTTGGCGGCCTCGTCCAGGCTCAGCCCTTTGATCGACGCGGTCGCCGACCTTGACGATCTGGTCGCCGACCTTGAGTCCGGCCTCCCACGCCGGTCCGCCTCGAATCACACCCACCAGGCGGAGTCCTTCCTTGTCGAGCTTGAGCTCGATCCCCAGGCCGACGAAGTTACCGTCGATCATGGCGTAGAGGTCTTCCAGCTTGTCGGGTGTCAGGTAGCTGGTGAAGTCGTCCAGGGCGTCGCACGCGCCGCAGGTGAATTCCAGAAATACGGGAGTGGACGACATGCCGATCGCCTGCCGCGCCAGCTCGCTGGCTCGCGAGAGCCATGCGGATCGCCGACGCCCGATCGGGGATCGCCAACTGCGCCCGATACTCCCGAAGCGCATCGCGGAGCCAGGTCACGCGTTCGGGCGTGGCCGCCGGTGCGTTGGTCTTGACGAATGACGGCTCGCGAAGCGCCACTTCGAGGTTATCCAGTCCGTGGCGGACCAGTGGCTCGAGCGGCACCGCATCAACGTAGTTGGTCTGGATCCGATCGAGAACCTCGTCGTACAGATCGGCGGCCTGCTCGTGCGGCAGTCGCAGCAAGACATTGCGGAAGCTGGCGTCGGAATAGCGGCGATTCAGCTTGAAATGGATCTCGCAGAGCCGGAGGCGGCGGCCGAAGTCGCGCGCGGCTCGGCCAGCGCTCGATGGCCGCGTGATAGGTCTCGATGGCCGCCGACCAGTTCCGCGACCGTTCCTGTTCGAGACCGCGTTCCAGAACGACTTCCGGATCGTTCGGCAGAGCGGAAGCGGCCGTCGCCGCGGGATTGGTCGGCCGAGAATCGCCGCCGGCGAATCGGCCCAGGTGACCGACCCGGTCATCCCTCCCGGCGAGACCAGCAAGAACCACGTCAGGAAACACGAGAACAGGCGGCGCATGGATGCTGATCCTTCCCGCTTGGGAGCGCCGTGCTCAAATTCGTCGTCGCGTGCAAGGCTGGCTTCGAGCGTTCACCGGAGTCGGACTCGGCCGTGGATCACCATCTCGTGCCGAGTGATGGAACCCTGCGTTTCTCGTGAATCCGGAGAAGCCTTGCAACCCGTTGCCTGCGACCAAGGAATTCGCGCACCGCTCCGTCGTTGCCGTTCGCTGGAGTCATTCCCAAACAAAGCGGGCACGACAATTCGCGGGCTCGGTTCTTCCAAAACCGATGCCCGCATCACGCCGGTCCGGAACAAGGCACGATCTGTCAAGCGCCTCCCTGTTCAACACGAATTATATCACACTGAGGAGACGAACAACGTCCATAGACTTCTTACAAAAAAATACAAGGCGGGGAGCGATTGTGCAAGAAACATGCCGCACGATCGGCGTCGACCGAACGGTTGCTGAAAAACCGGAGCTGCCTTGCCATGCCCGCGCCGCACGTGGCTCTTGCCTCATACGAGTAAAATGTCGTGTGCGGAGGGTATTACTGCGGTTCACTCTCACGTCGCGCACACTGCGACAGCGGCGTCCATCATACTAAAGTCGCAAGCGAGGATTCCGGCTGTTATCGGCTCGCTTGCGCTTCGGGTTGGTATCCCGTGTCCGCCATGCGAGCGTGAAACCTCGATAAGTCCGGGATGGCGCCGCTTCGGAGAAGACGAGTCAACACAGGAAGAGGTGGAGTCCATGCAGTCAGTCGTCCCAGACGAGGCGGCGGCCACCCGGCGTCGCGAGGCGATCCTGCTGTTGATTCTGGCATCGGTCCAGTTCACCAGCATCGTCGATTTCATGGTGGTGATGCCGCTTGGCCCCAAGCTAGAGCCCGAGCTGGGAATCGCGCACTTTCAGTTCGGTTGGATCGTGGCGTCCTACACAGTCAGCGCGGGCGTGGCGGGACTCCTGGGCTCCTCGATCATGGACCGATTCGGCCGCAAGGCCGCGTTCTTGACCCTTTACGCAGGATTTCTGCTCGGGACGCTATTCTGCGGCCTGGCTCCAGGGTTTCTACACGCTGCTCTTGGCCCGAGTCATCACCGGCGGCTTTGGCGGGCATCCTGGGTGGAATGGCGCTGGCGATCATCGCCGACGTATTTCCCGAAGAGCGACGTGGCCGCGCGACGGGAATCCTCATGTCGGCCTTCGCGGTCGCGTCGGTCGTCGGCGTGCCGGCCGGGTTGTACCTGGGTGATAAGCTGGACTGGCATGTCCCGTTCTTGGCCTTGGCGGCACTCGGTACACCGTCTTTCATCGCGGCTTATCGTTTCCTGCCGCCCCTCCGCGAGCACATCCACCAGGGTCCGCATTCCCATCCCGTGAAACAGATCATTGCAACTTTCAGTGAGGCCAATCACCTCCGTGCATTCGCCTTGGTCGTCTCCGTAATGCTGGGCAGCTTTTCCGTCATCCCGTACATGAGTATGTATCTGGTCTCACACGTCGGCGTGAATGCCGAGTCGGGCTTGCCGTGGGTGTTCGTGACCGGCGGGATTCTGACGCTCATCGGCGCTCCGATGATCGGCCGCCTGGCCGATCATTTCGGCAAGCTGCCGGTGTATCGCGTCGTGGCTATGGTCGCGGTGGTCTTGATCATCGTGGTGACGAACCTGCCTCGCGTTCCGCTGTTCGTGGCGATGTCGGTGGTTGGCGCGTTCATGCTCAGCAACGCCGGCCGGATGGTCGCCGCGCTGACGATGGTCACCGGCAGCGTCGAACGCCGCCTCCGTGGCGGATTCATGAGCGCAAACTCAGCCGTCCAGCATCTGGCCAGCGGTGCAGCCGCCCTCATCGGTGGTTACATCCTGGGGGACACGGCCGACAAATCCCTGCACAACTTCAACCGGGTCGGATTGGTCGCCGTGGTGGCGACGTTGATCAGCCTCTGGCTTGCGGGCCTGGTTCGGCCAGCCCAGGCTTCCAGTCCGTCAGAGCTCAATTCCGAAACCAAACCCATACTGCCGGAGGGCTTTGACGGCGCCTTCGACCTGCCGGCCAACCCGAAGACGGCTGAGTCTTTGTCATAATTGCAATGACTCGGGACGGATCGCAACACCTCGCTTTGGATGAGCTGCGCTTTCGGTGCGACCACTTCGAATTCGCCTTGACCGAATCGATGTGACCGGAGATACTCCTGCGACCCCCGATGCTATCGCCTGAACTGGATTCTTGGGATCGGGGCGTTCGATGAGTCATGGAAGACGAGCTAAACCGTGTTGTGCCGCATCCTGTTTCATAACGACAGCTCTTCTCGCTCCGACCGCGCGTCACTCAGTCGTGTGGTCGATTGGGTATTGCGGCGGCGAGTCAGGCTCGCTTCAGCGTCCCCTAATAATGCCAAGTTTAGTTCCGTCGTCAACGACGGTGGCACGGCCTCCGAGTGGGGTGATGAAACGACACGGTTGGTCGAGCTCGCGGGACGGTTTCGAGACGCGAGTATTTGGTGCGCGAGATCGAATCACAATGCGAGCGAGCGAGCCGTTTCCCCCCCTTGCGAAGGGGGGGCTAGGGGGGGTGGACAGGGCATAACGAACATGCTCGGCCAAGCCGGCAAGTCCGCGAGGCCCATCACCTCGGGACCCGCGTACCAGGCCATGGTTCCGCCGGAACCGCCCCCCCTTGTCCCCCCTTCGCAAGGGGGGAAAAAGAGCGAACCGAAATCGGGATGAACTCAGAGCTTGTCCAGAACCGTCGCTTCATCAGCCCAGGGTTCCTCCTCTCCCTGTCCGCGCGGATCCTCCGATCATGGCCCCGAGGCGAGTCGGTTCGGCTGCGCCTCGGAATCGAGACGCATGGGATGCAACTCGATGCGACCGATCGAGTCTCGGGGAGATGATGTCCCTCATGATAGTCTCCAACGTTTACTTGATGATTTTCGCGATTGCGATGCTGGGGTGCGTCCTGGCAACCCCGGTCGTGACTTGGGTCGCGACTTTGGTCGGCGCGATCGATCGACCCGACCAGTTCCGTCGGATCCACAAGGGCGCGATCCCCCGGCTGGGCGGACTTGCGCTGGCACTCGGCGTGGCAACCGGGACGATCTTGACGCATTTCAACGACTCGTTGAGATCGCAAGCCGTCGGCGCGTTCGGATTTCAATATGGGTGGTCACTCATCATGGCCGCGTCGGTTATCCTGGTCGTCGGCTTCATCGATGACACGCGGTCCCTCGGCCCCCGGATGAAACTGTTGGGACAGGCTCTGGCGGTCTTGACCCTCTACCTGGGCGGCATCCGGATCCAGACGATCGACGTGCTCAGCCTGAATATCGACCTGGGTTTTCCGAGCGCCCGCTTCAGCGTGATGGGGTTACCGGTCGACCTCGCACTGCCCAGCTTGCTTGTCACTTTGTTCTGGTTCCTGGGCTGCATGAATATCTGGAACTTGATCGACGGCATGGATGGGCTGGCGTCGGGTGTAGGTTTGCTGGTGAGTGGGACGTTGACGCTGGTCGCGATCCACAATCAGAACTTCGACGTCGCGGTCCTGGCGGTCGCGCTGGCCGGCAGCCTGGCTGGGTTCTTGCTTTACAACTGGCACCCTGCGTGCATCTTCCTCGGCGACAGCGGCAGCATGCTCATCGGACTCTTGATTGGCGTGATCGGGGTACAGGGATCGATCAAGGGCCCGTCGGCGATCTCGATCCTGTTTCCGATCTTGGCGATGGGGCTGCCGATCTCGGATACGGCGATGGCGATCTTTCGTAGGTGGGTGCGCAACTTACCCCTAAGCGCCGCCGACCGCCGTCATGTACACCACCTGTTGATCGGGCTCGGATTAAACCCACGGCAAGCCGCGTTGATGCTCTATTGTTTCTCCGGTTTCCTCTGCGGCGCGGTCATGCTGGGTGTTGCGTTGCGGAATGAATACCTGACGCTGGTGATGGGCATTTCCGGGTGCCTGGTCTTTCTCCTCGTCGTGACCAGTCGCCGCGATGAGCTGGCGAACCTCCGCGACGATCTTCAGGACCGGCTCACCAGGGGACGAAATGAGCGGATGGCCGCGAAGCTGGCCTGGGAAGCTATTCAGCGGATCGAATTATGCGCCACGGCGACAGCGGCCTACGAGGTTGTGGACGAGGCGGCTCATCGGTTGGGGTGCGATCGAGTGCGGATCTCTTGCAACCAGCACCTCACGACGTCATCAGCATCACCCAACGACCAGGTCAAGCCGGCATTCATGAGCGAGTTCCTGTCGGGCCCATCGGCGATCTTTCGACTCTCCGGTGGCCGCGGTTTATGGATCACGGTCAGTCTGGGACTGACCGCGGAGACCCCGCTGGCCGCCGACATCGTCTTTCGGTACTTGCAGCGCCTTTGTCAGGCACTGGCCGAGCAACTGAATCGGCTTGATTCGACCGAAGCGACCGCGATGATGCGACCGGCCGGACCGAATGAAGGGACGGCGCTCGCATGACAAGCCCGGTCGTTGCAAGCCTGTTTGACGGCGGTACAACGGCTGATACACCGGCAAGGCCCGCTTTTCGGGCTCACGGATGAACTCACCATCAGTCAGGGAGGCGTTCATGGACGAAATTCAGTCCTACAGCGGGCCGGCTGCTGCTCCGAATCCGACTCGTCCCGGGCCAACCGCGGTCACAGTCAACCCTGCCACGGTCAAGAACACCTCGAACTATCTCCGTGCACTTCGCCGCCGCTTCTGGATGGTGCTGGCCGTCGCTTTGCCACTGGCGATCGGAAGCTCGATCGTGGTTCTCAGAATGCCTCTGGTCTACCTGGTCAAGGCCGAGATCGAAATCAACCCGCCTGAAGTCGACCCAGTGTTCTCGACGCTCGTCTCACACGAGCTCGGTCGTCGCGATGCGTCAAGCCTGGCGAACTATGTTCCCAACCAGGAAGCCCGGCTGCGAAGCAAGTGGTTAGCCGAGCTGGTCGTTAACGACCCCGCGATCTATGCGGAATTGAGCCAGTACGTGGACCCCGCCACCGAGCTCTTCAAGTCGCTCACAGTCGTGCAGTGGAAGAAGACCAACTCGTTTATCGTCAGTCTGGAAGGTCTGGACCCGGCTCGGACCAAGAGGCTGCTAGAGAAGCTCCTGCAGGAGTTTCGATACCAGTCGAAAACGGAAAACGAAAAAAAGCTCGACGCCGCCAAAGAGTACGCCCGGAAAAACTTGTCGTCGCTCAACAAGGCTTTGGCGGCTCAGGAAAGCAAAATCAACGAGTTGCTGAAGGACACCCGCACGATCGGTCCTAACGGCCGGAGCATCATTGAAGATCGATATGTCAGTTTGGCGACGGTTCTTTCGCAAAAGCAAATGAAATTGGCAGATATTCAACAGCAGATGTTGCTGCCCAGGGTCGAGTTCGACAGCGCCACTTCGTCGCGAGGGGCCAAGCTCGCGAAGTTGGAAGAGCAAATCGAGGAATACAAGTACAGGCTCGAACACCAAAGTAAAATCGCCCGCAACCTCAACAGCGATCCGTCAGCTCAGCATTATGCCAATCGGCTCGACAACCTCATGGATCAGCGAGACAAGCTGCTCTCGATTCGCACCGAGATGGCTTCCAGCCCACAAGAAATGCTCATGGATCGGCTTCGACAGGAGATCGATGCGGACGAGGCCGCGCAGGAAAAACTGCTGATCAAGATGCAGGAGTCCTTGCCCGAGTACCAACAGTTCATGGCGCTGCTGAGTGACCGCGCGGACAAGAAAAAACAGATCGTGGAGATGGAAGGAAGACTGACGAAATTTGAGATCGTGGAAGAAGCGATCGTGAGCAACGAGTGCGTGAAGATCCCGCCAAACGGCGTGGTCGAGCCGACAACGCCCATCAAGCCGAACCGGCCGTTATTGATTGGCTTTGGCTTGGTAATGAGTTTTGGTCTGGGCATCGGCCTGGTCTGCCTGCTCGAGCGCATCGACCACTCAGTCAAGGTTCCCGAGCACGTGACCCACGGTCTGACGCTGCCGCTTCTGGGCGTGGTTCCCCGGATCCGGCGGACCGCCTTGACGCATCGTGGCGGGCATCTCTGGACGTCGGCCACACCCGATTCGCTCGAATCCGACGCCTACCGCAACATCCGCGCCAGTCTGCTGGGAATCGCCGACAAGCGCGGGCCGATCACCACCTTGCTGGTCACCAGTGCTAAGGCCGGTGAGGGCAAGAGCACGACGGCGATCAACCTGGCGGGCACCTGTGCCCGAGCTGGTGAGCGCACCTTACTCGTGGACATCGACTTGCGCCGGCCCAGCTTGGCCGAGGTCTTCATCGAGGATGAGTGTGCAACCGACGTCCACGGGCTGATCGATGTCCTGCGCGG
Organism: uncultured Planctomycetota bacterium; assembly: GCA_963779785.1. Lineage (GTDB taxonomy): Bacteria > Planctomycetota > Planctomycetia > Isosphaerales > Isosphaeraceae > CAVRFS01. The sequence goes on from CAWAAW010000037.1 coordinate 207,641, forward strand.
CGAGCTGCCCTGGCAACGGACGGTCCGCCACACGGAAATCCCAAACCTCGACTTCATCCCCACCGGCGACACGCGATCGATCCCGATCGAGATCCTCGGCACTCGGGAGCTGCGTCAACTGCTGATCGGCTTGTCGAGCCATTACGATCGCGTGATCCTCGACGGGCCGGCCGTGCTCGGTCTGGCCGACTGCCGGGTACTGGGCCGTATCGTCGATGCTTCGCTCTTGGTGGTCCGCTCCGGCTCTCACCAATTGATGACCCTGCATCGCGCCAAGGCGATCCTCGAGCAGTCACACGTGGTCATTGCCGGCGTCGTCTTCAACGGGTTGACCGAGGACATGGACAACTGGTCGAGTTACGGGTATGAACCGCTCCCGCTATGGGGCGAGAGGTTCGAGTCAACTACGAGCAACATGGAACCACTCGCTCTCAGTCATTAGTCATCAGTAAACGTCCCGTGGGTCAGGCTGGAAATCTCAACCTACACATGACCCCATGGAGAGAGGCCCATCGTGAACCTGCGAACCAAGATCCTGCTGGCCATTGACCTTGTGCTAGGCACGACGTTGGTGCTGCTCGTGCTCGGCAGCGCGGTCTGTTTCGGTGGCGCGGTTTGGTGGTTTCGACCGGCGGCGGCGTTTACGACCTTCCTGCTGGCTGGAACCACGCTGGTGAAGCTCTTGGTTACGGGTCGGAGCACCTTCTTGAAGAGTCCGCTGACACTGCTGGGTCTGTTGCTGTTGGCAGTGGGGACCTTGCAGCTCGTACCGTTGCCGCCCAGGCTCGCACAGCGTATCTCACCCATGGCGCACCAAATTTACAGCTACGGGGTTTGGCCGGAGCGTGTGAACGCCGACGATTCCACGGCCGACGTGGGTGAGCCGGCCCAGGTGCGCTCGCCGATGTCACTCGATCGGTCCGCGACACTGAGATGGCTGGTCGGTGCGGCGGGCTGTCTGGGCATCTTCTGGGTGGTATCACATTTCACGGATCGCCTGCGGCGGCTATACCTTGTGTGGGGATGTGTCGTGGCGGCGTTTCTGCTCAACGGTGCGTTCGGATTGGTGCAGATCGCCGGTCAGTCGGAAGGGTTGTTCGGCACCTTCCTGCCAGGTCGGTCCGCGGCGTGGGCACCGTCGCTCGATAATTTGCTCAACGCGCCTACGGCCACGACCTTGCGACGAGTATCCGATTCCACGACCATGCCGAGTCCCAACACGACGCTGGAGAGAATTGCACTGGTTCCCGACCGCCCGTTCTTGTTCGGAACCATGATGGGCGGTTCCGGTGGTTTCCTCGCGCTTGGCTCATTGGCGATGCCACTCTCGTTGGCAATCTTGCTGCACGTGATCTCACCGCGCGGGAGTCGCGAGAGCTTCTCCTCCCGGCTTGCGCATACAGGACAAGGCAGCTTGGTTGTTTTGTTGATCGTCATGCTCGTCATGTGCGCGTTCTTGGTTGGCCTGATGTCGGGCCCCTGGTACTGCTTGCCATTCGGCATCGGCTTATTGGCGGTCGGACTTCCGTCCCTGGCAGGGCGCGGGTCGCGCGGGTCGTCGATCGCTTTGACGATTCTGCTGCTGTCTTCGCTCGGCCTGGGTGCTACACTGGTTGCCACATGGCCGAGGATCGCGGGAGGGCCGCCACCGATCGCACCGCTGTCGTGGGAATGCACGAAGCTCCTATGGACCGAGAGCCTGCCGCTGCTCAGGCAATTCCCGTTGGCAGGCACGGGTTTCGGCAGTTTTCCCGCGATTCATCCTTACTTCAAAGTGCACGACGCCTCCTCGACTACGGCGATGAGCAGTTTGCTTCAGTGCGCGGTCGAATCGGGCGTGATCGGACTGGGAATCCTGGGGTTGGCCGGACTTTGGTCGGTTTGCCGCGTACCGTTTTGCCTCAAGCGGGTCGGTTCGTCGGACCGCACGCTCGCCTACGGCATGCTCGGAGCGGCACTGGGCTTTAGTCTATGGTTCGTCGTATACTGGACGATCGAGCTGCCCGCCGTGGCGATCTCGGTCAGCGCCCTGGGTGGAACTTGGAATCGCTGGCTGGCGGGTGGTACGGATTTGTTCGTCGAGCGCGCCTAAACTCAGCCCGTTCGACAAAGTATGGCTCACGGAGGAGTCGTTCGCATCATGCCGGAGTCCACATGTCTCCACATCCAGGGCCGTGAATCGGGTCCGATCCGGGTCGTGGAGCTCCCATGGATTTCGGTCCGGATCGGTCGCGCCGCATTTTGCGAAGTGCAGTTACCCGAATATGACGTGGCCGATGAGGCTTGCCGCTTACAGCGCAGGGGTCGGTTCTGGCATCTTGTTCCAGTCGGGTTGCGGAGCCCGATCTTGGTCGAGGGCCGGCCGATTGACGGGCCTTTTCAACTCTCATTCGACGTACCGTTCTCGATTGGCACCTATTGCTTGACGCTAAGGCGCGACCGTGCCGCCGAACCGGATTGGGAGATGTACCAAGGGCCCGCACTGCGTCAGCTCAATCAACCCGCCCCGATGCTGGTCGCGGAGTTTTTCGCTAACGGCAACCCGGAACGAGCGAGCATCGGCATCGGCACCCGGCCAACGGTTGAGCCGGATAATCCGCCCGCCGCGGTCACGAACCCGACCAAGCTGAAGACGGAAGGGTCGCGAGGTCCGACCGTCAAGGACCGTTGGGAAGCGCGGTGGCGGGCGGCCGGAGCCGAGCTGAAAGCCCGCGCCGAACGGACAAAGCCAGGCGGCGAGGCTAAGCGTCCTGATTACGGCACCCGTTATGATTCCGTGCCGCTCAAGGAGCCGCCGAGTCGCTCGCGCGCAACCGGCGGCACCATCGAAGATTGACGCCACGATTCGACCGACTCCCGCGGCCACCGTCGCCAAGATCGCACCGACTTGGATCAGCCCGGTACTTGAGCCGCAAGTATCTCCGCCTCCCGGCCCAGGATTCACCGACGGCCGAGATCGCTCGTGACAGGCCTGTGGACGCACCAACACCACACCCGTTCGAAGCCGGCGATTTCGAGAATCGCCTCGAATTGGCTCTCTCTGGCGCGGTTGACGATCGCCTGCTTCCTTCAATCTCCCCCGATCCGGGACTCGACGCTCCCACCGTCGCGGACACACCAGTCGTCGAGGCTGAACAAGTCCAGGCGGTTGAAGAGTTCGGACGAACGACGGAACCGGATCGAGAGACCGACTTAACCGTGGCGGCCACCGAGCCTGAGCCGATTGTCAGTCGCCCAAAATCAAGAAAGAGGAAGGGTGCGTCCGCAGGGCCGAGACTTATCGGAAAGGCTCCTCAGCGCGACGGATCAACGTCCCACCACCAGGCGGACTGGCCTTCCGTCGAGGAGATTCTGGCAACTCATCGGACCAGGCCAAATCCGCCGGCGACGCCGCGAACAGCGGTAAAGTCAAGACGATCGACTACCGCTCAAACTGTGCCGACATTGGCCCGCGAACCCAATCAGTGGACACTCCCCCTCTGGCTCGTGTGGCCGCCGGTCACGGTTTTGGTCTTGTGTGCGGGGGTGGCCGGGTGCGTGCTCTCCTGGACGTGGGGCGGCGAATCCTATTCCGCGTCCATGATGACCAATCGCCTGATCTTGGCTGATGCGGCCGCGCGTCCCAAACCGCTTCCGGAGTCGGTTGAGCCGTCGCGCGGCACCTGGATCGAAACCAGTGCACAGCACCTGGCACACTGGGCGATCTATCTCAATCGCTTCGAGCGTCAGAAGGACGATCCAGGGCGAGAGATTCGCGACCTTTTGGACCGGGCGATTCAGGTCTCGCCGATCAATCCCACGGCGAGGCTGGCTCTGGCTCAACTTGAATCGTCCACAAGCGAGACGACCGTCTCGAATCGTAGCTTGGGTTTGAGCCGAGACCCGCTCAGCCTTGCCTGGAGCGGCCGCCGATTGCTCGAGGCGGGGAAGAAAGAAGCAGCCCTGAACCTGTACCGCCAAGCCCTCGCCATTGAGGCACGCGGCGAGTTCTCCCAGGTCGTTCCACCACGGTTCAACGACGATCAAGGAGTTCCGCGTTATCTCCTGCCTGGCGAGGAGCGAGTCCGAGACATCATACGCGAGGTTGTTGCCCGGAATGAGTGGACGGCCGCCGAGTGGCTCGAAGTCCTTCCGCGAAAGACCTTGGCTATCCTAGCTACGGCCCGGCTGCTTCGAGAGCAAGCCCGACACGACGCCGCGGACGCTCTGCTCGACGTCATCTTGAACCAACCCCGGCCGCTGGCAATCGATGGTCCGATCGAACCGCTCATGTTGGCGGTCAGGGCCGAGGCCTTCGCCCTTCGATCGCGCTGGCAGGAGGCCGACAAGGCATACAGCGAGGCGATCGAATTGCTGGATGACGTGACCCTCAAACGAGCCTGGTGGTTCAACCTGGCGGACGTCGCGCTACGGCTCGCCGACGACACCAAGCGGGAGGCCGCGCTCCGCGCCACCCTGACCGTCGCCGCGAGCGACGACATCAGCCGGCACCGACAGAGCTCTTGCGAGCAAGCCACGCTCGCGTCATTCCGCGCTCCTCGGGTGCCAAGGCCAATTGAACGGAGTCGAATTGAAGCATAATGCGATATCTACGGTTCGAGTGTAGACACCATGATCGTGAATCCGCAGCCGGCGTGAAGGACCACCAACCATGGCGGTGACATTGGGGGCGTCTGTGCCAACACCCAGTGCGAGCACCGGAGCCGACGAGCCTTGCCCAGCTCCTTTGGCGGGCCGTAACTGATACTCAACAGTGGGGATCCTGGACTGGGGCCGTGCTGTGTGCGGGATTATTCATCTGCCTGTTCTCGGCGAACCTCGGCCACTTCTATCACGCCTGGACTGTCGACGAGAATTACAGTCACGGCTTCCTCGTACCCCTGATCAGCCTCTATCTCGCCAACCAGGTCGCCCGCCGCGGCTCCGTGCCGGTGCATGGCGGAATCGGGGCCGGGATTCTGCTCCTCCTGCTTTCCTTGGTGGGACGACTGGCCACGATTCCGGTGCCGATCTTCTTTCTTGCCGATCTCTCCCTCTTGATTGGACTGGCCGGTCTCTTCGCGCTCTTATTCGGAACTGCGGCCTTGAAGCGGTACTGGTTTGCTTTCTTCTTCCTGGTATTCATGGTTCCCTTGCCGGTTGCGCTCTATGCCAAGATCGCCTCACCGCTCCAGTTGCTGGCCAGTCGTGTCGCCTCGACCATGATGAATGCCTCTGGAGTCCCAGTCCTCTGTGAAGGAAACCGGATCACGTTGCCCGGAGGCGTCCAGATGTTTGTCGCCGAGGCTTGTAGTGGGCTGAGACAAATGACGGGTTTCCTGGCATTGACGACGGGCGTGGCTTACCTGAGCACGCGGCCGGTGTGGTACCGCGTCGTGATTATTCTCTCGGCGTTGCCGATTGCGATGACGGCGAACATCGCTCGCGTGTTGCTCACCGGATACATCATGCACTTCGTCAATCCGCAGTTCGCCGTGGGAACGTACCACACGCTCGAAGGCTTGCTGATGATGGGTTTTGGTCTGCTGCTGCTCAATTCTGAGTGCTGGATTTTGGACCAGTTCTGCCGGATCGTTTCCGACCGCCAACAAGGTAGCTCGAACGGCGGATTCTTCCGTAACGGCCTTTGGCGATCGGATCGTCATGAGCAAGAAAGGACGTCCCATGTCACGATCTCAGCGTATACTGGTCTGTCTTGCGATCCTGTCGAGCGGTCTCGTGGCGCAGGCCGGCCTGGAGCGGCTCAACCAGACCGAACGGCCGCCGTTGCGAAAACCATTGGCGTGGATACCGTTCGAACTGGGTGATTGGGTCGGTCGGAACGAGAAGGTCGATCCGGACATTGTTTTTGCGCCCAGACGTCCGAATACTTGAACCGGATCTACGAGAGCGCGAAACACCCGGGGCTTAGCCTCCGCCTCTGGATCAACTATTCCTCCGAGGGCACAAACCTGCGGCACACGCCGGAGATCTGTCTGCCGTCCGGGGGATGGACCAAGATCGAATCGCAAACCCGCGAGCTGGCGATTTCGTCCGATAGCGGAAAGTCGACCCTGGTCACCCACCTGGGCTACTCCCAAGGTGAACTGGTCGAACACGTTGGCTTTTGGTACTACATATTCGGAGAAGGGAAGCTGGAGAACTACGTGAGGCAACTTCCCATCACCAGTCGAAGTAGCCACGGGCAGACGACGCGCGGATCGTCCATGACAGTTGAGGTCTTCTACACGGGCGACAACGATCCCGAGAACGACGCACTGAGGGACTTCGCCGGGGAGCTGCTCAAGGCCCTCGAGCCAATCATCCCTCAGGAACGCGCGGAATACCATGTTCCGTGACGGCGTCGCAGCGCGAGAATCTGCGAACACTCTGGAAAAAAGCATCCATGAAACGTGCACTGATCACGGGAATCACCGGCCAAGATGGTTCGTACCTGGCCGACTTGCTCTTGGATAAGCCCGAATATGAGGTTCATGGCCTGGTTCGTCGTTCGAGCAGTTTGAACCGCCAGCGAATCGATCACCTGTTCGCTCGTGACAGTACGGTCCAGGAGCGGTTTCATCTCCACTACGCGGATCTCGCCGATGCGTCCAGCCTGGCGACGATCATGGAGCAGATCAGGCCCGACGAGGTCTATAATCTGGGCGCGCAAAGCCATGTCCGCGTGTCCTTCGACCAGCCGCTGTATACCGCGGACGTCGTCGGTCTTGGCACATTGCGTTTGCTCGAGGCTGTGCGGCACTTGAACCGATCAAAACCCGTGAGGTTCTATCAGGCGTCGAGCTCGGAGATGTACGGCGCCGCGGCCCCGCCGCAAGGACCTTCGACGCCGTTCCACCACGCAGCCCATATGCCTGCGCCAAACTGTACGGCCACTGGCAGACCATCAATTATCGGGAAGCCTACGGCCTCTTCGCCTGCTCGGGGATCCTGTTCAACCACGAAAGCCCACGCCGAGGCGAGTCGTTCGTAACCCGAAAGGTCACGCTGGGAGCCACTCGCATCAAGGAGGGCCTGCAAAAGAAACTCGTGATGGGCAACCTCGAATCCAAGCGCGACTGGGGGTTCGCAGGCGACTACGTCCGTGCCATGTGGCTGATGCTCCAGCAGGACAAGCCCGACGACTTCGTGGTGGCCACCGGCGAGACATACTCCATCCGTGAGTTGCTTGAGCTGGCCTTCTCATACCTGGATCTCGATTATCATGATTTCGTCGAGTTCGACACCAGGTATACGCGGCCCTCGGAAGTGGACGTACTCCAGGGAGACGCCACCAAAGCCCGCGAAGTGCTTGGATGGCGACCCGAGGTCGACTTCCGTGGACTGATCAAAATGATGATCGAACACGACCGGGAATTAGCCCGGCGCGAGAAGTACAACAACAGTTACCGCAGCTCATAGCTAACCGGGAATCGACCGGAATGGCCCTCAACGGTCAAGGAAGATCGAGGCCGAAATGCAAACGGGTCGACTGAAGGAGTCGGTCATCGTCGCCTGTCCCGACGCTCGTCCACCGGCCTATCAAGCGGTGGTTGGCTTGAACCGGCGCCGGCTGCTGCACGTTCGTGACTTCTTCCTACTACAACCCTGAAGGACGTCTGCCCGGTCTCTTGCGCCGGATCGCACCAAACCGATTTGCCCGGTTGGAGCGGGTCTTGCTCCGCCGTCACGACCCAGAGATTCCCCGATCGCGCGTCCTCCCGGTTCCGAGCTTCGACCTGGCCGTGCGGCTGGAGGTTCGACTGGCGGAACAGACGCCGCGGCTCAAACGTGCCCTCGCACGATGGCGGACCGAGCGATTCGACGGCTTGGTGGCGCGGTCGATCGCGCGGACTCGGCCCGCGGCGGTTGTCCTGTTCAGCGACGTCGGTTCGGAGCTGACCTTGCCGTTATGTCGCCGTCTCGGTATTCCGACGATTGTGAGCATGGTGCATGGCGACGTCCGCGAGGAACGGCAAGTCCTCGAGGCCGAAGCGGCGGCCGCGCCCGACTTCCTGCCGATCTATCTCGGCGACGGCGTGCTCGATTCGAACGATCTTGCCTGGCTCCATGATCGCCGGCTTCGCGACCTCGCGCTGGCCGATTGCGTGATCGTCCCTTCGGAGCACATCGCGGCACGTTAGTGCGACACGGGACCTCGCGCGACCGGCTCCGCGTCATCCCTTACGCCGCCGACTGTCGTCGCTTTCACCCCATTTCCCGCAGCGGCCGCGAGGACTCCTGCACGTTCCTGTTCGCCGGAGGAATCACCCAGCGCAAAGGAATCAAGTACCTCCTCGAGGCGTGGAGTCGAATCCGCCGGCCGGGGTGGAAACTCCAGCTCCTGGGACAGTTGCCCGGCCGACGAGATCCGCTCGAGCCTTACCTCGAAATGGTCGAGCCGCTGGGGCGGGTCTCGCATAGCGAAATGCCCGCCCTGATGGCGGCTGCCGATGTTTTCGTGTTTCCATCGCTATTCGAGGGATCAGCCGTGGTCACTTACGAGGCGCTGGCGTGTGGATTGCCCAGCGTGGTCACGCCTAACGCCGGTTCGGTCGTGCGAGACGGCATCGACGGGTTCGTGGTCGGTCCAAGGGACGTTGATGCCCTGGCCGCGACAATGGAAAGGCTTGGCAACGATCGCGAGCTGGCCCCGCATGGCCAGCGCTGCCCGCGCTCGTGCCTTGACGTTCGACTGGCCGCGATACCACGCCTCACTGATCGCGGTCGTCGAGGAGCTGACGTGCCGACAAGCGGATGCTCCAAAGTCAGCTAAGCCGGAAGACGGGTTGATTGTCATGGATGAACTCTATTTCGTTGTTGCAACCGGCACGGTGATCGTGCTCTATTTTTTCGCCCATGTGATCAAGGGTAAGTTCGACCCGTTCGCACCCGTGTGGTTGTTCTTGGTCGGATATATTCAACCGTACATTGTACAGGCGACGAGTTACCACGAATGGGCCATCGGTCTCAGAGGCAAGGAATTGGTGGCGGCGGCCAATTTCCAAGCCTTGTGGGCGCTGGTGTGGTTTCTGTTGGTCTATCAACTCGGTATCGGCCGGAAACTGGCCTCGTGGCTTCCCCAGCCACCGCGACGATGGTCCGCCGTGCACGTCGCCGTCATCAGCCCTCCGTTGATCGTCTGGGGCTTGTTTTGTGCGGGCATGCTGGCCCGCGGCGGCGGCGACGACGAGACGATGTCGGCCGAGGTATCGCTGATCCATGCATTTCCATTCGTGATGATGGTAAGCGCGGTGATGCTGATTGTGACTGGCCGGATGATCCACGGCGCGCGACCGCAATTCTTACCGGCGGGGTTGCTGGTGTCAGGTTTGTATGTGTTGATCTGGATGTTTAACGGCAAGCGATCGCACTCACTCATCGCCGTGCTGGCCACCGTCTGCGCGTACTACTGCACACGGCTCAAGCGACCTTCATGGCCCGTCTTGATCGCCACGGCGTTTTCGGGCGCGCTGGTGGTCGCAGTCGCCATCGGCTGGCGCGGCAACCCCAATTACGAAAGGTCGTTCAGTGGATTCTTTCAATTCGTCGGCGATTTCCGAGTCAGCAAGATTCTCCAAAGCATCAATCTCACAGATGACGATAGTGGCGAGGAAATCACCAGCTACGAGACGAGTGAGTACGGTGGCTACCTGTTGATCATGGACACGGTTCCCAGCAAGTCTGGCCACGACTACGGCGCCAACTATCTGCGAGTTTTTTCGACTTTTATCCCCCGGATTGTCTGGCCGACCAAACCGATTTTCGGCCGGGAACAATGGATCAACGCCTGGATCGCAGGCTCGGAGCTGAAGCGCGACGAGGATTTCACGGGCCCCGCGATCGGCATCCTGGGCGCGGCCCAGTTGAATGGCGGTGCGATCGGAACCCTCATCCTCTTGGCCAGCCTCGCCGTGCTGCTCCGAACGGCCTATGAGTTCTTCCTCCTTCACGCTGAACTGCCCTGGACTCAGTTCTGGTGGTCGATCACTTACTACAACGCCTGGTTTATGGTGGTCGGTGACGATCCGTTGGCCTGGTTCTACTACAATTGGGGTTTCACTTGCTTTCCGATCGTCATCACCATGTGGTTGATCAATCGCGGCGGCTCTTCGGTAACCCAAGGAGATATCGTCGCGGCTCCCGCCTAAACACCGGCGCTGGACCTTCGCCGCGATAACTCGCGGCTCATCATCACAGTACTCATCGGTTGAAGGACGGAACCGCTTCCCGTAGGGACCACGTGATGCTCACCGCAAATTCGGATTTATCGGGCGCTGCTTCGAACCGCGCCGCGGGGCTCACTGCGAACCAGAAGATCGACGTTTGCCGTGGCTTGTTCGCATTCTTGGTTGTCGCCGCTCATTCCGTGGATATGTCGTGGTCGATCCATCCCGAAGCTCGGAGGCTCTACCCCTGGTGGCTGCACGACCTGCTCCTGTACGTGGCGGCCGCTGGCATCCACTGGGTGATAGGCTTTTTCGTCATTAGCGGCTATTGCATCCAACTCTCGGTAGCTCGATCGATCGATGGAAACTCGTTCCCGTTGACACGATACTTGGCGGCCCGCGTGTCTCGGATTCTGCCGATCTATTACCTGGGCTTAGTTTTCACCGTTTTCGTCGAGCGGTTGATCGCTTCGGCGAGACCTCCGTACTGGGTCAATGGGATCAACGTAAACACGCTCGTGTCTCAGCTATTCGTGGTGCAGAACCTGACCGAGACGTTCGGCACTTATGCTCCGTCGTGGAGTATCACTAATGAAATGTTTTATTACATCTTTTATGGAATTCTGGTGTATATCGCCCTGAAGGTAGGGATTCGCGCCACGACGTTGGGGATGTTCATCTGCGTTGGCGTCGCGCTCGCGATGGAGGTGGCGCATTTCCGATTGTTTCACTCGCCGTTCACGCAGGGCCTCGGTTCACTCTTCGGTTTGGGGGCGATCTGGTTCCTGGGAGCGATTGTCGCCGAAAACCGGCCGGGACTCGCTCGATCCCGTTTGGCGAGAGTGGGATCGTCTTGCTGGCCAATGGTTCTCCTACTGGGAATGGGACTCTGGTTGTCTCAACACGTTCACATCCAGGTCTTGTTCCTGGTACTGGCGGCGGCATTCAGCCTGATGCTCGTTCGCTTCATTGCGGTTGATGGCATGCGCCAGACCCAGGGCCGGCCACGAGAGTGGGCTGTTAAGACAAGCGAGATCCTCGGTCAATCGAGTTACCCGACTTACCTGTTTCATGGTCCGTTTCTCATGCTGATCTCTTCCGTGATTTTTCGCTGGGATCTCATCACGGATTGGCGGATCACTTGGGCCATCCTGTTTCTGTCGGGTACGTTATCCGGCGTGGCATTAGGCTACTCTCTCGAGAGGCCGATCTTGGCATGGAGGAAATCGTTCTTGCGACGGTTCGAGACGCCACGGCCTTCCGCGGTAGCGAGTGGAGCGAGGGTCCGAATCGCCGGTGCGCAAGATTGACGACCGGCCGTGGAGATCAATCATGACGATCGCCGTGTGCTTCACCAACTTCGGACCCTACCATCTGGCCCGTCTGCGCATTCGCCGCTCGGCTGGGCGAGCGAGGAGACCGGCTCATTGCCTACGAAGTCGCGGGCAGCGAACGGACCTATCCGTGGATCCGCAACCGTCGCGACGAGCCGTTTGAATGGATCACGCTGTTCCCCGACAAAGTCCTGGAAATGATCGAGCCGATGGCCTGCCGGCAAGCGATGGTCGTTGCGCTCGATCGCGACCGTCCTGACGCCTTATTTGTCACCGGTTATTCGCGGCCGGAATCGACCGCCGCGGCAAAATGGGCCCGACGGCAAGGACGGCCGTCGATCTTGATGTCCGAGAGCCAGGCCATCGACCGTCCGCGCCTTTGGTGGAGAGAACTGATCAAGAAGCGGCGAATGCGACGGTTCGACGCCGGCCTGGTCGGCGGGCGCCGGCACCTCGATTACCTGGCGCAGCTCGGTATGCCTCGAGACCGAGTCGCCCTGGGCTACAACGCTGTTGACAACGCCTACTTCGCGGCCCGAGCCAACGCCTCGCGTGGGATCCCGACCGAACGGGATTGCCCGCCGCCCCGTATTTCTTGACGGTCTGTCGGTTCGTGCCCGACAAGAACCTGGTCCGGCTGATCGGAGCATTCGCCCGGTATCGGCGGCATTCGGACACCAGCAATGCGTGGGACCTCGTGCTTTGCGGCGATGGTCCCGGCGCCGGCGAGGTCGAGCGCGCAATCAACGAGAGCGGCTGCGCACCGGCCATTCACCGGCCCGGGTTTCTCCAGGCGGACCGTTTGTCGCGATGGTACGCTCATGCCTCGGCGTTCGTGCTTCCCAGTTTGATGGAGCCCTGGGGCCTGGTCGTGAACGAGGCGGCCGCCTGCGGTCTACCGTTGTTGGTGTCTTCTCGCGCAGGTTGCGCTCCGACTCTCGTGCCGGATCCGCAAGGAACGACCGGTCTCCGATTCGATCCAATGGATGTCGAGATGATTTCGAGCCAGTTGGCCTGGATGGCAACCCGTCCTGACGATGATCGCCGAGCGATGGGCCTCCGCGCTGCCGAGACGGTGGCGAACTGGGGCCCGGACCGCTTCGCTCGTGGCGCATTGGAGGCACTCGATTTCGCTCGAAGTGCTCACCAACGGACGCGGACTCGCACCTCATCGGCCACGACGAAAGTGAGGTAATCTCATGACCAGAACGCAACTGCGAAACCATGACCGCGACGCGACGAAAGACCGGCGGAGACAGATACCTCGGCACAACGCCGTGGCTGGCTGCATGTCTGCAACGGATTGGACCCGGTGCGCGATGGTGGCATGGTGCCCAGCATCCTGGGGATGACCTCAGCGTTGAGCCGGCTGCGTGGCGAGGTGACGATCGTGACTCCGACTCCCTCCCGGCTGGAAGCCGCACAACTGGCTCAAGGCGCTGACGATCAGGGGCCCGGAGACCGACCTGGAACAGGCCGTCCGCTCGGCCGAGATCGTGCATCTGCACGGGCTCTGGCAGAGCACACGCGTTGCGGGGCACGTGCGGCCCGACGGTCACGCATCCCATACGTGATTGCTGCCCACGGAATGGCCGAACCTTGGGCCTTGCGGCATAAGCGCTGGAAGAAGCGGGTCTATCTGGCACTGGTCGAGGCCAAGAATCTCCGTCGTGCTTCGTGCCTGCACGCCCTCTCTCGTCCGGAGGTCGGCCACTTGCGGGACCTTGCTCCCTGGACGCCGATCTGTTTCGTCCCCAATGGTGTCGATCTCGCGTTCAGCGACGACTTGCCCCCACGTTCGGCCCTCGAAGCGGAATTTCCCGAGATCCAAGGAAAGTTCGTTTTGCTGTTCTTCGGACGGCTTCACGTCAAGAAGGGCCTCGACTTGTTGGCCGGCGCCCTGGGTCGGATCGCCACCGACCGGCCGGAGGTTCATCTGGTGATCGCGGGCAATGATGACGGAGCTTTGTCCCCCTTTCGCGACCAGATGTCTCATCTTGGCCTCAGCGATCGGCTCACGTATGTGGGCCACGTCGCTGGCGAGCGTGCCAGGCAGGTTTGGGCCGCGGCCGACGCATTCGTCTTGCCAAGTTACAGCGAGGGTTTCAGTATGGCTGTCCTCGAGGCCCTGGCGTGTCGCTTGCCCAGCCTGATCACGACGACCTGCCACTTTCCCGAGGTGGGCGCGGCCGATGGCGCCGTGGTCGTTACGCCCGACATAGACGCAGTCACGCAAGGCCTGCGCGAACTGCTCGACCGAACTCCCAATGAACGAGCTTCGCTCGGTCTCAACGGTCGCCGGCTTGTCGTGGACAACTATACCTGGGACCGTCAGGCTGAGCGTCTGGCATCGGTTTACCGATGGCTGCGCGGCGGCGGACCCGCACCCGACGTCGTTGTCTCCTGATGGATGGCCAGCCGTCCTCACACTTTCGAGGTCAACCATGCGACTTGATCCACGCACCGGCGAAAACGCCTGTCAGTGTGATCGTGCCGGTCAAGAATGAGGCCGACAACCTGAAGCGCTGCCTGCCGGCACTGTCGTGGGCCGATGAGGTTTTCGTGGTGGATAGCCAGAGCAGCGATCAGACCGTCTGAAGTCGCCGCTGCGCTCGGAGCGACCGTCGTCCCGTTTCACTTCAACGGAACCTACCCCAAGAAAAAGAACTGGGCCCTCGAAAACCTGCCCTTCCGCAACGAATGGGTCCTGATCGTGGATGCCGACGAGGTGGTGCTGCCCGCCCTGGCGGCGGAGATCACCAGCCGGATCGCCCGCGACGAGGCGGACGGGTTTTTCTTGAACTCGCGTTACTACTTCCTGGGCCGGCAGATCCGCCACTGCGGCTATGCCGATTGCTGGAACCTGAGACTGTTCAAGCATCGGCTCGGTCGCTATGAGAAGATGCTCGACCACACCGGCGGCCGCACCGGCGACAACGAGGCACACGAGCACGTCGAGCTGGACGGCCGTGTCCTACACCTTCAAAACCAGCTCGAGCACCACGCTTATCCCACCATCGCGGCCTGGGTGGAGAAACACAACCGGTACGCGATCTGGGAGGCCGCGCTCAGCGAACGATTCCTCAACGAGCCGATCCCGTCGACGATCGACCGAGGCAAGCGCTTCAAACGCTTGCTCAAGAAGATCGCCTGGCGACTGCCCCTGCGGCCCGTGTTCCGATTCGTCTACGCTTATTTCCTGCGACTCGGTTTCCTCGACGGAAAACCCGGCTTCATCTTTTGTGGCCTCCTGGCTTTCTACGACTTCCTGGCCTCGGCCAACCGTTATGAGCAGGAGATCGCCAAATCCCGACCACAACCCGTATAATCATTTTCTCGGTTCCTCGTCACATCGCTGGTATTTCGGGGAAGGGGATCATGATGTCGAAGTCTCGGGTCGGGAGTTCATACGTCCTCGCCGCTTTGCTGTTGGGTCTCGCTTTCAACAGCGCTGTGGCACAGTCGATCGTCGATGACCAGGTCGAGATCCAAAAAACCAAGATCGAATTGGCTAAGACGAATCTTCTGACCGCCAAGCTCAAACGGGAGCTCGCGGAGTCGGCTCTGAAGGAGTACGAACAGGGATTGTTCGTCCAAGAGAAAGCCACTCTGGAAGCCGAACTCAAAATCGCCCAGGTCGAGCTGAAGATGGCTCAAGAGCATGTCCCGGAAGCAAATGATCGGGCAGCCCAGATCAAGCAGGCATCAAAAGGCTCGACCTACGACCTCGTCAACGAATTCCGTTTCTCCGATCAGGTAGTGCTCGCCGAACTGCTTGCACGAAAAGCTTTGTTCACGGTTCAACAGGCCGAGTCGAAGCAGAAGGTTCTCCTCGAATACTCCAAGCACTTACGCATCAAGGAGCTCGAAGGCGAACTCGAGAAGGCCAAATCGGAAGAATTGGCGGCGCGTGCGACACGGGACCTCGAGGAGTCCAAGCTCAAGCGATTGCAGAATCCGAGGAACCAGCCCCAAAACAACCGAACGATACGACCGACACCTCGAGAATCTTCGTGACCAATAGGTAAATCAGTGATTTCGACGGAAAGCGCAGAGGCCAACTTCAAGAACGCCACGCTTACCCGCGAGGTCGCGGAGATCGTTCTGACCGAGTACATAGAGGGGATTTTCGTCATGGACAGAGCGACCTTGGAGGGAGAACTCAAGCTCGCCGAGTCCGGCCCGGAACGAGCACCGTGATGCGGTTGAGATAGCGAAAGAGTCGGCTCGCCATGATCAAAAAGGCGTCGGAGGGTTCAGTCAACGACCTCTCCAACGAGTTCGCGTTCGCTAACCTGCTGGCCGACGCGATTCGCCAGGTACCGAAGCTGAGCTTGCGGTGAAGAAAGCAGAGGCGAAGCTCAAGAACCTTCTCGACTACACCAAGCCCAAACGCATCCATGAACTGCGAGTCGAGGTCGAAAAGGCCAGGTCGGATGAGCTCGCGAAGAAAGCGGAGTGGCAGACCCTCCATTCCAAAAGCAAGCGTTTGGAGGAATCGATCAAGCCGAAGTCAGGCCAAAAAGAATCCGTGACCCGATCGAATTCTAAGCCTCCAGGATTTCAACATCGTTTCGTTGCGCTCATCACCGCCCTGCGCCGCTCCACATCGGCCCGGGACGCCAACCTGGGCTGTCCCGGGAGTGCGTTGCGGTTCAGGCTCCCGACTTCCCGAGGTTGACGTTGTCGTGGAAGCTTGAGCGGAACCTCGGCCGGAGTTCGCGGCGGTCGACGGTTGGTCGATGCTGAGCCGGTCGAGGCACCCGAGTGACCTGGCTCGAAGTGGACGTCGTGGTACTTGCCGTCCCCGTGGACGAGGCATTGGTGGAAGTCGACGCGGTCGCTGAGGAGTCCGGGTTCGTTGTGCATGTCCACCGACCCCGCTTAGTCGCCGCACCCAGGCTTGCCGTTAGATGGGGTCGAATTGCCGGCGGATGCCGTCGTATTGGTCGAGGCATTCGCCGATCCCGTGGTCGAGCTTGAGTTTCCGGTGGATGCCGACGAATTGTTCCAGGGGCTCGCCGTGCTGCAGAGTCGCGGGCGTACATCATCCCCCATGATGAGATTGGTCTTGGTGAAGGTGGTCGTTTCCTGATCCGCTTGACGATGCTGTCGTTGAGGTTGAGGTCGAGGCGCTCGCCGATCCCGCACCGTTGGCTACTGGCGTCGAAGGTGTGGACGTGGGAGTCGTCGGGGTTGTCGAGGTCGAAGGT
>CAWAAW010000038.1:0-76225 GCA_963779785.1 uncultured Planctomycetota bacterium
GGTCTGATCGACCGAAGCACCTCTCCGAGAGGTGACCGTGGTCGGCGATCATCGGTCTGATGGGCGTTTCCTCGAAGCCAGTGCGTGTTTGCAGGCAGAAGGCGCACACCTGAACCAACACTCACAGCCGAGCGCTCGTGGCTGTCCGTTTGCCATCCCGAGGCCGAGTTGCGCGGAGCGTGGTGCGAGGTTTGGGGCAAGATCGTTGAGGGTCGACCCAAAGTGATGGTCCGTGATCAACGAGGGTCTGAGCGAGATCAATGGTGCGTTCCCCGTTCCGCCGCCCAGTGAGAGCAGGGAACGGAACGACAATCCGGAGTAGAGAAAAGAGGCCACCGGTACTTCTATCGTGATCGGAAGTAGGTCAATTATCGCGACCACTCTCGTAGAGCCTTGTTCACGATGCGGTGAGGAGATATGACCGGTCCGGTTCCGAACCGATTGTGTCGATCAGACAGTTGCCGCATATAAGTCCAATTGCCGTAATGAGATACTGCCAAAGCCCCCCTGCCTCAAACCGATCGTGTCGATCAGGCATGTCCCATATATAAGTCCAATTGCTGTAATGAGATACTGCCAAGGCCCCTACTTCAAACCGCTTTTAGCGATTATACCTGTGTCACACGTAAGGCCAATTGCTGTAATGAGATACTGCCAAGGCCCCTATTTCGAACCGGTTTTAGCGATTATACCTGTGTCACACGTAAGTCCAATTAACGTAAGGAGATACTATCAAGACTCGCTGCTTCGAACCGGTTTTAGCGATTATACCTGTGTCACACGTAAGTCCAATTGCGGTAAGGAGATACTGCCAAGACCCCTGGTTCAAACCGGTTTTAGCGATTATACCTGTGTCACACTTAAGTTCAATTGATGAAAGGAGATGAAGGCCTTGGCGGGGGTTCCGGTTATACCTGCGTCACACGTAAGTTGTATCGCGCCATGGACTTGCGGACGAGATGCAGTTTTCCGCCCTACGCAAGTGTGTGCGCTCAGCGCGACAAGAGCTCGTCGCGGCCGGAGAACGTCAATAAACGTTGCAGACCGCGTTTTCATTAGCCAGGACCTTCTCTACCGCAACTGTGCGAGGCGACAGAGAGAGCCCGCTTCACTTTCTCTCATGGGGCCCTCCGATCCGGGGTGCACCGGCTGGCTCCGAGTTTGGGTAGAGGCGGCGAAGCAGATCGATCCGGTTCCGGAGAACGGCGTCTTCGGGGTTGAGACGGATGCATTCGTTGTAGGCCTTCAGTGTGTCGGCGACGCGGCCTTCGAGCTCGAACGATTGGCCGGCGAGCTTCCAGGTCGTGCCGGCATGCCAACGCGCCAACCTGGCACGCTCGACGGGATCGACACCTACCAGATAGGCATCGATCGGCTCTCTGGCCAGGCAGAGCGCGGCGAAGTTTTCCATCAAGGATTGCTTCCTGCGCAAGCTTCTGGGCGCGAGGAACTCGAGGCGGGGATGGTCGTCGGTGTTCAGCAAGCCCGTCCGGGAGAAGTCGGCGACCGCGCGGTCGCCGAGCATGAAGAAGTCGAGCAATTGGGTCGTCGAGACGATCCCGACATCGGCCAGGTCTTCGGCGACGGGCGGGGCGGCCAGGCGGCGGGCCAGGAACGATCGGATCGATCGCGATCGGCTGTAGCGACGCGATCACGATCGTGTTTTCGTGCGGCTCGAAGTTTTCGTACCAGACCTGAACGTGAGGGAATACCGAGTGAAAGCTCTTGAGAATCCCCCGCATGTCGTCCACGGACAGGCCGTAGAGGGGAAGCCAGGTCGAGAGCAGGCCGCCCGGACGAAGACGTCGCGAGCAATTGGCGATGTAGTCGCGAGCGTAGAGCGCGGCGTTGCCTCGAAAACGAGGGTGTGTCGAGTCGGAAAGAATCAGGTCATAGGTCTGGTCGGTGACGGCGACATAGCTCTTGGCGTCGACGATCCGCACGCGCACTCGCGGGTCGTCGAGCACGCCGTGGTTGATGTCGCTGAACCAGGCCGAGGCGACCTTGAGCACGTCGGGGTTGAGCTCGATCACCTCGATCGACTCGACCTCGGAGTGCAGGCTGACGGAGTAACAGGTCCCTCCGGACCCGAAGCCGATCTGGAGGACGGATCGAGGCGACTGGTGGAGGCAGACCGGAAGATGAGCCTGTAGCTTTTGAGTCCGGCGGAGTACGGGATTGGTCCCGGCGACGTTGACGCCGTTGATCGAGATCACCCGGTCGGTCGGGCCGCGCTGGTGCACCGTGATGGTGGCTCCCGCCCCCTCCAGCACGGTCAGGAGTTTGCCAGGCTCTTGGTTCGCGTAGAGATCGCTGAGCGGGAGCCATTGGTTGAGCCCGCAAGCGAGAATGACCATGAGGGCCCACGCGACCGTGGCGTAGGCGCGTGCGTACCAGCCCTCTAGCCCTCCTCCGCGCAACAGGATCGCCAGGGCTCCTTGAGCGGCCTGAACGACGGCCAGCAGCATGATCGCTCGCTGCGTGCCCAGCGTGGGAATCAGCCAGACGGTGGTCGCCGTTGCCCCCAGGATCGCCCCCAACGTGTTGAGGCCGTAGAGCCGGCCGGTGCTCGCTCCCACCGGCCGCCCCGGCCGACATAGAGACGTGCAGCCAGTGTGAAGCTCGCTCCCAGAAAGGCGGCGGACGGGGCGAAGACGGCGAGGCTGATCGCCAGATGGAACGGGATGCGAGCCCCCCAGAATGTCATCCCCTCCAAGAACGAGACGCCGTTGATCGGACCGTGGATGGCCACCAGGAGGGGTATTGAGAAGAGTGCGGTCAAGGCCGCCAGGATCTGGGCGGTACCCAACCACCGCCAGTCCTCGTTGAGACTCTGGCCTCGATTCGTCCGTCCGGCCAGGGCAGCTCCCCCGGCGTGCCCGGCGAGGAACGCGGTCAGCATCAGCGTGAACGCATACGTCGTGTCGTCGGTAATGGCCGCCAGCAGGCCCCGGGTCCAGAGCACCTCGTACGCCAGGCCACAAAACCCCGAGACCGTCGCGATCAAGAGCGCGGCATTTCCGGCGGCGTGAACGGCGCCCGGCTCTACGAGCGGTCGACTCGGCATCGGCCGCGACCGTGGCGACTGACCGGCGGTCCCAGACCAGGGCGATCGCGCCGACACCGAGATCGACGAGCGCCGCCACGACGTTGGTCTCGATCACGCCAAGCCAGAAGATCAGGAAGCAACCGGTCACGAAGCAGCCGACCACCGCGCCGGCCGTGTTGGCCGCATAGAGCGAGCCCGCGGCCCGCCCCGGCTGAGCCCGTCCCGCCGCGGCGAACCGGGCCAAGACCGGCAGGGTTCCACCCATCAGCAGAGTCGGGGGTAGCAGGGCCAGCACCACGGTCAACACTCGGACGACCAATCCGGCCGCCGTCGAATCCCCCACGACGTGTGTGGCCGACACGAAAAAGCGGCCCAGCCCTTCAAACAGCGACGGGCACCGCGAGGCTATACAGCCCGATCGCGATCTCCATGAGACCGAATAGCCGCAACGGACGCCGGGAAGAACCGGCCCAACGCCCCCAGAGGATGCCTCCCAGTCCCAGCCCACCCATGTAGGCGATCAGAACGGTCATGACCGACCAAGTCGTCGCTCCCAACAACCAGCCGAGCATCCGCGACCAGACGACTTCCAGCATCAGGCCCGAAGCGCCCGACGCCGCGAACAAGATGAAGATTCCCAAGTAATCGTGCCGGCGACGGGCAGCGGATCGTGGAGGCGGTGAGAGTGGTCATCAGTTCAACGGGTTCCCGAGTCAGCGACGGCACATTCTCACGGCATGCTAACAGCGGCCAGCGCGGCTTCTCTCCTCCCTCAATGGATTCCGCGCATGCCGAGTGCGACGGCCTCGGGATTGGTTGCCAGCCGCATCGCCTCGGTGCCGGAGATGATCTTCTTGTTGTAGAGATCGACGAGGTGCTGGTCGAATTTCTGCATGCCTCCGTCGCGGCTGGCGATATAGTCACTGAGCTCGTTCAGCTTATTGTCCAGGATGTACTTGGTCGTGACCGGGCCGCCGCGGAGGATCTCCATGACCGCGCGGCGGGGGCCATCGCGTGTGACGGCCAGTCGCTGGGAAATGATCGCTTCGAGCGAGTACGCCAGTTGCGAGGTGGCGATCTTCCGCTCCTCGGAGGGGATCATCGCCAGGATGCGCTCGATCGTCTGGGAGGCGTTCGAGCTATGCACGGTGGCGAAGACCTGGTGGCCGGTGTCGGCGGCCCGCAGGGCCATCCGCATGGTCTCGCTGTCGCGCAGCTCGCCCACCAGGATGACGTCCGGGTCCTGGCGCAGGGCCTGGCGCAGACCATGCTCGAACGTCGGTGTGTCCTGGCCGACCTCGACCTGGGAGATCATGGCCTTTTGGTTCGTGTGCATGTACTCGACCGGGTCTTCAATCGTGATGATCTTGCAGCGGTAGGAATTGTTGATCAGGTCGATCATGGCCGCCAGGGTTGTACTTTTGCCGCTGCCGGTCGTACCGGTGAGCAGTGTGATGCCCCGGTGGGAGAGCGTGATGTCACGGAGTACGGATGGGAGCTCGAGCTCTTCAAGCGTACGGATCTTCAGCTTGATGACCCGGAGCACCATCGCCGGAGTTCCCAGGTGGCTGTAAACGTTGCAGCGGAACCGGGCCACGCCCGGGATGGCGTACGAGAAGTCCAGGCCGTTAACCAGCACCTCGTCAAGGTGGTCGAGCGTGAGCTTCGGTTTGATCGAGACAATGAACTGCCGAAGCGAATCGCCCGTGATCGCCGGCGACTCCACCGTGCGGATCTGCCCGTTGATTCGCAACAGCGGCGATGCCCCGGTCTGGAGGTGCACATCGGAAGCACCCTGTTCGACTGCGAACCGGATCAGTTGGTCGAAATTCATGAGACATCCTTTGAATCCAAGGAACAGACGAGGATCCTACTTTAGCATGCGCCAATGCTCGGCCCAAGTCCGTGGTGCCGTGAGCCGCCCGAGTGAGCGGCCTCGTTTGCCTGAGCCTCAGTGCTGGTCCGACAGTCCCATGAGGTAGCGCGCGGTCAGCAGGCGGCGCTCGAAGTCGGTCAAGCCAGCGCGTTCCTTGCGGATGCGGATCAATTCTTCGGGGACGTTGGTGACCAGGCCCCCCACGCCGCGCTCGATCAGCTTCACCATCGCACGGGGATCGTCTACGGTCCAGGCGTAGAGTAACTTCCCGCGGGAACGCGCGGCGCGAATCAAGCGATCCGACAGGACACTGGTGTTCACGCTCAGACCATCGACGTCGAGCCGGCCCGGGTCGCCGAGCGCGTAGGTCACAAGCGCCACCACCTTGAGCTGGGGGTTGTGCCGCTTCGCCTTCATCAGCCCGTCGTAATCCAAGGAACTGACCTCGCACTGCGATTCGAAGCCGTGGCGACGAATCAACTCGGCGACCTTCTCGGCCAATCCGTGGTCCTTGGCGTAATACTTCAGTTCGATCTGGAGCTTGATCTTGCCGCGGGCCAAGGCGATCACTTCGTCGAGGGTCGCGATCCGCTCCCCTGTGAATTCTGGGCTGAAGCGGCGGCCAATATCGAGATTCCGAAGTTCGGCGAAAGTCGTGTCGGCGATCGCGCGCGAGTCGCCCGCGAGTCGCATCAGGTCGCGGTCATGACACACGACGATCACGCCGTCCGAGGTCTGCTGTACGTCCAGCTCGATGACATCAGCCCCGACCTCGATCGACTTTTGAAACGCGCTCATGCTGTTCTCAGGGGCGACGCGCGAGTAGCCCCGATGGGCGACGACCACGATGTGCTCGTCACCCCCGATCCCGTGGGGAAGGCCAAGGCGAACTGATCCCCACGAAGGCCAGGCATGCCAGAACGCCAGCGAGCCTCAACCAGGCGAACCGCCGTCGTCCTGAACTGGTCAAGGAGATGACCCTCGCTGATTCCGGCTCGGCGATCAATCCGATTGTGCCCCCACGCTCGAGGTGAAGCCGAAGGATCAGCAGGCATTGGATCGCCACAAGCGCGAACGAAAGCACAGCCAGCAAGAGACGCGTGACAGGTCAACAAGCCGGCGACCATGGGAACCAAGACCAATGGCCTGGATTCGGCCGACGCCAGCAAAAACGAGCAACCGCGCCCGAACCCCCAGACCAGCATGACGCTTAAGATCGTCCCGAGGAACTGCCAGCCGAGTACGAGCGTCCCGATCCGAAGCCGAGCCCCGCCGGTCCGCGCGCGACTTTCCTGAACGGCCTCGGTAACCCGACAATCCTCGAAAAGCAGGATCGGCATCACAAAGATGGCGCACACGTAGAGAAAAGCCAGGATCGTCAGAAACACCGCGGCCAGCACCGCACCGACCCCGAGCGCCACATACCAAGTGGGGGGACGGTCCGTGAGGTAATAGTTGATATCATGGCCTGAGAGCAGCACCACGTAAGTGACGCCGGCCAGAACCGCGATCGGAGCGCAAAGAAGGAAAATCGCTCCCAGCCGGATCAGCCCGAATGAGACGAGCCGGAGCGCGACCGACCTCAATGCGGATAACGGTTTCCGCCAAGGTGACGGTTCGTCCTCGAAGGTGCAGCGCCGCGATGGCCATCACGCCGACGTGCTCGATCATGGTACCGAGCATCATGGAAAATGCCAGCAGGATCGCGGCGAGTGATCCGGCGGGTGAGAGCAGGAACCGCGCGATATCGGTGTTGGTCACCGCCGCGCGGCCGGTGCTGGCGATCAACGGGGAAATCACCCAGGCGGTGCCCAACGCTCCCAGAGTGATCACCGCACCCTTGAACGCAGCCTCGAACACGATCAGCGGTTTGTAGACGCGCCACAGATCGCGCAAAATCGTCCCGGCGAGGCCGCCGGGCGATGGCGGACGGACGTCGTCGGTTATGGTGGTGTTCATGTTCATGACGATTCTGCCAGGAAATATTATCATTTCCCACACGCAAAGACAAAGTAACCGCATCCATTTCGCGGTAAGATTGCGAGTGCGACCTTGCGGAAGAGGGCACCATTCGGTGACGATAACGCTTCAAGAGCAGGCGTTTTGACAAGGGAGACGAGACGATGGGGATTGATGAGAGCGCGTTCGCACCGACGGGTCCCAATCCAGATGCTCCTGTTTGGATTGGTGTTGCTCGGGGCCTACGGGTACCAGTTTGGCGGCAACGCCGCTGCCAAGTTCGCGGTGATCGAGTCGTTGAAAAAGCTGGCCATCCAGGTGCCCGGTCGGAGTGATCGCCGTCTGGATCGCCTCGCGGATCATCGACTCCGACTTTGGCACGATCGGCACGATCGTGCTCAAAATCGCGGGTATCACGATACTTGCCGAGGGGGTCGCCACTTGGGTCGAATACTTCGTCCCATTCGCGTTTTTCCCCTTCATGGCCGAGCTCGCGGTCATGGTGGTCGGTTACTTCTGGCTCTTCGAGCTGACCAAATGGGAGACCTACTTGATCGTGTTCCTCAATTTTGCCGTGTTGATCGGAGCGAACTACCTGCTCGACAATTACCAGCCATCGACTCCTGACGCGCAGCCATCGATCCCGGATGCACTATCGGCGCTGAATTGGCCAGAGAAGTGAGATTGAGGGGCACGTCCTCGCCATGAGCGAACCACGCGTGATCGATTTCGATCTCTTGAAACCCCGGCTGGAGCGGGCGTACGACTTCGCCGCCGGCCAGGTCCGCGCCACCGTTCTCAGCGACCCGGACTATTTTCCCATTTACACCGAGGGGGGCCGCTGGAAGCATGGCGGCGAGCTCTGGACCGATTGGTGCGGTGGGTTCCACGCCGGAATGATGTGGTTGATCGCCAGGCGAACCGGCGAAGCATGGTG
Source organism: uncultured Planctomycetota bacterium (assembly GCA_963779785.1). Lineage (GTDB taxonomy): Bacteria > Planctomycetota > Planctomycetia > Isosphaerales > Isosphaeraceae > CAVRFS01. Next base: position 7,822 of record CAWAAW010000038.1, read on the forward strand.
GCGGACCAAGGCTGAGCATTACTCCCGGCTCCTGGAACCTCGGCAGCATGACCGGAACGTTCACGATCTCGGGTTTATCTTCTTGAACACATATTTGCCCTGGTATGAAATGACGGCGAGAGATGAATTCCGCCAGGTCTTGATCACCGCCGGGAAAACGCTCGCCCTTCGGTTCAATCCCCGAGGGAAATATCTCCGCTCGTTCGTATCACCGGAGAGCCTGTTCATCGACATCATGATGAATGTGCCTCTGATTTTCCTGGCCGCGAGAGAGACCGGTGACACGGAGCTGTACGAGCTGGCGGCCAGCCACTGCCGGACCACCGAGCGGACGCTGGTGCGTTCCGACGGCTCGACGGCACACGAAGGCATCTTCGACCTGGACACCGGTGCGTTCCTGCGGCAATCAACCCATCAAGGACTGCGGCCCGATTCGACCTGGGCGCGCGGCCTTGCCTGGTCGCTTTACGGCTTTGGCACGGTGTTCACCTACACGCAAGATCCGGCGGACCTGAGCGTGGCCCAGCGCAACGCGGACTGCTGGCTCGCGCGCTGTTCCGGTAGCCCGGTTTGCCCGTGGGATTTTGACGTCCCGGCCGGTCCCGACCGGATCGACGACAGTTCGGCCGCAGCCATCGCGGCCTCGGGCTTGTGGAACCTCGCCGAGCTCACGGACCCGCACGACCCGGGACGGGCGAACCAATATCGCGACGCCACGCTGGCCATCCTGGATGCGCTCTGCACCGACCATTACCTGGCCTGGTCCACTCCCGGTTGGGAAGGCGTTCTCAAGCACGGCGTCTATCATTTCCACAAAAAGCTGGGAGTTGATGAGTCGGTGATGTGGGGCGAGTTCTTCTTCCTGGAAGCCGTCGACAAGGTCCTTCGCCACCACTCGACGGACCGACCCGTCGGCGACGATCCCGGTCTAATCGGCCGTGCACACATCGGCTTTCCATCGTCGACTCGGATTTCCTGCCAGACAAATGCGTTTCGGCGTGCAACGTGCTACAACTAGCCGGCTGGCTCCGGTGTGCGAGACCGAGCTTGCGATACTGGAACAATCAGCGAGGATTTCGAACATGGCTGCCAAGAAACCCTCGGATCATGATGAGCCTGGCGACGAGGTCGACGGCGTCCGGGAGCCGGAAGACATCGCCCTGCCCGTCTTCGACCCCGATGAAATCGAGGCGTTCGAGGACGAAGACGACGAAGACGAGGATGACGCCGCGATCGATGAGGACGCGCTCAGCGAGCTGATCGAGGAGGAGCCTCGAACTGTCCTGATCACGGGAGCCTGCGGCAATATCGGCCGCAAGCTCCGCGACGCCTGGGTTGACGTTTACGACCTGGTTCTGATCGACAAGTCCCGCTCCGAGGACGATCTCGACGTGATCGTGGCGGACCTTGAAACGCTCGATAACGATTGGATCACACACTTCCACGGGGTCGACACGGTGGTCCATCTCGCGGCCAACGGCGATGAATTCGCCCCTTGGGAAACGCTGATCGGGCCCAACCTCGATGCCCTGGCCAACGTCTTCCACGCCGCGGCCCTGGCCGGGGTCGAGCGCATCATCTTCGCCAGCTCGAATCACGTCATGGGGGATTATGAACGGATCGATGACGGCCCGATTACGGTTGACATGAAGCCGATGCCGGATGGACCCTATGCGGTCACCAAGCTGGTCGGCGAGCGGCTGGGCCAGAGCCTGGCGCGGGCATTCGACCTGACCTTCATCGCGCTGCGGTTGGGTTGGATCCAGGACGGGAAAGAATCGGCCGGAGACGCTCCCCCACGACTGGGCGCGCAAGATGTGGCTTTCGAACGCCGACCTGATCCGCCTGTTCGACTGCGCCGTCGAGGCCGAGATCGAAGACCCTTCGTTCGTCGTGGTCAATGGCGTGTCTCGCAACCACGGAACGCGCTGGGACCTCTCCGACGCCGCCGAGCTGCTCGGCTACCTCCCCATGGACAACGCCTTCGATGAAAGCCATCGGAGTCATTGCTAGATGTGAGTTGACGGAGCCGAGTGGCTCATGGCGCTCGGCTCCCAGAGATCCTTGCGGAATCCGAGCACGGCAAGCACCTCGACGGTCAGGAACAATGTGGCGTTGAAGACCTGAAGGATGTTGTCGGCGAGCGCCGGCCGTCTGCCCTCAATCGCGTGCCCGAGGAGCTGGATCGCCCAGCCGGCCACGAAGGTAGCCAGGAAAACCATGAACGAGATTCGGAACGGGAGTACCGCCGTCCGATCAGCGAGCCAAAGGAGCAACAGGGTGAACGGGAGCTGGATCAGGGCGATCGACCAATCGAGCTTCAGGTAATACACACAAACACTCAAATAGAAAATGCTGGCCGCAGTCAGCGGGACATCCGTTGGAACGTGGTAGAAGCGGAACCAGCTCAGGGCCAGGAACAGCGAAAACGTCACGAGCGGGACGCCGAAAAAGTGAGTCAGCTTGTTGCGGGGGTCCTGATGGTAGGCCCCATAGCTCTGCATCTGCTGCTTCAATGTCGTCATGGTGGGCGTCTCCTTAATGGCTGTGAATCTCAGACGGGGTGCGAGAAGGTCGCGGAACCATTGTCGGGTGGGTCGAGCCTCGATTCACCGAGGCGCTGGCCCAGTGTGAAGGCGACGCACTCGGTGGGCCTTCACGCCTCACGGCGTTCGACGCCACTCTACTGAGCCGCGCTGCCGAAGCTCGTGAAGCTCACGGTAGAAGCGGATCTCCAGCCTGTTACTTCGCAATGCCGCCAGCGCCTCACGCACCAGATTAACGCTGGCGAACAGCAGAAGTCCAACACCGACCACCGCGAGGAGTGTCGGCAAGGCGACCAGCGCCATGCTCAACATGGTGTCGAGAGCCAAGGCCAGGCTCGTTCCCACAAACGACGAGAAGGCCAGGTACAAGGCGGTCAAGGCGAACCGCAGAAGATCGCTCCGATGCTGGAGCCGCTGGAGCTGATCGTTCAAATGATCCATTCGTTGGTCCGTCAAGTCGAGGTCGGACACGCCCCGCCCGAGTTTGTCCGCCTGGTCGTTGAGAACCCGAATCCGGTCCACGACCCGCGCGACGCGGTTCGATGTTGAGATGATCAGCGACGCATTGGCGGTCATGAAGATGGCCGGCGTAATCATTGCCGAGAGCGTGCTGTACGTGCTGTTGTTGATTATGCCGATCGGCATGGCGTCACGATCCTGTCGACAAGTTCCGAGATCCGGTCAGCGCGCCGCACTCTTTCATCGGCCGCTCGATCGGTGCCAATCTTAGTGACCGGGTCACGCGATGTCGACTGACCTTGGCCGATGGACCTGCCGTCGCATACCATTAAGACGCGCGATCGGATGGCGCCGATCAGAGCGGTTGCGTTGGGATTTCCGCGTCCTTATCTGGATCACGGCATAAAGATTCACGGTTTGGTAATAATTCATGGCGGTTGCTCGATATCAAATCTTGGCGCTCGATGTGGACGGCACGCTCCTCGATCCCGACGGCACCTTGCGCCCAAGGACCGCTGCCGCGGTGGCACGCGCGGCCCAAGCCGGGATTCGACCGATCCTCTGCACCGGAAGACGCTATCGCCGGGCTCTGCCCATCGCCCGACAACTCGGCCTCGACGCCCCCTTGGTTTGTAACTCCGGAGCCATCATCAAGGATCCGAGAGACCATTCTACGCTCTGGCGAGCCGACTTCGATGCCGCGCTCGACTCCGACGTGCTAGAACTGTTCCATGCACACGGTCGACCCGCAGTCGTGTTTACCGACCGCGGTTCGGAGGATGCCGACTTCATCATCCCGGCTTACCCAACTGGGCTCCCTCTGTTTGATGACTACGTCGGTCAGAACCGCGAGCATGCCGAGATTGACTCCGTTTGGAGATGGAGGCAGTCAAACCGAGCCCATCAATATCTCGCTCACGGCCAGGGCGACCCGTTTGTTTCATGTCTGCGCGATCGGGACGCGAAGCGAGATGCTCGCGTTCCAGCGAGCGGCGCTCGACACGATCAATGGCCGGGTCCAAACGTTCGTCCAGCGAAGTCCTCGCTACGCCGGCACGATGTGCGAGCTCTTGCGGCATGACGCCAGTAAATGGACCGCCATCCGCTACCTGGCAAAGCTCTGGAGGATCGAACCACAAGAAATCTGCGCGGTCGGTGACGACGTCAACGACATCCCCATGATCCGCCACGCCGGATTGGGCGTGGCCATGGGACACGCCGGTGCCGAAGTATTGACGGCGGCCGACCTGATCACCGGCGATCATGAACAGGATGGGGTGGCGATGCTTGTGGATGACGTCTTGCTGGCTTGACGAATCGAGAATCACTTCCCGAGGGGAGAAGACGCGTGGCTGAATCGGACTCCGATTCGATCTCCGGTCCAACCTGGGTCACCGACGCCGCCGGCGCGCACGATCGCACGCTGATCGAGACCTGGCTGTTTCGCCTGCGGAGCGAGCGATTCCGATCGCGGATGCGTGGTAAGACTCATGACTTCTTTGTTGCTCATCTGGCCGATGGGGTTCATGCCGTGGCTGTGACTCCCGATCATCAGATAGTCATGGTCCGCCAGTTCCGGGCTGGCTCCCGGCGCGACAGCCTGGAGACTCCGGGCGGCCTGCTCGAAGCCGGAGAGGATCCGGGCACCGCCGGGGCTCGCGAACTGCTTGAAGAAACCGGGTACGCGGGTGACCCTCCCCAGGTGCTGGGTGCTGTCTGGCCCAATCCAGCGCTACTCTCGATGCGCATCACAACGATCATCGTTCTCAACGCCCGCCGGATCGCGGAACCCCACCTCGACCCTAGCGAGGAGCTGGCCGTCGAGCTCGTCCCCGTCGACCAGATTCCCTCGCTCATCAAGACCGGCCAGATCGATCATGCCGTCTGCGTCGCCGGCTTGCTCTGGTGGCTGTACCTCGAACGTACCGAATCATCGAGACCGGTCGCCTGACTCCCCTATCCGATCAAGGACCTGACACACGGCTAGCGTGGTCGCCGGACACTGCCGGCTTCTCCAGGAATTGTAGGGGCGAGTTTCGTCTCCCGATCCTGGTTCTCGCCTTGTGTCGGGCCGTTAAACGCGTTCGCGGGATCCGAAAAATGGGCAGCGTTGAGCCGACCATTCATCCTAATCGAGCGTGATAACCGATTCTGCTAAGGAAGAGATCAGTGAGTTCTGAATGGAAGTTCCAGGAAATTCAGCACAAGTGCCTTTAGAATCTCGGATTAAGTGCGGTTTTCTGGAGCGACGCGGATGGCCATGGAGGCCTTGAAAAGGTGCCGGTGGCTCCCGACTTGGGTCGCCATGCTCGCGGTATCAGTGGCCTGGCTCTCAATAAATCCGAGCGTTCTTGCCCAGCCTCCGACTTCGGAAGTCTCGACAATATCGGTCGCCACCGCGCCATCAGCGGCTCAAACTCAGCCGCCGAGCGACGCAACGAAGTGCCAAGAGCTCGCCGCCGAGCATCCCGCCCAACCGCACGAATCGACTGAAAACGAAAACGATAGCGAGGCGCGCAAGCCGCGTGGCTCCGACCCGGCGACCAAGCTCCTGATGGAGGCGCTGGGCCGGAAGGATTCACCCGTCCAGATCTATGGGTGGATCCAAAACAGCTTCACCGGCAATACCGACGGAACGCCTCGGAACTTGTCCAACGTCACCGTTTTCCCAACCGTCTTGCCAATCAATGGCAAGGAAACCAGTACTACATCATCCTCGAAAACGCGATCGAACAGAGCGACGAGATCAACCTGGGATTCCGGTTCGACACTCTCTTCGGCAACGACTGGGAATTCACCAAGGACATTGGCCTGTTCGACAACACGTTCAAGACGAACTCATTCGCAGGGCTCGACTTTCCTCAAATCTATGGCGAAATGCATTTGCCTTTCTTCACCGAGAAAGGCATCGACGTCAAGGGAGGCCGGTTCTATTCGCCGGCGGGGTATGAGTCGCCGATGGCGATCTATCGGCCGGGCTTGTCGGTGCCGAATATCTTCAACTACACGGTGTTCACCTACGTCGGGATGTTGAACTACGATTCACTGGAACGACCAGATCGATCTATACGCGGGTACGGTCAATGGCCCAAATCGCTGGATCGACAAAAGTTATGTCTGGAATACCCTCGTCTGGTCTCAAGTGGACCTCGAATGACCGGCAAGACCACGATCACCGATTTTTTCCGGGTTGGCCCGGACCAGCTTCCCTATTTCCCGCGGGCCGACGCTCAGTTCCCGATACCGGGGTTTCCTCCGCCCCCATTCCGGGCCGGCCAGCGCAACGTGGGATACACCCACCGCCCCCGCTATTACAACTCGTTGATGATCAACCATCAGTGGTCCGACCAGCTCACCGAAGTGTTCGAGGCCGACTTCGTGATCGATGTCGACAGCCCTGGTTTCGGCATTAACGGCACACCGAAGACGACGTCGATATTCGGCTTCGTCCACTGGTTTCTCTACGACTTCAACCCGAAGGTGATGGGCTTCTGGCGGAGCGAGATCTTCAGTGACCCGAACGGCGCGGCCACCGGCCTGGCCGACACGTACTACGAGATCACGGTCGGCTGCCGGTACAAAGCCAAGCCATGGCTCTGGATACGCCCGGAGGCCCGCTACGACTGGGTTCAGTCTTCCCATCCTTACGCCGACGGAACCCGCTCGAGCCAACTCACGTTGGCATTCGACGTGATCTTGTTGTGGTGATCCGCGTCCAGTCCAACACTGCGGAACCGAGTTGATCAGGCGTCTCGCAGGTAAATCAACCGATTGCCCGACTTGCCGACGACGCGGGCTGCCCCGGTCAGGCGCAGGCAGTAAGCGATTCGCTGCACGAACCAGGAGCGGGCGGTTGAGTTGCCGGGCCAGATCGACGTGTTGTGAACGGTTGTCTGCCGTCGCAACTCGCCGGCAAGAGCGCCCAGAGGTCGCCGGCGCTCGCCAGCGAGGTCGTTTCGTGAATGGCGCCCAACCGGCGATCGGCGATGGTGTAACCCGGCCATCGCCGGCGAGGAACCCGCACCTCATCGATCGTGACTCCGACGACCTCGATGTCCAGGTTGGAATGAGGGAAGAGACGGACCACACCGATCAAGTCGTCGAACACGTCGAGGAGCGCGCCTCGCTTCGGGCTGCGCCGCGACGAGAGGTCCGGCCCATCGCGCCGCGATCTCCGCACGACTCGGCGCGTGAGCACAACGGGCTTGACGATCCGCATGCGATGGTCCGGCAACAACCGCCGCAGCTTGCCGACGAGCGGGCCCAGAGGCCCGGACTGGACCTCGATCAGCCGCCCCATGTCATCGACAGCGTCGATGCGAAATCGTCCGACCACGACTTCGGAGCGTCCGTCCCCTCCGGTCGCATAGCGCTCCTTGAGCGAGCGATGCAAGCTCATCTCCATGGCTCGTTCTCAAAGAACTTTCCTTGGGTACTTTCGCGGTCAACCGGGTTCGTTTGAGGGTGGGAGGGGTTCGACGCCGAGGTCACGAATGGTCAAGAGGGGGAAAAAAGGCAAGCCCCGGGCGGCGAAAGCCGCGGCGGCTCCTTCAAGACGGTCAAGCACGACGATCACGAGTGCGACCTTGCAGCCGATCGCCTCGACGGCGGTGGCGGCCTGGAGGGATGAACCGCCGGTCGTCGCCACGTCGTCGACGATCGCCACGACGGAGCCCGGGCTCGAGCGGCCCCTCGACCAGGTTTCCCGTTCCGTGGGTCTTCGCCTCCTTTCGCACCAAGAAGCCGCGAAGCTGGCCACGGCCGCTCCCGGCCGCCAGGGCCAGCGTCGCGCCCACGATCGGGTCGGCCCCCAGAGTGAGTCCTCCAACCGCGGTGACATCGGGCCGGCTCGCAATCAACTCCAAGACGCCCGCGCCGATCAGCGCGGCCCCCTCGGCTGAGAGCGTGACTTTGCGGCCGTCCACGTAGTAATGCGATGTGCGACCGCTGGCGAGCGTGAATGTCCCTCGCTTGAGTGCATCCCGCTGCAAGATCGCGATCAGACGCTGGCGTTCATAACGGACCACGAGCGAGCTCATGGGCGACAGTCCCTCCTTCACGCGCGAAGACTTCCATCAAGCCTGACAGCGCCGGTGCCGATGCTTCTCTTGAGACGACCCTATTCTATCGATACTCCGGCGACCTGTTCATGCCAAGGACGACCGAAAAGTGTCCGCCACCGGAACGCGAGCCGATCGGGCCGTTCTTGCACTATCTCATGTCGGAGTGCGGGGTTTCACCCAATACTCTGGCCGCCTATCGATCGGATCTCATGCGGTTTGTCCGCTGGCGTAAGTCAAGCTCGACGGGTCCGCTGGCGGCTCTGGACGTACCCGCCCTCAGTGGTTACGTCGAGTCGCTCAATCGCGCGGGTCTGGCGCCGAGCAGCGTGAGCCGGCATCTGGCGAGCCTTTCCACATTTTTTCGCTTTCTGGTCTTCGAGGGCCGGCTCTCGGACAACGTGGCCAAGCTGCTGGTCGCGCCGGCACTCTGGGATCGCTTGCCGACAGTCCTGAGTCCCGCCGCGGTCGATCGACTGCTGGAATCGCCTCGTTCCGAAACCGGACTGGGCCGGCGCGATCGGGCCTGCTTGGAGACCTTGTACGCCACGGGCTGCCGCGCTTCCGAGGTCGTCGGCCTCGAGCCGAGCGACCTGGACCTGAAGACCGGATTGGCACGGTGCGTGGGCAAGGGGAACAAGGAGCGAGTTGTTCCACTCGGCTCGCGCGCCATCGAGGCATTGACCGTTTATCTGCACCGCGACCGTCCGCGGTTCGTGGCCCGACGCCCCGAAACCAACACGGTCTTCGTCTCGAAGTCGGGCCGTCCTCTTTCACGGGTCGCCCTCTGGCAAATCGTCAAACGCCATGCCCAGGCGGCCGGCTTGCGCGGCGATGTCAGCCCTCACACACTCAGACACAGCTTCGCCACCCACCTGCTCGCCCGGGGCGCCGATCTCCGCGTCGTGCAGGAAATGCTGGGACACGCTTCAATCGCCACAACCCAGATCTATACACGCGTCGAGCTGAGCCGGCTTCGCGACGTCCACGCCCGATTCCATCCCCGCGGCCAAGAACAACCAAATCCTGGACGCCGGCCGGTGAATCGATCCGATCGGTCAGGATTCGGGTCGATTGGAAACGGGCTCCACGGCAAAGCGTTCTTTTAATTTGTTCTGAACCACCGACCGATAGCCGGCGGGATCCATTCCCTTGGGGCTGGCGACACCGATCCCCTTGCAGTCGTGGATCGGCATGATCCGCACAATTTTGCGGTCCTGGTCAGCCAGGAGGGCCACCCGAACCGTCCCGATCAACGCCGTCTCGTCCCAATGGCAGCGGCAGGCCGACCCATCGGAAAGATACAGCATCACCTCGGGCATTCCCGCATCCTTCATTCCGGCCCAGATTTCCGCGATCAAGTCGGTCATGCGTTTTGACTCGAGAAGAGGTCGGTTGCGAAGACTGTCCTTTATCTATCTCGAAATCTAGAACAGCATCTTCGGAAAGCCTCAACCTCGACGATTCGGACGGCCGATTGCTTAACAAAGCGTGATCGTGGCTGTGAATTCCAAAGGGTCCCAAGTTTGGTGGTCTGGACAGTGGAAAGTAGACTCGCCCGTAATCGGGACAGTTGCCGATGCCAACTGCGTCCATCACAAAGGATGTGATCAGCCGGCCTCGAATCAAGGCCTTAGAAAGGCAACCGGACTGGCTGCCGTCGCCGCGCCGACCTCTTGTACTGTTGCTTCGGATTCCGCCGGCAGAAGACCGGGCGGATCGACCCGCTGACCATCGCGTCCCGGAACGAAGAACGCTGACGAGCGGGATTGGTCGAGCGTGGTCCTTGAAACGACATTGCATGGCTTCGACAGTCGAGAATCAGTCGTGGCGCGGGGACGGCAGCGCCCTTGTTTGATGACCGGACCTGAATCGTCGACGGCGACCTCCGGCGTCGGCGATTCATCTATCTGGCTTTGACCGGCTTCGCGTCGTCGGGTCGGTCTGGTTCGGAGACGGGTTGGCGGCAGATGGCTGGCTCGGCTGCAACGCATTAAGTCGAGTCATGATCCTCGCTCCATCGTTTCTTCACGGTTGCCAGATTTGGAGTTGGCAAACTCGTCAGTATCTGAATGAGTCGATCAATATCACGGATCGTTTTCTTGGCGATTCGAGATGTCGGCGGCATCGGTGGGACGCCTGTGATCCATCTCGATCTCGCCCAGGGTCAACATCGCCTTGAGCTTCGTTTCCAGGCATTCGTGAACTTTGACTGACTGACTATGGGGAGTTGCTCCCGGAAAGCAGACGTCCGATGTGTGTCCAGATCTTTCTCTGCTTCCTTCATGAGTTCAAAGGGGTCGCGCGAGTGGCTTCTGAAGAACCTTGGGCCCGGAGCTACTCAGCCCAATGCGTCTCGATCTGGCATCGCAGAGCGTAACAGAATATCAAGATTGATCCATGTCCCTATTATTCGCCATCACATTACTCTGATTGCTATCGGCATTGGCCAGATCGATCGACCGAGTAATGCGTTCAAAGGCCGACTTAAAATCGCCGAAGAAATCCTCGGCTTTCGCCAGGAGTCGCAGTGCATCTTCCGCGGAATCGGGTTTCATTGACTCGCGGCCAACCGCAGCGCTTCTCTCGCCAACTTGTAGTGCGGCTCTTGGACCTTCTCGGTCTCCTCTTCGCTCGCGTCACGGATTTTCTTTCGGGGTCGTTTACGAGATGTGATCCTTAGCGAAGTTGAACCGAGTCCTCGGCGAATTCTTCGAGGAGCTCGACGACTTCGGGATGGTCCATTTGTCCAATGCGACCAGCGTGTGTTCGGCGGCAGCTCGGATCCTTCAAGGCCGTTGCAAAGTGTGAACTCCGCTAGATACCGATCGTTGCTGTACCATCCAGGGCAAAGCCGAGATAAAATCAGCAGAAGTGGGGATTGAGGATAATCCTTCTTGAGCTGGATGCAAGCAAGTCGAGAGCCGCTTGTACTTCGCCTTCATCGATATAATCGATCGCCGACTGAAAGTTCTGCAAGGTTCCAATGGGCGTCTTGAGACGCTCGACGATCAGGGGTATAGAGCAAGCGCCACGGTCCAAGACGGTCAAGATGAGACACGCGAAGTTGCTGGCGAATGCCCGTCGGTGTCGCTTCACCCAATTGCCCAGCCGTTCTCGGCGTGAGGGGTTAACCGCCGTCCGGAGCGGCTGGTGCTTCAAGAACCGATCCAGGTCTTCCGCCAAGGATTGAGCGTCGGGGTAGCGGTCGTCGGGCGAAAGGGTCAGGCATTTCGCCACGATCGCCTCGAGGGCATGAGGGATCGTGGGGTTGGAGCGGCGGACTGAAACCTCGAGGAAGGGCCTTCGGTCGAGTACGTGTCGTAATGCGCGCTGGGGCGAAAGCGTCTCAGGGGGCAACTCGGGCGTCTGACCTGTCAACATCTCTCGGAAGACTAGCCCCAACGAGTAAATGTCGGCCTTAGCCTCGACTTTGCCCCAGAGGTCGGGAGCGAGGAAAGCTTCGATCTGCTCGGGTGCCATGTAAGGGAGGGTACCCCCGTGCAATGCCGCCTGAGCCTGGTGGGCCGAGTGGGGTGAATCGGCCAGGTTGAAATCGAGTAACTGGGGGCCATGTTGGATTGTCAACAGTACGTTGGCCGGCTTGACGTCTCTGTGAAAAGTCTGCCGGACGTGTGCGTAATGCAAGGCGCTTGCCATGGGTCTTCACGATCCAGGCGACTCCTTGAGCAAAGCTGCCGCGAACGGGGAATCCCTCCCAACCGTCGCCGCGCGGACCCTCGCGCCGAGCGGCGACGTTCTGCATACGCGCGGGCTTGTCGGTGGTCTCCGGGATCACATGATCGCTGGCCCCGTCGACCAACGCATGCCAAAGCGCGATCGCCTTGCGCGGCCGCGCGCCGGGATTGACGCGCTTGATGATCTCGTCAAGCGGCAGCCCCACTCGGAAGGGCATCGACAACCCGCGGAGCTGCCCTCCAGGTTGAAACGTGACCGAGTTGACCGGCACGATGTGCGGATGATCGAGCGGCCCTTGAGCCTTCGGCTCCTGGCCGCGGTCCAAGGAGACCTTGAGGACAACTTGCTTTCCCCCCAGCGAATTGTCTCTGGCCAGGAACACTCGGGAGGTTCCTCCCGTGCCCAACAGCGACTCCAGGTGGAACTCCTCGAACTCGTCCCCGGGATTCGGGTAGACCGGAAGCGCAGGCCGCAATCCGGCCGCCGTGCTGATCAGGCGATGATACCGGAGCTGCGAGGCCAGCGAGTCCTTCCAATCCGGATAACGTCGACAGAAGGACTCCACATCGGGCGCATGGCCGCGCTCTTCGCTCAGGCAGAATTCCTCGTAGATCAGGCTGAGCACCCGGGTGTCGGTGCCCAGCAACTCCGGGAACCGATCGAGATACCCGGCAACCGTCGGTCGTCTGTCCCTTGTCGAACCGGCAACGGAGATCGGCTTTGATGATCTCCACCAGAAGCCCAAGCGAGTCGACCGAGCCGATCGATTGATTCCGTTGTTGTTCGGACCAGAAGTGTTTCAGTTCGACGTCGCCGTGTCGCGACCACTCGTCTTCGAGTAAGAGCACGACGCGGTCCAGGCGATCGAGATCACCGCCCTGGATGGAGGCGTGGCGCGAATTCATTTTCAGCCTCCCGACCCACCCAGCGAATCGAGAAGCTGTTTCAAGAATCGTCTGTACTTTGCGCACGTCCCAGCCGGTTTGCTCGGCGATCTCGGAAGTGGAATATCCGAGTTGCCTCAGTTCGATGATGTTGCGCTCCGTCTCATCGGGACGCTCCAAAAGCCATTGATGCACCTCGTGGGCTTGAGCGACCTGGCTGGCGGTGGGCTCGCCCGACGGCAATTGGATGGACCCATGCTCGGGGTCACTCGCCGAAATCGGCTGATCCCGCGTGACATCGCGCTTCAACGTGTGCTGTCGCCGATGTTCGTCAATCACTTTTTGCTCAGCGACTTGCGCCAGAAACGCCAGCAACGAATCGACCGAGGGGAATTTCAGTCGATCAAGATTGGCCACCAAGTTTCCCATCACGTCGCTGGCGAAATCGGTCGAGTCATAAAGCGAGCGCATGGATCGATTCAGCTTGCGACGGACGACACGCCGTACCTTGGGATAACACTCCTTGAAAAGAGTTTCCCAGGCCGCTTGGTCTCCGTTCTGGGCTTCTGCTAAGAGCGACGGGAGATCATCACCGATCTCAGGATTCCACATCATCGCCATGGCGAAAGACTCCCGAGCTATGGGAGGTCACCGCATACTCACTTGGATCAGCCCGAGTGTAGTTGCGAGTTCTCCGCTTAGAGCAATGTTCAAACCAATTGTAACATCACTCGGTCGGATGAAACAAGCAACTTGCTCTAAAAATGGGAATTTTAAGGACCAAACTCCTTAATTAAGGGAATAACGCCAACTTAAACCTTAACGGCTAAATGACCACTGGCTGCATCAGACTCGGGATCTCATTTCGTTCGGGTCACGCGACGTGAGGTGAACCCTGCCTGACGACAAATCAACATTTCCACACTCTGGCGAACAATCATCAAGACCTGGCCTTCCTGTGCCGAGCCTCGGGACATCTTGTCCTTTAGGCATGATTAAGTCTAACATGGGAGAGTCGGCGGAGGAGTCGGGGAAACAGGTGCAATGATGATTGGATCGAGGTGCTGTCGTCAGAACTATCTAACGCGATAACCACGACCCTGGGCGGAGTGGCGCCAGTCAGTTGCGAAGGAGCCCCGGCCAAAATCGCCGGGTGCGTGCGGCCCAAAGCTTGAAGGAGCGATACGACTTGGCATCGAATCAAGGATCGGTTGGAAATGTCGGCGCATACGCATGACGTGCCTCTCACTTTGATAGGGAAGTTTGGCGTGGAACGCGAGTGTCGGAGAATGATAGAGGAGGAATGAACCGGCGCGAGCTCGGCGGAAAGCGACCAACGACATCGAAGCGGTGCGAGCAGGACCGTCCATGCACGGGAAGGACTTGTATGATCACGTCATACTATAACTGATCCATCTTTTCGAGACACCCAGACACCGGCCGAACACTTCGGGATCCGTGCCTGGCGGCAACATTTGCACCCAGAGAAGTGGCTGCTGCTAATCAGAAGGCAGGCAGGTCTGAGATCGTGCTTAATCATAGATCACCAATAAACTAACACGCACGAGTAAATACTTCCAAGGACAAACAGCCATTTTATCAGTGCCTAGTTTAGCGGTGACGCGGCTTTCGCGGCGAGCGCGGCAACCTCGGACCGATGCTCGAATCCGGTGCTCCCGACTGGATAGAGCTCACCCGGCATGAGCGCGAGGCACGCCGTTCGATACAGGGGGCAGAAACGACGCTGCTCGTTTGCGGCATCGGCGAAACGGACGGCCAGATCGACACGACCAGCACGGCGGGCCACAATGTAACATCCCAAATGCGAAAGCCTGCCCGGCTTGATCTTCAGCACGTTACTGATGTCTTGGCCCTTCTGGATCGCCTGCTCGGCGAGGCGAACTTCTTTTTTGAGCCCGGAGCTGCAGAACCTCAATGATTCTGTACACCCGAGCGCGATAACGCCGGCCTGCTTTGGGCCCGGCCAACTCAATCCAAGGGTCGGAAAACTGGCTTGAAATCGACTGCGACGCAACGTATAATTCTGGGTCCAGAGGAATCTGACTCGGGATTCTCCTCATGAACCTGCCACAGTCGATGAGCCGCCGCATTCCAGACACGCGGCGTGGAACACCCTTGCCACCAGCGCGGACGCCGTAAAGAATAGGCATTCTCAATCCGGTCTGCCAAACGATCAATCAGTTCTTGAGTCGGCAACAATTGACTTAACCCCGAGAGTGATCTTGGTTCCGGTCAACGGCTTGGGACAGCGCTCCTTGCCACTCCATAGAGTTGAGACCGTGTTTTCCGGTCGTTCGCGACACAACCTGTGGAATTTTGACCAGAAATTTCTCTGGCACTCCTCGCCGATCGCTGCGGGATCGAAGGGGACTGGCAACACTAACTTAAATCGCCACCAAGGGATACGGCACGTCACTTCCCATGTGTCGGCACAGCCCTGCGCCGGCGATTTGGCGCGGCTTCTCGGGCGACTTACGCCGCGACCGGCATCGACCGGTGCGATTTCCCGATCGCGATCGCTGAGCAGTCTCAGAAGTCGTCAGCCTCGTTATCCACCAGGAGTGAGAGGAATCATGCAATATAACAACTATTACTGCATGTCAGAATGAGGGATTTGAAAACGAGACATTCAGAAATGGATTGAATAACATCGCAACAAACTTCGGTCGAAAGTGAGTCTCGGGATCGTTGACAACCCGGGTTGTCTTCGCTATCTCTGAGTATGCGAGCGCCGTGTAACCCATGTCTTCTCGCAGCGCGGCAAGCTTGGCAACGTATGAGGATGTGTAAGTGAGCGATGAATCTTGCGGGTATCATCGGAATCGTCCATTTCTGAATCGATGGCTCGATGAGGTACGATTCAAGCTTCTGTAACTTGGGACGATCTTGACGTTTGTGAATGTTTCTCGAGAGTGAATCTGTTCAGTCGCGGTAGATTGGACTGTGGCGGTCGATGAGCGTCGGGACAACAGTATCCTGTGCATGGGCACGTTGACGTCCGAAGCCAAAGAATGGCCTCCTTTGCCAGAACGCTCGGCGATGATGGTCCGCAGTGCAATGGGATCCGTTGTATTCGAGACGCTCCGCGGATGGGGAGCCAGTGGGTATTGTGATGACTTGCCAGGCGAGCATCGAGGCTCATCGGTCGGTTATTCCTTGCCGAAATGACCGGCCAATCTGGACGGTGAACCGTGGCCGAACTCCTTTCTGATTCCGAATGGCAGTCGATCAAGAGCGACCTTGGGCGTAGGGTCCGCGAGATCCGCATGGCGCTCTACGGCGAAAATGGAGGCCCGTTGCTGGCCGAGGCGTTGAAAGTTCCGTACCCAAGCTTGCACGACTACGAAAACGGCTGCACCATCCCCGGCGAATCGATCCTTCGCTTCATCGAGTTGACCGGGGCTCACCCCCACTGGCTCTTGACCGGCGACGGCGAACGATTCCTCGACCGCGACTCACTGCTAGAAACCGGCTTTGGCGTCGATCGAAACCTCGCATTCAAGGTCCCGCCGGGACGGCGATTTTGGCATTGGGATCGACGCCCAGGTCAGCCGGCAAGGGGTCGCGGGTGCGAAACTCCAAGGTTGGGTCCAGAGGGAGCTCGCCGGTGTTGGCGCCGAACAGGCAAAGGCCGCCGGCATGGGTCGCATCGTTGGGGACGGCGAAACGCAGGACCAGCGGCTCGCCGGCTTCGAGGCCGGCGCGGTCGGCGTCGGTCAGCGTGACCAGCCCATCGGCCAACTCGCCATGGCTGCCGTGCTCGACGCCAGCCAGGTGGGAGAGCACGCCCCGGGCGTCGGCCGCATCGTCGGGCAGCTCGATCCGATCGACCCGGCGACCGTTGACCGACAGGGTCAACGTGGAGGGCCAGGGACGGGTCGCGTCGGTCTGAGGATAATCCTGCCGATTGACTCGCTCGGGCCAGTCGACCCGCTGGCGTTTGGCCTTCGAAGCCGCCTGGAACAGATAATAGAACGACTCCGGATGGGCCTTCACGACCGAGCGGGGAAGCTCGAGCCGGTACTCGAAATAACCCTTTCCATAACCGTAGACCTTGCCAGGCGGCGCCTTGGCCGGCTCGGACCAATGCTGGTGGGCGAAGTCGCCCGGGGCGAACCGAACCAGGACTTCGTTGGGACCGCGGCGCCGGATCCGGGGCAAAGGGCGTATCCGGCTTGACCACCAGATTGACGAAGTTCGCCGCGATTCGTTTGTCGTGCTCGATCGCGAAGCGTCAGGACGAGAGCACCGACCAACGGATAATCCGGCAGAGTGACCTTGAGCGGCTCCAGCTCGACGACACCGTAGGGCTTCCACGTGATCGGAATGGTCTTGAGCTCGGAGACCATCCGGATGTCGCCGAGGGAATCGTAACCGCTGGCCCACCATCGCAGCTTGGGCGGGCCCTGGCGGTCCGAGTAATGGCTGACGAAGATCGGGACCGTGATCGTCTGACCCGGCTTGCCCACGATCGCCGGCGGCGCATCGTAGCCGATGAAGTCCGCGCCCAGCAATTCATTGGGCCGCATGTCGGGCACCCAGGTGTCGTAGCCGAACAGCTTCGCGGTCCGGTCGTAATTGACCAGCCCGTTGTGCTCCCACTCGATGTCGCTGAGCTCGGTATAGATGTACCCCTGGATCTTGGGATGCCTGCGCAATTGCGTGGTCAGGTCGCGCAAGCCCCAGGAGATGTCGCGGTCGCCGCCGCCGGCCGAGACCGCGCCGTACTCCGAGTTGATCAAGGGAACGGCTCGACTGCGACAGGCCCGGGCAATAGTTGAAGTGGCTTCCCGGCTTGGTCTCGGCGACCACGTTCTCGATGTGCCGCCGCGCCTGCTCGTGGTTGTCGATGTAGAAGTGCCAGCTATTGAGGTCCGTATTGACAACGTGGTCGTAGTTACAGGGCGAGTTGTCCTCGACCAGCCGGGTCGGGTCGAGCGTGCGGATGGCCTGAACCATCTCGCCCACCCACTTCTGGGTGTCGCGGTCCTTCTTGTACTCCTCCGGACTGCCCCAGCCCCCAGGTCTCGTTGAAGGCGACCCAGGCGATGATCGAGGGATGATTGCGGTCGCGGGCGATGGCTTCGCGCATCGTCTGCTCCCAGGCTGTGCGCGCCCGAGCATTCTGCCGCCAGGTGTTGGGCATGTCCTGCAAGAATCAAGACGCCGTACCGGTCGGCCCAGAACAGTCGCCTCGGCTCGTCGGGCTTGATGTGGATCCGCAAGCCGTTGAGCCCCATCGTCTTGGTGATGACCATGTCGCGCTTCAGGAAGTCGTCGTCGGGGGCCGTGTAGATCCCGTCCGGGTTGAACGACTGGTCGAGGGCCGCGCTGAGGATAGATGGGCTTGCCGTTCAAGAGGATCCGCTCGAACGGCTCGTCGCCGTACTTGCCGCGACCGATCGTTCGCAGGCCGAAATACGACTGGATCGAATCGATGACCTTCCCTTGCGCGTCGCTCAACTTCAGAGTCACGTCGTAAAGGTGGGGCGTTTCGGGGGTCCAGAGCTTGGGCTCGGGGACCGGCAGAGAAAACTCGAAGCGTGTGGAATCCGTCGCGGGCCTTCTCCGCCCGGGACGCGGTCAATTTGGGCCCGCCCTCGAAATAACGAGCCTCGGCGCCGACCTGAAAGTCGGTCTCCTTGGGCAGGCCGGCGACCGTGACCTGAAAGCCGACCCGGGCGGGGTCGATGGCCGGGATCATCGTGAAGTCGGCGATGAAGCTCTTCGGCCCGCGCCTCGAGCCAGACGGTCTGCCAGATGCCCGAGCTGGGCGTGTACCAGCCAACCTGCTTGCCGGTCGGCAGACTCGGATCGGTCGGGTCGAACGCGCGGACGACCAGGACGTTCTGGCCGTCGCGCTTGATGGCGTCGGAGATATCGGCCTCGAACGGCGTGTACCCTCCCTCGTGCTCGACAACCTTTCGGCCATTGACCCAGACGTCGGCCCGCCAATCGACCGCGCCGAACCGGAGCCAGACCCGATCGCTCGGCCGGGAACTCCTTGGGGACCGTGAACTGACGGCGATACCAGCCGATCACGGGCGCACCTTTGGGCTGGTGAATGCCGGACAGCTTGCTCTCCCAGGGAAACGGGACCACGATGGTGCGGTCGTAACCGGCGGCGTCCGGCTTTTCCCAGCCGTCGCGGAGACCTTGGTCGTTGGCATCGAACCGAAATTCCCAGCGCCCGTTGAGGTTCGCCCAGGTTGCCCGCATCGCGTCGGGCCGGGGATGCTCGGGTTTGGGGATGGTTGTTTCGGCGGCGGAGATCGGTCCGTAGCCCTGCGAGCAGGCCGATTCCGAAGCAAATCAAGGTCGAGCGGATCATGATGGACGGCTCCAAACCAACGTGGCAACTCGGCAAGAGAGGAGCAATCGGCATTCCATGGAAAGGTCCACGGTCGTCATTCGAGACTAATCGATGGACCGTCCAGTGGGGAGGGCTTACCGATTTCGATCGACTTGATCGCTTGGACAACGATGCGGCGGTCACACTTCGTCAGTGTCTAGATCCATCGAATCCGTCAGCGATGAGAACGGTTCGTTGGCACCAACAGCCGATCCTAAAGCTCTCGGCATGCGACTTCTTGACTCAGCGAGCGGTGAGCAATCCGCGTTCTCAACCATGGGCTCACGCGGCTCGGATGAAAGATGTGCTAAATATTGATGCTCTGATATCAGCATGGATAGTTTGACCGCGACGCTCCGGCGAGGTGAGGGCTTTGCCCGCGAGGGTGTGCGGATGGACCGTAGCTGAATCGATCCTTGAGCCTGAGACAAGGGCGCTCGACATAGCGCCACGATAAGGCCGCGAGGGCGTAGATTGCGACTGCCGTCAGGGCCTGTCGCCAGAAAGGACGCCCGCCCAGGCCGAACCGCTGCGCGAAGTCGTCGCTCAACAGGAGAATTACGTAGTGATACATGTACAAGCCATAACTCAGTTGGCCCGTCTTCACGAGCCAACGGCGTCGTAACGGCCGGAGTGCGGGATGGCCCTGAAGACAGACCACGAGGCCGACGAGGCCGAAGCCGAACAGGTTGACGACTAATACGGTCGAAGCCGGCCACATCGGCATGTCGAGCGCGGAAATCCCTCCGCGGCTGAAAGCGCGATCAGGTAGAGCCATGGCGGCCACGCTCGCCGTGCCGAAGGACCACCGCAACATCGTCGGCCGCCGGGTTTCTCTCCCTCTGGTCGAAAGGAGCACCGCCAGCAAAGATCCCAGGGCGAGCCCGTCGCCGCGCGCCAGCAACAGCCACCAATGGAAGCCATGCGCTCTCGCCCAGACCGACGCGAACGACAGCGCCAGCGATAACGGGACGACGCCCCGCCGGCCGACGAGGCAAACCAGTAGGGGCCAGATCAGGTAGAACTGCTCCTCGATTGCCAGAGACCATGTGTGCATCAGGTAGGAAGCAAACTGCGGGGCCTTGGACGACCAGTAGAGCGGGACGTTCTGAGTGTACGTCAGCAGGTAAGGCAGGCCGTATGAAGTCGTAGGGCCGCGGCAGGATTGGGGTCGCGGCCGCCAACAGCAAGACCGTGAGATAATAAATCGGCCAGATGCGCAGCCCCCGCCGAATGATAGAAATGGCCAAGGAAACGACGTTCGTGGAACGAGTTCAGGATGATCGATGTGATCAGAAAGCCGGAAAGGACGAAGAAGAGGTCGACCGCGGCCCATCCCCAGGGAAATCGGTGCGGCACGAGATGGTGGATGAAGATTACCAGGCAAGCCAGGCCGCGAAGCGCATCCAGCTCGAGGATGCGCTGCCCCTCGCCATAAAGTCCTGAAATGGGAGCGGCATCGTACCGCATGGCGCCTCTGGTTAACGGCTTGCGGTTGCCCAGAGGAGCCTCCGACTTGAGGAGCGCCTTTCCGTGGCCCATGGTCACGACCCGTCAGATCTGGAGAAAACCTCGGACTCGCCGAAGCGGCGTCGGAATCGACCGCATTATCGACATGACCGGCCGTGAGGTCTAGTCGATTAGTTCCATCAGATCGTAAACTAATGTTAAGCTTCGTGACCTTCAGTCCTCTCCTCACACGGAGGTCATCATGGATGCCCGGTTTCAACCCGCGGAGGCGGCTCTCGCGATTGGCGATGTCGATTGATCACGGTGCTCAAGTAAACCTCATTCCTGCCGGCTTTGATTTCGCTTTCACACCGCCCCACTACGCCGCGCTTGGCGGTCACCGGGACATGGTCGATCGATTGTTCGCTACGGTGCGGACCCCAACGCGCGAGACACCAAGATCGGCAAACTCGCGGAGGATTGGGCCGACCATGGCGGCTACGAAGAACTAGCGGAATACCTCAGATTAGTGAAATCTTGACCTCTGATTGCCTCAATTCCCGAGCTGTGTAAGGGAGGGCAAGGCGCCGTCCGGGCACCCGCAGTGTCGTCTTCGAGTGCCAGAGCGGTGACTCGCCCTCCCACGATCGCGCAGCGCGATTTAGGCGTTCCAGACCTGAATCTGCGTGGTATTGTCGCTATTACCGCCCGATGAGTCAGACGACCCCCAGGCACTCATGGCCTGTAGCAACTCCTGGTAGAGCGATTGATCGAGCGAGCCCAACCCCGTGGTTGACGAGCTGTTGACATCGACCTCTTGGCCATCGACGAAGACTTGCACGCTCGATGTCGCTGTCGAAGTCACAGTCGTCGCAGCGGATGAATTGGAAACTTGAGAGGTCGAGATCGAGGTCGTCGACGACGATGTGGCTGAAGTCGACGTCGGGGTCGTCGACGCAGAAACCGCTGAGGTCGAGGCCGCCGTGCTCTGGGATGATGTGGTAGAAGCCTGGCTCGGCTCGGGAATCTGAGCGGCGGAGGCATCGATGTTGAGCTCGCCGAGGGTGATACCCGTCACTGGGTCCTGAATCGGCGTTGCTCCCTCCTGGAGCCAGCTCTTGATCTCGGCGACCGTGGGGAGTTCACCAAAGCGCGACTCGTAGATCTCCTGAAGCAAGGTAACTCCGCCGGTGACCAGCGCGGTGGCGAAGCTCGTACCGGCCACCGTGGCGGTTCCGGAGTCGCCCGAGGGGGCGGTCAACTGGGACCCGGGTGCCGCGATTGTCGTGGCCGATGCACCACCAAGCGCCGTGCCCAGTCGTTGAGCGTCGGGGAGGAGTGTGCCGGACAAATCCGTCGCTGTCACGCTGATCGTGCCCTGGACAATCGCGGCGAACCCCTCACCCTGCGCACCAGTAAAGGAATTGCCAGTCGCGGCAATGACCGGGATATTCATCGCCGTAAGTTGGCCGATCAACTGCGTAATTTGCTCGCCGGCTCCGCCGTCGTTCGCAAACCAGTTCTGAGCGTAGTTGCCACCGTCCGAGAGCGACATATTGACCGCGGTTATATTATATGCCGCGTGATTTGTGATGACCCATTGTAATGCGTTGGCGATGCTGCTCAGACTGGCAGTGTTGGTGTCGTCGGTCACGCGGAGGGCGACGATCTTTACTCCAGGCGCGACGCCCAGATCGTTGGGGTCTTCCGAACCGATCAGTCCAGCGATGGCCGTCCCGTGTTGGGAGGTGGTCGCCATGGGATCGCTCGTGTTATCGGCGAAATCGTAACCGGCGATCACCTTGTCGTTGGGACCAAAGCCGCCCCCCAAGGCCGGATTATTGTAATCGACTCCGGTATCGATCACGGCGACAGTCATACCCGTGCCGTCCACGTTATAAGTCGACCGGGTGGCGGCGGCGCCGGTGATGGGGTCGTAGGCGGTTGCCGCCCCGGTGATGAGGGTGCCGGCCGGCTTCTCGACCTCTTTGGGCGTGCTCGCCAGCACCTTGGGCGTGCTTGCCAGCACTTTGGGCATGCTCGCCAGCACTTTGGGCGTGCTCACCTGGTTTCCTACCATCCGGTGTGTTACCTCCGTGTGAGCCGAGCCGGCGTGAGAGTGTCGAACCAGCGCAGGTCGGCGATCGACCGCGTGGCTGACGACGTGGTCGGCCAGATTGATCCCAGCGCTTGCTGAGAGCAGACACCGGTCGTCGAGGAGTTCCAGCATCGGTCGTTGGCGTCGACGGCCTTGACGACGGCCTTGATTCCAGGTCCATCCCATGAATCTGTCTCCCCAGACGGCCGCCATGCCATTGGCTAAGGCCGCCCCGCGAATCGGTTGTGAACGCTCTCCTTCCTTGGCGTGTCTCCACCGGCGGCCGACTCGGTTCGGCCCATCGGTCGGGACACGGGGACCCAGCTCGATCATCGATCGAGACAAATCCTTCAGAGCGCAAGCAAAGGTTGTTTGAGACGGACCACCAGGCGGCTCAGGGTCGAATCCCGAGATCGACAAGATTCGGGCGCAGGACTGACCCTTGACCTCCGGGCGGATTACCCGAGTGCGGTGAATCGACGGCCTTTGGAAGCAGCCAGTGGGACCTGGGGAACCTCCCCAGTATCGTTCCGTAAGACGACGATTCGGAGCTGACATCCTGTGGGAGACCGGGCAGAATCGTTCCACCCAATCCAGTGAGGCATGAAACCCGTAAGAGCTCGACCTCGCCAATGCGCTTCCTATCGCATCGGCCTCACGACGGCACGACCGTTCCTTAAGGGACGGCTGCGTGCGCATCGAGCCGCTGACAATGGATCATCACTCTGTCTTGCGTCTCATCTTGAGACCACCTAGAGTGAGAGCGTCAACTCAGCGGCACTGGGCAAGCGCGTGTCTCGCTCAGTGACCCTTGTATCGGATCGCTCAACGGGAGATATTCTTTATAAACATGGAAATTGTCGCCGTGATCCCAGCCCGTTTCGCTTCGACCCGACTCCCCGGCAAACCTCTTCTATCCGACACAGGGCGACCCTTGATCCAGCACGTCGTCGAGGCCGCGCAACGAGCCACGAAGCTCGAGCGCATCATCGTCGCGACCGACGACCTCCGCATCGCCGAGGCTGTCACCCGATTCGGCGGCGAGGTCATGATGACCAGGGCCGACCATCCGACCGGCACCGACCGCGTGGCCGAAGTCGCGGCTCGCATCGATACAGCCCGAATCATCGTCAACCTGCAAGGCGACGAACCAGAGATCACCGGGCAGGCACTCGACCAGGTCGTCGCACTGCTCGAAGACGACCCCGACGCCGCAATGGCTACCCTCGCCACTCCGATCCACGACCACAGTCGGTCTATCACGATCCAGCCTGTGTGAAGGCCGTCTTCAATCGGCACCGCCGGGCAATCTACTTCTCCCGAAGCCCGATCCCGCACCATCGCGATGGACTTCCCAACTCGGACAGCTCCGGGGCACCGCTCGGTTACCTCCACCTGGGCCTTTACGCCTATCGCCGTGATTTCCTGCTCCAGATCGGTTCACTCCCCTCCTCTTCCCTCGAGGCCGCCGAGAAGCTCGAGCAACTCCGCGTCCTCGAGGCGGGCTATCCTATCGCCATCGGCGTCGTCGATGAACCAAGCGTCGGCATCGACACCCCCGACGACTACCGTCGCTTCGTCGAGCGCTGGCGACAAAGTCATCCGGAGTCATGATCGCGAACGTCCGGATCAAAGCCGCCAGCCGGATGCCTCCGTCATGAACCGGATCGTGAATCCCGCTCAGGTGTGCGAAGGGTTCAGGTGGGGTCCGAATCGAGGCGGCTCTACCGGCGGGATTCGGGTCGCACTGACATTCGAGAGACCAATCCGGCGACCCGCGGTTAAGCGGTACGAGCCCGAGGATGGGTCCAGTACCGGTTATTGGCCGTGGGGGCGCTGACGAACAGCCGAATCGGATAGTCGACCCACTTGTCGTCAACGCTGTCGTAAAGAAACACCGTGGTGTCGCCTTGAAAAGCGCTCGACATCTGCAGCACGGCACGATATAAGAAGTCGATCGTGGGCTGGTAGTGTCCGCTGTTGGCGCTGATCTTCCAGAGCTTTCCTTTGCGCACGATCCATTCACCCGCCCCGATCACATCGCCGCCGTCAACCATCGAGCTGTGGTGAAACCGGCCCGGCTTGCCGACGTGCGAGTAGATCACCGGCTTGTCGGTCTCGGGATCGGGGGCGCAGACCCAAAGCAGCGCCTCTTCGTTCCATTCCGGGGGCGTGGGGAAGGCGATCCCCTTTTGATTGTTTCCGAGGGTCGCGGACCCGACATCATCCTTGTTCTTTTGCACGAAGTGTTGTTTGATCTCTTTGGTGTCGAACACCATCTTGCGTCGCAACATGGTTGCGCCGATCTCGACCTGGTACTTTTCGCGCTTCGTCTTCAAGTCATTGATATATTTGACATTGCGGGTGTCCTCTCCATCGTACCGACCACCCTTCGCACCCAAGATGCGCAGCTTGCCCGTTGGGCGATGCGTTATTGATGTCCGGTTGCTTGTCGAAGGCGCTGGGCCGCGTGTTCGTCGGCGCCGGCGGCGGCGACAGATTGGGGGTCTTCTGGTACGCATTGGGGGAGGGGTTATTGGCGTACGCATCGGGGGATGGGTTATTGGCGTATGCATCGCCGTTGGGTGCTTGGGCCGGCGGCGCGAGCAGTGCCAGCACCGGGTCGTCTTGGAGCTGGACGGGGATCTGCGTGTTATAGGGGCCTGTCGGCGGCTGGGCGGGGATCATCGTATTGTAGGGGCCTGGCACGGAAAACTCCTCGGAAATGCAGATGTGATCTGGTATCGAGCCTCAGAGAGGGATTTCGCGGCGTCGGCACGAGGCGGATTGCGACGAAAACATGCTCGGTCTCCCACGTCGCTCAAGACCTCTCAACAGCGAGATTGCCAATTCCTCAAGGTTTCAGACACGAACATTTGGAAGAGACGGCGCACTGGGAGACGACCCGGGCCAAGTCTGCCGTAAACCGATCCCCGGTTGCTCCCCTTGAAAACCGGGGTGTCACCGTGTCAAATGTGGACGTTGTTTGGTCGCAGGAATTCGCCGTACTTTCTGATGCCGAAAGGCGATGAGCGCGCGTGAAACAGGATGAAATCAGTCCGATGCCGCCCGTCGTTGAGCATGCGAACAATGTCAAGATCACGGACCCGCTGTCGGCGATCACGGAGCGGATCGTCGCGACCTACGAGGAATGCGGCGCGATCCACCACCTCGGGCATACTCCCCTGCCCAGCTACCGTGAGGTGGTCGATATCCTGGCGGACCTTCATGAGATCCTCTATCCGGGTTACGGTCGTCGCCAAAACCTGCACATGGGCAATGTCGCCTACCACGTCGGCGATCTGATCGACGGATTGCTCAACCGGTTGACTCAGCAGATTGCCCGCGCCTTCCGCCACAACTGCAAGGCGCAGGGATCAGGAGACTGATTTCGAGGCCAAGGCGCAAGGCATCGTGATGAAGTTCCTGGCGACGCTCCCCGACGCTGCGCCTGCTGCTCGCCGAGGACGTTCAGGCCGCCTATGACGGCGACCCCGCGGCCAAGAGCCTCGACGAGATCGTCTTCTGCTACCCCGGCGTGGCGGCGGTGACCGTCTATCGCCTGGCCCACGTGCTGCATGGCCTGGGGGTCCCGTTGATCCCGCGGATGATGACCGAATACGCCGCACGGTAAGACCGGCATCGACATCCATCCCGGCGCCACGATCGGCCGCCGGTTCTTCATCGACCATGGCACGGGCGTCGTGATCGGCGAGACGACCCAGATCGGCGAGGACGTCAAGCTCTACCAGGGCGTCACGCTGGGTGCTCTCAGCTTTCCTCGCGATGCCAACACCGGTGAAATCGTCCGCGGGGCCAAGCGGCATCCCACGATCGAGAATGGCGTGGTCATCTACGCCAACGCCACCATCTTGGGGGGCGAAACCGTGATCGGCCACCACTCGGTCATCGGCTCCTCGGCCTGGATCACCCGGAGCATCGCTCCCCACACCACGGTCACCATCGAGAACCCTCGGCTCCGCTATCGCGAAGCCAACGACGGCATCTCGGATTCCGAATATCTCAAGCGGCTCGATTATCAGATTTGAACTTCGCCGCCTCAAGGCATTTTCGACAACGGTTGCAACCGGTGGGCCTTAAAGTAGGCATCACGGAGCGATCCGATCGTCTGAAACTCCTTAATGTATGCATCGCTGGTGGCGGAAAGTCCGCGCGGTCCATCGATATAGCTCTGCTCACCGGTCGCGACGAGCTGCTCGATCGAGGTCAACATCTGGAGCTGGTAGGTCTGCGCCGAAGCAAGGTGATTGCGAATCTCTTGGATCTGAACGTTTCGAGCGGGAATGCTCGGGATCTTGGCGCCAAGTGCCTTGGATTCGGACTTGAGGCGATGGAGGGTCTGAGTGATTGTCGCCGTTGGGATACCGCCCTTCTCGAGGTCGGACACGAGCCGGTCGATTTCGTTCCCGATGCGGTCGAACTCGGTGAAGACGGGATCGGCCGCTGCGCTGTAGGCGTTCCAGTCCGGGCCGGCTGTGAGCAGCGCATTGATACGCGGACCCATCTTGGGGTCGGCCAAGATCTGACCACGAGCGTAATCAATTCCCTTCTGGCCGATTCCAACCAGCGCGGCCGCGATCACCGTCGCGATCAGAGAAACCCGGAGGGCCAGAGCCATGCCTCTTCCCTGTCGCAAGCGAGCGGGAGCGAGTGCCGTCATAAGCAGGCCGCAGACCAGGCCGGTGGCCAGACCGCCGAGGTGGGCCGCCGTATCGATGCCCGGAACACTGACGCTGAACAGCGTGTTGTAGCCAACGAACGCCAAAGCGCCCGTGCGGAGCGGCTTGAGCACGGCCGCCGGAACCTCACGGTGGCGGATGGCAAGATACCCAAGCAGTCCGCCAAATATCCCGAAGATCGCTCCCGATGCCCCGCGGAAATCGTCGTCGGATGCACCCACAGGCTGGCGATCGCTCCGCCGATACCGGACAAGACATAGAGTAAGGCGAAGCCGAAATGCCCGAAGAATCGCTCGACGACGGCACCGGCTGAGATCAGGCAAAACATGTTCAGAAAAATATGAAGCAAGCCTAAGTGGACGAACATTGACGTGAAGAGCCGCCAGACTTGATGATCGAAGACCACCGACGGCCCGAAATCCGCCCCCCAGGCAATCACCTTGTCAGCTTGCGGATTCACCAACGAAGTGCCCGTTGCGACCATCGCGACGAACACGCCGACGCAAATCGCCACGATCGCTGGCGTCACAATGACTCGTGAAACGACTTGGGCATGGCGATCGAATGCTCGAATCTCGGTCTGGAGCGCCCGCGCCTGAACGTCGGCGGCGACCACGCGCGGCCACGCCCTTCGCGCGACGGCGCGTTCTGTCTCTTTGATTTCGGGCCTCGGCGTCTCGCCGCGGGCAAGCGACCGGCTGGCGCGTAGGAACGCGATGAGCGCGTCCCGGATCGGCTGGTTGATGATGAGGCTGATCCGCTGCTTTTTCCCAAGGTCGACCAACGACGAGAAAACGCCAGCCACGCCAATGGTCTCGGCGATGGACGAAAAGTCCAGCGACCGTCGCCGAGACGGGCGAAAACCAGTGGCCTTCTCCCCCGAACCCGACCAGTACGACTCGCTTGGTCGTCAAGCCGCACCCAACGAGAGGCGATCCCGGCTTGTTGATACCCACAATCGCGAGTAAGACCTCATCGTCCTGGAGGTCGAGATAGCCTTGCAACGCGTTGACCAGCACCTCCTGAGGGATGTCCGGCGCCAAATGGCACCTTGTCCCGGTCGCAGTCGCGAAATCGCAAGCACAGCACCAGAATACTCAGCTCAGTCGTATCCGATTCGGTCGGCTCGAAAGTCAAAGGACCAGCATTGGCGACAGTTTGCCAGGTCTCGAGAGCGTCGCCGACCGGCGATCGTTCGACGGAACGGGACACGGCCGGCAATTCTTCAACGTCCGGGTGAAGATGGCCGGCAATCACGCGATTCAGAAATCCCACGATCGCCTGTTGCGCCTCGGGCTTCAATCCGGTGCCGATTTTGATTTGCTTGAGGCCTTTCCCGATGACGATCGCGCGGCGACCCGCCTCGAATTGGGCCTGGTTCAGATAGAGCTCGAGACACTTTCCCCCATTCGCCCAGTGTCGCCGCGCGATGAGCTGGTCGGGTGTGATCGTCACCTTCACGCCGTAGCGCACGACTCGAGTCGGCTTGGTAGAGCACGAAGAGCAGGGCAACCACGATCAACGACACGATGACCGGGCCGATCAACGACTGCCGTCCGTCCATGGCCATCAGGCCGGCGATCACCGTGAACAAGACGCACAACAATCCGATCGAATCCCAGACCGAACGCGGCCAAGCAACTGATTCGAGAAGGAAGCCGCAACTCGGTCAAGTTCGGTGAGTGTTCCATATCCAATCCCAGATCTCGGACGGCCGCGTCGTCAACTGGCATCAAGGCTTCCTCCGGCTCGATTGGTTCTGGGAAGTCACAACCGGTTTATCAGCGAACATCGGAATGACCCGCAACGCCCAAGCGTTAGGGTCAGCGATCGGAAGAGATCCGGTGTGGTACTGGCGCCCCGTGAATGCGAACGTTTCGGCGGCGGACACCATTCAATTGTCTGGGGGCGAGACCCGGTCGAGCAGCACGGCCACGGTCATGTCGCCCAGCACGTTCGACGTGGTCCGGAACCGATCCAGCAGCCAATCGACGGTCAGCAAAATCGGGATCTTATCGACCGGCAGCCGGACGGCCGCGAAAATCAAGGGCATGGTCACGAAACTCCCCGAGGGGATCCCACCGGCTCCCGACGCTGGCCACCAGTGTCGTCAACACGATCACAACCTGGTCGACGAAGCTCAACTGATACCCCAGCGACTGGGCCATGAAGAGCACCGCCGTGGCCTGGTAAAGAGCCGTCCCGTCGTTGTTGAAGTTCGTGCCGATGCACGCCGTCAACTGGCTCGATCGTCGTGAAATCCCCAGCCGCTCGAGCGATCGGAGCGTGATCGGGATCGTCGCCGCCGTGCTGGCCGTGCTGAACGTGCTCGCCATCACGTTGAGTGCACCTTGGAGGAACCGAAGCGGCGACATCCTCGCCACCACCGACATCTGGAACAGGTACCAGACGACCTGGATCGACAGACCGAGCACCACCACGAGGATGAGCCAGATCAACGAGGCGAAAACCTGCATGCCCTCCTTCTGACCGACACTCGCGGCCACGATCCCGAAGACCGCCAGCGGCACCAAGGCCACCACCCAGAGCAAGACCTTCATCAGCAGCTCAAAGCCGATGGTCAGCAGGTCGACCACCACTTGAAACGACGTTTCACCCCGGGCTTTTTGTTGATCGCGGATCTTCACCAGGCCGATCCCGAGGGCCAAGGTCAGCACGACCAGTTGCGCCAGATGGTTTTGAGTGAACGGCTCGCCGATCGACTGCGGCACCAAGTCGATGAGTAGCTCGCTCGCCGTTTTCTTGACCAGAGGTCGGAGTTGGCATGTCCGGTTCGTGGAGCGATGCGCCGATTCCCGGCTGGATCAGGTTCGTGAGCGTCAATCCGATCAGCATCGCCACGAAGGTGTTTATGAGATAGAAGATCATCATCAAGGCACCCAGGCGGCCCTTGATCTCATTGGTCACGATCGCACTCAAGATGGCCAGGACGACCAGGGGAGCCGCCAGTGCGGTCAGCGCGCGCAGGATGATCTTCGGCAAGAGCTCGAGCTGCGTGCGCGCCGTTCCCCCAGGCCCATCCCACGGGAATCGCCACCAGAACCGCGACGACGACCCAGACGTAAAGGGGTAATCCCCAGAGCCGGCTCTCGGGTTCATCGGCAATCCCCGACTTCTGGCACGGGCTCATCAAGCTCGGGATCAAACGTCGGCTGAATCTCGGACTCGGTCATCGGCGGCTCCGCAAAATCAGTTGCCATCGCTTGCGGGTCAATGTGAAATTCGAAACGGCGTGAGGAGAACATAACAGACCTGTCTGCGACTTGCAAACTGAGTCGATTCACGTTGCAATGGGGAAATTATCGCGGTTAGCCGGACAAGATGCTAGTCGGTCTTGAGCAAGCGGTCCATATCGCTTCGATAATTCGTCGCATACCAGATTGGAATTTCTCCATGAGCATCGTGTGTCGCGTGCTCCCCTATGAGCGGGCCGATGGACCCGCGAACATGGCGCTCGACGAAGCCCTGCTGGACCTCGTGGCCGCCGGGGAGCAAACGGCCTATCTGCGTACCTACGGCTGGACGATCCCGACACTGAGCCTCGGTTACTTTCAACAGGTTGGCCGAGGCGCGGTCCGATCCGCGCTGGTCGGATGTCGCCTTGGTGCGACGGCTAACGGGCGGCGGCTCGATCTGGCACCACCACGAGGTGACCTACGCGCTGGTGGTGCCGGGCGTGCATCCGCTGGCTCATCCCAACACGAAGCTCTATCGCGCGGTCCACCTGGCGATCGCCGACACTCTGGCCAGTCTCGGCGTTCACGCCGACCGACGGGGTGATACCGGTCACCAGACTCTGGACAAACGCAAACGCCCGTTATTATGCTTTACGGACCCCAATCCAGAGGATATTGTTACGAGAGGCATCAAGATCGTTGGTAGCGCGCAGCGCCGGCGTGCGAGGCGCAATCCTCCAGCACGGTTCGGTCCTGTTGGCGCAATCGTGTCAGTACTCCTGAGCTTCCCGGTGTCTGCGATGTGGCCGACGTTCACGCGGAGCCGCGAGACTGGTCGGACCGGTTACTTGCGAGCATCCCGCATGCCCTGGGACTGCAACCGTGTGGCCATCAGTGTGCCAAACGAGGTTCTGGAGCGAGCAGCGGAGCTGGAGCGGACGGTTTACCGGAGCCCCGACTGGACCGGACGACGCTAAACAACTCCACGCAGCCGTCGGACCGGCTGTGCTGGCCGAGACCGTCCGAGGCGTGCGCGGTCGGACGCCGGCCCAACAAACCGGAGAGAGGGAAACGCTTCGTTCGAGATAGCATTGGATCTTAGGATCTTGGATCTCCGAAAGATTAAGTTACAATGAGAGAGTTCGCTCAGCGAGGATAACCTTGAGAGCACCTCTCGGGCTGGATCGTCTCACATCAGTTCGGTAGCGTCCGTCATTGTTCAGGGAGAAGGCGATGGTGGGGAAAAGGTCGCGGCGCAGGCCGCGACGCGAGTCCGTCACTGGATTCGGCTTGGTTCCGGTGGGTGGCGTTGAGGCCGACCCGACGGGATCATGCTGGGTCGTACGGCCTATGGTCCGCGACGTCCTCATCGCCGATCCCCTCTTACCGGAAAGACATCGCCAGGAGTTCGATACCCGGTTTGTGTCGTCGCTGAATCAGATCGTTGGAGACCCACAAAGGTCGGGATGGTTCCCATGAAAGTTCAACTGGTTGTCGTGCGGGGCAAGCCCGAGGGGAAAGTGATTCCCTTGGTCGGGCCAAAGTTTAAGATCGGCCGTGGCGAGACCTGCCATCTTCGGCCCATCAGCGAACAAATCAGTCGTGAGCACGCCGAATTCACCATCGACGCCGGCGCGGTCGTCGTCCGCGATCTGGGCAGCCGCAACGGCACCCTGGTCAATGGCAAGGCCCTGACCGATGCGTGCCAGCTCAAGGACCGCGACTTGGTGCAAGTGGGGCCGCTGACGTTCGCCGTCTCGATCGTGGATGCACCGGTGGCCGCGGTCGCGGCCACGGCCAAACCCGCGGCAACTCCGGCTGCGGAGGCCAAAGCGTCACCCGACGATATCTCCACGGACGACATCGATTCTTGGTTGATCGGTCCCAATGCCGGAGCGGCTGCCGATCAACCCACGGCCGTCTACGGCGGCGACACCATCACGATCTCCGCCTTCAAGGATGCCGCCGCGTCTCCCAAGCCGGCACCCACACCGGCCCCCGCATCCGCGAGCGACGATGAATACGAGCGACAGCCCGAGGACGGACGAGGGTGGAGATTGCAAGATTATTCCGAGGAAGAGTCCGAAGAAGAGGACTTTGACGACGACGACGACTCTGGCCGAAGACGAATCGAGCGAGGGTGACGAGGTCCCCGAGGAATTCATGGACGAATCCAACCCATTCTATGCCGCCAAGAAGGCTCTGAAGGAACAGGCCAAGCAAACCGGCCCCGCCAAGCCGTCCTTCAAGGATACCAGCGATGCGGCGAGGGATATTCTTCGAAGACTGATGGAACGCCGGCGCAGCGGCGGCGACAAATAGTGACCCTGACTCGATCCGACTCGACCGGATTCGACCGGACATAAAACTCAATCCGCGGTGCGAAATCGCAGCCAGCCTATTCGAGCTCCACGGGGGATCGGCCGTTTGATGCCCAGCGACGATCCCCTACGATTCCCTCGACGATCCCGAGCATTCCCTCGACTCCATCGATGCGGCCCAGCAGGGACTGGTCCAGCTCATCGATCGGATGGAGGCCTTGGTCGTCGGCCAGCGGCCCCTGCTCGAACGGCTGGTGATCGCGCTCTTGGCCGGCGGCCATGTGCTGATCGAAGGTGTGCCAGGCCTCGCCAAGACCCGATCGGTACGGGCCCTGGCCCAGGCCCTCGACCTCCCGTTTCGCCGAATCCAGTTCACCCCGGACTTGCTTCCCGCCGACCTGACCGGAACCCAGATTTATCGACCGGCCACCGGCACGTTCGACGTTCGACCGGGCCCGATCGTCACCAGCGTCCTCCTGGCCGACGAAATCAATCGTGCGCCGGCCAAGGTCCAGAGCGCCCTGCTCGAGGCGATGCAGGAGGGTCAGATCACCGTCGGCGACGAGACCATCGTTCTGCCGGAGACCTTCTGGGTGCTGGCGACTCAGAATCCGATCGAGCACGAAGGAACATACCCACTCCCCGAGGCCCAGCTCGACCGGTTCTTGATGAAGCTGGTCGTCGGCTACCCCGACCGGGCCTCCGAGCTGACCATGCTCGACCTGCCCAGCGTTTCCGACGCGACCCGCTCCGACTCCGACACCAGGACCGGCGAACAGCCACCGCTGTTCGGTCCCGCCGACGTGATCGCGTTCCGCACTTTGGCCGCCTCGATCCGGATCGCGCCGGCGATCAAGGAATACATCGTCGACCTGGTGCGGGCGACCCGCGACCCCGCCGCTCACGGATTACCGCTGGCCCCACTGCTGGAGCTGGGTGCCAGCCCGCGAGCCACCATCGCGCTGGTGCGCGCCGCCCGTGGCCAAGCCCTCTTGGCCGGCCGCGACTTCGTCACGCCCCACGACGTCAAAAGCCTGGCGCGCGACATCATGCGGCACAGAATCCTGGTCAGCTTCGAGGCCGACGCCGAGGGCCTCACCCCCGACGATATCCTCCAACGAATCCTCGACCATATCCCCGTCCCCTGACTCTGGCCTGATCACCTTGGCGAGCGTCTACGAGGGACGCAAATCGATCACGACACCGCCTCTTCCGCCGCGCATCAGAAGGTGGCGCGACGGGTGCATGGTGATCGCGGTAGAGAGCCTTGGGCAGCCATGAAAGCCAGTGCCAGTACAGAAACGCACTCAACAGCAGGACCACACTAATGTTCTGGGAAATCGTCAGCCCGGCGAAGAACGCAGCTTCGTCGTTGCGCAAATACTCGATCAGGAACCGCGAGATGGGGTAGCGTCACCATCAAGAGCGCCCATCACCTCGCCGTCACGACGTCGTAGCGGAAAGTACGCCGACAACAGCAACAAGAGGATCAATCCGTCGAGCGCCGAGTAGAGTTGGGTCGGATGGATCGGCAACGATTGAGTGGCATTCGGCGGGATCATCCCCAGGAAATGATGGTGGCTCCAGGGAGGTGAGGGCATAGGGAAGGAGACCGCCCAGGGAAGTTGGCACGGGTCGCCATAACAGCAGCCGTTCAGGAAGCATCCCAGCCGGCCGAACAGCGTGCCGATGGCGATCGACGGCGCCAGCACATCCAGGAACGGGCGGAACGGAAAGGGCCGAAAATGGCGATAGACCAAGAACGCGACCGAAGCCCCCAGGATTCCGCCGTAATAGACGATGCCGCCCTTCCAGTACTGCAACACATCCCCAAGGCTGTTGATGTCTTTTCCCCAGTACTCGATACAATAAAAAAGGCGCGCTCCGACCAACCCAAAGAGGAAGATCCAGAACGTCATGTCCCAGATGACCTCGGGGTCAAGGTGCTCGCGCTTGGCTCGCCACGACGCCAGCCACGTCGAAGAGACGAAGGCTAGAACGAGCATGGTGCCAAAACCAAACACTCTCACGCCACCGAAGATCGGTATCGTGAATAAGACCTGATGCATGGGCCTTTCCTCTAAAACCAGAAGAGTAGGCAGTAGGCGGCGAAAAGAAGACTAGCGGTTCTCGCCGTTCGCCTTCGACCGCCGCGAAGCGACTGCCTACTCCTGTAACATCGCATTGTCGATCAGGCGGGTGGTTCCCACCCTGGCGGCCACCAGTGCGACCGCTCGTCGCCCCGGCCTCGAGATCGTCCAAAGGCGCCAGCGTGTCGCATCGGCGACTTCGGCGTAGTCCATTCTGACCAGCTGCTTCTGATTCTATGGTTTCGCGGAGAATCTGTCGAACCCGGTCTCCGTGCCGCTCCCCGCCGGCCGCGGCTCGACTCGCTCGCTTCGAGTGCGCGATGAAGCACCGTGGCGGCCTGGCGTTCGTCAGGATTGAGATAGCGGTTTCGACTGGAGAGGGCCAGTCCGTCCGGTTCTCGCACGGTTGGCCTGGTGCGCAGCTCAACGGGTATATAGCAGGTCCTCGACCATGCGCCGGATCAGGAGTTGTTGCTGGTAATCCTTTTGGCCAAAGATCGCCAGATCAGGCTGGACGATCTCGAATAGCTTGAGGACGACGGTCGCGACCCCGCGAAAATGACCGGGCCGGCTGGCCCCTTCGAGGACGTCGGAAAGACCTGGCACTTCGACAAACGTCGAGCGCGAGCCATTGGGGTAAACCGAACTGACGGAGGGTGCGAATACCAGGTGTGCGCCCGGCAGCTTCGCAACGTTGCAGGTCATCCTCGATTGGTCGCGGATAACGCTCGAAGTCTTCGCCGGGCCCAAACTGCGTCGGGTTGACGAAGATCGAAACGACGACCAATCCCGCCTCGGCGCGGCAGTCCGCGATCAGCCGGACGTGACCGTCGTGCAACGCACCCATTGTGGGAACCAGACCGATGCGCGTGCCGCTTGCGCGAGCTACGGCCACGGTGCGCCTGACGTCTTGAATGGACTCGACCAGTTCAGCCACGCGACTCCCTCCGAGCCGGGCCGCCGCGGTGCGGACAATCGGGATTATTCAAGCAATGGTCCGCAATCAAGAGATCGTTGAGGACTTCACCCCCCAGGATCGTCTTGGCCACGATCCGCGGCACGTCCTCGACCCGGACTCGGCCGTACCAGATCCCTTGCGGGTAGATGACCATAGTTGGGCCATGTTCGCATTGCTCGAGGCAACCCGCATGATTGGCACGTGCCAACAGGCCAAAGCCGGCGGCCTTCAGCTCCTTCTTGAGCGCCTGAAGGAGCGACTGACGTCCATCCGGATCGCAACAACCTCGTTTGTGGCCGGCGTCACGGACATTACCACAGACAAAAATGTGCTGTGTAAATGCAGGCATTTTTGAGCCACTCGACGCCCGGACGTTTTCGTACGTTGACGACACGGCTCTCGCAATGCGTTCACCAGCCTAGCATCTTGTGGTCACGAATACAGTACGAAACTTGGCGACGTCACGCGCTCACCCGAAAGCTAAAGCCCTCCGCTTTTTGATAATGAATCCGATGTTGCCGGCTCCACTTTTCGCCCCTACCGACGTTCTGAAGTCGCGTTTTTGGCGTCGCGCGGCCCAGAAACGGCCGACTCTCCGCGGTTTTTTGGGCCCGCGCGAATCCAGCAGGTGCCTTTCTTTTGCGACCAAGAGAACGGACAAGGAGGTCGTTTTCGAAGGGCGTTTGGCGTTATACTTCAATGAACGAACAGGTTGGGGTCATCGTCCACAAGCGTGGACCGAAGCCGGGGAGTCGCTCAGAATCATGCCAACAACCAGGCACTGCTTGCTCGTCGTGGATGATGAGCCCAACGTGTGCGAGTCGGTCCACGACTTGCTTCGTCGTGAGTTCCGGGTCCTCAAGGCCAATAGCGCCGACGAGGGTTACCGGATGATGCTGGAAGAAGAAGTTCACATTGTGATGTCCGACCAGCGAATGCCTCAGATCTCGGGCGTCGAGCTCTTGACCAAGGTAAAGGCTCGGCATCCGCAGGCGATCCGGATGTTGTTCACGGGATTCGCCGACCTGGAATCGGTCATCGCGGCGATCAACCAAGGGCATATCTATCAGTTCATGAAGAAGCCATGGCAACCCGAGGAGCTACTCACGGCGGTTCGACAGGCCGCGCTGGAATACGATCGGCTCGAAATCGTCGCGCTGGAGCGCGAGCACCTTCAGGAAGAAGTCATGGAGCTGAAGCAGCGCGTCTCCAACCTCGAGACCGAAGTGCGACGGCTCCAAGCCAGTCCATCGCACCGGGCCGGTTCGCCCGAGCCGGCCGGAGAGGCCGACGGCACTTCGTGAAGAGGTCGTGACAAGCGCGAGATCGTTGAGGAAACTGGAAAGAACCGGTGTCGGCAGCAGCCGGTCGAAGTGGACTCGATGGGAGCCAAAGCCTTGGTCGAGGCGGCCAGAGTAAACGGTATGGAGCAGCGGAAGCATACCCTGCTGATCGTCGACGACGAGGTCGACGTTCTGGAGAGCCTGCGCCACCAGTTTCACCGAACTTACCGCGTGCTCACGTCCATTTCCGGCTCAAGAGCGATCGAAATCCTCCAGCAAGACGACGTCGACCTGATCTTGAGCGACCAGCGGATGCCCGGCATGTCCGGCGACATCTTCCTCCGACAGGCGCGGCAGCTCAAGCCCGACGCCATCCGCATGCTCTTCACGGGCTACGCCGACATCCAGGCCGTCATCAATGCCGTCAACGAAGGGCACATCTTTCGCTATATCCTCAAACCTTGGGATACAGTCGAGCTCGAGGGAATCATTCGACAGGGGGTTGAGCAATACGACCTGCTGGCGGAGCGTCGGCGGCTGATCACCCAGTTACAGACGGCCAACGCCCAGTTGCTCCAGGCCAACGAGGAGCTCGCCCGCGCCGGCCAGCTCAAGACGGCTTTCATCGAAGTGGCCAGCCACGAGTTCAATACGCCGATCACCCTGGTGCTGGGGTTGACGGAGCTGTTGCGACTGGGCAATCCGCATCGTCCGGACGACGAGCAGGAGATCCTCCGCCAGATCACCGCCAGCGGCCGCCAACTCGCGCGGCTCGTCACCAACATGCTGACGCTCCTTCGCGCCGAGGACTTTCGAAGGACCTTGCTCCGCAGCCCGGTCAAACTGGTCGATCTGATCGAGAGGGTCGTCGATCAGGTTCGTCCCTTCCTCCTCGTCCGCCAGATCCGCCTCCAGACCGAACTCGCCGACGACCTGGGCACGTTTCGAAATCGACGCCGACAAGATCAGCGCGGTGCTGATCAATCTGTTGACCAACGCGATCAAGTTCACTCCCGACGGAGGCCAGATCGAGCTGGTCGCCCGCTGCTCCGCGGGCGACGAGGCCGAGATCTACGTCGAGGATCGCGGCGTCGGTCTGGAACCCCAGGCGCTCAAGCACTTGTTCCAGCCGTTTTTCACCCAGTTCGATCCCAGCCGCCACTCTTCGGGCGATTTCGGCTTCTGCAAGCGCGGCCTGGGCCTTGGCTTGAGCATTGCAAGACAGTTCGTCGAAATGCATGGGGGCCGGATCGAGGCCGCGAGCCGGGAGGGTGGAGGAACCCGAATCACTCTTCACTTGCCTCGGCGCGGCAGCCAGGACGAACCAGCCCCGGGGCCGGTTCGACCCGGTCCGTTCCTGACACTGAACCGTTCGTGTCCCGGAAAAATGGGCCGGGACCACGGTCGCGCCGATTGAATTGATCGGTGCGACCGTTCAACTATCTGGCTGGCTGGCGAGGACTTCGGATGCCCACTGCCCTGATCGTCGAAGACGAGCCCGAGGCGAACAAGCTGCTTGTCCATGCTGGTGCAACTTCGCGGCTACCGAACCGAGTCGGCCTACCGAGGATCGGAGGCCCTGGATCGCGTGCGCAACCACGTTCCCGACGTGGTCTTCCTCGACCTGATGCTCCCCGACCTGGATGGCTACCAGGTTTGTCGGTCCCTCAAATCGTCCGGGACCACCTGCCTGGTTCCCGTGGTCATCGTCACGGCGCGGGTCGCCGCCGAGAACCGGATCGAGAGCTTCGGCGTCGGCGCGGACGATTTTGTCCCCAAGCCGTACACTCCCGACGAGATTTTTCACGCACTCGATTGGTCGAACTCGTGGAAGGCGCGGATTGACGCGTCCCGAGTCGAAGGCCAGGTTGTGCTCGACGACCGAGACGACGGGGACACTCTTCGGAGTCTGGCGCAGCTTCGCAACCTCATGCTGGCTCGAAGCGGGCTCGGCCTCGAAGCGACCAATCCCATCACCGCGGCCATCAAGGCGATCTGGTCGAGCGTCGACTCATGGTCGCGCCGCTCTTCGACGGCTCGCGGTGGCAACGCTCTCTTACGAGCTCACGAACGAGTGCCTGACTCTGATTGTTCGTGACCATGGGGGATGGCTCCCCAGGCTGAATGGCATCACCGAGGAACAGACGTCCAAATGCCTGGCCGAAGCCCAGTTCGACGAGATCATCCAGGATGATGCCAACCATTCTCTCACTCTGGTCAAACACTTCAGATGATCGTCTGATCGCTCCTTCTGCTCTGATTCGTACGATTCGTAGTTAACTCTGTGTCACCTTAGACTTAGGCTGCTGATTCGTGATGTCAACCAATACCAAGCCTTACAAAGAGACGCTGAACCTGCCGACGACCCGGTTCGACATGAAAGCGAACCTGCCGGTGCGTGAGCCCCAAATCCAGGCCAGGTGGCAGGAAACGGCCCTCTATGATCGGGTCCGGCAAGCCCGGTCCGGCAGGCCGAGGAAGGTCCTGCATGATGGGCCGCCTTATGCCAACGGCGCGATCCATATGGGGACTCTGCTCAACAAGGTACTCAAGGATTTCGTGGTCCGATCGCTGACGATGGCCGGGTTCGACAGCCCGTACGTCCCCGGCTGGGATTGCCACGGCCTGCCGATCGAGCACAAAGTGGTCAAGGATTTGGGTTCCAAGGCCACCAGCATGAGCCACGGCGAGATCCGCGCCTTGTGCCACACCGAGGCGATGAAATGGGTCGACATCCAGCGCAAGCAGTTCCGCCGTCTCGGTGTGATGGGCGACTGGGACCATCCCTATCTGACGCTCGACCCTCGGTACGAATCGGGCATCCTCGACGTCCTCGCCGAGCTGGTCGAAGGGGGCTATGTCGGCCGCCAGCTCAAGCCGATCCACTGGTGCATGACCGATCGCACCGCGCTGGCGGAAGCCGAGCTGGAATATCACGACGAGACGACGCCCAGCATTTACGTCAACTTCCCGATGGTGTCGGGCGTGCCGGAGAGCTGGCTGGCCGGAGACGGCTCGGACGCCAAGGCGTGGCACGCCATGATCTGGACGACCACGCCGTGGACCTTGCCGGCCAACGTCGCGATCGCCGTCCATCCCGAGCTGACTTACGCCGGCGTCCGGTACGTCGAGCCGGCGACGGGGCGGATTATCTTCACGATCGTGGCGGCCGATCTGGTTGCCAAGGTCATGGCGCTGGGACAGATCACCGAGTTCGCCGAGGTGGGCCGGTGCCGCGGCAGGGATCTCGAACATTCGGAGTATCGCCACCCGTTCATCGACCGAGTCAGTCCGATCGTGCTGGCCAATTATGTCAGCGTCGAGGACGGGACCGGCCTGGTCCATACCGCGCCCGGACACGGTGCCGAAGACTATCAGACGGGACGGGTCTATCAGCTCTCGGTGTTGAGCCCGGTGGACGAGTCGGGCCGGTTCACGACCGAGGCCCCGGACTGGCTGGTCGGCCAGCAGGTCTTCGCGGCCAATCGGGCGATCGTCGACCGACTCAAGGAATCGGGGCTGCTGCATCGCGAGCTGCCGCTTGTTGCACAGCTACCCTCACTGCTGGCGTTGCAAGAAACCGGTGATCTTTCGAGCCACCGAGCAATGGTTCATCGGCGTGGACCATAACGACCTGCGCGGACGGACCATGAAAGCGATCGACGAGGTCCGGTGGCTTCCGGACTGGGGCCAGTCGCGAATCGAGGCGATGGTCTCGCTCCGTCCCGACTGGTGCATCAGCCGCCAGCGGTCCTGGGGCGTGCCGATCCCGGCCTTGGGGTGCACTTCGTGCCACACTCAGCTCCTCACAGCCGAGACGCGTCCGTCATTTCCGCGACCTGTTTCGCGTCCAAGGGGCCGACGCCTGGTTCACCCAGCCGGTTGAGCAATTACTCCCGCCCGGCGCGGTCTGCCCTTCCTGTGGCGGGACGTCGTTTCGCAAAGAGGGGGACATCCTCGACGTCTGGTTCGAGTCGGGCTCCAGCCACCGGGCCGTGCTCGCCAAGGACTTCGGACTGGGTTACCCGGCCTTCATGTACCTGGAGGGCTCCGACCAGCACCGCGGTTGGTTCCAGTCGTCCATCCTGACCGCCGTGGGCACAACCGGCACCGCGCCGTTCGAAACGGTTTTGACGCACGGCTTTGTGGTCGATGAGCAGAAGCGGAAGATCTCCAAGTCGCTGGGCAACTACATCCCGGCCGACGAGATGACCAACCGATATGGTGCCGATGTCCTGCGGCTGTACGTCGCCAGCATGGACTACGCCGACGACATCAGCGTCAGCGAGCGCGGCATCAAGGAGATGTCCGAGGCCTATCGCAAGATCCGCAATACGTTCCGGTACCTGCTCGGCAATCTGGAAGACTATCGGCAGTTCGACCCGCGACCGCGCGGTGTCGCCCCGGCCGGCCTGCACGAAATCGACCTCTGGGCCCTGGGCCAGCTCAACAAGCTGGTCCGCGACGTCCGGGCGGCGTACGAACAGTTCGAGTTCTACCGGGTCCACCAGCGGATCTACCAGTTCTGCGCGGTCGAGCTTTCGAGCTTCTATCTCGACGTTCTCAAGGACCGGCTCTATGCCGAGGCGCCCGACGAGCCCTGACCGCGTCGCCGCCCAGTTCGTGCTGGCCCAGTTGCACGATCACTTGACCCGTCTTCTGGCCCCGTTGATCCCGCACACCGCCGAGGAATCGTGGGATTACCGGCCCGCCACACCCGACAAGCCGCCCAGCGTTCACCTGGCGGAGTTTCCCCAGGCCGACCCGAGGTGGGACGACGACAAGCGCGATGCGCTCTGGGATCAACGGCTCAAGCTCCGCGAGCAAATCCTGATCGCTCTCGAAGGTCTGCGGAAAAGCAAGCAAATCGGCAGCGCTCAGGAGGCCAAGGTCCGGATCGCCACCAGCCAGCCGGAGCGTTGGCTGCCCGATCGCGAATTGCTGGCCACGCTCTGCATCGTCTCCGAGGTCGAGATCGTCGCCGATCCCTCGGCCATCACCGAGATCGATCACGGCCGAAAAAGCGACTCACGCCAAGTGCGAGCGGTGCTGGAACTATCGCCCGACCGTCGGTCAGAGCGACTCTTCATCCGACCCTCTGCGAACGTTGTGCACGCGTCGTCGAGGAATTGAACACACTCGCCACGTCCACCTGATTCATCCGATGGCCGGAGAATCGATCAATGGCTGCCACCGCCGTCCTGGAAACCCTCGATCCCGCGGCTCAAACCGAACCAGAGAAGTTCGATGACGACATCTTGTACGAAGAAGTCGATGGTCAACGGATCGAGAGACGGCCCATGAGCTATTATGCGGGAAAATCGCCACGGAACTCGCTGGCCGACCTGATCATTCACCTCGACCAACAGGTCGCCAGTGCCAGGCGAAGTTGTCGTCGAAGTTATTTTTCGACTTCCCCTTGCCCGAGGGTGCCAGCCGTAATCGCCGTCCCGATGTTGCATTCGTCTCGTTTGATCGCTGGCCGACCGATCGTCCCATGTCTCCCACGGACAACGCCTGGGACGTTGTCCCGGATCTGGCCGTGGAAGTGACCAGCCCGACCGATTTCGCCGAGGACCAGCTTCAAAAGGTCGCGGAGTATTTCCAGGCTGGAGTGCGCTTGGTATGGGTCGTTTACCCCGATCAGCGTTGCATCCACGTTTACGAAGCGTGGAATCGAATCCGGGTCGTGACCGAGGCCGATACGCTCGATGGCGGAGTCGTGCTGCCTGGCTTCCGTTTCCGTTGAATCGGTCTGTTTGGACCGGTTGAGCCGGTAAGTGACGGCGCGTGATCGCGGTTGTCCGGTTAATCTCGTCGCCTCGGTTTGAAATCTCCCGGACTGGCTTCATAATTTAGCAACAGCCGTCCTTGTCGCTGGGAGGTTTCATACCAATGGGTGAAGTGCCGCGCAATCCACCGATCGTTGCTCCGCCGATCCGGTTGGCCGTGTGCGTCTCCGGGGAAGGAACAACGCTTCAGAACTTGATCGATCAGATCAAGAAGCGGCGGCTGAGAGCCGAGGTCGTCCAGGTCGTGGCCAGCCGGCCGCGAATCGGGGCTATCGCCCGCGCTGAGGCCGCGCACATTCCATTGGCCCTGGCCAACTACAATTCTCGCTCGAAAGCCGAGTTCAGTGCCTCGGTGTTCGAGCCGATCCGCCACGCAAAGGCCGACCTGGTGATCCTGGCCGGCTTTCTTTCGTTACTCAAGATTCCCGCCGAATACAAAGGGCGCGTGCTCAACGTCCACCCGGCCCTGGTCCCTGCCTTCTGCGGCAAGGGCTATTATGGTGCCAAGGTCCATCAGGCCGTGCTGCGATTCGGGCGTGAAAATCAGCGGCTGCACGGTTCACTTCGCCGACGATACCTATGATACCGGCCCGATCATCGTGCAGCGTCCTGTGCCCGTGCTGGAAAACGACACAGTCGACACGCTGGCCGCCCGGGTCTTCAAGGAAGAGTGCAACGCGCTCCCCGAAGCCATCTCGATTGTTCGCGGAAGGCCGGCTCAAGCTCGATGGCCGTCGCGTCCATGTCGCGTCCACGGCCTGACTCATTCCGCTCGACTCGATGTCGTGACCGATCGATCACAGCAGTAGTTGGTCGAGCCCTCGCAGCCCGATTGGCTCGCGGCTGGCGAACGGCTCGGCGTGCTGGACGCCGGCCAACTGCCCCCAGTACCGAGTGCGGTCGCAGACCGATTCGATCACGCCCGGCCGACCCTCTGGCTGGTTGTCAACCAGTTGCGACCGGTAGGATCGGAGGGCTTTCACCTTGGCGTCAAGCTGGTCGGAGATATCGACGACCAGGCTCGGCCGCTCGACGATCCGCAGGTGAACGCTGAAGTAATACAAGATCCGGGCGGGGTGGAACGGCTCTCCAGGGATGTCCGACTTGGTGAGTTTGCTCCAGAACCGCGCATCCTCAACCAGTTTGGTCGCGGCGGTGTGGTCCGGGTGGGCGTCTTCCCAGTAGGGAGCAAAGAGCAGGCGAGGCCGGACCTGGCGAAACACGGCCGCCAAGGCCCGGCGATGTTGCAAGGTCGGCTCCAGACTCCGGTTCGGAAGGCCGAGGTTCTTGCGCCAGGGGTCGCCCAGCGCGGCGTTGGCCGCCGCTGTCTCGGCCGCTCGCCGCTCGAGGCTCCCCAGCGGCGTCGGCTCGCCGCTGGTCAGGTCGAGAATGCCGACGGACCAGCCCTGCTGGCTGAGCCG
The DNA here is from genome assembly GCA_963779785.1 of uncultured Planctomycetota bacterium. Classification (GTDB taxonomy): domain Bacteria; phylum Planctomycetota; class Planctomycetia; order Isosphaerales; family Isosphaeraceae; genus CAVRFS01. The sequence goes on from CAWAAW010000038.1 coordinate 52,152, forward strand.
GATGATCGTACCCCCTACCCCCAGCTCGGCATCATCCGGATGGGGAGCAACGACTAAGGCATCGAGCATGATCCGCTTCGCCTCAAAATCCAAAATATCGGGAATACTCAAGGGACGTTGCCATCCGAGGCACCCGCCGACGGCACGGTCCGGCTTGATGGCGAGATCGATTTCCGGACAGGTCCCCTGCCTTTCGGCGGGTGTCCCCGCGCACTCTATATGGCATCGTATCGCGTTGAACGCCGGCCCTGAATCCCCAGACCCGAGATCAACGGACCGTTCTAGACGCTCGATCGACACGAGGCTAAGGTATTGAAACACTTCATTCGGATTTGAGAAAACTCGTTCGCTCGTGTTAAAGTATCGGTTAATGCAAAGCACGGCCGGATGAAGACCGTTCTGGCTGGCAGGGCACGCGCCGAGTCCAGGGCACGTTGAGTCTAAGGATAGTTCAAGGAGGCGATTTCATGCCGCGATTCGTCAAACTGGCGACCTTGGAAGAACTCCCCGCCGGAGCCGCCAAGGAAGTCGAGTTCGAGGGGCGCGTCTACGCGCTCTATAATATCGACGGCACGATTTCGGCGATCGACGGGATTTGCCCGCATCAAGGAGGCCCGCTGGCCGAGGGTGATATCCAGGGAACGACCGTCACTTGCCCCTGGCATGGCTGGCAGTTCGATGTTCGGTCCGGGAAGACACCCCTGGGCCCCAAGATCAAGCAGCCTGTCTACGAAGTCAAGATCGAGGATCAGGACGTGCTGGTTGGTGTTCCTTGAACCGAACGCTCGCTCGCGTCACCCCGGCTCAAGCCGATCCCGCCTCGAGGGTGCCCCGCCGCTCGTTGCGGCAGACCGCCCAATCTCCGATAGACCCCGAATCGACCACGGCGATCCAGACCGGTGACGCGATTCCGTCCGTTCCGTAACTCCGATCCCCCTGCTCTGGTCAAACTTTGGAACCGGACGGTTCCCGAGTCCGGGACCGCGCGTCCGTTGCGCGTCCACGAGCTGGATACCCATGCCTGGGGAACAGTGAACTTCGAGGCGGCCGGTCTGATCGTCGCCGAAAAGGATGGCCGGATTGCTGGGTACGTGCACGCCGGGTTTGGTCCCGACCTGCCGGTTGCTTCCACGCGTCCGTTCCAGCTTTGCCACGAGCTGGGATCGATCTGCTTGTTGGTTATTGAGCCCGAGCGCGACGATGCCGAACTGGCCTCGGGGCTGATCTTCGCGGCCGAGCGGTACCTCGTCGGTCGCGGGGCCAAAGTGATCTATGCCGGCGGTCTGTTTCCCCTCAATCCGTTTTACTGGGGACTCTACGGCGGCAGCGAGGGATCGGGAGTCCTCTCGGGGCACGTCTGGATTCCATCGTGCGCGTGATCGACCTGGGATACGAGCCGGTCAGCACGACCGTTCACCTGGAAGCGAATCTAGGTCGGTTGCGAACCGCGAGAACCGCGCGCCGCGTTGATTCGCCGCCAGACCCAGCTCGAATTCCTCGACGATGCCATGCCAAACCACTGGTGGGAAGGCCTGGCTCTGGGCGAGTTCCAGGTCGTGAGAGCTCGTCTGCTCACCCGGTCCGACGGCGCCGAGCTGGCACACGCGGATACCTGGGACATGAGCTGGTTCGGCCGCGCGCGATGGTCTTGCTCGGGTCGGCTTGATCAATCTGGAAGTGGCGGCCGAACATCGTCGCAAAGGTTATGGTCGCTTCTTGGTCACCGAGATCTTCCGCCGTGCTCGGGAAAACCTCGTTTCGCTGGTCCAGGTGCAAACCTCGTCGACTAACCAAGCTGCGATGTCGCTCTATGCATCGCTCGGCTTTCAGCCGATCGATCAGGCGACCCTCTACCGGCTGCCCGCCCATTGCATCGAGCGGACGCGCATCCCTTAGATCCGTGTCCAGATGCCTCTAAGTTGCTCTTGATGAGTTTTGGGATCTGGTATCCACTAATAGTAACGGCGAGTTCGGGTCGCGTCTAAATAAACCGCGCACGTGACCGACTCGGCCACGAGAGGACCAACCCGTGGAAAGCCGTCGCGAATTGATTTTGATCGGCACGAACTTCCGAAAGAATAGAGTCGATGGTCTGATGGCACGACGTACACTGAATCGACATGAACTCCGCGCCGAGGTGGAAGCCGCCGAAGCCAGGGGAATCCCGATTAATCCCGAGCCGAGGCCAGCGTCTCGGACGAAGAGCGAACCCACCAAGCGGCCTAAACCGGCCGCCGGGCCTCGAACGCGGATCGTCTGGGCCGTCTGCGACATCGGCGGACGAACCGTGGCCACATTCGACTATGTCGCAAAGGCCGATGCCGAGGCACTCATTGCTCAACTAAAGTCCAAGGGAAAGGGTGCACACTTTCTCCGCTCGCTGAAGGAGCCGATCCAGCCCGGTAATTGAATAGACTTTGAGTGAGTGAGTGATTTGATCGATATTCCGAGCGCACCCTACGATTTATTTGCGCGGTTCAGCACGTCCCGATAGGATCCTGGCGACCAGCGATTCATCGCCCAGTCGAACGGCGCGGGGAGCCAGTGTGCCAGCGTCACGACGGCCCAGGCGCGCCAGCTCGGCAGCAGGAACGCCGACCGGCCGTCGATCCCGCGCACAATCGCCCGGACAATCTTGGCCGTCGGTTCGCCTCGCGGCGACTTTGCAGCGTCCGATTGGCCGCCCGATGCAACCCGGCGGAATTCGCTTTCCGTACGCGCCGGACAGGCCGCCCAGACCCGCACCCCCGTCCCCCGAAGCTCGTATCGCAGGCTCTTGACCAATCCGTTAACCGCATGCTTGCTAGCAGCATAGACGGCCGAATGCGCAATTCCGATAAAAGCCGAGAACTGAGGAGATCTGGAGGATCTGGCCGGCACCCTCGCGCTTTCATGTGTCGAGCCGCCTTTTGGCTCAAGTCGATCAAGGCGATGAGGTTAAGCTCGATGATCTGGCGGATCGCCTGGGGATCTTGGTCGGCGAATTCGGCGTAATGGCCCATGCCGGCATTATTCACCAGTAGGTCGACGCCGCCGGGTAGTGTCAGCGTGAAGTCCCAAAGTTGTTGGCGAAATGTGGCGTCCGCCAGGTCGCCCGCCAGGATCTTGACCTGGCCGTCCGGAAGTTCCCTGGCCAGGGCCTCGAGCCGATCAAGCCGCCGCGCCGTCGCCAGCACGGTCATTCCGCGATCCAGAACAAGCTGACGCACCAGTTCCCGTCCCAGGCCGGACTGACGCACCCGTGACAAGCGCATTTCCTTTCGAAGTCATGGGAGGCCTATCCTTTGGGTCGTGGCGGTTCACACGGATTTCTTGGCAAGATCCGAGTTCGAGGGTATGCATTTTCCATGAGAATTTAGCATAACGACCGCGGCGAGCGGTATTCTTTCATGACTCATGGCGCGATTTGAGGAATCGACGCGACTTGGGTCTTATGCTCGCCGTAAGCGCGTAACAACAGGCGTGCGCTCCTTCGAACCGGCGACAGGGCGGCCGTGTCGGATTGTTTGGGACTGGACTGACGTTGTAGAATCATACCGCGAGGTAATCACTGACCAGGGAATGTGCACCTCATCCGCGTCTTGTCTTGGAAAGAGGATCTCCGTGGCCGCCATCGACGATCGACAGACTCTGACAAAATCCCAATTGAAGCCGATCACCGGGGCGGACGTTCTGGTCGAGTCGCTGATCCGCCACGGCGTCGACGTGCTCTTTGCGTATCCGGGCGGAGCGAGCATGCCGATGCATCAGGCGCTGACGCGACACCGCGACCGGATTCGGACGATCCTGCCTCGTCACGAGCAAGGAGGGATTTTCGCGGCCGAGGGTTATGCCCGCGTCACGGGCAAGCCGGGCGTAGTGATGGCTACCTCTGGTCCCGGGGCGCTCAACCTCGTAACCGGTTTGGCCGACGCCAAGATGGACTCGATTCCGCTGGTTGCCATCACCGGCCAGGTGCCCACTCATGTCATCGGCACTGACGCATTCCAGGAAACGCCGATGGTCGAGGTTTCGCGGGCGATCACGAAGCACCATTACTTGGTCCAAAACGCCAAGGATATCGCGCGGATCGTCAAGGAGGCATTTCACCTGGCCAGTACCGGCCGGCCCGGCCCGGTGCTGATCGACATTCCGAAGGACATTCAGAATACGTTGGTGCCGAACCCGAATTACGACGTCGCGATGGACTTGCCCGGCTATCGGTTGCCGGCACGCCCCTTCCCCCTCGAAGATCCGCGAGGTTCTGGATGCAATCCGGGCAAGCAACAAGCCAATCATCTACTGCGGCGGCGGAGTGGTGGCCTCGGGCGCCTCGGACGAGTTGCGTGAGTTCGCCGCCAAGACCGGAATTCCGGTCGCGATGACCGTCCATGGCTTGGGGGCCATTCCCAGCGACCACTATCTTTCGCTCAATATGCTGGGCATGCACGGGACCGTCTACGCGAATTACGCGGTGAATGAGGCCGACTTGCTCCTGGCGTTGGGTGTTCGGTTCGACGACCGCGTCACCGGCAAGCTGAGCGAGTTTGCCAAGCACGGCCGGATCGTCCACGTCGACATCGACGCCTCCGAGATCAACAAGAATAAGTTCGCCCATATTCCCATCAACGCGGACGTGCAGGCTTTCCTGGAGGTGATCAATCCCTTGCTTTCGCCCGGCGACTGGCGCGACTGGCACCAGCAGATCGACGAGTGGCGCGCCGGCGATCCCATGACTTACGATCAGCGCGACGATGTGATCATGCCGCAGTACGTTCTCGAGCAGTTCTCAAACTTGACCCAGGGCGAGTTCATCATGACCACCGGGGTTGGCCAGCATCAGATGTGGGCTGCCCAGTGGACCCGATTCAAGCATCCCCGCGCCTGGGTCACATCCGGCGGTCTGGGCTCGATGGGCTATGGCCTCCCAGCCGCGATGGGAGCTCAGGCTGCCTTCCCCGACGCTTTGGTCGTCGATATCGATGGTGACGGCAGCTTTCTCATGAACATCCAGGAGTTGGCGACGGTCCACTGCGAAAGTCTACCGGTCAAGGTGATCGTGCTCAACAATCAGCACCTCGGCATGGTCGTGCAGTGGGAAGACCGGTTTTACGCGAGCAATCGGGCTCACACCTACCTCGGCCCGATCGACCATCCCGAGGCCATCGGCGAGGGCAACGGCGGAATGCCCGAGGCGGCCTACCCGGACTTCGTCGCGATCGCGCGCGGGTTCGGAGTGAAGGCGCGGCAGATCCGCGACAAGTCCGAGGTGATCGACGCCCTCCGCGAGATGATCGCCCATCCCGGTCCGTACGTACTCGACGTTTTGGTTCCCTACCAGGAGCACGTCCTGCCGATGATCCCCGCAGGTGGAACCATCCGCGATATCATCAAGGACTAAAACCACTCGTGGGGAGCCCGGTTCGGAAGCGGAAGGGCGCGGTGACCGTCGCTCTTATCGGCGCGGTGAAAAAAGCTTGGCGAAGGGACAGTCAAAGTCGCCGGCGACGGTCCTCAATGAACGCCCATCGGCTCGTCAATCAAGAGGTTGTACTTCTTCATTTTCTTGTACAACGTGGTGCGATTGATATCCAGCACGCGGGCCGTTTCTTGACGGTTCCAGTTGAAGGCCTGGAGGGCCTGGATGATGATGCGTTTCTCGGGTTCTTCAAGGGCTTCCTTCAGGGGCCGAACGCCCAGTTGAAGGTGGGGCCTGGGTGTGCCACCGGCGGCGCCCCGCGCCGCGTGATGCGAGTGGTGGAGGATTGGCGCCAGGTGGCTGGAGGTGATCCTGGGGCCAGTGCAGAGCGCGACGGCCCGCTGAATGGCGGCTTCGAGTTCTCGGACGTTGCCCGGCCAGTCGTGCCGTCGCAGGACATCGAGCGCGTCGTGCGTGAACCCCATCACGGTCTTGTGGAACTCCTGGGCATAGTGCGATCGGAACCATTCGGCCAGAAGCTCAACGTCGCTCCCCCGGTGACGAAGCGGAGGGAGCATGAGGCTGATCACACTGACGCGATGATAGAGCTCCTGGCGCAAACGCCCTTGCTCGATCAAGGCCGGTAGGTTTTCGCTGGTGGAGATCAGGAAGCGCACCTCGCTCGGCGGTGCGGGATGCCCGGCGGTCGCCTCGAAGTCCCGGAATTGGAGCTCGCGGAGCAGATGGATCTGCAGCTCCAGAGGTAGGGCGGCCAGTTCGTCAAGATAGAGGGTGCCGCTTTGCGCTTGGGTCAGCTTGTTGGACCAATCGCGCGATATGTTCGTCGAGGCCGAGGGGGCATCGCCTTCTGACTCGTGCAGTGCCAATGCATCGGCCATCGCCGATCCCTCGACAGTGATGAACGGGACGCTCGGGATACTGCCCGAGCGTATGAATCAATCGGGCCAAGAGAGACTTGCCGGTGCCGCGTTCGCCGACGATGAGCACCGAGCTCCGAGTCATCGCGATGGTTGCCGCCAGGTCGAGGACCTGCCGCCAGCTCGGATCATGACCGACCAGGCCCATATCCCGCGCGACCTGGTCGACCCGATGGCGCGAGGCCGGTAAGGCCACATGGTCCGTCATCGGAGTGATGGTCGAGTTCAGGTGGTGTCGCCGCTGCGGGGCGCGTTACGGCGGCCAGCGCGGGTTCGCTAGACGGCGGCGAGAACTGGGGCCTGGGCTCCGGTGCGCGTCAGATTGGACGCGATGTTCAGATTGGCCGGCTCGGACGACCGGGCCTCGGACCGTTCGAGCGCTTGCAAGACGGCCGCACGCAGTTCCGCGGCCGGAACCGGGTACTTCAAGACCGCCATCGCTCCCAACCGCAGCGCCTCTTTGGCCCGGTCGGGATGGAGCCGAGGAAACAGCAGGATGACGGGAACCTCGCGATGCTTGCGACGCACATAAGTGAGCAGATCCAACGCTTCGGCATCCAGAGGATCAACTCCCGCCAAGACCAGATCAACGTTGTTCCGGTCCATCAGGCGGACCGCCACGCGATCGTTAGTCGCCTCTTCGATCACGTGACCAAGCGACTTCAGCATCGACGTCAATAACGCCAGTCCCGCGGGGTCGGGATGGAGAATCAGGATGTGCAGCTTATGCATGGGATTCATCTTTCCTCGTGCACTCGTGTGCGGAAACACGAGGCAGGTTCGTCTTCCTTGAGTGATCCAGATCGGTTGTCGTCGATCTCGCGACGGTCGAATTCGATCCTTCCGGGCTGACAGGTCCACGGACAACCGACGGGCTCTGATTGCCAGACACGTCACTCTCGGGACTCGGCCATCATCTTGACGATCGCAGGGAGCTCCTGCTCAGATCGGCAAGTCGTGTCCTCCTGAAGAAACGTGTATCTCATGGATGCAACATCGTCAAAAAATCAGTTCCCGCGAAACGCCGCTCACACTGCGATGATCAGGTGAACCGACCGGATGATCCTTGTCGATCGTAAACATTGACCTAGGCTAGGAATTAGCGGACCTTGATTACCACCAAAGAAGAATTCGCGTGCAATGATCGGCATTCCGATCGGAATGAGCAATAACGCCGATGCGACGATCGGAGGTCCGCGGCCTGAATTCACGGCTCCTGGCACGTAGGCAATTCCCGTTCCGGGTCTGCCTCTCGGTGTTTCGGGCGAGGGCCGATTCGACTAGGCTCGCGGATGGGTCTCATGATAAATATCGAGGAGCCGCTCCTGCGTGACGTGGGTGTAGATCTGAGTGGTCGTTAAATTGCGATGACCGAGCAGTTCTTGCACGCTGCGAAGATCGGCGCCGCGATCCAACAAGTGGGTGGCGAAGCTGTGCCGCAACGTGTGAGGGCTAGCCGCATTGACCAAGCCCGCGCGCAGCAAATGGGCTTCCAGCAAGCGACCGACGCTTCGCGACGTCAAGCGGCTGCCTCGCTGGTTCAGGAATAGCGCCTTCTCGTCGGCGTGCTTGGCTTGCCGCAGCGGGAACCCAGCGCTTGAGCCAGTGCACGGCCATCGGGCCAACCGGACAGAGCCGCTCGCGCTGTCCCTTGCCTCGAACGCGAATCAGGTCTTGGTCAAAATCGAGGTCGGCAAGGTTCAACCCCACCAGCTCGCTGACCCGTAAACCGCCGCCGTAGAGCGTTTCCAGCATGGCACGATCGCGCACCCCCGGCGTCGTATCGGTCGGCACCGTGTCGAGCAGTCGGATCACGTCATCGACACGGAGCAGGCGAGGAAGTCTCCGCCTCTGTTTGGGATTACGAAGACCACTCGACGGGTCTGAGCCCACCAGCCCTTGCCGGCGCAGATACCGAAAAAACGAGCGCAGACTGGCCAGACGCCGGGCCACCGTGCTCGCAGCGTAACCCTGACCCGTCAGCCATGCCGAATAGCGCCGCAATCGGATCGGGTCAACCGCCGTGGGGTCGGCACCTTCCCCCTGGACTTCGTTCAAATAGCGGCAATACAACCCGAGATCGTCCTCGTACGACCGAACCGTATGCACGGAAGCTCGGCGTTCAATCTTCAAGTAATTCAGAAATGCATCCACGGACCCATGCATCAATAATCCCTTGATTGCGGCGAGGTCGGGCGAGATTTTTGTCGATCGAACGCGTTTCGCGGTCCATCCAGATTAATTGGTGAGGCATTTGTCGAGTTTCTGCGCAGTGGGAGCACCAGTCTTCTCGCGGAGACGCCTCGTCTGTATTCGGCGATTCTTCGCTGTTTCCTTCTGTCTCAGGGTCGTAATGACCGCTGATCGCGATTGTATGGCAGCCCTGCTTAAGATAGCTACGGGTCAGAGTCGTGAAAGTGACACCCAATCCACCCAAGACGTCACGATATTCATTCGGTTTCTGACCAGGACTCGTCCGGATTCGAGGCGTGCAGTCGAACGGCGGCCGAACGATGACTTTTCGGGGCTGGGAACCGATGGCCCAAATGGGGTTCCACGACGTCTTTTCTAAAAGCGCCGTGTTGAACGTCGATGACCTGACAGACACAAACGCCTGTGGGCCAGGACTGCATAGCCCTCCGATGCAAGACATTAATTATTCGAGAGTTGCGTTTCACTAAACTCGCGCTCACACGGGATCATTTGAAGATTTCGTGCTGAAGGGCCTTCCCCCGGGACCAGGTCTGGGATAGAATTCGAGTGCGCCGTGGAGCAGCGGCTAGCTCGCCAGGCTCATAACCTGGAGGTCGTAGGTTCGATTCCTACCGGCGCAATTTAAATCGGTCTTAATCGTGACCAAGTTTAACCCCACCGCTCGATTGGATGGGGTATTTTTGTGTGCGAGCTACGTCATTGCGACCACCGCGTCGATTTGTGACGCTTCAATCGATCGCTTCCAGGATGATTGCGACCCGGGAGGCCGTCGTGCTAGTCTGCCCGAAGTGTGGCTCATGCGAGTCACGACAAGACACCTTCCGAACTGGCAACCGGCGGATTCGACGCGCATGGACGAATCGCACGCCACTGATGCCGAAACACTGACACATCGCCTCGTCCTGCCCCGCGACGGCAATCATCACGGGACCCTTTACGCCGGCGTCTTGCTCTCCCTGGCGCTTGAGGCCGGTTATGCAACCGCCTTTCGGGCCGCCGGCTTGAATGCCAACCTCGTCCTGAAACGAGTGCTGGATCTGCGCTGTTACGAGCCGGTTCCAATCGGCTGCGTGATCCAGATTCGGGGACGAGAAATCCATCGTGCGCGCGCCCAGGTCATCATCGGTCTCTGGGGGCCTCCCCTTGAGACACGATCTCACGTCACCGTGGATGGATAGCGTGATGCAATTCGTCCAGGTCGACGCAACGGGCCGCCCCGAGCCACTCGAAGCCGTACCGAGCGACGAGCCCCTGGCGCTGGATGCACCTTGGTCCGGATTGCGTGAGCGTGCCCGCAAGCTCTTGTATATCAGGTGACCGAAAAGGCGAGCTCTGGATTCACAATAATTCGTTTTTCCCAGAATTTTCCAAAAAAGCGCATCCAGATCACGCTCCTCGTGCAGTACCTGGTAGTCAAGCCGAGCGCGGGAGAGGGTTAGGTCGAAAGCTCAGCAACGCGAGAGGCGGGTTCGATCACAATGAGCGCGGAGCCGATTGAGCGGAGCGGTGCTCCACCAGTTCGAACGGCTATTCAGCCACGGGACCGTGGCGGGATTGTCCGAAGCTGAACTTTTGGAACGGTTTGTGACACACCGCGACGATGCTGCCTTTGAAGCGTTGATGACGCGGCATGGGCCAATGGTTCTGGGAGTATGCCGGCAATTGCTCCACGACCCCAACGACGTGGACGACGCCTTTCAAGCCACGTTCCTGGTGTTGGTACGCAAAGCGGGCACGCTCCGCCGGTGCGACCTCCTGGGAAACTGGCTCTATGGCGTTGCCTACCGTGTTGCGACTCGTGCGAGGGTCATGGCGTCACGTCGGAACGATCGAGTCGCAGCCTTTCAGCGGCAGATTGTGGCGGTTGCCGCCGATGGACGCGGACCGGCAGACAATCGGATTTCCAATGGCATGCAAGACTTCGAGTTAAAACCCCGGCTCCACGAAGAGGTACACCGGCTGCCGGAGAAATACCGCGCTCCGATCGTGCTCTGTTATTTCGAGGGCTTGACGCATGAGGAGGCGGCCGCGCGGCTGGGTTGTCCGCTCGGCACGGTCAAAGGGCGGCTGTCCCGCGCCCGAGACCTCTTGCACCGACGGCTGACCCGCCGCGGTGTGACTTTGTCGGGCGCGACGCTCGCCTCGAATCTGGCGATTCGCGGGGTCGACGCGGCCGTCCCCGCCTCCCTTGAGCACGTCACACTCACGGCCGCGCAGGCGGTCGCCCGCCATGCCGGGCTTCACTCACCACAGTATCGGGTGTCTCACTACCGGTTGCTTCCCTAGTCGAAGGAGTATTACAAGCCATGACCATTGCACAGGTTAAGACCGTCGTGCTCCCATTGTTCTCGCCGCTGGTCACCGTGGCCGCCGGTGTGGTCGTCGCGGCCACCCAGTTGTCGGGTGGAACCGCAGGATGGCCAGACAGCCGAGCAGGCGACGTCTCAGGATTTCGCCAAGGAGAAACGCGCGGGCAATCAGGCAGCTCAGCAGACTGCAAGTCCAAAGTCTCCAAAGCCCAATCCCAGCCTCAATCGAATCAAGCAGCGCAAGGACCAGACCACGGCCACGGCCGAGGCGGTATGATGGGCGGTATGATGGGCGGCGGTATGGGCGGCGGCATGGGCGGTGGCATGGGCGGCGGATGGCAATATCGGCTGAAGACCGAAATCGCCTTCATGCGTCGCTCGATCGCCATCATCTGCGGCCCAAGTGGCGGCCCACGATCACAATCCCAAGAGCAAGCAACTCTTCAAGATGCTCGAAGAACCGATCTCGATGTCGTTCGCAAACGAGACGCCACTTGACGATGTCTTGAAGTACATCAAGCAAGCCACCACGAGCAAAACATATCGCGGGGATCCCGATTTACCTCGATCCCAAGGGCCTCAAGGAGGCAGATAAGTCCCTGACATCGACGGTGAGCATCGATCTGGACGGCATTCCGCTCAAGACCACGCTCCGGTTGATGTTGAAGCAATTAGACCTGGCCTACTGCGTGCGCGATGGCGTTCTGATTATCAGCTCGGTACCCGGAATCATGGGAGAGTTGCAGGAGGCGAACAGCGAGATGGAAGCGAATGACGAGTGGACCGGCTTTGGTGGTGAGCGTAAGAACTTGCAATAAACCGAGCTGAGGATCAGATCAGCCGCTGATCGTCGGCCCCTCTGACGTGCCTTTGGGGTCGACGCGTTTGATCATGGGCAGCTCGAACGTGAAGGTGGCGCCTTGACCGGGGCGGGAGTCGACTGTGATCTTTCCGCCGTGCTCTCGGATGATTTTCTGTGAGACGGGCAGGCCCAGCCCGGTCCCGCGTGAACCCTTGCTCGATGCGAAGATCTCGAAGATCGACGGGATGTCCTCGGGGTCGATGCCGACCCCGTTGTCGGTGACGCTGAGCCGCACGATCGAAGCATCTTGATCCCATTCCGTCTTGATCACGACCAGGGCGTCCGGCGCACCCTCGCTGGCATCGATCGCGTTGGTCACGATATTCAAGAGGGCGCGATGGATGCCCTCGGGGTCGATCATCACCTGGGCGAGATCCGGGCTGGAATTCCAGCTCAGCTTGACACCTAACTCCGCGGCGCGGGACTGCATCAACTCGACGACGTCGCCGATGGTCTCATTGAGATCGGACGGCTCGAGGGCCGGTTCTCGATCCTTCGAGAATGAGAGCATGTCCATGACCATGTTATAGATCTTGGTTTGGTTCTTGTCGACGATCGTCCAGCCTTGCCGGACCATGGATTCGTCTTTTTCCTTGAGGCCCAGGTCGATCAGGTAGCTGCCGCCGCGGATGCCCTGGAGGATGTTCTTGATGTGGTGCGACAGAGTGGCGATCGTCTGGCCGACGGCGGCGAGACGTTCGGCCTGGATCTTGTCGTTGTAGAACTGGGTGTTTTCAATCGCCAACCCCGCTTGGTGGCCAATGGCGACCATGAGCATGAGCTGGTCCTGGCTGAACCGGCCGCGGGGGGTGGGCTTGCCGCCGACCATCGAAACGGCCGCGACATCGGCTTGGACGTCGGCGTAAAGGACGCCCAAGGTGGTGTGCCGCCCCTGGATCGGCACGCAGATGGCCTCGCGGATCTGGTAAGTCGACAATCGACTGTGCGCGGCCGAACCGTGAGTCGGTCGGCGCATCGGTTGTAATGACTCCCTCACGTTGATTCAGCACGTAGTCGACGATCGTTTGCGAGATCGTCATCCGCTCGTCGGGCTGGGCGGCGTTGCGCCACCGGACCGCCTTGGGAACGAGCTGACCGGACTCATCCTTGAGGAGTATCGCCCCACGGTCAGCCCCGATCGACTCGAAGACGAGTTCAAGAATTTGGGGCGACAGGGTGTCGATGTCCAGAACATTGGTGATGGCCTGGGTGGCGCGATACATGACCGACAAGTTCATCAGCCGATCGCGAAGCCAGCCGGCGGCGGCGTCCGGGGCTTGCAGAACTCGCGAGCCTTCGCCGGAAGGGATGCTCTTGAGGATGGCGGAGCGGTCCTCGGGCCTGCTCCTTGGTCAACAGGTCGACGCGGGCCGTCAAGATCGCGGGAAAGTCGCCGTCGTTCGCCAGGTGAAACAGCATGACCGTCTGGCCAAGCTGGACCCGATCGCCGGGACGCAAGGGCGTCTGATCAATGGGCTGGCCGTTGACGTAGGTCCCGTTCGCCGAGCCGAGATCGACGATCCGATACCCCTCCCGGTCGAGCCTGAGCTCGGCATGGCGACGGGATACTTCATGATCAGCGTGGAGCCGGACAGTGTTCGAGAGGTCCCTGCCCAGGCTCACGAGACTGGACATGAACTCAAACCGTTTCCCCTGGTCGGCCCCTTGGATGACAAACAAGGAGGCCACGAGGCAATCTCTCCTCGGCTCGGAAGCGACGTCGCGAGCGAATCATCCTCGCGAGACTTTCAAGCTAACGTAGCCGAGCGGCGAGCGTCAACCCGTCGGGTGTTGGGCGCGAATCGGCCGCCTCCTCAGGTGCGAAAGTCTGGATCGACCCGCGATCGAAGGTGGATCGCCGGTTCTATTCGGCATTTGCCGCTTCGACGGACGCGGCCTGTTCGAGTGCACTCTCCCAGTCTTCCGCCAGGAGATAGCAAAGCGCCAAGAGTCGGTGCGTTTCGGAGCTGGGCCGGAGCTCATGACAGCTTTGTGCGTGTCGAAAGGCCGCCTGTGGATTGTCGGCGTCGAGGTAATAGAAGCACAGCTCGCGGTTGTGCTCGTACGCTTCGAGGCCGCGCGCAGCAAACGCAGATCACTCTTGCATCGGCGGCATCGATCGGTCCACGCTTGCTGGGCGCCGCAGGTCGGGCAACGCAATTCTTCCCGAGACGGCACTGGAATTGGGCTCCGTTATGTGTGATAAAACCGGCGTGGCCGCCATTCCGCCACGGACGACGGCTCCTGAGATCAGACGTCCTCGAGATAGAACACGAGATCCTCGACCTCATGGGTGATGTTACGGATCTCATCCTCGGCTCGACGGTCGACGGCCGCGTGAAGGTCGGCAAGCATCGCCCGGAGCTCTTCGGCGTCCTCGGCGTTGGCGTCGGGAAGAATGCGCTCGGCCTTGGCGGTCAGAGCCTTGGCGGATTCGATGGCCTGGCGGAGCGTGGGCGGCAGTTCCCCGATCGGGGTCGACGGGGAGGGGACGGAGCCGCCATCTGCCGCCCGGCTGGGTGTGGCCGATCGCCGCGAAGTCCGGGATGCGGTTCTTCGACCGTGCCGAAGACCGCGTCGAGGCGATCGACGGCGTCGCTGCGCTGGCTTTTACGGAATCGTTCCATCGCGCTGTCGATCACGATGTGCTTCGCCAGCCCGGTGGCTCTTTCGGTCGCGGTCACCTTGAGAATACCGTTCAAGTCGAGGTCGAGCTTCACCATGATCTGGTTGCCGGCGGGGACTTCGGCCAAGCCGTCGATGAGGAACTCGCCGACCGACGTGTTGTAACGCGTATCTTGGTTCTCTCCCTGGAAGATCTTGATCCGGGCGGCATCCTGACTGTTGACGACCGTCGAATAGATCTCGGTTCGCGACACGGGGAGCGGCGTGTTTCGCTCGATGATCGGCGAAAAGTGGTGGGTCGACAGGAAGCCATGCAATTCTCCCAGTGCCTCGATCCCGAGCGTATGCGGGGTGATGTCGACCAGGATCGGCCCGACGTCCACGCCGGCGATCAATCCACCCTGGACGGCGGCTCCCATGGCAACGGCCAGATCCGGTTCGATCTCGGAGTGGACCGGCCGCCCGAGCCGTTCTTCCAGTAGCTGATGGACCAAGGGTGTTCGCGTTGCCCCACCGACGAGGACGACCTTGTCGATCTGGTTGGCCTGCACCTTGGCGTCGTCGAGAGCCTGGTCCAGGCAGGTCAGCGTTTTTAAGAGCAGGGGTCGGATCAGCTCCTCATATTCGTACCGGTTGATCTCCAAAACCAGGTTCAGCGATTTGTCGCCTTTCTCGGCAATGAACTCTTCCTCGACAGTGGTTACCGCGTCGAATGACAGCCGCTTCTTGGCATCCTCGGCCGCGCGAAGCACCCGGGCCTTGGCGGCCTGTGACTGCCTCAGGTCGATCTTGTGCTCCTTGGAAAACGCATCGCAGATGTGGTCGAAGAGCAACTGATCGAAATCGTCGCCACCGAGTTGAGTATCGCCGTGACTGGCCTGGATCTCGACGATACCGTTTTCGACCTGGGCCAAGGAGACGTCGAATGTTCCGCCTCCCAGGTCATAGACCAAGAGGCGCTCCATCTCGGGAGGATGAGGGTCATAAGTCAGCACGGCGGCGGTCGGTTCGTTGATGATTCGGACAACGTCCAATCCGGCCAGACTGCCCGCCTCACGGGTGGCCTGCCGCTGGCCGTCGTTGAAGAAGGCGGGGACCGTGATGACGGCCTTCGAGACCGGAGCCCCCAGCTCCTTTTCGGCGCGTTGTTTCAAGGTCCTCAGGATGATGGCCGAGATCTCCTGGGGAGTGTACTTCTTGTCACCCAGTGTGACCGTGACTTCCTGGCCCATTTTGCGCTTGATCGATCGGATGGTCCGCTCCGGGGCGAGCACATATTGGTTTCGTGCCGCCTTGCCGACCAACAACCGGCCTTGGGAATCCAAGCCGACTACGGACGGCAAGATGGGATCGCCGTCCTCCTCGATGACGAAGGGGCGGCCATCTCGGATGAGCGCCACCTCGCTGTTGGTTGTTCCCAGGTCAATTCCAATAATCGTTTCAGAGCCCATGTCGTCATTCCTTAGCTTGGTCAGTCCGAGTCGAGGGAGACACTTCCCATGGTGGCGTTCGTCTCGACGTCGATGTCATCTACGTCTTCCTGTTCCACAACGTGGCCGCGCGTATTGTCTTGTCCGATGAAGGAGTTCTGGGATGTGCTCCGGACCGCCTGGACTTCCGCGAAGCGGATCACTCGGCCCTTCCAGGTGTAACCGCGCCGAAGTTCCTTGACTACGGTCCCGGGCCGGTATTGCGGGTCGTCCACGACGTCGATCACATTCATCAACTCGGGATTGACCGGTCCGCCTTCGCATTTGATCTGTTCGATTTGTTCGGCGGTCATGACACGTCGCAACCGTTTCTGGATCAAGCCGTATCCTTCGAGGAGCGAGTCGAACAGGTCGTCGCGCGCCAGGCCAGCACGGCCGACGACGTCGAGGACATCGCGCTGGTAAGTGCGAAGCGAGCGGCGGCGAAACCAGGATTGGCGGCGATAAAGGTCGTTCAAAGCCGCTTCCAGGGCGCGAATGGGCTCGCTGGCGATCCTGATTCGGGCCCGGTCGATTTCTCGATGGCCGCGGTCGAGGGCCTCATCAAGGTCGGCGAGGGCTTCCGCCAGCGTCTTGCCCACGGTCCAGGTGGCCTGAGTGACCTTGGACTCAACGGCCCGGAACTGTTCGACCGCCTGCCGTAGCGCCGAGACCGTCGTGTCGGTTTGCTCGACCAGACTCCGCCCGCTCTTGGTTTGCAGCTTCAGCTCCTGCCGTAGCGCCGTGAACTCCTCGACCAGATCGATGATCCCGAAATCCCGCGCGGGCGCGGCTGGCTCCCTGTTCGAGCCCGAGCCGAACCGTTGGTCGGTCTCGGCCTCGAGGGATGCGGTGCTCAGCCATTGGCGGAACCGATCGAGGATGACCCTTCGGGTGCCCTCTACCTGATCTCGATCGTTCATGGTGAGTCTGCCAGCGACAACAAGGTTTGGACGGGGAGCCGGACGCCGCGCAGTCGGTTGCGCAGATCGGCCGTGATCGCCTCGAACGAGTCGGTCTTGCTCTCGAACATGAAGAGCTGAGCATGCAATCGCCGGGCCGGATCGCGCAAAGCATCGTAAGCCGCGTGAACGGCCGCGAACCGTTCCGGCGCCTGGTCCGGTGGAAACTGACGGACCAGCTCGAGATAGCGCTGGCGAATCTCGGCCTCGCTCGCATCGGCCGTCAGTCCGAAAATCTCATAAGGGTCGTTCATGGCCGCTCACTTTTTCTTGCGCGACGCTTTTTTCTTGGCGGGTTGACGTGGTGCTGGGAGGGGAAACGGAATCGGGTGGAAATCATCGTCATCATCATCGTCGTCCCAATCATCGTCATCCCATCATCATCGTCGTCGAAGTCCATCGACGGCATCGAAAACGGTCCTTCGCCAAAGAAGGGCGAAAACGTCGTGCGCCTGCTCATCTCATTGAGCATGGTCAAGACCTCTTTGATCTGGGGGAGTAGCTCGGTCTCCTTCGGCTCGGTCGACGCCTCGGCCAGCTTGAGGGCCGTCTCGAAGTAGGATTTCGCACGCGTGTCTCCCATGTTGAAACGCCGCTTGCCCCATTTCGACGAGGCCCGGCTCGATAGTTCAACAGCGCGGATTGCGGATGACTCTTCAACCCATGTTTGACTAGCTTTTCCAGCAGCTCGGTCTCTTTGGGAACATGACAGAGGAACTCGCAGACCTTCTCGATGTCTTCGCGACGATATTTCAATCGCGTCGTGCGCCGTAGGTAAGCGACGAGCTCCTTGACGTGGCGGTCCCTGCCGGGGTACTCGATGTCAGTGCTCATGAACGTGTCCAAGAGCGATGCCATCTCACCGGCGGTCTCGCTCTTGCACTTTTTCTTCAGGTCCCTGATCCAGAACTCGTTGTATTCATCCTG
Source organism: uncultured Planctomycetota bacterium (assembly GCA_963779785.1). Classification (GTDB taxonomy): domain Bacteria; phylum Planctomycetota; class Planctomycetia; order Isosphaerales; family Isosphaeraceae; genus CAVRFS01. The sequence continues at coordinate 69,856 of CAWAAW010000038.1, forward strand.
ATTGGCTTTGGTCATGCGGTAGCGGCTTGCCTCGATCGAGAGCGCCAGCCACAAGGCAGTCGGCTCAGGCAGGCTGGCTCGAGCTTCACGGAGATACTGGTCGCTGGCCTCGGCCTGGCCGGCTTTCGCTTCGAAGACGACCTTCCGTGCCAAATAAAAATACTGGGAGCGGCTCTCCGGCAACAGCTCCTCGGCGGCTTTGAACTCGGCGCGTCCCTCGTCAAAGTGCTGAGCGATTGCGTGGAGTCGGGCCAGGCCGATTCGGATCGTCCATTCCAGCTCTCGCAGTGAATGGTCAAGCGGTTTGAGCTTGCGTGCCCGCTGGACCAGTGGCAACGCCGCCGTTGGTTCGTTTCGACCGAAGTAATGTGTGGCCAGCAGCGTCAGAGTGTCCAGGTCGTCCGGGAACGCCTTCAGGAGTCGCTTGGCGGCGGCTTCGAGTCCGGACGGATCCTCCCAATCTTCGTACTCACCGACCAGCAATTTGTAGGAGGGCAAGTAGTCCGGTGCAAGTTGCAAGCTCTGTTCCAGGCATTCGACGACCCGCTTCTTGGCTCGCTCAATCTCCTTCGAGTCCTTCGGTCGAACGCGACGCGGGAGCGGCAGGTTGGAAGGCCCGTCGAGATCTTCGAGCTCCGCGACGCGTTCACTGTGCATCTGGGCAAGGTGGTTCCAGATCATCGCCTGAGCCAGCGCGCGCTCCGAGGGATTGAACGCGGCGATCGTCTTGAGGTCATCAATATACTTAAGCCAGTGGGTTTCCGCTCCGGAGGAGTCGGCATGCGGACCATCCCAGACCATCGCCCAGAGCCGACTCCAGTGGGGATCGATCGAGATCGGCTCCGCCGCCCGAGTAAAATCGGAGACCAGGCGATTGGCCTGGTTCAAATTAAATCGCGACGCCTCCTTGATCAACGACCCCATCAGAACGCCGGTGAGCCGCGGCGGCAAATTGGGATCGATGCGGTGCAGGATTTGCCGCAACGTGCCGAGCAGGCGATTGACCTTATCCCACTCTTGCTGGGCCGCCAGGGTGCGCAATTGGTTAACGCGAGCGATCACCGGCTCGCCAAAGGCAGCGGTTTCCCATTTCTCGAGAATGGTGTTGTCTGAGCTCGGACCCTCCTGCTGGACCAGGCGAAGGAGCCGCTGTGTGATCGGCAACGCCTTGCGCTTGGGGTCGAGGCGGTCCCAATTCGTCTTCGCCTCTTCCGCTTCCCCCCGATAGAAGGCAGCCAGGCCGCGAATGAAGAACTTCCATTCGCTCAGCGGCGAGTTGCGGGCAAGGTCGCGAAGCAGTTGCAACGCGCCGGCCTCGTCCTTGGCCTGAATCCGCTCCAATGCCTGTCGGACCAGGCTGGCGTCACGGGCGATCTGAGGAGACATCTGAGCTGTTCGCTCGGGATGGATCACAGCCTGGTCGGCGGCAATCTCCTCAAGTTCGTTTTTTAGTTCCGGTCTGCCCAGCCGCTCCTGAATCTGAAACGCCTTCTGACTGAGTCCCAGGCTCATCAAGAGCCGGACGAAGTCGTCTACCCAGTCATTTGTGGTCACGCCGAAATCGAGCAGGTGCTGGGCGACTTCGACCGCGGAAGCCGGCATCCCAAGTTGAACGAGCTGACGGGCCCGCAAGAAGTACGTGTGCTCCAGCAACCGGTGGTTTTCCGGCGTTCCCTCGGCCTTGAAGCAGATCTTGGCTTGCTTGACTGCGTCCTTGTATCGCTCCTTTTGGACAAGTCGTTCCACGTCAAGGCGCAATCCACTGCTCTTTCCAGCGGTCGACGGTGGGGCCGATCCTGTGTTCTTAGCAGCCATGATGGGATGCAATCTCAGCCAAGCTTGTCCGACAGTGTTCCTCTGAAGGGTCGCTATTCTACACAATACCCGAGAGCGATCCAATGCGCCGGCGCCACGAAATGCTGGCCGTCGGTGGGGCTGGTTCAAAACCGGCTTGTTCCGTTGACAGTACGGACCAACGGCGAGCCTGAAACAAAAAAAGGGTGACGCCCGATCTTCTGAGGGCATCACGTCCGCAACAGCCGCTTCGAGAATCAATTTGCCATCAACGTCTGGCCTGCGTCATTCTCGAGACGAGATTCAATGAATCCCCGCGACGGCGACGGAGCGGGCGATCTGAACTGGCCACCGGTAAACTCGCTGCTGAAAAAGCTCAAAAGCGGTCTTGTCGGCCCGAATACGTATAATGGGTATGCCGAATGCGAGTTGAAAGTCGCCGCTTGCGTTAGGCAAAGCCGCTTCAGAATCCGTGAAAGGCGCTCGTTTTACGACATTTCGGGGGTTTCAGGAGTAGCTACATGGTACGCGGAGCGACAGCGGCACCATTTCATCGGCTCCACAAGCCATCTGGCCAACACCAGATCCGCCACGCAGCAGGTGAACGAAGGCGGAAATCATACGGGACGCGCGGGCACAGGTTCAGGGAACCACCCGTCGGCGGCCATATCTGTCCTGTCGTCGACGGGACATAATCATCGACGTGGGTCCAACGTCGGGCACTAATGCTGGATCGAGAACATGCAACTGGCCTTTCACCTTGTTCGTGCGGCGCACGACTGTCGTCGGTCGAGGCTTGGCTCGGCTGCGGCTGGCTGGTAGTGATGGCCGTGCTGGAAATCGCCGGACAGCGTTTTACCAGTGACTTTGCGGACGCGGCAGCCCTTCTCGGCGTGAGTCTGCTCGTGTACATGACCAAGATGGTTCACCGCAGGCGCAACCTCTGGTTTGTCACGTCGATCGGCATGGGCCTGCGGCGCGTCTCGCACGCATTTTGGCTATCGACTGTCGAAATCGGCGTTGATCTGACGCGATCTCCACCACTTCCGCGAGGAATCCCGCTTAAATGGCCGTTGCTGCTGGCGATTCTGACCCTGCTGGTATCGGGCCTGATGATGGTCGCGCCGGCATTCCCAAGTGCCACGCGAACTGTGTTGGCCGCGCATTTCTATCTTGGTTGTCTGGCGCTCGAAGGATTGCTCTGGCTTGGCTTGGCCTTCGGAATCCTGGTGCATTCGTTCCTGGCTTGGGCCCGCCTTCACGATTGGCTCGTCGAGCGGTATCGCGATCAGCAACCGCGGTCGATCCGCACCGAAGTGCGGGCGACACTGGCGATGTTTGCATTGTTGATCGGTGCGGCGGCCGCACTGCCACTCTGGATTCCGCTAGCAGTCCATGCCCTCTTTCTCGTCACGGCTTGTGCGGCCCTGCTGGCGTCGAGCCCCGGCTTGGAACTCCTCTGGCGGTATCGGGGGGGCGACTCGGTTCGAGTGTTCGATGGGCGCTGGCTGGTTTGGATGACCTGCGTCGGCTCAGGTCTGTTTGCGATGGCATTGATCGTGATCGCCGGCGGAGAATCTCTTTGGGAACGGCCATTTTTTCTGCTTCTGAAGGCTGCACCTCTGACAACGCTGCTTGGGCGAATGTTCGCCTGGATCTCGATAGCTGGGAACTTCGTCGCCGTGTACTACGCGGTACTTTATGCCGCATTGGGAATCATATTTCATGAGCGCCAACTTGGGAATGTTCGCGGACCAGCAACAAGCGCCAGAAGACCGTCGCTCCGAAATTCAAAGTCGACGCGAGATTGTTCGTCGCCTCCAATCGCTGTTTCGACGGGCGGCCCGGCAGCAGGGGATTCGTGGAACGGGCCTTTGGATCGGGTTGCAGCACTGGTTCATTCTGGGACTATCGCGGGATAACGACGAAACCGAGGAATTCGACCGGGAAACAACAGTGTTCGATGACATTATCGGGCCACCGTATTACCAGTTCTTCACAAGCACGCGCGCCGGCACTTTCAGTGCATCACTCGGGCCCTGCAAGTAGATCTGGTCTTTGTGGAAAATGGCGTCGGGTTCCGGAAGTTTGTGCGTGTCCTGCGCATGATGTTCGAGATTTACGACGTACACGGAGGTCGTACGCGTGCGGAGGAACGTCACTTCACCGGCCTGCCGGTGTGCGCGTATTGTTCCACGATTTCGATCTGTGCGACTCGCCGCGACACGGCCGCGGTCAATATCCCGAACCGGATTATGAGCATGTGGGACGTGCCCAATCCTGCACGTTTTCAAGGACCGTGGCGAAGCGGCTGACGACGCACCAGTTCCTGAGTCCTGGGAAGGAATACCGGTGGCGACCGGCGTGTGAGCCGTGGTGGCGTCCACCACTGCGATGCTGATCCCGCGCGGACGGCGAGCACATCGAATGGTTTCTTGTGGACAGCGACGTCCGGCTCGCCCAGGACGGAGTTTGGTTGAGAATTCGCCGAACTGTCCCGGCCGGCGGCCCGCCAAGGATTTATGGCTTGCCCGCCTTGTTAGTGGTCTGAGATCCGGGCGGCGGCTCCGATGATTTCAGGCCCGCGATCGCGGACTTCACATCGTCTCGCGACAAGAGGAACGGCGCGTCGGGATGAGCCTTGAGCCGGTTAGGTCCATAAAACCGCGGCAATGGCCAGTCGTAGGTTGGCCGCGGCCTGGTCCAGGTCGAGTTCGCGAACGGCTTTGCCCGTTCCGATACGTCGGTCTTGCCGTATCCGATCAAGACCGCCCGGCTGGTTTCTTTGAGAGCGAGGGTGACCAGTTCATCCGGTGAGCAGGCGTTCCACATACCGATTCGTTCCGCATCGACGCGGCTTGCCTCTGTGGGCAGCTTGAGGGCCGCAGGACACGGGCGAGGTCCCAGAGGGCTTCGCTTCGTGCGTCTCGCTCGGGGCCGATCGCGCTGGCGGGTGTTGGGCGGTCGGGCTCTTGGTGAAAGAGCGCGGCCGCCCGCTCGAGCAGCGGTCGGGCTTTCTCAGGCTGTTCCTGGTCCATCATCGTGTTGGCCTCGTTGTCCAGCACCACGGCAAGCCAGGTTTTCAGCGTGGGTTCGCCGGGCGTTGTCCCGAGCAAGCGATCCATGATCAATTTCGCCTCGGCAAACAACGGTCGCGCCTCGAGCGGGACGCCCTCATGCGCCGGACGTTTCCCAGGGCAACCAGGCTCTTGACGAGCTCAAGCACATGGTAACGGCTTTCCGGATGTGCCCCGCTCAACTCTCGGCTGATTCGCAGGGAGCGCTGGTAGTGCGGCAACCCATCCGTCAATCGGCCCAGGTCGATGTACTGCTCGCCGAGATTGTCGAGGTGATAACAGAGATAGTCCTTGTACTCGGTCGGCATCTCTTGCCTTGTCGATCGCAATCTCTTGCTCCTTCATGGCGCGCTCGAAGCAGGCGATCGCCTCAACGTTTCTGCGAGCGTCGTCATGAATGACGCCTAGGTAGTTCCCGCTCAAGCCGAGCTCGCTGTGAAAACGCACCGTGATCGGGCTGTGACCGGACCAGGTTTTCGTAGACGTCCACGGACTTATGAATCGACTCAAGGGCCTTGCCGTCCTGGTGGGCCTTGTGCTGGAGCTCGGCGATCTCGCGGTAGCTCACGCCGAGTTCTCCTGAAACTCGGTCACTGAGGGGTGCTGCTCGGCCAGGGCCCCGTAGCCGAGCGCTCGTTCGAGTGCCGGCAGGGCCTTTTCGACGTCGCCCATCTCCTTGTGAATGCTGCCGATGTTGTATTGTCCGAGCGCGAGCAGGTTCAAGAGCCAGACCGGCTTCGGCCGTGGGTTTGCTGTTTCATGATGCGTCTGGCAGAGGCTCACGACCTCGTGAAACGTTCGCAGGGCGGTGTCATAATCGAGCCGCTGTAGTGCGCGTATCCGATCGCGTTGATGTTTTCCGCCAGGCTCCGCGGTACGAAAGCTTGTCTGGGAAACGGTTGATCAGGTCTTGCTGGATGGCCCTGGCCTTCTCATGGCTGCCAGGCTCTCGTCGGGCTGTCCCAACCTGGCGTGTACGATGCCGATCTCGATGTAGCAGTGGGCGAGGCTCGATCGGTAAGCCGCGATGGATGGGTGGATGCCCGGCCAGTCGTTCCAGGATCGCTCGCGACTGGCTGAGCGTATGCATGGCCGCGGAGAAGTCGCTGTTCGCGGCCTGGATTTTGCCGATCGCCAGGTAGCAATCGGCCAGTTGGCCTTCCAGCCGCGTCGTCGCTCGGATCGGCCTTCACGAGTGGTTCCCCAGATCGCTTGGGCCGAGCGGGAGTGGATAGAGTCCGCGCGCAAGGCAGGCCGAGCCGATTTCCTTGGTGAGCTGTCCCACTCGGAAGTAAGCCTTCGCCAGTTGCCGGCGGAGCCTTCGGGTCGTTCTTCCGCTGTTCGGCGAATTCCTTGTAGTATTCGAAGGCGTTATTGAGCAAATCGCGCCGCAGGGTGCGGATGTCAAGTGAGTCTTGTTCCTTGAGCAGGGTGTTTTCGCTGACGTTCGTTAGGTACACGTCGACGGCCCGCTGGGCCATATCGAAACCCGTCTCGGC
>CAWAAW010000039.1:0-247527 GCA_963779785.1 uncultured Planctomycetota bacterium
CGAGTTACTGAACGAATTGGTCCGACAGCCGGTCCAGTCCGCATCCTGGCGGCAGGTTCGTCCGATCTTGAACAGTTCGACATCCTTGACGGGTCGAGATCAGGTTGTGAAAATGCGCGAGTTTTCTGCAACTCCAGGGACGAAACCGCGGAAAAATTCAAGACTGTAGCATCGATACCGGGTCGGACAGTACGCCAGAGGAGATGCGGAAGCTGAACGTCGCCCTTACGTACATTGTGGTCGCCGTCTCCTGGGTGATCGCTGTATGCCCGGCGCTGACAGCGGCCTTCGCCGACGAAATTCCCCGAACGAAGTACTCCCCCGCTGGAGAGGATGACACCGGGCCGGCTCAAGGCCGCTCACGAGGATGTTGGGCGGATTCAAGGATTCGCGCCAGAGGGTTCCTCCCTCGCCCGGCCTGAACGACTATCGCGCGATTCTGCACGCGCACGCCGAGGACTCGGCTCATACCGGAGGAACACGGCTCGAGATGCTGGCCGACGCCAAAAAGGTCGGCGTGAACGCGATCTTGTTGAGCAACCACTTCCGGCCTCCCACCGACTTTATCAACGACAGTTGGCGCGGGCTGCACGAGGGCGTGTTATTCATCCCCGGCTCTGAGGATCGTGGCTTTCTGCTGCTTCCCACCCGCTCGATCGCCGCGCGGATGAAAGATCCCACCCCGGCGTTCATCGAAACCGTCAAGGCCGACGGAGGATTGATCTTCCTGTCGCACATCGAGGAACGGCCCGATCACTCGATGGCCGGCCTGAACGGCATGGAAATCTACAACCGGCACGCAGACGCCAAGAAAGACGCCGCCGGCTTGCTGGCAATCGTGCTCAAGCTCACCCAGCCCACCTCGCTCAAAGAACTTGAGGAGAGCTTGCGGCTCTACCCCGACGAGCTGCTCGCTTCCCAGGTGGAATATCCCGCTGACTACCTTGCGAAGTGGGACGAAGAGACCAAGACCCGGCGGCTCACCGGCATTGCCGCCAACGACTGCCATCACAATCAGATCTTGCTGACGAAAATGGTCGACCCCGAGACGGTCCTGATCGGTACCAACGTCGACCGCGATGACCAAATGCGAAAGTTCACCGCAACCCTCCGGCCCGGCATCCGCGCCTTGACCCAAGGTCATCGACCAGGCGATGTCCTGGCACGACTCGACTTCGACCCCTATTACCGATCGTTCCAAAACGTAAGCACGCATGTTTTCGCCGCGGAATTGACCGAGCATGCGATTCGCTCGGCTTTTCGCGAAGGGCATGCGTACGTTAGCCACGACTGGATGTGCGCCCCTTCAGGCTTCTTTTTCGAGCTGATCAGCCTCGGTCCCGCCGGGAACCGACAAAAACGGGAGGCTCGGGTCATCATGGGCGACGAGGTGACCTTCGCTCCCGACCAGAGGCTGGTCGCCCGGTTCCCGGTGACCTGCCAAATCCGGTTAATGAGTGGCGGGAAAGTGCTCACCGAGAAGACCGGTGATCACTTCGAACACGTTGTCGCAGCGCCTGGCGTTTATCGCGTCGAGGGCTGGCTCGACGTCGCAGGCGAACGGCGACCCTGGATCTATTCGAACCCGATCTATGTGCGATGATCGTGGAGTGAAACCGCGTCAGATCGGCTCGTAACGGTGAGGCAGCCTCTGAACCGTCGTCCGCAAGCGCCTGTTCAGCGACGGCTCGATGCTGCCAAGCCTGCGAGACTGAGGACGAACGTGAACAGTAACGGGTCTTTGCGACCTCAATCCTGACGACATCCGGGATATTACACGTCGGCGCCATGGCCCGCGCATCCATTATCCCGGATCCGAGTCGGCACCAAAAGGTCAGGGTCCCTCTAGAGGAAGGTCCATCCACTTCATTGCGAGATACCAGATCCAGAAGGCGAAGGTGAAAGTCACGATGATGCACTTAGTCGCGAGTCCAGTGACGCGGTCGCGTGTCATGGTTGTGTAATCCTCATCTGTTCATTATATATGCATTAGTATTATTCGTCTGTCATTCCCCCGCAGACTCCTACTCGGCGTTCTCGAAATCCACTCCCGAACTCACTTGTACAAGTCCGCCCCTCGGATCTCTGACGACCAAGGAGTACAGTGCGGGAACCACAAAAAGCGTCGTGACCAAACCGGCCAAGATCCCGCCGATCACCGCGCGGCCCAATGGTGCGTTGGCTTCGCTCCCCCGACCGAGGCCAGCGCCATCGGAACTAAGGCGAAGAAAGCCGCCAGGGCCGTCATCAAGACAGGCTTCGCTCGCACCGAAGCCGCCTTCCGGATCGCCTGGTCGGGATTGAGGCCCTGTTCCATCCGGAGGTTTTGCGCGAAGTCGACCAGGAGCACCGTGTTGGAAACCACGATGCCGACCATAAAGATCACGCCGAGAAGCGATTGAACGTTGATCGCCGTATCCGTGAGGTAGAGCATGACGATCACGCCAACCAACCCGAGCGGGACCGCGAACAAGATCACAAGGGGAGTCAGGTAGGACTTGAAAAGGGCCGCCATCAGAAAGTAGATGAGCATGGTCGCCAGAATGAGGCCAAAGCCCAGGCTCCGAAACGTGTCTTGCATCCGGGAATACTCGCCGCTGAGCTCGATCATCGCCCCCTTGATGACGCGTCCGATTGGCGCGAATGGTCCGTGGGATCATAAGGGAGCCAGGAACCGTCGGGCTGGGCCACTCCGAAGCGAGCGACCACCTTGGCGACATCGTCGGCGACGTGGCCCAGGTCACGTCCTTCAACGCCCATAGTCAGGTCAATCGTGGACTGAAGGTTGTTGTGCGTGATCTCCGTCGGCACCGTGGATGGACGTAGCGTCGCGATGTTGCGCAACGGGATTGGCTTGGCCTGGTTCGGACTGGTGATCGGCACATCCATCAGGGTTTCGACCGAATCGATGTCTTCCTCAAAGTACTGAACGCCGACGAAGTACTGATTCTTGCTGACCGGGTCGATCCAAAAGTTCTTCTTGTGAAACTGGATGCTCGAGTTGAGCGCGGCCACCACGTTCTTCATCACGACGGCCTGATTGAGGCCCAGGTCGGCAACCTTGGCGCGATCGACCTCAATAATGAACTCAGGATAATCCAACCGCTGAATGATCCGAGCGTCGACCACGCCTTTGATTGCGACAACCTCGCGCTTGATCGTTTCGGCAATTGAGCGGGCCTGAGCCATATTCTTGCCTGAGAAGCGGATATTGATCGGCGACGACTTCCCCTCGTTCATCGCCGAGCGGATCATGCCGCCTGCGTCGAACGCGAACTCTAAATCGCGGAAGTTCGGTTCGCCGCTTAGCCCGGTGCGGAGCCGTTGCACGTACTCCTGAGCCGAGTGTTCGCGCTCGTGCTTGAGCTGGACCTTGATGACCGCATCCATCGGCCCGGCATTGGGAGTATAGGCGGCGGACAAGTCAGCGACGACTCCGATCTCGGAGATGATCAGTTGCAAGTCTTCGCCGATCTGGTCACGGACGAACTTCTCAACGCGGGCAACCCGCTTCTCGGTCTCCTCAATGCGGGTGCCGCTCGGAGCGCGGGCATAGATCTCGAACGCGCCCGAGTCGACTTCCGGAAAGAACTCCCGGCGCAGCCCGGGACCGACCACGACGATCAGCGACACCAAGAGCGCGACGGCCCCCAGGACAACTCCGAGCCGGAACTTCATGGCGCGTTCAAGCTGGCGGACATACCAGCCAATTCCCGCGTCAATCAACGATTCCCATCGCGCGAAGCGCGGCGAAGCAGTCCCAGGCGCGCTGCGCGCCGAGCGTCGGCGACCGGCAGAGCACCGAACGGTTCGTGGTGACCGTATTCCGCCTCGCCGTTTCCATTTGCATTCTCATCCGCGTGCCCGTGAGAGGTGTGCGGCTTCAACCATCGGGCGGAGCGGGAAGGAACGAACGAACGCGAAAGAATGTAGGCCGAGATCATGGCAAAAGCGACGCCCGCCGCCATCGGACGGTAAAGGAACTCGCCCAACCCGGGCATCAGTGCCAGGGGCGCCAGCACGAGCAGCGTACAAAGACTCGCCACCAGCTCCGGCATGGCGACTTCACTGGCGCCGCGGAACGCGGCTTCCTCGGGCGAGGCACCCAGTCCCAGATGCCGATGGTTGTTTTCCAGGCAAATGATGGCGCTATCGACCATCGGACCGATCGCCAGCGACAGACCGGCCAGCGTCATCACATTGATCGTGTTGCCCGAAACGTACAGGCCGATCAAGGCCGCCATCACCGCGATCGGAATCGTCAGGACCGCGATCACGGTCATCCGCCACTCGCCCAGGAACAGCAGGATCACCAGCGAACACAGGATCGCGCCCAGCACACCCTCTTCGATCAGACTTTGGATCGAATGGCGCACATAGACCGATTGATCCAACACAACCTTGAGATCAATGCCGGGCCGGGTCAACCGCGCCTTCATGGTCTCGAGAGCGCCCTTGAGCGTGTCGACGACTTGAAGCGTGCTGGCTCCAAGCTGTCGGAAGACCGGGACATAAACCTGGCGCTTGCCGTTGACCCGCACTACGTTGGTCTGAATGAAGCTGGCATCCTTGGGAGTCGCCACGTCGCGGAGGTAGGTGGCATTCCCGTGTTCGTTTCTGAGTGGGATCTCCTCCATGCGTCCCACCAGGTCGAACATCGAGTTGCTATCGATGGCGTAGTCGGTCGTTCCGAACTTGGCGCTGCCGGCCGGCAGGAAAACGTTGTACTCATCGACCGCCTGCATCACATCCAAGGGCGAGAGGTGCCGGGCCGCAAGCTTGACTCGGTCGAGATACATCATGATCGCGCGGACCTTGCCGCCATAGACCAACGGCGCGATTGCACCCGGCTGTGACATGATTTGAGGGCGAACCTCGTAGCGACCTACGTCGAACAAGGTCGCCTCGTTTTGGGTCGAACTGTCGAGGGCCACCAGGCAGACGGGAGTCGAACTGGTCGGGTCATACGGAAGAACCACGGGCGGCAAAGTGCCTGGCGGCATCGTCGGATACTCCCAGCCGGCCAGGGAGTTGACCTCGGTGAGTGCGCCGCTACGGTCGACATTGCTCCGAAAGTAGTCGCGGACGATGCTGATCCCGATGATCGAACGCGACTCCAAACGACGGCCACCCGACGCCTGACCCACTCCTCGCTCGAGACGAGCCGTGATGTTCTTCTCGATGCTGGCCGCCGGCATACCGCTGTAAAAGACCAGGGTTTGCACCGCGGGGCTCTTGAACACCGGGAGGATGTCGATGGGGATCGAGTACGCCGCCAGCCCGCCGAGCACCACAATCGCCAGCATCATGACCGTCACAGCGATCGGATTGCGCAGCGAAGCGTGAATCAAGCCGTTCATGAGCGGAAAATCACCTCCCGATGGAGAGAATCAAGCGGGCCTGGGGGTTTCTGTCGATGCGATTGCTCGGGTGGATTCAATGACCCGCGTCGACGGTTGAGGCAGCCGAAGCGACGACCGCCAATCCGTCCTCAAGGGGAACGCCCGAGTGTAAGACCACGGAATCGTCCGGTTTGAGACCGGAGAGGATCTCGACCAGGGTGCCATTGTCCGTACCGAGCTCGACGTCGGTCCGCCGGGCCACGCCGTCGCGGACTACGTAAATGAACGCGCGCCCCTTGCTGGTGCGTTCCACAATGCAAGCCGGAGGTACCGTGAGGTTGGTCGAGACGGGTTCGAGGGTGATGGTCGCCGTGCCGTACATTCCTTCGCGGAGCTGTCCCTTGGGGTTGGGCTAGATCGATTTCCACTCGCATCGTTCGTGTTGTGGGATCTTCGGATTCGGCGACCCGGGCCACGGCTGACGAAAACCTGGCCCCGGCAAGTGCATCTACCTTCACGATTGCCGGGTCGCCGGGGTCAGTCAAGACGACGTCGCGGTCCGGCACTTGCACGACGACGCGCATCTTGTCAGTTCGCTTGACCGTCAAGACTGGGGACTCGCCCCCCTCGGATGCCGAACGGACGAAAGCCCCCGGGTTGAAGGCACGCATCGTCACGACCCCGTCGAACGGGGCGACGATTCGAGTGTAGGCCACGTTCACGTGGGCCGTGGCCAAATGCGCCGCGGCAACCTCAGCTGCCGCCTTGGCCTCGACGACATCCGCTCGCGCCTGCTCAACCTTGGCTTGGACCGCGGCCAATTGCGCGTTCGGCTGTGAGGACTGCCAGGTTGGCCGTCCGTTCCGCGGCCACGGCAGTGGCGAGCTGTCGCTGGTGCTCATCAAGGTTCAAGGCGTCGATGGCACGATCCTTGAGCAGTGCCTGGACACGGTCGAATGTTTTCTGGGCGTAATCCTTGGCCGCGACCAGCCGATCGATGTCCGATTTGGCCTGTTCAACCGCGGCGGCGGCGGCGTCCCGCTCTCCCTCCATTGACTTGACCCGCGCCACCGCCTGAAGAGTCTGAGCCTTGGCCTGCTCCAGTAGCGACGCGGCCGCGTCCACGGCCTTCGCCTCCCTGGGAGCATCGATCTCGGCCAGAACCTCCCCTTTCTTGATACGAGATCCAATGTCGACAACCTGGGTCTTCAGATAACCCGAGACCATCGCGTACAGGTCGACGGACTCGAACGCAAGCAATGACCCGGGCTGGATCGTCTGCCGAGGAATGCCTCCTCGCTGGGGATGGATCACCTCCACCGTTGGGGCCGACTCAACAACGGCCTCCGCCTTCTGTCTGCCGCTCAACCTTGCCTCGGAGCATTCGAGAAGTCGCCAACCAAAGCACGCCACCCGCGACAATCAAACCGCAATACGATCGCTGACTGGCGCCTCCACCGAGATTTCGGCAACGTGGTTCTCCTCAGATAGCTCGAACAACCGTGGGGCGTTTCCAGCACAAGTCTTTAAGGGATTTCAGTTTTAGTCGAACGCTCACGACGACGGCCACGCACTCAAGCAGCTGCCGATCACAGTCATCGGGACGATCTCTTCAAGCACAATCTAAATTGTCGCGGGACCTCGCTTCTGTCAATATTCACGAAATCTTCATAAAATCTTTATAGAGAGGCGTTTAGGTAATGTAAAGAAGATTTTATCGAAAAATGCTTGCCGTGGCGTGCTTTCCTGGACGAAATGACTTGAGGAGAACGTCCCACGCCGTCTCTCATGTCCTGTCAGCATGCAATCCGGACCAGGAGGGTCCTCGTGATCGGCCGATTTCGGAAGAAAACGAGGCTGGCAACCGCCGCTTTCGTTGCATTGGCGATCGCGTTGGAACTGTGCGCGGGCTCGGTCAAAGGTCAGTCTTTCGAGCTGGATGCGAACGTCCGCAACGAATCCGTCGCCGAGCTGGCTCCAAGCGATTGATCCGGCGTTCCGATCAACTGCCTCCCCGCGCATCCCATCTCTAGAATCGCTCGCAATGGCCAACGGCCGACACGCCAGTCCCGGGGTCCTCGGGCTACAGAGCCCGACTCGTCCGCCGGGTCGCCTTTACCAGCGGCTCTTCCGCTGCCGGCAGCCGCCCGTAACCCAGACGCAACGGCACCCGAAGCCGCTCTTGCCGATCGATAACACCTTGATCCCGGGCCGGACGATCGAGCCGATCGACCTCCCGGCCGCGCTGAGGCTGGCCGGGGTCCGCGACCTGGACATCGCCATCGCCCGGCAGCAACTCGCCCAAGCCGTGGCCGACCTGCAAAAGGCGCGTGCACTCTGGCTACCCAGTCTGTTCCTCGGTCCGACCTGGTATCGAGCCGATGGGCAAATCCAGACGCTCACGGGGCAGGTCCAGAATGTGAACCGAAGCTCATTGTTCATCGGGGGCATGGCCGCGACGGCCAATGGCTTTGCCGCCGCCTCGCCGGGAACGGGCTATCCGCCTGTTAACGGAATGGCGTCGGTGTTGCGATTCTCCGACGCGATTTTTGAGCCGTTGGCCGCCCGCCGGGTCGTCAACGCCGACCAAGCCGGCATCCAGACCTCCATCAACAACGCGATGCTGGAGGTGGCCGAAGCCTACCTCGACCTCCAGCAGGCCAGTGGCCGGGTGGCAATCGCACGCGAGGCCGATCGCCAACGCCACGGCCCTCTCGGATATCACCGGATCGTACGCCCGTGCCGGCCAGGGACTGGAGGCCGACCACCGCCGTGCCCTCGCCGAGCTTAAACATCGGCGTAAGGATGCTCCAGATTGGCAAGCGGTCAATTGCTGATCGCCTCGGCCAACCTCGTCCGTGTGCTCGTGCTCAATCCCAACATCGTGATCGCCCCGGTCGAGCCCGCGGAGACGATCATCAAGCTGATCCCGGACGACGCCGCACTCGACGATCTGGTCGTGCAGGGCTTGCGGCAACGACCCGAACTGGCCGGAGCGCAAGAGCAGGTCACGGCGGCTCTGATCCGGTGGAAGCAGGCCAAGATGCGTCCCTTCATCCCGAGCCTGGGCTTGACCACCGCGGCGGGCGGTTTCGGCGGCGGCGCCAACGCTTTCTTCGGCAACTTCGGCCCGCGAATCGACATTGCGGCCAGCCTGTTCTGGGAACTCCAAAACCTCGGCTTCGGCGACGTCGCCATCATGCATCGCCGGAGGGCCGAACATGAGACCGCGCACCTCCAGTTGCTCAAGACCGAAGCCCAGGTCGCGGCCGACGTGGTCGCGGCGTACGAGCTCCGCCAGGCCGCTTCCCTCCAGATCAAGGAGTCGAGCGAAACCGTGACCGAAGCTCTCGATTCCTTGAAGCTCAACTTCACCAACATCCGCCAAGGCGCGGAATTGCCCCGAGCGACCCGCCCCATCGAAGTCTTGCAGCCCATCCAGGCCCTGGCCCAAGCTCGCACCGATTATCTCGACTCCGTCTTGAGCTACAACCGAGCCCAGTTCCGGCTCAATCGGGCGATCGGCCGGCCCTGAGTCGATCGGTCGGTGTACAACGCGCGTGCCTCGGCAGTTACTCGTTTTGAAGGCATTTGCCGGGATGTCCATCGCAGTCAATATACCCAGATAAAAGTCCCGTTTACGGCAATCAGGAAAGAGTTGTATTCGGAAGGGCGTTTGCACGCACTAACAGGGTGACGATGGGAACGAGTGGATCGAACTTGCTCAGGGTGGGATCGTGCCCGCTCAACTCGGAGATGCCGTGCACATTGGGTGGACAGGATCGGAACGTGATCGACAGCATCATGGTTAGTGCCATAGAATGGACTATCCACTCCAAACCGAGCGAGTGCGATCTTGGCTCCTTCTGTGGGGTAAGTGGTCGGGCTTATCCGCGAGTTTAGTCCACGACGATCAGCTCTGGAGGCCGCTCATGCTTTACGCGCTCGCGATCTGTTGTGCGATGATCGGCGACGACGGGAAACCCGCCAAAACACCGCCAGCCGATCTTTCGGCTTATGAGTCGGCCCGAGCCAAGGTCGGCAAGGACGCCAACGCCCACGTGCGGCTGGCGCTCTGGTGCGAGGAACACGGCTTATCGGCGGAACGAGTCAAGCATCTGGCGCTGGCAGTTGCCCAGGACCCGGCCAATGGACTGGCGCGGGCTATTGGGCATGGTTGCCTACCACGGGAAATGGGGAAGGCCTGAGGAAGTCGGGAAACGCATCAATGAGGATCCTGCCTACCAGAACGTCGTGCGCGAGTACCTCGATCGCCGCGCCAAGGCGGCCCATAAACCGGATCCGCAGTTACGGCTGGCCGCCTGGTGCAATCAGAATGGACTGAAGGAGCAAGCCCTGGCGCACTACAACGAGGTCGTTCGACTCGATCCATCCCGAGAAACCGCCTGGATGCATCTCGGTTACAAGAAGCATGGCGACCGCTGGGTCAAGCCCGAAGTGGCCGCCGCTCAAAAGCTCGAGGCCGAGCGGCAGAAACACGCGGATCAGCTCTGGAAACCTCGGCTCGAGAAACTTCGCCAGGGTCTGGAGAGCAGGCATGCCGGCGCAGCGAGACAAGGCTCGGGAGGGAATGGCCGAAGTCACGGACCCGCGAGCGGTTCCGATGATCTGCCACGTCTTCGTCAGTGGTGGTGAGTCGTCACAGGTTGCGGCTGTGGGAATGCTGAGTCAGATCGAGGGTCCGTCGGCGTCGAACGCGTTAGCGACATTAGCCGTGTTCAGCCCGTCCAAGGAGGTCAGGAGCCGGGCGGCCGATAAATTGTCTCACCGCGACCCCCGCGACGTCGTCGGCCGCTTGATCAACCTGATCCGCCCGCCATTCAAATACAAGGTGCGTCCGGGCAACGGCCCGGGCACGACGGGCGAGCTGCTCGTCGAGGGAGAAGCGTTCAACCTCCAGCGCCTTTATCAGTACTCGATGATCGACCTGCGCACCATTCCAGTGGGTCCGCCCATCTCGATGCAGATGCCCGGCGGGGGGCCCGTTGCAGCGGCTGGCTCGAACACGTCACAACTCAGCTCCATTCTCGGGAGCAAAACAATCAACAATCTTCGGGCGAATAATTCGGTGGGATCACCCCTTACGAATCAGGCCCTCGTATGGACCGAACAAGCGGCGCTAATGGCTTTCAACGCCGCGCAAAACGAGATGATGATCGCCAATGCGATGGCGGAGAATCTCCAACGGAACCAGGCTGTTCAGCAAAGCCTCGCGAACGACATCGAAACCGTCGAAGCCGTCAACAAGCAGCTCAATCAGATGAACGACCGCGTGCTTCCGGTTCTGAAGACGCTCACCGGCCAAGAACTCGGACCGGATCCCGAGCCGTGGCAAAAATGGTGGACGGATCAGCTCGGCTACGTTTACCAGTCGAGCCAACCGGAAAACAAGCCGACGTTCTCCGACACGGTGAGCATGCCGAATACCGTCGTAAATCTCCCGGTGCTCCAGCTAGTGCCGCCTCACTCAGCATGCTTCGCGGCCGGAACCTTCGTCCACACGATCGACGGACCGCGAACGATCGAGTCCATCCAGGTTGGCGACCGCGTGTTATCCCAGAACACATCGACCGGCGTGCTGGGATTTCAGCCTGTGATGGCCGTTCACAAGAACGAGCCCTCATCGACCATTCGAATCGCCATCGACGGCGAGACGATTGTGGCAACGGGCATTCACCGGTTCTGGAAATCCGGCAAAGGCTGGGTAATGGCCCGCGACTTGAAGGCCGGCGATCGACTTCGAATGGTTGGCGGTATCGTCCCGATCGAGTCGATCGAAACCGACCAGACCCAGCCGGTGTACAACCTCGACGTCGCCGAAAACCGCGACTTCTTCGTCGGCAAAAAAGGTTTGCTCGTGCACGACTTCAGTTTCGTGCAGAGCGTCGCGACACCGTTTGACCGTCTGCCGGAGCTAGCCGCGAAGGGGGCAGCCGGTCCGGCGGCCGGGGGTCCGTGAGCGCACGCGCCAGAGGTGTTCTTTAACGGTGGTCTCGAACGCCGTGAGGCGTCAAAGCCCACCGTGTGCCTGCCTCAAGCTTGAGAGGGCGGACGACAACGACTCCTTGTCAGCGGCGTCGGGGATCAGAACTCGAGAGTCGACTTCGCTTTCTTTGGATGCAACGAGGGCCACTCAGCGAAGGCTAGGAAATAGAGTAGGAACAGATTGAGGACGGGAATTACGATCAACAAACCGAGGGCACCAGGGAATCCAGCCTTTGCACAGATGCGCCAGGCCGGCCAAATGACGGTAATGGCTATCACCAGCGGGACAAGAATCTCGAATGGACCGATATTGAGGTGCATGCGCATCTCCGTTTGCTCGCTGCAACAGGTCGCGGCGGACGCGCGCAATTCTCTCACCCTTCGCGCGTCACGCCTTGGCAACGCAGGAGGAGCGGGCAGAAAGCCTTTCACTTTGTCGTGAGTCGCATCGCGTCGTGATTTCAGACTTTGACGCCCCGACGATTATCGCGCGTGCAACACCGGGCAAACAAGCCTCTGGACGGAATCCAGCCGACTATG
The DNA here is from genome assembly GCA_963779785.1 of uncultured Planctomycetota bacterium. GTDB lineage: Bacteria > Planctomycetota > Planctomycetia > Isosphaerales > Isosphaeraceae > CAVRFS01. The sequence goes on from CAWAAW010000039.1 coordinate 11,889, forward strand.
ACATAGAGGATGAAGAAGCGCGCCCGGTAGGATTCGAACCTACAACCCTCGGATTCGAAGTCCGACGATATCCTGACGCAGATACCATATCTTGCAATGGTTTAGGGAAATCGACCGACGAATATGACAGCGCATGGACAGCGCACGACATCGAATGACCGCGACCTTGGCGCCGTCTTCGACGCCTCGGATGGACTGCCCGAGGCCGTTCGTGCTCCATCACGATGCTGGTCATGGCCGCCTCGGGGAAATGATGCGAGCATGGCCAAAACACTGGGACAAAACCTGCCCGCCGTATGGGTTCATGGGTTGTGTCCTGTCGCCCCGAGTTACGACCCGGTTTACCGCGAGTAGTCGTTTTGAGGCCCCCGCCGAACCGCGGCAGAATGTGGGTGTCCGCGGTTGGCTCTGTGTTCGCCGTGAAGACGATCGAATACCAAGCAGACTTGCTATTGCGGAGCTGTAACGCATTGGCTATCGTCCGCTCCTCTAATGGAGTGATGCACCGACCAAGGGGAGTCGCCTTTTCATGGCTAGCCTCGCTGGGTTGACGAAGCCAGTTGCGCGATTGGTGTCGGTCGTTAGGAACCGGAGTTTCACCTTCATCGCGATCCTTGCGGTCACGATGCTATTAAGCGATGCCGCGATGGCCGACCCGATCTTGGGCACGATCACTCTGACGATCGCACCCATCCCTGGCTTGGAGCTCGGCGCAGCGGCCTCGTCGGCACCTGTCGTTTATTCGTCGGGCCTTGTCGATTTGTCACAGCCGTTTCAGGGCGAAATACTGCCGGGCGGAGCGGTCACCTCCCAGGGCCTAACGCTGACTGGACCTCATCTCGATGCCGGCTTTGGTGGGCTACCCGAGACTTTCGATACGACCTTCCAGATGCAGATCACATTCGATGGAAACTCTGGGCATGGTTCAAAAACGCCCGTTTTCGGGTAACACTTGGGCTCTCAGCGCGGACTCTGATCGGTCCCGCGCTGGAGCGGGTTTACGCGAGCCCTGGTTGCCGTGCTGGGGCTTCAGCTCCGCGAGAACCGCGTGTACCCCAGGAGTTCCAGCCAGTGAGCGTGCGGCTTACCCGTCAGCAACTCCGCGGGACTTTTCCCGACTCGACTGGGGTCTTCACTGCGCAAGTACCGGCGGTGGTTCAGGAAGAACTGAAGCAACGTCAAGTAGTCCGTCCCCAACTGCCGCCGCAGGAAGAAGTAGGTTCGCAACCGGCTGTTGAGGTTCTCGACCAGACTGCTGGCACGCACAACCTGATCGGATAGCTCCTGTACGTCGGCACAAACTCCGTGATAACGCCCTCGCAGTGTTTCTCGCAGGGCCGCCTCACGACGCCACCGTTTCGGGTCCCACGTCGGCAGGAATTGGACCTGCAAGACCTCCCGGGCGGTCGTCACACTGATCTGCCACTCTTGGGCCAAGGTCGTCAGATCACGGTCCAGGTCCACAGCGAAGGCTAACAGGTTGTCTCGCTGATTCTCCAGCAAGGTCCTTACCGGTCTGATCCGATGCGGAAAGGCCGACTCGCGGGCGCGCAGCTCCGCCACCACGAAGTCAAACAGATCACGGCGGATGGCGTACTCCGGGCCGGCCACCGAAAGGATGTCGTGCCGGAGCCAGCGGGCCAATAACGCCACCTCGTCAGCCAACGCGATCGCCTTGGCCTCAGCCGACCGTGCGGACGATAGCTTGCTGGCCAGACTCTGGTCCTTGCGGCCACGACGACGTTCGGCGGTCGCTTGCTTTCGCTCGAGCTTGGCCCGGACGTCCATGGCTTCGTAAGCCCGGTTCTCCAGGTAACGGGCCAGCGGCCCAAGGTTGTACAACGCATGAAACACATCACCGCGGCATGGGACCTCAGGGAGAGCCTCCTGGTGCCCGGCGCGGAGTCCCGAGCCGAAATCGGCGACAGTGGCATCGGGAGCGAAGCCTCGATCGACCAGTTCCAGCAGCCGGACGCCCCAGGTATCGCCGTCGCGATGCTCTTCCTGACTCAGCAAGAAGCAGAAGGTGGATTGGGCATCGACCCCCACCAAGACGGGATCGTCCGCCTGGAAGATCTCATCGAGGAGGCCGATGCCGATGGTGGAGAGGTCGTACTGCTGGTTGATTCTCCGGGCATCAGGAACGGGGCTGTGCACGATGTTGTGCACGGTCCCCAGGGAGATCGGGTAATCGAAGAGGTCGCGAAGCAATTCGACCACGCCGCGGGATGAACTATGGCAGATCAACACTAAGCTCAGGACCAGTTGCCGCAGCCAGGCCTTGGTGACTGGCAGATAGAAAAGGACCTTGTCGGGGGGCGTTGGAGGGGGGGCGAAAGCTTGGCTGAGGGCCTGCTCGGCGGTGTGAACCTGCTGATAGAGGAACTTCCTGCTGACCTCATGTTCCCGGGCCAACTCGGAGACCGTTCCTGCGCCGGCGAGCACCTGGATGGCCAGATCCTGCCGCTCCTGGGGTAGCAGCCTCTGGGCCGGACACTGAGGAAGGCCGGGCAGTTCCACGACCGGACCGAGGTCGGATTGCGTGAACGAGCACGAGAACGTAGCTTGGGCGTCCATGCCTGTTTCCTTTGTGATGGTGTGGGATTGAGACCCCCAACACCAACATGGAGGAAACAGGCGTTTTAGAAAACCCCCCTTTACTCAGTCTCGTGTTACCCAACTTTGAACCAGGCCAAACTCTGGTAACCAGCCTTTGATCGATGTGACTGGGACGATGAGACTTGCCTTCGCGGGGTCGCCGGAGGGTACTTTTAACGATGGTGCGATGATAGTAGGGGGGCCGATCTCCGAATCGGCGTCCCTTGTAGGATCGACACCAGACTCAGGCATTCTACTGAGCTTGGTGAACAAGTACCTAAATACCTCGAATTACAACCTTGGGCTGCACGACAGCTTCCTTTACGGCTCGCCGCAGGATAATCCCGCCACCGCCAGTTTTGACCTCTGGGCAAATTATTCCGCGGTCACGACCGTGCCAGAACCCAAACCGGTCCTGACCTATGTAGCGGCTTTGTCAGTGTTGTGCATTCGGTGCGGTGCCAGGCTTTGGCGATCCTTCGCGATGCGTTGAGTGCAACTTCCAGAAAGCTGCGGAACTCGCGCCGCCATCTACATCCCGGTTGGACCGGGCTTTTCGCGCATTGGCGGTGAATCGGCTTCCGATCCGCAGCGAGTGAGGATCCACGGCCAGAGGCCGTGGCATTAGGAAGGCCCCCCAAGGGGGCCGTCTACGTGAGGTTGCCCCGTTGGGGGCGTTGAGATCAACGGACTCAGGCCATTCCACAATGCCCGCCATAGTTATCTCCAACGGTTTGGCCAAGCATGACCTACCCAGAAGGTTTCCGGAAGGAAAGCACGCCGGATCGCTGGAAGCTCTTCGGGTCGCACGGCCAGAGGCCGTGGATTTAGAACGTATTAAGTCGGTGCGATATGCAACAGTTTGAGGACTGATGGTGCTCGTCGCAACAGCGAGTGTGCGGTGTGGGTTGGTGAGAATTCGGCGACGTCCACTTTTCCGAGGTGAGGGGACATAGAAATGGGCGAAGCGAATTTACGGCTCAATATTCCTTAGGTGCCCCGTGGGTGTCGTCGACTCCCCGCGGCCCTGCGATCTGGTATCGTGGCGATGGTCAAGGCCGCCGCGAGGGGAGTGACCGATGAGCGAAGTTGCGACCGTCCGCGCGGACGCTGAACTCAGACCTGCGTTCGGCCAACGCGCCAGATGGCTCCTGAGGCCAAAGCATGCCGGACAGCATCATTGAGAATCCCATCATGAATGCCCCCTATCGCGAACCAGTACGGCATTGGCGGTTCACCGACGATGGGATCACCAACGAGATCGTCGAGACCCGGCGCGCGAGTGCCTACTTGGTCCCGATTCCTCCGCCCGAGAAGAAGGACAAGTAACTCCAGTTTGATACCGAATGTACCGAAGACCGCATCGAGACCAAAGACAAGGTCAACAGCGTCCGGGAACGGGTCAAGCATTGGCGGGAAGGCGAATATCAGGGGGTCACTCAGGTCACTCGCAAGCTTTTGCAACATTGGAACGACCCCGACGGGGAGGACAAGCTTTTCTCCTGCCCGATCGAGGCCCTGGACCATGCCGAGCCCAGGTTGATGCCACTACCTGGCACGATCGCCTGGGAGCGTATCACCCCGCTACGGTGTTGGTCGTCGTGGCTGGCGTGCTTATCGGCTCGCTGGCGAAGAACACCGGTCGCGAGTTGATCGTATCATTGATGCTGCCCTTACGACCGGTTTCACCCGCCCGTCAAAATCGTGATTATTTGTCCAGTATACAAAGACGTGGAGTATACTTAATTGGAAAGCTGGGCGGCACACCGATTGCACGTTGACGGCAAGAATACCTTTGGGGTATTGTCACAACCTGCTGTTCTGGAACAGCCGATAAGATTTGCGTGCGTGGTAAAATGGCGCGTTTTCGGAGGAGTGTGGCCATGTCGGATAAACTTAGAGCACTAATCGAAAACGCGCGACAGTATGAAATGACTCCCGAAGAGATTCACGCGCAAGTGATTGATTTCGCGTTTGGCAACTGTTATTTCGAGGACCAGCGGGTCACCCGGGAGGGGATCGCTCGCGCTGCAGAACTCGACCGCCAAAGTAAAGCCGGCACGACGCGCTGATGGCCAGGCAGCCGCTCTATAGAAGCGAAGAAGAGAAGCTCTTCCTGATCGAGAGAAACGGCTACAGACAATCCGAGTTCGTAGCTGAACTCGCCCAAAGATCCCGTCACGATCTCAAGCTCACAGCCGACCTGATTCAAGCCCTCCACCGACTTGCGATTCAAGACATCTATGAGTGCGCCGGCCAATTCAGGACTTGGCAGATCAGCATTATCGGTTCCAAGCATGTCCCACCGGACGGCGGCTCCGTGGGGGGTCTGGTGGAGATCCTGTGCGATTACGTGAATTCAGATGACCCGGATTGCAAAGATCCGACGTCTACGGCGGCATTTCTCTTGTGGAAGCTGAACTGGATTCACCCCTTCGGTGGCGGCAACGGTCGCACCGCCCGCGCCGCGACCTATTTGTTGCTCTGTGCTCGTTTGGGGTTCTTCCTGCCCGGACGACCAACGCTCGCATCGTACATAACAGAAAATCGATGTCTCTACATGGATGCTCTCGTGGACGCCGATACGGCGTGGAAACAAAGCAGCGTGTCGGATGTTAGCAAGATGAAATGGTTATTGGATGGATGGCTTGAGACGCAACTCTCTTCCGTACCTGCGCCACCTCGTGCCGTAATAGTGCGACCACCGGACGACCCGTCGATGCTTGAGCCGGGCAGGGTCATACACGGCCCGTGAGTGGTAACGGAACATTTATGTTGTCAACCACATAACCGTTCCAATTGTTGTCGGATGCCGCGTTGCCGAGGGTCGGGGCCACCTACAGCGTTTCACAAACATTGAACCAATTAGTGGATGGGGCATCCATGCCCCGCTCGTGATTCGCGCCCATCCTGGCCGCTATGGGATCCTGCCGGTTGCACGCATCCATCGTCGCCGTAGCGAGTCGGCCGCCGCCGACTCCGCCCTAGGCCCGCCGAGCTGTCCGCCGAGAGCGGCACCACGGCATCGACAGGGCCGACGATTCCGACTAACCGAGCTCGCGTCGGGGGCCGGTTTATAACTCTAAGACGGAGCGCATGACCGAATGATCGTGTATCTCTTCCATATTCGACGGTTCGGCCACTCGGTATGCGGCATGGTCGGGCATGATCTGCAAGCCAGTGGGCACATTTCCAGGACGGTGCTTTAGGATAAAAACTGAATCGTCCAAATCGCCCGAGACTTCAAACCCAGCCGATTTTGCGTCGTCGTCGATCTGTTGTAACTCGGGCGTCATCGGCCTTCTGATCCGTTCTTCCGCTTCGTGGTACTCGTACCCTGGCGGAACATCCAACTTCTCCTCCTTTGGGCTAGCTTTGCGATCCTTGATAGTGATCTTTGATGGCTTTCCCGCCATGAACTTACGGATTTCCTCGTCGATCTCGGCATCAGTCGGCCTCAGCGCGACTGCCTCGGTTTATTTGTCGGGGTCTTCTTCGTGTGTGTGGGTGCCGTCCATGGACGCTCCTTTCAAGAGCTTACGCAAAGCAGGAATGTGACGACCACGCCGATCGGGGTCTTGGTTCAATTCTCGTCCACTCTTCCAGGTGGCCGTGCCCGCCGCCCGCCGCCGTGAGCTGGCCCCGACCGCCGCGGATCCTGCCCGCCTCAATCACCCGGCCGCCGCCCGCGGATCCGGTTCAACCCGCCGAGGGCTCGCGGCCGCCTTGAAGACCGGCACTCATGACGTCCCAGTGTCGCGACTTGACTGCGCAAGGGACGTTTCTGGTCGTTTGCTGTCGTTTCCTGGCGGAATGACAGGATCCGCCCAGTGCTCAATCACGAGTCACAAACCCGGAGAGAGTCAGGACTTGACGCTTCCTTTCGGCTCTAGTCGGGAAAAATCAAAAGCGCGCCCGGTAGGATTCGAACCTACAACCTTCGGATTCGAAGTCCGCGACTCTATCCGTTGAGCTACGGGCGCCTGTGATAATAAACTATACCGGTGGCGAGAACTCTCGCAAGTCCACGACGTCTCGGCCACTGCCGATTGCCGGAGTCGGCCACGGTTCCGTGCTCATCCTTCAAGCGAGTTCAGCGCGCCCGTGCTATCGCCGAATCCACCGACGTTGACGCCCATCCGGTTGAGCAACGCAACATACAGGTTCGTCAACGGTGTCGCGTTCGGGAAACGAACATGCCTGCCCGTCTTGATGGTTCCGTTGGCCTTTCCCGCAAGGAGGATCGGTAGGTCATCGTGCATGTGGGAGTTGCCGTCACTAATGCCGCTGCCATAGACGATCATGCAATGGTCAAGCAAGGTGCCATCTCCTTCGCGGATGTTCTTCAGCTTCCCGAGAATGTACGCCAACTGGGCTACATGGAACTGGTTGATTCTCTTGATCTTGTCCTGCTTGAACTGGTCACCGCCGTGATGTGAGAGGTCGTGGTGACCTTCGGAAACGCCGACGCCACGGTAACTGCGGTTGCTGCCGTCGTTGGCAAAGACAAAGGTCGCAACGCGCGTGAGGTCGCTTTGAAACGCCAGCACGAGCAAGTCTCCCATTAAGCGAATATGTTCCTGATAGTCGGCCGGAACGCCGAGCGGCCGCGGGTACTTCGCGACACCGATGTCCAGCGCGGACCGGCCGCGGGTAATGCGTTGTTCGAGCTCGCGCACGCCGGTAAGGTATTCATCAAGCTTCCGGCGATCGGCCGCGCCGAGCATGGCCCGGAGTTGACCAGCATCCTCGGCGACAAAGTCGAGGATGCTTTTTTTCCGCCGGTTTCCTCGAGCCGCGTCCACACCGCCGTTGACATCAGCGGGGCGCCCGAACAGGCGATCGAACACCAAGCGAGGATTGATCTCCTTGGCGATAGGCGTTGTTTCGCTTCGCCACGACAGGTTTGACTGATAAGCGCAACTATAGCCATGGTCGCATTCGCCCGCGCTCTTGCCCCCCTCGCAGCCGATTTCCAGAGAAGGAAACCGCGTCGCCTGGCCGATCCGTTGGGCGGCGACCTGGTCGACCGAGATACCGGCGCGGAGGTCGGCGCCGTCGGTCTTCCGCGGGTGACATCCGGTTAGAAAGCTGGCCATGGCACGCGCGTGGTCGCCGCCTCCGTCGCCCAGGGCTCGCGCCGGGTTCAAGGTCAAGCCGCTGAGGACGAGCAGATCGTCCTTGACCGCGTGCAACGGTTCGAGGACCGCGGACAGTTCGAAGCCGGTGCCGAGCGATCGTGGCGTCCAGTCCGGCATATGGACGCCGTTGGGCACGTAAATGAATGCCATGCGAATGGGATGACTCTTCGGCTTCGGATCTGGCAAGCCAGCGCAGAGCGTTCCAGGCCGCATCGCTTCCAGTACCGGCAGCGCCACTGACACGCCCAGACCTCTCAGGACGGCCCGACGCGAGATTCTCTGGAGTTTCATCGTTGGCCTTTATTCTGGACGTCACCTTGGGGATGCAAGAACGGTTGGCTCTCAACCACGGCGAGGATCAGGGCTGAGAACCGATAGTCCTTGCGGACGAGCTTGCCGACAATGTGGTCGACATCACGGCGATCGGCTCGGTCGAGCCCACGACCAAGCGCGTACGTCAGCAGCTTCTCGGTGAGGCAGCGGGCAAAAGCGTTTCGACGCGCAAGGAGGGTCGTCTTGAGCTGCGCCGGACCCTGAAAAGTTCGGCCGCCCGGCAACTGGCCCGCGGAGTCGATCGGTTGGCCGTCTTCGAGTGATCGCCAGCCGCCGACTGCGTCAAAGTTTTCGAGTGCGAAACCGAGGGGGTCCATCCGTCGGTGGCACGAGGCACAAGCCGGGTCGGTCCTGTGCCGCGACATCTTCTGCCGAAGCGTGGTTGAGACACCCTGTTCCTTGCCTTCCTTCAGGGCTTCCACGCCCGATGGCGGAGGCGCCGGGGGAGCACCCAGGATGTTTTCCAGGATCCATTTGCCGCGCTTGACCGGCGACGTCCGGGTCGGGTTGGACGTTGCCGCCAAAACGCTCGCCTGCGTCAAGATTCCACCCCGCTGCATACCGGTCATCGAGACTCGCCGGAACACGTCGCCTTTGACCCCGGAGATGCCGTAGTGCCGCGCAAGGCGCTCATTGACAAATGTGTAATCCGCGTCGAGTAGGTCGAGAACGCTCCGATCCTCGTCTCGAATCGATTCGAAGAAGAGCACTGTCTCTTCGAGCATCGCCATCCTGAGGGGCTCGTCAAAGTCGGGAAAGAGGATCGGGTCGGGTGTGAAGTCCTTAAGCTTGCGCGTTTGCAGCCACTGGCTGGCAAAGTTTTCGGCTAACGTTCGCGACCGCCGATCCCGAAGCATGCGTTTGACCTGGGTGCGTAGATTGCCCTCGCGACGAAGCGCTGCGCGAGCGGCCAGTCGATACAGCTCCTCGTCGGGCATGCTGCTCCAGAGGAAATAGGAGAGCCTCGTGGCCAGATCGAAGTCGTTATCCGGCGCACGATCGCTCGTTGAGCCGGAGTGTTGATCCTTCTTGATCCCGAGAAAGAGAAACTGGGGCGACACTAAAACGGCCCGGAGGGCAAGCTGAATCGCTGCCTCGGCTGGCTCACCGTCGTGCTCCGCCGAAACCACGATCCCGAGCAAGCGCGTCAGCTCGTCGTGCGTCGCGGGCCGGCGAAAAGCGCGGTCGCAAAAGGCACGAAGGATGTCGTAGATGTGCTGTTGCCGGGCGAGCTCAGGGTCGGGTGCCGCGTTGGGGGCTCTGAAGATCTTGTCCTCGCGCGGGCTCCGCACAGGGGGCTTGAAATGCCGGAATGCGATGGGAACTGTATCGACAGGTGCATTTAGCAAGTGCTCACGGACATACTGATCGCGGAATGCCTGCGTCGATCACTTTGTCGGCGGCGGCCAGATACATCTCCAGCAGAATGGGAGGGGTCGAAAGCACGTCACCGACGTTGTCGAACCCATAGCCGACGTCGTCGGCTGGAAACTCATCGGCCGGATGCAAGTCGAGGCCGATGAGGTCACGAATCGTGTTGTTGTATTCCGAGCGATTGAGGCGACGAATGGCGACTCGCTCGTTAGTGCGACGTTCTTCTATCAGTGCAATGTCAAGCCAGGAATTGAGGCTCTCAAGCTCCTCGGAATTGGGGCGAGGCTCTCCCTCGGGAGGCATGCTCTCGGATCGCAGATTATCGGCCACGCGCAGCAGGAGTGATCTCTGTCTGAGATCGGGAATTCCATCGCGGAGGCGATTCCAACACCACACCTCCCTGGGCCGAGATGCTGTCATGGCAGCTCAAGCAGTACTTGTCGAGCAGGGGTTCGATGTCTCTGGAATAGACCGGGACGGCACGCGGAGGAAGATCCTTGTCTGTCGACGCGTCAAGCTCATCCTGCTGCTCCGACGCAACCACAAGGCTCGCCTGCTCGCCAGGGCTCGCGGCAGCGGATGGGACTTCCGATTGTCCGCAGCTCAAACAGCACGCGAGAGCGCAGGTCAGACCAAAGAACTTGAACAGAGTCGGATTCATGGGAACCATCAGAATGATCGAGGCCCTCAAGGCGGTCTCGGATGTTCGAGACCGCCCTGGGAGCACTCTTCCTCGCGACTGCGATCAATACTGGTCGGCGCTGATGATCTCGCCGCCGGCCCGCGTGACCAGGGCGGCGATCAACTGAACCGACGCGACGTCCTTCAGAAAGTGGACGGAGCCGTCGACAAACAGGGCGTTGGCTCCGCCGACATGGAACGAGTAGATCTCGTTGTTACTGGTGCAGTTCACCATGCAGGTGCCGCCTCGGATGCCGTTTTGACGGCCCTGGGCTCCAGCCAGGCTCGAGTAGGTGAAGTTATCGGCCCAGGCCCCGCCGGCACTGCTGACGGGCTCGATGACGCCGTCAACGGGAAGGCCGTCGACCTCGGAACGGTAGATCTGCCTGAAAGCCGTTGTAGCCGATCGGCTTCGACCCGCACTCCGAGACCATCATTGTGTTCGAGGTGCCGTCGGTGATCGAGGCCATGCGGATGTTGCCGGTGATTGCGGGGCCAGTGATGGTCCCGGAATCCTTCCCCTCACCGACGGCGGCGATATAGCCCGGACTCATCCCAGCGGCCTGAAGGGCCGTGTTGTGCAGACCAGGGATCGGGAAGTAATCGGTCCGGCCCCAGATCTGCACCGGGGGCGGATTGAGGTTCTGGACACTTCCGCCGGGGCTAGGAGCACCAGGAGTGCAGACGTCTCCACCGCCGTCGCCGTAAGGGCCCCAGAAGGCGTTGTAGTAGTTGATCGTGGCGGGGCCCGGTGACGACGGGCAGATAAAGATGTTGATCGCCGCCGAATACACCGAGTTCGTGCCCGAGTGCAGCGCACCAGGACCCGTGCAGGGCGGGATGTTGGCGGTGTCGGACGCCGCCTGGCTCAGGTTGATCTGGTTGTAGATCACCGTCTGATCCATATACGGCAAGATCAGAGTGAGATACGACGCCGACACATTGGGTATCGCGGCCTGAGCGTCGGTGTTCAGGTCGGGCGTCGCCAGAAGCTGGCCCTTCGGCGGGAGGATCCCGTAGGTGCTCTCGAAGTTGAGAGTCGCCAGGCCAATCTGCTTGAGGTTGTTGATGCACTGCGCACGGCGGGCCGCCTCGCGCGCCGATTGCACGGCAGGCAAGAGCAGTGCGATCAGCACCGCGATGATCGCGATGACGACCAGCAATTCGATCAACGTGAATCCTGTCGTTCTCCGGGTGTTTGTCTTCACTAAAACCATGTTTGCGTCTCCAAGCTAGAAGAACTTTCGATCAATCGGACACTCTCGAAACCCAATTCCGGTCGTCGCACCGAGGTAGGCGGATCAACCACCAAGCTCGAATGGATCCAACGAATTGGACTGGGGCAAGACCTCCACGTGCAGCAAAGGCTTGCTGATATTGAAGTAGCGGCCATCGAGCCGGTCCGGCCCGGATCGCACGCGACTTCGTTTCACCAGTTTGGTCTTGCCCGTGGTTTTCACGGGGACAACGCCATCTCCCGCTCCGTCTCTCCACTCAACGAGGACGGCGTACTTACCCGGCGGACAACCATTGCCCACTCCGTCGCAACTCAGGGAAAAGCTGCCGTCATCCTCGACGATGCCGAATGGAACCGCCTGCGGTGAAGGTGCAGCAGACCCCTCCTGATGGAAGTAAACAACGGCCCCCGCTGCCGGATTTCCCTTGTAGAAAACCTTGCCTTGAACGGGGTAATACCCCGGAGGGTTACCACATCCCGGCGCACTGACAGATAGGCTCACGCCGGCCAAGATCACGAACCAACGCTTGATCATTCTTGATTGCTCCTCTCCAGGTCCCTGACCGTTTCAGTCAGCCGGATTCCACCAGGCGGTGCGATACGTACCGGTCAGGGCGGGACCGCATAATGCAGGTCTCGTACCAAACATTTTCCGAGTCAATGTATGTCAAAGTCGGTGAAAGCTTTGCGGCCTGGCGAGACGCCGCGTCGACCATCGACCACATGGTCGAAACCTTGCGAATCGCACGACGGCCCTTGCAAATCGCACGAGCGATCGCGGCATCGCATGAGCCATTGACCTCAATGGCTCGCCAAGGAACGGGTCGGAAATTGGTTCCCGGGACCTCCGGCGGAAAATGGACGCGCTCGTGTGAGCCATGCATGCGTTGCGCGGCTTGACGTTACCGGTCCGGTTCGACTACGCTAGAATAATGCGGTCGGAGCGGAAGACGGTAGCAGCGCGATCGTCCGGAGTCGCATTGGCTTTACGTGTAGCTTCAGAGGTCGCGTGCGAGCCCAACTTCACCGAGACGATGAAGAGGGATCTTGGAGCTCAAGTACGCATGAACTCACAAGACATTCTTGGTTACGTGAAAGCCCAACCGTTTCGTCCATTCCGCATTCACATGGCAAGCGGCCGAGACTTCGAAGTTCGTCATTCCGAAATGGTACGGGTGGGAAGAAGTAGCTTGGTGGTCTTCACCTACCTGAGCGATGACCCCGACGTATACGACAAATGGGAGACCGCGTCACTTGTTCTCATCGAATCGATCTCCCATCTGGAAGCTGCGGTCGCCTAGCGCCGTGATCACGCTCAGGGTCAAGCACTTAGATTAGGGTTGGTCTTCGGAAGGTTTCATGCAGAAAACACCCACAATCTCTTTCGTCAGCCTGGGCTGTTCGAAAAACACCGGTCGACTCCGAACGGATGCTCGGGCTGCTGGCCCAGGACGGCTACGCGATCGTGCCGGACTCGGGCCAGTCGGACCTGGTGATCATCAATACCTGCGGGTTCATCGACGCGGCCCGGCAGGAATCGATCGGCGTGATCGAGGAGATGCTCGAGCGCAAGCGGTCGGGCGCGGTCAAGGGGGTCATCGTCGCCGGCTGCCTGGCCGAGCGCCAGAAGGAGATCCTGCTCGAGCAGTTTCCGGAGGTCGACCAGGTCGTCGGCGTGTTCGGACGCGACGAGATCGCGCGGGTCGCCGATCGGCTGCTGGGGGGCTTGAACGAGCAGCGGACCCTGTTCCGGCCGGCCGCGGTCCAGGCTCAGGACGATCGCGCACGGCTGAGGATCACGCCCCGTCATCTCGCCTATCTCAAGGTCTCGGAAGGGTGCGACCGGTTTTGCACGTTTTGCGCGATCCCCCTCATGCGCGGCAAGCACGTGACCAAGCCGATCGAGATGGTCGTGGCCGAGGCCGAGGAGCTGGCCGGCGACGGCGTCCGCGAGCTGATCCTGGTCGCGCAGGACATGACCTATTACGGTCTCGACCTCTACGGCCGGACGCGGCTGGCCGAGCTCTTGCAGGCGCTCGAGCAGGTCGAGGGGATCGATTGGATTCGCATCCTCTACTGTTATCCCCAGTTCTTCACCGACGAGCTTTACGACGTTCTGGGTGGGGCGAAAAAGATCATCCCCTACCTGGACATGCCGCTTCAGCATATCAACGACCGAATGTTGAAGCAGATGAACCGGCGCCACAACCGGTCGGAGAGCGAGTCGATCATCGCCCGGCTGCGGGCGACGATTCCGGGCCTGGTGCTGCGCACCACGTTCATCGTGGGCTTTCCCGGCGAGACCGAGGCCGAGTTCGCCGAGCTGCTCGATTTCGCCGCGACGACAAAGTTCGAGCGGCTGGGCGCGTTCACTTATTCGTTCGAGCCCGACACGCCGGCGGCCAAGCTGCCCGACCATCTGCCGGATGAGCGTCAAGACCGAGCGGCAGCAACGACTGATGGCCGTGCAGGAGCCGATCGCCTTCGCATTCAATCGCAGCCTGGTGGGCCGAACGCTCGATGTGCTGATCGACGCACCGGCGCCCGAGGGCAAGAACATGTGGCTGGGCCGGACCTACGCCGACGCACCCGACGTCGACGGCATCACCTGGGTTGCAAGGTCCACATATCGCAGCCCGGCGATCTGGTCGCGTGTGAAATCGTGGCCGCCGAGGAGCATGACCTGGTCGCCCGGCCGTCGGAATCGACGCCGCCAAAACGGCGAAAGGTTCGGCCCAGACCGCGCCGAAAGCCGCGAAATCATCGCTGGCGATTCTCGACGGGATCTAGCCAAGTGCGTATCCGACCCGGCGCTTGTCTTCGTGGCCCGGTTGGTCTGGCTTTCCTTTCGTCCCGGCGAGTGGGTGTCTTCCATGAGTCGAATCAAGAACCTCTCCGCGATGGTCGCACCGGCGCCCCGGAGGTTCTGGAACGTTCCGAATACCTTGACCGTCAGCCGGCTCGCTCTCGCCGTACTCGTCTTTGTCTTGATCGAGTACCAGTCTTACGCCTGGGCACTGGCTATCTTCGTGATCGCCGCGGTGACCGACGCCCTCGACGGCTACTTCGCCCGGCTGCTCAAGCAAGACACTCCGATCGGCCGCCAGCTCGACCCCCTGATCGACAAGGTCATCGTGTCGGGCTGTTACATCTACCTGGCGACGATATCCGGGCACGGGAGTCTTGCCGTGGATGGTCACGGCCATCGTCGTTCGCGAGCTCTTGATTCAGGGCCTGCGCAGCCACCTGGAAGGCCAGGGCCAGGCCTTCGGTGCCCGGACGGCGGGCAAGCTCAAGACGGTCGTCCAGTGCGGCTCGATCTCGGCCGTTTTGTTCTGCCTGGCCTTGACAATCTTCCTCGCCACACGCTCTTTCTGATCCGCGACGGGCTCACCTGGCTGGCCGTCCTCCTGACGCTCTACAGCGGGCTCAGCTACATCTGGATCGCCTTGCCCAAGCTGCGCGGCGAGCCGTGACATTCTTGATATCACACGATATCACAAACTCATGAGAAATATGGCGAACATTGATGGAATGGTTGGAATCACTGGTCCTGGGCGTGGTTCAAGGGATCACCGAATTCTTGCCGGTCTCGAGCGACGGCCACCTGTTGCTCACGCAGAATCTGTTCGGCTGGCTGACGGGTGTGAAGCATACCGGCAAGGAAAACCTGTTCTTTGATGTGATCCTCCACCTGGGCACGACGGCCGCGATCCTGATTTACAACCGCGAGGTGATCGCCAAGGGGCTTGCGCGGGCTGCGTCGGCGCGGAACCGACAGACCCGGAACCCGGTTTTCGCCGCTCGGAGATCGTCCGCGTGGGGGTGCTGGCGATCATCGCGACCTCGCCGTTGATCCCGCTGGCGCTCTTCTTCAAGAAGATGATCGAGAGGACGTTCGAGGGAATCACGGTCGCCGGTTTCGGTTTCTTGATCACGGCCGGCATCTTGCTGGCCACCGCGTGGCTGAGGCGTCGTGACGGAACCAAGGGGCCGGCCGAGACAACCTGGCTCGATGCCTTGTTGATCGGCTTGGCCCAGATGTTCGCCCCGTTGCCGGGCGTCAGTCGAAGCGGGCTGACCATCGCGGCGGCGCTGGCGCTCGGGTTGTCGCGAACCTGGGCGGTCGGGTTCAGCTTGCTGATCGCGGTTCCGGCGATCCTCGGGGCTGCCGTTTGGGAGATCAGGAAAGTCGATCCCGCCACTCTCTCGTCCGACCGCGTCGCCCAGGCGGTCGCCGCGCACGATCCTGGCGGGCGTGGTCGGCTATTTCGCAATCCAGTGGCTGTTCAAGGTCGTTCGCGCGGGCCACATCTGGTACTTCTCGGTCTACCTCATCGTGCTGGCGATCGTCGGTGCTGTTCGACGGCCAGCGATCTGACTGAGGCTCCGGGACGGCCCCGTCACGGCGACAGCGTTCGCGTCGGCTGTCGATGTTCCAAGCGTCGCCAACTGGCGACGCGCATATTCGAGCCATCGCTGCTGAAGCATGTCGAGCCCGCCGATCTGGTAAACGTCACGGAGTGCGACCTCGACACCTTGCTTGTTGGGAAGCCCGCACGAACCGGACGAACTGTTCGGGCGGACCCTGTTCGACCAGGAAGCGCGTCAAGGAAACGCTCTGGGCGTAGTAAAGGCTCCAGTCCTTGGCGTCGGGGTAATCCATCGCCATGAGCTTATCCAGCGGGAAAACCCGGCCGGATTCCAGCGGCTCGCGCAGCTCGGCCGCTTTGAGTTGTTGTTCGGTCGGTGGCTCGGCCAGGACGGCGATTCCCTCATCGGCCCAGCGCGGGAGTGGCTCGGGAATGAACAGGTCGGCCACGACGACGTGGGTTACCTCATGGGGTAGGATGGCGTCGCGCATCTGGGCGTGGTCGGCGCGCAGGTGGATCTTTCGGCGCAACGATGCGGTTGCCGTTAACCTCCATCGCGGAAAAACCCGGCGATGTGTCGGGCTGACCGGTTGCCTGAGCCAGCATCTTGCCCGTCGGGGTAGAGATAGATCTCGCACCGAGGCGTCCAGGTGCGCTGTGCGGCCGGACTGGACCACCGCTTCGCCTGGGTCGCGCGAACGGACTCGGCCGCTTCGGCCGCCGCCTCGGCCAAGACGGGCGTCTCGATGGAAGATCCGGAAATTGGCCGTCTCGTGCACTTGCCAGGACTCAGCGGCCGGCGTTTCATCCACGGCGCGCCTGACGTTGGCGTCGAGCGCGGGCTGCGACCGATTGGCGAGTTTGGGAGCGACTGACTCGACGTCCGATTCCGTCGACACTCGGAGATGCATTCGGCTTCTCGAGCGGCGATATCGCACGAGGAAGATTCAGTGACTCGTCGGCGGCCGCTGGCTGACGCTGACGACGGACCCGAAGATTGTGGAGGCGCCGCCGTTCGCGATTTACCGAGGAGACGTGGAAATTTCCGGGGCTCGGTTGTCGTCCGGCGCCGAGCCTCGGACGGCGAGATTACTCGATTGAGCCGCGGGTCGCGGGCCGACTCCGGCGGGCTTCCGCCACTTTGTTACGGAGGTATTCGCCGTACCAACTTTTGGGAGTCAATTGCTGGATGCTTTGGACTTCCGAATCGATCTCTTCCCACTCGCGCGGTGTCTTCGGTCGAGCATTGATCCGGCGAACGACTTCCACCCAGCGACAATACGCCCAGTGCTCCTTGCGATTGGCTCGGCAATCGATTCTGGCGGGCCAGCGCCGCGTAGATCCCTCCCGCCTCGTCGTAGCGCTTGTCGGCGAATAGTCGATCGGCTTGTTCCAAGCTTACGTTGGTGGGCTCCGGCTGGGAACCGACCGTCGGCTCGCGGCCGGGTTGCGATCGTTTGAGGAAGAGGCCGCCCGGGCGGGAAGGTTCGTGTCCGACGAGGCATTTGGCTCCAAGCTCGACTCGTTCTTCGACGGTTCTGTCGAGCCCAAACCGGCGGTCATGTTCGAAGACGAGGGTTCGGACGAAGACGACTTCTCAGGTTGAGTTTCAAGCGGCTCGGACGGAGGAGTCGGCTCGGGCTTAGGCTTGATGGGCGGGGTGTTTTGCGAAGCCAGGTCGGGAAGAAGCGCTTTGATCGGCAGGAAACGGGGCGGTCCGTTCGTCTCGCCACCTGGGGTGCTGCCTGCTTTGGGCAACGATTTTGGTTGGGCCGGTGTCTTTGATGGTTCCACCGGAGTCTTTGGCAGCTCAGCCGGCGTCTGAGGAGGTGAGGGCGATTCGCGACTTCGATTCAGGATGGCCAGATTGTCGCGGTAATGGGCCGCGTCCCGGCTATGTCCAGACGTGTCAGCCTGCCGGGCCAACACCTCGTAGGATTGCCTGAGGAGGTCGAGGATCGCGGATCGGTCCTTCGCGTGCGCCTCGGGCAACGCTTCTTCGAGAAACGTGATGGCGGACGAATGATCGTTGGCCTGGATCAAGCGGCGCGCCCGCTCGATCGACCCGGCCACGTCGGTCTCATCGCCGCGGGAAAGCCCAGAGAGGAGGAGGGAAATCGATAAACCCACAATCATTGTCGTGACAGCCTGACGCATGACGATCCGTGTCCTGCTGGGCTGGAGGTAGGGCCGTCCGGTCGTGGAGCATCCAAGCCATGAACGACCGAAAATACGTCCCTAAAGTCGAACGACTCGAGGGAACAGGATCCCATCCGTTACTTCACCCGGATGAGTCCAGGAACCGTGATTAATTGCCACGCTCACGCCCTCAGGGTCAGTCGGACGTTTGACCTCGGCGAGTTGGATCGTGCACGCGGCAGCATAGCCGACTGGTCGATGCGCGAACGCACGTCCGCCAAGGGCGTTGCGGGAAACGGTTCTCCCCGCATGGGAAGTCCCGAACAAAGGCCCGACGCACCAATTGAATCGGAAGTGTCTCTACGCAAGGGTGGGGAGTATGCTCGTAATTCCCCGGGACGTCAACCTGAAATGCGACCACGAACCCGGTCGGCTGGTCGCGTCAGTTCTCCGGGCTGAGTGCGCATCTCGCGGACCCTGCCGCGTGGCCGACGGAAAGTCTCAACGCGCGATTCGGCCCTCAACGAAACAGGTTGATTTTGCCAGGATCCATAAGCTCGAGTTCGCCCTCGGCTCTCATTCAAAGGCGGCTGTGACGGAGACTCGCGCTGCTGAATCGACCTGAAGTCTTGCAACGACTGTCGCGGCGCGAAAGTCGGCAGCCCTAGCTCGCGCGCGGCCTCGGCCTGGAACCGCTGAAGCTCACGATCGTCCGACTTGTTTCGTTGATACCAATCAACCGCCTTCTCACACCATTGGCGAGCCTCGTCAGGATGCCCGAGCTTGTGATGGACCAAGGAGAGGAAAAACCAGTCGAAACTGTCACCCCCGTTGCGCAGCTTCATGGAACGCTCCAGTGCGGTTCTGCGCATCCTCCCATTTTCCGGCGCGGTAGTAGGCCACGCCGAGCGTGTTCCAATCGTTGCCGTTGTCCGGTACGAGCGCGACAGCGCGCCGAGCATAACTGACAGCGGTGTCCGGTTGGTGTCGTTTGGAATCGGGATAGGTCACGAGTAGCCAGGCCAGATTGTTCAGACTGTTAGACATTTGAAAGCGATGCATGGGATCCTTTAGAGTTTCCGGCGGGAGCTGGTCATAATACGCGATCGTTCGAAGGTAATTCTCCTTCGTCGCCAAAAAAGGATCGACTTGGAACAATTGCGCCATCTCGTTCGTCTGCTTCAGGGCGCGGCGACGCGCGTTGATCCGGTCGAAATCGTTCTTGAGAATAAATTCACGAATAAATGCATATTTGTTCAATACTTCGAGATAAGCGGACCAGACCGGCATGCGGATCATGAGCACCAGGAAAGCCGAATGAGGTGTAGACTGCCAGGCGGCCAAACCTTGCACGCCGCGCGGTTTCGGTCTTGTCCAGCTCGACCGCGGGCGATCCGCCGATGATGCAGGGCCAGCACCAGCGCGCGCACGCCCGTTCCGAGCTCGAGCAGAAGCTGAGTCGCACCCAAGACGCCCAGCATCAAGTCCGCCAGGTTGGGACGGGAGAAAGCCCGGCGCGGGAGATGGAAGGTGCCAAGCGTCACCGAGCCCCCTTGAGTGTGGCTCAGCTCCGCTGTCATTTCGAGCACTCCGCCGATCGAAAGGATCAAGAAAGTGGCCCCAGCCGCCCGGAGCAACTCCGGCCAACGAGTCCGGCGCAAGGCTAGACCCAAGAGAAGCGGCCAGGCGGCGCTCAGCACGATGATCGGGTGGTTCTCATGCACGAACCGGCCCAACATCCGAAACGACCACGAATCGAACCTGGATCGTTCAATTAAGGCGGTCGCATAGTCGGCGATGACACAGACGAGACGGATTGTGCCCAGCACCATCATCCATGAGCTCAGCTCGATCAGCCGCTCCATGACCCCAGCCGTGTTGGGCTCGGATCGCTGATCGGTAATCGATCGCCGATCCAAGCTCCGTCGTGGGAATGAATTGCATGAGTCGTTCCTCGCGGCGCTCTAGCAGAGAAATGCGACCTTCGAAACGTTCTCAGCCCGCTCGTTTCAGCGCTCCGACTTCAAGCGACCAACCACAGAGAGGGCGATGGACCCCGCTTGGTTACAATACGATCATCCATGTTGCGTGAATTGCGAACTTTCAACTCGGATCGTCGGTGAGGGATGCGCTTCCTGAATATTACAGTTGACGCCGGCCACGAAGTCCAATCAAAAAAGAAATCTGGCCGCCGCGTTTCGAATCGAGATCACTCTCTCGGTTCGGCTCACGCTCTACTTATAACCGGATTGTGGTTGATTACAACTTCGCAGCGGTCTGGCGGCGCGAATCGGTCACCTGGATGATAAGATCATCGAGTTCCTCGTGGCTTCAAGGACATCGGACTCGCGGCTCGCGAGTGCCGGGCTCGCGTCGAGTTCGGCAAGATCGAGTCGAATGATGCGCACATGTTATCACGACCGGAGCACAAAGTTTGGACGTTCGTCTAGACCAACCTGACCGGCGAACGGGATTGGTTCTGATCCGGCGAGTTCGACGCAACTGGATCTGGCTAGCGGGCTCGACCGCGATCGCCTTGACTCTCGGTTTCTGGGTGTACCGAGGCATGCGACAGCGGGTGTCGGACGCCGACCTGATCTGGAAGCAAGCGGAGCAGGATTTCCAGGCCGGCCAATACCCGACGGTCGAGAAGGGCCTGGATCGTCTCAAGTCGCTGCGTGAGCCGACTCCGCTCGATTGGATGTTGCGAGCCCAACTCGCCATGGTCCGCAATCGATCGGATGAGGCGATCGCCGATCTACTGCGCGTGCCTGACGAGCATGAGATGGCTGCGCAAGCCCGATTGCTGGCCGGTCAGATCGAGCTGAGACGTGACCGTGTCCGGTTCGCGGAGCACGCGTTTCGTGCTGCACTGAAGCTCGATCCCAGACTGCTCCAGGCGCACCGGGAGCTGATTTTCATTTACGGTATGCAACTGCGACGAGCCGAGCTGAACTCGGAATTCCTAGCCCTTTCCAAGCTCACCAGTCTGACTTTTGAGAACGTATTTCATTGGTGCTTGCTGCGTAACAATTCGTGGGAGCCCGGGGAAGCCATCGAGTCGCTGTCCCGCTACATCGCGGCCGATCCGGAGGATCGCTGGTCTCGGCTCGCCCTTGCGGAGAACGAACGGAGGATGGGCTTGAACGCGGAAGCGGAATCAGTCCTCTCGGTGCTGCCGTCTCGAGACGCCGAGGCAATCGCGCTCCGGGCCCAGATTGCCCTGGATCTCCAGCAGTTGGATCGAGTCGACGAACTCCTCGCTCAGGGCCCCGAAGGCGACCCGGCACTGGCGCGGCTGCGCGGCCGGCAGGCGCTGGCGCGGCGAGACGCGCGGAACGCCTTGCACCATTTCCAGATCGCCTACGCCGCCGACCCCGAGAGTCGCGAGACCGTCTTCGGACTGCTCGCGGCCTACGAGATGATCGGCGATCAAAAGTCAGCCGAGCCGCTTCGTCTGGTCGCTCGCAACCTTGAGCGGCTCAACACTTTGGTCCAGCGAGCGGCGATGGCTTCGGCTCGGCAGGACTCGGGGCTGATGCGTGAGCTCGGCGCGGCCTGCGCGGCACTGCACCGCGACGCCGAGGCACGCGCCTGGTATGCGCTAGCCGTCGCCCGCGATCCACTCGACAGAGAGTCGCAACAAGCCTTGTTCCGGCTAAAAGCTTTGAATCCAAGTGACGATTCGCCTCAACGACACGCACCTTGAACCCGCCTCCGAACACACGAAACAGCCCGAGACAGAATCCAAGGAATCCATCACGATGGAGAAAACCGTTCCCTTTCGCGGTGGACGTTGTTCCTTCTGACGGGGCTGTCGCTGTGGCTCGGGTGGGGTATCCGAGGAAACTTCGGCCACGAGTACGGCGCCATGATGCCCGGCGCACTGGCGGCCATGGCGGCCGTTCTGCTCTCGGGACGCGACGACTGGCAACCTCGAATCGCCTATTTCGGGATGTTCGGCGCGCTCGGTTGGTCATTTGGCGGCAGCATTTCTTACATGCAAGTCGTCGGCTACACTCATTCGGGGCACTCGCCGAGCGTACTCTACGGGTTCGCGTGCTTGTTCGTGATCGGCTTTCTTTGGGCCGCCCTCGGCGGCGCAGGGGACCGCGTTGCCGGCCTTGGTCGACCGCTCGTTCCTGGAGAACTTGGTCGTGACCACCGTCGCGGTCTTCCTGCTTTGGTGGCTGCAAGGCGTGGCCATCGAACCGTGGCTCAAAGGACAGGGTTATTCCCTTTTTTGGTACGACACCGACTGGGTGGCCGCGTCGCTCGCCCTCGTGGCGGTGCTCCTGGTCTGGGGAGCCAGGCGCTCGCTGGACCAGGCAACGTCTCTGGTACTGCACCTTGCCCTGGGCTGGTGGGCGGGCTTTCTCCTGCTGGTCTTGGTGCTGGGGCTGCATATGACGCCGCCCCGAGGCGACAACTGGTCGGGTTGTCTGGGGATGACAGCGGGACTCCTCTGGTATTGCCGGCGCACGGGGATGCTCGAGCTGGCCCGCGCGACGCTTGCTCTGCGGCTTCATCGGCGGAATCGGCTTCGCCGCCGCATCGATGCTCAAGCTGGTCGAGATTACCAGCGGATACAAGACCAACTGGCACAGTATCCTTGAGCAGACAACAGGGCTCTTCAATGGGATTGGCCTTGCCGTCGCCGTCGCCGATTCTGGCGAGGCGGTCGCCTTCGATCACGGTCGATCTCCACCGGCGCCCGTGGGCCGATCCGATCGTCGCCGGGTTCGTGGCGTTGGGGATCGCTTACATCAACTTGAGGAAGAATGTCAGCTTTTGGATCGCTCAGAAAGTGGTGCCCGCGGAGATGGCCGGCGTGGCGACTTGGGTCTGGTTCGACCTGGCTTACCTGCTCCTCGCGGTTGCGATGCTGGCACTCTGGCTCCGCCATCAGAGGCAGCCTCTGCCCATTGTGCCCGAGAGTTGGCTTGGCAAGGGGCAGTTGCTCTATCTGGTCTTGCTCTGGAGCCTGGTTGCCGGCAACTTCGAGCGCGAGCTGGTCGTGTTTACGGCCCAGCGGCTGGTGACCGAGGGCGTGCTTTACGTCGTTGCGCTGGCTTGCACAATCACTCTGCTCCTGGCGCCAACGGGCCGCCGTTCCTGGAACGCGGCAGCCTCCCGACCGTTGAGCCGTGATCGCGCCGGGCTGGCCACAACGGTCATCGTCGGCCTGGTCGCCGCGCTCGCGACGGTCGTCGCTGACTGGGCGATCGTTCGCGCGATCCACGGGGATCGCTACGCGGGAGCGGACTACGCCGGTCTCAATATCCGATTCGGCCCGAACGCCACCACCAAGCGGCCCAAGTAAACATGGCGTTGGGGAGCTCAACGGCCGGCCCGCGCCGCGCTTGACACGTGGCTGCGGCGCGTCCATGATGATCGGTCGACCGGAGCATCGAGCCGTTGGACTGTGAGACTGACCAGCCGGTTCAGCCCCTCCGAACCGCTCCGAACCGACGGACGGCCAACGATCCATGCCCGGAGCGAGGCCCGACGGTCTCGATGACATGAACGACACAACCCATGATCTGTACGCACTTCCCGAGGATGCGATCAAGGAGCCTCCGCACACGTCTGAGCAAGGCGATCCGGCAAATCGGGCCCGGATTGATCCTGGCTGCCTCGATCGTGGGTACCGGTGAGCTGATCAATACGACCGGTTTGGGCGCCAAGGCCGGGTTCAGCCTGCTCTGGTTGATCGTTCTTTCGTGCGTCATCAAGGTCTTCGTTCAGGTGGAGCTCGGCCGTTACGCGATCACGCACGGCAAGACGACGCTGGCGGCGTTCGACTCGCTGCCCGGCCCTCGGGCCGGAGCATCGTGGTTGTGTTGGCTCTGGCTGATCATGATGCTGACCACGCAGGCACAGATCGCGGCCATGGAAGGGACCGTGGGCCAGGCGGCCCACATGGCTTTCCCGGGGCGTCCCCGGTCATCGCCGACGCCGCCGGAAGCGTGGTGGCGTCGTGGGGGCCGTATCTCGCGAGTCACCAGGAGTACTTCTGGGCCGGAGTGACCACACTCGCGGCGGTTCTGCTCCTGCTCTCCGGGGGATACCGTCGTCTGGAGCGAATCACAACCATCCTCGTGGCCGCGGTCACTCTCTTCACCGTGGCCAGCGTACTGATTCTCCAATGGACCTCCTTCCGCATCAATCTGACCGATGTCGAGCACGGTTTCGAGCTGGCCGTCCCCGCGGCCGCCGTGGCCCTGGCGTTCTCGGCTTTCGGGATCACGGGCGTCGGCGCCTCCGAACTATTCGCCTATCCTTACTGGTGCATCGAGAAGGGTTACGCACGCTACGCGGGGGTCCGGACCGACGACCCGGCGTGGGTCGAGCGCGCCCGGGGCTGGATCCGCGTCATGCAGCTCGATGCCTGGATCAGCATGGTCGTCTTCACGGTGGCGACGGTCGCGTTCTACTTCCTCGGCGCGGCGGTCCTCCATCCCCAGCATCTCGACCCTCAAGGTCCTGAGATGATCCCAACCCTTTCGCGTATGTACATGCAACCCCTGGAAGGCACGCCGCTGGCGTGGCTGCGGCCGTTCACGCGGGTGGCCTTCCTGCTCGGGGCCTGGGCCGTCTTGTTCAAAACGCTCTATGTCGCCACGGCCGCAAATAGCCGGCTCACGGCCGACTTCCTCAACCGGCTGGGGATCTGGAACCCCGCGAGCCCCGCGGACCGTGACCGCATGATCAAGCTTTTCTGCATCGTCTACCCAACGCTCGCGCTCGGACTTTATTTCTTCTTCCGCGAGCCGCAAGGCTTGATCAAGGCAGGCGGGATCGCTCAGGCCCTCATGCTGCCGTTCATCGCCGGCGCCACCATTTACCTCCGCCAGCGCGACGCCGACCGCCGCGTCGGTCCTTCATTCCTCAGCGATATCTGCAACTGGATCGCGTTCTTTTCGGTCACCGCCGTCGCGGTCTACGCGGTCTACAGCATCTATCACGAGTTCAGATTGTCCAAATGATTCTGATCTCGCCTTATCTCCTTGGGCGGTTGTAAAGTTTTGAGGATACGAACGGATTACGTTGCTCCAAGAGTCCGGCAGAGACGCCCGAACGACCAGGAATAAGTTGGCCGTGAATGTCAAATTCAGTGATTCGTGCTTTGCTCGCCGCTCGCCATGTCACGTTCGCCGTCGTCGTCATTCTGCTCGTGGCGCTGGTCTGGGCGGGCAAGCGCGTCAGTTACGAGCAATCGATCAACTCCTTCTTCGCCGAAGACGACCCCGCGATGCGGGTTTATCAACAAGCGGCCCGGACATTCGGCGACGACAACTTCGTTTTCGTAGTCTACGACGACACGGCATTGTTGACTCCCGATGGACTCAACCGAGTTTCGGAACTCGCCGCGGCTGTCGCGCCTGATCGCATTCCGGGGGTGCAGCGCGTGGAGTCGCTCGACGCCATGCCGTTGCTTTGGGCGATTGACGACGCCTTACTGGCACTCGATCGGTTGCCATCCTTCGCCCGCAACATGGCTCTGAACGCTGCTCGGCGGACGGTCAAAGACGTCGACCTGAAGTCGAACGCGATGACCGTCAACGGCGCAGTCAAGGCCGCTGGGAACGACCCGAAGGCCTTGGCCACACTCAAGGGTCGGTTGACACAGCATCCGCTTTTCCTCGGGACTCTGATCGACTCGAGCGGCGACGTCCACCGCAGTGGTGGTCCGATTGCGGAAGACAAACCAGCACAACGTGATTCGAGACGGTTGCCGCTCTTCGGGACGCGGCCGATCAATTCGCGGCGCGGCACAAACTGGGCCCGCCGGCGGTCGTCGGCCCTCCCGTGCTTCTGGCTGATGGCTTCGCGGCGATCGAAATCGACGGTCGACGTCTGGCCGTCGTCGGCATGATCTTGATCGGCGTGGTGACGCTGTCGGCCGTTCAGAGCCTTTGGTGGGCGATCGTCCCCATGGTCGCTGGCTGGGTGATCTGGCTGGCGACGGAGGCGGTATTGGCGAGCCTCAACATCAAGCTGTCCCTCTCGGGAGGGCCATTGGTCGCTCAGATCATCGTCCTGACGATGCCGGCGGCCAGCCACCTGGCGATCCACTTCCGGGACGATCGCCGCCGCCAGGCCGACCCTCGTGACGCTGCCCGCTCGACCCTGGCCGCGGTCGCCGCGCCGATCGCCTGGACGGCAATCACGGGCGCCATCGGCTATGGTGCCCTCGTCACCAGCGCGGTCGTGCCCATCCAACAATTCGGCGCGATCCTTGGCACGTGTACGCTCGGGGCCGCGATCCTGGTGATGCTGATTTCCCCAATCGCCATGCTCCCACCATTTCGTTTGGAAATCCCCGTTCGCCACGGCTCGCGCTCTCGAGTGTCCGGCGCGATGAACCGACTGATTGTCCGGGTCTACCACCATCCGAGGGCGATCGTGGTCGCGGTCTTCGCGGTCGTCCTTCCAGTGGCCCTCGGTTTGTTTCGGTTGAGTTATGAGACCAATTATATCAACTTATTCCGACCCGAAACTCGAGTCGTCCAGGATTATCACACGGTCGAATCCAAGCTCGGGGGCATCGGCCTGGTCGAGCTTGTCGTGCCATTGGGCCCATCGATCTCGCCGCGCGCACTTCTTGACTTGAGCCGGGTCGAGGCCCGAATTCGCGAGATCAAAGTAACCGACCCCCAGGCGATCGCCCAGGTGCTTTCCCTTTCCACTGTGCTCGACCCGGATGGGCGGCTGGCCGCGTTACCCGACGAGCGCCAGCAGCGTATTCTCGCGGATAAGCTCGAGCTCATCGCCGCATCACCTCAGAGCGCCTTGTTGAGAAGCTTCTGGAACTCCGAGACGGGTGAGTCGCGCCTCCTGGTTCGCCTCAAGGAACAGCAGCCGGCTCCCGACAAGTCGCGGATCTTCCGCCAGGCCACGATGGCGGCCGCGGACGTGTTTGGTCCGTCGTCCTACCTCACCGGACTCTCGTTCCTGATGACTCGGACCACTGAGGCGATCATCGCGACCCAGTGGAGCACCTTTCTCTGGTCGGCGATCGGCATTCTCCTGATGCTGGCCTTGGCGTTCCGAAGCATCGTCCTCGCGGTCCTCGCGATCCTGCCCACCTTACTGTCGGTCGCCCTGGTCTTGGGTTTGATGGGATGGTTGAAGATCCAGCTTGATATGGCCACGGCCCTGGTAGCGAGCGTCGCTCTGGGACTCTCGGTGGACGACACGTTTCACTGTCTGCTTCAGTTCCGCCGCGATCACAAAACGAGGCGCTTCCGGCGACGTTTGTTTGACAGTTATCGCGTGACTGGTCCAGGAGTGCTCCTATCCAGCTTAGCGGTGGCGATCGGCTTCGCCGCGCTGCGGACCAGCGAGTTCGAGCCGTTTGTCAACTTTGGGACCATGGTCGGCATCGCGACGGCCGGCAGCACGTTAGGCAACCTGGTCTTGCTCCCAGCCTGCCTTACCCTGGGACAGCGTTGGCGACAACTGAGGAAGCCGCGACGCAAGCACGTCCTTGGCGCTCCGTAACAGAAAGCCATTCCCGGTGGAACATTCACGGTAAAGGGAGTTGGCCGCGTTGGGCCATTCTAAGAACGTGCTTTCCACGGCGACGATCGACAGCTTGCATCTGCCTGGCGGTGATGAAAGTTTCGTCTTGCACAAGCCTTGTCTTCATCCGGATTCCGTTGCGCGTCGTCCCCCCCTTGAGAAGGGGGGGCAGGGGGGGTATCCCCGCGTAACCACAGCCCGGTGCGCGGTTCCGGGACGGCTGTCCTCCGCGGAATTGTCGCATCGGCCCACCGCACTGGCTATGCCTCTTAACCCCCCCTTCTCAAGGGGGGGACGTACCGATGACGAACAACAAAAACTCACGTCTTGAATCCGCCCTTCGAGCTCGGTAAACCCCAACTGTTCGACACCGCAGCATTCGCCCGGCATTCTCACCTAATACGATACTGGCATGGTTGAAGTGCTCTGGATCGTGAACGATGACGTGAAGAAGCCTTCAGGCGTCCAGGAATACGAAAGCGTGCACCGAGACAGTGCCAGGCGTGGTCGTTGTGGGAGGGCTACTGGGACTCCACGTCAAGGTACAACTCAGGTTGTTCGTGTTCAGACCGACGGCCAGGGGATTGACGGCATTTGTCAAGACCGTCGCGCTTGTGGCGTAGGGGTTGCCCGTTTCGGAGGCATACGTCGCGCCGTGGACCGACGCATACCGTGCTCCTTCCCGCGCGAGCGTGGCGATCTGCTGATAACGAAAGACGGCGATCCCCAATACGAGGGACGCGACCAATAGTAGCATGGTTAGAGGGTACACGATCGCACACTCGACCACCGTGGTACCCCGCCGTCTTGCCTGTTCGTTGCATCGAACGATCATGAGGAGTTTCTCCTCCCGTTGGCCGTCACGTCGTGTTTCAGGGAACAGTGGTGGTGGCCGAAGCGGGATAGGGCATCGTCGCGGTTTGAGTCAGCGTGATCGACCCGGGGAACGAACCTGAACCCCAGACGGAGGAGATGGAGGTCAGCGTGTAAGGATAGCTGACAGTGACTGTTACATAATTATTCGTACTCAGTCCCGGCGTGGATGCCGAGGCCGTGATGTTGCTGGCCGTCAGATTCGAGGCATCGGCGGTCGCGGCATTGGACAGGCTGGTCCAGGTCGATGGCAACGAAAACCCGGACTTTGCGTAGAATTCATAAATCGCACCATTCCTCGCACAGTTTTGAAGCGTCACTTGTGCGTAGATCAAGCGTGAGAAATCCACCACCGCCATCGAGCAGAAGAGGAGTAATGGCAGCAACATCGCCAGCTCGACGGCGGCCAGTCCGCGACGCTTGTCAACACTCCAACGGGCTTTCATGTGTGATAGAGTCATGGCTTACTCGACCGGAATGGCAGTTGAGACGAACGAAGAAACTATGGTTCCCTCACACTACAGGACGCAAGTCCTCGGGACGGCTGGCAATCGCGTTCGCCCCGCACGCGACGATCCACGATCGCCCGCTCGCTCTCGCCCGCTCGGCATCGTCTTACTGGACGATACCGAGACTGGATGAACTTGCAACCGAGCTTCCATACGTGACATTAAGACTCGAAGATCCGGAGAAAGTGAGATCCTTGACGATAAACTGCGAGCCCATGACATTGGTGGCACTACTACCGCTCATGGTCAACGAGGCGCTCGGGAAATAGAACGTGCCGGAATTGTTGACGGTGCCCGATCCCGACATGGTCGCACTCGAGGTGTTGGATCGGTCCTGAAACACCGTGATCCCGGCGTAGGTACCACCGGCCATGGGGCTGAGTGCGATGTTACCCGAGCCGCTGAGGTTGATCGCGCCGCTGCTCGATGAGTTGTAGATAAAGACGCCGTCGCCGCTGATGCTGGACGAGCCGCTCATACTGATCCCGCCACTGTTCATGTAGTAGACGCCCGGATTGAGCGTGAGCGACGAGGAGCCGCTGAGCGTGAAGCCATTATAGATACCTGGCGATATCGTCCTGGTTGACGAGCTCGAGAGGTTGACTGCCGAGTTGACGTTCGGATAGCCCGGCGCGTTGCTGGAGCTGAGTGCGGGGATGCTCGCCAGCGGATCAGAAGTACTTGGCTGATTGTAATTCTTGGAAGGCGCATTGATCGCGGCAGTCCCCGAAAGATGGACGGAACTGCTGCCCGCGGAAAGATCGATCGTCGGTGCCGTGATGGAGGCTGATCCGGACATGGCGATCGCCGCGGCTGAGGTCGAATCGATTATGACGCTGCCACCCACAGCCTTGATCGATGCCGTGCCCGAAAGCGCGAGCGTGCCCGAGGGATCCAATAAGAGAAGGGCCGCTGTCGAATAGGCGACGTTGGTCGACCTGGCGACGGCACTCGCCGTGCTTGTGTTGCTCCCTGATCCCCAAAGCGCGCTGAATGTTTTCGGTTGGGAAGTCGTGACCGCGACCGCGACGTAACCGGTCTTGGGCTGAGTGACCTGGGAATCCGTAATCGTGATGCCGTTTTGCGAGGCGATCGCGACAGCCGCACTCTGCGCCGTGCTGAAATTGGAGCTATTGTACAGCGCGTATGCGCCGGCGAGTGCCGCGGCATCGGCAGTCGACTGAGCCTGCCGCCGCTGAAGATACATCAGGCCCCCATCAAGAGATAAGGCCATCAGACCGACAATCACCGGCAACATGAGCCCCACGAGGACAGCGACCATTGCTCGACGCTTGGAAATACCATCGTGATGTTTTGTGCGATTGAAGACCATGATTCACTCACTCCTTGGGGTGCGAAGTCCCCACGCAAACCGGCAGATCCCGTTCTCGCCGCGCCGTGACACGCTCATGACACGATTAGAGCGAGCGCTCTCGCGATTCCCGATTCAAATCGCCTAGTTGTTCCGCACGTCCTGACGGATGACACGCGCCCAGAAAATGAGGCTGGGCTCCAGCAGTTGGTGGCGACGGTCCACATTCCCAAGCACGTTCGGGAATCCCTCTCGCTCTATAGATTCTCTAAGGCGGGACCCGGTCGGGTGTCGGACCTCGTTGGATTAAATTATCACCTCGTACGTCCGATGCAACATAACTCTCTAAGGCGGAGAATTGTCTTGATCCGAGCCGTCCAAGAGCTGACATTCCTCGGCGGTTTCCACCCAGTCAAAGCGTAAGCTCGCTACCAGCCGATCCCTGCCCGTTTGCCGACCGGCGATGGACCAACCGAGGGTCGTGAGGGATGCTGCATCTTGAAAAAAAGCAAGATCGACCGATCATGTTGGCCGACTTAGTGCGGCGATATGCGGGAATCGCCGATTCCTTCGCTCTGTCCCGGACCATCGATCAAACTCCAACCCAATGCACCGCTTGTTGGAAAAAATCAACACGACCGCATACACAAATTATTCTCTTGCAACCGGGGGCTAACGTGTTCTAATTGTCGGAAATTGTCGATCAGCCATCAGCATAGAGGAGATCCCAAATCGTGTTGCCGGCTTCGCCATCGTCAGTCGTCGCGTGTTGCTCAACCCGGCGGATTACCACGCTCGACATTCTAGGACAGAAACCCCTGATGCGAACCACTCGCTGATCATCGCGAGTACCGTATCACTAGCATCCTGATCCGCAGATATCTGTTGATCGCGAAAATGCAGAGCTACCCAGCGGTTCGACATCATTCAGAAGGGCCGTGATCCACATCGCCGCTCTCTCCGAGAGACAAGACGGGCTCAGGGACGGTGATGGCACCCGCGCGATAGACGCGAACGGAGCGATTTCCGTTCTGCGCGAGTCGGCACCGGCTTGAGGAAACCTTTCAGGGATGGGGTGTTGCGGTCGCGCGACCGCTCGAATTCCGCGCAGGGAAGCTGGCGCCCTCGGCTCGGATAATCGATTCTTCTCTTGCGAAATCACTTCATTCCAAGCGTTTTTTTGGGAGTTTAGCCCATGCGATTGTTCACACACGTTGCGCTGATTGTCGCGGTTGTTGTCGCGTTTTGTGGAGTCGGCCTGCCCTCCCGGGCGGGTAGCTTGACTCCGAATCCGGCGAATCCGACACCGATCCCCAACGGCTATACAAACACGGGAGGCGGCTTTACTGTAACTGTCACGCCCAGCCCGGCCAGCTTCCGCTCGATGGGGAACTGCCCCTGGCTGTTGCCCGCGCTCTCGGCCGAAGGCTACGTCGTACAGCAGGGAGCGGGTTACGTCGGCGCGAACGGTTGGACCGTTAATTTCTCGACCCTCGCCGGCGGATTCACGATGAATTCGTATTACCCGTATGCGACCGCCGCGCCGGCGATCCCGCTCACACCCACACTGTCCGTCCCCGCCGTTGATACGGTCGGCATGGGGGGTGCCGTCATGAACCTGACCTACAACCCCAAGGCTGGTTCGAGCGACCCGATGGGGAACAATGCTGAATGGATCCAGGTAGTCCGCACGAACTATGCGTTTGCCCCCACCGATCCTCACAAAGTGTACGGCTACAGTGCAGGCGGCGGTTATACCTACTTCATTGATAATTTCTATGGTGCGAACACCCCGGCCAATAATGGCACCATGAACCCGACATACGACGGCGGATATAAGGCCAATGGCGATCCCAACGGGTTCTCGGCGACCTCAACTACGTTCATCGACCGGCCGTTCCTCCCATTATCAAACGGCTTGAACACCCAATTCCAGGTCTTCCTCGCGACGGACAACACGACGACCAAGACACTCACGATTTACGACGGGGTCTGGTGGGGCTTTCAGGTTGCCTCCGTACCCGAGCCAAGCACGTATATCCTGCTGCTGAGCGGTTGCGGGATCGTGGTTTTGGTCCGACGATCGGGAAACGTGCTCAGGAGCCCGTGAACAATCGTGTTCGGTCCGAGTTTTACTCTGGCCTGTGATCCATCGGTCGTTGATGGTGTGGGGCGGGTTTCCTAACGCCTGGTTGCGTCAAGGAGGGAACCAGCGGGTTGGGAAACCCGCTCCACGGGTTCTTGCTATCCACGACCACGGACTGAGCGCACACTCATAGTCGCCCTTTAGCCTGGCATACCCACTGGTTGTAATTCATTTCTCGAGCGCCAACCAAACGCCGAGGTTGACACCGCGTCATCGGTCTCTCTCCTTCATCATCGTCTGAGCACACCCCGCACCCAAGTCGGCGATTTGCACGTCCGTGCCGACGATCAGGGCATTTTTCGAGACTTCGTGCCGCTCGATCGGCTTCAAGGAAGGCTTCTCCGCCCTGGGGTCTCCTTTCCACAGTCAACCATACTCCCGGACTACGCATCGATTCCGTTTCCAGATAAACGGATAGGCAGAAAGATGTCGCGGGCCGATTGACGTTTTCGACTACTGTTTCGGATTAATGCGAGCGTGCGTGCAAGCGCGCTATGGATGGAGATCCTCCGACATTCAGTGACCGATCAAGTCGCTCCACTCTTGGGTTGTTCGATTAATGAATAGGCGCTATAACTAAATTGCCCGTGTTGCTTAATTTGCCTAGACCGAATAAAGCGTAAATTATGCTCAATCTGTTTAAACTGGCCTGCGCGCTGACGCGTCGCAAAACATTGGGGTCTGGGGGCGTCGACGTCGTCCAACCCCACTCATTCGGTAGCGGACCAGTCCGGTGTTTGGTCCGTTTCGAAAGCATCCGGAGCGCGGGCGATACCGGGAGTGTCATCGGAGGAATTTAGGAGCTTTATCATTTCTTAACATTGAAATCATGCTATCATAAGTGTAGAATCACCGTAAAGTCCGTCTTCCCGGCAAACTCTTCCGGGATGGCCGTCCGGGCGGCTCGCCTTGACCGAGCGGCGCCACGTACAGCGGCGAGCGACTTTCAATTGACACCATTGCGTTGTTACGGAGCTTGAGTGATGTTGCTTGCCGAATTTCGCCGGAGTCTCTGGAATGGGGACCGAGCCGGGGCTCGTCGTCGCGGATTGACGAACCCCAAGCGTTGTTGCGTTGGGCTGGAGAGGCTCGAGGATCGGGTGGTACTGTCGACCAGCACTTGGAACGGCGACACGAGCAATCTTTGGTCGGTTGCTGGGAACTGGGACACTCTGCCGACGACGGGAAGTGACCTCATCTTTCCCAGTGGTGCGAACAATCTCACCAACACTGACGACCTCACGAGCGTGACAAGCTATGGCTCGCTGACGCTCATCGGGCGGCGGTTATACGATCGGCGGCACGACTGGAGTTACGTTTACTTCGATCGACTCCTCGCAAAGCTCCACTTTGAATACAATTTCTTTGCCGATCGCGCTGTCCAGCCCGGCAACGGTCACCGTTGACACCGCGGGAGAGGAGCTGGCACTGAGCGGCGTGATTTCCGGCTCCGCCGGTATGACCAAAGACGGGAGTGGGGAGCTCGACGTCAATCAGGCGAACACCTACACCGGCACCACAGCGGTCGCGGCCGGTACCTTGCTCGTCGATGGGAACCAGCCGGGAAGCCCGGTGACGATCGTCACGGACTCGACACTCGGGGGAATCGGCACCGTCGGTTCCATCACAGCCGCGGGAGGAACTGTCAGCCCGGGCGATGGTTCCGCGCCCGGGCGCCTGATCGACTCCGGCGATCTGACCCTCGGGGCCGACGCCAGTTCTAACGATTCGGCCTTCGACGTGCAGCTCGCCGCCGGCACAACGCCGGGTACCGACTACACGCAATTGCAGGTCGCCGGTCCGATCAACCTCAGCGGCGCTGACCTGCAATCTCACGCTGGGTTCCGGATTCGTTGCGACGGCCGGCCAGACGTATACGATCCTGGACAATACGGGCTCAGGCACGATTACCGGCACCTTCTCCGGGCTAGCTTCGGGGTCGATCATCACCGCCTCGGGTACCTCGTTCGTCGTCAGCTACACCGGGGGAACGAACTTCGACTCCGTCGTCTTGACCGAGTTGGCGGCGAGCTCAACCGCGCTGACCGCGACGCCCAACCCGGCCGTGTACGGTGAGTCGGTGTCACTCCAGGCGACGGTGACCGGAACTTCGGGTGGGTCGACCCCCACGGGCACGGTCGAATTCCTCAATGGCACGACCTCGCTGGGCACCGCGAGCTTGAACGGTAGCGGCGTCGCCACCCTCGCCGTCACTTCGCTGCCGGTCAGCACCACCAACTCGATTACAGCCATGTACCAGGGAGACACCACGTACGGCACGAGCACGTCGTCGGCCGTCGTGGTGCCGGTGTCGCAGGCAACCACAACGACAACCGTTACTTTCTCTCCAAGCACTCCGGTGAGCGGACAGAGCGTCACGCTGACCGCCACCGTCGCCCCGGTGAGCCCTGCGGCAGGCACGCCGACCGGCACCGTTACCTTCTTCAACGGCTCGACCTCACTCGGTACCGGCACCTTGAGCAGCGGCGTGGCGACCTTGGCGACGACTGCATTGAGTGCGGGCGCCAACTCGATCACCGCAACATATGGTGGGGACTCGAATTTCCAAACGAGTACCTCGACGCCCGCCGTGAATGTGCAAGTCGGGCAGGCATCCACGACGACGACAGTGACCTTTTTCCCTATTTCGCCGTATGTTGGGCAAAGTGTCACGTTGACAGCCACGATTGCCGTGGTGAGCCCGGGCGGCGGCACGCCGACCGGCACGGTCGACTTCTTCCTCAATGGCAGCTCAACCCCGCTGGGCACGGGCACGTTGGATAGCAGCGGCGTTGCGAACTTCGCCACCACGGCCTTGCCGGCCGGTGCCAACTCGATCACCGCGGATTACTTAGGAGACTCCAACTACTCGGCGAGTGATTCGACGGCCGTCACGGTGACCGTCGCTCCGGCCGTCAACACGACCACGGTACTCACGTTTTCCCCAGCCGCGCCGGTCTTTGGACAGAGCGTCACCTTGACAGCGACGGTCACACCCACGACCAGTGGCGCCGGAACTCCGACCGGCACGGTTCAGTTCTTCAACGGCACGACTTCTCTGGGTACGGGTACACTCAACGATCTAGGTGTTGCCACTCTCGACCTGACCACGCTACCGGTCGCCACCACCTCAATCACGGCGGCATACTCTGGCGACGCAACCTTTACGTCGAGCGTGTCGGCCGCGGTCTCCGTACCGGTCGCGAAAGCGTCCACGACGACAACCGTGACGTTCTCCCCCAGTGCACCGGTCTTTGGTGAGAGCGTCACGTTGACGGCGACGGTCGCGGCGGTGAGCCCCGGCGAGGGCACACCGACCG
This sequence comes from uncultured Planctomycetota bacterium, assembly GCA_963779785.1. Taxonomy (GTDB): domain Bacteria; phylum Planctomycetota; class Planctomycetia; order Isosphaerales; family Isosphaeraceae; genus CAVRFS01. Next base: position 47,453 of record CAWAAW010000039.1, read on the forward strand.
GCTCCGTCAACTTCTTCAACGGCACGACCTCTTTAGGCAGCGGGACATTGAACGCCAGCGGCGTCGCCACCCTGGCTACCACAGGCTTGCCGGTCAGTACAACCAACGCGATCACGGCAACTTATGCGGGTGACGACAATTTCGCGACGAGTACTTCTTCTCCGGCCGTTACGGTACCCGTCGCGCCGGCGTCCACGACGACGACGTTGACTTCCTCCGCGAGTACGGCGGTCTTTGGCCAAAGCGTGACATTGACGGCGACGGTCGCGGTCGTGAGCCCGGGCGTGGGGACACCGACCGGCACCGTTACGTTCTTCAACGGCACGACCTCTCTCGGCACAGGCACGCTGAACAGCAGCGGTGTCGCGACGCTCGCCGTCACTTCGCTGCCGGTCGCAACCAACTCGCTTACCGCGACCTACGCGGCCAGCACCGATTTCGCGACGAGCACCTCCTCGCCGGCTGTCACCGTGACCGTCTCCCTGGCGTCCACGACGACCACGTTGACTGTCTCGCCCACCTCGTCGGTCTTCGGCGAGAGCGTGACGCTGACCGCGACGGTCGCGGCTGTGAGCCCGGCGCGGGGACACCAACCGGCACCGTCACCTTCTTCAACGGAACAACCTCGCTGGGCACGGGCACGCTGAACAGCAGCGGTGTCGCGACGCTCACCGTCACCTCGCTGCCGGTCGCAACCAACTCGCTTACGGCGACTTACGCGGCTAGCACTGATTTCGCGACGAGCACTTCGACGGCCACGTCGTTTCCGGTGGCTCAGGCATCCACGACGACGACGGTCACTTCCTCGGTCGCAAGTCCAACGCCCTATGAAGCGGTCACGCTGACGGCGACGGTCGCGGCGGTGAGCCCCGGCGCGGGGACACCGACCGGCACCGTCACCTTCTTCAACGGCACGACCTCGCTCGGCACGGGAACGTTGAACAGCAGCGGTGTTGCGACTCTCGCCATCAGCTCGGTGCCGATCGGTAATTACTCGATCACGGCGCAGTATAGCGGCGACACCAACTTCACTGGCAGTACCTCCACGGCGATAGCCGCCTCGGTCGGGACGGCCAACGAGCAATGGCTGAATGCCGTGTATGAGATCGAACTGAACCGGGAACCAATTCTGTCCGAGGTCCAGGGTTGGGACCAGCAATTCGCCGATGGCCGCACCCGCCAGTCGATCGCCCTCGCGATCGCCAACAGCCCGGAGGGGAAGCAAGCCATCGTGCAAGATGCCTTCGAGCAATACCTCGGCCGAGCTGCCAGCTCAACCGAAGTGACGAAGGTCATGTTGGCGGCTGCGGAAACGCACACTAGCGCGCGGGCCATTATCCTCGGTTCTCGCGAGTTTTTTGATGACAGCGGAGGAACCCTCAAGAGCTACGTCGACGCGACTGGAGACCGCCGTTCTGGGCACCACGGTTAACCCCGGATACCTGGCGTCCCAGCTCGCAAAAGGTGTTTTACCGGCGAGGGTCGCCGAGGAGGTCTTGTTGAGCAACATGGGCAAGGCGGCGCTCCTCACAACGTCGTTTGAGACGGTCCTGGAGCGCGATCCGAGTGCCTCGGACACCGTTTTCTACGTCGGACTCATGGACCAAGGTGTCTATCTCCGAAACGTCCAGGCCCTTCTGCTCGCCTCCGACGAGTTTTACAACGCCGTGGTCGTCAGCCTTGCCTCCGTGTCGTCGTCTTCGTCTTCGTCTTGAGTCGAACTTGCCTAAGCCGGTTTTGGGTTCGTCGGCCAGATCTTGCGTGCGTGTTTGATTCGTATCGCATCGCGACGTATGGAACCGTATGGCAAAGCGAGGCTCGAGGAGGGCGAGATGCCACTCGAGCCTCTTTTGCATTGGGGGGCGCCTGGCCTTGTCAAATGCGCTGCGAGGCCGAAAAATGAAATTGACCCGTCACGGGGACGAATTGCTCCTGACAATTCCCCGGAGTAACTGTAAGTTCGTGGTCGTCAGGGTCCGACTCGAACGCGCGCACGAGTCTCCAGGGAAGGATTAGCCCATGAAACGATCCATTCTCGTCGGTGAAACCGTTTCCTTCACGATGAATACAGGCGTGGTCAGCACCGGTACGGTGATTGAGCGTATGGCCGAAAGGAAGCAGCCGGTTATCTTGTTGATCGAGCAAGCCAATGGTTGGCGCTGCTTCCGCTTCGAGGACGAGGTCGGCGCACTGTCCGCACCCCCCGCGGCGCTCGCGACCGCGAGCTGAAGCGCAAATTCGCTTGCTCGACGCAGGTGTCCGGCGACCCGCGCCCGACAACGGCGACGTGTTTAATGGAATCCTCGCCGCCGCTGCTCACTGTAGCGCTGCAACGAGTCCTCGATGACCGGCAACGCCATGTTGGATGCCTGAAATTCATCGACTTCGACCGACTTGCCTTCAAGTTGCTTGTAGTCCTGGAAGAAGCGACGCAGCATCATCAGGCGATGCGGCGGCAGCTCCGATGCTTCGCGGAAGCTGTTGAATTCGGGATCGTCGACCGCCACGGCCAGGATCTTGTGGTCGCGCTTGCCACCGTCGACCATCGTCATCAGCCCGATCGCCCGCGCGGACACCAAGGTCAGCGGTGAAAGCGGCTCCTGGCAGAGCACCAGCACGTCGAGCGGGTCGTCATCCTCGGCATAGGTTTGAGGGATAAAGCCGTAGTTCGCCGGATAATAGACAGCCGAATAGAGCACCCGATCGAGCCGGAGCAGACCGGTTTTTTTGTCCAGCTCGTATTTGACACTCGATCCCATGGGGATCTCGACCAGGGCGTTGAACTCCGACGGTAGGTGTTCGCCCGGAGTGACGTCATGCCAGGGATGAATCATTTGGTTCGCTCAAAAGTTGAACTCTGCGCCGTCATGGATCAATTATGGACCGACGCAACAATCCGGGAACCGGAAGCGGAGCTAAAATCGCTCACTGTTCACGCGTGCGTTCGGTGATCAGCGCGAAATCAGGTAGCTTTGCGAGTGGTTTCAAGTGACATCGGCCAAAATATCGCCGTTCGGTTCGCTTTGGGACGGCAAAGCTCCGTCCGCGCTCACGCAAGAGAAGAAGCGGATTTGCCGCCGCGCTGCGTTCACGCGGGCACACCTTGAAAAAGAAGAACGATCCGAAACACGGCTAGCGTGACCGCCGGGCAGAGTCGGCTCCTACAGGATTTGTAGGAGGGAGCTCCGTCTCCCGATCCCGTTTCTCGCCTTGTGCCTGGCCGTTGAAAAAGAGCCGCCCTGGGAAAACCGCGCAGACCTATTCTCCTCTAGCGCGTTCGCTTTTATAGTATAGTCTGGATCGTCCTTTCTCAAACATCTTTCTGACTCGACAACTGGGTGGGGTGGGAAAGTGAGCACATTGAGCTTTTCCGGTGTCGCGCGCCGTGGCGCGTGCTCCAGTCGATGGTCGCGCCGGCGTGACCGATTCTCACTGCAGTGCGAACCGCTGGAAGCTCGACAGCTTCTGTCCGTGGTTCAAGGTGGCTCTTCCGCAGCCACGGTGTTGTACCAGCCGATCGTTCAACCGAACATATCGGTGATGCCCCCGGGGATTGACGACTCGTCGCCGACGGGCTTTTCCCCGAGCCAGATAACCACCGCATATGGTGTCAACCAGATCACCTTCAAAAACGGGACGATCAGCGGCAACGGTCAGGGTCAAACGATCGCGATCGTCGATGCGTACAACGATCCCGATATTACTGCCGACCTCGCCAAGTTCGACTCGCAGTTTGGATTGTCGGCGCCGCCGTCGTTCACGGTGGACAGCCTGGGTCGGAAGGCAACGAATGCCGGCTGGGCGCTTGAAGAATCGCTCGATGTGGAGTGGGCCCACGCAATCGCACCGGCGGCTAATATCGTTCTGGTCGAGGCCAGCTCCTCGGGCCTCAATAATATGTTCAGCGCGGTCACTTACGCCACCAAGTTGTCCGGCGTGTCGGTGGTTTCGATGAGCTGGGGCGCGACCGAGTTCAGTGGCGAGACGTCGGACGATAGCGTGTTCACCGCGCCGGGCATCACGTTCGTAGCTTCGTCGGGCGATTCGGGATCTCGGGGGGCGCCAATATACCCCTCGGTCTCGCCGAATGTGCTGGCTGTCGGCGGCACGTCCCTGACTCTGAACTCGAACGGGTCCTATAACTCCGAGTCGGGTTGGAGCGACAGCGGCGGCGGATATAGCAAGTACGAACCAGAGCCGTCTTACCAGACGAATGCCCTCAGTGCCAGCGGACTCAATTCCGGTCACCGCACGACTCCCGACGTCTCGTGGGACGCCAATCCGTCGAGCGGCGTCTCGGTCTATGATTCGGTCCGCTACGACGGGCAGTCCGGTTGGTTCACCGTCGGCGGCACGAGCGTGGGCGCGCCCTCTTGGTCCGGCTTGATCGCGATCACCGACCAAGGTCTGGCGCTGAACGGCGTGGGCTCACTCGCCAATGCCCAGTCAAGCCTCTACCAATTATCCAGCTCCAACTTCCACGACATCACGACCGGTTCGAACGGAGAATATAAAGCGGGACCGGGGTACGATCTAGTCACCGGCATTGGCACTCCCATCGCCAATCAACTGGTTCCCGCGCTGGTGGCCCTGGACACGCCGGACACGAGACTGCCCGGTTCTCCTGGTCTGGGAACTCCGACGGGATCCGCCCCCGTCTTCAGTCATCTCTCCGTCAACCCGTCGGACACGATCCTGGCTCCCAGCCTTAATGGGACGACGACCAGTTCCTCTACAGAGCCGGCCACGAATTCGAGCACGTCGATCACGGCCTTGATACCAAACACGACAGCGACCACGGTCAACTGGACTGTGGTCCCGATTATCATTGTCCCGCGCCGCCGCCCCCCCCTCTGGTCACCCACATGGGCCCGAGCACCGCACCGGTGACCGCCCAATCTTCGATCGCGATCTCGCTCGTCGAGGAACAGCCCACGGCGTTGACGCACTTCGGGCAAGGCCTGGACAACGAGCGAGGGAAGCTGTTCGAAGAGCGGCTTGACATCAGGCCGACGGCGTCATCGTGGATTGACATCGTCGAACCGATCCAGCCAGTCGCGCCCCCCGCAACTCCGAAAGGCGAGCAAACCACACCTCCAGCCAAGGGCCAGGCTCAACCGTTACCGGTTCTTTCGCCTGCCGCCGTAGATGCTGTATTCGAACTCTTCGACACCAGCGAGTTGACCGGTTCGATCGGCCGATCTGTTTCGCGTGCAAGCAGGCCAATCGGCGAAGAGAACCCCACCTGGAACTTCTCGCAGCTCTTCGGATCAGCCGTGGTGGTTATCGGCGGATACCGGCTGGGGATTCATGCCTCGGACCGATTGAGCGGACGCTGGCTGCCTCGCCAGACCAAGGCCAGGCGATGGACCTTGGCGGTAATCCAGTGGATTTCGATCAAGCGTGCGAAGAGAGTAACGACGGGCACCATGCCGCGGCGCGGCGAGTTGTCCGTTTTCACGCGGTCAGCGAATCACACACAGTCCGAGAATCCCCTCGCAGGTTCTTCAAGCTAGTCTGGTACCAGGGCTTAAGCGAAGCCGAGCCCGCCGGGCTGTGGGGGCTACTCAGCGCGCCGTCACTTGGAGGTGACGGGCGGCCCGGTTATGCCTCCATCAGGCGCTGAAAGGGGAGCCTCCGAAGTGACGTGGCACGGAATGGGAGGGACGAGATGTCCGACGAGACCCGCCTGAACGAGCTACTGGACCGCTGGGAGGACATCCAGGAGCGTGGGTTAAAGATGAAGATCGAGCAAGTCTGCGACGGCCGGCTGGAATTAGTGGACGAGTTGCGACGGCGGATCACGGCCCTGCACGGGACGGACTCGATCGCGGCCGATGGCGAGGAGCGGGCGACGGATCATGCGTCCGGGACAAAGTCAAATCCACTGCTCCCTCCCGAGGTATTGCCCGCTGTATCACCTTTTCTGCGCCTGCTGTTCCACGCTCGGGGCGGGCTGGGCGAGGTCTATCGGGCGCGCGATCAGCAGCTCAATCGCGAAGTGGCGCTCAAGGTTATCCAGGCGCCCAGGGCCGGCTCGCCGGAGGGCTGCCGGCGGTTCGAGCGGGAGTATGAAGTTACCGGCCGGCTCGAGCACCCCGGCATCGCCCCGGTCTATGCCGCCGGCCGTTGCGACGACGGGCGACCTTACTACGTCATGCGGTTCATTGACGGCGAGACCTTCAAAGACGCCGTCCACGGCTTCTACGCGGCTCATCCGGCGGCTCAACATTCGGGCGAGCGAGTGCTCGGCTTTCGCGGCCTGCTCAACCGCTTGGTCCAGGTCTGTCATACGATTGATTACGCCCACAGCCGTGGGATCCTACACCGCGATATCAAGCCCTCGAACGTGATGCTCGGCCCCTATGGCGAGACCCTGGTGGTTGACTGGGGGCTGGCCAAGGTCATCCGCGAGCCAGGCGACGGCCGCCAAGCCGGAGGGCAGGCCGAATCCACCGGCCTGGTTCCAGCCCTTACGGGCTCGCCATCCCGCACCGCAGCTCTCGAAGGCGACCAGGGCACGATCGACTACTCGCACAATCGGGATGCAAGTCAGGGCGACGTCAGGTCGGACGACAACTCGCCCGGCAAGGACGGCGAGACGCTGGACCTCGGCCGGGGCCTGGCCACCCCCGCGGGGTCAGTGACCGAGGTCGGCAATCACGACGAGGACCTGGGGCCAATCTCAGGCGTGGATCACTCGGCCTTGACCCTTCAGGGCTCGGCGCACGGGACGCCAGGGTTCATGAGCCCCGAGCAGGCGGCCGGCGACCTCGGCCGGCTGGGTCCGGCGAGCGACATCTACAGCTTGGGAGCGACTCTCTTCTACTTGCTGACCGGCCGCGCTCCGTTCGAGGATGAGACGAGTCTCAGGGAGATTCTGAACGCGGTCCAGAAAGGTCGCTTCGTGCCGCCGCGGAATCTCCGCTCGGATATTCCCCGCGCCTGGAGGCTGTATGTTTGAAAGCCATGGCGTTGCGGCCCGCGGATCGCTACGGGACGGCCCGTGCTCTGGCCGAGGACATCGAGTCCTGGCTGGCGGACGAGCCGGTCTCGGCCTGGCGCGAGCCCTGGCTGATCCGCGCCAGGCGTTGGGGGCGTCGATACCGGACGCCGCTCACCGCCGTCGCCGCGGCACTGCTGGTCACCGCTGCGCTGGGAGTTGGCGTCGGCACGTGGGTTTCTCGTCAGCGCCAGGCCCGGATTCGCGAGCTGGAGCGGACGCTGGCACGGATCCAGACCCTGCATGATCGTGCCGCCGCGGCCGCTGACCTGATAGCCTGGCGCGAGGCCCGCGCGGCCACTGAGCCAGTAGCGTCTACGTTCGGCGACCTGGAGGATACGGCCCCGGGACAGCGGCTCATCGCCATGATTGACGCGATCAAAACCGAAGCAAGCCACGCCGAGGAAGACCGCGCCTTATTGACGGAACTGACCGACCACCGGTCAACCAGCGAGTATCGCGGTGGCGGGACGGGCGCGACCGGCTACGCGTCAATCTTCCGCCGACGAGGCCTGGATCCGACCGTGGGACAGACCGATGCGATCGTAGCGCGCCTCAAAGGTCGGCCCGGCCCGGTCCAAAGCGAGGTGGTCGCCGCGCTGGATGACTGGGCGGTGACCCTTCGCTGGATGAAAACGGACCAGGCTTCTCTGGGCGCCGTCCTGGGCCTGGCGCGGGCACTGGATCCGGATCCTCAACGCGACCGCTTGCGTGCCGACGTGAGCCGCCCCGACCTGAAGGCCAGCCGCGAGTCCAATCTCGCAATGGCTCGGTTGGCCGACCTACCGGCAGCGACGGCCTTGTTACTCGCGCACGTGCTGGTCTTGGCGAATGAGACGACCGCCGCGATGGCAATGCTTCAGGATGCTGTCATGCGGCACCCCGAGAATCCATGGCTTGCCTACGAACTGGCTGGCCGCCTGAGACAACAAACGCCGCCTCGCACGGACGAGGCGATCCGGTACTACTCGGTGGCCCGAGCCCTCCGGCCTGAGCTTGTGTTCGAGCTGGGGGCCACTCTGAGGGCGAACGATCGGCTCCGCGAGGCCGTTGCGGTCCTGCGAGACCTGGTCCGGCGGCGCCCTGACGCGGCGAGAGTTCGTATCGAACTCGCGATTGCGCTGAATGACCAGGGTGAGGTTGCCGAGGCCGCCAAGACCATGAACGAGGCCGTCGAAATCGCGCGTCGCGCGGTCCTGCTCTGGCCTGCTGATGCGCTCGCACACGATAATCTCGGCTTCGCCCTCAGGCAGCAGGGCAAATCGGTCGAGGCACTCGCCGAGTTCCGCGAAGTCACGCGCTTGCAGCCAGACGTCGGCGGACACCGCTGGAACCTCGGTCAGTTGCTCCGCGAAATGGGGATGCACTCCGAAGCGCTCGCTGAATTCCGCGTCGAGCAAACGCTCGAGCCTGACGACCCAGAAGTCAAGGCCGAAGTGCAGAAATGTGAACGCCTCGTCCGACTCGATCACAGGCTGACGTCGATCCTCGATGGAACCGAGCGGCTGGCCGACGCGGGCGAGCGGATCGACCTCGCCGAGATCTGCTACCATAAGAGCCTTTACCGAGCCAGCGCCCGGTTCTACTCAGAGGCTTTCGCCGAGAATCCGGCCCTGGCGGAAGACATGCCGTCCGAGGCACGTTACAACGCGGCGTGCTCCGCCGCGCTGGCCGCGGCCGGTAAGGGCAAGGACGATCCGGCCCCCAACGACGCCACTCGCGTGGTGCTGCGCCGGCAGGCCCTCGGATGGCTGAGGAGCGACCTGGCCGCCTGGGTCAAAATCCAGAAAGATGGGCCGCCCACGAAGCGCGGAGAGGTGGGCCCGACTCTGCGGCACTGGAAGCGCGACACCGACTTGGCCGGCCTACGCGACGAGGCCGAGTTGGCGAAGTTGCCCGAAGCCGAGCGCGATGCGTGCCGCAACCTGTGGATCGAGGTCGACCAGCGCCTCAACGAGACGCCGAACTCGGCGAATCTGAGCCAGTGACAACGGCACCTCGCCTGGTCAAAGCCAGATCTTCACGCGCCCTCTCAGCGAGTCGGGCAAGCGCTTTTCGACGATCCGCTGGATCTGGTCGGAGTGCAGGCGAGTGCTGAAGTGCGAGGTGATGATCACCTCGTTCTCGAACAGGTCGGCGCGGTCCAGCAGGTCATCGAGATGAGTGTGGCCAAACTTGTGAATCAGGGACGGGCGCTCGTTGGGGGCGACGAAGGTCAGCTCCATGATCAGGATCTGGGCCCGGTAGGTTTCGGGAAAGGCGTCGAGGCCCGCCGGGGCTGTGTCACCCAGGTAGGCGACCTTGGGCAGACGGATCTCGGCCGAGACTTCGACTCCCGAGAGCCTCAAGTCGCGGATCTGGTCGTCCGGAAAGGCTCTGATACTCGGGCTTGAGCTTCTTGCGGCGCTCCCAGACGAGATAGCCCAGCGAGGGAATCGTGTGCTTGGTCGCGAACGCCTTCACGACCAGCTCGCGCGAAATCTCGACCTCGTCATCGGGCTTGAGCCCGATCAGGTTGGCCGGCAATCGCCCTCGGTCGAGCCGCTGCATCGCGCGGAGGAGCAGCTCGACGCCCTCGACCGCCTCGGCCGGCAGGTAGATCGTCGGCGGCTCCATCTTCATCATCCGCCGCCGCGCGACGAGCACCGGTAAGGCCGCGATGTGGTCCAGATGTGCGTGGGTCACGAACCAGGTGGGCGTGGACATGAACGACCAGGGCTGTGCCCCCATGTCAAAGCCCAGCTTCAGCTCCGGCACCCGCCAGTAGCTCTGAACCGCGGCCCGCGAATAGCCCTCGATGGTCAGACCCTTGTGCTGGAGCGTGCGAACCGGAGCATTGTCCACCGGATGATCGAGTGATTCCACCGACGATTCAAAATCCGTCGACAACGGTCGTCTCCTTGCGTTCCTGGCGGCGAGCGCCGGCATCTGCGTCCTCGGAAATAGTATAATCGAGGCGTTCCGGGAGCAAACAGCGCGAATGAGCGCCGCTGCGCTGGAATGATCGCGGGGACACTTGAGCGAAGCCAATGACGATCACAACGAGGCGACGAGTCGCGGTGTTCGGACCGGCGTATCTCGACCGCGTATTGCGCGTCGATCGACCGCTGATCGATCCCGCGCTGGGGCCTCCTCTCGATCAGAGCGTTGATGGGGAGTGGAAGTTCGGTACGAATCCCACGCTCGAGCTGGTCGATCCCGCGGACTACACGCTCGAGATCGATCCTGCCGGCCGACTGGCCCGGGCCGACCGGCAAAGTTCACCTGGCACGCCCGATTCGCGAAGGCGTCACACGGCCGGCGAGTTGTGCGCAGTTTGGCCTGGCAGGATGATCTGGGCGGGATGGGAGCCGGCTACGCCGCCGCATTGCACGGGACGCTGTGGAGCGCACTGGGCCCGGAATCGGACCCGACGAGCCAGGCGATCTCACGGCGACTGGCCGAGGCTGGCATTGATCCACCAGCCGATTCGCGTGCCCGGCCGATCGGCGGACTGGACCTTGCTCATCAGTAGCGGCGAGTTCGGCGACAAGCTGCCAATCGGCTTCCGTGGCTGCCATGCGGCACTGACGCCGGAATCGCTCGATGCCGTGGCCCAACGGCCGTGCGATCTTCGCGTCGTGGCCTCGCTGCCTAACCACCTGGCGGCGCGGGTCTTGAGAGCGCCCGGCGCGGCGGTCCGTTTCTTCGCGCCGACGATGCGGAACATGCTGGATCGCGACTGCCCCATCTCGAGCTTCGCCGCTTCGATCGACATCCTGAGCTGTAATCGCCGGGAATGGGAGACGCTGGAAGACCGCGAGGAGGTTGCCTGGCAGGTTTCGATCCTGGTCGTGACCGACGGGCCCGACGGAAGCGTCGTCCGGTTCACCACGACCGACGGGCGAGCCGGGACTGTCGCGCATCCCGGCGTTCCCGCGCGATCGCCCACCGCGCGACACCAACCGGGCCGGTGAATCGTACGCGGCCACGCTCGTCGACACCTTGCTCGATCACGGTTGGAGCGCGTCCTCGAGCGTCGTCGAGGAAGGAATGATCCGCCTGGCCGCGGCTGCGAGCCGCCGTCGCATCCGCCCTGGTGCTCGACCGCGTCGATTTCGGCTTTCCCAGCCCCTCGGAAATCGACTCCGCCCTCCATGAAGGCCGCATAATCTGACCGCTTTTCTCCTAAACGTGCTTTCGATCGACGGCTTGGTTATACCGCCTAACCAAACCGTGCAGCCCCTTCTCGGCTTTTTGCTGAAAGCGATCGGTTTCGAATCCTCAAGTTTGCTTCGAACGCGAACGTGAATTCTTGACAAGCCACGCCCTGGCGATTATTCCCTTCATACCTTGACACACAAGGCTTTCGAGTGTTAGGTTCAGTTCACACATAAAACAACAGTCCTTAGAAAGTATTCTGCTTGATGATGCCGGTGGGCGCCAGTGATCCCTTGCTGTACCCGCGGTACGGTTCCGTACGTTCTCCATCGAGGCATTTAACCCATCGGTCAGCCGATGCGAATGGCTGTGCACCGAACCGTTCGAGTTAAGTCCTCGGATGACCTTGCTCTCTGTGACGGTTCGCCGCTCCGAGCCAGAAGATTGGTTTCCGTGTTCGTGCTGCGAGAACGGTCCTGAGAGCGTCCACGGGGTTGTCAGCGCGGTAAGACCCAGCCTGTTCCGGCACCGCCAGAGCACGGGACTTGTTGCCTTCCTGGAGGGAAACGCGGCTCAGGAGCCAGGCCGCCTCGGTGTCGGGACCACGGTCGAGGATCGATTGCAACAGTGGACTGGCCCCTTCAGGACGGCCTGCTCGCAGGAACGTCCGGGCGATCAACTTACGCAGCGGGACCGGATCATGAGACTTGTCGACCTCGGCCGGGTCGACCGCCAGCGCCGCGCTGGAACGACTCGGCGGCAGCGGGTATGTCGTCGAGCTTCGCGCGGATCGTGCCGAGCATCATGAATCCCCGGGCCTCCCAACCTGGCTGCCGGCTGAGGCGCTCCGCGACGGGAATCGCCTCTTGCCAACGACGACCCTGGACATGCAGCCGCACCAGCTCCTCGAGCACTCGTGGCGGGCTCGGATTGGCTTCGAGCACTTTGTTCCAGGCCTTTGCGGCCGACGCCGCCTGCCCCTGCCGCGCGTACGCTTGGCCCAACAGGACATAGTCTTCGGCTTCAACAGGCCTTCCAACGAGTCGACGGTTATAGAGTGTAACGGCCGCGTCATCGCGGCCCAGTCGGACTGAGGTTCGGGCCAAAAGCCGCAGCGCGGCCGTGTCGTCGCGGTCAATGGTGAGGGCCTGACGAGCCAGATCGGCCGCGGTCGCCCATTGACCCGCGTCGTAGGCCCGCGTCGCTCGCGAAAGTGGGTCTGTCCTCGGGCGCAACCACGCGTACCGGAGTCCGACGGCGCAGGCGATCACAGCCAGCAGGGCCGCTCCAATGGCGACTCGGCGAAGATCCCGCTTTTCATGACCGTTGCCCGCCATTCCGATCCCCTCGATCCGATCTCGTCGCATCTCATCCGTCGACTTGCGATCGACCCGGCTTTCGCTCAAAACCGCGGAGAGGCTCTGCTTTCGAAAGCCCCTTCGCGGAGCAAATAACCACGGTTCGCTTCCAGTCCCTCATACCGGTCAACTTGTCCCGATGGCCATCGCACTTCGACCTGCTCGACTCGCGTTGATTGGCTCAACCCAAAGTGAAGCCGAGAATCGCTCGGCCGATTGGTAGCTGCCGCCGCCTAACCGTTGTTGGAATCGCCGGCGTCCGCCCGCCTCAACCATCACCTTCGCACCAACGCCGTCGCGATTGGAACGCATCCCTTCCAGCCGTAGCGTCAACCAATTACCGCTGTCGACCGTTTGGTTGTGTAAGTAGACGAGCGGCTCATTCTGAGACTGGACGACGGTGTCGATCCGGCCGTCGTTATCCAGGTCGCCGCTGGCCAGGCCTCGGCCCAGATGGAGGGGGCTGAACGGGTCGCCGGCTCGGGCCGATACGTCCGTCAGACGTCCGCCCGCCGCCCCCATCAGCAATTGAATGGGCATTTTCCAGGGGAAGGCCGGCTCGTGGTTGCTGACATGGCCGTTGGCCGAGATCATGTCGAGCCAGCCGTCATTGTTGGCATTGAGGAAGGCAACGCCGAAGCCCAGCAACTGGCGGGTCGGCGCCGCCAGTCCCATCGTTGTTGTCTCGTCCGCGAACAGACCGCGGCCCAAGTTGTGGAAAAGCGTAGTCGACTCGCCGTAATAGTTGGTGACGGCGAGGTCGGGACGCCCGTCGCCATCGAGGTCGCCGCAAGCGATGCCCATGCCCGACTGAAAGCCGCCACTTGAGTTGACGGCCGCGCCCGCGGGAAATGCCGTCTCCTTGAAGTGGAAACCGCCCAGGTTGCGGAACAGGTAGTTGGCCGACATGTCGTTGGCGACGTAAAGATCGATTCGGTTGTCGTCGTCGAGATCGGCCGCGACGACCCCCAGCCCGCGTCCGTCCGGATCGACGAAGCCGGCGGCACCGGTTACATCGACGAATCGCCCGCCGTCATTTCGGAAGACGTGGTCCGGAAGCGCCGTGAACTTTCGCGGACTGCAATAGTGACTTACCGCAGACTTGGCGTCGGCGCAAACGCTCTGACTCTTAACGTCAAAGACCAGGTAGTGGCAGACATACAGGTCGAGGTCGCCGTCAGCGTCCAGGTCAGCCCAGGCCGCGGATGTGGGCCAGTCACGATCGCCGCCCAGCCCAGCTCGGGCGGTCACGTCCTCGAAAGTGCCATCGCCACGATTTCGGAGCAGTGCGTACGATCGCCAACGCGTGACGAACAAGTCGGGATGGCCGTCGTTATCGTAATCGCCGACGGCGACTCCGTGTCCGTAGCCTCCCGCGACGCGGTTGATCCCGGCACGTTCCGTGACATCCTCGAAGCTTCCGTCGCCGCGATTTCGGTACAGGCGGTCAAGACATGGTGGATTCTCGGGAGGCGGGAATGGGCCGCCCTGGACCGCGAACACATCGAGCCAGCCATCGCAATCGTAATCGAGCAGGCCCACGCCGCCACTCATGGTTTCCGGAAGCCGTTTGAATGGAGTCGCACCATTATCATGGACAAAGTGCAGCCCCGCGGATTCGGCTTCGTCGGCAAATCTCGGAACGACACCCTGAGAGCGATCAGTGGGGCCTTTGGGCGTGTCGCGGCGCAGGTCCCCGCAGAGTTGGGCGAGCGCTTGACCCGAGTGCGACCCGTTTGATGTACGCATTTCATCCGAGGGCACAAGGGCCGGCCGTGATGGTCCCGGTTTGCCCGTCTTCTGATCGCGAACCAGGGCCCAGCCCGTGGCCTCGATGCGACGTCCAAGGGTCTCGGCCAGACGCGCCAGCTCGGCTGGGTCGCCAATGGAGTCACCCTTGAGGAGGGCCTGATAGCGCAACTGAGCGGCCAACATCTCGGATTTTCTCGACCGGAGCCGGGCCACCTCAGCGTCATCGCGATCCACACTGGCAAGGACCGCGAGCCGGTCCAGGGCGGCCGTATCCCCGGGCTCGAGCTCGACCAGAGAGGAGAGAGCCGCAGCCTCAGCCTTGGTGTCGCCCAGTCGCGCGGCGAGCCAGGCGCGGAGCCGGCGAAGATCGCTCGTCAGAGAAGTCGGCCGCCGGTAAGTGCTCGAGGGCGCGCCACGTCGCCGCGAGGTTGCCGGTCGCCTGCGACAACTGGAGCCGGGCGCGCCAGACTGCGGTATCTTCTGACCCACGCTTCGAGCAGGCATCAAGGCACTCGGCCGCGCGATCGAACTGGCCCATGCGAATCGCCAGGTTCGCCCGCGCGAGCCAGACGCGAGGGTCGTCCTCGGCGCCCTTCTCAAGAGCCTGCCGGGTCATCTGCAACGGCAACGGCGCCGCATCCAGCCGGGAAAGTTGCTTGAGCACTTCCGCGGGCTTGTCCGATTCCGCCCAGGAATCGATGATCGCCCGCCGCACGTCATCGGTCCGTCCTTCGATGTGGTAGAGGAGTTGCAAACCACGCAGCACGACTGGTGCCTCGGTTCCCAGCCGGCGACCGAGGGTCGCTTGTAGGATCTGCTCCGCATGAGTGAGCTGACCTGAGTTCATGGCCAACATGGCGCACTGCAACGCGGCCCGCGGCCCGAACGGTCCCTCGGCAGGCACCGCCTCCCAAGCGGCGAGAGCCCGGTCCGGGTGTCCTCGGTAAACCTCGCAGATGCCGAGCTGGTAGTTGACTTCGCCGTCACCGTAGCGGCTGGGAGCGAGCTCGATCAGTCGCTTCCACGCCTTGCCGTATTGCTTGGCCGCGATTTCCTTCTTCGCCTGATCGAGAGTCGCCCGAAATTGCCGCGACGCCCGTGCGCTCAGCCCGAACCAAACCGCCGCCGCCAGTGCGACGATGACGACGATGGATGCTAGCCAGAGCCTCTTCTTCATCGTTGTCAATGGCCAGCGACCAGATTAAAGCCTAAAACGGCTTGGCCGGATGCGCGGAATGGTTCATCCGCCAATACGTGCAACATTTCGAAGATTCCGTGCCTTCATTTACTTTACTGTCTGTGCCTGTTTCGCATACGTCAAGCCCTCGTTGATGCCTGGATCGTTATTGTCCTGCGCCGGAAGCGAATCATCCTACGGTGGCCGGAAATGTCACGGACGAATTGAAGGCGAGCCCGGCCACACGTCAAGGCCAGAGCGACCGAGGTTCCTTTATCCCTCGGTGTCGTCCAGTCAGGTCCCCCACTGTTGGTCGTTCTGATATTATGCTGGTTGTCGAGCAGTTATCAGTTTGTCATCACTCCGAAGCATGCTCCGGCGAGCGGGCTGAATCCGGTTAACGCCGGTCGCCTCTTCAGGTGCCGACTGAAGAACGGTAGCGAAATTCATTCTGAACGACAATGATTCCGTGAGGAGATCCGATGTACGATGCGATATCACGCCGCGATGCCTTGCGTTTCGCAGTAGCCGGTCTCGCCGCGGGTACAACGGAGGCGGCCGTCGCGGCTCCCGAGCCGAACCGGCAACCCAGCGACGCGACCCGTCCGTTCTTGACGCAAGGTGACAGCTTCCAAGATGTCAGCCGGGGCAATCCGGTTCCCCACTCGCTCAAGGGTGAGGCCCTGATCAAAGCCCGGCTCACGCACGAGACCTGGCGTCTGGAAATTGCCGCCGAGGGCAAGGCCGAGATCCAGAAGCCGCTCCGGATCGGCGATGGCACCGCCCTGGATTTCGCGAGCTTGGTCAAGCTCGGCCAGACCAAGGGCGTCAAGTTCCTGAAAGCGATGCAGTGCAACAACATCGCCCTGCCCTTGGGACAAGGGTTATGGGAAGGCGTGCCGCTTCGCGAAGTCCTCAAATCGGTGGGCAAGTTCAGCAACGTCCGGCGCATCGATTTCTGGGGCTTTCACAACAACGACCCGAAGCAGATGTTCCGCTCGACGCTGGCTATCAACCAGGTGCTGGACACGCCGCCCGGCGAGCTGCCGCCGTTCGTGGCCTACCGGCTCAATGGCGAGCCGATCCCTCTGAAGCGCGGCGGGCCGGTGCGGATGGTCGTCCCTTGGGCTCACGGGTTCAAGTCGATCAAATGGCTCCAGAACATCGTGCTCACGGACGACTACCACGCGAGCGATACATACGCCCTTCAGAATAACGATCCCGAATCCTACCTGAAGACCGCGGCCTACATCGATAATCCCAGGCTTCAGGCTGTACATAGTGGCAAGCCCGTGCTGATCCAGGGGACGGCGATGGTCGGCTGGCCAGGTCTGGATCGGGTCGAATACTGGCTCAGGCCCCATCCCGGAACTGACGAGCCGATCCGCGACGACGATCCGGCCTGGAAGACGGCGAGATGGCAGCCCTGCCTTATCGAACCGCCGCCGGACGACTGGGGCGGCGGCCTGCCCGAGGGCGTCCTGCCCAAGGACGTATGGGGGTTCGACGAGCGCGGAAAGCCCAAGCAATGGCCACTCCGGTTCAGCGTGGCCCTCTGGTCGGTGACACTCAAGGACCTGAAGCCGGGGCGTTATGAATTCCGGGTGCGAACGATCGATCAGAATGGTTTCGCCCAGCCGGAACCCCGCCCGTATGCGAAATCGGGCAGCAACGCGATTCAATGCAAGCGACTCGACGTAATTGTTTGAGACGGCTGAATTCTGAGCGTGACACCGGCATCGATGCGTTTTCGTGGCAGAAAGGCATATTGGGTCACATGGCCGCGTTTTCATTGCCACTATTGTCTTCGAAAGCCGCGCCGACTGCTTCGCGGCGAGCGCGATTCGAATCGACGGGCATCGTCTCGGAGACGATATTCCGCGAGCCAGACCCGCGTCTCAGGGGCATCGTCGTCGGCGAATATCAGGGCTGGACAGAGTCGTCGAATCAGGTCGTGCGCCGGCGCGAGGTGCCGACTGGCGAGATTCCATTTATCATCAACTTTGGCTCGACATTTAGTTTCATCGATCCCGCCCGGCCGGAAGGGCGACCGCGAACGCTCGGCACGTTCGTGGCCGGCATCTATGACTCATTTGTCATTGTCCAATCGAGCGGTGATTCGTGCTGCATTCAAGTGAATTTCACCCCAATCGGCGCTCGCCGTTTCTTCCAGTTGCCGTTGAGCGAGCTCTCGAACAGGACGCTTGGACTCGACGAGCTTTACGGCGACCATTCAGCGCAGCCCGTCGAGGCTCTAGCCGAAGCCGGCGATTGGAACCGGCGGTTCGACCTGCTCGAAGGATTGATCGCCCAGCGGGTCGGCTCCGCGAAACCGCCGCGAGGCGAAATCCAGCGCGCCTGGCGACTGATGCGGGAGACGAGCGGAACGTTGGAAATCGGCGCCTTGGCCGATGACCTCGGCTGGAGCCATAAGCATTTGATCGCTCAGTTCCGCGATCAACTCGGTGCGCCGCCAAAGCTTCTCGGTCGGGTTCTCCGGTTGCAGCGTGCGATCAAGCTGATCGGCCAGAGCAACCAGCCGCGATGGGTCGCGCTCGCGTTCGATTGTGGATACTTCGACCAGTCGCACATGATTCGCGAATTCCGGCAGCTTGCCGGGTGCACGCCCGAGGAGTATCTGGGTCTCCAATTGCCTTATGGAGGCGTGTCCGCGGACCCTGGTCTCCGCCCGGGGAATTCTTCGCGGAGGTAAATTCCATCCAATATGTGGCGAGTGCCTTCCGTTACATTGGAACGAACGCAACGGCCCTTTTCCCCGGATGCGTCATTCCATTCAAAGGAGCGAACGATGAACGAGAAGCCTGCCGCATCGAGACAAACGATCTTCCCAAGCATGCGTTACGTAGACGCCTCGGCCGCCATCGATTGGCTGGAAAAGGCGTTTGGATTCAAGCGTCAGATGGTCGTCCCAGGCCCGGACGGAACCATCGCTCACGCTCAGCTCATCTGCGATGGCGGTATGATCATGCTTGGTTCTTTCAAGGACGACGTCTTTCATTACAAAACTCCGCGGTCGGCCGGTGGAGTGACTCAGGCAGTCTATCTGTGCGTCGCCGACATCGACGCGCATTTCGCCCAAGCCAAGGCGGTGGGCGCCGAGATCGTCGTGGAGCTCAAGGATACGGAATACGGGTCGCGCAATTTCAGCGCCAGGGATCCCGAAGGACATCTCTGGCATTTCGGCACCTACAGCCCGGATATGTCCGCGAATTCATAGAGCGCCTCGCGATTGAATTGAGCACGTGTCGCGGCCGAGACCAACCAACCCGATTTACCGTCCTTCGACATTTTTCGGCCCGAGTTTCGCTCTGGCCTGTGATTCATCAGTCGTTGATGGTGCGGGGCGGGATCCCTAGCCCGCCTGGATGCCTCAAATAGGCAACTAGCGGGTTAGGAAACCCGATGCACGGGTTTTCGCTAGCCAGGCGTCGTTTTTTTCCGTCGCCGATGGGAGCGCCGCGCGCGGACGGACTGAGCTTGCGCGTCGGGTTGGTATGGCCACCACAAGCACGGCCCTGATCGTTTATTTCCTGTCCGCCGCCTTACCCATCACAGGAAGCGGGAGTGTCGCTCGTCGCAGCCTCGTCAAGCGTCTCGCACTCGGGACCCCAAGCCCAAAAGGCGCCCGGCAAAAACGGAATCGTCCACATCTCGCAATGCTGCTTCGAGTTCCGCTTGGGCGCCGGAATAATCGGAAGTTCGAAGAATCGCTCTAAGCCTATGCGGATCATCAACTTCCACTTGGGCGCCCGCAATTCCGGCACGATCGGCCATTTTATCGTATCTCTTGAAGCACCATCATATTACGAATTGGCGCCCGCATAACCGGCCCAGCTTAACAATCTAACGTATGTTGAATGTCCTCATCGAGTTGTGCTCCGGCGCCCGACTAATCCGCATAAAGCGATCCGTGAGGGAACATTGCCATATGCAGTGATTTACTATGTGGTTACGGCTGGGCGCCTGGATAATCGGGGTGAGCGTTACAACCGCGACTTTCTCATGGCTTCGGCTGATTGGTTGGCGGCACGCCCGTGGTGGCGCCTTCCATTTTGAGGGTGACGACGCGGTCGCCGCCTCTCCGCTCAAAGCTGACGGGACACTTTGAAAGCACTTTGAAAGGGGACATTGCTAATTGTCGACGCGGCCTGGGCAACTTAAGAAGCCGAAGGAAGGCTACTGGGCGTAATGGAGCACTTGAGGGGAATTGTCGACGCGGCCTGGGCAATTAGAGCCGAAGGAAGGCTGGGCGTAATGGAGCACTTTGAAAGGGGACATTGCTAATTGTCGACGCGGCCTGGGCAACTTAAGAAGCCGAAGGAAGGCTACTGGGCGTAATGGAGCACTTTGAAAGGGGACATTGCTAATTGTCGACGCGGCCTGGGCAACTTAAGAAGCCGAAGGAAGGCTACTGGGCGTAATGGAGCACTTTGAAAGGGGACATTGCTAATTGTCGACGCGGCCTGGGCAACTTAAGAAGCCGAAGGAAGGCTACTGGGCGTAATGAAGCTCGTACCGGCCGGCTTCGGCCTCGGCGATGACCCGCTCCAAGTGTTCGAGGTTGCGAAAGACGAATTCGACGCGCTGCCCGCTGACGCTCGGCGACGCCCCACCATTGACCACGGGTCCCACCCACAAAAGTCCGTGACGATCGGTCCGGGCGTGTCGTTTACGACCTAGGCCAGCTCAGGAGTGCTCTGGATTGAGAACGGAGCCGCTTCCGAGTAGAAAACGTAGAGATCGATGTCGGACGCCGGCTGAGCGCGTCCACGGGCATGCGATCCGCCGAGCACGACAGCCGCGATCCCGCGGATCGCTCGGAGCTGCTTCGCGAGCGACGAGAGGGGTTCGCGTTCTTCCGGCGAGAGATGGTTCACCTTGAAGCCCTTCCTCGGATGTCGGTTTTCCGCAGGGTCGCCCGCGTGCGCATCCTGGGCGGGAACGGCCCTACCCGGGCGGTGCGAAGACGTCGGCGGGCAGCTCGCCGGCTGGGCCGGCCAGGACCGCCTCGGCCTCGCGAAGAAAAGCCTGGTTCTCCGCGTTGGCGGCGGCCTGGGAATCACTCATGATCTCGCGCAGATGGCTCAAGGTCGCGCGGCTGGTTTCCGTCCGCCCGATCCGGTGAAGAGCCATTACCAGGAAAGCTAGGTCGGCTGGCTCGCGGTTGCCGTTGAGCTGGTTCGATCGCGTCAACGTGGACAGGGCTCTCTGGTAGTGCTCCGCGCGGTACTGGGCGACGCCCAGCGTGTTGAGGAAATCGCCGTCGTCCGGCCGAAGCCGGCAGGCGGCCTCAATCCATCGCAGCGCGCGGTCGTAATCGGCGCGCGATTGGCCGAGGGAACGGACGACCCTCCAGCTCCGGTCGTTCAGGCCGGTGGCATCCTCATCCCAGGTTGCGGCCGCCGCGATGGCGGCCTCGCGAAGCGATGGGCTGAGCTTCAGATCGCCGCGGAGATGGGCGATCACTTCCTCCTTAAGGACGAGCCGCTGGAACAGCGGCCCGACCAGCGCGAGGGCCCGGCGGCGGTGGAAGGTCTCCGGGGTGGGGAATGCCGAGTCCCAGATCTTCACGGTCGCGTCCGTGCTGGCCGAGGCGAGCCGGTTGCCGTCGGGGCTGAACGCGAGGCCCAGGATCGGGTTGACATGGCCCCGGAGCGTGAAAACCTCTTCGCCCGTCGGGATATCCCAGAGTTTGATGGTATTATCTACGGCGGCCGAAGCGATCCGGCGGCCGTCTGGGCTGAACGCCACGGAGATGACCGGCCTCGAGTGCGCGATCAGGCTGTAAACCTCGCGGCCGGTCTCCGCATCCCAGACCACGACCCGGCCATCATGGCCCGCAGCCGCGATCCAGTGGCCGTCGGGACGGAAGGCGATGGGATTGCCGACGAACGGCGACTCCGGCCGCCGGACCAGGCCGCGAAACGTTCGGACCTCCGCGCCGGTCGCGATGTCCCAGAGCTTGACGGTATCGTCCCAACTGATCGAGGCGAGCCGCGCCCCGTCGGGGCTGAACGCAATGCCGCAGACCGCGGCGGCGTGCCCGCTCAGGGTCCGGGTCTCGCGGCCGCTGGCCGCATCCCAGATCTTGAGCGTCTGGTCCTGGCTGGCGGAGGCGATTCGCCGGCCGTCGGGTGCCCACGCGAGATTCCGGAGCGGGCCGGCATGCCCGCGGTAAGTCAGGAGCCGCCGGCCGTCCTCCACGTCCCAGGTGTCGAACTCGTTGCGGTGCTCGCTGCCGATGGCGACCTGCCGGCCGTCGGGACACAGGGCCAGGCCCCAGACGCCGCCACCCGGGATGGGGCCGATGGTGCCCAATGGCTGTCCGCTCTCCGCGTCGTTCACCTGGACCATCCCGTAGCCCGCCGAGACGAGTCGCCGGCTGTCGGGGCTGAATTGCACGCGGTAGGCCCAGCCGCGATAGCCATCAAGGGTCAGCGCCTCCCCCGCGGTCGCGAGCTCCCAGACCTTGACCGTCTCATCGTCTCCCGCGGCGGCGAGGCGCGTCCCATCGGGGGCGAACTGCACACAGGAGACCGGGCCCCTGTGCCCGCGGAAGATGGCGACCTCGCGATCGCTCTCCGTCTCCCAGAGCCGGACCGTGCCATCGCCGCCCGCCGAGACGAGCCGGCTCCCATCGGGGCTGAAGGCCACGCCCTGGACCGAGCCCGTGTGTCCACGGTACCTGCGGATCACGGCGCCCGTGCCGCGCTCCCAGAGCACGGCCCCGCCCGAGAAGTGCGCCGCGGCAATGCGGCGACCCTCGGGGCTGAAGGCCACGGCGATCGGACCGCTGGCGGACGGATCCGTCAGGACCTGGACCACCCGGCCCGTGGTCCCGTCCAGGAGGCGGATGGCGTTCGACAAGTGGACGACGTAGGCGACCTCGCGGCCGTCGGGGCTGAACGCGAGATTCATATAGCCCCACTGCGCGTCGCGGAAGCCGCCGAGCTGCCGCCCCGTCTCCACATCCCAGATCTTGACCTCGGCAGGGCCGGGCGACATCGCGGAGGCGAGCCGGCGGCCATCCGGGCTGAACGCCAGCGGGTTGACCAGCCCGGCATGCGCGGCGATCGTCCGGATCGTGCGCCTGGTCCCGGCCTCCCAGATTGTGATCGTGCCGTGCCCCCCGGCGGCGATGCGGCGACCGTCCGGGCTGTACGCCAGGCAGCAGAACGGACCGCCCTCGTCAGAGAGTTCGTCGGCCGGCCGGCCCGTCTCCGCGTCCCAGAGGCGGACCGACCCACCGACGCCGGTCGCCGCGATGCGACGGCCATCCGGGCTGAACGCCAGGTTCGCGGCAGGGAGCAGTGTGGGGACTGTGGCGCCGGTAGATCCCTGGAAAAGGGTGAGTGTTTCCTCGTGGCACAAACGCCGGCAAAAGGACCATTCCCAGCCGCGCCGCGGTGACGGGCAATCGTCGAGGAGCCGGTCGGCGGCGGCGATGTCGTTGGCCAGGCATTCACGATAGGCGAGGTTGACTCGATTGATGTACAGCTTTCGATCGAGTGTCTCGGCCAGCTCACGCGACTCGCGAGACTTCGCCTCGGCCCGCTCGCGCTGCTCGACGGCAGCCTTCCAGGCCTGCCGGTTCTCGGCGAGCCGGCGGTTGATCTCGTTTCGCTGCCGGTCGATTTGCTCGACTTGCTGCCGGAAGATCCAGGCCGCGATGGTCGAGCAGACGGCCACGATCGTCAACAGGGCCGCCGCGGCGGCCGGCCAGGGATTGCGGCGGCACCATCGCCAGGATCGCTCGAATGCCGTGCTCCGCCGCGCCAGGATCGGCCGACCCTCCAGGTAGCGCCGCAGGTCGTCGGCCAGCGCCTCGGCCGTGGCATACCGCCGCACCGGCTCCTTGCGCAGGCACTTCAGGCAGATCGTCTCCAGATCGGCCGGCAGCCGGGGCCGCAACCGCGACGGCGACACCGGCTCGTCGCTGATCACCTGGCGCAGTGTCTCCAGGGGCTGTTCGGCCTTGAAGGGAGGCCGGCCGGTGAGTATCTCGTAGAGGATCGCACCCAGGGCATAGACGTCGGTCGCCTCGCCGACCGAGCGGTGCGAGCCGGCCGCCTGCTCGGGCGCCATGTAGCTGGGCGTGCCCAGCAGGTCGCCGGTCTGGGTCCGCAGCGAGCCGCCGCCGATGATCAGCTTGGCCAACCCGAAGTCGGTGACCTTGGGCGTCCCGTCGGCGGCCATCAGGACGTTGCCCGGCGACAGGTCGCGATGCACCACCCCCAGCCGGTGCGCCGCGTGGATCGCCCGCGCCACGGTCTCGATCGTCCGCGCCGCCCACTCCGCAGGCTGCGGCGTGCCGGCCAGGACCTGGGCCAGCGAGCGGCCCTCGACCAGCTCGAGCACCAGAAACGGTGCCCCGGCGTGCTGGCCGACCTGGTAGATCTGGACGATGTTCGCGTGCCGCAGCCGGGCCATGGCCTCGACCTCGACCCGGAACCGCGCCGCGGCCCCTGGGCTGGCCAGGGCGCCGGCAACGAGCATCTTCAGGGCCACGGGGCGCTTCAGCTCGGACTGCCAGGCGCGATAGACGATCCCCATGCCGCCCCGGCCGAGGACGGCCAGGACTTCGTAGCCGGGGATCTTGGGATATCCGGTGGGCCGGTCCGCCAGGGCGGTGCCGCCCTCCACCGGCAGCGTCGCCGCGGTCCCGGCCCCGGTGGCATTCGGGTCGCGGACGTCGTCGATCTCGCGATGGAACCCGATCTGGACCCTCAGCTCCTCGGCGTGCTGGGGGAAGCGGCGGAGGAATTCCTCCAGCGGCGGCCGCTCGCCCTGCTCCTCGCGGAGCAGGTATTCGGCGAAGATCAGGTCGATGACGGACGGGGCGTGGTCGCGGACGGTCGGGAAGGCCGCGAGGTAGTCCTCGGCGGGCACCCACTGCCCCAACTGGCGGCGCTCCGCCTGGTCGACCCGCAGGGCCATGACGATCTCTTCCGGATCGCGGACGCCGGCCTGATCGAGGAAGTCGGCGACGCGGGGCTGCTGCCCCTGGCGCCACAGGCTCCATAGCCGCCGGGCGGGATCACCGTCGTCCGGCGGCTCGGGGCCGCGCGGCCGGGGCGTCGACGACTGCTGCTGCGTCGCGTCACTCATCGCTGGCCTCGCATCCCTCGAGCTGCCGCTCGACTCGGCGGACCGCGCGGGCCAATTGCATGCGACGGGCCTGGGCTGTCCCTCCGACCCGGGCGGCGATCTCCGCCCATTCGTAGCCCTGGCCGCGAAGGTCGGCCAGCGTCCGCTCCTCCTCCGTCAGCCGCCCCCGGAACGCCTCGAGCAGCTCGCGGCCGGCCACCAGCCGGCTCGGCGTCGGCTCGGCGCCCGGCTTCTCCTGCAGGTACGCCGGCTCGTGCTCTTCCGCCAGCCGGTAATCGCGCTTGTCCGCGCGGTTTCGGCGCACCTGCTGGCTCAATTTGTGCCGGGTCATCACCACCAGCAACCGCAACAACTGGTCCGGCTCATTGAGGTCGTACTGCCCCGACGCCGCCCGCAGGAAGAAGCTGGCCATGACCGACTGGCAGATGTCCGCCCAGTCGAGCCGCCGGTACAGCCGGGGATCGCGGAGCCGCATCTTCACCTCGCGGCGGATCACCGGCTCATAGCGCTCGACCAGCTCCCGCGCCGCCTGCTCGTCGCCGGCGCGGATCCGCCGCATGAAGCCGGCGAACGCCGTGTCATCACTCATGCTTGGTCCCCGTCATGTGTCCCGCGCGAACTGGCGCCGTCAGCCTGGAAAGGCCGACTTGCTCGCCGGCGCAGTATATCAGGTCTCCGCATCGCTCGGGAATGAGATCCAGAAATCAGAAAAAAGCCGCGAGCTTGTGCCATTGATCCATCAAAGGCGATGGAACCTGCGGAGGCGGTCGGCGGTTCCCGTGGGGATCAAGAACGCGGGACCGTCGCCCGTGACCCCCGGTCCATCCGGGGGTGACCGGCCCGACCTCGATAGTCGACGTGCTCTGTCATACGTCTGATGTCGAGGCGACTCACGGACCTTCAAAATGGGAACTGACCCCAATCGTGGCCTGAGCCATGTGGCTCAGGGAGCAACTCCTTTCGCGACCACACAATTTGGAGGGTGGGATCATGACACGGAATTGGATCGCAGCGGCGTCGCGTCGCCTTCGGATGGTTGGCTCGGGATCGGCCCGAGTCCGCCGGCACCATACGGCCCTGAGCCTCGAGAACCTGGAACACCGGCTGTCCCTGTCGTCTTACTCGGCGGGCGCCGTCGTCGGTGTGCAGCTCAACCCGCAACCCCTACCGCCCCATGAACTAGGGGGTCCGAACATCATCTTCGTCGGTGGGCGACCGATGCTCAACCCGCAACCCCTACCACCCCACGAACAAGGGGGTCCGAACATCATCTTCGTCGGTGGGCGACCGATGCTCAACCCGCAACCCCTGCCGCCCCACGAGGCACCCATGTTCAAATGGGATTTTTAATGCCTCCCATGTTCCAGTCGGGTATCGGTGGGCGCAGTGACTGGGGATGTCGTAAAGACACCGAGCAGCCCAGACTGGTTCGTCCGGGGCCGGCCCGGCCGGTGAGCCCTCGCCGCCAAGCAGAAGTCTCACCGGCCGGGCCGGCCCCTGACGCTCAGTCTGCGCCTGGGGGAACTGCACCGGTATTAGATCGCAGACCGCCTCGTAGAACGGAAGCCCAACCGGCCTGGTCCGGCCTCAGCGCTCAGTCTGCCGCGCTAGGGAATGAACAGCGCCGTGATTTCGCGGTCGCGGTACTCCGGGGCCCTCGATTTTGATTTCTGAAATCTGCAGCGTTTTGTGCCGTTGGCTCTGGAACGGCGATAAACCAGGGTATGAGGACGAAGCAGCTCTGAATTCTCTCCCATGAAAGGAACGCGACGATGTGGCTCCCATCAATGTTTTTCTCGCGTAAGTCAACTCGTTCTCGCCGCCGCCCGTTAGGGGCGACACACCGGCGTCAGCGTGGCTACCGGCCATTGCTCGATGGGCTAGAGACACGTATTGTGCCGGCGAACCTCACGCCTAACCAGGTCGCCACCGCGTATGGCGTCAACCTGATTAACTTCGGGACGGCAAGCAACCCCATCCCGGGTAACGGTGCCGGGCAGACCATTGCCATCATCGACCCCGGTGACGATTCAGCGCTGGTAAGCACTGGTCCCAATTTCGACTCCAGCGACCTGCACAATTTTGACCTGCTGGCGAATCTCCCCGATCCGCCTAGCTTCACCGTGGTCGGCGAAAACGGGGGGGCACGCCCCTCTTACACCGCGATTCTCACGTCTTCGGAAAACGGTAACGTCGTCACGATCACGACCTTGACAGGCAACGGGCTTTCCAAGGGCAGTTCCGTCACTATCGCGGAAGACGGCCCATACGACGGCAGCTTTACCGTCACGTCCACAAACGGGAACACCTTCACCTACACCGATCAGAATCAATCCAACCTGCCGAGTACGTCGGGCGGAACCATCAATAATCCCGTCAATACTGGTGAAACCACTTTAGACGTCGAATGGGCTCACGCCATGGCACCGGAGGCTAACATTGTGCTTATTGAGATGTCAGGGGGATACGGCAACTCAGATATCATCAACGCGGTAAACACCGCTGTTACCCGGGTCAATGCATCGGTCGTTTCCATGAGCTTCTCCGGCGCGAGCAGGGTGGCGAAAATGGGACCTCCTCCGGGTCGTATGATGACGGTCTTTTTGCGCAGTACAAGAACTTGCCAATAACTTTCATCGCCGGCTCCGGCGATAACGGTGCGCCGGGCGGCTATCCCGCTTACTCACCTGACGTCCTGGCTGTCGGCGCCACCAATCTCTTCATAAACGGGGGCGGTTCCTACCAAGGCGAAACGGGCTGGAGCAACCCTGGCATCATCAGCGCCGCGGAAAACGGCAACACAGTGACCATTACGACTACGACGACGGCGTTTTTCCCAATAAACTCGACGGTCACGATTTCGGGCGTTGGCGCATCTGGTTACGACGGCAACAACTTCACGGTTACGAGCTCCAGCGGGAACACCTTTACCTACACGGACCCAAATAACAACCTGCCCCCTTCCTCCGGCGGTCAAGCCACGGGGTCGAATAACGGCGGCAGTGGGGGCGGCCCCAGCAGTGTCGAAGGGCAGCCCGCCTATCAGGCAGGAGTGGTGCCCGCTTCCATGAGCACGGTCGGGGGTTCGGCGCGTTGAACCATCCCCGACGTGTCTTTTGTCGGTGGCGGACAGACTCCCGTTGAAATCTACAACTCGGACGGAAGCGGCGGCTTCTTCAATCAGAACAACGTCGGCGGTCAAAGCGGGACGAGTCTCTCCGCACCTTGCTGGGCGGGGCTCGTCGCCATTGCCGATCAGGGTCTGGCGCTTCAAGGACTGCCCCCGATCAATACCACCGCGACCACTCTCCAGACAGATCTTTACAATTTACCGTCCGCCGATTTTCATGACATCACCTCGGGCAACAATGGTTTTGCCGCCGGCCCCGGATACGACCTCGTGACAGGCATCGGCACCCCGGTCGCGAACCTGTTGATCCCTGACTTGGTAGGCAGTCCCGCGGTATTGGCTTACTCGACTCCGGACAACTTCGTCGGCGCCAACATTGTTGTCAAGCAGGTCGGTGCCAACATCGACGTTTTCAACAATGGCAACCTGGTCACGACCCACCCTCTCAGCACGACATCGCAAATCGACATCAACGGAGATGACACCAAAGGCACCATCACCTGCACGGTCGATTACTCCGGCGGGGAATTCACCATTCCCGTGAATTTCAACGGCGGGACAGGAAACGGTCCACACACATTGAACATCGACAACGGCAGCTTCAGCAACGAGACCTATAGCCTGGCCAACAGCAGCGCCTTCCCAGGCTATACCCAATCCGGCAACATCACCCTGGACGGCAGCACGATTAATTACCTAAACGTCCCGACCATCAACGACAATCCCAGCGGGGCGGCGGACACGATCCAGGTCGACCAGCTTTCCGGCGATGATGCCCTGACAATTAACAACCCCGCCGGCGGGCAAGACAACGTCTACGTCGGTGGCGGCCCCAGCACCCTTCTCCCCAGTTTGGGCAACGTCGAGGGCACTGTTACGTTCAACGGCCTTTTCGGCGGGAATCTCTATTTGGAAGATGCCGCGGGGCCCTCCAACGCCACTTACCAACTCTCGGAGTTTGGTTTGTCCCGCCCAGGAGCGGGGACCATCGATTTCAACTATGTCAACAATGTCACGCTCGACGTCAGTCCCGGAAACGACACCGTCAACGTAAACGGTCTCAACTCGATAGCTTGGCCCAATCTGGACTTGGTGGGCGCCGCTTTCGGCACGATTAGTTTGCAGGTCGACGCATCGGTCGCAACCAACTATACCGTCGCGGCCGGGCAAATGACGATCGGTCCATCTGCCAGAGACGCCGAAACCATTACCTACAGTGCGTTGACGAAACTGGAACTAGACATCGCGGCCACGGCGTCGCCGAATAACGTGGATGTCGAAAACACGCCGGCCAGCACCGTGATTAACGACCGGGCGACCCGCGCGACGGTTACCGTGTGCCAGACCTCAATGAACCTCGACACTATCGACGACCCGTTGACTGTTGAGGGCAGCGGCCATGTGATGCTGACGGTGGACGACCAAAACAACCCCAATCTTATCCTTACTACCGACACGATTGCGAGTAACTCCATCACGCGGGACGGCATTGATGGAATGGGCCGCCCGCACAATGCCTCGATCAGCTACAGCGGGCTGGCCAGCCTGACGGTTAATACCGGAGTCCAGGCCAACTTAGTGTTTGTCGAGAGCACGGCGGTCTCGACCACCGTAAATGCCGGCGCCGGGAATCTCCTTTTCGACATCACCGACCAGACAGAAAACCTCGACAATCTACACGGCGGGCTGACGGTCACCGGCAACGGCGCCGACCCGTTGATTGTCAATGATCAGAAGAATCCCAACCCCACAACGACGACCGACACCGTCACCGGCGTCACCGTAAGACGAACAGCAAAAGATAAGATGGGTAATCCTGACAGTGCCTCGATCACCTATCGCGGGCTTGGCAGTCTAGAGCTAAACACAGGTAATCTTGTTAGTGCCATCGATGTCAAAGGCACCACGGCTCCTACCACGCTGAACACGGGCGCGAACAATGTCATCTCTGTCGGGCAGCAGGACGAAGATCTCGCCAATCTCCTGGCGCCACTGACCATCACGGGCACCGGTAGCGACCTCGTAACTCTGAGCGATCAAAGAGATTTCATCCTCGACGCTCAATACACCGTGACCAGCAGTTCGCTGACGCTGACGGGGATAACATTCCCTCCCGGAGGGCCTCCCGAGTTCGGTAATGCGTCGATCAATTACAGCGGCGTTTCCCGGTTGGCGCTCAACGGCAGCCTGATCGCACCCGCTACGTACGACGTCCAAAGCACCAACGCCGCGACTTCGTACACGGTCAACGGCGGCGGCGCTGCTACTTTCAACGTGGGAAGCAGCGCCAATACCCTCGATGCCATCCAGGGCCTCTTGACCATCGTCTCCAGCAAGGGTCCATACACGGTGAATTTCGACGACCAGGGCGAAACCGACTTCGAATCATACACCTTGAACGGCTCGACGCTCCAGCGCTCCGGCATGGCCAACATTACTTACACGACCGGGCCAGCCGACAACGTTTCGGTCGTGCTCAACATGGGCAGCGCCGAGGCTTCCAAAATGGATGTGGAGGGGACTTATGGCAATGGCACCGTCACGACGATCAACGGCGGCAACAGCGATGAGTTTAACGTCCTGGCCGTGGCGTCGGGAGCCTCGTTGATTCTCCAGGGCGGCCTTGGCGAGAACACGATGTGCGCGGGGAGCAGCGCCCTCGCTCTGGGTGACACGCATCCCCACCATGGCACGCTGGCGAATATTGCAGGCACCGTCTCCTTTACACTGTCCTTGTCCGCGGGACTGCAAGGCGCCACGAACGACATCGTCCTCGACGATACCGCCGACAAGGCGAGCTACCCCAGTGTGGCTCTGGGCGCCAGCACGCTCCAGAACCTGGGCCCGGGCTTATTCGAATTCAGCGGATCGGTTAATTCGTTCTCTCTCTATGGCGGCAGCGGCAACAATGTGTACGACGTGAACGCACTGTTCGCCGGTGCTTCACCGGAAGTCCTTTCCGCGGGCACGGGCAGCGATACCGTCAATCTCGCAGTTGTTGATGATTATCAGGATTACACCACCACCACCGTTCACGGCCAGAACAATACTGTTCTGAACATCAACGACCAAACCGTCCCCGATCCCAGCACCTATGCGGTGACGCCTACCTCGGTGACGCGGACCACGACGGTTCTGGGCAACGTCACGCGAACGATGCCGATCGACTACGACGGCATGACCAGCCTGACGGTCAACGGCGGCAGCGGTGGCGATACCTTCACCGTCTCCGGGACCCTGGCCGCCACGCCGACCACGCTCAACGGCGGCGCCGGCGCGAACACGTTCAACATCAACGGCACGCAAACGCGTACAAAGCCGCCCTGACCATCAACAATCCGAATGATGCGCTTGCCCAGGAGGGGGTAAATACCCTGAACTACTCCGGCTTCGCCGGCGCGGTAACGGTCGATTTGCCGCTCGGCAGTGCGACCGCCGTCGCGGGGGGCATCAGCAACATTCTGAATGTCACCGGTGGTTCGGGCAACAACCTGCTCGTCGGCGACGGCCAGGGGAACACACTCACGGGCGGAATCGGCCGCAATCTGCTCATCGCCGGGAGCAACCCCGGGACGTTGATCGGCAGCCCCGGCCAGGGATCGCTCTTGGTCGGCGGCACCACCAACTATGACACCAACCTCACGGCGCTGGACGCCGTCATGGCCGAGTGGGCCTCGGCCGCGAGTTACGCCACCCGGGTCAATGCACTGCTCAACGGCGCCGGCAGTAACGGCAACTATCTTCTGGGCGCCACGCAATTCACCAATAACGGCGGCGGAAACACGTTGCTGGGCAACAGCCCAGGTGACGACCTGTATTACGGCATCGAGGCCCGCGACACCAACGACTGGCAGCCCCAGCTCGGCGAAGACTTCATTCAGAACCCCGCGCAGGTCAGCTTCCAAATCAACGCCCAGATGTTGTCGGAACCGATGCTGTTGCTGGACGGCAGCATCCCCGTTTACAGCAACCAGCCTCCGGCCGCCTTCGAGGTAGCGCCCGGCAAGCACACGCTCAGCGCTCCTTACGTCGCAGGCGCATCGGTTTCCTTCACCGTTCGCGCGGACGGCACCGTCACCTACCCGTCCGCCTTCGACGACGTCCTCGGCGGCCAGGGAACCAACACCCTGGTGGTCAACGGTGTGACCGTCACCGTCGACGCCCACCTGCTCTCCGACCCCACCGTGGGCTTCGATTACGACTTCCTGGAATCGACGACGACGCCATTCCCCCTGACCGTTCTACCTGGCACGCAGACGATCGCTCAATACGACGACCCGGGCACCGCGTGCAACTTCACGGTCGCATTAAGCGGCGACGTCAGCTACGAGCCGTCGCTGGACGGCGTCTTCAGCGGGCAGGGAACCACGACCCTGGTGGTCAACGGCGCGACCGTCACCGTCGACGCCCACCTGCTCTCCGACCCCACCGTGGGCTTCGATTACGACTTCCTGGAATCGACGACGACGCCATTCCCCCTGACCGTTCTACCTGGCACGCAGACGATCGCTCAATACGACGACCCGGGCACCGCGTGCAATTTCACGGTCGCATCAAACGGCGACGTCAGCTACGAGCAGTCGCTGGACGGCGTCTTCGGCGGGCAGGGAACCACGACCCTGGTGGTCAACGGCGTGACCATCACCGTCGACGCCCACCTGCTCTCCGACCCCACCGTGGGCTTCGATTACGACTTCCTGGAATCGACGACGACGCCATTCCCCCTGACCGTTCTACCTGGCACGCAGACGATCGCTCAATACGACGACCCGAGCACCGCGTGCAATTTCACGGTCGCATTAAACGGCGACGTCAGCTACGAGCAGTCGCTGGACAACGTCTTCAGCGGGCAGGGAACCACAACCCTGGTGGTCAACGGCGTGACCATCACCGTCGACGCGCACCTGCTCTCCGACCCCTCCATCGGCATCGATTACAACTTCCTGGAATCGACGACGACACCATTCCCCCTGACCGTTCTACCTGGCACGCAGACGATCTCTCAATACGACGATGTGGGAACGGCGTTCAACTTCATGGTGGATGGTAACGGCAATGTCAGCTTCGATTCGTCCCTGAGCAGCTTCCTGAGCGTTCAGAACAACACAACGCTGATTATCAGCGGTGTGACTATCACCGTCGACGCTACGGCCCTGACCAATACTACCTTGCAGATCGACCAAGATATCTTTGACTCGACGGCGGCGGCGTTTTCCCTGACGGTACTGCCCGGCACGCAAACGATCGAGGAAGTTTACAATGAGGGCACTGCGTTCAGCTTCACGGTAGCGGCCGACGGCACGATCACCGGCCTGCCTTACTCCAGCAGCATCGTGACGGCTCAGGGGAGCACGCTGGTGATCACCGGCGAACCGCTCGTCATCAATGCCACGGCAATAAGCGGTTCGGTATCAACCTTTGTGGTCTGGCCGTACACCGACCTGTCCACCGCCCAGGTGCAGACGCTCCAGGTGTTGCCAGGGTCGTACAGTTTCTCCGACCCGGCGCTACAGTTCACTTTCACGCTCTCGACCACGGACCAGATCAGCTACCCCACGAGCGTGGACAACGAGGTGAGCGGCAGCGGTACGTACACGCTGGTAATCCTTTCTTGAAAGAAGGACCGTTAGGAACTGGCGCTTTAATACCGTGCACTCCTCAGTCAGGCTTCTGAGCTCGATACTTCGATTGTGTCCACTTGTGGAACGGTTTTGAGGGTTCGACCGTGCCAGTCCGCCCGATCACGCGACTTCGGAAGTTGTGCTTGGCGTTGCCGGAAGCGCGCGAGGTACAGGCCTGGGGCGAACCTACTTTCCGCGTGCGCAACAAGATGTTTGCCATGTATGCGGACGCCGCCAACCACCACGGGAACGGCCGGCCCGCCGTCTGGTTGAAGGCCCCGGTCGGAGATCAGGCGGCGATGGTCGGGGCGGCGCCCAAATGTTTCTTCGTACCTGCGTATGTGGGTCCGAGCGGCTGGGTCGGTATCTGGCTCGACGGCGTTGTCGACTGGAGCGACGTGGCTGATCTCCTCCGCGAGGCCTATCGACTCGTTGCCCCGAAACGGCTCTGCGCCTTGCTGGATTCGGAGGCACCTCAGAACGATTGACCGACCTTCCAAGAAACCGCGAAAGTAGAGTTAGCCAGTCTCGACGTCGGCCTTTACGGCGGCCTTCTTGGCTAGCGGCTGGTGTTTCCAACGGCGATGGAGCCATAAGTATTGAGTTGGATCCTGGCGGATGAGGCGTTCGAGCGCACTTGTGTACCGTTGGGTCAATATGCGGACGTCGTCGGCCGAACCAGTGAGTTCGGACGGATCAATCACATCCTCGCAGCGGATCTCGTACCGGAAGCCGGGGCCGATTCGCCGCGCGACTCCCACGACGACCTGCGCCTTGTGCTCGATCGCCAAGAGCGCGATCGCCTTGTGGCGCCGAGGCCGGCCGGCCGAAGAAGTCGACGAAGAGCCCCCGTTGTCCGGCGTCCTGATCGGCCAGGAACGACAAAACGCGGTTGTCGCGGAGTACTTCGACCATCTGGTCGAAACCACCCGTCTTGGGGATCAGCGTCTGGCCGGTCCGCTCCCGGAACGACCGGAGAAAGCGATCGAGGTACACATTGTCGAGCGGCCTCGCGACGGAGACGGTCGGGAATCCGAACATCCCAAAAAGATAACCGGCCAACTCCCAGTTGCCGTAATGACCGGTCAAGAAAATCATCGGCCGGTTACCGGTCAACCACTGGTCCATGATCGGGGCGTGGCCGACCAAGACCAGGTGGTCGCGCCAGTTGGACCAAGAAACCTTGCGCAGGAGTGTGCAGGATCTCCATCAGCATCATGCAGAAATGGCGATACACGCCGCGGACGATCTGATCGCGCTCGTGGTCGCTCAGACGGCCCTCATAGGCAATCGCCAGGTTGTCGAGTCCAACCTCGCGATGTCGTTTATCGACGTGATAGAGCACCCATCCCAGGAATCGCGCCAGTCCGTACGATTGCCGGATCGATAACATCTGGGCGCCCGCGACCAGGAGTCGAACCGCCACGTAGGTAAGATAATCGAACCAGCGGCGGCGCTTCTTGACGCGGGGCATGCGAGTCACTCCGTTGACAACAAAACGCAGCACTTCCGGCCGGTACTACCGGCCCTACTCGGCCAAAGGCAGTGTGACGATCGTTCGCTCGCTCGCCGAGCGGTAGATGGCGCGGATGATCTCGACCGACTTACGTCCTTCGCGGCCATCGACCAGAGGTTCGCGGCCGGTGTCGATGGCGTCGAGGAAATCGACAAGCTGGTCGCGATGGCCGATGTGGGTGATCCCTCGCGGGTCGCTGGCGCCGGCCTTGAAGCCGGTCTGTCCGGCCATGGCGGCGTAGACGGCGTTGTCGCTCGGGACTTTTTCCTGGAACTCCCAGAGCGTGATGTCATCTTGCTCGACGCGAGCCGAACCGCGGTCGCCGTGGATCTCGGTCCGCTTCAACAAGCCGGGATAGGCGCTGGTGGCCGCCTCGATGACGCCGAGCGCGCCGTTCTGGAATTGCAAGGCGGCGACAGCCGTGTCCTCGACCTCGATCCGCTTGTGGGCCAGCGTCGCGGTGAAGGCCGTGACCGACACGACATCACCCATCAGCCAGGAGAGCAAGTCGACGTTGTGGATCGCCTGGTTCATCAGTGCGCCGCCGCCATCGAGCTGCCAGGTTCCGCGCCAGCCGCCGGAGTCATAGTACTGCTGAGTTCGCCACCATTTGACGTGGGTGTCGCCCAGAGTCAATCGGCCGAACCGGCCCAGCGTAATCGCCTCCCTGAGCCGAATGTTGGCCGCCGTGAACCGAGACGGAAAGATCGTGCAGAGCCGGACTCCGGCGGACTCACAAGCCTCGATGATCGCGTCGCAGCGCGGCAGGGTGATTTCCAACGGTTTCTCGACGACGACGTGCTTGCCTGCACGGGCTGCCAGGACGGCCGGCTCGAGATGGGCTCCGCTGGGCGTGCAAACACAGACGACATCCAGGCCAGGCTGAGCCAAGAGCGCATCCAGGTCGTCGAAGATCGGGCAGCCTCCGCTGGCCAGACCGGCGATCTTCTCGGCATTGGCCAGGTTGCGGCTCCAGGCCCCAACGACCCGGGCATTGTCGATTTCGTTGATCGCACGCGTGTGAAACTCGGCGATCATGCCGCAGCCGATGATGCCGAAACCGTGCTCAGCCATGGTTCATCCACCTCCCGGACAGTGGCGTGCTGGGGTGATGAAAAGTTCGTCTTGCACAAGCCTTGTCTTGATCCGGATTCTGTAGCGCGTCGTCCCCCCCTTGAGAACTAATCTTTACCCACAACTATTCGCGTAGTTTTTTTCCGGCCTGGAAGCCCGCTACGAGCAAGGTCAGATCATGAAGTCCACGCCACAACGTCCTCACTCCAGGCATCCCGTCCCGCTTGCGGTTCAGATGACCACCCAGGCGGCCGATCCACAACACCGCCTGGCCGACAGTCAGCTCCGATAGCTTCATCCCTTTCCCAAAGCGGAGGACCAGCACCTCGATCTCATCATCACTCAAGACCTGCCGCGCTGGGGCCTCGGGGGTCTCGCGCCAGATCCCGCAACGACACGATTCGCGCCGCCACCGCCGCGTCGATTGTCACGGCCTTTTCCAGCGAGTGCCAGTTCTCCAAGCGCAAATCCTCCACCCGACAGCCACTCTTGAGTACCAAGTGTACCTCTTCGATTGGCCATCGACACGAGTATTTTCGCACGACCTCCAGCGCCTCGCCCGCACTCGCTGCCGGTTCGAGCGTCCAAAGCAGCCAGTGTGCCGGCTGGGTCCCAGCCGGCGGATTAGGCTCCCACACCTCCACGAGGTTCCAGGTCATCGGCCAGGCGTGCGGGTACTTCTGCAGATCCGGGATCAAGGTCACCCGCATCGACCGTACTTCCACCTGCGCATACCGCTCGGGGACGCCCGCCTTGCGACTCACCACTATCTCCGTCCGACACAGCACCGGCTGGCTCCGCACAGCCTCATGTGCTTTGGCCAGCGGGTCGTCGACTCGGCGGTTCTGGGCACAGCGGATGATGGCGCTATCACCATTATCGACTACCGTCATCATCACCTCATAAGCATCACCCTCGCGATCCATTACATGGATCAGCCGGGGAACCGGCCGGTCGCCGGCTGTCTCGTACAAAATGGCGCGGGACGCATCAATGCCGTTGATCCACTTGCTGCTCTCTATTTCCTCGGGACCAGGCTGGCCCGGTTGAGGCCGTGCCCAGTATTGCTGATCCAAGATCCCGATGACCTGTCCCGAAACGGTCAGGGCCAACGTGGTGTGCAAATGCACGCCACGCGCCAGCCCGCCCGAATCGATCGGGCCCAGTTCCGGGATCATGTGCAATCCCGTAAAATTCAGCGAAGTCGTGTCTTGGACCACGAGCACGACGTCCTCCTCAAGACAGCGCCGAGCGGTGTCGGTGGTGAATCCCAACCGCAGCAAGTTGGCGGTCACCCGAGGGTTGGCATAGAAGCGGTAGGTGGCCTTGGCCTGGCCCGCGCTGCCGGTCGCCTGAGGGATCGAGGCAGACGGGTGTTCGATGGTATTTACAATGATTGTGGTCAGCCGAGCTTGGAGGCGTTCGTCGGGCAACTCGGCCGACGACGACACCTGCTCGGCCCAAACAGTATGAGAGAAAGTCATGGGAATCCGTCCCCCTTGGAAATCCTGACAAGGGCTCGCTAAACCACAAATCCAGCCCAGGTTAACGATAGAGAAAGTGTCGGAAAAAGATGTGGGTAAAGATTAGCCTTGAGAAGGGGGGGCAGGGGGGGTATCCCCGCGTAACCACAGCCCGGTGCGCGGTTCCGGGACGGCTTTCCTCCGCGGAATTGCCGCTTCGGCCCAACGTACCGGCCATGCCTTTTAACCCCCCCTGCCCCCCCTTCTCAAGGCTAATCTTTACCCACAACTATTCGCGTAGTTTTTTTCCGGCCTGGAAGCCCGCTACGAGCAAGGTCAGATCATGAAGTCCACGCCACAACGTCCTCACTCCAGGCATCCCGTCCCGCTTGCGGTTCAGATGACCACCCAGGCGGCCGATCCACAACACCGCCTGGCCGACAGTCAGCTCCGATAGCTTCATCCCTTTCCCAAAGCGGAGGACCAGCACCTCGATCTCATCATCACTCAAGACCTGCCGCGCTGGGGCCTCGGGGGTCTCGCGCCAGATCCCGCAACGACACGATTCGCGCCGCCACCGCCGCGTCGATTGTCACGGCCTTTTCCAGCGAGTGCCAGTTCTCCAAGCGCAAATCCTCCACCCGACAGCCACTCTTGAGTACCAAGTGTACCTCTTCGATTGGCCATCGACACGAGTATTTTCGCACGACCTCCAGCGCCTCGCCCGCACTCGCTGCCGGTTCGAGCGTCCAAAGCAGCCAGTGTGCCGGCTGGGTCCCAGCCGGCGGATTAGGCTCCCACACCTCCACGAGGTTCCAGGTCATCGGCCAGGCGTGCGGGTACTTCTGCAGATCCGGGATCAAGGTCACCCGCATCGACCGTACTTCCACCTGCGCATACCGCTCGGGGACGCCCGCCTTGCGACTCACCACTATCTCCGTCCGACACAGCACCGGCTGGCTCCGCACAGCCTCATGTGCTTTGGCCAGCGGGTCGTCGACTCGGCGGTTCTGGGCACAGCGGATGATGGCGCTATCACCATTATCGACTACCGTCATCATCACCTCATAAGCATCACCCTCGCGATCCATTACATGGATCAGCCGGGGAACCGGCCGGTCGCCGGCTGTCTCGTACAAAATGGCGCGGGACGCATCAATGCCGTTGATCCACTTGCTGCTCTCTATTTCCTCGGGACCAGGCTGGCCCGGTTGAGGCCGTGCCCAGTATTGCTGATCCAAGATCCCGATGACCTGTCCCGAAACGGTCAGGGCCAACGTGGTGTGCAAATGCACGCCACGCGCCAGCCCGCCCGAATCGATCGGGCCCAGTTCCGGGATCATGTGCAATCCCGTAAAATTCAGCGAAGTCGTGTCTTGGACCACGAGCACGACGTCCTCCTCAAGACAGCGCCGAGCGGTGTCGGTGGTGAATCCCAACCGCAGCAAGTTGGCGGTCACCCGAGGGTTGGCATAGAAGCGGTAGGTGGCCTTGGCCTGGCCCGCGCTGCCGGTCGCCTGAGGGATCGAGGCAGACGGGTGTTCGATGGTATTTACAATGATTGTGGTCAGCCGAGCTTGGAGGCGTTCGTCGGGCAACTCGGCCGACGACGACACCTGCTCGGCCCAAACAGTATGAGAGAAAGTCATGGGAATCCGTCCCCCTTGGAAATCCTGACAAGGGCTCGCTAAACCACAAATCCAGCCCAGGTTAACGATAGAGAAAGTGTCGGAAAAAGATGTGGGTAAAGATTAGTTCTCAAGGGGGGGACGTACCGATGACACGCAACAAAAACACACGTCTTGAATCCACCCTTCGAGCTTGGTAGACCCCAACCTTTCAACACCCCTGTGGCGTGCTACCCGTGCCATTCATTTATACCAAGCGGACGCGCGCAATCTTTCGCTTGCCGACGCGCACGATCAATCCATCATTAACGGTGATCAAGGCTTTGACGTCATTAATCGTTTCGCGGGCCGGCCCGATCCCCACGTTGAATCCCCCCTGCTCTATGACGCGGCGGGCGTTGGACGTGCTCGATTCGAGACCAAGCTCCTTGATCAGATTGGGTGCGGGAATCCGACCTTCCGCGTCGAGTTTGTCCGTCGCCAGGGCGATGTCGGGAACTTGTTCAGGGATCTTCGCCGGAAGCCCGGCGGCGGAACTCGGCGGCAGCCTGCTCGGCGAGCGACTCGCCGTGATACTGCGCCACGATGTTCTTGCCGAGAACCTCCTTGGCGTCTCTTGGGTTAACGCCGGGCGCGAGAAGGCGATCCACGTCTTGAAAAGGCAATTCCGTGAGTAAGGTAAAGTACTGCCTCATCGGCTCGTCGGGAACGCTCATGATCTTACCGAATTGGTTCTCGGGCGACTCGGCGACCCCGATATAATTCCCGAGGCTCTTTCCCATCCGGCGCACTCCGTCGGTCCCGACCAGAATCGGCATCGTCATGGCCACTTGGGGCTCCTGCCCCTGGGACTGCTGGAGGTCCCGCGCGACCAGCAAGCTGAAAAGCTGCTCGGTCCCTCCCAGTTCGACATCGGCACGGATCTCGACTGAATCCCACCCTTGCATGAGCGGATACAGACACTCGTGTAGAAAGACGGGCTTCTGGTCGGCGATTCGCTTGGCAAAATCTTCACGGGCGGAGATCTGGCCGAGGGTCATGTGGCGGGTCAAGTCGAGAACCTGGAGGAACGTCCAAGTCGAGAACCAGTCGCCGTTCTTGTGAACCTCGGCCTTGCTCAGATCGATGATGCGGCCGACCTGAGTGAGGTAGTCTCGGGCGTTGGTTTCCACTTGTGACTCGGTGAGTTTGGAGCGGGTTTCGTCGCGGCCCGACGGATCGCCCACCAGCGCCGTGTAGTTGCCGATGATGATAACGGCCGTGTGACCTAACTCTTGAAATTGGCGTAATTTGCGCAAGGGGACAGTATGTCCCAGGTGGACATCGATTCCCGTCGGGTCGATGCCGTACTTGACGCGCAATGGGCGGTTCTCTCGGACGGAGCGTTCAAGCTTTTTCAGGAACTCGGGTTCGGGAACGATCTGTTCCACGCCACGTTTCAGTATCGGTAGCTGTTCGGCGACATCCCGCATCGGGCGCTCACGCTCCTGTAAGATGGCTCGGCATGGGGGTTTCCGGGCTCGGCCCGGTGTGTGAGTTCAGGGACTAACGTTTTGCCGATTCTAGAGATCGAGGCGGGACTGGACAAGGTGGCCGATCGCGAGAGTAGCGAGTAGGATCTATTCTGGGGACCATCAAGCCAGTCGAAGGATTGCAAGGAGTGACGCGAGTCATGGCCAGGATCTCTCTCAATGAAATCTTGCTTGCTTTAGTCGGCTGGCTGCTGGCGATGATTTTCGCTGGGATGATCGGGGTTTGGGGCTGGGCGATCTGGCGGCTGTTGACGGGACGTCCGATCTTACCAGAGCAGCCCATGGTGAACGTCGGCCGGGCGAACTGGGGCGCGGGGACGATCCTCCTTGTCTTGCTCCTCTATGTCGGTCGTGGGTTTGCTGATCCCTTGGGGTTATCTCTGGGCGACCGGCCGGCCGCCGAAGAAGCACGCGGCCGCTCCGCAGGCGCTGGCCGTCGGCGGGTCCGACTCCGATCACCAAGGACAAGAGAACGGAGATCCCTCCCGATCCCTACCCGGCCAAGGCGTCGAAACCCGCCGCCGCAAAGTCCGGCCAGGATCAGGAATCACTGCTAGAGCCGAAGGGATGTTCGTCCTCTCGGTGATCAACAGCGTGTTGCTGGTTCTCATTCCGTTACTGGTGCGGTTCACTTCGGGTGCTCGGCTTCGCGACCTGGGTGTCTGTCTTGATGGTTGGATGCGACAGGCTGCGCTGGGTGTCGGTGCGATGCTATTTGTCGCTCCGATTTGCGACCTGGTTCAGATCGTGGTGCTTCAGATCTGGCCCGCCGATCCGTCTCACGACCACCCTCTCAAGACGATGCTCGAGGAACAGTTCTCGCCAGGTGCCGTTTACCTTGCGATTGTTTCGGCCGTGATCCTGGCTCCCATGTTCGAGGAATTGATGTTTCGAGCCATCTTTCAGGGTTGGTTGAGCGCGATGGTTGGCTCGTCGTCGCGACGCGGCGTCGCGACGGCTGCGGAAACCCTCAGAGCCTCTCCAAGCGATGACTGATGACGGGTTTGCAGCCGACGGTTGGCACTCCGACGAAAACAACGGGCCGGTGTCCCAACCGCCGAGCCGAGGCGGTACCGATTCGCCTGGCCGGCGGTCGTTCTGACCTCACTTTTCTTTGCGACCGTCCATCTACGGGCAATGGCCGGCACCGATCGCCATCTTCGTCTTGTCATTGGCCTTGGGTACGGTCTACCTGCGAACTGGAAGCTTGATAGCCGCAATTTTCATGCACGCAACATTCAATGGATTGAGCACGATCGCATTGATTGGGGCGATTTTGGCAGGCCAGGCTGCGCGAGCGTGAAAGAACACAAGGCGAACACATCGATTGAGCGAGACGGTCCGGTTGCAGTGGTCATACAATGGGCCGGCGAGGCGATTAGCAGAAGTTCCGTGCGTGGAGGGTGGCTGAAATGAACCAGTGGGGCGATTAACAGACGCTGAGCGTTGTAAAACGGGAAAACCCGAGTTAAACCTGGATTTTTCTAGACGAACGGTTTCCCGTACTGTTAGACTTCTGGTGGTGTCGTGCCAAAAGACTTGGGGGCTGAGGCGATCACCGATCGTGGTCTCAGCCTGCTAGTACAGGTCATCGCAGGGTCTAATCGCCAAAAAATGTCGTGATTGAAGGTGGAATTGCGAGTTGTCCGATGAGAGAATGATTTTGGTTTGGCGATTTGGGGACGGCTTCGAGCGATCGGTCTGATCGCAAAATAGGTCGAGCCTTCGCGGCTCAAGGGGCATCATAGCCCGTTGTCGACGCGAGTTGATCCACCCGGGTGAGCATTCCGGTGGAGCAGCCGGTAACCGATGCCAGGACGGCGGTGCTCAGAGGAATTCGGGTTCCTCTGGGTCCAAGGGAATGGTGGAGCGTGGACCTGTACTTTGGGTCGCGTTTCTCCTTAGGGGGTTTTTGTCGATGAATGATTCGAAATCCAAGAAGACCACACCTGTGCATGATGGGTTCGTGTACGCGGGGGCGGTTGCCCGGGTTTACCGAGGAGTGAGGTCGAGTCGCGCCGGCCGTCGGACGGCCCTTTTGAACATGTTGACCGCGGCTTATGTCAATTCGAGCCGAGGCGGTCGAACGCACGGATCGCACTACCGGCGAGCGCTGAGCCAATCGATCGCTCCATTTGCTTCTTGTCAACGACACCAAGTCGCTGAGCACAAAACAACCGGGAATCGAGAGAGACATCAGAGCCGGGCCTCTTCTCCGACACAAGAGTCGTGAGAAGAGGCCCGGCTGATTTTTTTCCGCCACGGCAGCCGGGAAGACATGCACGACTCATTCGCGCCGCACGACTCGCCGAGCGATGGCCGATTCAAGCCAGGACGTGCGATCCACCTCGGTTGCCGCGAACGGCGACCATTCCGCTCGGATCAGGTCGACATCGATCGTGTCGCGATTGGCGATCAGAAGGGTGTCAATGTCCATCTGGTCTTGGGGACGAAAGGCGACCATCTTGGTGAGGATCAGGCCCTCGGCCGTCGCCACCCGGATCGAATGACCTTCTGACCAATCGAGGGGACTGCGCATCGGCGATCGCTCGGGCATAGAAGGGGAGCACCGGTTTGAGCCAGTCGATTCGAACTGGTCCGAATGGGAAAGAGGTGATGTGCTCCCGGACGAACTCCTTGATGACGATCGCGGGTTCGAGCGAGAAGCCGCGTTCCATCAGATCGTCGAGAAGTGCGGGCAAGACGATCTGCGGAACATCGAGCAGGAAGTCGATATCTTGAGTAAGTCGAGGACGGCCCGCGAAGTATAGAACGCTAGCCCACCGATGAGGGCATGGCGGACCGAACGGGCGTCGAACGCCTCGGCCAGAGATTCGACGGCCCGCATCCAATCACTTCCGGCATAAAAGTTGGACGATCAATATCCATGGCGCGCGATGAACTCCCGGATATTCCGTTGCGCAAGGAGTTCTTGCTCTTCGGCATACTGCTTGGCCCAAGCCGCCTTGGGCGAGATGCGCATCAGGTACGGTCCTCGGCTTAAGCAGACCCCGAATCGCCTCGATGCGCTCTCGCCGGCGAAAGTGCCCGGAACCTTGCAACATCTTCGAGGATCACCTCGGACTCGCTCGGGAACTTGACGGGAAGGTCCATCGTCGTCTCCTGTATTGTGGCGGCCTCACTACTACAGCATTATCGCAGATTCGCAGTCCAGAGGCAGTCGGCGATCGATCAGGCCAGGATTGACTTGACCACCTTGCCGGCGACGTCGGTGAGGCGGAAGTCACGGCCCTGGGAGCGGTAGACCAGGCGGAGGTGATCGATCCCGAACAGGGCGAGGATCGTGGCGTGCAGGTCGTGGACATGGACGACGTCGTGCACGGCCGCATAGCCGAATTCGTCGGTGGCGCCGTGGCTGATTCCGCCCTTGATTCCGCCGCCGGCCATCCAGATCGAGAAGCCCTTGATGTGGTGGTCGCGGCCGTCGCCTTGGGCCATCGGCGTCCGGCCGAACTCGCCGCCCCAGATGACCAGCGTGTCGTCGAGCATCCCGCGCTGCTTGAGATCCTTGACCAGCGCGGCGGCACCTTGGTCGATCTCCGCGGCCGTCCCCTGGACGTGCGTCTTGATCGCGCCGTGATGGTCCCAGTCGCGATGGTAGAGCTGGATGAACCGCACTCCGCGCTCGGCCAGGCGACGCGCCAGCAGGCAGTTGGCGGCGAACGAGCCGTCGGCTCCCTCCGTGCCGTACATGTCGAGGATGTGTTTCGGCTCGTTGGAAAGGTCGATCAGCTCGGGGACGCTCGTTTGCATCCGGAACGCCGTTTCGTAGGCGGTCAAGCGGGTGGCGATCTCGGGATCGTCGACGACGTCGTTTCGGATCGAATCGAGTGCGCGGACGGAGTCGACGACGTCGCGCTGGCGGTCGGCCGAAGTCCCGCTCGGGCCGGCCCAAGTAGAGGACCGGGTCGCCCTTGGAGTAAAATCGGACGCCCTGGAACCGGCTGGGGAGAAACCCGCTGTGCCACTGTCGCGAGGCGATCGGCTGGGCCTGGCCGAAGTGCCCGTTGGAGGTGAGGACGACGAAGCCCGGGAGGTCCTCGCTCTCGCTTCCCAGGCCGTAGTTGATCCAGGATCCCATCGCCGGCCGGCCGGA
The DNA here is from genome assembly GCA_963779785.1 of uncultured Planctomycetota bacterium. Taxonomy (GTDB): domain Bacteria; phylum Planctomycetota; class Planctomycetia; order Isosphaerales; family Isosphaeraceae; genus CAVRFS01. Next base: position 92,093 of record CAWAAW010000039.1, read on the forward strand.
GATCGTCGTGCCGGTGTTCATGAACGTATGCGCCGGGTCGTGGTTGATCGCCTCGGTCACCATCGAGCGGATGATGCAGATCTCGTCGGCGATCGTGCCCAGGTGCGGCAAGATCGTGCTGATCTCCTGGCCACTGGCTCCGCAGCGGCGAAACGGATGCTGGGGAGCGAAACAGACCAGCTTTTGCCCCTGGAGCTGAGCGATCGGCATGCCCTTGGTGAACGACTCAGGCATCGGCTTGCCGTGCATCTTGGCGAGCGTCGGCTTGGAGTCGAGCGTCTCCAGATGCGAGGGGCCGCCGGCCATGTACAGATAGATGATGCGTTTGGCCTTGGGGGCGAAGTGGAGCGGATGGACGACTCCCGACCAGTGGTCGGAAGATCGGGTGCGTTCGGCTCCAGCCAGCAGTTTCGGGTCGAGCAGCGACGCCAGGGCGAGCGTCCCGATCCCCGTGGTCGAGCGGCCCAGGAACGCCCGGCGATGAATGCGGTTCACAGAATCTTGGAGATTGTCAGGCACAAGAGAGTCCTCCACCAGTCCTACCGGCCTCACAGCCTCATGCATCATAGCCCAATCACCCTAGAATTGCGAAGACGCTTTGCGGCACGCGAAGCGTGGTCCTGGCCTCAATCGCCTCGCGCGCGGCCTGAAGAAAGACCACGGATCTGGAGTCAAAGCTCGATTTGACAGTTCGTCGAGGACCCGGTTCGGTCCGCACGCCGCTTTCTTGCCATTCACTTGCCGCCGTTTCGTCACGAACTGCGATCAGGAAAAGGCTCGCGAAACACTTTGTCGTTTGAAGGTTTATCAAACGATTAACCCGACAGGGAGCTTACGCTCCCCGCTCGCCACGGGATCCAACAACAAGGCGAGCGGGGAGCGTAAGCTCCCTGTCTGCTACACGCCAATCACCCGTTTGAGTGCGACCATCCGATCGAACGGTCGGCATCGGTCGTCGCCGCCCGCGCCCTCGCTCACGGCATATTCGCGACTTTCGAGCGGCCAAGCCAAGCGAGTCGCTTCCCGTTGGCGACTCCCGGGAAGTCCGGTTATACCGGCGCCAAACCTAACTCTAATGCCAGTAGCGTATTAGGGATCTGAAGAATTTAACGATTATTCCTGCGTCACATGTAAGTCACTTGTCGATAACGAGATAAGGAAAAACACGCTCTTGGGTCGAGTTATGCCGATTATTCCTGTGTCACACGTAACTTCTTGCCCTACAGGGAGATATATCAAAAACATCCTCAGATTACCAAATTTAACGATTATGCCTGCGTCACACATAACCACAAGGGAAGCAGAACGTTACGGCTGATTGGCGCGGTTCCGATTATTCCTGTGTCACACGTAAGTTTCAGGCCTGTCATCAGATGTAGCAAAATGGCTGTTGTTCGACCCGACAAAGTGTGTGCGCTCGTCAAGAGTCGTGGATCGGCATCCTTGGCTGCTCGGCGAGCCTTTCTTCCACCTGCATCCGTTGGCGTAACCGGAATCCACTGCACAACCCGAGAGGCCGTTACCAGCGCCGGCCTCCGGCTGTATAGAGCAGTTTTCCGATGAGTTGCACACGACCCATACTAGCCCGACGCGCGAGCGAGGGGATCGGCTTTGCGTCTGGCGCCGGCCTAGGCCAGCGCCCCTCGCTTGCACGTCGGGCTAGTATCATCCGACATTGCGGCTTACTTGTGCGCAACTCGCGTGTCAACCGCTCTAATGCTTCACTTATGGCCGCGTACCGTATAAAACCCTCTCGCTCAAGGTAGGCTGATATCGGCGAACTCGAACGGGACATCCACGTTCACGTCAACCAAGTCATAGAACCGGAGCTTTGCCCCCGCGAGGTCGTCCTGCCAGGGCCAAGGGGACAGGTTACCATCCACCGGGCTCAGAATCACGTGGGTTTCCACGCCATGTTGTTGAGGCTCGCTATTGGAGATCCACCACGGCAAGGGTGTCCAAACCCGGCCGGCGGCATCCACGACTTCGAACTGGTGCTCGCTGAGAGTCAGCGAGAGTTGTGAAAACTCCGGTTTGTGGGAACCGTCTCCGTCGATCGTGGGGCGACCCTCGGAAGGCCGGATCGTCAGCTCAATGCCCGTCGCCTCGGGAGTAACGGGCTTGGGCAGAAGTGCTTTCTTCACTGGATCGACTGGTTGAAAGGTGACCTTTGGGTTGGGACTGAGCTTCATCACTTGTCGGATCGTGACTACCGACTCACCGCTGTCAAACGACCGACCCGCCGCGCCGGCGAGAGGGATAATCAGCGGCTTTGGCCGTCGAGCGGCAACCGCGACCGGCGCGACCCCCTGGAGTTTTCGGATCAGCTTCCCCGGCCGATCGATCCGCTTGAGCGGGACTTGCCCCAAGACAAACGCGGCGGGCGTGAAGCCGAAGGCGTAGTGTGGTTGACTGGCTTGCGGATTCGCCGGCAGCAAGGATTGGCCGAGGTCGTCGATGACGGCGAGATTCTTCAGATCTCCATTGTTCCGGATCATGATCCGAGGCTCGACCATGATATGCAGGTTGATGACGGAGTCCTCTCCTTCCGTCCCCTCCGTCCCCGTCGGCCGCTTCAGGTGGAGGGACCGATACCGGCCGTTGTACGCGATATCGTGGAGCTGGACTCGGAACGCACCGTAGTCGGAAGTCGGGCCGGCAATCTCGTCTCGGAAGAAGGAGATGCCTCCCATTCCCAAGTTGGACTGAAAGCCGCCCGCTGGGCAAAGTCGATCGACGGCTTGCCAGAACGGCAACGGGGCTGGCTCATGAATGGTGATCCGCGTATCGAGCCAGTCCTTTTGGAGCTCGTAAATCCTGAGTGGACAGCCCGTCCTGACGCTGAGAACTTGGAGCACTTCGTACATCGGCCGATCCTGGAAATCGAGATCGACCATTGTCGGAGTAACCAATTCGTCCCCGTCGATCAGGCCAGCCGATCGCAAGCTGTTGCTTCACGGCAGGTGTTGCTGTCTGTCCCGCGATTCGGAGAAAAGACACGACAACTCCAATCATGACGAGGGCGGAAATGAACGTCTTCAAGAGGAGTCGGCGGTGTCGCATCGGAGGCGTCTTCCGTCAAGGTGGGTTGCACCCACTGGGCACGACTCGAACCTAATGGCTGTCAATCCTCGACCCGTAGCTGGATCTCGTCCGAATTGGCGCGCAGCTCGGGAGCGTACATCGCCTGGGCTCGGGCGGGCAAGGCATGGAACTTGCCGGGGATCTCGGCGCGGAGGCGATAGGAGACGCTGTGCTTCCCTCGGGCTAATGTCCGCGTGAAAAAGGCCACGCGCTCGTCGCGGAACTCGACGTAGGCGCCCAGGTCGTTGCCGTTGTAGCCGCTACGGACCTCGACCGGCTCAAATCCGGCCGCCTTGAAGTCCTCGAAGACCAGGTACTCGTAATCATTCTTGCTCTCGATCTCGAGCTCGACCTCGACGAGTTCTCCGCTCTTCAAGGTCGCGCCCTCGGGCAGCAGTTCGCGGCGATAGCGCTCGACTCGCTGGCCCACTGCCTGGCCGCGAGCCGCCGGCCACGTCCACGGTCTTGTCGTCCTTGACCAAGCCGGTACACCTTGCGGTCGACCTTGATCTCCAGACCCGCGTGCGTGATCGGGTCCTCGAGCGTGAAGTTGGTCAGATAGGCGCTATAGTAGAGCGGGCCTTTCCCCTTCTTGAGGAAGGAGACCGTGTGTGGACCGGCTCCCAGCGCCTGGCCTTCCAACACCAAAGCGTTATCGAAACTGAAGAGATCGGCCGGTGTGATCTTGACCTCCTTGCGTTTCTGACCGTCGACGGCGATCTCGACCGACATGTCGGGCCGGTCCTCGCCGCTGGCCTTGAGATACTCGGCCAGCGCCTCGATGCAGAAGGCCGTGTCGCGGGTCGAGTTCCAGTACGTGCCGTGCCTGCGGTTGTTCAACAGGTACTTGACCAGTCGCGACGCCAGCTCGCTCTTGGGATCGGTTCGGGCCAGCAGCTTGAGGTAGAACGCGTCGGTCTCGATCTCACTGCCATACCACGACCACCAGTATTCTCATTCGGGAGCTTGAGGAAGGCGGTCTGGTTCTCATCATCACGGACGACATACTGGCCGATGTTCTCAAGCACGAGCGCCAGCTTGGCCTTGTCGCCGATCCGCTCCAGCCCCAGGCCGAACATCGCCTTCCCGTAGACCGAGAGATGGGTGCGATCGCGATCCAGGAAGCCGACCATCCGGTCGTTCTTGACGCCGGCGTCGGCCAGGACCATGAATGCCAAGGCGTCGAGATCGTCGGCGGACGTCTTGTTCGGTTTGACCTGGCTGAGGCTGTTCTCGAGTAACTGGACCTGCTCGGTCTGGTAGTTCGTGAGCCAGGCGACACCCTGTTCGAGCATCCCGTCGGGCAAGGTCGAGGTCGTTCTGGCGGGCGACTTGCAGACCGTGGACGACCAGGGCCGTCGTGTGCGGCGAGGCTGAACTCGCCATAGCCCGAGAACCAGCCCCAGCCGCCGTCGGAGAGCTGCATGTCGGCCAGACGTTGAATGCCGGCTTTCGCCATCTTGGACACTTCGGCCGGGTCGAAGACCGGGTTGTGCTCGTAACCCTTCCATTGCTTGGCCCGATCGCGCGGATCGCCGATCTGCTGGGCGTTGAGGTTCGTGTGCTTGTCGCGGATCGCCTTCAGGTCGAGCCCGAGATTGATGAGGACCTTCTGGGTGATGACCGTCGGCAGGAACCGGTTCAGGGTCTGCTCGGTGCAGCCGTAGGGGTAGTCGGCCAGGTAAGGGAGGGCGTCGACCAGGGCGCCGGCCAGGGTCGGAGAATACCGCACTTCGAGCCGCGACAGGTCCGGCTTGCGTTCGGCCGGGACGCGGATCGACGACCTGGGCCTTGTCTTGATCGGGCCGGATCGCGCCGGCGAAGGACTCGGTCTTGAGCATGCCGTGGACATAGGCCGGGAAGGTCATCTGCGCGGCATCCGACTCCTCGTCGGTTAGGGCCTTCATGCGGATGACGGCCTGTCCCTCGTGGGCGACCTTGACACGCCAGTCGACGCGATGCTCCGAGCCCGCCGCGATCTCGACGGTTCGGGCCGTCTCGCCCAGTGGTTGCAGGACGCTGCCATCGAGCTCGAGCACAACCTGGACGGCTTTCTTCGTCTTGAGCTTGTTGTGGACGTTGGCCGACAGCACGACCTCGTCCTTTTCGACGAAGAACCTCGGCGCCTGGAGTCTGACGAGCAGGTCCTTGGTCGTCACAATTTCCGTCTCGGCCTGTCCAACCTTGGTCCCGAGGCCCATGGCCCAGGTCTTGACCTTCCAGGTGGTCAGGCTGTCGGGCAGGGTAAACTCGACCTCGGCGGTGCCGTCCGGGGCGGTGCTGAGGGCGGCGGTCCAGAAGGCGGTGTCGGCGAAGTTGGTGCGGATGAGCGAGTCCGGGCACTTCCGATGACCGACGCACGCCATCGCGTGACCATTCGGCGCTCTGGCTGCCGACTTGGGCACCAGGACGCCGGAGAGCTCGCGCACGCCTGCTCGTGCTCGCGGCCGTTCCAAAGACCAATTCGCCTCCCCAGAGTCAAACCCGTACGAAGTGCCCCCAGGTCTTGCATGCCCACCTCATTCGGCTTGAGCAGGTTATCGAACCAGCGTTGGAGGCTTGACTCGGTATAGACATAATGCGCCTCGCTTCCACTTCCAGAAGAACTCCATGATGTCCGGGACGTTCGATCCTCCCGAGATGTATTCGACGGACTTGTCATAGACGGCCAGCACCGTCGAGCCGATGAAGGGTTTTCCGTCAGGGCCAGTGAGCCTGAGCTTCACCTTGGCCTTCTGCCCGGGCTTGTACGTCTTTTGCGAGGGCTCGACCGCGATATCGACCACGCGCGATTCGGGAGGGATGGCGATCTCGCGCATTTCGTTCGTGCACCTTGCCATCGGACACCGTCAGGGCCTCCACGAAGATGTTGGGCATGTCGTGGGGAACGATGCCGATCTCCTCGACCGTGCTCTTGCCGCGCAGACGGACGACCTTGGGCGGCAGGTACACCCCGTTCGTCGGTCGGACGAAGAGGAGTACAGTGGAGTTGACCTGATTCGGTGTTGATCAAGAGCCGGAGCGTCTCGCCGGGCCGGTATTCTTTCCGCTCGGGGATGATCTCCAGGTCATTGAAGCGGAAGCTCGCACCTGTCGAATCCTTGCCCGGTGATCGTGAGCAGGTAGCCGCCCTCGATGACGTGTCCCTTGCCGTCGTCGATCGTCGCCGCCAGCCGGTACTGGCCGGCGGCCGACGCCTTGATCGCCTGACGAGCCTGACCTTCGGCGTCCAGAGCCAGGTCCCAGCTCTCCACGGTTGTCTCGACCGGCCGGCCCTCGGCATCGTAGGCGATCTTGAGCAGCTTGAGCGTCCCCTTGCCGACGACCGGCTTGTGGTCGAGGGTCTGCGCGCGATCCTCGCCTCGATCATGTCCCCACGCGATAATGGCCGCGATCGACCCAGGTATACACGTTGAACGGCTTGCGGGCGACCAGCACGGTCCCGTTCCCCACGATCGTGCGACGCGACTGGTCGGTGACCTCGACGTTGATCTCGTAGCGCTGGTCCTGGTCCGGGTGGGCTGCCTTGGCCATGGCGGTGTCGATCTCGACGGCCAGCGTCCCATCGGGCCGAATCGGTACGACGGCCTCGGCCACCAGTTCGGGACGATTGCCATCCCAGATGGCGCGGGCCTGGTCATTCCCCAGCGCGACCAGCCGGGATACCATGGGGAATCGGCGGCGAACCACCAGTAGCCCGGGCCGAACAGCCAGTCCCAGCGAGCGGCGGGATACCACGGCTCGTCGGCGGGCATGCGGGTGATCTTGTACTTGACCTTCGCCTGGGTGACAGGGCCACCGAAATAGTAATTCGCCTTGATGGTAGCCGATATCTTGTCGCCGAGCATCACCGGCGCGGTCGGAGCCTCGAGCTTCACCTCAAAATCGGGCTTCTTGTACTCCTCGACCCGGAACGAGCCGCCGCCGTACTGGCGTGGCGAACTGATAAACCCCCAGCATCGCGTCCGACGGCAGCTCGAACGAGCCGTCGAAACCCCCGAACGCGTCGGCCGTGAATTCCTTGATGAAGACCTTGTCCCCTTTCGGATTCAGGATCTCGACGGTGAAGGACTTGCCGGCGAACTCCGAAGTCTCCCGCTGATCGTAGCTCGGCCGCGCGATCCAGAACTTGAACCGCACCGGTGCGCCAGGACGATAGACGGGCCTGTCGGTGATCGTGTAGACCTGGTATCTGGGCTGATCGTAGCGATCACGACAACGGCCAGATGTTCATGAAACCCAGGTATGCGAATCGGCCTTCCGCTGTCCTTGCGGTGATGAGCCATTGGTAAGATTTCTCCGGTGCCTTCAACTTGGCGGCCGGGACCTGCACCTGGCCCTGGTCGTCTGTCTTGAGCGCGAGCGTCATGGTCTCGACGCGGTGTTCGTTCTTGCCGTCTTCTGCCCGCGCGGCCCCGGGCGGAGGCGAGGTTGTAGGAGCAGCGGGCAATGGCAAGAAGGGCTCGTCCTTGCCGTCCACTCGCACCATGCGCCAGCCGAATAGCTCGACGTCAGCGTGCGGAATGGGTTGGCCGGTCCGCGCATCGGCGACGAAGTAGTAGTTGTGACCCTCCAGCGGCTTCTTGATGATGACGGTGTCGTCGAGCCAGACCAGGATCCGGCTGGTGTTCCCACCTTCCATCCGCGCGACCAACAAATAGGCGCCGGCCTTCTCAAGCGGCGTCGTGACCGTGATCCGCTTGTCGAGATGGCCGGGCGCCGGCTCCAGGTCCAGGTCCCATTGGGCGACCGCACGACCCAGGTACTGTTGCTGATTCAGGGCAACCAGGCGGGAACCAATGTCGCTGATATCACTTATTTGCCCGTCGATCTGTTTCGGACTCGGACGAGATGTAGTCCTTGACATCCTTCAAGAGCTTGCTGAGAAGAACCTCATGCGCCTCGAAATGGACGCGGCGGCCGTTGCGAAAGCGGAAGTCGACCGTAGCCCGCCGGCCCGCCAGTTGGGTCATCGTCGGAACGGATGTCCGAGGATCGAATTGTCCCCAGACGTTGAGGATCTGGTCGAGGTGCTTTTTCTTCCAGCCATCCTTTCCATTTCCATGAAGCACCCGGCTCCGTTCCAGGTACTGGGCGGCCCGGTCGAGCTGGCGGCGGTTCTCGAAGATCATCGCCAGGGCGTTCAGGGCCTTTTCGTCCTTTCTGTTTTGGGATCGTCGGCGATCGTCTGGTAGATCTTGATCGGGTTGAATTCGTCGGGCAGCTTGAATCGCTTGATGCCGGTCGCGAGCCAGGCGACCGTCTCGTCGTCCTGAAGCGTTTCGAGCGAGTAGGGTCGCAGACGGTTCGTAACGACCTTCGACGGATCCGCACGAAATCGGCGACTCCGCGATCGTCTGGGTCCCAAACTGGCTGAGCAGGAACCCGGCCAGCTCCAGACGCGTCCTGATTGGCCAGGCCGGGGTCGGCTTCGGCGGCCTTGGCGAGTGCCCACCGCCAGCGCTCGCCGTCGTTCTTGGCCTTTTCAAAGCTCTCGGGCACCCGGTAATAGACCGGCGTGCCGTCCGGCTCGACCGGAGCGCCCAACTGACGGCTGGAACCAAGAATCGTCCCAGCCGTCGTCATAGTCGGCCAAGACGTCGAGAGGCGTGAGGCTCTGGAGCCGCCAGGACTCGCGCTTATCCCAGTCGCCCATCAGCGCCTGAGCGAGCGTGAGAAGGTAGCGGCCCGCCGCGCCGCGATCGGGGTCCGACTGCGCTCGACCAAGACCTTGCACCAAGAGCTGCAAGGCGCGTGACCGATCCCGCTCACATGTGCCGACTTCGTGCCATTCTCCGTCATGACCGGAAGCTCGGTGGAACTTGCCCGCGACGATGAACCCGCGGTTTCCGAAGTCGTTGAGATAGCTCTCGGCCACCGTCTGGAGCAAACGCCAGTTCCTCAGGATGGATCGCGACGGCCGTCTCGTAGAGCACGTCGATCTCATCGACCCGCCCGAGCTTCCTCAAGCACTGCATGGCTTGTTTCAGATCCGCTCCAACGAGTTTGGGATCGGTCTTGGGATCGAGAGCCAGGCCGCGATAGCCCTCGTAGGCATCCTTGAAATTACCCTTATTCAACAGCGTCTCGAACCGTTCACGGTCGCCCGGTTCGGTCACGCTGTCGGCCCGCGAACCACCGAGGACCAATACCGTGAAGACCCCCAGTCCAATGATGATCAGCCGGAGAAGTGGCATGGCATCCTCGTTCGGTTTGACGGCCCCGCGGCGATTCGACACGTAATGAGGAACCGAATCCGCTCACTATAACGATTCGGCCGCGCCGATGCTTCGCGCGTTCCGCAAAACGGAGCCGCCAGTCGCTCGCCGACCGACGACTGGGGTTTCGAGGACGGCCGACTTACGATAAGATCCTTCGTGTCGCGCACCGCAGGCACAGTAGGCGTTCCGATGCATCTCACCTGCCCCCCGTCGATGGCCGTCCACGTTCAGAAGGTGCTTCAAGGCGAGTACGATCTGCCGTACCAGCATCCGAGGCCGGTGATTCTCGACATCGGCGCCAACATCGGCAGCTTCGCCGCGTGGGCAATTCACGCTGGCCGGGCTGCTTCGTCCATTGCTACGAGCCGTTGCCGGCGAACTTCGAGTTACTACGGCTTAATCTCGGGAATCTTGTAGGCGCATCGGTTTCTCTCAACAATTTCGCCATCGGCGACCCGGCGCGCACTCGCCTCTTTCTCGGCAAGAACAACTGCGGAGAAGCGAGCTTCTTCGACCTGGGCGAGCAGTCGAGTGAGTCGGTCGATGTTGCGACGAAAGCGCCGGCTGTCTTACCAGACGCGGAGATTCTCAAAATCGACGCGGAAGGCTCGGAGATCGACATCCTCGCCGGGATTGAACAGATCAAGTTCGATGCCGTCCTGCTCGAATACCACTCTGAGCAAAACCGGCGAAGGGTCGATGAGCTGTTGGCGGATTATCTCTTGATCGGCGGTGAGATCCGATGCCTGCATCGCGGCGTCTTGAAGTATTGCCACCGACGCTTGTTCTCATCGGCTACCCCGTCGATCCGAAATCCCGGGTGATCCATCACGTCGGTTCATTGCTCGGGAAGATTCTCTGGGATTCCCAAAAAAGATGAAAGCGATTGCTCCGCTCTTGCACTTCATATGGGTAGGACGCTGAGGATCGGGAGGGTCGGGAGCATGAAAGTCGGAACGCAAGGGTCCGTTCTCCGGTCGATTCAAACGCTGTTCAGCGTAGGGTCGGTCGGGGGAATGACGGATGGAGAACTGCTGGAAAATTCCTCTCGCGGCGGGACGAGGGGCCGAGGCGGCGTTCGCCGCCTTGGTGGCGCTCCACGGCCCTATGGTCTGGCGCGTCTGCCAGAGTGTTTTGCCTGACTCGCACGCCGCTGAGGATGCTTTTCAGGCCACTTTCTTGATCTTGGTGCGCAAGGCTGGCTCGATTCGCCATCGCGATACGCTGGCAGCCTGGCTGTACGGTGTGGCCAGGCGGGTCGCGGTGCGGGCCAGGACCGATGCCACTTTGCGGCGGCGACACGAAGGGCAGAGTGCGGAGATGAAGGACAAGCCGACCCCTTCTCCGGATCCGTACGCGGCGAGAGCAGCTCGAGATTCTGCACCAGGAAGTGGATCGGCTGCCGGAAAAGTACCGTGCGGCCGTGGTCCTCTGCTACCTGGAAGGCCGCACCCATGCTGAGGCGGCTCGGTTGCTCAAGTGTCCGATCGGCACGGTCAGTGTTCGGGTGATGCGAGCACGCGAGCTCTTGAGAGATCGCCTGACCGGCCGCGGGCTGGCTTTACCCGCTGCCTTGGCGGGCGTGACGCTGCTCTCCCAGGCCGCCCGCGCAGCGGCGATCCCCAATGGACTGGCCGAATCCACGCTCAAGGTCGCGATGCACGTCGCGGCTGGCAAAGCGACAGCGGCCGGGACGGTCCCGGCCGCGGTAGCTCAACTGACGGAAGGAGTGATCAAGACGATGTCCATGACCAAATTATTGACAGTCGCCGCCGGGACGGCGTTAGTAGGTGGGGCCATCACCACATGCGTCGGCCTGTTCGCGGCAGGCGTCGAATTGCGTCAGGAACCTCCACGAGCGGTCCGGCCAGCCGCTCCAAGGGCACAGGAGGACGCGGATGACCGCGACGCGAACGAGAAGACAACGAACAACCTCAAGCAGATCGGGCTGGCGATGCACAACTTCAATCAAGCGATAGGAAGTTTGCCGCCCGCCGCGATTCGCAAAGACGGCAAGCCGCTCTTGAGCTGGCGGGTCGCTATCCTGCCGCATCTCGACGGAAGGAGAGGCGCTTTATGAAAAGTTCCACCTCGATGAGCCCTGGGATAGCCCTCACAACAAGAAGCTGCTGGACCAGATGCCTGATGTCTATGCCCCGGTGACCAAGAAGGACGAGCCAAAGCACTCCACCTACTATCAAGTGTTCGCCGGCCCGGCGCCTTGTTCGGCGGAGTTGAAGGGACGAAACTCAAGGACATCTGGGACGGGACGGCCATGGACAATCATGGTTGTCGAGGCGGCCGACCCCGTTCCCTGGACCAAGCCCGAGGACTTACCCTTCAACAAAGGAGAGCCGCTGCCGCAGGTCGGCGGGCTGTTCAAGGACACGTTCCATGCGGCGATGGCCGATGGGTCAGTTCGCCGGATCGTCAAGAAGGTCGACCCCATCGTGCTCCGTGCCTTGATCACATGCCGAGGGGGAGAGGTCATCAGTGCCGACGCGTTCTAGCCCTGAGCGAAGGCGACAGCGATGGGGTGGATCGCAAAGCTCTTCGGACGCGGGTCTTCCGAGACCCGCGTCCATTGGCCGTTGCCTGAGATCCTATCCGACTTTGGAGAGCGGACGATTGGCAAACGCCACCGGGAAAGCCTCAAGACCATTGAGCACCAGACCAGGTCGCCGACGCAGGGCACTCACCGGCCGCGCCAGCCGTAAGTCCGGCAACTCGGCGCAACAGGGTGTTGATCGCGATCTGTCCTTCGAGCCGGGCGAGCGGGGCACCCAGGCAGTAATGCACACCCAGGCCGAAGGCGAGGTGACGGTTTGGCTCGCGGGTCAGGTTCAGCTCATCGGGACGCTCGAATTGTCGCTCATCGCGGTTGGCGGATGCCAGCACGGCAAACACCATCTCGCCGCGCGGAATCGTCACACCGGCGATCGTCACATCCTCGCGTGCATAGCGCTCGGTCGCCGTTTCCAGCGGGCCGTCATAGCGCAGCAGCTCTTCAACAGCCGGCTTGATGAGCGCCGGGTCGTTCCGCAGTTGATCCATCGACTCGGGATGTTCCATCAACGCCAGCATTCCGTTGCCGATCAGGTTGACGGTCGTCTCATGGCCCGCGATCAACAGCAGAGAGACCATCGCCAGCAGCTCATCCTCGGTCAATTTGTCGCCGGCTTCTCGCGCCTCGACCAGGGCACTGACCAGATCATCTCGGGGAGCCGCGCGCCGCGTCTGGACGAGCTTTCGGATGTAACGCAGGAACGCCCACAACGTGTGGAATCGCCGTGAGCAGTCCCCACTTCGACGGCACGGTCGATACGATGGCGTTCGACCAGCGATGGAACTTATGACGGTCCCGGGTTGGTACGCCCAGCATCTCGGCGATGATGGTCGAAGGGAGCGGCAGCGCGTAGTCGCGAATCAAGTCCATCCGTCCTTGGTTCTGAACGGCGTCAAGGAGCTCTTCCGTCAGCCTCTGGATGCGCTCGCGCATGTTGTCGACCAGCCGGGGCGAAAACGCCTTGTGCACCAACCCTCGCAACCGGGTGTGATCCGGAGGATCCAGGTCGAGCATGTTGAACTCGATCGGCTTCAACAAGCTTGGGATCCAGGGCTCTGTCGCAGTCTGTTCCGGCGAAAGAGCGCGTCCGCTTATCCTTGACGAAGCGGTCGTCTTTCAGCACGGTCGTCACGTCATCGTAGCGCGTGACCAGCCAGGCGGGCCGCTTGTCCCCAGAATGATCCGGTGGACCGGCGCCTCAGCGCGAAGGCGAGCGAAGAAGGGATAAGGGTTCGCCTTGAACTCTCGGGCTGCTGATGTCCACATCCTTGATCGAGGTCATCGTTGGTCACCTTCGAGTCGATCAATCGCATCGCGGTAAGTCAACCGGTCAAACCAAGGTTGCCGGACGCCTAGTTCCGTGAGATGGTCTCGTGCAGGTTCAAGAGCACACGGGCGACGGAAGTCCAGGCCGCCAGCTCGGCTGGGTCGATGTCCGCGGGGCTGGGAGAGCCGCCGATGCCCAGCAACGCGCGTGCCGCGGCGGGGTCGGCCTTGTATTGATCGGTGTGCTTCTCGCAGCAATCCCAGGAGAACCGAGACCTCTTCCGGCCGGGGAGGACGTGCCACGGCCAGGCGAAACGCGCAGTTCGAGACGCGACGGTTGGGTCGGATCGTCCCTGGCACGAATCAGACGGGTCGCGAAAGCTCCGCGCGGCTTCGACATAAGTCGGATCGTTGAGCAAGACCAGCGACTGGAGCGGAGTGTTCGACCGTGGGCGCTGGTCGACGCACTCCTCGCGGGTTGTCGCATCGAAGGCCAGCAGGCTGGGATGGAGAAACGTGCGCTGCCAGTAGGTATAGAGGCCACGGCGGTACTGGTTTTCTCCCTTGTCGGGTTCGTAATCGCGCTTGGGAAAATTGAGAAAGATCCAGTAGCCCGGCGGTTGATAGGGCTTGACGCTCGGGCCGCCGATTTCGCTCGAGAGCAGGCCGCTGATCGCCAGGGCGTTGTCGCGGACCAGCTCGGCATCGAGCCGGAACCGATTCTGCCGCGCCAGCCAGCGATTGCCGGGATCGCGCAGACGCATTTCCGGAGGTGGCGCGTCGACGACTGGCGATAGGTCTCCGACATGACCATCAGCTTGAGCATCGCCTTGACTTTCCAGCCGGATTCGATGAACTGCTGCGCCAGCCAGTCGAGCAGCTCGGGGTGCGAGGGCCAGGTGCCTTGCGAGCCCAGGTCGTCGGGCGTTGTGACCAGCCCTTGGCCGAAAACCAGCTTCCAGAGCCGGTTGACCATGACGCGGGCGACCAGGGGGTTGTCATCGGCAACCAACCAGCTCGCGAGGTCAAGCCGCGATGCCCGGCGGTCCTTCACCGCCATCGGGCCGAGCGACGCCGGCACTCCCGGGCTGCACGATCGGCCCCGAGTCGTCCAGCCAGTTGCCTCGCGGCAACATCCGAATGACTCGGGGCGGGATCGAAGTAGAGACCAAGGACGTCGGAATTCGCCGCTTGAGCGCCGCTCGCCGCTTTTCCAACTCGACAAGCTCTTGACGCTCGCTTGAGGTCAGGGTTCTTGACCGCTTTGAGGCGGCGCAATCTGTTCCGCAAGACGACGCAGCGCTTCGACTTGCGCGGGCGTCGGGAACGGAGTCGGCTCCTGAACGCCCACGGCGGTTTCCTTCACGTCGGCGAAAAATGCCGCCAGGCTATAGAATTCCCGAGTGGTGAACGGGTCGTACTTGTGGTCATGGCACTCGGCGCAGCCCAAGGTGGCTCCCAGCCAGACGGTCGACACGTTCCGGACGCGGTCGGCCGAGTATTTCGCCATGTACTCCTTGGCCTGCGCGCCCCCTTCCTGAGTCGTCTGGAGCAGGCGGTTATAGCCCGAGGCGATCCGGGTTTCGTCGGTCGCCCCGTCGATCAGGTCGCCGGCGATCTGCTCGATCGTGAACCGGTCGAACGGCTTGTTTGAGTTGAAGGAGCGAATCACGTAATCGCGGTAGAGGTAGAGATCGACGTGATTGTCGCCGTGGTATCCGGTCGTATCGGCGTACCGGACCAGGTCGAGCCAGAAGAGCGCCATCCGTTCGCCGAAATGAGGTGAGGCCAGCAGCCGATCGACCAGTTGCTCATAGGCGTCGGGCCGGCGATCCGTGACGAAGGCGTCCACCTCCTCGGGCGCGGGGGTAAACCGATGAGGTCGAAACTCAACCTGCGAATCAACGTGATCCGGTCGGCCTCGGGCGACGGCTCGAGTCGTTGTTCCGCAAGCCGGGCGCGGATGAACCGGTCGATCGCTCCCATGGCGGACGATTGATGATCGTATCGGGAACAGCCGGCCGCGAGATTGGCGAGATAGGCCCAGTGCCCCTTCCACTCGGCCCCCTGCTCGATCCACCGCTGGACGAGCTCGATCTGTGCAGGGCGTCAACGGATTTCCGCCTTTAGGCGGGGGCATCCGAATGTCGCTGTCCTCGGCGGTGATCCGGCTCAGCAGCTCGCTTTGATCGGGCTTGCCCGCAACCACGATCGTCGAGTCCGGGAGTTGACCGGAACAGGCCGTCGCGGGTGTCGAGCCTGAGGTCGGCCTTCCGTTTGTTCCTGATCAGGCCCGTGGCATTGATAGCACGACTCCGAAAGGATCGGGCGGATGTCCCGGTTGAAGTCGACGCGTCGCGGCGGTCGTTGGCGGCCCGGCTGTCGGCCGTCAAAAAGATCGCGGCGCACGCCACGAGCCAGACCGGCGTCGCAATCGATCTCATCGGGCTCTCCTGTAGTTACTCGATTCGAGTTCGTCCAGGATATCTTGCTTTTCGAGTTGTTTCAAATCGTCGATGATCTGCAGAATCATCAAGTGGCGTTCTCTCGATGCTCGGCAGGGCGTTCAGGCTAGTCCGTGTGGCACGGGTTCAACGGCTGGACGGACAAGCGTCACGAGCCGTGTTTCTCTCAATTTGCCCTGGAAGACGATCATGGCGACAACGATCGACGAGTCGAAGCCGATCAAGGGAATCGAATACACCTATCGCGACCGCCTCGCTCATGGTTACACGCGGCAGCCCGCTCCCCGCTGGGGCGGTCCAGACGCCGAGCGGAATCAATTTCGTCCTGGTTTGCCGCCACGGCACGTCTGTCTGGCTGATCCTGTCGGAGCCGTGCCAGGGCGAGATCTATGCCGAGATCCAGCTCGATCCGCTCTTGAATCGCACCGGCGACCACTGGCACGTCCGCGTCGACGGATTGCCCGAGGAGTTCTGTTATGGCTACCGAGTCGATGGACCCAAGGGAAACGGCCATCGGTACGACCCTCGAATCATCTTGCACGACCCCTATGCGCGGGCGCTGTCGTGCGGCCGTCCCTGGGGAACCAGCGGAAACGTGCCGCGCCGCAGCTTGATGACCGAATCGATGTTCAACTACGAACGGCGGATCAATCCCCTCACACCGCTGGAAGACACGATCATCTATGAAGTTGCATGTGCATGGATATACATGCGATCCGAGTTCGGGAGTCCGTCATCCCGGCACTTATGCGGGGCTCGCCGAGAAAATCGACCATCTCAAGGCGCTGGGGATTACCGCCGTCGAGCTATTGCCGGTCGATGAGTTCGACGAGAACGACTGTCCGTTCGTCAATCCGATGACCGGTGAGAAGCTGCGGAACTTGTGGGGTTACAGTCCGGTCGCCTTTTGCGCGCCGAAGGCGGCATATGCCAACAACCCCGAGGGCTCCGCGCCGTGGATGGAGTTCTGCGCGATGGTCGATGCGTTCCACGCCGCCGGGACTCGAAGTCTACCTGGACGTCGTGTTCAACCATACGGCCGAGGGCGGAGACGACGGACCGACCTACAGCTTCCGCGGAGTGGACAACTCACTGTTTTACATGCTGGATGAACGGGGCCGGTACCTGAACTTCAGCGGATGCGGCAATACCCTGAGTAGCGACGATCCGGTGGTTCGAAATTTCTTGATCGACTGCCTGCGGAACTGGGTTTCCGAGGGGGGTGTCGACGGCTTTCGCTTCGACCTGGCCTCGGTCCTGGGCCGCGACCGGCACGGCAACGTGCTGGTCGAGCCGCCGGTGATCAAGCGGATCTCGGAGGACTCGCTGCTGAGCGACACCAAGCTGATCGCCGAGCCCTGGGATGCCGCCGGGCTCTATCAGGTCGGGACCTTCCCCGGCGAGGGCCGCTGGTCGGACTGGAATGGCCGCTACCGCGACGACGTCCGGAGGTTCTGGCGGGGCGATCCTGGCATGACTTCGGCACTGGCCACTCGGATTTGCGGCAGCGACGACCTTTACCGCGACCGAGGTCCGCTCCATTCCATCAATTACATCTGCTGCCACGACGGCTTCACTTTGTACGACCTGGTCTCCTACAATCAAAAGCACAATGAGGCCAACGGCGAAGGGAACCACGACGGGAGCGACGCCAACTGGAGCTGGAACTGCGGCGTCGAGGGACCAACGGACGATCCGGCCGTTCTTTCGATCCGCCGCCGACAAGTCCGCAACCTGATGGCGACCCTGATGATTTCTCAAGGTGTACCGATGATCATGGGGGGAGACGAGTTCTTGCGGACGCAGCAAGGAAACAACAACGCGTGGTGCCAGGATAACGCGATCAGTTGGGTCGACTGGTCCCTTCGTGAGCGGAATGCCGACTTCTTCCGGTTCGCCCGGATGATGATTGCTCTGCGACGGGCACACCCGGTCCTGAGGCGCCGCACGTTCTTCTCGTCGGAGCGGCGAGGGCAACCACCGGAGATCCTCTGGCACGGGGTGGAACCGTCCAAACCCGATTTTGGACCGGACAGCCACGCGCTGGCCTTTGCCCTGGACGGCCGGCGCTGCGACCGTGTTGACGTGGTGGATCGAGACATTTACGTGGCGATGAATGCGTTCACGCGACCGCTTGACTTCAAGATTCCGGCATCACCGTCAGGCCGGCCCTGGCGACGAGCGGTTGACTCGTCACTTCCCTCCCCGGAAGACATCGTCGAACAAGACACCGGACCTCGCGTTCCGGTTCTTCAGGTTTACCGGGTGGAGGCCCATTCGATCGTCATCCTTGTCTCGGAGCAGGACGACAAATAGCTCCGAACGGTCGTGGGCAATCCTTCATGGTGCTTCACACGAACGAAATTGGCCCGGCAAGGCACATGCCCGAGGACGCCGCATTCTCGGTGCGCGGCGTGGAGGCGAGTGGCGAGCCCGGTGATGAACGTGAGTCTGAAGTTGATGACTTGCTAAAAAGATAGGGTGACGTATCTAACGAGGGGCAACAAAAATGACTGATAGTGCCCGACGCGCCAAGAGCACCACCAAGCAGGCTGCGAAGAAGTCGGCCGCGCGCCCGGACCGCGCGCGGACAAGGCGGAGGGGGAGACCGCCGTGCTCGCGAATCATCGCCGAGATGCCGGAACCGGATCGCGCCATCGGCGAGCGGCTCCATGCGATCATCAAAGCCAGCGCCGATGCTCTCGCCGAGACTCTGGTACGGGATGCCCGCGTATGCCAAGGACGGCAAGGTCGTATGCTTCTTCCAAAGTTCGCAGAAGTTCAAAACGAGGTACGCGACGTTCGGCTTCATGCACGAGGCAAACCTCGACGAAGGCGCCATGTGGCCGACCGCCTTCGCGTTAAAGGAGCTGACCGCCGCCGAAGAGGCAAGGATCGGCGCGCTCGTCGGTGGGACGAAAGCGAGGCGTCAGCCGGTGGTCCGCCATTCCGGCTGGCGCGATTCCGCACGGCGAGGGAGTGGCTGCCGGGGTCTGAATCGCGTGAGTCGCGGAGCAATACGAAGATAAAATCGCTTGGCCCCCACCATTGGGCGAGGCGATCCGGTTGTTCGAACGCCGCGAATACTTTTCGCGGGCTGAATGATGATACGCGTGTGGTGCTAAGAAGCGCGTTCGAGTTGTTCGCTTGGGACATCTTTTGTAACTTTGGTTCCCACAATGAAAAAGCCCTTTGACGTTTTCGCCAAGGGGCTCGTTTCTGAAAAAAGCCGGTGCAAGCGGAATTGAACGAGGGCAATCGCCAACTCGTGCCCCTCAGCGCGGTCGCCAACAGTTGGATCGAGCGAGACAACAAGCTCCCCGACAAGGACTCGAACCTTGAACCTAGCGGTTAACAGCCGCTCGCTCTACCGATTGAGCTATCGGGGAATCACCCTTTGAGCATACCGGTGGGACCGGTCTGACTCAAGGGGACTCGCGAACAAGACGGTCGTGAACGTAGAATCAGCTCGGAAGTCCGGAGAATCTCTGCCGGATCGCGACCCAAGGTTTGCAGGACGTCACGTGAATCGAGCGTGATTGACCAGGGATTGGCACGACATGATCAATCTTTGGTTGCAGACTTCTCGTGATGCTCGATGGCCTTCTCGAGGATTCCGACGATCAAGGCATTCAGAGACGCTTTGTCTTCCTTGGCCCAACTCGCCAACTGCTCGTGTAGAACCGGAGGCATCCGAATCTGAAAATGAACCACGGTTTCAGGCATGGAAACATCTCCTCAATTCAAAAAGGGACCCGATCCAGGTTTGTCTGTCGGGTACCAAGCCCCACCTCCTCTGAGAAGGCGAATCGGGGCATGCATTGGTATTGTACACGACATCTCGCGTGAACTTTCATAATTTTCTCTGAAATCGTCCAGTTTGCTTGAGTGCGTGTCGGTTGCTTTTGCTTATAATAGACGAAATTAGGGCACTTGAGGCGGCGGTAGCGCTAGTTTTATGCCGTATTCTCGTCCTCAAGCGAGCCATTCATCGCCGATCGGCCGGATTCGGACGCCGTGGCCATTGACTGCCAGGTGAGTTCCCATGCAAACACTTCCGGCGAGCCGACGCGTCAAACCCCGGTTTCGAGATAGTTAGCGGTCCTCGAGTAACCTCATGGAGAAATCAACGGACAATCCTGGTTGTGACATGGCCGAGCCAATGCACCATGCGGATCAGCTCATCAAGCAATTTGTCGAGCATTGGGGTCTGATGGCGCGGACCTGGGGAATCAATTCCAGCATGGGGGAGTTATTCGCCCTGCTCTACATTACCGGCACGGATTGGACGGCCGATGCCCTTCGTCATTGGCTCGGCGTTTCGCGCGGCAATGTCAGCATGAATCTGAGGGAACTCCTTTCCTGGGGCGTGGTTCATAAAGTTCATCGGCCGGGCGAGCGTCGCGAGCTTTTTCGAGCCGAGACCGATGTCTGGACCCTATTTCGCAGCATCTTGAGCGAGCGGAAACGTCGCGAACTCGATCCCAGCTTGTCCGTCCTCAATCGTGTGTACGGTTCGGCCTCCGAAGACCCGGCGCTCCATGATTTGAAAGCAAGAATCGAGCCATTGCATCGATTTTTCTTGCTGATCGATTCGCTGGCTGTCCGGCTCATGTCCATGCCTTCGGGTGACCTGGCTGAACTCAGCCAGCTCTTGGCGGCGAAGATCGGACGCCTTGACCCGAGGATTCGGCAAGGAGCGAACCCCTGCCAAGACCGCTGTCGGAATTGGCGAAGTGTCATGGAACGCGCTGGTCGATTCGTCTAAACTAAGAAAAAACCCCAGTCTTCAACGTAAAACCCCAGTCTTCAACGTGCGGAGTACCCCCATGAGTGGTGTGTCAGCGGAACAGTATCATCCCGGCCTGGAAGGCGTCATCGCGAGTGAGACGGCGATTGCCAACATCGAAGGCAGAGACGGCGCCGGGGGTCTGGAATACCGGGGTTATCGGATTGAAGAGCTGGCTGGACACGTTTCGTATGAGGAAACGGCGTTCCTGCTTTTGCACGGCGATCTACCGAACCGCAACCAGCTTCGAGATTTTGACGGCGGCTTCGGCAGTCGCGGCAGATTCCGGCGACACTCGTCGGGCTGCTTGAACAGATTCCTCTCAACATCCATCCCATGGATGCATTGCGCAGTTCGGTCAGTGTGCTCTCGCATTTTGACGCGGACGTCAATGCACCTCCGACCGACCACGCGGCCAACGTGCGTAAGGCCGAACGGATGCTCGCGCAGATGGCGACGGCGGTCGCGTATCGCCAGCGGATCGCCAATCGGATTGCCGATCGTCGCCCCGCGCGACGATTTGGATTACGCCGCGAATTTCTTGAATATGGTCAATGGCAAGGTTCCTTCTTCAACGATGCGCGAGGCGTTCGATCTGTCGCTGGTGCTCTATGCCGAGCACGAATTGAACGCCTCGACCTTTTCGGCCCGCGTCACCGTATCGACTTTGTCTGACATCTACTCAGGGATCGTCGCGGCGATCGGAACGCTCAAGGGACCGCTCCACGGCGGTGCCAACGAGGAAGCATGGAAGATGCTCGAACAGGTGAGCGCACCGGAGAACGCCGAGCGCTGGATTCAAGATGCATTGGCGCGCAAGGCACGGATCATGGGTTTCGGGCATCGCGTCTACAAGACGGGCGATCCCCGCGCCGCGATCGTCAAACAGTATTGTAGCGAGCTGGCCCGGGAAGTCGGTGATGATCGCTGGGAGCGAATTGCCGAGCCAATCGAGCGAGCCGTGACCACCCAGAAGCATTTGCCGCCCAACGTCGATTGGCCGACCGCAAGACTCTATCATTACATGGGCTTGGAGACCGATATCTATACGCCGATCTTCGCCATGGCCCGGCTGGCGGGGTGGGCCGCTCATATCATCGAACAACTTGACCACAATCGCCTGATGCGTCCCCGTGCGAGTTACATCGGACCACCGCACCGGTCGGTCCAGCCAATCGACCAGCGATGAACGCATTTCGCGATGAACAGCGACTGTGATTGAACGGTGTCGGTCGCAACGGAAAGAAAATCACCTCCGCGCGGTTCGAACGTTCCGCGTGGAGGTGATTATTGCACTCAAGTGAGCGCGATCAACGACTTACTTGGGGTCCTTTTCCTCCGGAGCTGCGTCGTCGTCCGCTTTCTTCTTTGGAGTCGCGGCCTTCCCGGTCGCAGCCTTCGGTGTCGCGGCATCGGGCTGGTCCTTCATGTCGGCATCCGCATCCTCGGCCTTGGGGTGGTTCCCGCCGCCTTGGTCGTGGCGGGTTGGTTTTGTCGCCGCGTACCGGTGAGGCGTCTCATGGCGTTGTTGTCGATCCCCTCCGCGCGACCGACGACCGGAGCGTTCATGTCATAGCCGAGGTAGGCCAGGAGCCGTTCGATCAGCATCGGACGGATGCCGTTGATTCTCGCATCCTTGATGACCTCACCTACGCGCTTATCGAGCGCGGCCTTCCGCGTGTCGGTTTCGGCCGACTTCTGGTTAAAAACCTGGCGAAGCGGTATTCGTTTGTCGATGACGTACCAGTCGATCCGAGGCGACAGGGAGCCGGTTTCCTTGCCGACGTCCGCTGGGGGCAGGTCGTAATCAACGACGCCGCCAGCCTCTTGGATCATCCGCTTGAGTTCCTCGCGGTCATCGCGGTCGTCACGATTCACGTCCATCTTGCCGACCAAGGCGAATCGCATCGGGACGTTGGGGGACCAGGCTGGGGAGTAGACGATATCACCGACGCGGATCGGATCGATCGGGTCGTTGGTTTTGACGATTTGCGCGACCGAGAACTGCGCGCCGACCTTCGTCAGCATGATGGTTCCCTTGGGTTTTTCCGTGGGAATACCTGGCGAGGCGGCATCGAAGATCGTCAGTTTCTGCTGCGGACGAGCCCCCTGCCGGCTGGTGACATTCACGAGCACCTCGCGTCGTTCGTAATCGACGTAAGTGACGTAGCCATCGGGTCGATCCAAGATGGTCTCTTTTTGCTCGTTCAGGTCACGGAGTTCGCGGATGATCGAGGTCTGAAGCTCGTTCCTGCGGGTGAAGTCTTCCTCCAATTGCTTGATCTTGGTCTGCAGTGCTGGCAATTTCCGTGGATTTCTTGTCGCTATCGGTTTGAAGCTGGTCGACTTTGGTCAAGAGGCTCCCGCGTTCTTCCTCGTGCTTCTTGTGCTCGGCTTCGAGGTCGGCGCGGCTGTCAGTCGCGGCCTTGGTCTGAACGTCGACTTGCTGTTTGGCGACAGTCGTCGAGGCTTCGAGGCTCTGCCGCAATGACAAATAGTCCTTCGATATCTCGGTCGTCAGCAGCGACAGGTTCTCCATCAGGTCGGTGAGCCGGTCGAGCGATGAGGTATAAGTCTTGTTGGGCTCGCCGCGGTAGGAGTTGATGGCTTGCTGGATTTTATTCTTGGTTTCTTCCAGCTCCGGCCCCGAAGCTCCCGCTGTCACGGCCTTGGCGACGGAGTTATTGACGTCCGTCGTCAGGGTGTTGAGCTTCTCGTCGATTTTCTTGAAGCTGGTCGTGATCTCTTCCTTGGCTTGATCGTACTCTTCGGCACGAGTGCCGATCTTCAGCCTCATTTCTTCATATTGCTTGAGCGCTGCGCTCTGGCCCGCTTTGGCCTTGCTCTCGGCATCGACGGCCGAGGCCCGTTGGGCGTCGGCCTGCGGAATAAGCCGAATAGAGAAAATACGACGTGACCAGCAGGATGACCGTGAGCGTGATAAACGCCGCGACGGCGATCTTGAGGCCTTGCGATTCGTTGGCTGCGGCCATTGATGTTTACTCCCCCCGAGCGGAGCGGTTGCGACCTGCTCATGCAATCCGCCGGTTTGCTGATAATATGTCACATGCGACAGGAAACGACGAACGTGTCCGCGAAAATCGCACTCAACGGATTCGTCGTGGACCGTTTCATCAGGAGAATCATCAGGATTCATTCGATTGTAAGGACCGGCTGGTCGGGCGTCAAATGACGCTCAGGTCGCGATTTGCGATTCCTTGGCAGAATCTCATCCAGGTGTCTGAGATCGGATTTCGCTCGATTCCAATAAACTCAGGAATGGGGATTCCGTCCCTCGATCGATGCAACGAGATTTCGGGTCTCTCATTTATTCGACGCGAGCGGCCCGTCCCGGTTCCCTTCGATCTTTTGCGCGACCGTCGAGGAGTCTCGAAGCGATGGCAACCCGTCCCAAGCTTTATATCCTTGATGCCTTCTCCCTGATCTTTCAGGTTTTCCACGCCATCCCGGAGATGACCGGTCCGGCCGGACAGCCGACCCAGGCCGTTTTCGGGATCTTCCGCGACGTGCTCAACCTATTGAAAGACCACAAGCCCGACTACCTGGCGGCAGCCTTCGACGGCCCCGGCGAGGTTTTCCGCTCCCGCCTCTACCCCGAATACAAGGCCAACCGCACGGAGATGCCCGCCGGATCTTGTGCCGCAGATCCCGGTGATCCGCCGTGTGTTCGAGGGCTTTCGGGTCCCGGTTCTGTTGGAGCCGGACATGGAGGCCGACGACGTGATCGCGACCCTGGCCCGCCGCGCCGAGGAGCGCGGACTGGACGTCTTCATCGTGACCGCCGACAAGGACGCTCGCCAGTTGATCAGCGATCAAGTTCGAATCTACAACCTGCGCAAGAACAAGGTGATGGACGCCGCCGCCCTGGAACAGGATTGGGGCATTCGACCCGATCAGGTCGTCGATTTTCTGGCTCTGACGGGCGACACGGTCGACAACGTTCCCGGAGTGCCCGGCATCGGCGAGGGGTTCGCAGCCACGTTCCTCAAGCAGTTCGGCACACTGGACAAACTCCTCGACAGCCTCGATCAGGTCAAGGGGAAGAAGCAACAAAGCCTACGCGAGCATAAAGATACGGCCCTGCTGGCCCGAAGCTGGTCAAGCTGCGGGACGACCTGCCGATGCCTCTGGACTGGGATGCCCTTCGAATCCAGCCGCCCGACATCGAGGCCCTCAGGGACCTTGTGTACCGAGTGCGGCTTTCACCGCTTCCGTGACGAGCTGGGACCGGCTCCCGCAGACGCCCGAAGCTCAAGTGGGTCGCCAAGTACCACCTGATCGATACGCCGGAGTTGTTCGGTGCTTTTCTTGAAGAGCTCAAGCGCGCAGCCCAGGTTCTGCGTCGACACGGAAACGACGGCCATCGAGCCGCTCCGGGCCGAACCTGGTCGGGCTGTCATTCTCGTGGAAAGCCGGAGAGGCGTACTATCTCCCGGTGCGCTGCCCGGTCTTCTCGCGACGGCTCGACGAGGAGGCGACACTGGCGGCACTCCGGCCGATCTTGAGCGACCCCGCGGATCGAAAAGGTCGGCCAGAACATCAAGTACGACATGCTGGTCCTGGGCCGCGCGGGCGTCGAGGTGGCAGGTCCATTGACCGACACGATGATCTTGAGCTACCTGCTGGAAAGCGGCGAACGCAACCATAGCCTCGACCAGTTATCCCAGCGGCTGCTCGACCACACGATGATCCCGATCTACCGACTTGATCGGCAAAGGCAAGAAGCAGAGCCGCATGGATGAGGTCGACGTCGACCGAGTCGCGGAATATGCGGGCGAGGACGCCGACGCAACCTGGCGGATCGAGGAGATCCTGTCGGCCAAAGTGCGAGCCGAGGGGCTCTGGGACCTTTACGCCGAGTTGGAGCGGCCACTCCTCTCGGTCCTGACCCGGATGGAGGCGGTCGGGGTCAAGGTCGACGTCGCGCGGCTGCGACAGATGGCGGGGGAGTTCGCCGATCGAATGCAAGCCATCGAGACCCAGGTTTACGCGATGGCCGGGCGGACATTCAACATGAACTCAGGTCCCCAACTCCGTCAGGTGCTCTTCGAGGAGCTAAAGCTGCCATCGCTCCAGAAGACGCCCGGCGGCGAGCAGAGCACGGCCCAGGATGTCCTTGAGGAGCTCGCTCTCAAGCACCCGCTGCCCGCCTTGATGTTGAGCCATCGCCAGCTTGCCAAGCTCAAGAGTACTTACCTCGATGCGCTCCCGGAGCTGGTCCATCCCGACGACGGCCGCATCCACGCCTCGTTCAACCAGAGCGTGGCGGCGACCGGGCGGCTCAGCTCCAGCGACCCGAATCTTCAGAACATCCCGGTCCGGACCGAAGAAGGGCGAGCAGATCCGTCAGGCATTCATCGCGGGTTATCCGGGCTGGCAGCTCTTGACGGCCGATTACTCGCAAATCGAGCTGCGGATCCTCGCCCATTATTCCGACGATCCCGCGATGTGCCGTGCTTTTTCCATGGATCAGGACATCCACAGCCTCGTGGCCGCTCGAATCTTCCGCGTCGACGAATCGGCGGTCGAGCTCGGCGATGAGACGCGTGGCCAAGACGGTCAATTTCGGCGTGATCTACGGGCTCTCCGCTTTTGGCCTGGCCGCACGCCTGGGAATCTCCCAGACCGAAGCGGCCGCGTTCATCGACGCCTATTTCCAGGAATACGCCGGCGTCGATCGGTTCATCACCCGAACTCTCGAGGAAGCCTTGGTCTCGGGTCGCGTTCAGACCATCCTGGGCCGGCGCCGGCCGATCAACGGCATCAAGGCGACCACGGGCCGAAATCGAAACCTCGCCGAACGGACAGCGATCAACACCGTCATTCAGGGATCGGCCGCCGATCTGATCAAACGGGCGATGATCCTGAATCGACCAGAAGCTCCGCGATCAAGGATTCCAGGCCCGAATGCTTCTCCAGATCCATGACGAGCTCGTGTTCGAAGCGCCGGCCGACGAGATACCGCGGCTGGCCGATCTGGTACGATGACGAGATGACCAGGGCTCTGGATTTGAAAGTACCCTTGAAGGTCGACCTCGCGAGCGGCGACAACTGGCTCGATGTCGAACCAGTAGGCAGTAGTCAGTAGGCGGTACGAAGTTGTCCGTCGTCCACCGCTAATCGGCTTTGATCGAACGGCACTTTGTACCGCCGACCAGTTCGCACGGCGAGTGACCTACTGGCCGACCTTTTGCAGGAATCCACGGGAGACCCATTGCATGACGAGCCGGAATGGCGTATAAATGCCATAACGAACGTCACCGATCCGCCGCGATACGACATTACCCGTCATCGAGCCGGTCCTCGTCTCCCTCGGCCCTGCGAGTTTCGAAAAAGGCCTGGATGAGCGACGTCGGCAAAACACTTTCAGGGACCCCACCCTCTGTAACCAACTTACCACGTTGCATGAATGACGTTTCGCGACGCCGGAACGATTTTCCATCCTGAGAGTCCGCACTGGCTCGTCCTTCCGTCGTTGATCTGGCGGCTTATCGTGTGGTCGTGTTCACGAAGCCAGGTCGCTGGTCTGTCTTCAATCGGCTTCAAGGGCGGAAGCATGGCCCGAGCTGATCGGTCGAGAGACCACGAGCCAGTGACCGTCTGCCTGCGAAGTAGTGATGTTGGGGAGCGCCCTGACGATGACGCCTTGCGTACCTTCTGAAAAGCCGTCCGCAATCCAAGACTGGCAGCACGGGATGACCCCTTGTGATCGGCTTGATCGGCGGAATCGGCGAGCGGCAAGAGTCAGGTGTCGGGGATGTTGGCGGCCAGGGGAGCCATCGTGATCGTTGCTGACGCTGTTGGACATGAGCTACTCAATGATCCGGAAGTGCGCGATCAGATTCGTCGAGCCGATTTGGAGCGGACGTGATGACGGGACCGGCCTCTCTTGCCGACGCCGACGCCTCGAATCGACCGTCGAGCATTGGGCGCGATCGTGTTCGCCGATCCAGCGGCCCGGCGTGGCTTGGAAGCGATTCTTCATCCCCGGATGCGGGCCCGGTTCGCGAGCCTGATCGATCGAGCCGCGCAGGCAGACCAACCCGGCCCGCGCTGGATTGTGCTTGATGCGGCGATCCTGCTGGAAGCCGGCTGGGACGATCTCTGCGACCTGATCGTGTTCGTGGACGCGCCTCGCGCCGAGCGGGTGCGCAGGGTCGTCGACGAGCGAGGCTGGTCTGAGGAAACGCTCGAATCCCGCGAGCGTGCTCAATGGCCGATCGCCGAGAAACGCCGGCGTGCCGATTTTATCATCACGAATGATGCCGGCTTAGATCACTTAGTCTCGGGAGGTCGATCGACTCCTTGCCTTTCTCCTGGAGCGGACACGCCCGGCCGCCGCCAGGTCGGGTTGTTGTCTTGAGGTCGGAGCCGACGGGACGAACCCGCGGCCCTCGGGACGAACCTTTTCTCAGGGTCATCCGCCGGGCATGCGGAGGATGCGTGAATCGATCTGATTTGATCCGATCTCATCTCAGCGTTACGGTCCAGCCTTACTCATTCCATCCTCGATCCAATTCCATCGAATTCATGATAAACGCGATCAATCACAATTACTTTCGTCGTTCCAAAGTCACTGCCTTCGTCAGGCGGCCGCCTGATCGAGCCGGCAAGCGGCACAGTTGGTCCGCTCGGTTCTGTTGGATTTCCCCCTGCCTGGTCGGCTGCGCACACCTGCCCGGTCGTCTTTCCAAGGCTCGAGCCGATCACCGATTCCGTTTGAACAGGAGAATGGTTTCCCATGGCCAACGAGACTCGCCCGCGCCGGGAGTCAACCGGCAACTCTCGAATTCGCAAAACCAGCCCATCATCGACGGCTCCCGCTTCCGAGAGTCCTGGTGGACCGCCCAGTCGAGGCGGCCGCGACCTATCCCGGTGCCGTCGAGTCGACGCCGGCCCCGGTCGAGAGCGTGCGTAACCGCCAAGATCGCGAGCCCTTTCGGGAAGAGGCACCGGCGGACCGCGAGCCGATCCGATTCATTCGCGAGCGCGACCGCGAGCCGGTTCGCGATCGACCCGAGCGTGAGCAGCCAACCATGACCGTGCGGGAACGACTGGCCCGCGATCGCTCGGAGCGCGACGGGGGTCCGATTCACCACGAGGGGATCCCGATGGCACGTGATCGAGACCGGGACCGAGACACATCGCCGGTGGTGCGTGACCGTGAGCGGTCCCGGGACCATGAGCCGACGGCCAACGTCCGTGAACGCCCGGAACGCGAAGCGCCTTATACCCTTCAGTCGCCTCCTTCCAGGGATCGCGACCGGGAATTCTCCGCCGCCGCTGCGCCCGGAGCGGCCGGCGCCGCCGACCTATGTCGATGTTCCCGCCGAGTTTCCAGACGTCGAGGATGATATCTTCGGCGATGCCGCGCTCCACGATCGATACGAAGATATCAAGCGCGGCGAGATTCATCTCACCGAGCTTCAGAAGATGACGATGCCCCAGCTCATTCGCACGGCCAAGTCCGAGGGCATCGTCGACTACATGGGACTGAAGAAGCAGGACCTGATCTTCAAGATTCTGAAAGAGCGGGTCAAGCAAAACGGCCTGATGTACGGCGAAGGGACGCTCGAGGTGCTGCCCGACGGGTTCGGCTTCTTGAGGAGTCCCGACTACAACTACCTCCCCTGCCCCGACGATATCTATGTCTCGCCGAGCCAGATCCGCCGTTTTGGCCTCAAGACCGGCGCGATCGTGTCGGGTCAGATCCGGCCCCCAAAGGAGAACGAGCGTTACTTCGCCCTGTTGCGAGTCGAGGCGATCAACTTCGAGGATCCGGACAAGCTCAGCGAAAAAGTCGGCTTCGACGACCTCACGCCGCTTCATCCCCAAGGTCGAATCCGGCTGGAAACTACGCCCGAAGAGATCAACATGCGGGTCGTCGACCTGGTCACACCGCTCGGTTTCGGCCAGCGCGGCGTGATCGTCGCGCCTCCTCGAACCGGCAAGACCATCCTCCTTCAAAAGATCGCCAACAGCATCCTGACCAACCACCCCGACGCCTATGTGATGGTCCTTTTGATCGACGAGCGGCCCGAGGAAGTCACCGACATGGAGCGCTCCGTCAAGGCAGCGACGGCCGAGGTGATCAGCTCGACCTTTGACGAGCCGGCCTCGCGGCACATTCAGGTTGCCGAGATGGTCATCGAAAAAGCGAAGCGAATGGTGGAATTTGGCAAGGACGTCGTGATCCTGCTCGACTCGATCACCAGGCTGGCGAGGGCCTATAATTCCGAGGCTCCCCACTCAGGTAAGATCCTGACCGGTGGCGTCGACGCCTCTGCCTTGCAGAAGCCGAAGCGGTTCTTCGGCGCGGCGCGTAAAATCGAGGAGGCGGGCAGCCTCACCATCCTGGCGACGGCCTTGACCGACACCGGCAGCCGGATGGACGACGTGATCTTTGAGGAGTTTAAAGGTACCGGGAATATGGAGCTGCACCTCGACCGCCGCTTGGTCGATAAGCGGATCTGGCCGGCCATCGACGTCAACCGCTCCGGGACCCGTCGCGAAGAGCTGCTCATGGATGCGGAGGAACTGCGGCGCGTCTGGATCCTCCGCCGGGTCTTGAACGACATGAACCCGGTCGAAGCCATGGAGCTCCTGACCGGTCGGATGCGGAAGGCCAAGCTGAATGCCGAGTTCCTCATGAGCATGAACCTGTCCTGAAACAAGGGTGAAGGATGTCGATGACCCCGCTGACGTCGGTTCATCGTTCGTTCTAAGTGGCGGATCAATCAGAACATGGCCCTGTACGTCGGTGATTACTCCGTGCCGGCCGGCCGGTTCGCTATCGTGGCGGCGCGGTTCAATTCGATGGTGACCGAGTCGCTGGTCGCCGGCTGCCGTGACGCCCTGGAACGTCATGGGGTGCCCGAAGCCTCGATTGACCTGGCGTGGGTCCCCGGCTCATTCGAAATCCCGCTGGTGGCGCGTAAGCTGGCGGGGACCGGTCGCTATGCGGCCGTCGTTTGCTTGGGTTGCGTGATTCGAGGCGAGACGTCGCACTACGACCACGTCGCCGGCCAGGCGGCGGCGGGGGTCATGCAGGCCGCCCTCTCGACAGGCGTGCCAGTGATCTTCGGCATCTTGACAACCGAGTCGGTCGAGCAAGCACTCAATCGAGCGGGACTGAAAGCCGGGAATAAAGGGGCTGAAGCCGCCACTGCCGCGATCGAAATGGTGAATTTACTCGCTCGAATCGAGCGTTGAAGTCGTTGCCGAGCATTCACGAGGAGTCGGACCGGTATGACCCTGCCCGATTCAACGATCAGTCGTAGGGCGAACGGCAGGAAATAATCTACCGGGGCCGCGACTACGGACCTGGGAAGCGACGCGCCCGACTCGGGCTTATCCTTGCCGAGCCGATGCCGGCTCGGCCGGAGGATCCGGTGCGACAAAACCAAAAACTGTCAACAGGCCCTGGGAACCGACGCAACAGGCCTCTGCTGGCCGGTCCGGCGGGTGGACCTATTATGAGGTTGACTCGAGCCCAGGTCGATTCACCCGACTGAGCGATCCAGGCCGGTTGGGAAGTCGCCGATCTCTCGCCAATAGATCCGGGGTTGGACTTCAAGGGGCCGGGTGTCAATGTAGCGGCTCGACCCGTAGGGGCCCTGGTTCTCGCCAGTGAACGTGTAGGCGAAGAAGTCGTAGAAGTGACCGAGGAAGTGGCGTGCGTCGAGGGGATTACCTTCGAGCTGCAACCACGTCCGATCGCCGATCTGACCGAAGAGTGCCGCGTGGACCAGCGGCCCCTTCACCTGATAGGGCTGCACGTCCGAGGGATGCGAGGAAGGCCTCGAATCGGTCGTAAGGCTCTTCCAATCGTTGTACCGACTGCCCGAGTCCTGGATGCGCACGTCGGGCGCCTCTGAGGATTTCCGCGATCTTGTCATCTCCCCGGCGCTGGAGCACCCAGTACGCTCGGATGTTCATGACGCCGAACAGGATCTCAAACTCAGCGTTGCTGGCGTGGTACAGATTCTTGAGAACCTCCTGTTTCGTCTTGTCCTCGAGGCTCGATTTCTGGATGTGATCGAGGACGTACGAGAAGTATCGATGCATGGGAGACTCCTCCGGATGGCGGGGGCGAGCGAATCAGGATCGAACGTCCGGAGCTTGCCGGGCGACTTCGCAACACGGCCAGGCTTTGACTGCGGGCCTGGCCAGCGTCGCTATCCCCAATGCGCCATCTGCGCCGCAGACACCTCAGGCGGCCGAATTTTTTTCCCGGGGCCGAGCACGGTATCGGCTCATCTGTTCAGCCCGGCCTGGACGTCCCGCGCCTTCGGGTAGCCCCACCCGGCTCCGGCTCTGACAGCACAACCACGCTAAAAAACGTCACCGTCAACGACAACTTCGCCACCTTCGGCGGCGGACTGACCAACTTCGGCACTCTGACGGTGGCTGACAGCACCTTCGACGCGAATCAAGCTTCCGAGGTGGGGGGAACTCTCGAAAGCTTCCTGTCTGCTCATTTCGACTTGCGCGATAGCGGTTTCACGGGCAACTCGGCCGGGTTCAACGGCGGCGCCGTGGCGTGCGGTGTCGGGGGGAGCGGCTCGATCCACCGCTGCAACTTCTCGGACAACCCGGTCGCCGTTGGCGGAGGAGGGGGTGCCATCTACGTTCTTTCCAGTGCATTGACGATCGCCAACACCAAAATCACCGGCATCAACTCCGCGGGTAACGGCGGCGGCCCGGACAGCGTTTCCGGCACGTCCACGCTGACCAACTGCTCCGTCAACGGCAACCCCGCCGTCGACGGTGGTGGCATTTCCAGCCACGGGCGCTGATCGTCGCCTCCAGCAGTATCATCAACAACCAAGCCATCGGCGGCGCCGGTGGCGCTGGCATCGGCGGCGGCAACGGCGCGGGCGGCGGCGTCTTCGTCGGCGCGGATGGCTTCGCGTCCCTCAACCAGACGGTTGTGCTCCTGAACCAGGCCCTTGCCGGTCTCGCTGGCGCAGGCGGGAGCGATGGCGACGGCGTAGGCGGCGGCCTCTACGTCACCTCCGGCAGAATGGGCACTCTCAAGAAATCGAACGGCAGCGCAACTTCGCCTCCACCAGCAACAGCAACATTTACGGCACCGTGACCTACGACTGAGTGAGAGCGCGAGCCTCCCTCCCTGGCCGGTTTTCCTTCGGGCGCACCATCGGCGCCCGGGGAGGACGCCGTCGGTTATCTGAAAATGATGGCGATTGTCGCTTTCAAGGATGTGCTCGACCGCCGGTCTACCACTCATTTCTCTTCGCGGTCGGCGACGACCCGACGCTCCACAGCATCCGCTTCGTGTGGGGCTGAAGTCGCCTCCGCGGGGTGGCCTGCACAGTGTGTTGTCCGCGTCCCCCGGGCGGCTCGGCCGGTCTTCTTCCTCGGCGCCGAAGTCGCAAGCTGTCCGGTGCCCGTTCTCAGACCGACGCCTTTGATCGCTTCGTCACTTAGGGCGCCTTCTCGGATGGGGACTACGTCCCTCGGGGCAGACTACGCAGTCACGTTTCTTGTCTCACCTACGAAATTTGTATTCTGCGCGGACGCGCGAGCTCAATTCGCTCGT
The DNA here is from genome assembly GCA_963779785.1 of uncultured Planctomycetota bacterium. Taxonomy (GTDB): domain Bacteria; phylum Planctomycetota; class Planctomycetia; order Isosphaerales; family Isosphaeraceae; genus CAVRFS01. Next base: position 125,067 of record CAWAAW010000039.1, read on the forward strand.
GGTTGTCTCGTCCAAGGACCGCGAGCCGACGCCATACCTACGCCTAGCCAGCATTGATTCTAACAGCGCTCGTCAACCAGCAGAGCGCTTGCATCGGCATCCGCCACTCCCATCAGCCACAAGACCGTCGCATTTACTGGAGAAGTCAACGGTCGCCCCAACGATTTACGAGAAGCAATATCGGTAAATAAAGAGATCGTAGCATCAACGGTACAATCGGGAGGCCAAAGACACCGAAGCAACTTGGTGCGAAGCATCAAACATGCCCTCACTTGGCAGTTCAAGTACCTCCCAACGGCACCTTGGGGATGGAAGCGGCTGAAATGGGTGCAGCGATTCGCAGCCCAGTAATTGGAGAACTCTCCCCGAGAAACGGGGATGGCTGGACCGCTCACCTTCATCCTGACCTGTGGTCGCCCGAATCCAGTTGCTTCTGACAAGGGCATGGCCCATATTCAATCTCGGATCTTTCCGCACGCTTGTCATCATCGACTCGTGAACTGCGACGGTAGGAGGACTCTCATTCCGTCGCGTTGTCTGATGGTGTTCATGGGCTGAGTATCGGCCAAGTTACTCAAAACTGGCCGAATCCATATCGATTGTCTTGACCACGCTCACCGGCGAGTCCGATTCGCACGCTGGTCACTCTGGTCACTTTGCCGGGATCACGGTCGCGAAGATTTTGACCTGTCCCGCCGGCTCATCTTTCAGGTCCGTCTCGATTTTGACGATCGCGTGAAAAGGTCCTGTAGTCGTCGGAGCCTTGAGTGTCAGGTTGAGGGCATGGTCGGAAAGTGGCGCGGGCTTGTCCTCCAGCGGCTGCAGCGTCGCCTTGGCTGGCCGTGAGTTTCGTCAACGAAAACGGAGTCGACGAGCGGACATGCACCGCATTGGACTTGGATACTGTCTCGCCGGCGCGAATCTGGCCGAAATTGATGATCGAAGGGGTCACGGTGACTGAGCTCTGGATGTTGGCGAGAACAGAGACCGGGATCTTCCGCGGTGGGGTGTCGTTGGTGATCAGGGTGATCTCATCCTTGAAATAGCCGTTCGTGAGCCCTGGCTGAAGTGTGGCCGTCACAGCCCAGTGGATTTGACCATCGGCGGTCCGGGCTTTTTCCACACCCGTCGCCTTGACCTTCGCCGTCTGCGTCATCATCTGAACAATCTCCCAGTTGGATCGGCCGCCGGCATAGGTGAGCGTCAGCGAAGCCGAGGGAAGAGTCGGCGAGGGTCGCAGAATGCCAAAATCGATCTGGCCCGGGCTCATCACGATTTCGCCCCGGATGAAACAGGTCAAGTTCAGGTCGACCTCGGCATAAGTTGGACTAATGAGGATCAATGTGAGCCCGGACGTCTTGAGCCCCTGAAACTTGGTTGTATCGATCGTGGCCTCGATGGTGGTTTGCGTTCCCGGCGGAATGACCCGCGCACCGACGCGTACGTTGGTACAACCGCATTTGGCTCGCCAGTTTGCGATCCGAATCTCCGAGTTGGTCTTGTTGACGACTGGGAAGGTGTGACGGATCTGCGAACCGCGGGCGACATCGCCGAAATCATACGCGCGTTCGGGGAATACGACGGTCACCCAGTCGGATTCACCCGCAAGTGCGGCACCGTTCGTACAAGCGAACCCGACGGTGAGCACCAGCAAGAATGGACGCATCTGGGCGACTCCTTCTCGTTCCAACGTTGACGACGGCCTCGCACGGGTCATTCCGCGCGAGACAATCAATCTCAGAATCGGCTAGGGAATTCCAGGTTGTGACCGGTTGGTCCCATTCTCTGGTCAGCGTCAAGCCAATTGCAAGGATTGTGCCGGCGTTAGGACGCTCGGGAGATCACGATCCGATTGAGCAACTGGCGAATCGCTGTCCATGTCTGCTAGGATACTCCTGGTGGTCGATCTTCGCTCGCCGGTTTCGGTGGCGACATGGCTCAGGAGTGGCTCTCGCTCCGAGACAACGCGTCACCCCTTTTTGGTTCGCTTGCGGTCGTCGCCCGCGATCGCGTCCTCGATCGTCCTTTCTAGCAGAAAGCGGACCACGTGAACGCGGAGCGCTCTCAGCTTGTAACTCGTGGAGTTCTTGCCGGCCATCGAGTCTTTGTCCCTGGATTTTCTCGCGGATTTTTCGAAGCACCTCAATAATCCGCCGAGCAGGTGATTGATGTTGAAGCCTTCGATTGAGACACATAACGTAAATGGGATTCTGGTCGCGGAATTTTGGGACTGTTTGCGTCTCGACCCCGCGCCAGTTCAAGACTTGCGAAAGCACTACGATTTGCACATCCAAGGGAACGGCCGCCCCGATCTGGTCGTCGATTTGAGCGGAGTCGGCTTTGCGGGGTCAGCCGCCTTGGGCAATTTTGTGGCCCTCCAACGCATGGTCCGCCACGGGGGCGGCCGATTCGTGTTCTGCAATGTCGATGCGACTGTTTCCGAGGTTTTTCGTGCCAGCAAATTGGAATCCTTGTTTGAGTTCGTGGCTGATCGGCCCTTGGCGCTCCGTACCGATCACCGAGGGTCTGGCCACAGATTCCGCCAGAAGAAAAGCGACCGAAAATGACGGCACGCCCTCTGTCAAGCCGCCGACGGTGGGCCGACCCGGCACCGGTCCACTCCGTCGCAGAAACCATGACCCCGAATCCGCGTGAAGGACAACCTTTTTGGAAGGCCGCTTTTCGGTCCGGAATCCGACTGGTTGAGCACCCGATGACGCCAGCGAGCGTCTCCACTCACTCGTAGCCGGCGCCCGAGCACACTAGAATCAAATGCGGCATGGCACATGATCGCGCCGGGAGCCAATTAACCGAAGTCGTTATCGACTCAAGATCAACGGAAACCTGTCTGATTGATCGTTCAATGAATGCATTTTTCGCGGGGTCTCAACGATGAGCGTTACACCCAGGATTCAAGTTCAAGAAACTGACGGAGTCAAGGTCGTTCGTTTTCAGGACCATCACCTCTTCGACGAGCGAACCGTCCGAGAGGCGGCCGAGCAGATCGCCGCGGTCCTGCCTAACGATGGAAGCCCGATTCGACTCGTCATTGATTTTTCCGACGTCAATTTGATTTCGAGCACTTTTCTGAGCAAACTGATCCTGCTTCAACGCCGGATCGACGCGACGCACGGCAAACTGCGGCTCTGTGAGTTGTCAGTGGTCCTTCAGCAGGTGTTCCGCACCTCGAACCTGGACCGATTGTTCAAAATCGATCGCGACCAACGGGTTGCGATCGAGTCGTTTCATTAGAACGATCTCGATCGGCAGCTCGAAATCCTCAGCAACGTCAGCCGGCGCTCCGGCCTGATTTGCGGAAGTGCGACGAGGTATCTCATGCCGCGGGTCGGCGTTCGAAACCGATGGCCCCTGCTTTTGTTGCTGTGCCCGTTGATCCTGGCAGGTGTCGCCTTGGGAGCCGCGTGGTTCGTCACGCCGTCAGCGCCCAGCCCGCTCCAGCGGGGCATCGGCGCATATGCCCGCCAGGACTGGCGATCGGCCGAAAAGGCAGCGCGCGAGCAGCTCACGAACCAACCGGACGAGCCCGACGCGCTCCGCTTGCTCGCACGCTCATTGCTGCAACAAGAGCGCGATGAACCGGCCATGGCGCTTTGCGAACGTCTGGGCGATACTCGGCTCGAGGCCGAAGACTTCTATCTCCTGGCTCACGCCACGCTGCGCTCGCGAAAAAACGAAGCTGCGATCCTGCTCCTGAGGAGAGCTGTCGGCAAGGACCCTAACCATGCCAAAAGCTGGCTGGCGCTCGAACAGATCTTCTTCCAAATGGATCTGCTCAGCGAGGCCGCCCGCGCGGCAGAGACCCTCGCGACCCTACCTGGCTGGGAGACTCGTGGCAATACTGACGTTAGGTCAAATACGGGTCGCTCAGTTCGACCCGGCCGGAGCCGCCAAGGCCTACCAGGCGGTGCTGGACCACATCGACGAGCGGAATGAGATCAATCATGACGATGTCGACCGTGTCCGCATGAAACAGGCACGTCTCCTTCTCCAACTCGGAAAACCCGCTCAGGCACGCGCCGAGCTGCGACGACGGTCCAGCGCCGTCGACGATCCGGAATACTGTTGGCTGCTTTCCCGATGCGATCTCCAGGAGGGAATCGCCACCGAAAAGGCGGTTCTCGGCCGTGCTAGTTCCTTTCGCGAATCTCATCCCCTCGAGCTCGAGCCGGCCCCTTTTGTGGGTGAGGGCCGTTGCGCCGAATGTCATCAGGCCATCTTTCAGGAACAGCACCGCAGCCGGCACGCGCGCACTCTTCCTCGCGGCCAACAATTTCGGAGGATTCCTTTTCCCGAACAACCAGTCCACGATCCAAGCAGTTCGAAAGTCACCCATACTTTCCTGAAAAGCCAAGATCAGGTCGAAGTACGTACTCAAGTCGATGGGCGGGTCTTCCAGACGATCGTCGACTATGCCTTCGGCTCCGGCGACAGAGGACTGACCCTGGTCGGACACGATCGCGAAAACCAGTTCTACGAGTATCGACTTTCGTACTATTCCCATGCCGTCGGATGGGATGTGACTTCGGGACACCCGGTTGATCCCGACATGCCGGCCGAGCTCTACCAGGGGATGAGTCTGACCACGGATGCGGTCCGACGCTGCTTTGAGTGCCATGCGACGAATCCTCACGCTGTGATGACCAACACCGGCCCGGAGTCGTCCGACCAGGCGATCGGCTGCGAGTTGTGCCACGGACCCGGGGGCAATCACCTCAGGGTCGTCGCGTCTCTGAGAAGACCCGCGGACCAAGAACGCCCATTTGCCCAGGGGTGCCGACCTTGGCATCGCCCGCCCCGCACTGGCCTCCGGGTCTGACATCGTGGGGTTGTGCAGTCGATGCCACAGCCCTCGTGATCGAACTTCCTTCAGCTTTCTCCCGGTGCGCCCGATTCGATTCGGTTTCAGGGCACCACGTTCTCCTGGAGCCGTTGCTTTACGGAGAGTGGGAACAAGCTGGACTGCGTCACGTGCCATGACCCGCACCACAACCTCGTGACGTCAGCCGGTTGGTACGAGTCCCGCTGCCTTCAATGTCATTCTGCCGGCGGAAGCGGCGTGGATCGCTCAGTCGAGTCCAGCAGCCATCCGGAGCGGGGTGCCAAGACCACCTGTCCCATCGAGCCGGCGGCTCATTGTCTCAACTGTCACATGCCCAGGGTCAGAATCGCCGATGTCCCACGCTCACTTCACGGATCACTTCATCCGGATTCATCGCGACTCGGAGCCGGCGGTGAATCAGGCGATGAAACTGGACCCATGACGGACCGCCGCGCGTGTTCGTGCCTCAAGGCCGGGGTCTCCGACCGGCAGAGTGCGTTGACCCCGAGCCATCGATTCCCGATAATTCTTTTTGACATCTGTCGTTGCAACAGCGTCGGGCGAAATCGCGTTGGAAGGCTGGCCGTCGGTTTTGGGAAATGGCGCCCGGTCGTCAAGGTGAGGTGGCTTTTGAAGTTCCTCGGCCGGGCAAGAAAGTTCTTCCAGGACCTTGGGTCCGAGCCTGTGTCCCGGGTTCAGTATTTCAACGTGCTCTGCGCTTCGGGTCACCGGGTTCGTGGCGAGCGCACTGAAGGCTACCAGGCTCTACGTTGTCCGTCCTGTGGGGACGGCGTTTTCGTCCTTCCGCGGAGCCCGTTGCCCGAACCCGTCGCGCCGGAACGGCCTGTCGAGGCCAAAACCGTCGAGCGATGGACGAGCGCTGGGTTGACGAAGGACCTGTTGAACTTAGCGAACCGGCGACTACCGCGGTCGATGTCGCGGGAAGCGGCCTGTTAGCGGCCGATGCCGAGATTATCTGGGACGATCCACCGAGCGAGACTGCGGGTCGTGGCGCCCCGGTTCCGGCCCCACTTCGGGCCAAGTCCAACGTCGACGACGCCGAGGAGCCCGGGCCGGCCGTGGGCGACGGAGGCCAAAGCACAACCGCCCGCGCGCCAGTTTCTGACCCATCGGCACGACCTCGTGCCCGGACCAAACCAAGAGGCTCGATTCCGCCATCGGCCGCTACGGCGCCGCCTCGGCACGACGACTCGATCGCCGCCGATCGCAATCGCAAGGATCGCCGGCGCAAACCGGCCGTTGCAAAACCCGCGAACGGCCGCGGCGAAGTGCTGGATCAACCGGCGGCAGCCGTGATCGAACCGGTCCGCGTGCCACGAAAGAGCCACCGTTATAGCCTGATATTCTCGGCCGTCGCGGTGCTCGTCATAGCGACGATCGGATTCCGCTACCGGCAGCAGACACGGCAGCAATACCCATTGATCGCCGAGAGAGGCAGGACCGAAGGCATCCCGGCGCTCGATGAGGGCAAATTTGATCGCGCGTACCAACTGCTCTCCGCGGCCAAATCCGCTGTGGACTCGCTGGGCGGTGACATTGAGGGCGCCGATGAGATCCGAGAGGCGGCCGAGGAAGCCGCGATCTTCATCGACCTGAGCAGCCAAACCCTCGAGCAAATGCTCGAGGAGGCTGGACACAATCCCGACGTCTGGCCAACTCGGTTCCACGATCTCTACAAGAAGCGATGGATCATCATCGACTCATGGATCGCCAGTGTGCCGGAACCCGGCAAGGGGGCCTATGACCTCGAATACAGGGTCTTCCCCTGGAGCGGAGCCAGCCGTTTCGCTGGCTCGGAGAGCGGGCGTCCCGAGCGGATCGGCTTCATCGATCTGACCGACTTTCAGTTGCTCGAGCTGTCTCGGCCCGGACTTGGCGAACGGGTCACGTTCGGAGCGCGGCTCGCCTCGTTCCAATTAGGCAGTACCGGGGACCTCTGGGTGATCCGTCTCGACCCGAAAAGCGGAGTGTTCATACGGCACGGGAAGGCACTCGAGATCCTCGGCTGGCCGAGTGCGAACTCAACCGATCCGAACGCGGAAGGCCCGCCATGAGCGAACGAGCCGTCGCGGTAGTCGTAATGTCTGTCTGCCTGTTCACCACTACGGCATCCGGTTTCTACGAGGACGAAGGCGTGCAGGTGGTCGAGGCCGCCGATCTCGAAAACCGGCCCGACTTGATCGGCCGTGAGGTGCTCGTCGACGACCATGTGGCTTTCTACGTGGTTCGAAGCAAGTCAGCCGATGAGTTGCAACTGAAGCGAACGGGTATCACCTTTTTGGTCCCACGACGACTCCGGCCCACCACGACTTCGCGGAGGAGTTCCGTTAAGGTGCGTGGCGTGCTCAAACGCGATGAGGGCCGCCTGGTCTGCGACGTCACCGCTTTGGAGGAGGTTCCCGGTGATATCGAGCGACTGGAGCAAGGAGTCGCCGGTTTGTCGGACAAAGATTTCGAGACAGCGAAAAACTTGGGCGCGCTGGGCTGAGCATCGCGCCCATGATTTCAAGGACGACGCTCTCTTGAAGCGAGCCAAGGCGGTGGAGGCGGAAGCCCTGCGCATCGAAGCGCGAATGAAGCGTCTGACGGTCGATGCGCCAGGGCAGTGGCTGGAGATGGCTCTGGACGCGCGCCGTCGTCAAGTGCCTGAGCCCGACCCGTCGGCATTGGCTCACCGTGCGCTGCGAGCCAGGCTGGCCGCGGCGTCTGATCTTGCCGAACTGAAAGCGACCGTGAAGGCGATCGAATCATTTTTCCCTGATGCGGCCACGGATCGGGAATCCGCGCGTGCGAATCTGGCGAGCTGGGAAGCCGCTTACGCCAACGATCCGATGGCTGCCTATCTGTCGGCGCCCCGCCGAAGCGCAAAGCGCTTGATCGCCGCCTTTGGGCCGACGCCAACGAGCGGATCCTGGAAATGGAGGCGACTCCAGGCCTGCAATCGGCCATCGCCATGTCCGAGCGAGCCGAGACCCTTCTCCCCGAAAAGCCGAAACTCGCGAGACAGTTGATCGAGAAAGCCGCCCGGCTTGGCTCGTCAAGACCTCAGCTCGGCCAGCACGGCCGAGGTCAAGGCACTGGCGGCCCTCTACCGAGAGAAGCTGCAACAACCCGAGGAGTCGCTCAATATCCTTCGCGACTGGCTCAAGATTCGGAGCGATCGATTGAGCAAAACCGACGCGGAAGCACCGCTTTCCCTGGCGATTCTCTACGAGGAGCTGCTCCAGGATCGCGTCACGGCCGTGGAATTGCTTCGTAAAGCCTGGAGAATTGATCCTAAGTCCAAGGAGATTGCCGAGGCTTTTCGCAGTCGTGGATTTCGCAAGGTCAAAGACGAATGGATCGAATCAACAGCCCCCTCGTCCGCAACGACGACGAGTCCGGTCGCCGAGAAAGGCCTGCGTGGGCTCACGCCCGATGAAGTCATTGCTCAATTGGGAACGAAGCCGGAGAGAGTGAACTATGTTGCCGCCAGGGGACAGTTGATTGAGCAGTGGGTCTACAAGCTTGACAACAAGATGGTCCGTTATGTAAACCTTCTTCGCACACCCGGCGATTTGAAGCCTCGAGTGATCGCCGACTACCAACTTCCTCGGATCCTCCTGAAAGGAGGCTTGTGAACGATTCGTTGAGCCGACGACTTGCAGTTTGATCTCCTTGGTCGGGTTGCAAAAAAACACCAAACCTCGAGACTCCTCCCCCACCCGCACGCCCCAGTGGCCACCCTACGGTCCATTCACCGATCGTCGCAGCACCGAACGGGCGCAGGCGAAATCCGAATTCGTTCGTTGTCTCGGATTCCATGGTGGCCGAGCATTCGGAACAATTTTCCAAATTTTTGGCAACCCCTTGGCTAGATACGACGTAATATTCCATGTGGATTCAGGGAAAAGTGCCTCGGCCCTTGTCAATGGCGCATAATGTGCTAGAGATGAGTGGTCGCAGAGGGTTGGCTCTCTTAACTGACCACGGAGTGACGAAACGACCGACCCGTTTTGGAATCAGCATCCCCCAGTTGGGGTCATCATCCATTTGATTTGGAACTTTTTCCCGATTCGATCTGTCCACTGGGAAATGCCGCCAATGCGGGTCAGTCGGTCTGAAGTTGAGCCCCATGATCCGCGAAGACATACACCAGGAGGTGTTCAATGGCCCGCAAAGACGCCTTACTTAGATTGACTGCTCGATTGATCGCGCGGCGAGACGCGCTTCGGAAAGCCCTGAATGGGGACCTCGACAGTTTCCGGAAGTTCTCGGAGCTGAGCGTGGTTGGGGATAGTGTCGATGCGGCCGTCGACTCGGCGAATGATGAGATTTGTTCTCAACTTGTCGAGATCGAGAGCCGCGAGTTAGGCCAGATCGAACATGCCCTGCAACGAATTGCGGCAGGAGTGTACGGCCGTTGCGAATATTGTAACGGCAAGATTTTCGAGGCTCGTCTCAACGCTCTCCCCTACACAAACACCTGTATCGACTGCCAGCGCGAACACGAGAGGGCCGGCCAATCAAGGGCACTCGAGCCCGACTCGAAGCGTTGGGCGAAAGTCTACGAAAAACCAATCGAGGAAGGTGAGAGCGACTCGCAGATCAATCTCAGCGACTTCGAAATGGATTTTAGTGAAACGGGCCGTTGAGCATTCCACGCTCGGCGTCGCCCGACAGCCACCGCGCCGCCGGATCACCTCCGGCGGCCTTTTTATTGGCCCTTGACATGGCCAGCTCAGTCCAACCAGCGCCAGCACGGCCCGAATCGCCACGGTACAAAGGGTGCGAACGAACCGATCCAGGTCCCGACGGTCTTTGACTTAGCCTCGGGCCAGGCAGTATATTAGCTTGTCTAACCCAGCGTCAGCTCCAGACTGGACCTTTGACGACTGGTGGGTTGCTCCTGCGCCTTGGTTTTCCCTTACTGGCGTGGAGGCTGGTTCATGCCATCGCGTTCTTCCACGGTCATTGTGTCATTGACGTCGCTCGGTGTGGGCCTCTTGCTGGGCATTCTCCTGGGACGAGGTGGACCAGTCGTGTCCGCGCAGGTCGCCGGTCACGGCGCGCGACGAGCACGGCGCGAATCCGACTTCGTCCGCGACCGACTGGACCTTTGGAACAAAGACAATCTGACGACGCAATTTACAATCTTCTGGCCAAGCAGTACGAACAATTTCAGCATGTCAATCGAACGTTCGAGTTGGTGGCCAAGGCGGTTTCGCCGGCTGTGGTTCACATCGTCGCCGAGAAGACGACCCGGGTCGACGACACGAGGCGGCCGCGACAGGTCGAGGAAACCGGCTCGGGCGTGATCGTCCGAAGCGATCGGTCCCCTGGCCTTTATGTCCTGACCAACCATCACGTCATAGATGGCTCGAAGCCGTCCAAGATTCGCGTGTTCTTGCAAGATGGTCGTGCGATCTTACCCGTCAAGGTCTGGAAAGATGCCATGGCCGACATCGCCGTCCTCAAACTCGACCGGGACGATCTGCCGGCTGCGCGGCTGGGAAATAGCGACGATGCCCCGGTGGGCACTTGGGTCATGGCGCTGGGAAGCCCGTTCGGCTTGATGCACTCGGTCAGCCAAGGAATCATCAGCGCTCGTGGCCGTCATATGGACGAACTCGAGGATGTCCATAACCAGGATTTCCTGCAAACGGATGCCGCTATCAACCCCGGCAATTCTGGCGGACCGCTGGTCAATATGAAAGGGGAGGTCATCGGAATCAACAACTCGATCGCCTCCAATAACGGCGGAAATGAAGGTGTGGGATTCAGCATCCCCACAAACCTGGCGCGTTGGATCATGAACGAGCTGATCACCCATGGCCACGTGACTCGGGGCGCGCTCGGTGTGGAATTGAACTCGAAATTCCAGCAAGATGACGCCGAGGCGCTGGGTATGGAGCGCCCGCGAGGCGCCCGGATCGGCTTGGTCCACCCGTCCTCCCCAGCGTTCGAGGCTGGCATCCGCGAGGGTGATGTGATCCTCCGGTTCGCGGGAGTCGACATCGTCGACCTCAATCATTTGATTAATCGGGTTTCGATGAGCCCTGTGGGAAAAGCCGCCGAAGTCGTCGTCTGGCGCGACCGACACGAACTCAGATTTCGCGTCACTGTGGGCGAGCGCGACCGAGCGTTTCCCCAAGTTGCGCCGACTCCCGTCGACCCAGGCAATGATCCGGCCGGATTGGTCCGGCGACCCAACCGGCCCGGGTCGGCCATCAGCTTCGTCATGGGTCTCGAGCTAGCAACACTGAGCCCTCAGCTCGCCGGCCGAATCGGCTTGCCCGAAAACTGGCGAGGTGCCGTGGTTCTCAGTGTCGACACGGAGAGTCCACTGGTCAAACTCGTTCATCCCCATGACGTGATCGCGGCGATCGACGACCAGGCGATTCAAACCGCCGAGCAGGCTGTGAAAGTCCTCAACCAGCGTGTGGATCACGCCCAGCCGCTGATCCGGCTCGACCGACTGGTCAATGGCGTGCCTGAACGGCAGACGATCCGGGTGCCGTGATGAATGCCTTGAGCTCGGCTCTCGAAACGCTCGGCGCGGGCCGTTCGCTCTCGATGACAGATGACTCGCGAGGCCGTCTCGAAGATGCTGGAGGGCGAGGCCACCGAGGCCACCATCGCGGCATTCTTGACCGCGCTTCGAATTAAGGGAGAGACCGCCGACGAGCTGGAAGGCAGCGTACGCGCGGTCCGAGAAAGGATGACTCGCTGGGAAAGCGGGTTGTTCCCGGAGTCCCTCCTCGACACGTGCGGGACAGGAGGCGACGGCGCGAACACGGTGAACATCTCGACTGCGGCGTCGATCGTCGTCGCGGCGTGTGGGATACCGGTCGTCAAGCACGGCAACCGAGCGGCCTCGGGAAACTCGGGCAGCTCCGACGTGCTCTCTGTTCTGGGAGTATCGACCGAGCCGGAGGCTGACTTACTACACCGCTCGCTCTCGGAGTTGGGAATTGTCTTCCTGTTCGCTCCGCGATTCCACGCGGGATTACGCCACATCGCTCCGGTACGACGCCAACTTCCGTTTCGAACGATGTTCAACCTGGTCGGTCCACTCTGCAATCCCGCCTGTCCGCCGTACCAGCTCATCGGGACGCCGCTTGGGCAACAGGCCGACCTGATCGCGGAGGTCCTCGCGCCGGCTGGAGCACGTTCGCAGAGCCGTCGTCGTTACGGGCTCCGATGGGCTGGACGAGGTAACGCTCGACGGCCCTACCTCGATCCGAGTCATCGAGCGTGGCCATGTTGAGCGCAATGTTTTGCAGCCGAGCGACTTCGGACTGGTGGCCCAGAGCGCTGCCGCAGCTCAAGGTCACCGGTCCGGTGGAAAGTGCGGAGCGTTTGACACGGGCCTTCGAGGGCGAGAAGGGGCCGGTGCGCGACTACCTGCTCGCGAATAGTGCGACCGCCATTTGGACCACGGGTCGTCTGTCAATTCGCGACGGCATGGAAATGGCAGCCTCGGCGATCGACTCGGGTGCCGCGACTCGCCTGCTCGAGCGTTGCGCCAGCTTACGCCTGCTTCTGCCGCGGCAATCAGTTAGGACTTGTACGTACTGACGGTTCGCCCCCGGAAATGTCAGGTCCGGGGGATCGTCTGTGCCAACCAAGCATTGGACTGGGCCGGGTGTGGCCCTCGCGCAGGAGGTACGCGGCGTCGCCCGCGAGACCCGCGAAGCGGTCGACATGTCCTGATGGCCAGTGGACCTCGACCGCCTCGATGAAAGTCGCCGTGCCGAGGCCGAAGTGAATCCGGCTGTCGTTGGCCGAGAGGAAGCTGCCGCCGCCGGTCCGTTGGGCGACCTGGCGGCACGCCAGCCGCGGTGAGGGTCAGCCGCGCACCGACGGCGTCGCGGTTGGAGGCCGGGGCGGACCCTTCGAGCTTGAAGGTGACGAAGTGGCCGGCCGGCCCTTCGGTTGTGGAAATAGGCCAAAGGTTCGCCTTGGGCGACGATCACCAGGTCGAGCCGGCCGTCGTTGTCGAGGTCGCCGACGGCCAGGCCACGGCCGATGCGCGGTACTTGCCAGGGTGCGCCGGCGCGCGCGAGACATCGATCAACCGGCCCCCGTGTTCGCCGAGCAAGAGTTGAGCGGGCATCGCGAAGGGAATGTGGGGGCCGAGGTCGTTGACGTGGCCGTTTGCCGTGGCCAGGTCGAGCCTGCCGTCGTTGTTAGCGTCGAAGAAGGCCGCGCCGAATCCGAGCAGATAGCGGCTGGGCGCCGCTCAGGCCGATCGCGGCGGTGTGGTCGATGAACTGTCCGGCCCCGAGGTTCTTGTAGAACGTCGTCGACTCGCCGTAGAAGTTGGTGACCGCCAGGTCGAGCCGGCCATCACCGTCGAGGTCGCCGCAGGCGATTCCCATGCCGGCGAGATATCCCCCCTCGGCATTCGTGGCCACACCCGAGGCTGCCGCCACTTCCTGAGAACCGCAAGCCGCCTTGGTTCGGAAAATAGGAAATTGGCCGTCAGGTCGTTGGCCACGAACAAGTCGACACGGCCGTCGTCGTCCAGGTCGGCGGCGACCACACCCAGACCTCGGCCTTCGCGGTCCGCCTGACGGGACGCCCGCCGGGTTCCGACACATCGACGAAGCGTCCGCCATCGTTACGGAAGAGATGGTCCGGCATGGCGTCGAAGACGCGCGGGCCGCAATAGCTGTATTTGCCCGGTTTGCCCGGATGAGGGCAAGGCGGAGATGTCTGAGGGTCCCAGGCGGAATAGTGGCAGACGTAGAGGTCGAGGTCGCCGTCGCCGTCGAGGTCGGCGAAGGCGGCCGACGTGGGCCAGTCGCGGCTGCCCGAAAGTCCCGCGGCCGCCGTCACGTCCTCGAATGTGCCGTCGCCCCGATTGTGATACAGGGCATAGGACCGCCAGCGGGTGATGAACAGGTCGGGCCGGCCATCGTTGTCGTAGTCGCCCACGGTCACGCCATGGCCGTAGCCCCCGGACATCGCCGCCAGCCCGGCGGCGGCCGTGACGTCCTCGAAGGTGCCGTCGCCCCGGTTGCGGAAGAGCCGGTCGCGCTGCGCCGACGGGGGCCGGCGTCGATTCGTTGGAAAGAGGCGCCTCCTTGCACCGCGTAGATATCGAGCCAGCCGTCGCCGTCGTAGTCGAGCAAGCCGACGCCACCCCCCATCGTCTCGGGCATCCGGCATAAAGGCGTAGGATCGTTGTCGTAGCGTGAAATCAAGTCCGGACGCCCGGGCAAAGTCGACGAAGACCGGCACGGTCAACGATCGCGGCGACCCCGTCTGATCACGATCGCGTGCATCCTGTGGGACGACATCGGCCAGTGCGTCCAACAGGGTGCGGCCTTTGCCGAGAAAGCAATTTTTGATGCCCTGCCGACCACGGACACTGATTGGCGGGTCGCGATCGCGGATACCTCGGTCGAGGCCAGGGATTGCTCGATCCGGTCGAGCCGAGCCACGGCCTCGCGTGCCTCGCTCGAGTGTGTGCCATCGCGCATGGCGAGGGTCCACCAGCCGCGTGCCTCGAACCATCGTCCCAAGGTCTCGGCGAGCCGGCCCTAGCTCATCGAAATGGGAGGTGGGTGTGCCGGCGTTCAAGGTCTTTCGGTAGGTTTCGGTGGCCAGGTCGAGCTCGGTCTTGTTGCGGCGCAACTGGGCGACCTGATCGACCCGGCCGGCCCGGCTGGCCAGCTCGGTCAGTCGCGTCAGGGCCCTGGTATCGCCCGGGAGCGCGCTCGAAGAAGCAGGGTCCAGGCCGATTCCTCCGCGCGCTCGTTACCCGAGTGACCGGCCAGCCAGCCGCGCAAGCGCCAGGACACGCTCTGGCCCGAGCCAGTCGGCTGGAAGGTGCGACATGGCCTCGACGACCCCGACAAGCTGATCGGTGGCCATCGCCCAGTCCAGCCGGGCCCGCCAGACCACCGGGTCATCAGGCCGGCGCGCCAGGCACTTCTTTAACCAGTCGTCGGCCTCGGCGAACTGGGCGGTGCGGATCGCCAGGTCGGCACGACCCAGCCAAACTCGATCGTCATCGGGCGCGGCGCGCCCGTCACTGTCCAGCCGCGATCGCAGCGCGCCCGCCGCGTAGGCCCGGGCCTCGTCGATTAGCCAATGCCTGCGCAAAACGTCGGCCTTGTTCTTGGCGACGGCCCACTCCTGTTGCTTCCTCCGCCGCAGGTCGTCGGATCGCCCCGTAAAGAGGTAGACCTGCTGGAGCATGATCTCGTGCAGCTCGTTGGCGACACTGCTGCCCGGCGGAAAGCTAGTGCTTTCGAGGGCCTCCTCGGCGACTGCGAGCCGCCCTTGATCGATGGCCAGCCGCGAGCGACGGACGTCGCGTTGGCGAACCGCGAAGAGCCGCGCGGAATCCTGGCCCAGATCGCCAGCGCTTGGTCGACGTGGCCTTCCGCCTCCTCGCACGCACCAAGCCAGTATTTGCCCTCGACGCCGCCCAGCCCCAGCGTGGTCAGCCACGACAGACGCGCCGCGTGCGGCCTTGGCCTGGCCGGCCTTGACCTCGACCTCCACGCGCTTGAACTGGGCCGTAAACCAGCGATAACCGACGATCCCGATCAGGACGGCGGTCAGTGCGGTCAGTCCCAGCGCAGATGAGCCAACGACGACCTATCGGCACCAGCCGCTGCCGAACCGGCGCTGGCGCGTCGGCTCGTCGAATGGGCTTTGCTTCAGGCCGGAGCATCACCAAGACAGGTCATCTCCACGTTTCTTGCGTCACCCGATGGGCACACCCGTCTCGTTTTCCTCAATCCATCCGCAGTCGGGCAGCGCAGCCAAAAGCGGCATGACCGTTCGGAGCAACGGCCAAGCCGCCTCTGAACTACCAAAAGCCCATCGGTTCTCGCTCCACCGGCCTGACACGCAGAACGTGCCAGTCCCGTGTCCGGCTGGCCGATCATCAGTAAGAATCCGAGCTGATCACTTCGCCGTCGTTTCGCGTGCCGAGCGCCCACCAAGTGTGGATAGAGAGTGAGTTCTTGATGAACTGGACATGGCCATCGGCGAAACAGGACGTTGGCGCCGCCCGGGTGCTGGCTGGTGACGTTGGCGATCTCGGCGTGGTCCATGTCGTAGTTGCCGCAACCCTGACAGCCGGTGCGGCAAGCGTTCCATGGATACTGCTGCGAGCTTGGCGGGACGATCGTATTGATCAACGTCATCGACTCGGCGCCCCAGCCCCAGTACCAGCCGCGGTTGACGCCGATATTAATCGTCCCGTTGTACGGGCTTCCACTCTGGATAGCGCTGTTCCAGCCCGAATTACACATCTGAATCGTCGCCATGGTTTGCGGCACATTTTGCGTGGCATCGAGGATCCAGGCGTAACATAGCCCCGCTACGCCATTACCTCGGTAATTGGCCGTCCTTGCCCCCATTGCCGACCAGCGACTCGCCGAAGGCGACCGTATTCGACGAGCCGTCGGTGATGTCCTGGAGGCCGTAGGGCGACTGATACGAAAAGACTCCAACCGATTGACTCGGGTAGTTTGCACGACGCCAATCGTAGTGCCAATGCTTCCACAATAGTTGTTCAGGAACCCCAACGACTGCGACTTTCCCGAGTACGGGTCGGTCGGGCACAGAAAGCCCGGAATTTGTGTCAAGAACGCCGTATTCTGGAATGGCTGGCTAGCACACACCAGGGGATCGAACGAGAAGTTGATTGCGTTATAAACAGGTGTCGCCTCAAGGTACGGTAGGAGAAATGCGTGAACGCTCCAACCGTTCCAGGTCACCAGCGCCGCAAGAGCCGACGCCACATTTGCCTACATTCCAGGTGTTCCTGGTAGCGGAGACGCCCATGGGGAACACCGTGTAGACCGTATGGTAGTTATGCATCGCCAACCCGATCTGCTTGAGGTTGTTGACGCACTGGGAACGGCGGGCGGCCTCGCGTGCCGACTGCACGGCCGGCAGCAACAGGGCGATCAGCACAGCGATGATCGCGATGACCACGAGAAGCTCGATCAACGTGAATCCAGCTTGAGATCGTGATCGCATCGGCCCTGACTCCTCTCTCGTTTGAAGGCTTGAACTGCGAAAGAATGGGGATGACCCAGATGATGAAAGGCGAACGAACATGAACAAACTTCCAGGAACTGTCCTGAAAACAGCCGAACTGCGCGGGTACCAGCCCATTTCCAGCCGGCTCACTTCTCTTATGTTGGACGTGCCGCCCTTGAGATTCGACTGCACCCACGGCTTGTGGAGTGGTTCACCGTCCTGAGAGGGCTTTGGCCTACCGCCCTTGAGATTCGGCTGCTTGTAATAATTCATCGAATCCTTGGCTTTCTTGAGTGGGGTCTTCGGCGTTCTCGACCATGCCCATTGTTCCCTTGTCATCGCCACAGCCGCTGAGCAGGGCCGGTGTCGCAAGCACCATTCCAGAACCCAGCAATGAGATCCCCGAGATCAAGAAGACTCGCCGGCTTTGCCTATCGGTTTCATCGGAATGAGTCATGCCCGAATTCCTTAAGTTGGTAAAACATCACTCGCGGTGGCTGGGCCTAATTGGTTAAAAGACAAGTGCACGTGAGACCCGCTCACAGGCGAAACCGATTGGCGAAGCCCCAATGAGTCCAGCACTCTCCCCGCTCACACTCGACCGCACGACCGGCCGGTAACGCCTGCCGACCCGGACGTTGACAGATCCGAATCGCGGAAAAAACTGACCCTAAATAGGCCAGATCAATCAAGAAAACTCGAGCCAAATCTCATTATAGAAGGTCCTGTGATCGAACACAAGCCGGTAGAATGGATAACAATACAGACAATCAATCAGTGAGGCGTTTTTGCACGCACGAAGTCAGGCGCGATCTGTTGAAATTAGGGCGATAGTTTATGGGTGTCGAGAAAGATGGTGTTCGCCGATGAGGCCCAATTTGTCCCGGCCCCAGCGTCGAGAAAGCTTGAATGGTACTACGGTTTGGAATTGCGAACAGTCAAGTCTCGGGGCATCGAGTGGATGTCTTCCGGCGGTTGACCCTCGAGCCCATGGGGAGGTTTGGCATGAGTTCAAACGGACCCGGCCCGGCGAAGGTTGGTCGATCGACGGCGCGCACGAGCCGCGAGCGGTGGCTCGTGGCGCTCGGTGGAGTCCTGGCCGGGCTGATCGCCTTCGGCACTGGCGAGGCGGTCTACCAGAGATTCCGACCCGCGCTGGTGCGACAGGACCTGATGGGCAACAAGATCATGGCTCCGACGCTGGAGACCAAACACGCCGCCGTGGTGAAGAACAGCGCACTCACTTTTGGTGTGCTGGGAGCATGCCTGGGGATCTGCCTGGGAGCGGCAGGGGGGCTGGCGCGAGGGTCCACGCGGGCGGCCGTCATCGGCGGATCCGTGGGCGCGGTGCTGGGATCGGCCGCGGGCGCGGGCCTAACCTTGGCTGTCTTGCCAGGGTTCTTGGTGGCTGGAATGGACTATTTTGAATATGATCTGATCATCGCAATGGCCATGCACGGGCTGATCTGGGGCGTGCTGGGAGCTGCCGCCGGTCTGGCTTTCGCCGTCGGCGAAGGGGACTGGCGCCTGATTGGTCGAGCCGTGACGGCCGGCGGGCTCGGAGGTCTCGTGGGCGCGATTACTTTCGAGTTGATCGGCGGCATGTATTTCGCGGCGGCGGAGACCAGCGACGCGATCTCGCTGACCTGGCAGACCCGACTGATGGCCCGCCTGTTGGTCTCCCTTGGAACGGCCGCCGCCATCGTACTGTGTCTGCCTAGCCCGCCGCGAGACGTGGTCGAGTACCAGACCGAGCTGGCGGCTTCGCCGCCGGAATCCTGAACGAGGAGCTAGCGTCGACCCGAAGCCGGCGACAATCGGCCCGACGCACCTACTCGGCACCTCCAGGACCGGCGCCCGACGCCTTCTCGGTGTGGACCCGGATGTAATGGTCGGTAAAGGAAGCGTGAAGCCAGTCGTATCGAACCTTGGGCATATGGCACTGGAGGCAGTCGCGGCTGGGGTTGACCGGACAGGGGGATCGAAATGCCTCTTCGCTCTGGTGAGGACGAGCCGGCGCGGCCTTGGTGGGTGGGGCCGCCGTGGCATGGCACGAAAGGCACTTCGCCTCGTAATAGGCTGGCGCCGTCTCGGCGTTGCGATGGGGGTCGTGGCACGTCACGCAGCTCAAGGCCCCGCCGCTCTCTCGCGTAGCAACGGCTCCATTCGAGCGTCGAGCCCGGGAAAGCGCGTCCAGTCGGGAGCGGTGCGCGAGGCGGGCATCTCCAGGAAGTGCTGGCTGTGGCACTCGCCACAGGCGTTATTGATCTCCGCCGGCGAAGCCCGCGCCGGGCTGGCGATGGCCGAGTCCGAGAACTTGATCGCGACCGCTGCCAGATGAAGGCCGCCCGGTCCATGGCACCGCTCGCAGCCGATCGCCCGGTCGTTGGCCTCGGGACCTTTCCGCTCGCGCACGGCGCGGACTGGTCACGTGACAAACCAAACACTCTGCGCGCTCGTCGTCCGACGCGAATCGCTCGCCCACGAACTCGTCATCGCGCTTCGGATGCGCCGCTTGACCCTTCGTCCGGTCCCACCCCGATCCTTCGGAACTCCGATGATACGAGAGGCGCAAAGTACGAACTTGCCCTTGTTCGTCATGTCCGATCAACGACGTATAGCGGTCATTTGAACCGAGCGCGTAATCGACCACTGCCCGCATGACCTTCTCGGAGACTCGGGTTTCGACCTGGACCTGGCCGTCGACGCGCTTGAACGCGTGGCTGACGTGGCGTGTTATTCGGGTCCGTCAGGGGGCGTTCCGGCAAAGGTAGGTCAGCCAAGTCCCCGCCCGATCGGAACGTCTGCGCGTGTCGGCTGGCGAGCACGGCGTGAGCGATATCGCGGTGGCACTCGGCGCACCTGGCTGCGCCAACGTAGGGCGCGGGCTCCAGCTCCAGCGGATGTTCAGCGCGATACGTGTCGGATCGCTTCAGAGCCGCGGCGGCGGCGGCTCGATTCCCTTCCTGTAGATACGCTCGGCTCAAGAGCCACGCCGCCTCACGATCGGGGCCTGCCTCGAGCACGGGCATCAGAATCGCATGGGCTTCCGCCGGCCGACTGTCCTGCAACAGCGTGCGTGCCAGGAGCCTCTTCGTGCTGAGCGGGTCTGATTGGACCAATCGGATCGTGGGATCCTGCTCCATGGCCAGCCGGAGCATCGGGCGGCCTCTGCCGGGTCATGATCGGCCGCGCGGATCATCCCCAGCAGCAGGTTTGCTCGCGCCGCCCAGTCCTGCCGCCGGGCCAGCCGCTCGGCGGCCCGAGTCGCCTCGACCCACTGGGATCTCTGAAACGCGGCGAGTGCCAGCAAGTGAAGTGACTCGGCGTGATCTGGGTCGGCACTCAGCGCCAGCCGCAACACCTTTTGCGCCTCGAGGGGCTCCCCGGAGAGGGCCCTGCCCAGCCCCAGTACACAGTAATCCTCGGCCTCCAGGTTGTGCTCATCGAGTCGGGCATAGAGCGATTGCGCCACGCCAAAGTTTCCCAGACGGGCCTCCGCGCGCGCGAGCAAACGCAATGCCGGACGATCGTCGTTGGCGGTTTCGATTCGTTGCCGCGCCAGCCTGGACGCTTCGCTCCAATCACGCCGGTTGTAGGCCGCGGTTCCCCGGGCCGTCAAACTTGGCGCCAGGCGCGTCCATCCCCACCACAGAGCGCTGGCACACACGATCAAGGCTACCACCCAGAATCGTGCCAGCGGCCTCCGGCGGCGCACCCGACTCGTGGTCGCCATGTCATGATTCTTCCCCGCCGGCATGTGCTCGGTCACTCCCATTGCGAATGAGCTGGAGCGAAAATGAGGGCCCACGCCACAATTCTGGCGGTCGGGTTGATTCTAACCGAGGACTCGAATCGGCTGAAAACGTTTCGGCCTGCCCGCTCATTGGACGATTCTGAAGAACTAGGCATGCAGGCAGACGAAGCGCGAGCACCGTCGTTGGCGGACGAGGTCGGCGCTTCCTTTTCCCCTGCTTCGAAGCGCCGGTCAGCGTCAACTCCGTTGAAAACGCTCGCGCCAATGGATCTCGTAGACCGAGTAGCCGGCGGGTTTCATTCCCATCGCCTCATACGTGTGCTGCGCTGGCTGGTTGGAATTCTCAACGTAGAGCCGCAGTCCGCTCACCTCGCCGTCGGCGCGCCGCCTTGTCAATAATGGTTTGATACAGCGCTCGAAAGACTCCCTTGCCTCGAAATGGCTGGGCGACATAAACACTTTGGAGCCACCAGTTCCAACAATTGCGCCAGTCACTCCATTCGCGTGTGATTGCGGCTTGTCCGACCACGCATGGCGGTTGACCAATCTCGGCGACCCAGTATCGGAGCCGGTCAGGCTCGGCCAGAGCACGAGCTCACACCAAGGTCGAGGATGGCCAGGTCGAGCACCTTCCCTTCGGTCTCCAGAGCGAGCCGCCGATTGAATTCGACGATCGTCGCCAGATCGGAGGGTTGGGCCAAGCGAATCACCGCGATGGGCTTGTTGGTCTGGGTCATTCATGGGCGGTCGCTCCGCCGGATGCGAGCGCGACGGCTTGCCTCCTGGAGCACGCGAACCTCTTCCTCGGTCAATCCACTTCGCCCTTCTCGCGCAATCTTGGCCAGAACCTCATCGAGGCGCGCATCAAGCTGCTCTTCCGGCAAGACGGAAACCGAGGCCGTCTTCCCGCTCGTGCCCGCGCTCGAAGAGGTCCGCGCGGGACTGGGAGTTCGCGTCCGGTTCTGTTCGCGGGGGACCGGCGAGAAGCTTCGCGACCTCGGCTTGAAGACTCGTCCCGTGGCCCATCGCGACCAGCGCAGGTCGAATTGCTTGAACAGAAACGCAAACCCGGCCCCGGCAAAATGCGACTGAATGGCGATTGCCGGCGCGTCTGGATCTCGATTCATGAATGGCAGAAAAGGGAAAAACAAAAAGATCACCGTCAGTAGCCACGTCGGCATCGGGACAAAAAAAAACAGGAACTCATGCTTTGGGTAATAGAGCGTAAAGAGCATCATGACGGCCATGACTGCCCCCGACGCGCCCAGCATGTGGACGTGTGGGTGTGCGGACGCGCTCGCGATGAGGACCCATGCGAGCGTGCTGAAGATCGCGGAACTGAGATAAAATGCCACGAAATCCCGGCTGCCATAGAGTGACTCCATCTCCCGGCCGACGATCCAGAGGAGCCACATATTGAACAGGATGTGCAGCAGACCGTCATGGAGGAAGGTCGCCGTGAGCAGTTGCCAAAAGCGAAAATGCCGCAAGGTTTGCTCGGGGGACGCTTCGAAGTACTGAGCGACAAAGTGCTCGTCCGTGACTTGTTGCAGCAGAAAGACGATGGCGTTGATCAAGATGATGATCTTGCAGACCGGCGTGACGCTGCTGAACCAGGTATGTCCCCCGGTTTCACCACGATAGTATTCGCGGTCGTAGATGCCCATGGCGGCTCCGCTCTGGCGGAACGAAAACCCGATTGGCACGCAAGAAAAGGTCGCGCCGGCCCCGGTGGTTTCTTCCCTGTCAATTCATCATCGGACTGATGGACCAACCTGTCAACGGCCGTTGGGCCGTCGCGCTCGCTCGCGTGCGAATTCTTCGGACGTGGCGACACGCCTCGGCCAAAGGCCACTCCGCGTGTGAGTCACCCGCGCTGGATCGGCAGCTCGGCGAGAATCGCACCCCGGACTCAATCCAATTGCAACGCATCGATGGCTTCCCGCTTGGACTGGTAGATCGGCCAGACCATGTCCAGCGCAGTGACGCGGAGTAATTCCCGCGTCCGTTCGGTGACACCAGAGAGAGCCATCGTCCCTCCTTGTGACAGGGCCAGCTTCCAGCAGCGAATCAAAAGTGCCAGAAACATCGAGCCGAAATTATCGACTTGGCTCAAATCGAAGATGATCAGCGGATTCTCCTGCCGCCGTAACGGCTTAAGGATCAGTTCGGCAACCTGTTCCTCCAGATCATATTCGATACGTTCCAAGGCGCGCGTCGCCGAAATGACCGTCAGATCACCGTGACGCTCGATGATGAACGCCTCTTCTGCCGAGGACGGATCCTTGATGACCATCGTTGAAGACTCAAAACTGGGATCGCGGACCAAGGGGGGTATACGTCAAGATCGCTGATCCTCTTCATTACGGTAGAGTTTTCTGACCTGGTAGACAAGCCCGTTGCCATCGCGTCAGGCGGAGGGGCGGCAATCCGCGAACGCTCGCACCACCTCATAAAGATCCTGGCTGACGAGCAGTTCGTCATCTTCGAAGTCGCGCAGCCAAACATAATTGTCGCGGTGAGCCTGCGCAAGCAGCGGATACAGCTCGCTGAGCCTGATCGAAATGGAGGGGCTCATCAAATCGTCCTGGTCTTCCTCCGGATGAGGGAAGACGCGCAGTCGCGCAGGTCGCCATGGGCTTTCCTCCTCCACGCGTTCTTTTCCTGTTTCAGCGCCGAATCGGAGGCGGTCTCGATTCCCCGCGCCTCTGCTCGATCGATGACGGGAATTCGGGGCAGCGCCACCTGGCAAGACCGTATCACCCATTTCCCATTCTCTGATCCAGCTTGCCTAAGAATCGGATGAAAGGCGGCACGAAGATGAACCATTCCGAGAACAACGAGAGCCCAATGATTGGAATCCGACGCCGAACCACGGCTTATCCCTCTCGGCGACGATCCTTCTGCCTCCGCCGAGTTTTTCGACCACGTTCAAAAGCGTACGGATCGAGCAAACGAAATCGTTTCCAAAAAGAGTGACAAAACCGGTCACTGTCTCCGCAAAATCGACAAGATCAGAGTGACAGGCACTCCCCTCTTCCCTTCACAAAAATGGGGCGACATGCGGGCCGTCTTTTGTTAGAGTCCTCACCCGATCGGAATCAGGAGCTTCTTACCCAAGGAGGGATACGGAGCATGGACGCTCGTTCGGTTCTGCGCTCACGGCCAAACTGGAAGCTCGGCCCCTTGGTCCTGGTGTTATTTCCGTTTCTGGGCGGAGCCTCCTTTCGCTCGTCGTAACTTCGTGGTGGATGCGCCTACCCCGAAATCGCCGAACGCGTGGCCCGAAGCGCCGAGTCGTATCGAACGACGATCGCCCGCGCCTGGTTGGGGCACGACTTGCCGGACTGGACCACTCCGTGCCCCATCAAGGTGCGGCTGACCGAGGGAGAAGCCGGTGGTCTGACGTCGTTCGGGTTCACCCAGGGCCGAGTCACCGACCAACGCATGACGGTCGAGGGGCGGCTCGATCGAATTCTGGCGTCCGCCCTGCCTCACGAGGTCACGCACACCATCTTCGCCAGCTACTTCGGCGGTCCCATGCCGCGCTGGGCGGACGAAGGCGCATTCACTCTTGAGTGAAGATCAACGCGAACGAACGCGCCACGACCAGATCGTCGACGATCTCCTGGCGCGGCGCGGCGAAGTTCCGCTCTCCCGTCTGTTCGTGATCGAAGAGTATCCCAAGGACCTGATGAGCTTCTACGGCCAAGGGTATTCGATATCCCGGTTCTTGATCGAAATGGGCGGCCGCCCGCGCTTCCTGAAGTTCGTGAAGGACGGTATCGAGAACAACTGGGACACCTCCACCCGTGCTCACTACAACCTGCCCAACGTCCGCGAGCTCGACCGCGCATGGCGCTCGTGGCACCGCGTCGCACTGCGGGCTAGTCGTGAGTCAACCATAGACGAAGTGTTGGCCTTCCGCAAGCACGTCCACAGAGCCTGTCGCACAAGTGAAAGTCGGCCCGGATTGAACGGTTGAGTCTCTCGTAAAAACGAAAAGTCGAAACGGAGTCGTTAGACCCTGCCGCGCAATGGGTTTCGACTCAATCACGGAGTTCGAGGGTCGACCATAAACTTGGGTTCTCGCCCAACGGAAAGTCGCGGCCGACCCCAAGGAATTGGTCCTCGCGGACATGATCGGAGATCAGATAGGCAAAGCCGAGCCGGCGATTTGTGTCGGGATCGAAACCGTGAAGAGCTTGTGACGGCAAGAATAACTCGAGCATCCAGCCTTCACGACTCAGGTCGCACCTGTTGGCAATCAGGTCGGCCGGGCAGATCGGCGAATCGGCGGCTGCTCGCGCGACCGGTTTTTGCGCGACCTCAACCGCCAATTGTTTCCGTCCTCCGCGGATGGAAAGGCGAGCCACGAAGCGGTGGCAAAATCGGGTCGCCCGGCTCACGTTGCGCGAATCCCGCGTGTCCACCCAGAAATGGACATCCGCAAAACCCTCGGGCCGATCGGGGTTAAGCTGGAGTTCGGAAACGCCCTCGGCCAGGACGGCAATCCCAAGTCCTCGTGCATTCCACCCAACTCGCACTTCTGCCCACGCTTTGCGGCCATCGAGCTGTGTCAACTCCGGCAAGGCACACGACGCCGGCAGATCAAGCAGCCGCCAACGGATCATCGGAGAGGGGTATCTCATCAACCCGAGGACAAGAAGCGGCGATCCGAAACCAAAAGGCCTGCGGTAGTAAGGGCTTCGTGCTCACGATCAGCTCCTGGTGACGGCATGGTTCAACAAGTCAGGTGCTCTGCCAACACCCTTTGGAGTCGTCAAGCCGATCACATTAGCCCGAAGCGTGAGCGAGGGTTGGAGTTCGCCTCGCTCACGCTTCGGGCTAGTATGGCCCGAATGATCCTCGGCTTCGAACCGTGTTCTGGTGGCAGGCCGATGCAGCTTCACTCCAAAGTGTTATCGACGTAAGGTTTACGAAAAGATTGCGGGTTGATGACGGCCGCATAGATAATGTACGCACCCAGTCCGACGAACAACAACGCCACGTTGAATTTGCACGCCGCCCAGACACCGATCGCGATTGCCAGTATCCCACCGCGAATCGCCTGCCGCTGTCCACCTGAGAACCAACCGTGAACGATGACCGAGATTCCGACCAAGAACACGACCCACGGCCACACTGTCTTGGTAGCAAGCATGATGCCCAGTCCAATTAGCCAGATTCCCGCCGTTAAGGCGCCGGCGCGTTGCGAGTAGCACGTCATGGACCAACCTCGCATTTCCTCGTTTGTCAGCCCGACCGAGCCATGCACGACACATTCGCGCAACTGGGAATTCGTCGGAAAACTCTAATTCTTACGCGACCGGCTGGAATTAAACCACCACGGCCAGGATCGTGGCCATACCAATGCGACGCCGCAGGGTGAAACCGCAGTGCGACGGGCTAGCCTCGGATAGTGTCGCTCACTCGCGTGGGTAGTGAGTCCGGTTTCGGCGCCTGAATATTCGGAACAGCTTCCGATGTCACGGTGATGAACTTGCCTTTGCTGGTTCGTTCGAAATGTGCCAGTTACTCCGTGCATACCCAATCGGGCACATGGTTCGATAAGAGCTTACAGTTCAGCCAACCCGAACTGCACCCTCCCCGTGAACCGTGCCATCCTGAGGCCTGGCGTGGGTGCCCGTGGCTCGGTTTCGCCAAGGGTTTACCCCAAGTGTACGCTGGTTCGTCCCACGTCTCGCACCCCGGTCCTTCAAGAAATCGTGTGAGGATCCCGATGGTAGCGGCACTGTATATTCGGCGGGTGCAGTTCGATCCAGTCGTGAGGAACCAAGGTGAGTCGGGTCAATGGAACGTTCGGGGGCGCAGATTCCCGCGGGGGTCGCTGGAAACGCTGTGGACCGTCGGGGCACTCGGGGCCATGACCGATGGCGAGCTTCTGGATCATTTCCAGGTTCACCGCGACACGTCCGGCCAGGACGCCTTTCGGATCCTGGTCCAACGGCATGGTCCGATGGTCCTGGGACTGTGCCGGAGCCTGCTGAGGGATCCACACGACGCTGAGGATGCCTTCCAGGCGACGTTCCTGGTGCTCGTGCGCCGGGCCGACTCGATCCGTAATCGGGCGACGCTCGGTCCCTGGCTCTGTGGCGTGACCTACCGCGTGGCCAGGCGCGCCGGGTCCGATCGATTCGTCGCCGCCGGCATGAGGTCGCCGTCGTCGATGAGCCGGCCGGTCCTTCCGGTGCGGATCGCGACTGGACGAGCACCGAAGCGGCCATCCAGGAGGAGATCGCGCGGCTACCCGAGTCGTTCCGTGCTCCGCTGGTCCTCTGCTGTCTGGAGGGACTGAGCTACGACCTGGCGGCGCGGCGGCTGGGCGTGAGCGAGCCCACGCTCCGGGGCCGCCTGCACCGCGCCCGCAAACGGCTGGCCGCGCGGCTCCGAGGGCGAGGGATCCTGGCCCCGGTCGTCGCGCGGTTGACCGAGCCGGCCCGCCTCAACGTTCCGTCCCTGCCCGCCTCCCTGGTCGAATCCACCATACAACTGGCGTCGCGGTGGTCGTCGGTCAGCGGCTTGCTCGTCGCAGCCGATGCCGTCCCCGTGCCCATCGCGGCCTTAGCTCGAGGAGTCATCCACGCCATGATTTTCCAAACCGTCAAGTCCACTGGGATCGCAATTCTCCTGGGCGCGGGCGTCCTGGCAACTATGGCCGTCGCCCAGAAGGGAAAGACCCCGCGGCCGACTCAGCAGCCCAGCCGGCAGGAGCCTCACTCGTCCTCGCCCAGAACAAACGCCCACCTGGCCCGCAGCCTCGGAAGCAGCCCAATCCCGGCGATCTTCAGCGGAAGACTCAGGAGATCATGCAGGCGCTCGAGGAGCCGATCGTCATGCCCTTCCCCAAAAAGACACCGCTCGATGACGTGCTCAAGTACATCAAGGTGGCGACGACCACGCCCGCGTTCTCGGGCATCCCGATCTACGTGGAGCCCCTCGGCCTCCAAGAAGCCAACAAGTCGGTCAACTCGACGATCGAGTTCGACCGGGCGGACCTGCCCCTGAAGACGTCGTTGCGATTGATCCTCAAGCCACTCGGCCTGTCCTATATCGTCAAGGACGGCTTCCTGATGATCGACTCGCGGTCCGCCATCACCGAGACCCGCGTGGAAGAGGTGGAACGCAAGCTCGACCGAGTCCTGGAGACGCTGGAGCGGCTCGAGCGGGCCAAGTGACGACTTCGGCCCCAGACCTTGCTCGGAGTCGAACGATGTCCGACTGCCGAGTCAGCCGTATGTCGGCGGTCGAGGCGCTCTCTCGTTATAGCGCAGCTCTCACAGCGGCACAAACATGAGCGTTCGGCCGAGCCAGAAGACGTTAAGCCCGCGATAGCCCCGCGCACCGCGTATGGTTCGACGGAGCGCTTACCGATTTGCCGATAAGACGAAGGGCATCACGCGCAGTCGCGGAGTCGCCATCACCACTCGTGCAGCAACGGTCGCGCAGGTTCCGCAGACGTCTCTGTCGGCGTTGCGCCCGGTCATCGCATGGTCACAAATCTTTGCGACTGATGCACTCCTCAAGGCGCCACGTCCTCCCCGTTTGTTGAAGAACCGGTCGACCCGGTCAAGCCGAGCGGAGGCTCGATGGCATGCGCCGAGGCCGGTCCACGGCCGCGTCGAACCCGCGGGTCGCGGCGCGGGAAACGATCCAGGCGAGGGCGACATAGGCAGGGACGCTGCCCCAGAGAAGGCTCATGAGGAGCAAGTGTTTCCAGGTAAATTCAAGAAAGAAACCGTTCATGTGATATGTCGATATTGGCAAAAAGTGCAGCAGGACGGCCGTGTTGCCGAACAGGATCCCGGTTTCGAAGGAGCCCAACCAGAGCTTGCAGGGCAACAGCGTCCCGAGGTTCAGTGCCAGCAGGACGCCAAGCGTCCGGACCAGGGCCTGGCGCGAGCTCCTCGATCGCAGCGAGAACAGAATACCGAGCGCCGAAGCGAACCACAGGAACGCCGCCAGGCCCGCGACCGCCAGGAGCAATCCGACGGGGTGCAACGCCCCAAGCGCCAGCCCGACGAGCCAGGGGATGAGCACCAACAGCAGCAGCGCACGTCGCCGGACGAGCGCTCCGAGCACCTTCGCCCGGACGACCGCAGCGGGATCCAGCGGCGTGCCGAGCAACCCGTCCCAGGTCCTTGCCTCGCGCTCGCTCGTCACGCCGGTCGCCGACTCGATAGCGACCGCCACCAGCGCGACGACGTAAAGCATTACGGAATAGTCGGCAAAGTTGCTCATGACACCCGCTCTGGTGATCACGCCGGAGCCGACCCGTCCCCCCGTACCGTAGCCGTAGGTGAAGAGCTCGTCGAGAGCGAGGCGATAGTTGTGAGTTAAGGCTTCATGACTCCACAGGATAAAAATGCCGAAGACGAGCATGCCCATCCAGATTATGAGGCGGGCCGGGCCATCATCCTGGGAGTAGCGCTCCTTCCAGAGCATCGGATCGTCGCCGCAGGCCGGTCGGGACCGGGCGCGAATCCGAGCGAGGACCGCCCGCCATCGCGGGCCGTCGGCGAGCTGGCGGGCGACCGGACGAAGCCGCCACGCGGCGCACACGAGGAATGTCGCGCCATAGGCGAGTTGCAGTCCAACCATCTGGCCCAATGGCACGGCGAGGGCACCCGGCCCCCCTCCGCCAGCCGCCAAGTTCACCGGCGGGATCAGTCGAACGTGGCTTAGCAACCAGGAGACCGGCCCTTGGCCAGACCAGGCCGACGAGGTTGCGGGCGTGAACAGCGAGAGCGGGGTGGACGGCAAGATCCAGTCGTTCACCGGCGCGAGAGCCCCCAGCCACGCCCACGCCCCCGTCACCATGGCGAAATTGGCGAGCCACGGGACCACGAGCCAGACGACCTCGATCAGGTAGACGAGCAGGACCGCGCCCCTCGGTCCCCTGGCGTACACCGAGACGAGCAGAGACAGGGCTGCCAGGAAGAAGGCGGTCGAAAACGTTCCGCCGTACGCATAAACGATGGACCGAGGATCGACGCCGCCGAGCAGACCCAACAAAAAGGTGATCGGCAATCCGACGGCCAGGATTACGCCGACGTGGAGCATCCGCGCCGCCAACTTATCCAGGATGATCGCCGCACTCGACAGACGCGAAGCAAGCAGCCCGGGGAGTGTCCGGCGCGAACGCTCCTCGGCCACCGTTCCTGCAACCAGCGCCGGCACAAGCGCCAGCACAATGAGCGCCTGGCCCACGGCCAGCCATTCGAATGCCGCCGCGGCAAACTCGGCCAACTCCCTCGTGGAGAGCGGCCGGCCGGCCAACCAACCCTCGTGGTTTAGCTGGAAGATCCAGAAGAACGCGAGGAGCAGCGCGCCGTATACCGCGCGGGCCTGGAAGGTCGGCCATCGTCGTGCTGACATGCGGGCTTCCGCATTGACCATGGGGAAATCGATCATATTGGCGCCGACCGCGTTGACGGGTGGTGTCCGGCAGAAGTTGAATGCGATTGTACCAATGAGTAGGCCGGTTATCCAGGAACTGCAAGGTCTTGCCACACCGGGCGACGGCGACACTGCCGAGGACGCCTCCGGTGATGAACCAGATGCCTCCCAAAAAGTCAGCCCGGACTCGCCGCGCATTCCGACAGAAGTAAGAACTGTAACGCCTAAACCCCGCACCGGGATCGGCGGTTTTTGATACCATTGACAAGAAGTTACGGCGACGCAGGTCTCTTACGCGTGGCTAGAGGCGAGATTTCACTGGGCGAGCTCATGCAACTCCCCCGGATGACAACGAGGCGGTGGTTACTCGCGGTGGCGGTCGCAGCGGTCATTGCAGCCGGTATCGACTGGTCCGTGATCGGGGTGGCGCTCTTAATTCTCATTCGCGCCGCGCGACGGCCTCAGCCAGTCCATCGAACGACGGCCGTCCTCCTCACTCTGCTTACCGGGATTCTACTGTGGGCGAACCTGCGGCCAAGCGGATGGCAAGAGGAATTCGGTGGAGATAGTCCACCGGAGTTGGATGCCATTACCAGGACGATGTTTTGGCGCGGGTGGCCACTGTCTCCCTGCATGTTTTGCCTTATGCACGGTATGAGATTTCACGCCAGTGGTATTGAGGGATGCGTTTTGGTCTTCGACGGCTTCCTTTTTGTGGTCGCCATATTTGCCACGAGGACAGTGTGTGAGCGCTGTTTACGGTGGATACAGTGTCGCAACATCTGAAGTATCGGCGACCATTGACGATCGAGCCGCTTTAGATCACCTCGAGGAGCAATGGCTCACGTCAACGTTTACCGAATGCCTCGCCCGAACCCGCCGCGCAGGGCCGGTGTTCCTCGCTGGGTCGTTGTTGCCCTGGGGCTCTTCGTCTGGCTGGTGGCGTTGCCGCTCGTTCATGGCGGGCTGCCGTGGCGCTCTCGTTGCTCACGACCCGTCACGGCTGGGCGGACGGGCGCCCGGCGCTCGGGAACCTGCTCGGGCTGATCCCGGTCGCGGAGCGACCACCGTGCTCGTCTGGGACCTGGCCGCGGCCTGACTCGGGTCCCGGAACTCCCAGAGCGGATGGAGAAGTTGACCCCACCCGACCTGATGACGGGTGGTCCCTACGCCTTCTCGCGCAACCCGATGTATGTCGCCGAGCTGTCGCTCTGGCTCGGCTGGGCGATCCTGTTCGGAAGCGTCGCCGTCCTGATCGGGTTGGTGGTCCTGCGGGCGGCGATGCGAGGGCTCGTGCCCTGGGAGGAACGCGGGTTGGAGGCGAGGTTCGGCGAGGCGTATCGCCGGTACAAGGCCACGGTCCCGCGGTGGCTCGGCAGGGCGCTGACCGACGGCGTGTCGGCCGGGCGCTCACGAGTCCCAGAATCGTGCAGGGTCGTCTAGGGAGGCTAAACATGCCGATCCGGGCATGGTAACCCACCATCCTCCGCCGGATCTGGCGGGTGGTCGGAGCGCCTTGAAGCGCGTACGATATTGGCCTGGACTCTGAGCCGGCGACTGCGGGAGATCGACCATGTGGGACACACAAATCCGGCGCCCGAACGATCTCGGCGCTGATGAATCGTTGCGAACCGAGTCTGGCCGGGCCGCCGTCGGTGTCGTGAGGGCAACGGTCGTGCTGGCTGGCCTGCTGTTCGCCAGCCCGGCCGCGACGGCATCGGACGTCGGTCCTGGTGGAGACGTCGCATTCTCGGGCCAGGTCATTGAGCGCGAGACCGGCAAGCCGGTCGGGGGCGCCGAGATCCTTCTGGAGCGTTCCATCCGTGGCTCTACGGCGCGGACGCTGCCGGCTTGGGCCGGCACGAGCATCATTCGGACCGACGCTCAGGGGAGATTCCGCATCGAGTTTCCGGCCGAACAGGTGGCCGAGCCGCGGCTTTTTATCGCGCTGCGGATCAGCCATCCCGAGTTCATTTCCCGGAAATCGAGCCAGGTTGCGCTCGCCGATCTGATCCGCGGGCAGGCAAGGGGCGAGGCGCCCTTTTTCACGACGATCGCGCTCGAGCGAGGACTCGAGTACACCGGCCAGGTCGTGGTGCCCGGGGGCAAGCCGGCGGCCGGTGTCCCGTATGCATTCGAACACGGGGCGAGCAGAGCAGCCGTTCCATACCCATCATCACGGACGATTACGAGGGGCAGACCGACGACGACGGCCGCATCCGCATGCGGATGCCGAAAACTCACGCGTTGGCCCTTTTCGTGGGACCGCCGCGCAACGCCCGGGCGCGATTCCCCTTCGCTCCCTATCAGCACTTCTGGGGTACCGATAGCCCCGCGGGCAACCGCAATGTCTGGGCCCCGACCGACCTCGGCCGGATCGTGCTCGCGCGCGGGATCCGACTCTCGGGCCGGCTGGTCGACTCGGCAGACCGCCGATTGCCGGCCAGACGATCAAGGCCTATCCGCTGAAGGGGCGCGACCGGCATTCGACCACGACTGAGGCCGACGGCACCTTCGCCCTGGGTCCGCTCCGCCCCGCGAATTATCTGGTCTATGGAGAAGGACAGAGCCCGTACTTCGACTGGGAACTTGATGCAGCAGAGCATGCCCGAGCCATCCGTGTCGTCCAGCCGGCGCGAGTCTATCTCAAGGAGGGCGCGAGCCCCGAACCCCTCGTACTCCGCGAGTTGCCAACCGTCCGAGTCGAGCTGCGCTTCGTCGATTCGAAGGGGAAACCGACCCGCGGGAGTACCACGATGCTCTGGGGTCTGCTCCCGGACGACCCGCACCCGCCCGGCGTCTTCCCCCTCCCCGCCAACGGCATGAGGGAAGGAACGACCTCGGCGCTGAATGCCCCCGAGCGCGAAGATCCCTGGGAGCCCACGGCCTGGGGCATTCAGGACCAGCCCGACGACGACGGACGCATCGTCTTTTATGCACCCCAGGGCCTGAAACGTGCAGAGCGTGACGCTACTGCCCGAGGAAGAGACAACGGCGTTCAAGCACCGGATAGACCCCAATGGCCCGATCCTGCCGGTGCCGCCCGTGCGCCTGGGCGTCGTCGAAGGCGACCGCCAGTTAACCATCATCGCGTATCGGGCGGCGACCGTGCTGGTCTCCGTGAGGACGGAGGACGGTGCCGTTCCGGAGGAACTCTCGGTCATGGCCCGTTACAGGATCGAGGCGCAGGGTTATGGAAGTCGATTCGTCCGACAGCCGGACGGCCGCTATCGCAGCGAGAGCCTGATGCCCGATCATGAGTACGCGATCACAGTCCGGGACCCTCGTGAAGTGTATGAGCTCCCGCCACTCCAGCGAATCAGCGTCCCTGAGAGTGGAGCCGCCGAATTGTCCTTCCTCCTGCGCAAGCGGCGGAAACCGCCCGGCGCCGGGCAGACAGCTCCGCCCTTCGCGGTCACGACGATTAAAGGCCAGGCCCTGAGTCTTGCGTCGTTGCACGGCAAAACAGTCCTGCTCCACTTCTGGCGGCCAGTCCGGCATTGGCATTCCCGACGCGGCAACGTTCCTGGCCATCCATGAACGATTCGGAAACAACAAGCGCTTCACGATGGTCGGCCTCTGTGTCTCTGATAGATCCGAGGAGGCGACTCGGGTCATCCAATCGGCGGGGTTATCCTGGTCGCAAGCCGTGCTCCGCGACCAATGGTACGACCCGATCGCCATTAACTACGGTGCGATGCAACCTGACGCGACATTCCTGATCGGCCCCGACGGCAAACTCATCGCCCGCGGCCTCCAAGGCACCGCGCTTGAGAAGGCTGTGGCTGAAGCGTTGGCCGGCAAGTAGGGCAGATAACGAACGCCTACGCCCTGGGATGATCTGGCGGGGCTCACACTTCGTTCAGGGGCGGGAAAAATCGGGACGTCGCCGCATATCGGCCCACGATCTCCATCGCTCCGCCGGGGTGCGACGCCAGCCGGGCCGGCCGGGATGGGACCGAGCCGGCGGCGATTCCGTCGCGGCGGACGGCCCAATCTTCGGGGCCGGAGCCAGAGACGTTGCGCACTTCGGTCGGATCGACCGACGCACCCGGGGAGTCACTTGGCGGCTCGATGCGCTCTGTACGTTTGTCACCATCGATTCGCGAACAGTTACCTCCTACGGATGTCGTGTCCTGATCACGAGCTGGGCGGAGATGCCGTGAGCATGGCGAGGCTTCGCAGGCGAGGTCGATGAGGCTCGACACGGAATGATGTTCCGTGATCGACGAGGGTCTGAGCGGGATCATCGGTCCGTTCCCCGTTCAGCCACCTGGAAACAAGCGGGAACGGAACGACGATCCGGGACAGAAGAGAAGAGGCCACCGGTACTACTGTCCTTTGCAGACCACGGCCTACATCGATTATGGCGATCGGAAGTCGGCCAATGATCATGACCACTCTCACCGGCATCCCATGTTGACGATCGGTTGGAACTCCCACCACCCATCACACGCCACCCACCACCCAAGCTCTCACCGGCATCCCATGTTGACGATCGGTTGGAACTGCGTTACATCTCGACGTTGGACCACGAGCGTCGAGGGAATCCGCCGCGATCTGATCGACCCGATGGAGCGAACGACACCGGCCGATGTTGATTCCCGAGAAACAGCGCAGGATGGGGTGTCTGGGGTAGGGAGGATAATGAGCAGCTTGACGAAGGTTGAGAGTCCGGATCGAATGACGCGAGCCGTTCGCGAACGGGCCGGGCTCTCATCTGGCCGTGGCCGACGTGGGCTGGTTCACCACCGAGAATTTGTTCCGCGAGATCGATCGCGAGTCGGTTTCGGTCTTGTTGCTCAAGTGCCAGGATTACCTCAACGGATGGCGACGCGCGTCTTTACCCATGGTCGCGCGCCTGCCGGTTGCGCCGTGCGGCGAAGCGATGTGGGAGCAACAGCTTGTCTTGCCCAGCGGATGGATGAAGCGCTTTCCCCGGCTGGGGATGCGGCCGATCGCCCGGTCGATCCGCACCTGGTGGGAGACGCAGCCCCAAGGTCGGCGCAAGGGCCTGGTGATGACTTACCCGCATTACCTCTATCTGCGCGATCTGCGTCGATCCCGACGTCTCGATCTACTACAGCATCGACGACTTTGCTCTCTACTGGCCCCGCGCAGGCGCGAACGCATCCGTGCCCTGGAGCGGACGTCGTTCGAGCGTCGGACGCGACGGTCTGCGTGTCGCGACTGCGAACCGAGGAGCTCCGGTCGCTGGTTCCGGAGGCCGCCGGCGCGGATTCACCATATCCCGCATGGTGCGCCCACGCCGTTCATGTCCGAGCACCCACTCACGCGGCCGGCCGAGCCGCCGCTCGGATCTCGCGCACCTGCCGCGCCCCTATCTGGGCTACGTCGGTTCGCTGGAGGACCGGGTCGATTGGGAGCTGATGGACCAGATCGGCACGGACGTTCCCGAATGCCTCGATCATCGTGGTGGGACGGGTGAAAAAGCCGGTCGCCGAACCCTGGTGGGAGCGTGTGCCCGGTTTCTGTCCCGCCCCAACGTGCACGCCCTGGGCTGGCGCCCGCAGCAAGACCTGGCGCGGTACTACCAGGCTTTTGACGTCACGCTGATTCCCTACCGGATCGACCACCCGTTCAACCGGGTCGTGCAACCCGACCAAGATCATGGACGCGATGGGCTCCGGCCGGCCGATCGTGGCGACGGCGATTCCCGAGTGCCGGCTGCATGCCGAGCGGTTCCACGTCGTCGAAAATGCCGACGAATTCATCGGCGCGGTGCGGCAGATCCTCGATCGGGACTCGGACGACGGCCGGGCCGCCGTGCGCCACGCGTTCGCCACGGCCAATTCCTGCCACGGGATCAGCGAGCGGATTCTGGATCTGATCGACCCGCACTCGGTCGACGCGTCTGTCCATGACGCTTGATTCGGAGCGGCCGACGCCCGAGACTTACGATCCGACCAGCCGATCCACATGAACCGCGGATCTTCCGCCGGTGAGTGATGGCAAGTCGGCGTCCGGGGCGGTAAAGTCATTCGCATTCCCGCCTGGCGACTGCCTGCCGGTCGTCGGCGGCGTCCGTTGGATTCATCCCCGTTACCCTCGACACACGAGCACCTCGATGAATCGCGCGATCCGAATCAAGCTCTCCGTGATGATGTTTCTCGAGTACGTGATCTATGGCGCCTGGCTGCCGCTGCTTAGGTCTGTACATCGGCAAGGATTACCTCAATTTCAGCCCTGGCGAGCAGTCCTGGGTCTTCAACGCATTTGCGCATCGCGTCGTTGACGGGGATGTTCTTCGGCGGTCAGCTCGCCGATCGATATTTCGCCCAGGAGAAGTTCCTGGCGTTCAGCCACTTGATCGGCGGTCTCGCCATGCTGGGCCTGGCGTATCAACGACGTTCTGGCCATTCTTCGGCTTGATGCTCCTGCATTGCTTCTTCTTCGTGCCGACGATGTCGGTCACCAACGCGATCGTGTTTGCGAATATCAAAGACGCCCAGAAGGACTTCGGCTCGATACGGCTCTGGGGAACGATCGGCTGGATCGCGGCGAGCTGGCCGTTCATTTTCATTCCCATCGACTGGGCGAAAGTCCCATCGATGGGCGAGGCGGGAGGCTTCGTGTCCTGGCTCGGGACGGCGCTTTCGAAGGAGTCGCTCAAGACGGGACCCGCCATGGCGTCGGCGCTGGCGAGTACGTTCACGGTCGCGGGAATCGCCTCGTTGGTACTCGCCGCATTCTGCCTGGTATTGCCGCATACGCCGCCCGCGAAGGGGCAAGGCGAGTCGTTTGCTCCTTTCGAGGCCTTCAAGATATTGAGGGTGCCGAGCATTCTCATCCTTTTCATCGTCACCTTCATCGACTCCCTGGTCCATTACACCTATTTCTTCTGGTCCAGCAAGTTTCTGCCCGACATCGGCTTGGCCGAAAACTGGATCGCGCCGGCGATGAGCATCGGGCAGATCGCCGAGATCGCGACCATGGCATTTCTCGGCCTCGTGCTCAAGAAGCTGGGTTGGCGAACCACGATGATCCTGGGAATCCTCGGGCATGTGGTCCGCTTCGGGATCTACTCGATCGGCACCCAGCGATTTGCTCTGGCTGGTCATCGCGAGCAACGTCGTCCATGGCTTCTGCTATGCCTTCTTCTTCGCCACCGTTTACATCTACGTGGATGAGAATTTCCCCAAGGACGTGCGCACCAGCGCGCCAGAGCCTGTTCAATCTCCTGATCTTGGGTTTCGGCCCCCTCGCGAGCAACTTTCTCTCGGGGTTTCTGCTCGACGTCTTCACCAAGGGGAACAAGATCGAGTACCATCAGGTTTTCCTGGTTCCGCTCGGGTTGGGGTTGCTGGCCGCGGCAATCCTGGCGATCTTTTTCCACCCCGAGAAGAAGGAGCCGGTTCCGGAAGAGGTTCCCGTCCTTGTCCACTGAGCGGAAGTCGGCAGTCATTGCTCTCGTTGGTCTGGGTGCTGGCCGGCGTCGTGGTGCCCTTGAGCGCGCAAGAGCCGGCGACCGATGACGAGCTGTCACGGCACCTGACGACCGTCCGCGCCCAGGTGGAGGATCAGGCGCTCAACATCGCCCGCCGGGAAGAGTTGGTACTGGAGATGGCCGGGACGCTCGATCGGGCGGCGCAGGCGCTCGACCGCCCCGGAGGTTCGCCGTCGTCGCTGGTCGGACGCGATCGAGCTGCTGGACTGGTTCTTGAAAGAGAATACCGCCCCCCCCCGGGAGCGGCAGCTCCGATTCCAGGCCGCGGTCTATCGATGGGCCCAAGCCAATAGCTGGCAGCAGATCGTGGCTGTTGGCACCGACAGAATCCAAGCTCCGCGAACAGGCGGTCTCCGCTTTCGACGATGCGATCGACCGGTTGCGATCGGTCTCGGGCGAAGGAAACACCCCGACCCTCGCCGACAACCTTCGCTTTCGACTGGCGGAGGCGCTGGCCGATCGGGCGGACCTCGAGCCGGCCGGCTCTGCCGCACCGCCGTTCCGGTGAATCCGAAGCCCTGGCGCTGATGGATGAACCCCTGGCGGAGCCGGACCTGGCCGGTTACTGGCACCTGCTCAAAGCCGACCTTTTGAGACGAACCGCCAATCCGGCAGCGGCTGAAAAGGAGCTTGACGCCGCAATCAAAGCGGACCCCCCTGCTCCGGAACGTGAGGTCTTCGACGTTCAGATTCCGCTTCAGATCGCGGAGAAGCGATTCACGCAGGCGCTTAAGGCGGTCGAATCGTCGCACCTTGACGCTCCGGTCAAGGCATTGTGGATGGTTCGCGTTCGGCTCGCGCAACTCGCCGGAATTCCCAAAGGGGGAGACCGGTTCGCAATCGAATCCGAGCTTTTCCGGTCGATCAAGGAGTTGCGGGGCGGGACGGCGCCCGAGACGAGACTGGCGCTCTGGGAACTGGCACAGAGCCGGATCGTGCCCGATCCGAGGCATGAGCCGGAGGTCTGGGCTGCGATGGCGGATGCCTATGGCACGTCCGGCGACCCGGCGCAAGGCGGGGGCCCAGATGGAACGTGCCGCGAAGCAGGCGGCAGCACGCGGGCGGGGCGATCTTGCGGCCACTTACCGGCTCCGCGGCGGCGGCTACCTGTTTCAGGCCGGCAAGTTTCAAGAAGCCGATACTTTGTTGTCCCAGTTGGCGGACGATCCCGGTCGCAGGCCCACTTCGCGCCAGGGCGGGCATGCTTCGCGCGCTGGCCCGCGGTCGCGCGACGGCGATGCACCTGCCCGGTACCTCGCCAGCGTCTTACGAAAAGGCACTCGAGCAACAGATCCGTGACTTCCCGCGCGACGCCGCAACCGACGAGGCTCGATGGCTGCTCGGGGGATTGGCGCTCGCCGCGGGCGACCGGGAACGGGCTTTATCGTTCTGGTCGGCGATCACGATCGGGTCGTCCCGCTGGCTCGACTCGCGATTGGCCATCGCCGAGCTGGATCTCTCCGAGCTGGACCTCCTTCAGATCAACCCCGACCGAAAGCGGATCACGGAGCGTTTCGAACGGGCCGACCGCTTTCTGACCGATTGTCTGCGGGAGGCTCGAACCGAGAATGCGACTTCCGAGCTGCTCCTGGCCAGGGCCAGACTGAACCTGACTCCCAACCTCGGAAAACCGGCGACTGGCCCGCGAGTTCTGTGAACGCGTGACACAGCTTCCCGGTCACGCCTGCTTCGCACTATCGAGCGAGGCTCCTTCGCCTGGTTGCGCTCGTTGAGGCTGGACGCTACCTCGAGGCCGAACGCGAGGCGTCGAGCCATTCCTCATGGAGCATCCCCTCAGCGATTGACATTCAGCTCGATGCCGTTCGGCTGCTCGACCACTGCGCCTCGGTTTCCGAGACCGATCTGCGTCAACGACGGTTCGGCCTGGTCCTGAGGCTCATCCTCGACTCCATGATTGCCGACGACGGCAAGAAGCTGCCCGAGCAGCTCAGCGAGCTGAGAATGCACCTGACCCGCGCGCTCCTGTTCATCGGCGCCGACCGGGAAGCCAGAGGCTCGCTCGCATCTTGGCGAGGCGTTCCCCAGGTGTCGAGCGACCGCGTGCTTCGTGAGCTGGGCGATACGTATAGCCGGCTGGCAGGTCTACTCACTCGACATCGACGTTCAGCGACTGCGATTGAAGAACAATACCGCTGGCTCGCCCGCTTGGTTCGATGCGCGGTATTCATTGGCGTTGGCCTATTTTCGTGCTGGACGTCTCAAGGATGCGGCCCAGCTTATCGACTCCACCGCCATTCTCCATCCAGAGCTTGGTGGTGGAATGCTTCATGAGAAGTTTATCCGACTCCGTCAGCGGCTAGGCGTTAAGCCCTGACCCGCGATCCAAATTGATTCAACAAAGAGAAAGGGCGGGAGTTGATGAGCCCCCGCCCCAAGTCGTTCATCGAATTCGCGGCCGGACCGCGCCTCGTCTCCGAACTTGCTCTGACAGGTGAGGTGACGGAGCTCAATCCGTCGCCCGTCACCGACTTACTCCGCAACCGCGAGAGCCTCATGGACTTGCGAGGCTTCTTCTTCGACCTCGTTGACTTGCTCCCCGAACTCCGAAGCATCGGGAGAACTGGCGACTGCAACAACTTCGGCGACCTCCGCGATCGGATCTTCCACGACATCCGCGACCGGTTCACTAACCGCCGCGATCGGCTCTTCCACAACCTCAGCGACCGGCTCTTCCACGGCCGCGACCGGATCTTCCACGACATCCGCGACCGGTTCACTAACCGCCGCGATCGGCTCTTCTACAACGTCGGCGACTGGCTCTTCGACTGACGCGACCGGATCTTCCACGACATCCGCGACCGGCTCATCGGCCACCGCGACCGGCTCTTCCACAACTTCGGCGATCGGCTCATCGGCTAACTCGATCGGCTCTTCGGCTTCCAGGATCTCGGTGACCTGGTCCACCAACACCGGAGCCTCGGGAGTGCTGGCGACTTCAACAACTTCGGCGGCCTCGGCGACCGGCTCGTCGGCTAACGCGATCGGCGCTTCATCTTCGAGGACGTCGGTGACCTGGTCCGCCAACACCGGAGCCTCGGGAGTGCTGGCGACTTCAACAACTTCGGCTACCGGCTCTTCGGCTAACGCGACCGGCGCTTCATCTACGAGGGCCTCGGCGACTTGGTCCGCCAAGACTGGGGCCGCGGGAGTATCGGTAGCTTCGACGACAGGGTCATGGAAGGCGATCTCAGGCTCCGCTGCCGGCATCTCCGGCTCGGGAGAACTCAGGACTTCGACATCTTCTGTGGCTTCAGCGATCTGCTCTTTGACTTCGGTAACCGGTTCTTCAAGGATCTCAGGCATAATGATGTGCTCCGGCTCGCGATTTGGTGCGTGACGTGAACGAGACACTCTTTTTATTATTACGCGCAAACGGCTCTTTGGAATCTTTTTTTGAAAGATTCAAGAGAAGTTAACTCAACCGATCTGGCGGATTCGAACTTCCGGGTTATTCAGAATCTGTCCGAGACACGCTTGGCGTCAACGTTCGCAAGCACATAAACTTTCCCTTCTCGGTAATTTGCCGAGATTGCGTTGTCCCGGAGACCATCGACGATGGGTTTTCCCGACGTCTCGCTGAACACCGCCATGAATTTCGGCACACGTCGAGCAATCGCCGCAGGGTGAGCTGGCCCGCATAGCAACCCGAAGCGCCAGCGAGGGCGCCTGACTTCGCGCCGCAAGAGATTTACGCATCCCTCGTGCGCGGGCGAGGGATCGGCCCGGCATCTGCGGTTGGCCGACTGCAATTCTCGTTTTTCAATTTTGCGTACGCGCGCACCTCGAACCGCTTTACTAACTCAGCGAGTGCCACGCTAAACCGTTTCCGACAGCACGGCGGCCAGGGCCTTGAGTCCTTCGGGGTCGCGGAAGTAGCTCAGATGGTCGCAGGCGACCGGACGGACGTTGAACGGGTGCTTCCGGCCGGACGGGATGTTTTCCATGCTCAAGACCGAGACAGCCACGTCGTTTTCCTGATGGAGGAAGAACGGGTTGGCAACCTTGTGCATCAAATCGGGCGAGGTCAGCCGGGACACCAAACGGGCGAACACGCTCGCGTTACCCGATTCCGGCGCCGCGACCGCCGCCGGGATGATCGACGTGTTACCGGCGAGCATGACGTAGGGGATGCCCGGGTCGGGGCTCTCCTTCAGGTCCGCCAGGACTTTGGACTTGGGGAGCATCTCGTTGAGCGTCACGGTTGGATTCTCCATCCACTTCGCGAGGCCGGCCACGACCGAGGACGGCCACGGGATGGCCGTGAGATGGTTCAGCCCGAGCCCTAACGCGACGGTCGCCCAATCCACCACCTGGGGCCAAGGCGATCCACCGTTGGGCGTGCCGAGCATCACGAGCCGGCGGACAATCTCGTTACCCCCCTCACGCTCGATAAACCACCGCGAGACCAGCCCTCCCATCGAGTGCGCGGCGATGTCGAGCGTCTTGCCGTGGCCCGACCCAAGGCCGACCGCTTCCAGCCGCGCCTTGAGCAAGCGACCGTTCTCCTCGATCGTCGTATTCAGGTTCTCGTAGTCAAAGGTGAGGATCAGGTCGTAGAGGCTGGCGAGCGGTTGGGTGTCGGCGAGCTTCGCGAGCTGGACGCTCGGGACCATGCTCTGCGTGTCGCCGATGATGCCATGGACAAAGAACAGGATGCGCTGCGCCTTGGCCACGCGGTCGCGGACCTGGAATGGGTCGCGGATCGGCTTGACGGCTCCGTCGGCCGCCACCATCGCCGCGCCAAGGATCG
Source organism: uncultured Planctomycetota bacterium (assembly GCA_963779785.1). Taxonomy (GTDB): domain Bacteria; phylum Planctomycetota; class Planctomycetia; order Isosphaerales; family Isosphaeraceae; genus CAVRFS01. The sequence continues at coordinate 167,338 of CAWAAW010000039.1, forward strand.
GGTATTGGAATTCCAGACCGACCTCCTTGCTGACCACTTTCTGGAAGAAGATCTTGATCGCCCCGGTCAGCGACCGAGAATCGACCAGCGGCGGGGGGAGCCGGTCGAGGGCAATCATGGTCTCGTCAGCGGATCCGGCTTTCCACGCGACCGAGCGGGAGGAAGAACTCGCCGTCGAAGGCGACGGGGACCACATGCTCGTTGCTTTGCAACGCCAGCGGCACGCTCAGCCGGAGCGGCGCATCGGGAGTGACGAGCGAGGCGTCGTTCACTTCGGTCAGCTCCAGCACGCTCAGACCCGGGATCGGAGCCGCGGCTCGTCGTAAAGGTCAAGGGCTGGCAAACGCTCGGGTCGTCGTAGAGCAGCCGAGGGAGGGTGATGTTTCCCAGGTCGCGCGTCGTCAGCGGCGCCGTCGACAGCCGGGCCTTGGCCGTGAGGGAGGGGTGTCCTTCCAGCTTGACACCCCCTGCCAGCGTCGCCGATTCCTGCCCTGAGGCCGGGACGGCCGTGGTCGCGCAGCGGGCGGACGGTCGTGAACGAGACTTCGGACACCTGCCAGTCGTCGATGGCCGTGGGCTCGCTATCGCCCAGCTCGCGGGTCTGGACCTTCTGCATCAAACGGTTGAGCGAGCCACCGCCGGCCAAGGCTTCGCGTCTTGCGGTTTTGGCATGTCGAGCGTGGGTTGTTCGAGCAGCCGGGGGTCGAAATCCTCGGTGCAGACGATCAGCTTGAGCAGGTCCTTGTACTCGATCACGCCCTGTTTCCACAGTTCGTCGGGCACGGACGCGGGTATCGGCTGGCCCAGGTTGGCCCAGGCCGTCTCGCCCGGATCGAGCTTGACGGACCCGGACTTGATCAATCCCGCAAACACCCGGTAGCGCTGGGTCAGGTCGAGCAGGCCGCAGTAGAGCCTGCGCTGGCTGTTGTTGGTCATGCTGACCTGGAACGTGGGCTCGACCTGCTTGCCATCCTTGAGCTGGTATTCGAGCCGGATCTCGCGTCCCGAGACTTCCTTGCCGTCGACCAGAATGGTCAGTTTGACGTCTCCGGGCTGGATCGTGCTGGCGGGGTTACTGAGCCGGGCGGTCTGGGTCCAGCGGGCCATGTGCTCCAGACGCTTGACGGCGAGCCCGGCGCCGGCTTCGTTCAGGCCGTCGATCTGAGCGACGAGCGGTCGCTCTTCGTTGGGCGGCGTGATCACGAACTGGCCGTCACGGGCAAGGAGGCGGAACTCGGGCGAAGCATCCTTCGGTCGCCTCGCCGATGAAGAGCGAGGGCTTGCCGTCGGGCGAGGCCGTCGCCAGCGCCTTGCGGACCAGGCCGCAGGCCGCGGCATCTCCCTCCAGGAGGAAGCCGAGCGGCGGTGTGGGCAGGCTGACGATGATCGCCTTGTACGTCACTTTCGGATCGAGCTGCGACTTTCTTGTCGATGACGAGCCGGCTGGAGGCGGGGAGGACATCGTCGACCGTGGCCATCGCCACGGCCTTGGATGGGTCGCTCAGGTCGGCGACAGGTGCATCGAACGGGTAGAGGGCAAGCCGGGCGGCGTCGGACGACGTGGGCGCGGGGATCCCGCTGGTCGCTCCGCCGTTGATCGACCATAGACCGCCATGAAAGCTCGCGGTGAACGTGGCGGGCGACGGCTGGATGGCGCCGTCGAGGAACGTGGCGTCCAGGTCATCGTTCTGGGTGGCCTCGAGTTGCGGGGACTGGTTCCGCACCTGGCTTGACACCAGAGCCGACGCGCGGGCGAATAGGTCGCGGTAGGTCGGCACGCCGGCCGCACTCCTGAGTGCATCGCCGAGGAAGTACGAAAACGCTCCCCGATTCTTGCCGTCGCCCACGTATTCCTTCGCTTCCTCATCGTCACGGCAGGCCGCGAACAGGACATGCCGGCCCTCCGGCGGGGCGTACCGGCTGGCGTCTTTCGACGTGGACGCTCCGCGTGGCTGATGCCGCCTCGGCCTCGGCCACGGAAACAAAAAATGACTCAATGGGCCGGCGGCGAAGGTCGGTCGGCGCCCGTCGGACAACCGACTCGATCTCGCGCGTGCCCGAGCCGGAGTGGCAGCAGTCGAGGATCACGGCGACAGTGCGGTCCCTGCGCGGCGACCTCGCCGATCAGCTTGGCAATCTCCTTATCGGCCAGGTCCCAGCTTCCCGGATTCCGGCTATCGTAGCAGACAAGCGTCTCGTCGAGGTGGTCGGGCTCGATCTTCCAGAACTCCTCGGGAGCCTGTTCCTGAGAGCCGTGACCGGAGTAATAAAAGAGCGCGATGTCACCCTTCTTCGCCTGTCCCAGGTGGCCGCGAAACGCATCGACGACCGCCTGGCGCGTGGCCTCGGCGTTCTTGAGCGTCTTCAGTTTGAGTGCGACGCCCTTGTCCCCGGCCACGCGCTCGCGGAGGTAATCCGCGAAGGCGTCGATGTCGTTGACGCAGCCCCGAAGCTTGGGGATCGGGCGGGATAGTCGTCGATGCCGACCAGCAAGGCGTAGATCGTTCGTGACATCGGTTGCATTCTCCTGGGAAAAGTCGAGATGATCGGCTGTGCGGATCAACGTGATGCCGCGACTGGGCTGGGCCGCTATGGAGAAACTTGCCGTTGGCGTTGTTTCACGGGTCTCCCGCTTCAAGCCTATTTCTGGAGCCGATCTCCGGAGACCGGCTCTCCAAGTGCATCGACGGCCGTTTGGATCGAGATCCGGGCCGGGCCCAACCGGGCCACAAGGTCGGGCAAGTCATAGTCCTGGAGTGCGCCCGGGACCACGTTACGCAAACTGGTTCCGACTGATGCCTTTCTGAACGATGTCGGCCCAGGAGACCAGCGACCGTTCGAGCGTGACGTTTTGATCAGGCCTCGCTCGTCGAGTAGTCCCGCATGCAAGACGATCGGGCCGGCCGAGCCCACTCCCACGACGATGGAATCCCGGATGGTCATCCGCGGCGGACTCGGCGTCCAGGCCCTCCAGGACTTGCAGCAGGTCGGCGACGCGCTGGCCCAGCAGCGGCCGATCCAGGTGGACGGCCATGTACGCTTCCTTCCAGTCGTCGCCGAACGGCGATGGCCGTCCTGGACCGGGCGTCGGGCTGGTCTCACCCAGTCCGCGCGGGTCGAACAACACAAGCCGGCCCGGGGACGGGATCTTCTCGGTTTCCTTTTCCGAAGCCAGCTCCTCCTTCCAGTTGACACCAACCTTCACCACTGTGGGACCACCATCAGCTCGCCCCTCCCGCGTGATGTCGATCGCGGGAAGTGCGATCCCCGGCTCAACCTCGAATACCAGCTTGCGGACGGCGAATCCTTTCCCGCGCGTTGTACTGACGACTTGTGGTTTCAGCGGCCGGGCTGTTTCCTTCGACAATCTAATCCGCTTCCTGACAACATTGCGAAACTCCGCGATCGAACGGCCTTGGTTGGCGGCGTCGCGCGCGACTCGGAGCGTGGCTTCCCGCTGGCGATTGAGGTCGAACACCGACACATCTTCCTTGAAGTCGCGCAGCACCTGGCCAGTCCGCGTGCATTGCAGGTCGGCGTCGGTGGCGATCGGGAAATCCGGTTCGTCGACGGCGTCGTCTTGTTTCAGGAGCCAGCGCCTCATCCAGCGGACGGTCGCGACGCGTCGCGGACGAGTGAAACCGTGCTCCTCGTCCGACTCGAACAGGTCAACCCGCTCGCCGAACCCGAGCCGGCCGTAGATCAGCTTCACTTCCCGAAACGTGTCCCAGCTCCCCTGGATGTCGAAGAAGTCGCGGGTGCCGACCGTCAGCAGAGTCGGCTTGGGAGCGCGGATCGTCGACGTAGTCGGCGTGTTCCAATCCCGGCGGCGACATCGCCGGTGATGTTCTGCTCGGCGTCTTGGGGTCCGATCGTGGCGAACAGCCGCTCGAGCGAGGTGATGAAGCAAGAAGGCGCCGCCACTTTGATCCGGTCGTCGAGTGCCATCAGATAGGCCGTCAACGTTCCGCCGCCCGAGTTGCCCGTGCATCCCAGCCGGTCGGGATCGACTTCGGGCCGGCTTGCGAGGTAGTCCAGAGCACGGCAGCCGTCCCAGATCCGATAGCTGGCCAACTGACGGCCGACCAGGAGCGCCCCGATCCCCTCCATCGTGTGCTCGGTCGTGCCGCGCACCACGGGCTTGCCTTGAGAGTCCAGAAGTTGAAACCGCTCGCCTTGGCCGATCGGGTCGTAGCAGAGCACGGCCATGCCGTTCTTGGCCAGCAGGATGGATACCCGCTGATAGTCTTCGTATGCCTTGCCGTTGTCGCTGTGACCACACGGCAGCAGCACCCCCGGGAACGGCGGCTTGCCTTCGGGCAGATACAAATTGGCCGTGACATGGTGATTGGGCCGGCTCTCGAAGATGACCTTATCAACGCGGTAGCCCGGGCGAGTGAGCGTGCCGACGACCTTGGGATTGAGCGGCGTTCGATCGGGCAGGTCGCCGAGCGAGCGGAGGAGGAACGATCGCATCGCTTTCTGCCGCTTGGCGACGTCCTCCGGCGTCTTGATGGCCGCGATGGCCTGGCGACGCGCTGTGAATTGTTGACGCGCCTGGTCGAGCAAGTAGCGTTTGAGCATCTCGCCCGCGGGCAGGGCACCCGCGGAAGCGCAGGGTCCTTCGCGTCCCCCTGCGCCTCAGCCGCTCGAACGAGTGCGAGCGTCGCCAGTCCCATGGCGAGCCAACAGAGTAAGCCATTTTGCGCACACCGGCTCCTCCCTTTTCTGGACAGTTCAAAAACCAGCATCGGCAATCCCGAGTTCAATGGTCCAGGATGCGCAAGGCCAAAGCAAGCGAGTTGAGCCGGGTTTCGGTCGTATCGGCCCGCGACATGAAGACGACCGGTGCGGACGTGCCGCGCAGCACGCCTCCAAATCGGCAGTCGGCCGTGTACATGATCGCCTTGACGGTCAGGTTGGCCGCGAGCAGGTTCGGGAAGAGCATGACGTCGGCCGCGCCGACGACCGAGCCCTCAACTCGCTTCTTGCTGCCGGCGTCGGCCGCGTAGGCCAGGTCGAAGGAAAGCGGTCCCTCGATCAGGCAGTCGCCGAATTCCCCTTGTTGGTTGCGGCGAGCGAGCTCGAACGCCTCGACGGTTTCGGGCATCGACAACTTGACGATCTCCGTCGCCGCCATCAGCGCGACCTTCGGAGTCGGTCTCGCACAGAGTGTTCGCGACATCGACCGCGCTGCGGAGGATATCGATCCGCTCGTCGACGCTGGGCTGCACGCAAATCCCCGTATCGGCGAGCAGGAACCGGCGGTGATCGCGAGGGATTTCCATCAAGACGACCTGGCAGATGACCCGACCGGTCCGCAGTCCTTTATCATGGTCGAGGACCGACTTCATCAGCTCGGGCGTGGAGAGCTGTCCCTTCATGAGCGCCTGCGCACCGCCGGACCGAACCTCGGCCACGGCCTGCGGCGGCGATCGTCGGCTCCCTCGGCGTGGTGGATCTCGAAGTCGTCGAGGTCGATCTCGTTCGACTCGGCAATGGACTTGATTACGCGCTCCGAACCGAAGAGCACCGGCTGAACCCAACCACAGTCACAGGCGATCCGCATCGCCTCCAGCACGGTCGGATCATCGCCGCCGGCCACGGCCACGCGCACCGGCTTGGTCCGAGCATCGGCGACGTGATAAAGGCGATCGAATCCATCGAGTGCCATGGCTCACGTCCCCGACCACTGGGGTGGACGCTTGCCCAAGAAGGCCGTGATCCCCTCCTGAGCATCGTGGCAAAGCGCATTATCGGTCATGATCGGGACGGCCTTGTCATACGCGGCCGCTTCGTCCAGTCCCTCGATTTCGTAAAACGCTTTCTTGCCGATCCGGATCACCAGGGGACTCATCGCCACGATCTTGTCGGTCCAGGACTTGACGGCGGCGTCAAGTTCATCGGTGGCGACGACGCGGTTGATCAGCCCCAGCTCGGCAGCGCGCTCGGCCGAGATCGGCGCTCCGGTCAGCAGCATTTCCATGGCCGCCTTGGCCGGGATCGCCTGGACCAGCGGGACCATGGGCGTGGTGCAGAACAGCCCGATATTGACGCCGGGTGTGGCGAACGTCGCCTTCTCGGCCGCGACGGCCAGGTCGCACGAAGCCACGAGCTGGCAGCCCGCGGCGGTCGCGAGTACCCTGCACGCGCGCGATCACCGGCGGCGACAATCGTCGCAGACCGAGCATGACCCGCGAGCAGAGCGTAAAGAGTTCGTGGTACGCATGCTCGGTCTGGCCGACCATCTCCCCCAGGTCGTGTCCCGAGCAGAAGACCGGCCCATTCGCCGCCAGTACGACCACCCGCGCCGACGGGTCGGCCGCGATCGTGTCGAGGGCTGCCGCGAGTTGACTCAGCAACTCCCGCGAGAGCGCATTTCGCTTCTCAGGCCGGTTCAGCGTGAGTCGAACCACGCCCCCGTCCGATTGATTGTAGAGCAGGCTGTCGGCCATCGAGAGGTTCCTCCAACTTCTTCAGAAAGTAGGGAAAGACGAAACCGATATCTCAGGCTTTGCATAACCAGGCGGTTGGGCGCAAGGATCAGCCGGTTTCCCAGCACACACCAGGGCACGAATATGGGCGCCATGACGGCCGATTCTGAGTCCGAACTCAATGATGGTCTGAGGTATCCGTACACCGCGAATCACGATGAAAATCGCCGCCGGGGCAAGCAGTCTGCCGATCAAGGAACAGAGGGCCCAACCTAAGAGCACGTGCGAGAACACTGCCGGCGCAGAACAGAAAGATCGAGCGTAGCCGGGCCATGCTGGATCATGCTCCACTCTTCCCTGGCCCCCGGTCGTAGGCCGCAAACGAGCTTGACCTGCTCTCCTGGCTGGACCGCGACGTGGATGGAAAGTTTCGAGCTGCCGCGATAGCCCGAAAGTCGGAGCCAACGACTCAGGTGGACGTGACCGTGTGCCGGCCGGGCTCCACTCGAAAGAGTGTCGGTTCGCCGCCGGACAGGTTCCGAAACAGAGATTTGTCAATGCGTGCCACGCCGTACGACCGCTTCTTCTTGACGGGAACTCCACGCATCTCCAGCGAGATCGACGACCACTCGACATGTTCGCGTTTGGCTCGAAGGTTTCGCGTCCGTTCAGCGCAAAACATCGAACGTGTCCGGCGATTGTGTGGGACTCATCCCGCATCGGTCATCCTTCATCCTTTTCGTTGTTTGGGCTCCGCTTTGATATAAAGCGCCTGCGGCGCGGTCTTGTAATACCGGAACATCGCCGGGCAGATCCAGCCTTCCATCGGCGGGTCGTCGAGCTTGTAATAGTTGCCGCCCGAGTCGCCGCGCAGCCAGGTGAGCTTCTTCTGAAAGCCGGGAAACGGGTTGGCGGCAAACGTGAGGCGAAAACCATCCTTGGATTCAGGGATGTCTTTGACGAGCAGATCGATCATCTCGGGAACGCCCGCGACAAACGGCTCGCGCTTGAGCCCGGCATCCGGGTCGTCAAACACCCAGGTCCCGTTGTACCAGTAAGGAGCGATCACCATGATTGCGTTGGCTGATGGGCCGCCGCGATTCTTGGCCCAGGTCGCAAGCTGCCAGGCGGCAACAAGAGCGACGGCCGCTAGACCAACGGCAGCGAGCATTCGCCAACGCGTTTTCTGACTGGTGCCCGGCATCGGCTGCCTCCTCCTCAACTACCGTGTTAGCGACTTGTAACGTATCCGGTGCGGCTGGTCGGCGTCGAGGCCCAGGCGCTCGTGACGCTCGGCTTCGTAGGTTTGATAATTGCCGTCGCACCAGACGACCCGGCTGTCCCCCTCGAATGCCAGGATATGGGTTGAGATCCGGTTCAAGAACCAGCGATCGTGGCTGATGACGACCGCACAGCCACCAAAGTCGACGAGGCCTTCCTCGAGTGCCCGGAGCATGTCCACGTCCAGGTCGTTGGTCGGCTCGTCCAGGAGCAGCAGGTTGCCGCCGCTCTTGAGCAGCTTGGCGAGGTGGACGCGGTTGCGTTCGCCGCCGGAGAGCAGCCCGACTTTCTTCTCTTGGTCGGGACCCTTGAAGTTGAACTGGGCGACATACGCCCGCGCGGGCACCTTGCGTTTGCCCAGTACGATCGGGTCAATGTTGCCGGTGATCTCCTGAAAGACGGTGTTCTCGGGGCTGAGCGCGTCGCGGTTCTGGTCGACGTAAGAAATCGACACCGAGTCGCCGATGCGCAAGGTGCCGCGGTCAGGAGTCTCCTGGCCGACGATCATGCGGAAGAGCGTGGTCTTGCCCGCGCCGTTGGGTCCGACGACGCCAATGATTCCGCCTGGCGGCAGCCGAAAGTTCATTGCCTTCGAAGAGCAGGTTATCGCCATAGCTCTTGGCGAGATCTTGGGCCTCGACGACCAGGGTCCCGAGGTGAGGGCCGGGAGGGATCTGGAGCACGACGGCTTCGTCGCGACGATCGGCGTCCTGGCTGGCCAGTTGCTCGTACCGCTGGAGCCGGGCCCGGTTCTTGGCCACCCGGGCGCGAGGCGACATCCGGACCCACTCGAGCTCGCGGGCGAGCTGTTTGCGCTGCGAGCTTTCTTGCTTTTCCTCGAGTGCCGAGCCGAGCCTGTTTCTGTTCGAGCCAGGAGGAGTAATTCCCCTCCCAGGGGATCCCTTGGCCGCGGTCGAGCTCGAGGATCCACTTGGCCACGTTGTCGAGGAAGTAGCGGTCGTGGGTGACGAGCACGACGGTCCCCTCGTATTCCTGAAGGTGCCGCTCGAGCCAGGCGACGCTGTCGGCGTCGAGGTGGTTCGTCGGCTCGTCCAGGAGCAGGAGGTCGGGCCGCTCGAGCAGGATCTTACAGAGTGCGACCCGCCGGCGTTCACCGCCGGAGAGAGTCGAGACATCGGCGTCGCCCGGCGGAAGCCGCATGGCGTCCATGGCGATCTCAATGCGACGATCGAGGTCCCACCCCTGGGCCGCCTCGATCGCGTCCTGAACCTTGGCTTGCTCATCGAGCAGCTTGTCCATCTCGTCGTCGTCGGGCCCCTCGCCCATCCGGGTATTGATCTCGTCGAACCGGGCGAGATGGGCGCGGATCGGCGCGACGGCGAGCTCGACGTTGCCGCGGACGTCGAGCGTCGGGTCGAGCATCGGCTCCTGAGACACGTAGCCGATCGTGATCCCCGAGGCCGGCCGGGCTGTCCCGATGTAGTCGGTGTCGATCTGGGCCATGATCTTCAAGAGCGTGCTCTTGCCCGAGCCGTTGCCCCCGATCACGCCGATCTTGGCCCCCGGATAGAACGACAGCCAGATGTTCTTGAGGACTTCCTTCTTGCCGTAAGCCTTGGACAGTTTTTCGATGGTCAGAATATATTGGGCCGCCATGAGATCTCGCTCGAGGTCATCGGGTCGGTTAACTTCTGTCTCTATCAAGGGTAACGGGATCACCCGGGCGATGAGAAGAGCGGTTGGAACGGGCTTCCGTTCTACGCGTTGATTCGTCAGTTACAAACTGAATGAATGAGACTCCACGCTCAACGCGGCTTTGCCCAGAAACCCGGACTTGTCCACGACTGTGTCGGCAAGGTGAGGGCCTTGTGTCGCAGACGTACAGATGCTTCTGAACAGATGAATGCACCGACGTCGTACGGTCAACACCATAATTGACAAAACGCCGTCATGCCTCTATAATGTCAATGGATACAGGCGCCGTAAGTTGTTGAAATAAATCGACTTGGGTCAAGTTCGCGTCATGCCGTCAACCCGGCCACTTCCTAATCTGAACGAGTGGCAAGCAGTAAGCATGCAACTCATCGTCTTTCCCGCCGATCCGGTCGCTGCCCTTCAGCGGGATTGGTGGCAGGGGCTTACTCACCGACCGGCGGAAGATGCAAGGCGCAGGCCGATCGACCGTTTCGAGTCCGGCCGGTACAATGATTTGAATCTGGCGGTCGCCACGGATCTTCAGAAGATCTCTTGGATGATCAGTGCCGAAGTGCGTCCGGACACGATGCCGGAGGTATTGCCCGCAATCGGCAGCTACCCGATCGTTCGGGATCGCTTCGTGGCGATGTTGACCCCGTGGCTTGCCGGGAGCTGCCCGCTGGTCAACCGCATCGGATTTGCGGGGGCGATTGTCCAGCCGGCGGCGGATCACGAGGCCGCATATAGGCGGTTGGGCGAATATCTCTCGACGACGGTTCAAGTTGACCCGAGATCGACCGATTTCAATTACAGGGTCAATCGACCGAGAACCCCGGATCTCGACATTCCCGGCCTGACGATCAATTGCCTCAGCACTTGGTCTGCGCTGAATGTGCAGTCATCCTTTCGGGCCGTTCTTCCGCACGGCATTCAGCACTCGGTAGCGCTTCGTCTTGATCTGTACGCGTGTATGATGCAATTTGACATCAATACTTCTGCGAATCGCGAGCAGCCGTTGTCGCAAGAAGTACTGCCCGACCTGTTCCGCGAACTCATAAGTAAGGCGACGGAGGTCGCAGAACAAGGAGATCGGCCGTCATGAATATACCAATGGAGATGGTCTGTGCCCGGCCGATCGGACCGCAATGGACCGAACTGTTTATGGATGCGGGCTCCCGCCTCGAAACGGCGTCGGCGGGGCCACTTCGGCTTAAGCCTCCCATCGAGGAGAAACCAGGTACTTCCGGAAATGCTATTGGAATACCATTTTCATGTGAATCAACAATTTTATGTGAATCGGTAAGTTATATCTTCGTAATGCGTGTGTCGAATGAGAACTGCACTGCGGTCCGGAATTGGAAGGCAGACCGATGGCTCGGGCGCCATAACTCACACACACGCCAGTGCAAGTCTGCGTGGTGGACGCACGCTCCCAAAACCTTGATAAATGTGTGCACAGACTACGAAATCTTCCGTATTGAACCGAAGTGAGTGCGACGACGACGCGCAGTTATTCATCCCGAGATCCCGTCAAACGCCCTCGACTTTGTCGCTCGATCGGGCATCGATCAGGAATTGGCTAAGGCGATCGATGCTGCCCGTCGGCATTTTCCTAGCCTGACTTCCCTGCGGGTTTATTTGGATCGAGATCCGGACGATTCCGAAGAGTATGTGATCGTTGAGGCGAACTCTTCGGGCAACCCTAACGACGACACGCAGGCACTCATGGATTACCTGGATGAGTGGTCCGCGTCCGTCGAATGGCCGGCAAGCCAGATGATTCGCCTCGATCTGAATTGGCCCGTCCCTAATGCGAACTGTTGACGAATGGACCCCCGCGAGTTCCTACGCTTTGCGAAGGACTTGGTTAATGCAAAACCGGACGCGGTCGCCTGCCGGATCGCGATCGGGAGATCGTATTACGCGGTGTTCAACGTCGCGTTGGAAATGCTCAAGGAATTGGTCATATCGCTGGACAAGCAAAAAGACAGCCACTGGGAAGTCGCAAAAATCCTTGCAGTCCAGCGGCGACCCAGACATTAGTGAACGCTTGCGGTGCGCTCTTGACCCTGAAGGCGCAACGGAAGTCCGCGGACTACGAAATGGATGACGCGAACGTGGAAACGCCGCAGAAGGCCGGCCTGGCGGTCGCGCTGGCGGAACGGGCAATCAAGCAACTCGACGGTGTACACACCGACGCAAAGCGATGGGCGGCGGCATCGGCAATCATGATCAAGGACGCCAGAGCAAGAGGAAAGACGGTGTAGGCGTCGTTGGCTTACACCCACGCGAACGCGTCGATCGGGTCGACCGCCGTCTCGGCCAGCACGCTAGCGGCACTCGGTCTGATGGTGTTGGAGTGGTCTATGGACGACACGGAATTTCGTGTAACGGGAACCCGTGATTCGACTTGATGGGTAGACGTCCGACTTTGTGGCAATGCGCTGGATTGTGGGCAAAGCCGCTCAACGCAACGAGGCCGTTGACGCAACCCTAACCGAATCAACAACGTTACGTCGTGCCTACTGTCCCCGTGCGAAAGAGCACGAGAGCCGCCGCGGGGGCGTTCAGCGGCCGGATTGTCGAATGAATTCCGATCTACTGCTATGACATGGGCGGCGTTGGAGGGGTTTGGGAAATGAGACTACAGCCGCGTGAACGGGCGGCGAGGTTGTGGCTACGGGACTTGAGTTCCGCGGACTTTCCGGGCCACGTTTCGGTCGCGGTTCGTTTCCCCGAGGGCCGGTTTTTCGAACTGGTGTCTCGCTTCGGGCCGGTGGACCTTCGGGCTCTTGAATAACCCGCCTGCTGGCAATGGCATCGAAGAAGAACGGAGCCAGATAAATCCCGATGGGGATCGCGATCAACGCCGCGATCCCGGTAATCGCGATCGGAAACCAGGGAAGCTGCTTTCCGTTCTCCGTGACTTCAGCGGGGATGGTCTCCCAGTCGTCATCGACATTCACGTCGAGCTCGACCGCGCCTTGCCAGCTTGGGCGAGTCCTGTCAATTCTGCGGGAAGGTCGGCCGCGGATGGCCATTCTCCCGCCAGCCACGACGAATCAGAAACCGTAATCTCCGGCTTCACCTCCGGTTGTCCCCCGGGGACGCGGTCGGATCCGATCCTTTGACTGCAATGTTCTTCGTCTTGAAGAACGGCGTCAGCGCCTTGGCCACCTCGGCTGGTTCCTGGAACCGCTGCGCCGGCTTCTTGGCCATCATCTTCGCGACTACCTCCGCCAACTCCGCCGGCACCTCGGAACGCACGAGGTTCAACGGCTGCGCCTCCGTCGAACAGTGCGCCCTTCAGGACGTCCATCGTCGCCCCCTCGAACGGCGGCCGGCCGCTCAAAAGGAAATACAGTGTGCAGCCCAGGCTGTAGATATCTGTCGCGGATATCGGCCTTTTGCGCATCGACGATCTGTTCAGGCGCGATGAAGCCGGGCGTGCCCATCATCTGACCAAAGGCCGTCAGGTCGCTGCTTCGATTCAGCTCGCGGCCTTCGTCGTTTGGTGCGGGATCGAGCACCTCCTGCTCTCGGCCGGCCTTAGCGATGCCGAAGTCGAGCACCTTGATGATCGCCCGGTCCCCTTCGCGCGTGAGCATGAGGTTGCCCGGCTTGATGTCGCGATGGACCATCCCCGCCTGATGTGCGTGCTGTAAGCCGAGCGCCGCCTGGTGGATGAAGGAGCAGGCGTGGCTGACCGGCATGGGTCCCTTGGCCTTGACCATGCGAGCCAGGTCGAGGCCCTCGACGTACTCCATGGCGAAGACCAGGCTGCCGCCGGCCCGGAAGGCGAAATAGGCGGCGACGATGTTGGGATGCCTGAGCCGGGCGACGGCGCGGATTCGCGGAGGAAGCGGTCCAGCACGCCGGGGCTGTCGATGATGTCGCGGCTGATAAGCTTGAGGACCTCATCACGGCCCATGATCTGATTGTGGGCGAGGAAGACCGATCCCATCGTGCCCCCGCCCAGCTTGCGGATGATTTCATAGTCGGCAATGCCCGCAAGTTCGGCTGGGATCGAATTGGCCGGGATGATGCGGCCACGCGCGGCCGGCGCGAATCGCTTTCGACGACTCAGTCGGGCGTTTTTCGCCGGCACGGTGTGAGATCCGGACCAAAGACCGCGTCGATCACGGCATGATCTTTGGGGAAGCGATTCCGGTACTCTTCCTGGCTGGGCTTCTCGTTGGCTCGTCGCGCATCGCGAGCTCGACCCGGAGCAGCTCATGCAGGAGCGTCCTCCGCCTCGGCTCGTCTAGCCCCGCGAGGAAGTCCTCGATAGGCCGCGTGACGCCAGCCTTCCAAGCCCGTTCGAACCGGTCGACGGCCTCGTTGATGCGGTTCGAGTCCGAGCTAGGTACATCGCTCATGAAACCCTCCGTGAGCCGATCGTGCGAATGAGATGGCGAAATCGTCGCCCATGCCCTCGGCGAGGTCCATAGACCGCGGCGGTACCTGCCGATGTGCCGAGGACGACCAGAAATGCATTCGCGAAGCTCGACCGAGGATCTCGCATGGATTAAATCCTCTCCCGGGATTCGTCGAGAGCAAATATCCGATGGACATCATCGCGATTATACTCGGCTTGATCGGTTTCCGGGACTTTTCGGTTTATCTCCGCCCTGAACAATCGCTGCCTGGTACGCGGCGATACATCTCGACGCCGACGATGGCGAATCCTCGATTCCACGCCAAGGGTTATCCCCTTTGCCGCGTCTCGACGTTCTTTCAGCGAGGCCTTGAGCTGGGTTTCGCCGGAAGGTCAGCCAGCGGTCGGGCGTCCCAGATCTTCGCGGTCTGGTCTACACAACCGGTCACGACCCGCGACCCGTCCGGGCTGAGCGACGCCGGCCGCTCGGGTTGTGCAGAGGACTCCGGTTGCGCCAACGGATTCCGGCGGACGAAGGGCTCGCCGAGCAGCCGAAGATGCCAATCCACGACGCTTCAAGAGCGCAGCACACTTTGAACGGGTCGATAAACGGCCGTTCGGCTACATCTGATGACAGGCCTGATACTTACGTGTGACACAGGCATAATCGGAACCGCGGCAATCAGCCGTAACGTTCTGCTTCCCTTGTGGTTATGTGTGACACAGGCATAATCGGTACAATTGGTACCCTCGAAGAGGTTTTTGATATATCTATTTGTAAGCCAAGAAGTTACGTGTGACACAGGAATAATCGGCAAAATTCGTACTCTGAATAGGGTTTTGATATATCTAACTGTAAGCCAAGAAGTTACGTGTGACACAGGAATAATCGGCAAAACTCGACCTAAGAAACCATGCCAGCCGAGCTATCTATCTCGCCATTGGTTCAGGGCTAGGATTGATCGGTAGGAACCCACTGTCCCTGGCCAGGGGACGACCGAAGGAACAGCCGTCAATGGTGCAAAGAGGGGCGGTCTTCCCAGGAGGACTGCCTCTCCCCTCGGGATCGCGACAGGCTCGTGCCGGGTCGAGGGTAGTGCGACCAAGCGTGCGGCGCGGTATCTCTGAGGATGGCGATCACCCGAACCATGAACGTCTGTTAACCGGCAGAGGGTGTGCCTTACAAGCGTCCGATGTGTAAAGGTTGAATATGCCCGACGGACCAATGGAGTTTTGTACGTCGAATAATCAACCACGCCCATAGGGCGTGGTATTAGGAAGGCCCCCCCGAGGGGGCCGTTCGTTGTTCCCCCTTGGGGCTTAGATAGGGAAGGCCCCGTTGGGGCCGTTAGTGTTTACTTGAGATCCAACTCGCCTTGACGATTCTCCAGTTCCTCCTGGTCGCGGATGTATTGCCGAACCCGGGGTTCATCCAGACCCACCGTGCTCACGCAGTATCCCAGCGCCCAGAAAGTGCAATCCCCTCATCCGACGTTCATGCAGCAAATCCCGATGGATCCGCACCGCGCTCTTCCCTTTAAGGAACCCGACGACAAACGCCACGCTGTACTTCGGTGGAATGCTCAGGCACAAGTGGACATGGTCGGGCATCGCGTGCCCTTCCAACAACTCAACGCCTCGTTGACGACACAGATCCCGCAGGATGGTCCCGATCTGCCGCCTCAGCTTTCCGTAGAAGACTTTCCGGCGGTATTTCGGTATGATCACGACGTGGTACTTACAGTCCCAACGCACATGGGACAAGCTTTGCCACTCGTGCATAGGCTTCTCCTTCCTGCCCCGCGGGGCCTTCCCGGAAGGAAGAGCCTATGCCTTTCTCAGCGATTGCACGCCGGATCGCTCGAAGCTCTACGGGTCTCACGGCCAGAGGCCGTGGTATTAGCCTTTAATAAGGACTGACGTCGATTTGTCGGTGTAAAGGCTCGACTAGAGAAGAGACTTTCCATCGAGGTCCCGACCATGCGGGCATCCAGCGCAGGAGCGCAGTATTCCTGCCGATGCTTGCGACCTGCAGCGTTTTCAGCGAATGAAATCATGTGCGTTGCGCGATGGCCCCGTTAGAGAAACGAGGTTCTCAGATGGATGGAATCAAAGTATATCGGCCTTGTTCGACCGGCTCGTCTGCCTGGCTGTCATCGGCTACGTCTCTTTGATTCTGACGGCAGCTCGACTGCCTTCCAACGGTTCTGCCAATGCTGGATCGTCCTTCAAAGCCAAGACGCCCGGCGAGCCCGGACGTCTGCCGACAGTTGCCGGGAGAGAGCGAACACCTGGACCGAGCGGTCCATGGTCGAACCCGACGGGCCGACGCGAGCCGACTTCGCCAGAAGAGCCGCCTGGTTCGCGAGCCGCGCGGAAGCTCATGAGGCCAGAGCCAAGCATCACGATTTAGAGGTCCTGATCAACAGGTTCCTACAATGAGTCTAAACCGCTGCCGCGATAGAGGCCGCGCAACGTCTGGACCATAGTTGGAACTTGACACTTGGGCCTTGGCCCGACAGAAAAGCGCAACGGGTGAACTAGAAATGAGACTTGGCACATCGGCGTGGGCCTGAGGGCTAGAAGGCGGGAGGTGGGAGCCAGTGTCACACATGGCAAGCGACTTGCGCGAGAACGGACGCGCTGTCACGACGGTAGCGAGGGGGAGGAGCATCCCGATCGAAGCGATCACCAATTTCCCAGCTATAGCACCGTTGAGGAGGCCGTCTGTATCTGTGAGCGGCATGGGGTCCCGCGTGACTCATGGCCGATCTACTACGATCTGCAAGGCGAGATCTCACTCGATGACGCGAGCGACAAGTGCCAGCACCTGCAGCAACACCTCGGCGTCCTCGAAAGCGAGATCCTCGCCTCCAACTGGGTCCTCAAGCACGTCTGGGAACGGGTGAGCAACGGCGACGTGTTCTACGTCGACGAGTAACTTAAGATGAAGTAACAGAAGACGCGGGTTCGAGGAGGCCAGATCCGAGTGAACTTTGCGTCTTCTACGGGTGCCGCGGACACGTGGGTGGCTGGCTTGGCGGGAAATTGCAGCGGTGATCCAGGAACGTGAGTTGCCGGAGCCATGCGATGGGCGTATCGAGGATGACAGTTCGCTCGTGGATGCTAGCTGTGGCGATCGTCGCTATCGGGTTGGCGGCGATTCCCGTGGCACTGCATGCCATAGCCTCGCTGCTGGACGATGTATATCAATCAGCGCGCACCAAGGTAGAAAGGACATGGCCTGTTCGTGCGGCACCCAAAATCATCGTGGACGTGTTTGATGGAGGGATATGGGTCCACCCAGGAGAGCCAGGCGCGGTCAGGCGACCGTCGAGCCTTACAGCTCTTGCAAGAACGGTTCGGTCGAAGAGGCAGAAAGCGTCCAAAGTGGTCGATGTCGCCTGACTCAAGAAGGCGATACGATCCGGGTTATTGCGAACAATTCGCCGGGCGAGAAACGAAATGTTTTGTATCCACGTCAACGCACGTGTATATTCCACCCAGGGACTAGCCTGGTGCTGCGAACGACCACCGGCTCGATCTCGGTGTCCGGGCCATCCGAGGTCGCGATGGAGAATCAAATCGGTGCGATCGGCGCCGACTTCGAGGTTGGGCCTGCCGGTGCCCCGAAGGTCGATCGGGTGTTCGGCGCCAAGCTGGAGGTTGTGGGAGGGTCCGTGACTCTAGGGGGCCGGAATTGTGGAACAGTAAGCCCGGTAGACCATGTCGAGTTGAAAGGGGATGAAAGGCTTTACGTCAACGGCATCGAGCGATGAGCCTGGAAAAGTGTCAAACACGGGATGGGCGGGCCAGCAGAAGTTTACGTCGAGCGCGTTGCAGCCGCGATTTGCGCGAGATCGCACACTGGAAGTTAAGGGTACAATGGGTGCCCGAATTAAGGAACGAACGACTCCGCCCAGACCAAGACGGCTTCGGCGATCCGGAGCGATTCCTCAAATTCCGCCTGGGTGATGGAGCAGGGAGTCCCGGATAACGGGCCTGAACAGCGTAGATGCTGAGTTGATCGGCATCCTGCACATCCGGGGGGATTTGCAAGCCTTGGCGTTCGAGCCCATCGAGCAACATGCCGAGGTTATGCACAAAGGGAAAGATCCATCCATGAACCTGGTAGATCGCCTTGATGGCCAGCTCGGAGGCTTGCTGGGTCAAGAAGCAGAGGTCTTCCCAGAATCCTCCTGGAGGTAAAGGCTGACGGGCCAGCACAAGCTTGCCTTGAGCGCGTTCCAGCCACTCGCGGGCCGTCCCTGGTGCAGGGCTAGGAGGCGGCACGGTAGAGCTCCTTCCCTTCCGAGAGTGCCGTGTGGAGGACGAGATAAGGATTGTTGCCGTACTGGTCCAGATCGCCTTGCCGCACGACCACAATGTCGGTGGCAAAACCGAGACCACGAAGCTTCCGCGCAAGGATCTTGTTGACGGCGTGACAATCACTCTGGTCCGCCACGACGACCAGAGCGTCCAGGTCGCTGTTCGGTCCCATCTCTCCTCGCGCGGCCGAGCCGAACAGAATGATCCGGAGCGGATGCACGCTATCCACAACGCGACGTACCAACTCCTGGAGAACGGCGGGATCGGGACTCATGGCACATTCTCCGTCGACGGCCTTGTGAAATCCTCGGGACCGCAATCGACAAGAACAATATACCTCAATTCACCGCGACATCGCAAGTCAGTTCGAGCAGATCGGCGAGCTGCCGATGCCGGGCAGGCCGAAACGGCTTCGAGGACCGAAAAGTCGACCTCGATTCCTTTTTGACCGGCGACCTCGTATGATCGAGCCAGGCGACACGACGGATTTCTGGTTCAAAACCCCGACTGAGGGTAAATCATCATGTCGGTTCATGTCACTGAGCAGGTGATCCTTGACACCCTGCGCCAGGTCCCCCCGGAACGCTGGGGTGACGTGATGCAGTTCCTCGATTCGCTGATAACCGCCGAGACGCCAATTCCCACGCAACCGCCGATCCGCACGGGGGAAGACTTGGCGGCATCGGACCTCTTCGGCCTGTGGGCGGACCGAGCGGATATTACCGATTCCACAACGTTCGCGCGCCAGCTTCGCGAGCAGGCATCGCATCGGCGAGGGAGGCCCGATGCTTCTGGACACTGATGTCATGGTGGATTATCTCCGTGGGCATCCTCCGGCCAGGATCTGGCTTGCGTCCTATGCTCAACCCATCGCCCTCCCCGGCCTGGTGGCGATGGAACTGCTGCAAGGCTGTCGTAATCTTGTCGACCAGCGGCGACTGGAACGCGAGCTTCAGCGATTCACTCTCCACTGGCCCACCGCCGCCGATTGCCAGCGTGCCTTTCACGACTTCGCGGCATTTCATCTGAGCCACGGCATCCAACTGCTGGATACTCTGATCGCGGAGACTGCCGTGGGACTGAACGAGCCGCTGGCGACTTTCAACATCAAGCATTACGGCGTCATCCCTGGGCTCAATACAGTACAACCGTACTGAACAGAATCGGTGCATGTGCCTCCAGCCTGAAGCTGATGCGGCTGAGATCTCGACCAGGCACTATCGGATCTAAGACAGTCGATATCTCACCGCAACGTCGTCAAGAACTCCAGCAAGTCCGCCACTTGCTGGGCCGTCAGGTCGCGGAGCAACAGCTCTGGCATCAATGAGCGCGACTGCGGCACGAGCTGCTCGACCTCCGCGCCGGGGACGTTGATGGTCTTGCCCTGGGCGTCCTTGAGCACCACCGCGCTTTGGTTTTCTCCACGACCAGCCCGCTCAAGGCGCGGCCGTCCTTGGTCTCCAGCAGGTAGGCGACGAATTGCGGAATCGATGGTCTTCGAGGGCTCGAGGATCTGGTCGAGCAAGGCGGGCTTGGTGTACTTGGTCCCGATTTTGGTCAGGTCGGGCCCGACATTCTGGCCGACGTCGCCGAGCTTGTGACAGGTCTTGCACTGAGCGGCCGGATTGGCCGTGAAGATCAAGCGCCCGCGCGCGGCGTCGCCGCGCAGCGCCGAGCAAGGCCGAGCGGTCGATCACGTCGCCCAGCCGCTTGACCCGTTCTCCCTCGGGGATGAACCGCTCGAACAGGTCGCGGACTTCGACCTTGAGGACTATTCCGGGTGATCGCGACCACCTCACGCCGCAACGTCTCGGAGACCGGTGTGCTATCGATCAGACCGAGCAACATCAAGGCTCCGCGGGTCGTGGACGCCAGTCGCTCGATCGCCGCCGCTCGGGCGGCGGGTGACAGATCCGTCGGCCTGCCGCAGCGCATCGAGCGCATTGCGGTCCTCGGCCGGCACGTGCGCGACCTCCGGCGCTCGGATCGCAAGGCCTTGGGCATCCGCGCGATCCAGTCGTGGATCATCCGGGTCGCGCGCACGTCGACTTGATTTGAGCCGATGCGGGGCATGCGGCCGCCTCCGAGCTTGGAGACGCGGTAATAAAGCACCGAGCCCGCCGGATCGCCAGGCGCGATGATCCTGGCCCCGGCGATGTTGAAGGTCCCCTGGATCGGCCGCTCACCGACGGTCTTGGTCGCTGCGAGCGGCACGTCGTAGGACAGGACGATATTGGCCGAGCCTCCCGCACCGAACTGGTGGCAATGCGAGCAGTTGGTCTGAAGGTAGGACCGCGCCCGGCGATCGAGATCGGCTGACTCGTCGTAGGGATCGACCAGCCTCGCGGGCTTCGCCAGGTCGGGCGTCCAGGCCAAGAGTCCCAGTCGGTGAAAGGTCGTGAGCTGGTTGGCCCTGACTCCGCCCTCGACTCGCTGACCTTGTTCAACTGGGGCGAATTCACCCCCAACGGCGAGGCCGACTGGACGCCGAAGATGGTCGTCTTCTTTCCAACCCAGGGATTGTGGCACAAGACACACTCGGTTCTGGCGGAAACGCGGTGAGTCAGCTCGCGAGATCCGCCCGGTGTCTTCACCACAATGCGTCTTGGTCGCCCCCTGGGCATCAGCCAGGATCGCGTCGGTCTGGTCGTCGTTCCAAACGTACGAATAAGGCCGCCAGGCATCGTCCTCCTGGTGGAGGATCTGGGTTTCCAGCCGGCGCTGGCTGCTCGGTTTGCCCGGCTCGACCGTGCAATGAGACAGTGCGGACCAGCACACGAGCCATCGGGGAACTGCCAGATGCCCTGGTTATCGAGCCCGATGCGACCGTTGCCGGGGACGGCCAGGAATCGCTCGGCGGTCGCACCGTCGGCCCAGAGCTCGGAGTTGACCGAGTAAGGGATCACGCCCGGGGCCGGCTGGTGGTCTCGGGTCGAGGCGAAAAGGCCGGTCTGGCTCAGACGGCGAGGAAAGTCATGCGACTCTTTGGCGGCCGGGTTGCGGACCAGGCGATAGACCTGGTGCGTCCGGTCGTGGTCCAGCAGGTAAAGCTCGCCGTCCGCGCCTTCGCCGAAAGCCGAAAGATGGATCGGCGTCCGGGCGATCTCCTTTTGCCAGGTGACCGTGTCCCCCTGCGCCTTCAAACCCCAGATGATGCCGGATTGATAATCACCGTAGATATAAGTCCCGGCCAGCTCGGGCAGGCGCGTCCCGTGGTAGACGTAACCGCCGGTGATCGAGGCCGCCTCGGAGTGAGGGTGGGCCTTGATCGGGGGCAGAATGGGCCCGGGGCCACGCAGACCATTCACATGCACCGGCTGCGGACCTTCCATCACGCTCCAGCCGTAATTGCCCCCACGCTTGACCTTGTGAACCAGCTCCCAAAGCTCCCAGCCGACGTCGCCGACCCATAAGTCGCCGGTGGCTTTGTCGATACTCATCCTCCACGGGTTGCGAAAGCCGAAGGCCCAGATCTCGGGCCGGACCTTGGGGAGATTCAGGAACGGGTTGTCCGGCGGAATGCGATAAGTCCGGCCCGGATCGGAATGGTCCACGTCGATGCGAAGGACGCTCGAAAGGAGGTCGGAGCAGTCCTGGCCCGTGTTCATGATGTCGGGCGGCGAGGGGATCGCGCCATCGCCGGTGGAAATATACAGATATCCGTCCTTGCCAAAGTCGAGGCAGCCGCCGTTATGGCCGCCTGACCAGAACTTGAGCAGGACCTGCTCACTGCGCGGATCGATCACGGGAGGATCGGTCCGGCTCACCTCGAACCGGGAAACGACCGAGCCATCGGGCAGGTCATTCTTCAAGACATAGCAAACGTAAACATAGCGATTTTCGTCGAAATTGGGATGAAAGATCAGGCCATAGAACTGCCGTCAGGTCGGGGTGCAGCTTGGTGAAGTCGAACACCAGGTCGGCGTTGGCGCAGCTCGGGTCATTCCGGAAGGAGACGATCCGGCCCTTGAGCTCGCCGACGAAGAGACGGTTGGTCCCCTTGGCCGGGACCAGCACGACCGGGAACTCGAATTTCAGATGGGGAAAGGCTAGCTCGACGGTGTACGGCGGCGGTGGCTCGGGCGTGCCGGCAATCTTCGAGCCGGTCCAGGGGACGCTCCTCTTCAGATCCGCGGCGCGAGCCTCCGCAACAAGCGCTCGCTCGAGCGAGCCCCGGACAATCAGCGCAAGACAGATCACCCGCACAATACGTGTCAGCCGACGATTACTCATCCTGATCTTTCCTTGGGAGAGTCTCTTCGATGGACGTGGGCTCCGTGACTCGACCGAGCCGCGTAATTCGCCGGACAAAACCGGCCGGTGTCATTTTCGCACGAACGTCATTATGTTTGTTCGAGTGGCCCCCGTCCATCGCTAACTGGTTTTGTGGGACAACGATCGGCGCGCGAATACCTCGGCGAAC
The DNA here is from genome assembly GCA_963779785.1 of uncultured Planctomycetota bacterium. Classification (GTDB taxonomy): domain Bacteria; phylum Planctomycetota; class Planctomycetia; order Isosphaerales; family Isosphaeraceae; genus CAVRFS01. The sequence continues at coordinate 189,839 of CAWAAW010000039.1, forward strand.
GCAGCATGGGCCGCCCCGCGAAGGTCCACGGCGAAGATCAGGTTTGACCCGTACTCTTGTTTAATTCCACGCTCCCAGCAGTTACAATTGTCAGATGTTGCCGCCGGTTCGCCTTCCTCCCGTGGAAGGCAGGCCGACGCGTCGATCCGAGATGACTGGCCTGCAACCAGTTCTCTCGAAATGCTCATCCTCATGACCACGCTTTCGGCTCCGGACAGACCGAGGGTCGCCATGAAGGGACCGCGAAATTCGATTGTCTCGTTGATGTACGTCGTCGGCATCGTCGCGCTTAACCTGACGCTCGGTCGTTTCATCTTCGAAGGTGAGCCGTGGAGGCTCGCGGGGCTTGCGCCGATCGGGGTAATCATCCAGGTGGGACTGTTCTTCCTGATTCGCGCTCGAGGGCGAGTGCGGCAGTATGCATTCTGGGCAGGCTTCGAAGCGGGCGGGTTGTTTGGATTCTGGTCGTTCTTGTATGCACGCGTGCCTGAATCGTGGGTCGGCTCTCTCTGGGATGATTACGGCGTATTCATTGACGACCAACTACGTACCCATTTCGGCCTTTCCGTGTTAGACCGGAATTATCTCGATCCCGTCCTTCTGACCGCCGTCGCCGTCTTCGCTTTCCTGCCGCAGTTGTGCATGGCGGTAATCGGAAGTTTGTTGGCTTTGTCCCTTGCGTGGTCCGCGCGGTCTCGGGCCGTGACGATCACGCTGTTCGCGATGGTCGGAATCCTGATCCTCAACTTGGCCGCCTGGCTTGCCGTATGGAATGCCCTTCCCGCTCAGCCGCCCTGGCTACCCTTCGGTGTCACCCCGGGCGGCCTGCTGCTCCAACTGGGATTGTTCAGCCTGATCCGGAATTGGGGCCGTCCTTGGCGCCGCGTTTTCTGGATGGGGTTTGTCGTGGTCGATGCGCTCGTGTTCTGGTCCTACCTTCAGGCTATGATCTTCACCCACATCCAACCCGCTCGTTACCTCAACTATTGGCCCAACGGTCCGTGGTACGCCAAGCCGATCCCTGAGGCTCCGTTGTGGACGTTATGGATTGATTACACGGCTCTCGCCAGCTATTCACTGGGACAGCAGCCCCATGGCACCTATATTGTCGCTTGGACGAACGACCAGACCGACAGCGTGGTCTACATGCTGATCGTCCTTCTGCCGCACGTACTGGCCGCCTTTGGCGGCGGGGCGCTGGCGGCGTTCGTCACGCATTTCGTGGGCCTTCGGGCTCTCGGTCCGCAACAAGAGGATCACCGAGTCGCGGATGCTCGGTGAGAAGATCCGTGACGGGCAATCGCGTTCGATTATGCCCGATACAATCCCTGGGCCTCGATATAAGCTTCTACGCCGCGGGGGACCATGTAGCGGATACTCCGGCCCTCGACCAGGCGGCGGCGGAGGTCGGTCGAGGCGATGCCCACGGGTGGGATCGTGACCGACACGAGCGGATGAGAACCCGGCCCGAACTGGGGCAGGTTCGCCGGGTCGATCTCCTCGATTCCAGGACGATTGACCACGACGATCGTGGCCAGTTGCGTGATCCGGGCGGGCTCGCGCCAGGTGGGCAGATCAGCAAGGCTGTCGGCGCCGATCATGAAGAACAGATCGTCATCAGGCTGATCGCGATGGACGGATTCGAGGGTCTCGACGCTGTAGTGCGGACCAGGTCTCATCGCTTCGATTTCGGAGACGTTGAACGCGGGGTGGCCGGCGATCGCGATCCGAACCATCTCCAGCCGATGGGCCACGGCGGTACGCCCGACCGGCTTGTGCGGCGGCACTCCGGCCACCACGAACCAGACCCGGTCCAGCTTGCATGACTCCCGGCACTGCTCGGCCAGGATCAAGTGCCCCAGGTGGATCGGATCAAAGGTGCCGCCAAAAAGTCCCAGTCGCATCGCTCACAAAACCTCATTCTCGACGCGACGGACAGTCCCGCTTTCCCGGATCGACGAATTTCGACGATAGGTTCGACCGATGAACCTTGTCAACGCCAGAGGCAACTTCCGGCTGACCGGTTTCCCAAATCTCTTGCCGCATTCGTTAAGATAGAGAGAAACCCTGGCTTGTGCGGGCGAAGCTTCGAGGTCCTCCTTCGTTGGCGGGACCGGAGATTTATCGGGAATCGGTTGTCCGTTTTGAACGGAAGTGGAGGCTCACAGCGATGCCTCGCCGGTACGATTACGGAAGATCGACAGGGATGACGATCTCGAGCTGGACGAAGATCCGGTCGACCCGGACGATCACGACGAGGATGCGACACTCCCCTGCCCTCATTGCCACCGCGAGATCCACGAGGAATCGGAGCGGTGCCCCTATTGCGGGACCTATATCTCGCAGGAGGACGCACCGACGGCTCGCAAGCCCTGGTGGATCATCGTCGGCGTCGTCGCGTGTCTGTACGTGGTTTATCGTTGGGTTGTCTGGTGGTGAGATATCCTCGGCCTGGTCAGTCAGGCCGCGTTTCCTGGAGACGAGGTCGCCATGGTCACACTGGTCGAGCAATATCGGCGCTGGTTCGAGTACGAGAAGGACAGTCATCGTAAGGTGCTCGCCTCGTTCGAGACCGTCCCCGAGGAAGGGCGTGGATCGGAGCCATTTCAAAAGGCCATGAAGACCATGGGCCACATCGTGGCCGCTCGGCGGGTCTGGCTTCATCGCTTCGACTCCTCCATTCCAGGGCCCGCAGAGCTTCTTCCCTACCGACCTGACGCGAGACAAGCTCCTGGCCGATCTCGAATTCATGGAGCAAGCACTGGTCGGATTACTTCCAGCGTCTCGACGAAGAGGAGATCCAGCGTTCGTTTGTCTACAAGAGCTACGATGGCGATTGGTTTCGCAGCGTGGTCGCGGACGTCCTCACCCAGCTCCACGGCCATTCCTTGTACCACCGCGGCCAGATCGCCTCGCTCGTCCGCGCGGCCGGCGGTGAACCGGCCAAGACCGACTTCATCTTCTGGAGCCGTGAGTCGGTCCCACCGCCTCAGGTCCGTAAGCGATATGATCATCTCCTCAAGAATTCTGAAGGCCGGCCGACCGGCTTCAGAGATGCGATCGGAGGCTGAGATGACCGACCAAACCCGGCCACGACCCTGGTGGCGTCTCTCCCGCATGCGCCTGAGCTTGCGGGCGATGATGTTTCTCGTGATGGTGTTCGCGATCTGGTTTGGCAGGTATGTGATCAGCGTCCGAGTCCAGCGCGATGCCGTGGCCGCGATCAAGACGGCCGGTGGCTCGGTCGCCTACGACTGGGAATGGGGCACCCCCTACAACCCCAACATCATCGATCCCAACGGAAAGCCTCGGGTGCCGAAATGGTTGGCGAATCTCATCGGAGTGGATTACGTCGCCAACGTCGTCTCTGTGAATCTGGTCGACTCCAAGCGTCAACGACCCGAACAGGGCCGACGACGAAACGCTGGCTCACGTTGGGCGATCTCGGCCGATTGGAAAACTTGAATCTCGCAGACACCGCGGTCACCGACGCCGGGCTGGCGCATCTGGCGGGCTTGACCGACCTCCGTGACCTGAACCTCTGGAACACCCGGGTTGGCGACGACGGACTCGCCCACCTCAAAGGATTGACCAACCTCCGGATGCTGCCGCTCGTCGGGACTCGTGTCACCGATGACGGGATTTTGGAGATTAAACATGCGTTGCCGGGCTCAAGGTTTTCCGGGAGGAGGATGTCGACTCGATCTAGAAGAACAGTCCTCCGCGCGACCAGGAATCTCGACTTCGCCCGGTCGCAGCCAATCCGCTTGGCGTGCCTGTTGCTGATCCACCGAGCCAAGTTGATGGCGAATCGCAGAGACAACACCGAGTTGATCGCGACCATGAATGCGCTCTGCGACCTCGGGGCGAACGACAAGGACAGTCTGCGCAAACTGGCTCGGGCTCGCGCCGAGTGCTTGGACATCCTGGATCCCGACTACTCGCCGAGCCTCTCAGATTCGGCACGGCAAGCCCTGCGGCAACGCTGCACCGATCGCTGGATCGCTGCTGTGTCACTTGCCATCGAGCAGGGCTTCAACAACGTGTCCCAACTCGAAGATGATCTCTGGGACGCCGGAGTCCTGGAAAACCTCCGCAATCACCCAGAGTTTCCCAAGCTTGTCGAGAAGATGAAAGCGAATCGTTCTCCGAGCCGCTTCGGCAATGACAACACTTGAGTCGGTTCCGGATCCGGAGGATAATCGTAGCAGCAATGCGGCTCGGTCATGATTCTGAGTGCATACCTCCTTCGGATGTTGCTGCTCATGGACAACGATAAACCGGAGATCACGAAGCGAATCGACTCGTATCTGGTTGCCCTCCGCACCAGCAAACCCTCCTCCGACGGATACATCCTGCGCCACCAGGTCAGGCTGATCTACTCGATGTGTCGTGCTTGCGTCCACGGACGAATGAATCCCGATCAGAAGCAGCGTTTGAAGACAATCTTGAGAATATACCGGAGGCTGGTGCTGGAGCATCGGCGTTCTGGTCAGTATGTGCCGTCTCTGGTGATGGCTCAACTAACGTGCGCAACGCGCTTAAGAACAAGAGTTCAATGGGACGTCCGGGTGCGCAGACACCGTGGCGAAATCCAGCTAACTTCTGTATACTGGCGCTGTGGTTTTCGATCGAGAAGGCGATTCGGACCGCCAGGAGATCGATCCCGACACATGAGCGTAGTCGACGAAAAAGCCTTCAACGAGTTCGGCGACGGCGAGCACGATGATGCGGACTCGGGCCGCGTGCAGGATGGTGCCGCGCGTCAGCCCGCCTGGTTCGGGATCAACGACGGCGAGGCCGCGCAAGGCGCCGGGCCGTACGTGGGCGTGGTCTTCAACCGGCCGATCGAGCAGGTGTTGACTTATCACGTTCCGATCCGGCTCAGCCGGATGATCCAGGCCGGTCAGCGGGTGCGCGTACCCTTGGGCCGGGGCGACCGCCCGGCGGTCGGTTACTGCGTCTGGGTCGACCCGCAACCGCCCGGCGACATCGAGCCGGCGCGAATCAAAGAGGTCGTCGAGGTGCTCGACCCCTTCCCCTTGATCGACCGGAAGATGCTCGAGCTGACCCGCTGGATGGCGAATTACTACGCTTGCTCGTGGGGCCAGGCGCTCGATGCCGTGGTTCCGGCGGGGGTCAAGAAGCATGCCGGGACCCGAGATCGGAACATTCCTGGTCGTGCCGGAGGAGACTCGCGAGGCATTGCGGGACGAGGCGAACAAGCCCCAGCTCACTGCCAAGCAGGCCGCGGTGCTGGAGGTCCTCTGCCGGGGGGACGAGCCGTTGACGACCGCCGACGTCTGCCGCCTGGCCAAGTGCACCAGCGTGCCGATCCAGGCGCTGCGAAAGCAAGGGCTGCTGCACACGGTCAAGAAGCGGCTGCCCGTCGGGCTGGCCGAGCTCGGCCGATCCATCGTCGGAACCGGCCCCGGCCAACGTCGACAGCCCGAACAGGCGACGCCAAGACCACGACAGAACGGCCGAGAGCTGATCTTGACCGCCGAGCAGGCGGCGACGCTCGAGCGGCTGGCGCCCGCGCTGGAATCGGGTGGATTCGCCCCGTTCTTGATCCACGGCGTGACCGGCAGCGGCAAGACCGAGGTCTACCTGGCGGCGATCGAGCAGGTGGTGGCGCGCGGTCGAGAGGCGATCGTGCTGGTGCCCGAGATCAGCCTGACGCCGCAAACGATCCGCCGGTTCCGCCGGCGGTTCTCCCGGGTCGCCGTCTTGCACAGCCACATGAGCGACGCCGAGCGGCACCGTCACTGGCAGAGCATCGCCTCGGGCGAGGTCCAGGTCGTCGTCGGCGCCCGGTCGGCGGTCTTCGCGCCGACGCGACGGCTGGGGCTGATCGTCATCGACGAGGAGCACGAGAGCACATTCAAACAGGAGACCGACGCCGCGATATCACGCGCGCGACGTGGCCGTCAAGCGGGCGCAGATGGAAGGGCTGCCGGTGCTGCTGGGCTCGGCCACGCCGTCGCTCGAGAGCCTGGCGAAACGCCGACCGCGGGCGCTACACCCGGCTGTCGATGCCCAACCGGGTGGAGGGCCGTCCCATGCCCGTCGTCGAGATCATCGACCTGCGAAACGAGAAGCTGCCGCTGGGCGGCCTGAGCGAAACGCTCCGCCAGGCCATGATCCAGGCCCTCGAGGAGGGGGGCCAGGTGATCCTGCTCTTGAATCGCCGCGGGTTCCACACGTTCGTCCTCTGCCCCGAGTGCGGAAATGTCGTCAAGTGCCGCGCGTGCGACGTGGCGGCGACGTACCATAAAGAGCGGCACATCCTGATTTGCCACACTTGCGATGCCGAGCGCGCCTGCCCGACCGGCCTGCCCGTCCTGCGGCGCGCCGGGCTTGCACTACGGGGGCATCGGCACCGAGCGGCTCGAGCGCGAGATCAAGATCGGCGTTTCCCGACGTCGTCTCGCGGCGGATGGACTCGGACACCATGCGCTCGCCCGGCAGCCACGAGCAGGTGCTGTCGGCGTTCAAGCGCCGGCAAGGTCCAGATCCTGCTGGGGACGCAGATGATCGCCAAGGGCCTGGACTTTCCCAACGTGACGTTGGTGGGGGTGGTCAACGCCGACACGGCGCTGCACCTCCCCGACTTTCGCGCGGCCGAGCGGACCTTTCAGCTCGTGGCGCAGGTGGCCGGCCGTACCGGCCGGGGTGATCGGCTGGGCCGGGTGCTGGTGCAGACCTACTCGCCCGACCATCCCGCGATCCGCTCGGCGATCCGGCACGACTACGAGGGATTCGCGCAAGGCGAGTTGCCCGAGCGGGAGAAGTATGGCGTGCCGCCATACGGCCGGCTGGTCCGGCTGATCGCCCGCGGACCGGCAAGAATCCGCGGTCCACGCCTACCTCGAGAATCTGGCGGCGGCGTTCCGCCAGGCGGCCGACCCGTCGGTCCGCATCCTCGGCCCGGCCCCGGCCCCCATCCTCAAGATCCGCGACCTCTATCGGTTCCACCTCCAGTTGCGCTGTCCCAATTCCCGCCCACTCCAGATCGTTAGCCAGCACCGTTCCCCCCCTGCACCCCGCGCCTCACGGCATCGAGCTCGCCATCGACGTCGACCCGATCACCATGCTGTGATCGATGACCGCTGTCGGTCGCCGGTCTCCAAGAAATTGAGAAATTCGATCGAAAATCCCTAAAGTTCGATTTACAAGTTCCGGCGTCTCGCAGTATCTTCCAGCCCGTTCGTTCAAACCCAGGATTCGCGACGATGTCGGAACTCATGGCTGGGTTCCGACTCGTCGATCATGCAAGGAGGCTGAGATTGCGATCGACCTGTCCTCGGCCTCCTCTCTTGGTCTGTCACGGTCGCGATGACTCGGGTTCGACCGCGACGCCGGATCGGACTTCGACTGGTGTTGTGACTGCCCCGATTCATGTCGTTGGTCCGCCTCGCGACAAGTGTCGGTCCGAGCCCGTCCTTGGGATGGGAAGGTCCGATGCATTGAGGTCCAGGGGAGGACGCCCCACTTCGAGTCCGGACGACAATGTTGCGAAGTCGCGGAATGGATCGCGACTATCCCATCCCTTTCAGGAGGAAAGATGCACATGACACGAGGGTGGACTGGGTTGCGAACCGCGGTCATCGCCCTGGGAATCATCGCCTGGACCACCACAGGCGCGAAGGCCGATGCCGCTGCTGACAGTACAGCACCGCGGGATCGGTCGACACGTCCGTGGCGAGCGGTCACCGGCGCGAATGTGATCAGCTTCGTCCCGCGTCACCAGACGTTATCGATCGACGCCACGCTCGAACCTGCCCCTGGGTTCCTTCCAGGTCGCCGCCCTGCCGGCCGGCGCGACCACCACCTACAACAACACTCCGTTCAGCATCACATTCCTGCCCACCAACGTACAATGGAATCGCCTTGACCGACCCCAACCCGCTCACGATCACCGGAGTTCTGAACGGTACCGATCACCGGACCATACCAATCGAGCGTCGAAGCCACGTTCAACCCGATCACCGACCGGCTCATTCGAGCTCGCGGGCGCGTCCAGCACGCTCAACATCCTCGACAGCCAGAAACTGCTGGTCCCCTCGTCGGCCGGCGGCATCACGACCGTCGAAGGCGTCATCACGACCGTCGGAGGGACCCAAGAGTCTCCCGTCCCCGAGCCCAGCACGATCGCGCTCTTCTTGAGCACGGTCGGTGGACTCGGATTGCGGAGGTTCGTCCATGTCAATCGCCGGCCAGCGGCGACATCAGGCCTGACGAAACCGGCATCGACACGATTCATGATCTCCTCCCGCCCGACCCTCGGCGCGAAAGCGCCGAGGGTTTTTCGTTTTGACCGCTCAAGCCCCCTTGAGCTTGCGGTAGCGGCGGATCAGGGCGTTGGTGGAACTGTCGTGCGCCAGCTTGGGTTCCTCCTTGCTCTCGAGCTCGGGGATGATCCGCTTGGCCAGCACCTTCCCGAGCTCGACTCCCCACTGGTCGAACGAGTTGATCTGCCAGATCGTGCCCTGCGTGAAGACACTGTGCTCATAGAGCGCGACCAGGGCCCCGAGGATCTCGGGAGTGAGCCGCTCCGCCAGAATGACGTTCGTCGGGCGGTTTCCCTCGAACGTGCGGTGCGGCACCAGCCAGTCGGGCGTTCCCTCCGCCTTGACCTCCTCGGCCGTCTTGCCAAAGGCCAATGCCTCGGCCTGGGCAAACACGTTGGACATCAACAGGTCGTGGTGATCGCCCAGCGGGTTGAGCGACTGGCCAAACCCGATCAGGTCGCAAGGGATCAGCCGCGTCCCCTGGTGGATGAGCTGATAGAACGAGTGCTGGCCGTTGGTCCCCGGCTCACCCCAGTAGACCGGGCCCGTCGAGTAAGACACCCGGGTGCCGTCCAGCGTCACCGATTTGCCGTTGCTCTCCATGGTCAACTGCTGCAAATAAGCGGGGAATCGCTTCAAGTACTGGTCATACGGCAAGACCGCGATCGTCTCGGCACCCGAGGAAATCGGTGTACCAGACGGTCAGGAGCCCCATGAGCACCGGCAAGTTGCTGCTCGAAGGGGGCCGTGCGGAAATGCTCGTCCATGGCGTGGAAGCCGGCGAGCATCGCCCGGAAGTTCTCGGGGCCGACCGCGATCATCGTCGACAGGCCGATCGCCGAATCCATCGAGTACCGGCCGCCGACCCAATCCCAGAACTCGAACATGTTCGCCGTATCGATCCCGAACTTGCTCACCTCGTGGCGCGTTGGTCGAGACGGCCACGAAGTGCTTGGCCACCGCCTTTTCGTCGCCCAGGGCGCTTCAAGCACCAGGCGCGCGCCGTCTGGGCGTTGGTCATCGTCTCGAGCGTCGTGAACGTCTTCGAGGAAATGATGAACAGCGTCTCGGCCGGATCGAGGTCGCGCGTGGCCTCGGCGAAATCCGTGCCGTCGACATTGGAGACAAACCGGAACGTCAAGGCGCGGTCGCTGTAATGCTTGAGCGCCTCGTAGGCCATCACCGGCCCCAGGTCCGAGCCGCCGATGCCGATGTTGACCACGTTGCGGATGCGGCGGCCGGTATGCCCCTGCCAGGCCCCGCTCCGAATTCGCTCGGAAAAATCGGCCATTTTGTCGAGAACGGCGTGGACCTGGGGCACCACGTCTTCGCCATCGACCAGGATCGACTCGCCCCTCGGGGCGCGCAGGGCCACGTGCAGGACGGCGCGGTTCTCGGTGACGTTGATCTTGTCACCCCGAAACATCGCGTCGATCCGCGCTTTCAGGCCCGACTCCTCGGCCAGTTGGAACAGCAGGGCGAGCGTCTCGTCCGTGACGCGATTCTTGGAGTAGTCCAGAAAAAGTCCGGCGGCCTCGGCCGTGAGCCGTTCGCCGCGGCCGGGCTCGTCGGCGAACAACTGGCGAAGATGCACGATCGCGCATCTTCTGGTAATGAACTTCCAGCGCCTTCCAGGCCGGGCAGTCACGCAAGGGTGTCATGGTCATCGTGGCGATTCCCGATTTCCAGTTGATGTCTGTTCGTCAGGTCAGCGCGTCGGTGACAATCTGCTGAGCCTCGGCGACGATGGCGTCGAGGTGGGCCTGGTCGCGGAAGCTCTCGGCGTAGATCTTGTAGATGTTTTCGGTGCCGGAGGGCCGGGCCGCGAACCAGCCGCTCTGCGGCCACGACCTTGAGGCCGCCGATGGGGGCATCGTTGCCGGGAGCGCGGGTGAGCTTGGCCGTGATCGGCTCGCCGGCCAGGCCGGACGCCTTGACGTTGGACGGATCGAGCTTTTGCAAGCCGGGCCTTCTGCTCGGGGGTCGCCGGGGCATCGATCCGGGTGTACAACGACGTCCCGTACTGGGCCGTGATGTCGCGGTAGTGCTCGCCGGGATCCTTGCCGGTGCGGGCGAGGATCTCCGCGGCCAGCAGGTCGAGGATCGGGCCATCCTTGTCGGTCGTCCAGACGGTGCCGTCTCGTCGCAGGAAGCTGGCGCCGGCGCTTTCTTCGCCGCCGAAGCAGAACGACCCGTCGACCAATCCCGGGGCGAACCACTTGAAGCCGACCGGGACCTCGGCGAGCGTCCGGCCCAGGCCCTGCACGACGCGGTCGATCAGGCTGCTGCTCACCAGCGTCTTGCCGACCTTGGCGTGCGCTGGACCAGTCGGGCCGGTGGGTGAGCAGGTAGCCGATCGCGACGGCCAGGTAATGGTTGGGGTTCATCAGCCCCGCCGACCTGGTGACGATCCCGTGGCGGTCGGAGTCGGGGTCGTTGCCGAAGGCGAGGTCGAAGCGGTCCTTCATCTTGACCAGGCTCGCCATCGCATACGGGACTGGAGCAGTCCATGCGGATCTGGCCGTCGTGGTCGAGCGTCATGAACCGGAATGTCGGGTCGACCGCCGGGTTGGTGACGGTGATGTCCAGGCCGTAGGTGTCGGCGATCGGCTGCCAGTAATGCACGGCCGCGCCGCCGAGCGGGTCGACGCCCAGCTTGAGGCCCGCCGCGCGAATGGCCTCCATGTCGATGACACTGGCCAGGTCGTCGACATACGGGCGTGACGAAATCGACCTCGTAGGTCGTGTCCGCCCGGATCGCCTGCGGCGAACGGCACGCGCTTGACCTCGGCGTTGCCCGCTCGGAGCAAGGCATTGGCGCGGTCCTGGATCCAGGAGGTGACGTCGGTGTCGGCCGGCCCGCCATTGGTCGGGTTGTACTTGAAGCCGCCGTCGGCGGGCGGGTTGTGCGACGGGGTGATCACGATGCCGTCGCCCTTGTGGTCGGAGCGGCCGCGATTATAGACGAGGATGGCGTGCGAGATGACCGGCGTCGGCGTCACGCCGTCGTCGCGCTGGAGGATCGTCTCGACGCCTTCCGCGGCCAGGACCTCGAGCGCCGTCCGCTGCGCCGGACGTGGACAAGGCATGCGTGTCCTTGCCGAGGAAGAGGGGGCCGTCGATCCCCTGGGCGCGGCGGTAGTCGCAGATCGCCCGGGTGATCGCCAGGATGTGCGCCTCGGTGAACGTATTGTCGAGCGGCGTGCCCCGGTGCCCGCTGGTGCCGAAGGCGACCCGCTGGCGCGGATCGCCCGGATCGGGCCGGTTGGCGTGATACGCCTGCTCCAGCGCGGGGACGTCGATCAAGACGCTCGGCCGGAGCCAGTTGACCTGCCAAGGGATGAATGGCCATCGAATTCCTCCTGTTCCACCTTGGTGTAGCGACGCAAATCGATGCGCTGGCTATTCGTGTGTCTTCAACCTTCCATCGACAGGCTGGAGTCCCTGCTTTAGCCGGATCCGGGCCGCCTAAACGCGATACTCCAACCCGTCGAACCAAGCTTCGACGGACCACTAAATCATGTTACACGGTGCCACGACATTCGCCCCCTGTGACTGGCCTGACGATCATGACATTAGCCACGTAGGTCCGGCTGGAAAGCCTTACTTACACTCTTGTTCCACCGGACAGGGCTCGACTTTCCAGATCTCGCTGGCGTACTGGGCGATCGTGCGGTCGCTGGAGAACTTGCCGGAATGAGCCACGTTGAGGATCGCCCGGTGCGTCCAGTCATCGGGCTTGCCGTAAAGCGCACCGACCTGTTCCTGGGTTTTGATGTAAGACGCCAGGTCGGCCAGGTGCATGTAGTGGTCGCCGCGCGTGAGGAGCGTGTCCCAGATCGGCGCGAAGATCCCCGGCTCGCTTGGGGCTGAAGGCGTTGGAGACGATCATGTCGAGCGCGCGCCGGGTCTCCGGCTCGTGGTCGTAGTGCCAGTAGGGGTTGTACCAGCTCCGGTTGCTGGCGACCTGTTCGGCGGTCAGGCCGAAGAGGAAGAAATTCGACTCGCCGGCCTCCTCGGCCATCTCGATCGTGGCGCCGTCGCGAGTGCCGACGGTCAAGGCGCCGTTCATCATGAACTTCATGTTACTGGTGCCGCTGGCCTCGAACCCGGCGGTGGAGATCTGCTCGGAAACGTCGCTGGCGGGGATCAGCCGCTGGGCCAGGCTGACGTTGTACTCCGGCAGGAAGAAGACCTTGAGCTTGTCGCCGATCGCCGGATCGGTGTTGACCACCGCGGCCACGTTGTTGATCAGCTTGATGATCAGCTTGGCCAGCGTATAGGCCGCCGCCGCCTTGCCGCCGAAGAAGAAGGTCCGAGGGGGCACGTCGAGCTTGGGATTGTCGCGCAGGCGGTTGTACAGCACGATGATGTGCAGCACGTTGAGCAATTGCCGCTTGTATTCGTGGATGCGTTTGATCTGGCTGTCGAAGATCGTGTCCGGATCGATCGCGTACCCGGTCGCCATGCCGGAGCCAGACCGCGAATCGCGTCTTGGCCGCGCGCTTGGCGCGGCGGAAACCGTCGATGAAAGACGGGGTCGCCGGCCAGGGGCACGAGCTTCTTGAGCTGGGCCAGGTCGGTCACCCAGCCGTCGCCGATCGCATCGGTGATCAGACGCGAGCAGGTCGGGGTTGGCCAGCAAGAGCCAGCGCCTGGGCGTGACGCCGTTGGTCTTGTTGTTGAACCGTTCGGGGAACAGCTCGGCGAGGTCGGAAACGACGGTCGTCCGCAACAGCCGGGAGTGGATCTCGGCCACGCCGTTGGTGCTATGCGTGCCGACGATCGCCAGGTTGGCCATGCGGACGCGCTTCTCCGGCCCCTCGGCGATCAGGCTGACCCGGGCCACGCGGCCGTCGTCGCCGGGATAGCGGGCGCGGACGTCGTTCAAGAACCGCCGATTGATCTCGTAAATGATTTCGAGATTGCCGGGGCATCAGGATCTCGAACAGGTTGACCGGCCAGGTCTCCAGGGCCTCGGGCATGAGCGTATGGTTGGTGTAGGCCAAGCGTGCGGACGGTCAGGTCCCACGCCTGGTCCCAGCTCAGCCCGGCCTGGTCGAGCAAGATCCGCATCAGCTCGGCGACGGCCAGCGCGGGGTGCGTGTCGTTGAGCTGGATGGCGACCTTGTCGGGCAGGGTTTTCCAGTCGTTGCCGCGGCGGCGAAACCGCGCCACGATGTCGGCCAGCGAACAGGCGACCAGGAAATACTCCTGCACCAGGCGGAGATTGCGCCCGCGGGGCGTCGAGTCGTCGGGATAGAGCACGCGCGTCAGCACTTCCGCGGCGACCTTCTCGTGAACGGCGTCGAAGAAATCGCCGCGGCTGAACTCCAGGAAGTTGAAGTCGTAGTGGGCGGCCGCGCCCCAGAGCCGCAGCGTGTTGATGGTCTTGCCGCCATAGCCGACGACCGGTCGATCGTAGGGAATTCCGCGCAACACGGGTCGGCACTTTCGGCACCACGGTCAGCCGCCCCTCCTTCATCTGGAACGCGCAGTTGAGCTGGACGTCCGTACGTCTCTTCCGGCCGGACCACCTCCCAGGGGTCGGGTCGATGCAGCCAGTTATCCGGGATGCTCGACCTGGCGGCCGTCGACGATCTCCTGGCGAAACATGCCGTATTCGTAGCGGAGCCCGTAGCCGATGGCGGGGATCTGAAGCGTGGCCAGCGAGTCGAGGAAGCAGGCGGCCAGCCGGCCCAAGCCCGCCATTGCCCAGTCCGGCGTCCGGCTCCTGCTCGCCCAGCTCGTGCCAGTCCTGCCCGGCATCCGAGGCAAGGTCTTCGCGCACGAACTCATCAACCTGAAGGTTCGTGATGTTGTTGGCGAGTGTCCGGCCGATCAAGAACTCCATCGACAGGTAGTACACCTGCTTGGGATTCTTGTGATCGTGGGTCCGTCCGGTGAGCAGCCAGCGCTGCGCAAGCAGGTCGCGAAGCGCAGCAGGCGACCGCCTCGAACCGCTCGCGCGGGCTCGCCTTGTCGTGGAGAGACGACGTGGTCGAAGACCAGGTGGCGATCGTAGTAGTCTTTGTCGGCGAAGCGGAACGGGCCACACTCGTAGTCGCTCGAGTGGGTTTCGGCGTCGTGGGCATGCGGGGATCTCCATGAGTCGAGACGGCAATCGAGGCATAGGCTGCGAGTTCAGGGCGTCACGTGGCGGTCGTCGTTCCAGAGCCGAATCGACCGGTTCGTCGCGCGAATGCTCGTAGCCGAGCTGGCTGAGCGAGGCGGTGCTCAGGAAGAACAGCCGGCCGTCCGAGGGAGGCTAGTCCCAGCCAGCGAGCGGTCACCACCCGGAAAAAGTGGCCGTGACCGAACAAGCAGCACCTGGCCTTCGATCGCCCGCAGCCGGGCGACCACACGATCGGCTCGGGCACCGACCGCCTCGACCGATTCACCACCGGGACAGCCGTCGCGAAAAAGACGACCAGTCGGGCCGTTCCTGCTGGATCTCCGCCGACGTCAGGCCGTCATACCGGCCATAATCCCATTCCGCCAGATCGGGATCGATCTCGGCGACCGCGCCGAAGCCGGCCAGCTCGGCGGTCCGAGTCGCACGCTGCGAGCGGGCTGACCAGGACCTTGGCGAAGACCATTCCACGCAACCGCTCGCCCAGGCTGACGCGCATTCCGCTCGCCGCGCGCCGTGAGCGGGATATCGGACCGGCCCGTATGCTGGCGAGAGATGGTCCAGGCCGTCTCGCCGTGCCGGGCCAGATAGATCTCAGGAAGTGGTTCAGACATCGCTCAGCCCTCGTAACACTGACTTAGCCAGGCCTCGCCGCAGCGATTTCGACTCCGAGGCATTCTTTCATGATCTCTGGCCGTTGGGAATCGCTCACCCCAAAATTCAATCCCCAAAACCTGTTGGCCTGAAAGCCGACCGATTGGAGCTACCAGACGCATCGCCATTCTGAAAAAACCGAGAATCAATAGTTCGCCGAAGATGAGTCATGGACTTTTGACGAAACGATGTTTGGCGCCCGGGGGACGCCGAGGACGGGGGATCATCGCCAGATGATTCATCGCCTCATTCGAGTTCTTGTCGTGCTGGTATCATAGCCGCTCAGCCGTTGGTAGCGGTTCCACCATCCGACCGTCGCTCAACGTTCGGCCCATCGGTCAGCACGGTTGGCAAGCATCCGACCGCTTCAAATCGGGTGTTATTCGGGTCGATGCAAGTACGGCGAGCGAAAACAGAGTCGCACGAACGAGTGGAAGCCGTATCGCACAATCCTGTCTTCATCCGGATTCGTTGGGCACTCTTCTGGGAGGTCGCTTGTCCATCCCGGTCGGCCCGAAGGCGCTCCGGAACGAAACATCTTGCCGATGGTCCAAGCAACGGTCGGTATCAATTACTTCAGAGGCCCGATCATCGAGCTCCGATCGCGGATGGTCTCTGATCGCTAAACCAGGCGATGGCCTTGGGGATTCCCTGGCGAATCATCGGTTCGTAGTGGTCGCCGGCGGGAACGATCGCGAGCGTGACGTCCTTGCCGAGCCCCTTGAGCGCCGCGGCGAATGATTCGCTCTCACTCACAGGGACGACCGAGTCGTCGCGGGCGTGGAAGAGAAGCACAGGACACCCGACCTTGCCGGAGTTCGTCTTGGGGTTATAAGTCGTGAAGAATGCATCGACCTCCGGGATCTTCTGACGAATGGCTATTTTTTGAAGCCATGGGAAGTTCGCCTCGACATCGGAGCGGGCGTCAAACGCAGCACATTTCTTGATCCGTGGCTCATTCTCGGCGAGCAGGAGCGCCACCGTTCCGGCCGAGCTGTGCCCAGCAGCATAGATGCGCTCCTTGTCGACCTCGGGGACTCTGGCTGACAGCCATTCGAGCGCGACTTTCGCGTTGGTCATACCCGACTTCGCGGCGAGGAACGCCAGCGAGGCCTGTCGGAGCTGGGCGTCATTGCCGCTGTTCGGATCGTCGATGTGGCCGTCGAGGCTGTACGACAGGACGGCGAACCCTGCGCGGACGTAGGGCACGTGTTCCTTCTGGTCCCCTTCGCCAAGGTCCATGCCCGTGATGCAGATACTGCCGGCCGGGGCAACGAGCACGCAAGGTAGCGAACCGGGCTTGTGATCGCCGGGAGGGAGATAGAAGTAGAGCGTCATCCCGTGCGCGGGAGGAAGTCCGGGGGCGGGGTGTCCCGGACCGATGCGTATTTCCTGAAAAGTCACGCCCCGCTGGAACTCG
The DNA here is from genome assembly GCA_963779785.1 of uncultured Planctomycetota bacterium. Taxonomy (GTDB): domain Bacteria; phylum Planctomycetota; class Planctomycetia; order Isosphaerales; family Isosphaeraceae; genus CAVRFS01. The sequence goes on from CAWAAW010000039.1 coordinate 206,340, forward strand.
CGCATCGGCCCGCGTTCGGGAAGGGCGGGCATGGTCCAAGGCCGCGTCGAGACGTCGGCAGGTGCTCCCACAACCGCCGACGGGGCCTGCCCGGCTGCCGGTGGGCCATTCTGTCGCATGGCGCGGCCACCCAATGTGACGAGCCTCAGGGCGATGAGAACAAGCACAAACCCCGAGCCGCCGATCCCGGCGAAGAACCCCTTCGACCGGCTTCCGTCCGAGGTCGAACGCTTCTTCTTACCGGACCCGCCTTTCGGCCTGGGCGCGTCCGCCATCGCGGCCGGTCGCCCCGCCGCTACTCGGGGAGGCAATGGGGCCGGCTCCTCATCGAGATCATAAGGGTCCGCGGGAGGCGGGGGTGCGGGTTTCGCCGGGGCCGCGGCCGGTACGGAGAACACGCCGCCACACTGCTTGCACTTCCCCTTCTTCCCGGCGAGCTCGTCGCCAACGGAATACCCCTTGCCGCAGGACGGACATCGAAAAGAAATGCTCATGAGGGGACCTTTGCAGCGCACAAATTGGTTAAAGAATGGGCATAACCGAATGGGTGAAGACAGTTGTTCTCATATGGTCGCCTGCCGGATGTTCCGCCGTCAAGACGGCGCCGGGTGGCACCGTGAATTCAGAGCCCGCTACTTCTCGACGTTTGCCGCTTCAATTCTTTTCGATAGGCTGAATCAGACGGCGGTCCAGGGTGCTGGCTCTGATAAGGACTGCATGAAGCCGATCGTTCCTCGGAAGAATGACGAGCTTAATCCGACTTGCTGCCGATTGCATCAGTCGTATACTTTGGGCCGGTCTGACTCGCACCAGTCGAGGACGTTCATGCGGCATGGTTTTGCGTGGATTCTCATTCTGTGCTGCTTTGGCGCATTGTTCCTGGTCTGTTACGCGCCGGCGCTGCTGCTGGGTCGTCAGTTCGGATATCGCGACGCGGGACACTATTACTATCCGCTCCACGAACGCGTTCAGACGGAGTGGAACCAAGGGCGGTGGCCACTCTGGGAACCCGAGGAAAACGCGGGGATGCCGCTCCTGGGTAATCCAACCGCCGCGGTTCTCTACCCAGGTAAGCTGGTCTTCACCCTCCTGCCGTACGCTTGGGGAGCGCGAGTTTACATCGTCAGCCATACGGCGCTGGCTTTTCTGAGCATGCTCGTCATGATGCGATCCTGGGGCGCGAGCCGGGCCGGCTCGGCGCTGAGCGCGCTCGCTTACGCGTTTGGCGCTCCCATTCTATTCCAGTATTGCAACATCATCTATCTGATCGGGGCGGCCTGGCTCCCGCTTGGACTCCGCGCCGTCGACCGGTGGGTTCGTTTGGGCCGGCGGTGGGGCCTCCTGGAGCTGGCAATCGTCTTATCGATGCAAATGTTAGGGGGCGACCCGCAGGCCGCTTACCTTCTCGGATTGGCAAGCGTCGGTTATGCCTCCGGCCTGGCCTGGAGTCGCGCGCGATCGAGAAACGAAGAAACGGTCGGTGGAAAACGGGGACCTTCTCCGCGAGGGTTGCCCCTGCTCCTGATTGCGATCGCCGTACTGGTCTGGTGCGTGATGACGCTGGAGCTGGCACAGTGGCTGCCCAAGCTTCGAGATTCCGTTAAGCCGCCGCCTCCGCTGCGCTGGATGTCCTGGATGCCATTGGCCGTGACTGTCGCCTGGGCGTTGGTCGCAATTGGTTTTCTTTGGCACTGGCGGCGTCGAGGATGGCGCTATCCGCTGGGCACCATGTGGATGGGCCTCGCGGGCTCGGCCGGTCTGTCGATCGCAATGACGGCGGCTCAGCTCTTGCCGGTCATCGAGTTCTCGCAGCAGACTGGGCGTTCCAGCTCGGGTCCGCTGGAGATCTACCAGTTCAGCCTCGATCCGTTCCGCCCGCTCGAGCTGGCATGGCCCAATATTCTCGGGATGCCCTTTGAGGGTAAGAGCTACTGGGGCGATCTGATCAGGACCCCCGGGAGGACGGCCCAAGGGGTGGGTGCCATCGCTTTATCTGGGTGGGTTGACCCTTGCTCTGGCCCTGAGCTCCCTGACAATCCGGCGCGGGCCCCCGTGGCGGAGTCTGGATCACCGTCATCGCGTGGACCGGTCTGCTGGGAAGTCTGGGACAGTACACCAGCCCAATCTGGGTGGCTCGCGCACTGGCCGACACGTCGGATTCGGCGACGCTTCGGAATTGGCTGCCCGACCTCGGCCCGTTCGACCCGCCGAACACGACCACGATCCGCCTCGACGGCCATCTTCGCGACGGCGACGGCAGCTTCTACTGGTGGCTGGCCACGGTATTGCCGGGCTTTCGACAGTTTCGTTACCCTGCGAAGCTGTTCACATTCACCGCTTTGGGAATGGCCGCCCTCGCCGGGTGGGGCTGGGACGATCTCTCGGAGCGGCCGATCCCGAAGGACTGCCGTCGATCTTCTTCGTGCTCTTCATCCTGACAATGGCCGCGCTGGCGGGAACGTCGTGCTCCAGAGGGAGCCCATCCTCGCTTCGTTCCGCGCATTCGAAGAGTCCCTCGATGTTTGGGCCGTTCGAGGCCGGCGCGGGATACCAGGCAATCATCCGCAGCCTGGGGCAAGCGGCAATCGTTTTTGGCCTGGGACTCGCACTCGCGGTCCTGGCCCGAAGACGCCCGCGGTTCGCCGGCCTGGCTGCGTTGATGGTGATGACGGCTGACCTCGCCGCGGCCAACTCGCGCGTACGTTTTGACGGTCCCCCAGTCTGTCTTAGAAACCAAGCCGGAAGTCCTCAAGGTCATCGAGGACGCCGAACGCGCTGATCCCTCTCCAGGGCCGTTCCGCATCCACCGCATGCCGGCCTGGTACCCAATGAGCTGGGGCGAAGTGTCGTCGAAGGACCGCATCAGCGAGCTCGCCTCGTGGGAGCGTGACACCCTACAGCCAAAGCATGGGATCAACTTTGGCCTCGAGTACACCCACACGCTGGGGGTTGCCGCTCCTTGAAGACTACGACCGCTTCTTCGTCAGTTCTTTCGGATGGGTTCGCGATCAGCCGTTTGCTCAGTCCATCGGCATCAAGGTGGGACAGGAAGTGATCTACGATCCTCGCCGGGCGTTCGACATGTGGAACACCCGCTATTTCATCGTCCCGTTTGACGCCAACGGCTGGCGCGACTCGACTCGCGGATTGGCCTCGTTCCTGTTCCAGAGGCGATCAGGTCTATCCCGATCCCGACCGATTCGAGGGCGAAACGGGAGTGAGGAGGCCAGGAACTGGATCGAGACCAAGGACTTCAGGGTGATGCGAAACCGGGCGGAATACCCTCGCGCCTGGGTCGTCCACCGGCGCGCGCGACAATTCCCGGCAAGGAGACTTCCCGGGATTTAGGGAACAAAGCCAGACAGGAGATCCTTTACGCCCAGAGATCCGATCTGGAACGATCCGACGCTGCACGTCTACGACCCGCACACCGTCGCCTGGGTCGGCCCGGACGATTTCAACCGAATTCGTCCCGGCCTGTCGGAGAAGACGGCGACGCAGTCCGAGACAGTCAGAGTAACCTATCCGAATCCGCAGCAGGCCGTACTCGAGGTCAGTCTCGATTCGCCGGGACTCGTGATTCTCGCCGACGTGTATTATCCAGGCTGGGAGCTGGCGATCGACGGCAAATCAGCGCCGATCTATCGAGTCAACGGTTCAATGCGGGGAGCCGCGGTACCTTCCGGAACTCATCGGTTGGTTTACACATATGCGCCACGAGTCGTTTCGGATCGGCCGGCTCATCTCAATCGCCGGCCTGCTCGCCTTGTTGATCCTCGGATCGCTCTGCGCTCTCTGGCCCGTCAATCCGGCCATCGCCGGACAACCTCTGTCGAGATCGGACGAGAAAACCCTGCGACCCCGACTAAACGTGCGAGACACCAAAGTGGCTCAACACATTTTGCAGCAGGCCGGTCCACTTCTCGTCCGCCGCCAGGGTCGAGCCGGCGTTGATCGAGCCGGCGTGAAACACGCGTCCTCCTCCCGGCCGCTCCCAGTAGATCATCTCGGCGGCCACGGAGATCGGTGGGTTCTTGGCCAGGGGAACCGGCCGCTGGAAGTAATCCCAGGCGAACGCGATCTTCCGCGCATCGGCAAATCCCTCGGCCAGCAGCGTGATGCCGGCGGGATCTTCGGTGGGCTGTGCTCCCCCGTCGGGAGGCGGCTCGACGAGGAACCTGGCGATCGTCGAGACGCGCGCGTCTCCCTCGTGGCCGATCGGCTGCGGCAGCGGATGCCCCGGCGTGCCGCCGAAGCTGTCCCCTGCGCGCAGTTTCAGATCGTTGGGCCGGCGAAAGAGGAAGTGATCGGGGTTGCGCACCTTGTACGGACCGACGCCCGGCGTACCCACCCCCACGAGCGAAAAGTACTCCAGCCCGAACAGTCTCCAGGCGGGAAAGCCGCATTCGCGCGACATCCCGCCGCGACGGCCGTCGTGACTGTGCCACATCTCGCCGCGGCGGTCGGCGCGAACCTGCGTCCCGGGCGCATCCCCCTTGCGGCACTCGATGATCGAGGCGTCGGCATTGAACGACACCCGCCAGAACGCCGTGTTTCCCGAGAGCACCACCGCATTGCCGCCCCGGTCCAGGAACCGGCTCACTCCGTCCATCGCCTCGAACGACCAGTATTCGCTGTGCCCGACGACGAACAACACCTTGTAGCCGTCGAGGATGTGCGGATCGAGATGCAGGTCGGTGTCGCTCAGGACGTCGTAGTCATACCCCTGCGTTTCCAGCCAGACCTGCGTGAACCGGTCTTGCCGGCAGAGATGGCTGTAATCCCACTCTTCGGGCCCCATGAGCGTGTACGGGCCGACAATCGGCCACGGCATCTTGAAGCCGATCTGATACGTCCCCTGGCCGGCGTGATGCGGTCGATAGAAGCAATACGCCGGCGGATCGCCGGGGCTGTTGGCGAAGCCGTTGTTGCCGATCGATTTCTTGATCCCGGGCCAGGTCGGACTGAACGGCGTGGCCGCATACGCCCTCCAGGTATTGGTCGAGCAAAGGAAGGCGATCGGTGCCTTGGGCCGCGCCGGCCGCCTTTCGAACGATGAACACATTGTGATACAGCCGTTCTTCGCCGTCGTGCTGGAAGCGGATTCGGGCGGCGTAGATCCCCGAACGAGCGTTTTCGGGCAGACGATACTCGTGCGTCGCCTTCCAGCGGCAATCGTAAAGATCGTCGGAAGCCAGGCGCAGGCCGTGGCCGCGGCGGGGGTCGGTCGCCGGATCGTAGTTCCCGAACCGGGGCACGTCGGCGATCGAATGCCGGGCCCGCCGATCATCCACGTCCCGTTGTTGATGATGGTCGCGTGCCGCCCGTGCGAGCTCGAGTCGGCCGCGCGCTCGCCCCGTTCTTCATTGAGCGGCCAGCACGCCAGCAGCTCCGGCCCGGCCGGTCGCGACAAGGCCCGGGCCGCGAACCGGGCCGCGATTTCGGCGGGGGACAGGGCCTTGCCGTAGATCGCCGGCATGGCCAGGTCGGCGTCGAGAAGGGCTGTCGTCACCCCGTCCTGGCCCGGCCGCGCCGATCCGCAGCGCGGCCGGCCCCGGGCCGCACCGGGCCCGAATACTTCCAGCGCGGCGACCTCGCGGCCATCGACCCAGATCTGCTTGACGGTCGCCATCAAACCGCGCAATCACATGATGCCATTGGTTGGAGAGCACCGAGCTGGGCGTGTTGTCCGGGAAAGTGCATGAGCCCTTGCGGATTGACTTCCATCCGAAGTTGGTCGGGAGGCGTCGTGTGCAGGTTCGACTCGACGAAGGCGCCGCCGTCGCCGAGATAGAAGCTCAGCGACCCGTCCTCGTTGACGAACAAACCGAAACCGCAGGCTCGCGGCTGGTCGAACTGGGCGATGATCGCCTGGCGCCCGGTCGTGCGCCAGCGCCTGATCCAGACCTCGAGCGTCAGGGCCGGCAGATCGAGTCGCGGCGTCGAGAGGCTTGTCGACGATCAGGTACGAGCCAGGGTGGATCGGCTGGACGGCCGCCGGCGACGGACCGAAGGAATGCAGCAGCTCGTCGCGCGCCGGGCTGTCGACGTCGGTGCCGAGGCGGCAGACTTGCAGCTCGTAGGGATACGAGCTGCTCACGTGAAAGCGGACCGTGTCGCCGGCCGCGACGCTCACGCGATCGGTATACGCGTGAATGCCCTCGACCGCCAGCGGCCGGTGCGGCGGGATGGCCGACGGCGACCTGCGCCGGGCTCGGCCCCGAGCGGCATCGCCGGCCGAGCGTCCGCGGACGGCGAACGAAGTCGAGGCCAGCGCACCGGCGGCCGCCAGGAACTCGCGTCGGGTCTGATCGGTCATGGCGAGCGTTTCCAGGTCGTTCACAGACGAGAATTCCTTTCACGAGCTCGCCGTGGACGTCGGTCAAGCGAAAGTCGCGGCCGGCATAACGGTAGGTCAACCTCTTGTGGTCCAGCCCCAGCAGGTGCAGGATCGTGGCATGCAAATCATGCACGTGGACCTTGTCATCGACGGCGAAGTAACCGTAGTCGTCGGTCTTGCCCCAGGTGAGTCCCGGACTTGACGCCGCCGCCGGCGAGCCACATCGTGTAGCCATGGGGATTGTGGTCGCGTCCGTCGGTTCCCTCGCAGGTCGGCGTGCGGCCGAACTCGCCGCCCCAGACCACGAGCGTGTCATCCCACAGCCCGCGCCGCTTCAGATCGGCCAGCAGGCCGGCGATCGGCTTGTCGATGGCACGAGCCAGGTTGCCGTGATCGGCCTTCAGATGGTTGTGGGCATCCCAGCCGCCGATGTTACATTGAACGAAGCGAACGCCCCGCTCCGAGAATCGCCGCGCCAGCAGGCACTGAGTGCCGAAGCCGGCCGTGGCCGGGTCGTCGAGCCCGTACAGCCGCTGGGTGGCCTGCGACTCTCCCGCGATGTCCTGCATTTCGGGAGCTTCGGTCTGGAGCCGAAACGCCAGCTCGAACGACGCGATCCGCGCCTCGAGCTCGTCGTCGGGCCCGCGCGTCGCGCCTGCGCGGCGTTCCGTCCGCGCGATCAGGTCGAGCTCGAGCCGCTGCAGGTCGCGTCGAGCGGTGCCGTCGCCGATGAACGGGAATCTTGGCCTCCTGGGGCTTGGTGCCGGAATGTCCCAGCGTCGTCCCCTGGTAGACGGCGGGCAGAAACCCCGAGCCGAAGTTGTTCGCTCCGCCCTGCGCGAGGTCCTGGCAGATCGTCACGTATCCCGGAAAGTTCTGGTTCTCGCTCCCGAGCCCATAAGTGATCCACGAGCCCATGCTGGGCCGGACGAACGTGTCGCTGCCCGTGTGCCATTCCAGCACGGCACCGCCGTGCCGCGAGTTCGAGCAGTGCATCGAGTTGATCACGCACAGGTCGTCGGCCCGCTCGAGCCAGGTGCGGAAAGAGCGAGCTCATCCAGATCCCGCTCTCTCCGTGCTGGCGAAATTCAAACGGAGATCCGACGAGGTTGCCCATGCGATTGGGAAACGACAGCACGCGAGGCGCTTCTCCGCCGGCAACGGACGGCCGCTGTCACGCGCCAGCAGCGGCTTGGGATCGAACGTGTCCAGGTGCGACGGGCCGCCGAACATGAACAGCATGATGACCCGCTTCACCTTCGGCGGAGCATGTGCGGCGCGCGGGCGCGAGCGGGTTGGCTGCCGCGGCCGACTCTTCGGCCAGCAGGGCCGACAGGGCGACCGTGCCGAAGCCCGCCCCCAGTTGCGCCAGCCATTGCCGCCGCGACAGCGGCGAATTCGCGGACCGTGAACAGTTGCCATCGAGCGTCATCGTGCGGTCCCTGACCAACTCGGAACTTATCAGTTGACATAAACAAACTCATTGGAAGACAGCAAGGCCCTGCACAAGTCCCTTCCAGGCGAGGCGTCGGCGCCGTTCCCGGCTCTCACCGGCCAGCGACGCCGCGGCTTGATAGTCGTCGAGAAACGTCGTCCATTCCGAGCATTCCTCGGGTGCCGCCGGCCGCCCGAAGATGCGCCGGCAGGCCTCCTGGAGGCGGTCCTGGTCGGTGCGGCTCGCGTCACTCAGGATGACTTCGGCCAGGCGGTCGCAGACCCGTTCCACGATCTGGCCGTTCATCATGAATAACGCCTGGCCGGCGACCGTCGTGGTGGCACGATCGCCGTTGGGGACCGCCGGATCGGGAAAGTCGAACGCCTGGAAGAAGTCGTAGACGGCACTCCGGAGCACCGGCAGATAGACGCTCCGCCGTGACGACTGGTAAAGCTCCGGCTTGAGGGCCGTTCCCGTGGCCGTGAGATTCTCGAACGGCGTGGTCGCGATCAGAGTGCCCCCCATCGTCGTGTCGAGCTGACCGCTCGTGGCCAGCAGCGAGTCGCGCAGCACCTCGGCTTCCATCCTGCCGCCGCGGCATGCGCCAGAGCAACCGGTTCTCCGGATCGATGCCGGCCGCCTGCTCGTTCCAGGCCGTGCTCATCTGATAGACCTGAGAGAGCATGATGCGCTTGTGGAGCTTTTTCAATGACCAGCCGTCGGCGATGAGCTGAGGTCGCCAGCCAGTCCAGCAGCTCCGGGTGCGACGGGGGCTCGCCCAGCTTGCCGAAGTTGTCGACCGACGGCACAAGGCCCTGGCCGAAATGCCATCGCCACACGCGGTTGGCGATCACGCGGGCGGTCAGCGGGTGCCGTGGGTCGGTCATCCACCGCGCCAGCTCGAGCCGGCCGCTCTGCGAGGTGCTGCAGCGGGGCTGGTTGCGCCCCGCCAGGATCGTCGGAAACCGCCGCGGCGACAACCGGTCCGCGCGTCAGGTGATTGCCGCGCAGGAAGATCTCGAGATCGCCGACCTTGCCCTCGCCAACCGCCATGGCTTTGGGAATCGCCGCGTATTCCTTCCTGGCTTCCTCCAGCAAGTTGGTATGCGTGGCCGCGCGTTCCTCGGCCGACATCTCGTGGTGTTGCCGTTGACGAGCGCATTGTCATGCCGGTCGATGATCTGCTGGAGATCCTCGAGCCGCAGCCCCGCTCGCGGCCCGCCCAGCGCCGTCGTGTTCCATTTGGAATCGACGCGAAACGAGATCATCGTCCGCGTGCTTTTGAAGATCCCCGCCATGCCGTAATAGTCGCCCATGTCCAGCGGATCGAACTTGTGATCGTGACAGCGGGCGCAGCCCATCGTCAGCGCGAGGAACACCCGGCACGTCGTGTCGAGCTGCTCGTCGACGATGTCCATCTGCTGCTTGACGGGATCATCCTCGGCGAGCATCTTGGGCCCGATCGCCAGGAAGCCCGTCGCCACGAGCAGCTCGTCCCGTCGCGCTCGGCTCCGCTTCGGCGAGCAGGTCGCCGGCGATCTGTTCCTCGACGAACTGGTTGTACGGCTTGTCGTCGTTGAACGCGGCGATCACGTAATCGCGATAACGCCAGGCGTCGGAGTAGGCGAGGTTGTCGTCCATGCCGTTGCTATCGGCATAGCGCACGACGTCCAGCCAGTGCCGGCCCCAGCGCTCTCCGTACCGCGGCGAAGCCAGCAGGCGGTCGACGACCCGTTCAAAGGCCTGATCCGAGTTGTCGCGCAAGAAGGCATCGATTTCCTCGGGCCAGGGGGGAATGCCCCAGAGGTCGAGGGTCGCCCGCCGTAGCAATGTCCGCTTGTCAGCCGGTGGTGCCGGCCGCAGCCCGGCCGCCTCCAGCCGCGCCAGGATGAAGCGGTCGATCGGCGAGCGGGGCCAAGTCGCATCGACGACGGGCGGCGGCGTCGGAACCCGAGGGGGTTGGAACGCCCAGAAGGCGCGTGCCTGCTCATCCCATCGGCCTTGGTGTTGCCGGACGGGCGGACCGGCGCGAGGCTACTGGCATAGTCGGGCCAGGGGGCCCCCATCTTGACCCAGGCGGTCGAGCGCATCGATCTCCGGCTGCGCGAGCTTTGACTTGGGCGGCATCGACACGGCCCCGTCATGACGAACGGCCAGGATCAACAGGCTCTTGTCCGGCTCTCCGCGCACGATCGCCGGGCCGGAATCACCGCCCCGCAAGAGCGCATCCGGCGAATCGACGCGCAAGGTCCGCCTTCCCCTTGCCCGAATCGGGCCCGTGGCAACGATAGCAGTGCTCCGACCAGGATCGGACGGACCTTGCTCTCGAAGAAGGTAACACCCGCTCCGTCCGCCACCGCCTGCGTTTGTGGTGTCCGCGGGATCCTGAGCACCCAGGAGGCAACCCAGAACGCAGAAGAGCACGATACCAGTCACCAGGCGTGCGGCGATCATTGGGTTCTCTCCAAGGGCCGACTTCATTGCAGCCGAACGATTCCCGACGTTCGCGAATCACTTCGCCGAGGGACCCTGATTCACCGAAGGAGGCCAGGGCTCTCGTCGTACCCAACCGAAATCGTCCCCGCGTGAACGGAGACGATCACCAATCGATGAATCGTAACAAATCTCGGCGAGCTCTCATTCACTGGCTGCGCAGACTCACGTCGGTGGACTCCGAGGGCCGGAGGCGAATAGTGACCGGGGACCGGCCCGGGTTTTTGACGAGGGACCAACGGGCTGGCTCGTAACCCGGCGCCGCCGCCTGGATGGAGACGCCAGACATTGACAAATGCTCCGTCTTCCAGAGCTCGACGGGGTGAGAACCCTCCCAATCCGCGGTCCACATCCTACCCCAAGCCTTGGCGATCGTGGTGAGGCGGACGACGCCGTCGGCCCCGGTGGTGCCCGCCACCGGTCGTAGATCGGGACGGAGGTCGGGACGCGGCTGGGGCATTACCTGAACGGTTACGCCAGCGATCGGCCGGCCGTTGACGTCGTCCAGCACGACGACCGAGAGCGGTATCCCCTCCTTGCCGCCGCCCCAGGAATGCACGCGGAACACAGGAGAGATGAGCCAAAGAGTTGGGGCCACTGCGCACACCAACGCGGTGACCGCCGTTATCACCATGAGCGTCCGGATATGGAACCGTGGCAGTCGCATAGCCGTCTCTCCGCAACAGCGCTTTCGCTAAGCCGGGCTGCATGTCCATCATACAACGTCATGGCCTCGGCCAGCAAATTCGGGGTCAACTGGTCGATCGCAGTCTGACAAAGTGGAGGTTGTCGCGTTCACTCCCGGGCTGCGGCCTTCCAGCCTCCTTTTGAACAAGAACGACATTCCAACTCACCAGACCAAGCCGGTCAAGCGCCCGAAACGAAGGCCGGGCCTGGCATGTGGACGATGCGTCAAGAGCATCGGTAAACCATCCTGGCCATAAGATACATGGTCGGACGGTACCCGGTGGCATTGAGGACGGATGGCTATTAAGGTGAGTTACGCGGATTGGCCTTCCCTTGGCGGAGGGCCTTGCTTGTGTCCAGCAGCTCCCTGAGAGACTCACACCGATGAACATTCTGTAATTGGACCGCGTTCGTTCTTGGGATTGTCGACAATCGCTCTGACGATGCCTCACGCAAGAGGGGCCGACCAAGACAGCCCATCTCGTGGAAAAAGACCGTGATCGAGGGCAAGTTCCGCTCCGAGGGCGTGGCGATCGCCGACGTGAACAAGGACGGAACCGTCGACGTGCTAATCGGCGACTCATGGTACGAGGCCCCGAGTTGGACCAAGCACGACATCCGGAAGCCTGGCGATTTCGGCGACGGCCTGCATGGCTATAGCAATTGCATGACCTGCTGGACCGACGACATCAACGGCGACGGCTGGGCCGATCAGCTTGTCATCGGTTTCCCCGGCACGCCGGCCTTCTGGTATGAGAACCCCCAGGGCAAGCCCGGCTACTGGACCGAGCATCAGATCTGGCACAGCGCCTGCAACGAAACGCCGCTTTATACCGACCTGTTCGGAGACGGTCATCGCGTGCTGGTGATGGGCTGGCAGCCCAAGGGTAAGGACAACGAAGGTCAGATGGCCTGGTTCTCGCCTGGCAAGGATCCCTCTCAACCGTGGGAGATGCATCCCGATCAGCGAGCCGAGCCACTCAGGCAAGGCGATTCCCGGCACATTCAAATTCTCGCACGGCCTGGGCGTGGGCGACCTGAACGGCGACGGCCTTCAGGATGTCATTTGCACCGGCGGCTGGTGGGAACAGCCCAAATCGGGAGGACGCACATGCCAGCACGCTCTGGAACTTCCACCCCGCTCACCTCGGCGATGCCGTGGCGGACATGATCGCCTACGACCTGAACCACGACGGCAAAGCCGACGTCATCGCGAGCTCAGCCCACCAGTACGGGATCTGGTGGTTCGAGCAGGGCGAGGTCAAAGATGGCTCGCCCGTCTTCACCAAACACGACCTCTTCCCCGACCTGGTCTCGGAAACCCACGCCCTCATCGCCGCGGATATCAACGGCGATGGCCTCAAGGACCTGGTCACGGGCAAACGCTTCTGGTCGCACGGCAAGAACGAGGTTGGCTCCGACAAACCCGCCCGGCTCTACTGGTTCGAAGCCAGCCGCGGACCCGACGGCAAGATCGCCTTCACACCACGCGAGATCGACGACCAGAGCGGCATCGGCACCCAGTTCGTCGTGGCCGACTACAACGGCGACGGCCGGCTGGACATCGTCACTGCCAACAAGAAGGGCGTCTTCCTGTTCGAGCAAGTGCGCCCGGCCAAATGACCATCAACGCTTGTCCGTGGGACCACGCGCGTGCCTAGCCCATATCACAAGAGGATTACTCGCAGTGCGGCTGGGCGTCAAGAACGTGTAGGGTGGCGTCGAGCGATGCGAAGCGCCGCGAAGGCCCACCGATCGACGCGGCACTCTTTGCGACCTCGCGTGAGGGCTGGATTTCGCGCTTGACCGGGTTTTGAATTGGCCCTGGGATTGATACTGAGTCAAGGTCAATACTGCCTTGATCGGAAGGGGCGCGGGGTGTGCACATGGAGTTCATATTCGATTCACTGAAAACGACGCAGGCGGCCGGGGTCTTGCTCTCATTGGAAAAGAGAGTCATGGACCGGATGCGGCTGCTCAAGCTCCTCTATATCGCCGACCGAGAATTGCTCGCGGCCAGAGGTCGCACGCTCACTGGCGATCGAGCGGTCGCCATGAATTATGGGCCGGTCTTGAGTCAGACATACAATCTCACTGAGGGAAACGAAGACTCTCCCGAGGATTGGGACAAGCACATCCGTTCTGTCGGCGATCAACTTGTGTTGATGGGAGATCCGGGCCGGGGCGAATTGTCCAGGCGGGAAGTGGATAAACTCAACGAACTGACCGAGCGATTCCGGAATATCACTACCGAAGGACTCTCGGCACTCACTCACGAGTATTCCGAGTGGCTCAAGAATTTCGTCCCCGACAGTTCCATGCCGATCCCATGGGTCGATGTACTGAAAGACATGTGCCACGAAGATAGAATTGAAGTCTACACGTCGAGGCTTGAGGAGCAGCACCTCATCGATTCGATCTTTGTCACCGCGGTCCCATGAAGAACAATCTGTTCCGACAAACCAGATGAATCACGCATGTTGTGCCCGCTGCCCCACCTGCTCGCGGAGCCAATCAAACCAATCACCCAGGCCGTCGCCGCGTAGAGCCGAAACCTTCAGAACGTGGATCGCCGGGTTGACCTGGCGAACGTAATCCAAGCAGCGTCCGACATCAAAGGGCACGTACGGCAGCAGGTCGATCTTGTTGAGGAGCATGAGCTGGCTCCCTCGGAAGATGTGCGGATACTTGATCGGCTTGTCGTCCCCCTCGGTTACGGATGCGATGACGACGCGGGCACATTCGCCAAGGTCGAAAAGTGCCGGACAGACCAGGTTGCCGACATTCTCGATCAGGACGACGGAATTCATCGGCGGATCGAGCTGTTGCAAGCCTGAGGCCAGCATTGCGGAATCGAGGTGGCAGCCCGTTCCGGTATTGATCTGCACCACCCGGCAGCCGGTGGCCTGGATGCGCTCGGCGTCGTTGGTGGTCTCTTGATCGCCCTCGATGACCGAGAATGTCAATTCTTGTCCCAGCTCGCGTATGGTGCGCTCAAGCAAAGTCGTCTTGCCGGCCCCCGGAGAGCTGACCAGATTGAGGGCCAGGATGTTGCGGCCAGCTAGCCAGCCGCGGTTCCGCTCCGCCAGACGGTTGTTCTTGGAGAGGATCTCCGTTTCCAGGCGGATCGTCGTACCGTGCGAATGATCCGCACCGTGGCGACCATGGTCATGGTCATGGTGATGATCATGAGAGTGATGATGGTCGTGTTCGTGATGGTGATGGTGACCAGGGTGCTCGTGGGCTCCCGAGTGGTGGTGCGCCGAATCGTGAACAGCGTCGATGGCCAGAGTTGCTCCACTTTGCAGGTTGGTGAGCCTCGGCCGGGAATCGTCGGAGCAGCCACAGGTCTCGCACATTAGATCACCTCGAATTCTTTGACCTTCAGTTCGTCGCCGGACAACCAATCCAGGTCGGTACTGCCGCACTCGCAGCGGCCGAACGGCCGTTCGAGCGTCACGTCGCGCCCGCAGTCGCGACACCGGGCGAGGCCCGGCACTTCGATGATCTCCAGGGTCGCGCCCTCCACCACGGTGCCCTCGGTGCATAAGTCGAAACAGAACCGGACCGCGTCGGGCAAGATCGCCGAGAGCTTGCCGATCTCGAGCACCACCCGGGTGACGCGTCCCGGAGCTCGCTCGCAAACAATCGCCACGACCTCCTGCGCGATTCCCAGCTCATGCATTCGTCAAGTCCCTTACATGCTCTTGGCCTTCATGTATCTGCCGATCGAGCCGAGGGCGAACACCGAGCCCACCAAGAGGATGAGCACCGAAACAACAGCAACGACAGCACCGGCGAGTGTTTCGAGAACTTTCATGTCATCGGTCTCCCTTCAATGGAACGGGAACAGCGGATCTCTTATTCGGTCACGGCCACGCAATCGGCGGCGCGGATCTGGTTGACAAGCGACTCGATCAGATCGATTGCACCGTCGACGGCTAACTGCACCGGCTCGCTCAGTCCGGGCGCGAAATCCTCATCGTTGTCGATCGGCCCTGGCTCGCAGCCGACCAGCAGCACGCGCTTGGTCCGGCCGCCCATGGCCGTTGCCAGGCGGAGGACCTTGGCGGGGTCCATGCTATGCGGATCGATCAGCAGTTCGCCCGGCTCGGGCTCACCTGGCTCGCCCAACTCCGGCTCGATGACGTAGAGTGTGCCGGCTGGCTCACCTCGCGGCGCGGCATCCACCAGGATGACCACATCCTGGTCATCAAGCAAGGCAAACGTCAGGTCGAAGCCCCGGATGCCGAAATCGACGACCCGAACGCCCTCGGGCAACTGCCTCGCCAACAGCCGTTGGGCCACCTCGACGCCGAACCCATCATCTCCCAGGAAGATGTTGCCGACGCAGGCGATCAAGATACGCGGGCTCATGATCGGCTCCTCGCATCGTCGTCATCATCACACCAGCTCGACCTCCTCGGGCCGGAAGAAGAACCGGTGGCCGGGCTTTCCCTGTGCGCCGAAGTCCCGGCCAGGATCCTCGTCTATCGTCACGGCAAAGTAAACCTGGTCCTCGAAATCCTGCTCGATCGACACGATCGTGGCCGTCTTCCCCTTCAGGGCGATGTCCAGGATGTCGGCGTCACCGAGCGGCCAGATCCGAACCGGGTCGCCCAGCTTGTACTCGACTCCGGCCATCCGGATGCTCTCTCGCTTGGGCTGTTCGATCGTCGGGTCCCAACTATCATTTGTGTTCACGGTCTCGACTCACCACGGACCATTCGGAGAAATTAACCACGAATCACACGAATTGCACGAATAGAAAAAAATAACGATATAATAATTTACAAACGACATTAGTTAAAAATACGATCTGCATTTTCTTATTCGTACAATTCGTGTGATTCGTGGTTAAAATGACTGATTATCCGTGGTTTTGGTCGCCATTTAACGGCCTTAGTCCCCGGATTGTGCCATGAAGTCCGATGAGTTGATCGCGCGCGAGCGATTCCGTTCGTTCGAGGAGGGCACGCGCTCTCTTGTCCACAGCAGACATCGCGCGCTTCTCGTCTTCGGTCAGCGTCATGATCCGGAGCGTAAGGATCTCGTCGATCTCGGTGCTATCGAACAGGTCGCCGGGGCTCTCCGGGGCGATTTGCGGATAGTCATAGAGGATGATCGGCGCTGAGAGCATCGTGTCCTTTTCACCTTCGACCCCAACGAGGACCGGCCAGGTGCCGATGTTGTGACAATCGGCAGCCAGGGAGCGGAACGGCTCGGGAGGGTCGATCATCGAGACGAACTCCCCATCGCTTACCTCCAGGATGGTATGGGTTGAGACCAGGCTTTGCATCAGTGCCTCGTCGCGGGTGGCATTGGTGGCTTCCGCCTTCCAAGGGGTCTGGTTCAGGACCTTCACGGACAGTCGGAAAGTCCCTTCCCGACGGCCACGGCCGAGAGTTCCACGGAGCCTTCGATCGATCGATGCTCGCGAATGAAGAGCCCGACAATCGCACCATCCTGGTCGCGCAACGGCTCGCGGCTCTCGCCCGAAGGGAGACGGACTTCGAGCCGGCGTGGTTGAGCGGCAAGTGCGAGCAGGTTTGCGTCACCCAGATTGATCTTGTGCTCGACCGCCTCTTGCCACGCGTGATGGACCACATCGCCGACTTGCAGTGACTCGACCATTTGGCAGGAAACCTCACCGTCCTCCGGCCAATCGCGCAGGGGCGACGTGTACTCACCGACCAGGCGGGCGACGAGCTGGAGGAATCGAACGGAGACTTGGATGGTCGTCTCCGAGCCGCCCAGGACCAGGCACTCCGTCTGCATGGCGCAGGCATCGCCGCCTTCCTGTCGACTTGCTATACGCCTCGGGATAGAGCCCGCCAAATGTCCATCGCTGCCGATTCTTTACCGACGGTCGATAGGGATAGAGCAGGTAACCCTCGTACAGTACGGCCGCGGCAATTTGATCGACGAGCGGCTGGTTCATGTTCTGACCCCTTCTTCGCTCGCGTCGAGGAGGGTCGTGAGCGCCTGCTCCCAGGTCGGTAGGCCGCGACGGCTCTTGTATTGATAGAGCCGATCAAAAACATCCTGATTCAAACATAACCAAGCAATATTGGGATAATAATGCGCCATCATTTCTTTCCAGACCTGGACCGGCAGCCGATAATTCGCTTCCTTCTCCCAGGAGATCTGGCTGACTTGCAGGAATCCTTCGTCGTTGATGTAGAAGATCGTGCCGCTGAACAAGAGGCAGAGCGGGACTTCTCCGTCCTCGAGCGCAGCAAAGTACTTGGTCGCGGCCACATTGAAGTCGAACGTGCATGGCACGGGGAGATCGACGACGGTCCTGCCGGTGAATCGCGGGACGACGAGCGACGTATGGGTCCAGAGCATGGCGCGGAGCGTCTGGCCCCACCGGTCCGGCTCGCCGAACAGGTCGAGGAGCCGTTCCTGTGACTGCGGTGCGTAGCGACGGCGGGTCGGCTCGATCCGGATCTGGCAACGGAGGGCGACGGCCGGGATCGAATCGGCCTCGTCATCCGCCGCGATCTGAAGCTTGAAGTTCAAGAGCGGCGATGCGGCATAGAGCACAGGCTCAGCTCGATCAACGGTGAAGCTCAGGTCCGGCATCGCCTACGCTCCCGTGGAACGAGACCGTTGTTTCAAGCTGGTGAAAAACTGTCCCACTTCCTCCCAGACTTCCGAACCGCCCGACAGCCCGCGCCAGTTGGCTCGGATCAGACCGACGAGCTTGTAGCATTCGTCGATCGGCGCACGGTAATACTCGTGGTCTTTGTTTATCCGATTGACCAGGAGCGCTTCGACATCCGGCTCGAGTCGACCGAGGATTGGATTCTCCGCCACCAAGGCTTGCCAGGCCTCGAGCTCCAGGAGCGACTCCGTGGCCCCGGCCGGACTCGGATAGAACGCTAGCACACGGCCAGTGGGTGTGCTTGTCATGAAAAAGGCCAGATTGATCGGTAGGCGTAGATCCTCCCATTGGGCATCGGTCAGTCGGAAGTCTTGCAAACACTCGATGTCTTTGGGAACGCGTCGATATCGCGCACTCTGTTGGCCACTGAATAGAATCGAGCAGGCGTCGCAACTACAGACGAGCTGACGGCTGGCCGGCTCTACGAGGTGTGAGTGCTCTGCCGCCAGCCCGATCCCGCATAGCTCGCAGCGCTCGGCCGGCGGTCGTTGCCGCACGAACTGCCGAAGCACCGATAACGGGTGCGGATTCGTCGGGAGCGCTGAATTCATCGTCAGAATTTCCCGGCCAAAGGCTGTAACGTCACAAGTTGAGGGATAACCGCGGCCGTAGCAGCCGCAACGCCCTCGACCTCGATTGCCGACACGTCGGGAGCCGCGGCGTAGATCGCCTCCTCGATGGCGAGCTTGAATGTCATCGACGAGGAAGGGCAGCCGTTGCAACTGCCCACCATCCGCAGTTGGACGACCCCTTCGGCGATACCCAGCATTTCGACGTTGCCTCCGTGGGACCGGAGGTAAGGCCGAACCCGCTCCAGGGCCTGTTCGACACGCGACTCGAGGTCGTGAGGATGAAGCCCGTACAAGAGAAGCAGGCTCGAAACCGGTTGATCATTGGCCAGCGTCTCAAGAAGCGCTCGCCCGGGTTCTCCCATCTCAACGATGCGATCCAGAAGTCTCGCCAGGGCCACACCGTGAAAGCCCAGGATCGCCTGGACCAGCTCACGGGCGTGGGCTCTCGCGGCGGGATCGGGCAGCCCCTCGATGTCCTGGATCAAGACCTCGAGTCGTTCGAGCTGCCCCTGGATCTCTTTGTCTTCATGCGTGCTCACGGTCGATGTTCCTCCGCTCCGGCGGGGTTACCGCGGATGCTGAACGCCGAACATGGGCGAGTGCTTGGTTTCCAGCACTTTGCCATTGCCGAGGTACATGTGCACGCCGCAAGGCAGGCAAGGATCGAAGCTGCGGACGGCCCGCATGATGTCGATCCCTTTGAACTTGTCTGGTCCGTTCTCCTCGAAGATCGGGGTGTTTTGCACGGCGTCTTCGTAGGGACCGGGGGTGCCGTAGATGTCGCGCGGGTTGGCGTTCCAGGGGGTCGGCGGATAGGGATGATAGTTGGCGATCTTTCCCTTGCGGATGACGACATGGTGCGAAAGCACTCCGCGCACCGCCTCGTGGAACCCGCAGCCGATGGCCTCGTCCGGAACCTTGAATTCGGTCCAGGTCTTGGTCCGGCCGGCATGCAGCTCCTTGAGGGCCTGCTCGACGAAGTGGAGAGCCGCGGCGGCCGCGTATGCCTGGAAATAGGTTCGCGCCCGGTCGCGTTCGATCGCGTTGCTCCACTTGGGGAATCTTCCACTCGAACTCAACCTCGGGCATCCCTTGCGTCTTGGGCAGATAGATCTTCACACTCTGGCCGGTCGACTTGATGTAGCCAATATCGACCAGGCCGGCCAACGCGGTTGCCCAAAGTCGCGCGATCGGTCCGCCGCCCGTGTCGAGCGCCAGGTGGTCCTTGGTCCGCTCGTCGTACCACCTTGGCGACATCACCCACGTGTACTTGCCCTTGAAGTCGCGCTTCTGAGGCTTGGGAAGCGTCGTCTGGTTCCACGGATGCTTTTGATCGACCGGGTTGCCCAGCGGGTCGTTCTTGACGAATGTCTCCCCCTTATCCCAGTCGTCGTAGTACGAGCTGCCCAGGAGGATGCGGATGCCCAGGTTGATCTTGACCAGGTCCGTGGTGACGAGCTGCCCGTCGACCACGACGCCGGGGGTGACGTACATCGCCCGGCCCCACTTGGTCATGTTCTGGTACTGATAGTCGCAGACATCGGGGTTCTGGAACGAGCCCCAGCAGCCGAGCAGGATGCGTCTGCGGCCGACCTCCTCGTAGCCAGGCAGAGCCTCGTAGAAGAAGTTGAAGAGGTCATCATGGAGGGGAACGACCTTCTTCATGAACTCGACGTACTTCATCAGCCGGACGAGATAATCGGTGAAGAGCTGCACCGTCGGCACGGTGCCGACGCCCCCTGGATAAAGCGTCGACGGATGGACGTGCCGCCCCTCCATCAAGCAGAACATCTCGCGGGTCATCCGGCTCACCTGGAGGGTCTCGCGATAGAAGGAGCCGGTGAACGGATTGAGCGCCCGCATGATGTCGGCGATCGTGCGAAAGCCGTGGAGTTTGGCGTTCGGGCACTCGGTCCGTTCGGCCAATTCAAAAACACCGGGGTTGGTCTCCTTGACCATCTGCTCGCAGAAATCGACCCCGACCAGGTTATCCTGGAAAATGTTGTGATCGAACATGTACTCCGCGGCCTCGCCGAGATTGACGATGGTCTCGGCGATGTTGGGCGGCTTGATGCCGAACGCCATGTTCTGGGCGTAACAGGCACAGGTGGCGTGGTTGTCGCCGCAGATGCCGCAAATCCGGCTGGTGATGAAGTGGGCGTCGCGCGGGTCCTTGCCCTTCATGAAGATGCTGTAGCCGCGAAAGATCGACGAGGTGCTATGGCACTCGGCGACTTTCCGGTTGGCGAAGTCGATCTTGGTGTAGATGCCCAGGCTCCCCACGATCCGGGTGATCGGGTCCCAGGACATCTCGACGAGGTTGCCCTGCTGGGCACGCGCTTCTTTCTCGGGAATCGTCACGGTTGCCATTGCGCAGCTCCTTTCGCTCAGGCCCTCGTCGTGGGTTGATAGCCGGTCTTCAGTTCGGTGCCCTTGGTACGCCACTTCGGCTCTTTGTTCGCGGTATCGTTGGTGAATCCGCGCAAGGTGCGGATCAAGCGGCCGTACAGGCTGATCGCCGTCGACGACAGCCGTGCGCCGGGCGGCTCGTCCATGAAAGGCATGAACTTGTCGGGGAAGCCGGGCATCGTGCAGCCGATACAGATGCCGCCCACATTCGGACAGCCGCCGATACCGGCCATCCAGCCTCTCTTGGGCACGTTGCAATTGACCACCGGCCCCCAGCAACCCAGCTTCACCAGGCACTTGGGCGAGCCATACTCGTGGGCGAAGTCCGCCTGCTCGTAATAACCCGCTCGGTCGCAGCCCTCGTGAACGGTCTTGCCGAACAGCCAGGTCGGGCGAAGTTGGTCGTCCAGGGGGATCATCGGGGCCAGACCCGCCAACTGGTAGAGCAGATAGAGCATTGTCTCCATGAAGTTGTCGGGCTGCACCGGACACCCCGGTACATTGACGATCGGTAGGCCGGCTTTGGACTTCCACTGCCAGCCCAGGTAGTCGGCCAGCCCCATGCAACCGGTGGGATTGCCCTCCATCGCGTGAATGCCGCCGTAGGTCGCGCAGGTGCCGATCGCGACGACGGCTGTCGCTTTGGGAGCCAGCCGGTCGATCCAATCACAGGTGGGGATGGGCTGACCGGTCTTCTTATCCGTCCCGAGCGCGGCCCAGTAGCCCTCCTTCTTGATCTTCTCGTTGGGGATCGAGCCCTCCACGACCAGGACGAAGGGCTCGAGCCTCCCCTCTTCCGCCCGGTACCAGAAGTTCATGAACTCGTCGCCGTTCTCGTACGCCAAGACGGGATTGTGCAGGTGGACCTTGGGGAGTCCGGGGATCGCCCCCAAGAGCACATCCTCGATGCTGGGCTGGGTCGCCGCGGTGATCGAGACCGAATCACCGTCACAGCCCAGACCGGCCGTGATCCAGAGCACATGGACTTCTTTGACGGCTGGCGCCCGTTGCGTCTTCCGTCCGTAGGGCGTTGTCGCTTCGGCCATCGTATCGTGCTCCTCTCTGAAGTAGGCCCGCGCCGCTTTCGCGGCGCGAGGGCGGACACTCCGGACGTCAGCAGATGCGCGGCAGTTGTTCTCCCGACAACATCGTGACGACCCGCTCACCGCCGACCACCGACCGCAGGGTCACCATGCCGGGATGTTCGGAGACGACGTCGCCAATGACGGCAGCGTCACGTCCCAGCGGGTGAGTCCGCATGACCGCAACAAGCTGGTCGGCGTCCCCAGCAGGGACGACCGCCATGAGCTTCCCTTCGTTGGCAACATAAAGTGGGTCGAGACCCAGCAACTCGCAGGCGCCCCGAACCTCGGATCGGATCGGGATCGCCGACTCGTTGATCGAAACGCCCACGTTGGATGCCGCCGCCAACTCGTTCAGGGCGCTCGACAACCCTCCGCGCGTTGGATCGCGCATGGCGCGGATGCCGGGGCATTTCTCCAGCATAATCCGTACCAAACTCGTGAGCGGCGCGGAGTCGCTCTCGAGTACGGTTTCGAACTCGATGCCTTCTCGCAACGACATGATCGCGACCCCATGGTCGCCCATCGTGCCCGAGACGACGATGCGGTCGCCGGGCCGAGCGGAGCTGATCGATAGCGAACACCCGTCGGGGACCACTCCAACCCCGGTCGTGACGATGAAGATCTGGTCCGCCTTGCCCCGATCGACCACCTTGGTATCCCCGGCGACCAAGGCGACTTCCGCCTCGTCGCACGCTTCGCGCATCGAGGCGACGATTCGCTCGAGGGTGGTCAACTCCAAGCCCTCCTCGAGGATAAACGCGGCCGTCAAGAAGAGCGGCTTGGCACCCCCCGACCGCCAGGTCGTTCACGGTGCCATGGACCGCCAGCTTGCCAATGTCGCCTCCAGGGAAAAAGAGGGGGCGAACGACAAACGAATCGGTCGTGATGGCGATCCGATGGAGCAGCGGAGTGGCCGTGACTCGGCAGACGCACGGTCGCTTGATCCTCCATGGCCGAAAGCACGTCGTTGTCGAAAGCCGGCATGAACACGCCGCTGGATCAGCTCGGCACTGAGTAGTCCGCCACTGCCGTGGCCAAGCAAGATCCGGTCATACAACGACCGGGGCAAGGGACAGGTTCCCAACAGATCGGCGGCGATCCGCTCCACAGGCTCGGCCATGTCAAAGATTCTCCATGAACAGCGGGTTAGCGTTTGCTGCTTCTCAAGGAACAGACAGACGATCTTTACGTTTCCCCGATCTGGACCAGGGGACTCGCGTACCGGCTGACGATCCACGGAACGAGACCCGCGCCGTTCTTCCGATTCGCCTCCAGATGACGTCCATAGGCATAGTACGCCGCACACGCCCCCTCGGACGAGACCATGGTCGCTCCCAGCGGGGTTTGTGGGGTACACGCTTTGCCGAACTCGGGGCAGTCGTGCGGCTTCCTCATCCCCTTGAGGATTTGACCGCTGATGCAGCGAGAGGATTCCCGAGCGTCGATGTGGGCGACATCGAACAGCCGTTCGGCATCATGGTCGCGATACTCCGCGCGCAGCTTGTAGCCGCTCAACGGGACCAGTGCCAATTCCCCGCCACTTGCGGTCGCAGACTTCGAACACGTCTTCGATCAGCCGCCGCGACGCCGGATTCCCCTCGTGCCGGACGGCGCGGGCGTAGGCGTTTTCCACTTCCGCGCGACCGCTCTCGAGCTGGCGCAAGGTCCACAAGATGCCCTCCAGCAGGTCGACCGGCTCGAATCCCGTGATCACGATGGGCACGCGGTAACGGCTCGGCGATGGGATGATACTCGGAGCATCCCATCACGGCACAGACATGGCCCGGACCCAGAAATCCTTGCACACGGTTGTCCGGTGCCTGAAGGAGGACTTCGAGCATCGGCGGCACAAGCACATGCGACACCAACACGCTAAAGTTCGACAGCCGCCGCCGCTTCGCCAGCCAGACCGCCATCGCATTGGCCGGCGCGGTCGTCTCGAAGCCGATCGCGAAGAAGACCACCTTGCGATCGGGATGGGCCGCCGCCAGGTTCACGGCGTCGAGCGGAGAGTAAACGACGCGGATATCACTCCCTTCCGACTTGAGCTGCAACAGATCGGCGCGCGAGCCCGGGACCCGAAGCATGTCGCCGAACGAGCAGAAGATCACTTCAGGCCTTGAGGCGATCGCATGCGCACGGTCGATCATCTCCAGCGAGGTGACGCAAACCGGACAGCCCGGCCCGTGCACCAGCTCGACGCCCGCAGGCAGGATCGAGTCGATCCCGTATTTCACGATCGTGTGAGTCTGGCCGCCGCAAACCTCCATGATCGTCCACGGCCGCGTGACCGTCCGCGCGATCGCGGCCGCCAGCTTGTCCGCGGCCGCGCTGTCACGATACTCCTCAAGGTGTTTCATGACGGAGGCGCCTCCAGTTCGTCGAGCTGATCCATGCTATCGAGAAACTCGAATACCTGTTTCGCCTCGTGCTCGTCGATTCGAGACAGGGCGAAGCCGACGTGCACCAGCACGTAATCGTCGATATTGACGTCGGGAACGTGCTCCAGGCAAACTCGCTTCGCGATACCACCGAACTGGACTTTACCCATCAGCACGTCGTGCTCGCGGTAGGTCTCGACGACCTTTCCGGGTATTGCGAGGCACATTCGCAACTCCGATTTAACAAGACTGAGGGAGAGCAATAGGACGTCGGCGAATGTCTCAAGGAGTCTTTATGCATGCAAATCTCGTGCCGCCGCGATGGCAATTTGGCCCAGGCTTAACCCCCCATCACCGGGTGGGACGCGATGATGACGATAGACCCGAAAACCCTGATTTTCCAGTCGAGCGGTCACGTCCTTCGTCAGCAAAACGTTGAGGAACACCCCGCCGCTCAAGGCGACCACGTCCAGCCCGGTCCGCTCTCTGAGCCGCACGCAAACCTGGCTCACCATCTCGGCGAGAGTCGAATGGAACCTTCGAGCCATAACGGCCGGGTCTTGTCCCAGACGACGCTCCGCGGCCAGCTCGACGAACAGCGGCCGAGTATCGATCTGGAGCGGAGAACCTTCCGGCGGCGTCTCGAGAATCTCGAATGGGTATATGCCGTCCGTCGCAATGGGCGAGGCCAGCCATTCCAGCTCCATGGCGGCTTGCCCCTCGTAGCTGATCCGATCGCGGACGCCGGCCACGGCCGCCACCCCGTCGAAGAGTCGGCCCACGCTCGAAGTCATCGGCGCATTGAGCCGCCGATCGATGAGCAGCCGAACGCTCGCAATCGCCTTCGCCGGCACGCGACCCCCAACAACTCGTCTCCCCCCTGCCCCGCATCGGCCAGAAAAGCCACTGCCATCCGCCAGGGCTCGCGGACAGCCTGTTCACCGCCGGGCATGGCGACGTAGCGCAGGTGCGCCGCGCGGACAAACCCTCGGTAATCGCCTGTGAAGAACTCACCACCCCAGACCGCGCCGTCGGTCCCATAGCCGGTGCCGTCGAAGGCGACGCCAATCACTGGTTCATCAAGACCGTTATCGGCCATGCAACTGGCAATGTGCGCCTGGTGATGCTGGACACCGAGCAGTGGGATCGAACCCTCGTGTTGTCGCGCGCAGCGAGTCGATGCGTAGTCGGGATGAAGATCGTGAACGATCAGCTCTGGCCGCATCGCGAATAATCGCTGGTAATGCTCGATCGCTTCGACATAGGCGCGATACGCTTCGTAGTGGTCAAGGTCGCCGAGATGATGGCTCAAGAAGGCGTGGCGGCCCCGGCCGAGGGCAAAGGTCGCCTTCAATTGGCCGCCGACCGCCAAGATCGGCCTGTGACACGACACAGGCAGAGCCAGTGGCTCCGGAGCATAGCCTCGCGACCGCCGAAGCGGCAGCTCCGCGCCCGCGACCCACTGCGTCACCGAATCGTCGCACCGCAGGTGGATAGGCCGGTCATGCGTCAGTATGACGTCAGCGATACCCGAGAGCCGATCGCGCGCGTCGTGGTCTTCATAGGCGATCGGCTCGTCGGACCGGTTGCCGCTGGTCATCACCAGCGGGATACCCGATGTCTCGCAGCAGCAGATGGTGCAAGGGACTGTACGGCAAGAACACGCCCAGGAACGGATTCCCGGGAGCGACCTGATCGGCCACCGGAGCCCCCGACCGCCTGCGCAGCAAGACAATCGGACGTCGCAACGAGACGAGAAGTGCGTGCTCGCCCGGTCCTACCTCACACAGTTCATTGGCCGCCCGCGGGTCCGCCACCATGACCGCCAGCGGTTTCTCATCGCGGTGCTTGCGACGTCGGAGCTCCGCCACGGCCGGCGCGCTGTCGGCCCGGCAGGCGAGATGATAGCCCCCGATGCCCTTGAGGGCGACGATCTTTCCCGACCGGAGCGCGGCAACCGCGTGCGCGAGCGGATCTTCAACCTTGACCTCTTCCCCGGTCGTGTCGAGGACTCGCAACCGCGGACCACAGGAAGCACAGGCCGTGGGCTGGGCGTGGAAGCGACGGTTGTGCGGATCGTCATATTCCGCCTGGCACGCGCGGACACATGGCGAATGACGCCATGGTCGTTCGCACTCGGTCGTAGGGGCTGTCGCGGATGATCGTGAACCGAGGCCCGCAGTTGGTACAGTTGAGGAAGGGATATCGAAACCGACGGTCCTGGGGATCGAACAGCTCTCGCAGGCAGTCGTCACATGTGGCGACGTCGGGCGAGATGAAGATCGAGCCCGCAGACTCGTGCTCGCTGGATTCGATCCGAAATTGAGGGTCGCCCCTGCGGAAAACGAGACTCCCAGCTCACCTCGTCGATCCGCGCCAGTGGCGGCGGCTTGGACTTGCAATTCGGCCAGGAACCGATCGAGGGAATGAGCTTCCCCCTCCACCTCGATCAAAACGCCGCCGGTTTGGTTTCGCACGAAGCCATTGAGACCAAGCCGGGTCGCCAGATCGTAAACGAAGGGACGAAAGCCAACTCCTTGAACGATTCCGCTGACGTCAATCGCACGACGAAGCATGGGGTAAGCCTCGGGTTCAAGGCACCCATCATCGACCAAACCGTGCTCGCTGCATCGGATGATGCCAAACCAGAGGGGTAACGCAAGCGCGAAGTCGCGATCGAGCGTTGCCAACCGCTCTCTACACTGCCTTGTCGCACCTTTTCGGGTTTACCAAACCCGATGGATTTCGCACGAACGGAGGAATGGTATGCTCGCAACCCCTCCATCCGTCTGACAAACTATACACCACTTATCAGACGCAACGAACGATACCTACCACCGTCGCACCGGCGCCGGCGATTGTCAATAACCCTGACCACGCCGTTTGGGATAAGTTGGTCGGCGGAACGCTCAACGTCTCACGCTTGATCGCGATGCCTTTCCGACAGGTCTTGGCGCGGTTGAGGAGGCCAAGGGCGAAGCGACGGATCACCCTCACGTTGGCTGGCGCAGTGATCGCGACTCACCCGACACTCGTCGTCGCGGAAGCTCACGTCCAGTTGCCAATGGAGATTGTTCGCGATCAACCAATGTCCGCGTACCGCACCGGCGAACATCTGGACCGCAAGCAGTCGGCTGAAGATGTCATATCGCGTCTCGATGCTCACCCGTCCCCGGGAATTCTCTCGCTTCGAGATCACGATGCCCACGGCCTTGAGATCGCGCCAAAGGTTGTTCGGCTCGACCGTCCCAGGCGCCGTGCGGTTCATCGAGGCCAACCCACTTTGAGCCAAGATAGTCACTGACCCCGCCGAGTATCGACGGTCGAGCTTCCTCTACCACGGTTCGGGAAAAGACGATCCTTTACAGGGCCCGTTCCCAGATTGGGAGGAATTGGAAAGACCGATGCGGAACGTCGGAGGCGGTGGCGGGCCAAAGCCTCCGCCGTGCGAAGTGAAGCGGATTTGATGAACGTGCACAGCTCGCTATCGAGTGGCCGAGAAAACCGTTTACCGTATCTGACCCCGTCGAACCCAACGATTTCCAGACCCATGAGGCGGTCAGAAGGCGAGTGGTCGGAGAAGGAATCCTGATGGGGGTGTTCGTGGGGAAATTGACATTGGCGCGATCGAAAGCGGAGTGCGCCCGACGGCTCTCGTTCACTTCGACGGCTGGCCAAGCGATCGCAACAAGTCCTGGAAATCCGGTCGCGAACGGAGCGAATCCAGCGGCGAATCTTTCTTGAAACGACTGGCGTTGGCGTAGCCAGCCGCCACGGACCGTTTGAGGAGTTCCATGGCCTCGTCAGCACGTCGTTGCCGTGCGGCGCAGTTCGGGCTCTCCCTCGGGTTTGGCGGCCTCGATCAGCCCTGCCTGCAGGGCCTTCATGCAGGCCTGGAAGTAGATGTCTTCAGGCGCCTTGGGCGGAATACCGGCATAAAGCTCCTCCGCTCTGCCGGATGCTTTCCTTGGCCTTGTCCGTCGCCCCGGTCAGGACCTGGATTCTGGCGGAATGATAGTAACTGCGGGCGAGGTCGGCACGGCGATCGATAATGAGGGGCTGCTGAGACAGGAGCCGCTCACGGATCGTTTTACCGCGCTCGACGTCGCGCTGGCCGTCCACCGGTTTGCC
This sequence comes from uncultured Planctomycetota bacterium, assembly GCA_963779785.1. Classification (GTDB taxonomy): domain Bacteria; phylum Planctomycetota; class Planctomycetia; order Isosphaerales; family Isosphaeraceae; genus CAVRFS01. The sequence continues at coordinate 234,543 of CAWAAW010000039.1, forward strand.
GACGACGGCCCGGGCCAGGCCGAGGTTGTTTAGCGCACGTGCCAGTTCGGCCTGGAAATAATCAGACCTGCCGCCTCTCGCCTCGATCTCTTCGTAAATCGCCGCGGCCTTTTCGTAGAAACTTAACGCTTCCGCCGGCCGTGCCTCCGCCATGTGAAGGTTTGCCAGTGTCGTGAAGGTGTCTGCGAGGTCCGTTTGTCTCCGAGACGGGCGCTCGCGAAGCCCGAAGACTCTCTCCTGGGCTTCGCGCGCTCGATCAAGTAACTGGCGTGCCTCCGCGCTCTCCCCCATGTCGAAAAGGAGACGGCCGAGGTCAGCCTGGACGAGGGCGGCCTTCGGACCGAACTGAGCTCGTTCGCACTGGTCGAGGGCTTTGCGAAGGGACTCCACTGCGTCTTTCGGCCGGCCGGCCAAACGCTGAAGTTCCCCAAGACTCAGCAGGGAGTCAATCGTCAAGCTCGAGCCGAGCTGGGGGTTTTCTTCGGAGAGCTCGACCAGCCGGCGACGCGTTCGAATGGCCGAATCCCGATCTCCCCGAAGAGCTTGAAGCGAAGCGATGCGATCGAGGCCATCCGCGATACTCAGCAAGTGTCCTCGCGTCTTGTCTTCGTTCAGGTATTTCACGCGCTTCTCATAGAAGCTCAGGGCGGCTCCCAGCAGCCGGCCTCGTAACTCGTCGAGTTCTGGACGCCGGAGGATGACGTCTTCGGTGATCCCCCGGTAGAGTGAACTGATGGCCTCATCCGCCTGATTCGATTGGTACGACGCGTCCTTCCGGGCAAGGCTTTCGCGATCGAGCGCGGCCTGCAGGTCGCGGTTGGAACGAGATTGAATCGCCAGTGCGGCGGCCAGGCCGACGACCGCCACGGCCAGAGCGGCAACGCCCGCGATGAGCTTTGTCCGGTGCCGCACGACCCATCGCCTGGCACGAACGCCCAACGGCTCTCGCCATGCGGAGACCGGCTCGTCGACAAGCCAGTGCTGCACGTCGGCGGCCAGCTCGAAGGCCGTGGCGTAGCGGTTGCCAGGGTCCTTCGCCAACGCCTTCAGGCAAATCGCCTCGAGCGGCTTAGGCGCCGATGGGCAAAGGCCGCTCGGGCGCTCCGGCGGTTCCTCACGGACTTTCCGAAGAACATCGTGAATCGAATCGCCGCCGAATGGCGGCTTGTTGGCGAGGATCTCGTAGAGGATGGCTCCCAGTCCGTAGACGTCGGTCCTGCGGCCAATCTGGTCGGCTCGTCCTTCGGCCTGCTCGGGCGCCATGTAGGCGGGCGTTCCCATGACTTGACCAGCCGCCGTCAAATCGGAACCGGCCCAATCCGCCGGTGCGGTATAGGGCGCCGTCGCCATCGGGTCGAACTCGGACTCGGAGCCGATCGGCTCGGGCGAACCGTCGTGCCCGACGAACTTGGCCAGACCCCAATCGAGAAGGATCACCTCACCAAATTCACCCAGGACGATGTTCGACCCCTTGAGATCACGATGAATCACCCCCCGGCTGTGGGCAAACGCCACGGTGTTCGCGACCCCGACGAACGCCTGAATGAGAGCCAGCACGTCGGTTCGGCCGGCTGTCCCGTCGGCGCGTCTGCGATGATAGTCGGCAACCGCTTCCGAAAGTGTCCGGCCACGAACGAAGCGCATGGTGTAATACGGACGGCCACCACCGGGAGCCTCTTCGCCACGAGCCAGCTCGTGAACAGGTACGACGCCAGGGTGGTCGAGCCGGCCCGTGATCCGAGCCTCCTGGAAGAATCGCTGAAGGATCGTCGCGTCGTTGGACGATTCCGGACGCAGTTCTTTGAGGGCGATCTCGCGATCCATCTCATTGTCGCGGGCAAGCCAGACCTGGCCGATGCCTCCCTTGGCATGCAGGCTGGTCAGCGTATAGCGGTCTCGGCTCTCGGCCCGTTGGCCGATTCGAGAGAGATACTCGACGTTGCTTGCGTGTTCCTGGGGACGCGAAACGTCGGCGAGGGTTCGTCGGACGTCCTCGTCTTTCACCCTGTCAAGGGTGGCCAACGCCGCCGCGTTTCCCGACGCGACGGCAACCAAGCTCTTATGGACGTCTCCCGCATGCTTTTTGAGCTTACGATCGAGCAACTGCTCGACCAACGATCGATCCTCGGCCGAGATCCAGCCACGATCGCCAAGGAGATCAGCGATCGACCGATCCTTACGAGCCGACCACGCCGTGCAAATCTCGGCAAACTGAGCTGCGTCAATCAACTCGCCTTGCAGAGCCAACACACCAAACAACAGGTTTCGGTCCGCGTCGACAGAGGTCACAGTGATGCTCTCGCAGTGGTAGTCATCGAATTATCTTGGCCGCGTAACTTAATTATGTAGTCGAACTAATCCTCGTTGTCAGTTCATTTTTCTTGACTGCTTGCTGTCCGATCGTTGTCCTCCGAGTCATGGGACGCCTACCTCGCACCGTCGATGACGGTCTCGACCATCATGCCCTCAATCGCGGCAGGAACATCAGTTTGCCACCGTCAACTGACCATTCCTCCGGTCGGCGAAGTTCGTTATGTGCAAGGTTGAACCTATCGAATCTGCCAGCCAGTAAGTAATACTCCCGCAGGACGGCTGGCAGCCTTAAGCCGAGACGAGCCTCAGCAACTGCGATGCTCGCCTCTGGCTGACCGTCCTCCGACGCGAGCGGGCGTACCAGCGTCGCGGACGTGGACTTCAGCACTTCGGCGAAACTGTCCATGATTCTATCTCATCGAACATGGTTACGAGGGACTGGAACTGCCAGTCACGTCGTCCTCCCGATCGACTGGCCGAGGGTCAGTCGCCTTCTTCCAAGAGCCAAGCTCTTGCCTGCTCAACCAAGAGCAGATCTTCGGCCGAACGCCGAAGGTCATCCTGGCGCAAATCTTCGGCCTCTTCGGGGTCAATATCCGCCGCCGCCTCTTCATCCAGAGGTTCATAGAGGCTTGGATCGAATGGCTCGGACTGACGAGCCACCTCCAAGTACTCGGCCAATTGCCATGTCTCGAAGATCGTCTTGATTCCCGCCGACAAACGCAGGGATCTCTGCCCTGAACTCGGCGTTGGTTTCAGCGGCTTGGAGGAAGTTCAGAAACTTCTCGCCGATCAAGTAGTCAAGGGCATTCTGAGTGCCAAACTCGGCCTCGATTTGTTTTGTCGCTTCACACTGCTCAATCCAGATTTCGCAAGGCTTCATGGCCTCGGCCTCCTCGGGAGTGTCTGATTCCCTCCCGGCTATTCAATTCTCCTGGATTCAGCGACCTTGTCGAGCAGGTGGCCCAGCTCGTCGCCGTCCAGTGCGCGACCTCTGCGATCCCGCGGATGTTCCGGATCAGGTCTGCTTCCGCCCCGATGAAGATCTTGTGCGTCATTTCACCCGTTGGTCGGGCAAGAATGCAGCGGTCTGAAGTGATGAGCAGTTCTTCGATCTTGGGCGTGGTCCAGTCCTCGTCGAGCAAGGCGGCGAGGATCGCCGTGAACATGTCGCCGGTCTCAGTGGGCTTCAGTTTTCGGGCGCAGTCGGCACGGATCTGGGCCGGATCTCGCAGGGGTTGGTCTGTCATTGGGATCACCTTGGAGCTTGATCTGAACGAGCGGCTGTCATTATAGGTGATTTCAGGCTCGGTGTCCGTAACGGACTAGGATGTCGTAAGAAGCGAGCCGGATAACCCCAGTGTCACGAGGGGAGAAGGAAATCAGATGGCGAAGTCCGAGAAGCCGAAGAAGCCCAAGCGGGACGAAGAACGTGAGGAGCGGATCTCGATGGAGATCGTCGTGGATGCCTACGACGAGGACGAGCGGGCGATGGGCTGGTTCTACTACCTTGAGGATAAGCTGACGTTTCCATTCCTGACCCGCTGCATCAGCGAGCGGGCAATCTCGCCGCTACGAGTAGGCGATGAGGTGGAAATCGTTGGCATCGGACCTGCGGACGAGTGTCAAAGGGAGATGTTCGTCGAGACGTCCTGGGAGCACAAGCGGACTCTGGCGGTGCCGCTGTCGCAGTTGAAGGTGGTCAACGGCAATGAAGAGACCCAGCAGGCAGTCGAAGATTGGCACTATTGGGTCGGGATGGGGTATGAGTTTTGAATTCGATCAAACGGTCGAATGGGTGAAGGGATTGCTAAGCAGCGGTCACTTCGGACTCGCCTTCTGGCAGTAACCACGGAGGAACTCAAATACCGCCTTCGTTGGCGGGTCGTCGGGTTGACCGAGTTCTCGGTTGATCGTGGTGTGAGTCTTGGCCTTGGGCGGGGACATGGTCAGAACGGGTTTGCGGTTAATTCCCCAAAGAAAAACCGAAACCCGGGCTGACCTCGCGGTACAAAGCGAAGCCGAGCTGATGACGGTACGCTGCTCGCTACGCCGCGGCCGACCGTTCGGGTCTGCGGAATCGATCGAACAGATGGCCGAGCGATTTAACATCGAGTTAAACCCCCGTCCCCAGGGACGGCCTCCTCAGAGAAAATGCTCTGACACCCAGAGAAAATGACACCCAGAGAAAATGCTGACACCCAGAGAAAATGCTCTGACACCGAGTTTTTCACTGACACCGAGTTTTTCACACCGAGTTTTTCGCTGACACCGAGTTTTTCGTTCCCCTTCTGCGAGAGGCAGAATCCCAGGGGACTTGCTACAACATCCGAAAATTGGCGGGGCTAAGACCGTCGGACCAGAAGAAGGTCTGCGCGATGATCGCTTACGTCTGGCCTTCGACCACGTCCGATCTCTGGTCCAGGCCGTTCCTGTTAATGTGCTGACACCAACATCTCAGACTCCAGGTTAGTTTCGCTCCACACTGGTTGTTCAATTTGAACCGCATCTTCTTCTGGTTCCCATAACGCCCCGAAATCCATATTCATACGGCGTTTGATGGCATCCGGAATCTCCACACCGGGCAGCACCTCGGCCAGGTCCATTCTAATGATGCCATTAGGCAACACCACCAGCAGCCATTTTTCAAACGCGATGTTAATGTCGATGGCCTCTATCTTGATAAACCTCACCCTCCGTTCCCCTCCGATATCCTCGCCTCGATGGAACTGTCCAACGATAGATGGCACAAAACATATACCCTTAGAAGTCAACAGAACGGCATGGGCACCGTACCGAAGGATTTTGTACGCCGTGCCGGGAAGGAACGGAAAATCAACTGAATCTATTTCGCGTATGTGAAGCGGGTCTCGGAAGAAATGCAAAGAGCGGTTTTTCCCCAGGCCGATTAGGGCTAGTGGGAATATCGGACTGTGTATTGAGGTCACACCAATCATGTCGATTGAACGTTGCCCAACTTTTGACGACTTTATGGATGCGAGGCCGCCTCTCGGCTGCGCATGGAAAAAGACTAGGCCGTCCAGACGGCACGCACATACAGAGATTTCCGATCCGATACTTTGGTCTAGTCCCAATGTGGCGTAGTCATAGAAGTATCGGAGTTCATCGCGAGCAAGGATCGCCTGTCTCTGGATTTCCCCGTCGGCTTTTAACATCAAAACTTCAATGCCCGACGGCCCGGCAGTGGCGACAAAATAGTTCCCGAGCGTGAGTTTGATTCCGTGCGCACCAAAACCAGAGGACCATACTTTCCGGCGTGGCGGATTCACAAAGAAGCTGTTCACAATGATATCTGTACGAGTAGTGGCAGCTAGGTGAAGGGCGTTGTCGTCGAAATAGAACGCGATTGAATTGATGGATTCTTCGTCTTTGCCAACACGGACCGAGTGCATATTCTCAAGAGAGCCATTGATTCCGCATTCCAGAACCAGGCCATTATCGGTGCCGAATAGGAAACGGTCGTACTGCAAACCCTCGCCTGCCCAGGTGATTTTCTGACCTGGGATGCTAATGGTCGGTGCCGAAAAATGCATCTCGCTTGACGGATTCGTAAGAGCTCATCATGGGTGGTCGCCCCTCAAGATGCGATCTGCATCGCGCTCACTTATCCGACCATCCTCAACCATTTTTCGCATGACCGATTTCGGGGGAGCATACTCTTGGTTGCTACGGTTAAAGGCTTCTCTTACCTTAACCGGCCACCGAGGATGACCGTGCCATTCAGCAGCCGAGTGCGGGTTCCAGAAGATGGCTAACAACTCATGCCTGGTGCCGATCTCGATGTACTCCTCACCGTTCTTGTGAACGTTATAAAGATGGCCTCGGTCATCGCTGTAATCGCCGGTTTCGGCATCTTGAAACAGCGAGAACTCAATGTCACGGGTGATGCATCGCAGCCAGCAGGCATGCTCGCCTTTCGAACAATTATGGTGCTTGTCCGTAAACTTATATGTACGGCCTCTAATTGTTTTGACTGGATGGACTCGATGATCGGCCTTCGGCGGTTTCGGGGATTGCTTACGCTTCGAACGCCTTGACATTATCGGGATCTCAGGACGGAATTTGGACGGAGATAGGTTTAACTTCTATCGAGGCAAAACGATCAGATCCCCCTAGCGATGAGAAGCTTACACGATTTCGAAGTTCGTCACAACGCTCTGGGCGTTGCCTTCGGCCGAGGCGGTCCAGGGAGTCGCCTCGCTTCCATGCTTCGGCCCGATTGCGCATCTCGACGGTGATCCGAGCGGTGCAAAGCTGCGCGGGAGGACGTCATCACGGTCCCGGTGGCACGGAGCCGGAACGAGCGGCGGGGAGGTGAGGGGCGGGGAAAGTACTCGGCCCTTCCCCGCCTGGGGGCAGCCCTATGGCTGCGACGCTCGCACGATCTCTCGCAGGAGCATGACAACGCACGGGTGCGAGGCGATTCTGTCCAGCAGGATGGCGATCAGCGGCCGGGGCGATTGTGCCTTTGGCGGATCGTCGCTCGCCCGGATTTTGAGGCTGATCTCGATTTCGACGTTCATGGCTTCGCCCCCTTCTTCTTCGCAGGGGGTTCCGGGGGGATCATCGCCTGGATCGCGTCATAGCCGACGTCAACCTGGTCTAGCAGGGCCTCGACCTGCCTGGCCAGCTCGTCCAGGAGCTCGGGCAGCTTTTGAAAGGAGAGCAGCTTCATGTCGCGCGGGCAGTTCGCCCAGGGCGTCTGCTCGAGTAGATCCCGGTTCCCGTCAACCGAGGTGGTCTCGGCGACATAAAAGCGGAACTTCGGCCCATGCCGGCCATAGACCAGCTCACGCCGGATGCAGATGGTTTCGGTGGGATCTTCATCCCGCTCGATGAGGACCGAGGCGGTGACGCCGATGCGAAGTGTGTCGCTCAGGTGGGCTTCCACGCCCTGGACGACCTTGGAGATTTCGTCCGAGACGGCGTTGAGGTTCTTGGCCAGGGTTTGGAGGCGGTCAAGGCGCGGACGCAGAACGTCGTCCGTCATGGAGGTGAGCCTTTCGATTGCAGCTCCCCGCGACTAGCGATTAGGCCGTTGCCAGGCAGAGTGATCCTCCGCCCGGCGTTGGCTGGGGCTGTATCTTGATCGTAGCTTCGGGCCGGGCGATGTCAAGGGGCACTATTAACTGGCAGGCCTCATCCCAATCGGGGCGTGGCCTCGTCGTCGGCTAGGCCGACCGACAGTATTCGATCATTCCAACATAATACTCGTTGATAGCATCCGCCTGGACCTGCGACTGGACGTGTTTGCGAAACTTCTTGGCTTGCTCTCTGGCCGTGCCGTTCTTCCCGCTCCAGAAATGGTAATGGGCTAGAATCTCGTAGGCACCGACGATTTTGCAGGAAAGGTTTTCGTCGACGGACATGGCCACTTTATTAACAAGATCGAGGTAATAGATAAGTTCAGTCTGCATGACCTTCTTCGGTGCTTCTGATACAAGGCTGCGCCCGACCTTTGCATCATCTAGGGTTCTTCCGAAAGAATGACCCACGGTGTTACGCAGAATTCTGAGCTTGTCCAGATCTGTTGTATGATCCTTTATGAATTGCGGGCATTCCCCAAAGAGGTCCCGATAAGCCTTGACCCGAGCGGACCATTTGCCATTGCAGCACGCTTCTGCTTGTTTCCGGAAGCCAAAGTCCGGCAAGGTCTTCAGCAGTCTAAGACCGTCAAATTCCTTGTAACCTCCGACTAGGACAGATGGGCATGACTGGCAGGCCGCATCGGCGAGGTTCTTGAGGAAGATCTCGAAGTATCCGGTGATCGCAATAACTGCCGCAAGTCGCGTCCAGTTGTCGAAAGCTTCGTAGTCTCGCGACCAGTACTCCAGCTTGATATCTCGGCTGCGCTCCCTGTTTGGATTCGGAAAAAAGACATCTGCCCTGTCCGTCGGGGGCTTGCCGTCCACAAGCTTCTTAGCCCCGTGCAATGCCGCGTGATGCACCAGTATATATGGTTGATCTCGGTTTGATGTTCCGAGAAGACGCGATAGGCGAAGCTGGTACTCGAGGTCGGTTTCCATCGATCGAACGTCATCTCGCGGTACCCCTCTTGCTCGGGTCACCGGAGGCACCTGAAGGTTGTCGCCGTCAAGTCTCCTGAATTCGAGCGACACCCGCAAGCTCCCACCGGGCGATGCCGTTCGGGCCCGGGCTGTCCGGGACTTCGCTTCGCTCCGGTCGCTGGGTTGGCGTGGGCCGGGTCGTCCCAGGGATTGCTCGCTGGGACTCCCACAGATCCGGATTTGCGCGGCATAATGCCTCCATTGTACAAGGCCCCGACCGCTCAAGGCGATCGGGGCGAAGCAGTTTTACACAAACTTATAAATAAGCATAATTTTAAAATCATTAAGTCCACCAATGTGGATCCGTCATAGAATCGGCCTTGAGCTTTTGTAACGTGCGTCGTTCCTGGCCGTCGGCCCAAACAACCCACGGTCCTCCCGGCTGAATTCGTCGTGCACGATCTTTCCCGTGAAGCGCCCAGTCTCGCAGGCGGTCGTAGGTAATCCCCAACTTCTGAGCGAGGTCTGGCAGCCACCATTCGCCGCTCTCGAGCTGTTCACGGCCGACCGCCACTCCGGTCAGTCCGCGGCGGCACAAGAGCTGAAGCACTGATGTTGGGGTATAGCCCTTCTGGGTTCTTGGCGTACGATACCCCTCTGGGTGGCTCGGGCCGCCAGCTCCTTGATCGTCAGGCCCTCCCGACGCAGTTGCACGATCCTGTCCATCATCCGGTCATATTCTCCCAGAGACTCGTACCGAGAAACCGACCTGACCATCTCGTGATGTGTGGTCTGTCTGTGATCACAACTCCGGCGCGTTCGGTGTTAGCGTGAACATCGACCACTATCCGCTCGGTGAGAAGCCGGATGATCTACTTGCGATCCCTCGCTGTCGTCTCGGGCGCGTGCCAGAGTGTTGGAATGTCGGCGGCAACCGGCAGGATCCGACCCCGCTCCTCCTCCAGCGCTGCCGGTTCCAACGCCAGAAGGACCTGCTTTGTCACCAGGTCATCAATGGCCGCCGACGCCAGCCCCCGACAATCGGAGCCTTCGAGCTGCTTTCGCATGCACACATAGGGTGCGGTTGACTTGCTGCGATAGGTCGCGTGCATCCGCCGACCGCAGTTACCGCGTGCAAACGATGATACCCGCCAGAAGCGACTTGCCGACACGAAGCGCACTGACTGAGCCGGGCTGGTAGCGACTTGGAGAAGCCGCTCTTGGTCGGCCAAGAAACGGTCCCACGTGATGTAAGCCGGGAGTCTATTCGTTTGGAGCACCGTCCATTCTGACATCGGCATCTCGCATATCTTGACCTTGGTGCCACCCAAAGCGGATTTCTTGTGGTCCACGCGGCGACGCCCATAGGAGTAGGCTCCGGCGTAGATCGGATGGTGGAGTATTCGAGAGACCGTGCCAAGCGTGGGCCGTGCCACTCCAATTGGCCCCGCCGCGTTGCCTCGCTGTACTCGCATCCCCAGGCGCACCCTGTTCCGCACCAGATAGCGATAGAACCACCGGAACGAGCCCAGTCGTCGAACTTATCAAAAACTAATTAGACGGTGGATCTCGCCTCTTCATCGGGATCCAGAACTGCTTCGCCAGTGGGTAGTTTTAGGTACCCGCACGGTACGCTGAGGATCAATTCGCACCGTTGGGCCTTGTGAAGTTTCCCCCTTCCAGGCGGTTGTGCATTGTAACCAGCTCATATTCACTCATGGTGCCTTTTAGCCCCAAAAGGAGGCGGTCGTTGGGGTCCCGCGGATCGTGAGACCGTCCTCATCCGCCAGGATCGTTCCGAAGATGGAACACATCTGTAATAGAGTGATGCCAATCCTCGTTGCATCGGGCCAACCGACTCATCTCGATCCCGAGGATCAAACCGACGTGTTCCATGGTAACTTCGGCCAGGATGCGGTGAAATCCGCTCCGATTTTCGGCCGTCTTGCCGCTGAGTCCTTGGTCGTCGTCGATGATCAGGATACGGTCGCGGGGCCATCCCAGTGCGATCGCGTAGTTGACCAGCGCGTACTGGCGTTCGCGCGATTCTCGGTGATCGCGGATTTGCTGCGGAGAGGATTGGCGGACGTAGATGATCGCCAGCAATCCGAGGTGCCAATCCGTGATCAGGCCCGGCCGGGCGCGACGTACGGTGGGATTCGCGGTGGGCATGGCCGCCGGTTGCGCGGTGCGGAGAGGAGCGGGCAAATGGTCTCACGAGTACTCATGCGTCACCTCCTTGCCGTCTGGAGGCTTCGCCAGTTGCTGGGCGACGACACGGGTCAGGCGCTGAGAATTCGTTCTCGAAGCTCGACGGGGAAGGTCACCCAGATCTGCTGAGAATTGGGATGACTGTTTACCTTCCCGCGGCGCGGGGGGGACGACGGTGGTTCGAGATTGGAGCATGACAACCCTCCTTGTTGAGTTTTCCGCCGCGCTCCTGGTACCACTCCGCCAATCGGAGCAGCGCCGGAAAACCGATGATAGGCACCGTCGAAGGCGTCTGGCGAGGTGTGACTAGATGAGCAATTTGCTCCACAGATCCAGTTTGATGAGCGGGGTGTGGAAACGGAGCCCGGTCGATAAGACAGAGCCACCGCGCGACACCTCGACTCTACTACCGCGGTAGTCTGGGCCGTTTAGCGAGGTTGATCTTCGGCGGATTGTCTATTTTGGCTCGTCAGCTAGAACTGTCGCCGCTGTCCGACACTCACCGGCGCAATGGGCGAGCACGAACCGACCTTCGATATGGCCGAACATCACGGGCCGCTCGTGCTCTTCTTCTTGGATGCTCAACCTGCTTGCTATGAAATCGAAGAGCGAGTTCGCCGTGATCTCTCCGTACCTGGGGTCTGGGCAGCCTCACCCCGGAGGTCCCGAAGCAACGCGTGGCTAGAAAAGGCCATGACCTACGGCTATTGACGTGCGCCTTCTCGCGTTTGTGCAATAGGCCCGCCACGCAATGCAGCTTTCCCTCGCCCTTGACAACTTTCAGCCAGCGCTCGATGAGATCCAATTCACGGCGGTCGCTGCTGGTCGATCGTGGCAAAATGCCTCCGCTATGGCAGAAATCGAGCCAGAGAGAAACGCTCGGCGGCTTGGGGAGTTGTCTCGTGAGCAACGAATTCGTCATGCCATCGAGGCAAACGGCTGTCTCCGCCAGTTTGGTCGTCTTCGCGTCATGCGAAACGAAGTAGTAGCGGTCTCCATCGATCTGCCCGTGCCCTGCTATATACACAAAAACCGCCTCATCCGGGGGCTTCTCGATTCGAAGATCGTCTTGATCGCCTCGCGAATCGCTGTCCGCCATTGTGCAGCCGTCGACGAGTTCCTTGACCTTGTCTCCTGAGAAACTGCCGCGGCATTGGACCGAAGAACCTTGGCGATCTCGCGGACGTCATTGGCTACGCCCCCAAGTGCAGGGATTCCGGGCGGGTATTCGCTGATCCCGATCAACGTACCGCCCCGGCTAGAGCAAACTGTCGCGTGGCCGACGTCGAAGTCACGCGGTGGGGCTGATCCCGTGAGAGGCTTCGACACCCGCATGCTCACTGGACTTCCCTTCCGCAAGTCATCGACCGTCCTGCCTCGCAAGGTGGGCTATTGACTCTGTGCCAACGCCGCCAAACCCAATTCTACTCGTAGGGGGGGCCGCTGAACCGATCCGCGACCTCGGTGGTCAGCATGTAAAGAAAATCTTGCCTGTTGGGGAGCCGGAGAAGATGGTCGATCGAATCCAATGTGAAGGACGTGACGTTCAAATTGATGAAACCCGCCTCGACGCATATCTGGCCCCCGGGGTCGTGTTCGTCTGGAAAGAGTACTCATAGGTGCGGGTAGAGGTCTATGGCGAGTTTTCTGCCAACGTCGAGTCCACAACACTCTTCCTTCCGTCGTTGGTTCACTGGGCATCTTTCAGAACCTTCAACGCTCCGCTGACTTGATAATAACGCGTCCGAGTCGCTGGTCATCCGCATCATCGATCTGGAAATGAGTCGGGTGCAAAGGTCCGACCAAGCCGCCAAACCATCGCGTTCGTACAATTTCCCAAGAGCTCTGGAAATAGGAAATCGTCGGGATCAGCAATGTTCTGGCAATGTCCTGCAAAAACTCCGGCGACTTGATCTTCAATTCCGCAGCCACAAATTCGCGACCGATTCCCTGTGGGCGCTGAATCCCTGAAAGCGGCTTTGTCAAATCGCGTTCTCAGTGCTGTCGCCAATCGGATCTTTACTACTTGTTCAAGCTCTGTCGGAGAGCAAGAGGAACTGCTCGGAGAGGTTATGCGCAGTGCCGGACTTGGATATGATAGCGGAGTTGTAGAAGTCGAGGAGTTTCCGGCCAGCCAGCAAGGCGGCGAATGCATTGCGATAGGGAAGCACTAGCCGGTCTACGCCCTGCGGCGTGCTATTCGGGTGACCGGACCTGAGGCGGCCCAGTGTCTGGTGCGCATTGGCGTAAAGCGTTTTCTCTTCAGCGTACGTGGGAAACGGGATCTCCGGAGTGGGCTGGCTCCTTGGCTTCTTCTCGTGCTGCTTCTGCTCCCGCGTCCAAACATCGCGACGGAGTTGAGAAGCCACACTCTCCACGGCACTCGGCTGAGCCCCGTGAAGCAGGAATTCCGCCTGAAATCTCGCTCGTGG
>CAWAAW010000040.1:0-156844 GCA_963779785.1 uncultured Planctomycetota bacterium
CGCCGACCGCCACGCTGGGACTCGTCGCGGTGGCGACGACCCTGGTGCCTGTCGAGCACGGATCGTTTCTTGTGGGTACTGGGAGCCGTCTTGCGTGCCGTTTCTGGAATTCAAGCACAGATCCCGCGTCGAGCCGAGGCGATCCCCATGCGCGATGACTTCCGCATCGCCTCAACCGCGCGGTTTGGTTTCCTGGCAGTTCACAGCGGCGTTCGGGTTCTGGCTGGCAATGTTTCAGGTACCTCTGGACTCACGCCACAAGCGCTATCCCCAAGCTGACGCCAGTGAAAGTCCTTACACCCTCACTGAGGAGACAATGCCTGCCGCCTGGGGAAGCTGGCAACGGCTGGGCTTCGAAGGTGCCAGGCATCGGCCCGCGGGCCATTCCCTTGGGAGTCGTTCGCGCGTCTGGCGTTACCGGTGGGGCTCCGGTTCAGGTGGAGGCTTGCCGTCGATGATCCCGCCCCATCGAGTGGGGGGGCTTGACGCCATACTTCCAGAGCCTTGGCTGGTTACGGTGACGGAATGGACCGGAAGCGTCGAGGGGGTCGTCAGCAAATCCTCCCGCGAGTACCGACTGGATAAGCCTCTGGGGCGTTCCGCTGTGATGTTCGTGGGCCGGTTCGACGCCCAGGAGCAGCCTATCGACGTGCGCCTTCCAGCCGTCGCTTTGATCAACCGGGGTCCTTCTTCTCACCGCTTGTCGAGCCAGGCGGGCCGGCGGCCGCCAGCCACCAGGTCGAGCTACTCGTGGAGAGTCTGCGGCCCCTGACCGACAAACGAGACGGGGCAAGCCCGGTGTTTTCTTTCGCTTCGCGCAGCATCTCCTGCACTAATTCGCCCGGCAGCCCGAGGAGGTCCGACCGTGACGTCCACCGTGGAATCGCACTCAGCGCGGTTGGGTCTCGCGATTGCTCCCGTTCCTGGCGAGTCTACCAGTCCTGATCTGCGGTGCGCTCACTGTTGCAGTCTGGCCGCCGCCAAGCAGGATTTTTCTCCAGCGATGGCGTCCTCTGTACCAAGGCCGGGCGGAGGGGGCCTTTGCCGCCGGCGACTACCGGACCGCCCGACTATGCTTTGAGCGACTAGCCCTGGAAGACGGCCGTCCCGAATCTATTTACGCACTGTCACGGAGCTGCTGGTGTCTCGGCGAAAAAGAGAGAGCCGCGGCACTACTCGCGAGAATCGCACCGGTCGCCGGCGGCGGACGGCTACATCCCCGCTCACCTGTGGCAGGCCCAGACTCCCGCTGTCCGGAGTCAAGCAATCGGCGTTGTCGAGACGAACCGCACAAGACCACTTGCGGCGCGTTCTGGCCGGTGATCCGGATTCTCTGGAAGCACACACCATGCTCGGCGGGCTAGCTCTGGAAGCCGGCCACCTGGATGAGAGCGAGACCCATCTGGCAAGAGCCGCTCCCTCGATGCCTGAGTTGAACCTGTCGCTGGCCCGCTTGTATGATCTGCGGCACGATGTCGAGCGATCCCACCAACATGCCGGGCAGGCGGCGACGTTCTTCCGCTGCCCCGAGCCGACGCAACGAAAACAATGTCGCGGCGCCATTGAGTTGGTCACAGGGTGAGGTGTTACGGCAAGGACTTCCCCGCCGCATTGTCCATCTTGCAAGAAGGGCTGCGCCGCCAGCCCGACCCGCGCTACGCCGATGCCCCGCATGCCGACGCGGCTTTCTCGGACTTCAGGGGGCGCAACCCCGCGAGCGCGCCGGCCGATCGTCTGCATCTCGTCAGCGAGCCCCCGGCACAAACGGCAAGTACGTGCCGGCACTCCACCTGCTCCTCGCCCTGACTCGTGACCAGCGCCCTGTGGGAAAGTCGTTTCGTGCCACTCTCTACCGCGATATTCACCGGGGACATAAACCGGCCCTGGTCCACCTCCTCCTGGGAATCGACTCCGAACGTCAGGGCAGGCCCGAAGAAGCGCGGCATGACTTTGACCGGGCGTTTCGCAACAACTCGGAGATGGTCGCCCTGGCCAATGACCTGGCGCGAGACTCGACGCCACGGAGCTGACCGACCGCGACACCGCACTGGCGATCATCAACGCCGCCATCGAAATTTGGCCCAACCCGTTGCGTTTGCGCCCACCAGGGGTCACATCCTCGCGAAACTGGGGCGTTGGAAGGAGGCAATCGCCGATCTCTAGGCGGGCCACCGGCCCGGACCGACAAGGAGCCGACCTACCGGACTCTCGCGGAGTGCTGCGAAGATCGGCATGGCCGAGGTGGCCGTCGAGACAGACGCCCTGCCGGGATTGATCGCCACCAGATGATCGCGGAAAACAAATCCGTCTCTCATGATCTGGAACATGGCGCTGAGACTTTTCGGTAAAGTCAAGGAGCCCACTGGCTCTTCGTCTTTGCCACCTCGCCCCTTAGGGAGAGCCGCCGAAGGCCGGGTGACGGGGTCCGGGCGGTGGTGCTCGGGAGGGGTGTCGAAAAGAGAACCCGGGTGGCACGACACCGAGGTACTCGAGAACTCGGGACCAAGGAATTCGGGGGTCAAGGAACTGGGGGTCAGACGTATAAAGGAACTCGAATCGGGGGTTAGATGTTGAACTCGGGCGTCAGACGTGAATGGCATGTAAGCTTGGGGTTTAGAATGTTTCAATCCTTGTTGTCGTGGATTGGTCGCGTCAACGAGGCTGGGAAAGGCTACGGTCGCGAGCAAGCGATGTTTCAATCCTTGTTGTCGTGGATTGGTCGCGTCAACTCCTCGCGCCGGCGGTTATGCAGGACAGACGATGTTTCAATCCTTGTTGTCGTGGATTGGTCGCGTCAACCTGCAGGGCATCGTGCTGATGGGGCTGCGACTGGCTGTTTCAATCCTTGTTGTCGTGGATTGGTCGCGTCAACACCGCATCGTGACTCCCGATCGGTCGCCCTGCCATGTTTCAATCCTTGTTGTCGTGGATTGGTCGCGTCAACATGCGCATGGGCGTAAGGATCTGCGCTCGCCGCGGGCTGTTTCAATCCTTGTTGTCGTGGATTGGTCGCGTCAACACCTCTTGAGTAGACCGCTCTGGCGACGGACTACTCGGTTTCAATCCTTGTTGTCGTGGATTGGTCGCGTCAACACTGGATCAGCGCGGCCAGCCGACACCGCCACGCGAAGTTTCAATCCTTGTTGTCGTGGATTGGTCGCGTCAACACCGGGAAGATCGGGTCGCCGTAAACTTCAATGTTTCAATCCTTGTTGTCGTGGATTGGTCGCGTCAACTGCTGGGCGCCTATGATTGCTGATGTTCCGTCTGGTACAGGTTTCAATCCTTGTTGTCGTGGATTGGTCGCGTCAACGCGTTCGTCCAAAGCGGGATCACTCCGTCGATGCCGGACCCGTCTGGTTTCAATCCTTGTTGTCGTGGATTGGTCGCGTCAACAAGCTCGCCTGCGAACCTCGGCGGCGTGTCTCGAGGTGTTTCAATCCTTGTTGTCGTGGATTGGTCGCGTCAACACGCTGGCTCGTTTCCGGCACGGCGATTCGTCGACCGTGTTTCAATCCTTGTTGTCGTGGATTGGTCGCGTCAACACCGCGGCGCCTTCGACCTGCGGAGTCGCGACTCAGATGTTTCAATCCTTGTTGTCGTGGATTGGTCGCGTCAACCGCGATGCGCCGGAGCTTCGAGCGCGGGTCGACGCATGTTTCAATCCTTGTTGTCGTGGATTGGTCGCGTCAACCTCAGCCGAACGATCCACCGCTGGTCACGATTGAACGTGTTTCAATCCTTGTTGTCGTGGATTGGTCGCGTCAACCAGGTCGCCGAGCTACTCTGTCCGTTGCCCCTCTAAGTTTCAATCCTTGTTGTCGTGGATTGGTCGCGTCAACTCCGGCTCGCATGCCCGATGCATCAGATTCGCGACAGGTTTCAATCCTTGTTGTCGTGGATTGGTCGCGTCAACCCAGCCTGCGGTGCGTCGATTCCAGGCCTGACCAACCGGGTTTCAATCCTTGTTGTCGTGGATTGGTCGCGTCAACACTCGGTCGCTCACGATCGGATATGATTGCGTTAGCGATGTTTCAATCCTTGTTGTCGTGGATTGGTCGCGTCAACACTGAACCGCCATCGAGCCAGCAGCGCCTGGCCGAGGTTTCAATCCTTGTTGTCGTGGATTGGTCGCGTCAACCCCTCTGGTACCCCAAGTTATAATATGCCCTAGGGTTATGCCGCAAGTGCTCAAGTACGAAAAGGGAGCGATCGCGGCATAACCGGCCATCGCCGACACACTTTCCAGAATGGCTTGCATGGCAATGCTGGATGTAAGTCATGGTGACGCAACCGGTTGAGGAAACGAAAGGCTCAGACGCAAATAAATCGGTAGCAGCAGTCGACGCAATGGGACGGCGCTGCCCGCCGAGGAAGTTTGCCCCGTTGGATCACATCGAGGATCTCCCGCACGGCCTGGCCGATCCTGCGGAAATCCTCTGGTTGATAGGTGATCTCGACCACGCTGTTCTTGCTGCGGGTGTAGACGAGAAACCCACGGCGAACCGGGACCTGGAAGTTTTCCCGGATCAGTAACGCATAGATGGCCGACTGGAGGCGGAGTGTCGTGTAGACTCGGCCCGGATCCTTGGCGAACTTGTAGTCCAGAGGGCCGGCTGACCCGTCGTCAAAGAAGAGTACCTCGTCGAGTCGGCCGCGGAGATGATGCCGACGGCTGATCAGGCTCACGTCGATCCGCTTCTCTTTCACGCCGAGCCGTTTCCTCAGGTAGGCGCGGTTGGTCGCCTCGCGGACCGCGTGGAGCGTCCGGCCGCGCCGGACCTTCTCGCGACGCTCCTGAAATTCGGGTAGGGCCAGGTGCCGCTCGAAATAGGTGAAGCGTCCGCAGAATAAGTGCTCCAGCAAGTCGCTGGGGGTAAGCAGAACCTCTTGGAAGTCAAGATCCATGATGGTGCCTCTCTATTCCTTCCCGCGCATCGCCAGATCGCGATCACGGAAAACTCGTCAGATCAAAAGAGTGCGCACTTCGTCACAAACCATTTTCTCGTCGAACGCCTGACCCAGCAGGTTCACCTTGGAGAAATCCGGCCGGCACATGGGGAAGATGTAGACCGAATCGCAGTCCTCGTCGATCAGGGCTTCGAGACGAAGACCCAGCTCGTCGCGTTCATTCTCGTTGAGCGTGCCCAAGAACACGCTCTTCTGCACGCGGTACAGGCCGGCCTGGAGGCACGCCTTCGCCGCCTTGCTTCGTGTGCCATCGATCACGATGTCATAAATCACCCAAGTCAACATCACTGTTTCCTTCTTCATCGAATGTAGCCGGGAGCTGGGATGCCCTGCCGTTGGCCCCGCCGGGAATTCCGGCATCCTGCTGCCGCGGCGGGTCGTCCCCGCGGTCGGCGCCGTCCTCGTCCAGTGTGGGCGAGTCGATAACGACTCGGTCTTCTGATGAGGCCGTCTGATCGCCCGAGACCGACGTCAAAGCCGATGACTCGCCTGCCAGCTCCGCCGCAAGGTCGAAAACGCTCAGGTCGACATCCTGGTCGTCGTCCAGCCCCCGCAGTAATCGGCCCGCCAGGCGCTGGCATTCGTAGACGATCGTGTCGCGGATCTTGAGCCGGCGACGACCGTGATGCTTCATCCGATCGAGATACTCGTTGAGCGTGCTGAGGAGCAGTGCGCGTCCCTCGGCGTTGAGCCGAAGTCCCCCATCGACCTGTTCGAACAGCTCAGCCTTGACCTTCCGCGCCGCGAACAGGTTGATGACCACGCGCTCGGCATGCACGCGATGGAACTCAATCAAGTCATACACAAGTGATGGTTTGTTGTAGTTGTCGGTGTGCATCAGGCCAATGCAAGGGTCGAGTCCGCAGAGGAGGCAGGCCCGCTCGACAAGGGAATAAAGGACGCCGTACGCGTAATTGATCAGGCAATTGAACTCGTCCTTGGCGGGAGACCGGCTGCGGCCTTGGAAGCGGAATCGCTCGGGCAGGGCGAGGCTGAGTGCGCCGAAATACTCGCGGCCGGCGACACCTTCCAGACCCATGAGGGAGCCGCGCAGCTCGTCGATAGCGGCGCCCTTGAGTCCGCCGACGATATCGGCCAGCTTGTCGAGCCGGACGGCAACGGCTTCCAGCTCGTCGGCGCGGTCGGGACGGGTCCGCGCCAGCTCGCGGAGCAGCCCGGCCTGGTGACCGATCTTGCCCTGGACCCATTCGCCGGCCAGGATGATGCCCTCCTCGGTCTCGGCGATTTCGAGCAACCGGCGCCGCAGCCGGTTGGTCGAGCCCAGCCGGGAGTGCCAAAACCGCCCGTACGGCTCGCCGAACTTGTCCAGGAGCGCGATGTCGATATGGTGCTCAAGCGCCAGCCGGATCGCGTCGGTCGAGAGATGAACGCCCGTCGTCAGCATGATCGACTGGACTTTCCGCGGCGAGATCAGCGCTTGCCGATCGCCTGCGCGGACCAGGAACATGTTGTCCTTCTTGCGCAGGCTCGCGCCGAAGGTGTTGAGGAGCAGTTGCATGGGCGGGTTCCCGAGAAAATGGTGATTCCTGGAGGGTACCCTCTTGCCGACAAGAATCGAGACAGGGGTATACGATATACCTCGATTCAGTAGCCGTCAACGGGAGAACGTATTTGGCTGTGAGGTCGTCCGGGAGAACCCATGGCAAGTGCGACCATCCACATCAGGGTGCGCGCGTGAAGATTGAAGGTGGCTTGCAACCCTTTCAGCGTCAGGTGCGCTTGACGCCTTGGCCGACAGCCTGCGTGCGCATTGTTCGCGTCGAAGCGCGAGTGGGATCCGGAAAGAGCCAGGTTATCCGTCGACCTGCTGGAACAGCCTAGCGATGGACGGCCGCTGGTTCTCCACCTACCCGACGAAGATCCTGATGGATGCCCAGGTCGGTGCATTCCGCGCAGCGAGCCGATGAAGCGCGGCCGGGACGTCGTGTCTGGCGAGACCCCGACACGGATTTCCGCGCCGGGGGCCGTCAACCTTGTCAATTACTCCACGGATAGCCTGCTGAAGCTCCTCCGCCGCACGCGGCCGGAGACCGAACTCGGCAAGAAGGGTGACCTTCTCAGTCAGCTATTCTTGAGCCTGCATGGTTCCAGCCTTGAGCAAGCTCTGGTCACCACGCCCGATGTCCTGCATTTGATGCAAAACAAAAGTATGGAGGATCGCAAATGCTCCAGCGGCACCCTCGCCGCTGGAGGACTCTTCGTATTTGACGAGTTTCACCTATATCACAAGCTGAAAAACTTCGTGCCACTGCTGGAAGAAATCCTCACGAATGGAACGGCCGGATCGTTTTTCTTTCCGGCGACGCCGGTAGAAAGTCAGGAACTGCGTGAGTTGTTTGGCCGCTTTCCACCCGCAACGATCCGGTTTCTCACCCGGATCTCGGTTGGCACGGCCCGACGCCGCGGGACATCGCACCTTCCAACTATCCCCTCGAAGTCCGGCTCGTAGTCATTCCAGACAACCCACCTGGAAGAGTGGGTTCAGCGACTCAAGGAGCTTCTGCCCGCTCTACCACGGCGGGCCGCCGTCATCCTGGACAGTGTCCACCGGGTCCAATGGCTCCAGCGACGGCTCGCCCCCTTCGCCCAGAAGGAGGGATTGGAATTCCGCGACAATGGAGCGGCTTGCAAAATAGGACCGGGTCGTTGGACCGATCGCACAGTCGTGCTCGGGACGTCTGCCATCGAGGTGGGTATCGATATGCCATTCCGCTCCCTCATCATGGAAGCGAACTTCTGGACTTCGGCCATCCACTGCCTGGGCCGGGTTGGGCGATTCGGGGAGGGGATGGCCGTTATATTCTCTCGGGAGGTCCTTCGAACCGTACCTAAACGGTCGAACTGTTTGGGATCGCAACGTTTTTGAAGAGGAGGTCTTGCGGCAAGCAATGCTCGAACCCTCCGACGAGATGGTCGGCGGGGAGATGTTCCGCGGCGACAGCTATGGCTTTACACTCATCGATGACGAAATGGCCGTCCCTGCTTCTACGACCAGACGATCTTCGCCCTGTTCGACATCTATGATCCGGTCGACAACTGGCGGCTGATGAGCCTCAATGAGAAACGGGAAGCTCTCCGTGAGTGGAAGGTCTGCCGAGACGCGGTTGAGGAGATTCTTTCTGCGGATTGATCGTCCCATTCTGGGAATCATGCGAGGGTCGCTACGGGTGAAGTACCAGCGGGTTGAGTGTTGTCGGGAGAGTGAGGACGGCTTAGACTTATCTTTGCGGGTCGCCGGTACTTTTTCAGCGAGAGCAGGGTCCCGCGTGACCGGAATCAAGCCTATGGATCATCGCGAGGCTCTAGAATACTCCGTCCGCAGTGGCTTAGCGGCGCATGGGCAAAGAGTAACGGCGAGCTGTTGTGGGCTCATAGTTATAGGGTGTGGAGCGTCGGTCGAAAACTCGCGAAGTTCGTTCTATTCCTCTGCGCCCGGAGGAAACCCGTTTGCTCTCGAGCCCTGACGCCGCCTAACCCACGACATCCTTAGCGTGAGAAAGAGTGCCAGGTCCGCCTCCGAAGTGGGCAAAGAGCAGGCAAGCACAAGCTGGAGCTCGCGAATCTAAGTAGCTACTTCCGCGACGAATTGCGGACCGCATCCCGCTCAGCGACGAGCAGATCCGCCAGATATTGGAAATCCACGCACCCACCACAGCGTTTCCGGCGCCGATATCCGAGCCCAGACGTTTGCACGGGCCGGGCTGCTCGGCCGACTGCTGATGACCGCCGACTGGATCGCTCTCAATGGAGGAGGCCGACTTCGAGACACTGGCCCGGCTCCAGAACTTATTCGGGGGACCGATCCGTCCCAAAACCCTCTCTCTAGCGCTACCTCTGGTTTTCGGCGTTTCCCGTCGCCGACGAGTTACGTCGTCGTTCGGGTAGCTCTGGCCCATACAGAGAGCAGCGGCCGGAAGCCCGCTCGTCACCCTCCCGCAGGGAGCGATCTTTGCGGCCCCTCCGGGCAGAAACGACCGTCCCGTTGCCAGGTCCGGCCCAAGCGATTGAGGAGGAAATCGTCAGGCAAGTCCGCCCGACCTCTTGTCTGCCTGGTTCCCACGAAGTACTCGGTAGATCACCTGGTCCTTCTCTCCAAAACAGTCCCCCCATCTCTTTTTGGAAACGCACAAGTCGACAATTATCCGGGAGTTGGGGTCCGTGAACCGGGCTCTGGTCTTTCAAAAGCTTGCCCGGGACATCTTGGCCGCCACGAAGAGAATTACGGAAAGAACGAAGAAGGATTGTCCGCTGCTCTCCCTCATCGATAAGTGCCCTATGAGTAACGGAGGCCATCGCAAAGCGGAAGGAGAGGTACCAGGAAATCTACCATAAGTCGCCGCCAGACACGGTCGATCGAAAGATGCTCGACCCTCTTTTCGCTGAGGCACAATTGCGTGACCTTATCCCTGTGCGTATTCCGCTTTTCGATTCCTCGACGATGCTTCCACGACTGACGGCTGGCCAGCTCTTCGACGTCCTAAAGACCTTGGCAGCGCCTGAGGAAACCGCTCCGGGGGAGAGCCGGCTATGCCGCTACATCCACACCTCGTTGCTGATGGAGGAGGATGTCGACTTCACGACGATGGCGCTGGAGATCTTCGATCGGTACAAGACCTACAAGCAGACCTCCGACGCAGACAAGGGTGTGTGCGAGCGCCTGGCCTGTCCCGTCGCAACCAAGATGCAGCCCGCCTTGAATCTCGCAACATCCTCGCAATACTTCTCGCAGATCAAGCCCAACCGAGACGATCGCGCAATCTGCCCACTTTGCGGCTACGATAATCTGGTGGTTCGCAAGGACGTCCCATCCGAGAAAAATACGATGGTCTACGCTCGGATCGAGGCCAAGCTGCCCGACCTGCTGACCAACCTGCGATGGGTCGAGGAGTTGGTTACCCGTGTCGTTTCCGGCGTTCGGCACCCACGTCAGCTCCTCCGGCTCCAGGAAATCCCGGAACTGTCTCAGTTGCCATTTCCATCCAATCTCCGAATCCCTGTTTCGGAGGAGAGTAGCGAACCGTCGATTGGGTCCCGGATTCCGCTGAATGACTGCGGCCTCCTTCTCCCGTTGGAGAAGACGAACACATCGCGCAGCGTCAAGGATCTTCGCGGTCAGTTTCGAACCTGTGTACCACATCCTCAATTTCCTGGGCCTTCAGGTGGCAATCGGCACCGAAGAGCAGAAGGACCTTTTCGGCGAGCCAGTCGTCACCTTGCCGCAGAACTATCTTCAATCGCTGGCCGTCATCCTGCTCGCGGATGTACTGGACAAGAAGACAAACCGATATGTGTACGCCTCCGAGTTGATGGCCCGCTCGCCCTCGGTCGCTCTCAGCCATGCAGTGGGCGATGGCCGTGAACGCCGCGGTCTGAAAACCGCCTTCCTGCGGGAATTCCTGAAGCATCTGGTCCGGCCGGACGTATCCGCCATTTCCAAGAAAGGAGCTGTCGGTATGAGGCGCGTCCTGGAACACGCAGCACTCCTGGCCCCGTCGTGGGTGGATGCAGACACGCCACCTGGCGAGGATGCCCCAGCACTTGAAGACGACCCCGAGGAGCCCGTTGGCCGAAAACAAAAACGAGGTGGCATCTTGGCCTTTTGCCAATTCAAGCCCGAGGAGAGACGCAGACTTACCAAGTACATCGCCACGAAGCCAATCAGCCAGGCGTTGGATGAGCTGACGCTGGGTCGGGGCGTGGAGTTCGCTCTGGGCAAGTTCATGCAGAACTTGAGCGTTAAGATCCCCTCGGAGCAAACCGGCGAACTGAGTGCTTTCGTTGCAGACGTACTCCGGATCATCGAGTACGCCGAGGAAATCCGGCAGGAGAACCTGACCGAATTCCTTCGCTACAAGAACGGCTTGCTATCCGCCGTTTACATGTTCACTCGTTATCCAGATCTTAAGTCCGTTCTCGATTCGAGGGAGGAGTAGCCTCATGGCTTCGCTCTTAACCGATCTGCGGGTGCTGGCACGTGGGACCTACCTTCAGTACGTCACGCGCATAAAGCTGCTGGACGACGCGATCATCCGGTCCAACGAACCGGAGGAGGTTCTGACTTATACCTACAAGAACAACGATCTGGGGAGCCGCTTCATCATTCCTTGGCGAAAGGTCAAGGGGAAGGTCCGCCGCATGGCGATGGAGAGGATGCGCGGCCTTGAGATCGCACCCGACTGCCACCTCAAGGATGGCCTCTGCATGAAATGTCCTTGCTGCGTCCTCTTCGGTGGGACAGGCGACGTGTCGACCGCTAGGGTCGACTATAACCTCCTGTCCCGCGTTCTCGGCGACACGTTCATCTCGACCGAGCGTGTCGTTAAGTTCAACAGCTACACAGCAAACGCCGTCGACGAAAAGACCCTGAAGACGGGCCAGGCGCTTATGGCCATAAACAAGGTGCCCGCCGAGACAGAGTTCGTCGGTGTAGTCACCCTCCGCGATCCCACGAAGGAGTCGGCGGCTATCGTTCAAGACGCACTCCTGCGCCTGACGCGGATCGGTGCCAGCACCCGCGAGTGGGGCCGATGCCAGACGACGGTTGAAGGCTACCATCTGGCTGATCATGAGGAGACTTCCAGCTACGAGTTGGCGGCCAAGAAGCTCCTAAATCTGGATTCTATCGCCACTCTTCAATTGCCTTCTGCCGATGAGGCCTTCAAAGCCTTCGCCCAACAGTGCGATGCGATGATGCAAGGGTCCGGCACGCAAAGAAGTCTGGATCCAGTCAAACCGCGAGGCCATCGGCGGCGCCGCCGCTACACGCGCTACCGCCGCGGCGAAGAAATCTGGGGGCGAAGACTCCGCAAAGGGCTCGAAGTAATCACCGATCGACAAGGGCGATGGATGATCTTCTTCCGCTACCGAATCACCCTTTTCGATCCGCTCTATTATGCCCGCGAGGGACTTTTCGGGGCGTTTACGCCCCACGTGCTCCACGGTACGGCCGTCAATCATGCGGTGACGGCCGCTCTCGGTCTACACCCGGAGCCCAGCCTTACCTGATTTCAGAGTCGAATGGCGGCATGGACGTTCCCCGTTACGCCGATAGTCGGGCTAGCCACCATTTTTACTTTACCCCCGCCGCGGTCGAGGGGTCGCCGGGGGACTGGAGCGAGATCACCAAAGGGGATAATGAGGGCTACCTGTTCCGCGTGAAGGCGGGCGAGATCCTCAAGGCGACCCAACTTCACTTCCTGCCTCCGGAGACTCGGTTCACGGGTCTGGCCTTGGCCGTGGACGAAGAGATGACCTTCCCCAAGCGGATACGTCTGGGGTCCTTCCGCGGGGTGGCGTGGCTGGAAATGGACGCTGCCGAGTCCATCAAAGCGATTGGGGGTCCTGCACCCGTGGATCATACGGTCGATCCGCTCGTTTCCAGTCCGGTTCGGGGCGTGATGCTGAACCTGTTTCCCTACCCGCTCGTGCAGAACGCCGTTTGTCCGAAGGTTTATGAGCTGAAGTTCCAGCGATCTACGTTAGGCTCCAAGAGCCGCTCGCCTGGCCTGGCCCGACGGCTATACAGAACCATCCCCGATCGAGCGCTGCGCCGAGAGGCCCGGTGGCGATTTTGTGACTTGAACCCATACTGGAGAACCCATCATGATGGTACCCCTCCTCACTGCCAAGATACGCACCGATCAGCCTGTTCGTGGCGTTCCGGCCCTACTCCGGGGTTATCTTGGTAGTCGGCAGCCCGAGAACGTTCTGCTTCATCAACACGTCGGCGAGGGGGCGAGCACTCGCGTGGTCTATCTCTATCCGCGTGTGCAATATCACCTTCGAGATGGAGTCCCCATGATCGTCGGGGTTGCCGATGGGATCGCTGCAGTAAAGCACGCCACGGAGACCTTGGACGTTCTTGAGTTGGCGGGATGGCGTTACCGCGTCGTGGGCGTTGACTATCAGGAGGGCGAGGTTGAGATCGACGAAAGAGCCGAGCCCTGCCGTTATACCTTCGCTTCGCCCTGGCTCGCGCTCAACCAGAAGAACCACCTGGGCTACCGGGCCGCCTCGTGGCACGATCGGCGGGACCTGTTGAAGCGGATCCTGGTCGGCAACGTCCTTTCACTGTGCAAGTCTCTTGATTTCGCCGTCGTCCAGCGGCTGAATGCGATCGTCGATCTCCGCCCGATACCCGTCTATGTCAAGAAGCAAAAGCTGGTCGGATTCTGGGCTCCTTCGCGATCAACTTCCAGCTCGCTTCTGGCCTTGGGATCGGTCACATGGTCAGTCTTGGATTCGGAGAGGTTGCAGCAGTGAATTCGGACCGAGGTGGGAGCGCGACCGACTCTCCCTGCGCCAACTGGAAACGCGGCAGGTGAATCAAGGGCCCCGTACAGTACGAACACTGCTGCGCAGGCATCTGCACCTCCAGCTTATGCGAAGAACCGCGTAATGACCTCGCCTGGCAGGAAGGGTGAGGCCACGAAGCCGGAGGCCGAGTTGAGGGTGGTCATCCGGTCGAAGCAGCCGATCAGTTCCGGGACGATCAACCGTCGGCGTAGCCGCGCCCGGATGCTCATCGGCCCGGGTACTGGCGAATCGTTTCATCCGGCCCACTGGCCATTCCGCCTGCGGCCAAGTTGAGCCCGAAGCCGAGTACCGGCCGCCAACACGAAGAAACCGGGAAACGAACCCAGCTCGGATTTGCCGACTGTGACGAAAATCATGATTCGAGCGACCAACGTTCGGGCCCGAAACCCATCGCCGACTGCCAGCATGAGATTTGCGAAACGAACTTTCATTGCGCTTGTGCGGCACCCAACTGTATGAAAATGAAGTCCGCATTCTTGCATGAATGTCGAAAGTGAGTCATCTTTTCAGAGTCAGTTCCGATTATTCGGGCGTCACACGTTACCTCAAGTCCTGTCGAGAGTTATATCAAGCAGTGATGGTCCGATTAGGCATCGTCCCAAAATCGTCCACAGGTATAGTGTACGAACTTGACACTTTGCGATCAAAAGGACATGAGTGTCCGGAAACGCAAATCTTCTCAGATTCGTCATTTACAGAATCCATGATCCGGAAGACCACTACTGAACAGTGTCAAGTCGCCGAAGGTCGGTTTGGGACGATCCCTCCGATTATTCAGGCGTCACACGTAAGTCCAATGCCTGAAAGGCTGTGACGCCGTGACGGCGTATTTGGCCCCCCCCACCTTTGTGCCGCGCTGCTCCGCAATCGTACCGCGGATCGGGTCATTCACCGTTCACTTCGGATCGTCTGAGTGCGAGGAGGCCGAGTCAGGCCTCAATTCGCGTAACAACAGAAACGACATGGGTTCTCGGCTCGGCTGATGTGGTCAGGACCAACTTTGCATTGCGCGTCGGGCTAATATTGCCGGTCTCCTCGACACCACTCTCCTTGGGGAACTTTCGGCCGGCCGGTCACCTAAGCCGAAGGCATGAGAAAGTCGCGGTTGTAACGCTCGCCGCGATTATCCAGGCGCCCAGCCGTAAGTACCTAATAAATCACCGCATATGGCAATGCTCCGCCACGGATCGCTTTATGCGGATTAGTCGGGCGCGCGAGCATAACTCGATGTGGACATTCAACATACGTTAGATTGTTAAACTGGGCCGGTTATGCGGGCGCCAAATCGTAATATGATGGTGCTTCAAGAGATACGACAAAATGTCCGATCGTGCCGAAAATGCGGGCGCCTAGGTAGAAGTTGATGATCTGCATAGGGTTAGAGCGATTCTTCGAACTTCCGATTATTCCGGCGCCCATGCGGAACTCGAAGCGGCATTGCGAGATGTGGACGAATCCGTTTTTGCCGGGCGCCTTTTGGCGCGCGGTCCCGAGTGCGATGACGCTTCACGAGGCTTTGACGAGCGACACGCCCGTTTCCTGTGATGGGTAAGGCGACCGGCAGGAAATAAACGACCAGGGCGGCGCTCGTGGACATACCAACCCGACGCGCAGGCGAGGGGACCGGCGGTGTCACGCGCCGGCCTTGGCCAGCGTCCCTCGCTTGCGCGTCGGGTGAGTGTGGCCGGGCTCCGCAGTCCCGGTATCGATGCGATCGCTCGGAACCGATCAATCCTTGGGTAAGTTTCCACCCGCCGGTCGCCTTAGCGCCCACCCATGTCGTCCGTGTCCTGGAAGAGCGCGAATGGCGTTGTCGCCCAAGGGAGGCTCGGGGTCGTGAGGATTGGGGTCAGACCATGACTCCCCATTGCTTGATCCAGAGGCCGGAAACTCAGCGCCTTGCGTTTGAGGCCTTGGCTCGCGGCAGCAGCTCGTGAAGCCGGCCGTCGTGGAACGACAGGATATAGAGCTCACCCTGAGCGTCTTCACCGAACGAGGCGATCTTGAGCCCTGGGCTTTGTCTGATGTCGATCAGCTCGCCGTTAGCGAGCAACTGCTTGTTTTCATAGCGGAGGCCCCAGATCCGGCCGGATTCAAAGTCGCCGTAGACATAAACCCCAACCAGCTCGGGGAGCTTCTTGCCGCGGTAGACGTAACCGCCGGTGATGCTCAGTCCGCTGTCTCGACGATCGCGAGTGGGAGCATGGGGGTATTCGACGATCGGCGGCTGGATCCTGGCGGCGGCGTCCGGGCGCTGTCGCCGTTGCGGCTGGAACGGAGTGAAACCCTTCCCGAATGCTCCAGCCGTAGTTGCCGCCATTTTCGATCAGGTGGACCATTTCCCAGAGGTTCTGCCCGACATCGCCGGCCCATAGGTCGCCGGTCTGCCGGTCGAAGCTGAACTTCCAGACGTTTCGTAGTCCAATGCAGTACACCTCCGGTGCCCAGTGTGCAAATCGACGGTCGCGCAAGGCCGGATTATCGGCTGGTATTCCATAGGCTTTTCCGGGCGTTGGATTATCGACGTCGATCCGTAGAATCGAGGCGAACCAATCCTTGGGATTCTGACCGGTCGACTTGGGATCATCGGCGGCGCCACTGTCTCCCAGGGTGATGTAAAGGTAGCCGTCCGGCCCGAAGGCGATCGTCCCGCCGTTGTGGTTCTCGAACGGGTCATCCTCCGACACCCAGATTCGCTCCTCGCTGGCGGGTTCGGCTTTCCGCGGATTGTCGCTCGACGCTCGGAACCTGGAGACGACCGAACGTCTTCTACCGCCGTCATTGGCCGAATAATAGACGAAGAATTCCCTGTTATCCTTGTACTTGGGGTGGAAAGCCAGGCCCAAGAGACCCTCCTCATTGCCACGGTGGATCGGGTCGGTGAGCTTGAGGAACAATCTCTTGTCACTGGTCTGACGCTGGTTGGGGAACGACCAGATCGTGGCCGTGTGCTGCTCGACCACGAACAGCAGGTTTCCCCCGTCGTCAGGATAGGCGAAAGCAACCGGCCGGTCGAACCGCAGGTTCGGGAAGGCGACCTTGGTCGCAAGCGCCGGCAGCGATTGGGTCGCTTTCTTTTGCGCCAGGGCCTTTTTGGTCTGGGCCTGCGACGGCGATGTCGCAACCAAGACGGCGAGGGTCATCAACGCGACAAGAAGATGGGTAACGAGACGGCGGGGTAATGACTTCGAGTCGATGTCAGTTGGCATTCTCAACATTCCTTCAATCGGTTCGGAGTAGGTGTGGATTGCGCGAGAGGGCACAATAACCAGGCGAATCCATGCCATCGTAAAGACGATTCCAATCCGAGCACAACCCGATTGACTGCGACTCCTCACCGAATATTCCCGCTTAGACCCCCTCACCCGGCCTTCGGCCGACTTCTCCCCGCTGGGGGCGATGAAGTTCGGAAGAAAAGCCTGTGCCTTCCTGACCTTACGACGCAAAGGAGTTTACCGGTCGCGCTCGCCCGTTTTGGGGAATCGAGGCGAGTTGGGGGGTGACCAGAGAGCTCGATCTTTCCAAATAATCCCAGCAGAGCGGCGAAAATCACTGTTAATCTCATGAGAGAGTGACACTTTGGCAGTCTGGGTCGTTTTCAAGGAGTTAGGTCATGAATGCATACGACGAGGAGCGCCCGGCACGGCGCGAGCCGCCGCCGACTGCGCGACACGGGCCACCGCCAAGCGGAGGCGGAGCCCGGGGATTAGTGGGCCTTGGGGGCATCCTGCTGCTGGGCCTCGGGATTTGTGATGGCACTTTACAACTCCTGCAAGATCGACGTGGAAACCGGCCAGCAGGCCGTCTTGATCCGCCGGGAGGGGCTCGAGCTCGAGCCCGACATGGAACTGGCCCCGCCCCCGAAGGACGGCAAGTCCTACTACAAGGGCGTCCAGGCGGGCGGACCGAACAACGGAGTCTTGACCGAGGGCCGCTACTTCTACAACCCTTACTACTGGTCGTGGGAGATCAGCCCCCAGTTCGTCGTGCCGGGCGACAAGATCGGCATCCGGATCGCCTTGAGCGGCGACGACATGCCGCCGGTGCAGATCCTCGCCGAGCCGGGCCAGAAGGGGATCCTCCGCGAGGTCCTCAAACCGGGGCGCTATCCTTATAACCCGTATGCCGAGTCGATCGAGCTGCACGATCCGGTGACCATCCCCGCGGGCTTTCGCGGCGTCGTGACCCGGCTCGCCGGCCCCATGCCCAAGGACCCCAACGTCTTCCTGGTCGAGGAAGGCGAGCGCGGGGTTCAGACCAAGACGCTGGACCCGGGTACCTATTACCTCAACCCCTACGAGATCCGGGTCAGCCAGGTCGATTGCCGGTCGCGCCGGTTCAACCTCGGCCAGGAAGGCGAGATGAGCTTCCTGTCGGCCGACGGGTTCCCGATCACGCTCGACGGCGTGGTCGAGTTTCGCATCCTGCCCGAGAAGGTCGCCGAGATGTTCGTCAAGTACAACGAGTCCGCCAACGGCGATGCGATCGACGAGGAGATCATCGCCAAGATCATCACGCCCGAGAGTCGATCGCTCTGCCGGATCGGCGGCTCCAAGCTCTCGGGCGGCCAGTTCATCAGCGGCGAGGATCGCGAGAAGTTTCAAACCGACCTGGTCAAGAGCCTGACCCAGAACTGCCAGAAGCAGGGGATCGAGATCCTGGCGGTGGCGATCACCTCGATCCAGCCTCCCAGCGACATCACCGAGCCGGTGCAGCAGCGGGAGGTCGCCAAGCAGAAGCTCGCCCAGTTCAAGCGCGAGAAGCTCCAGCAGCTCTCCGAGGCGAAATTGAAGGTCCAGGTCGTGCTGGCCGAGCAGAAGAAACGCGTGGTCGAGGCCGAGCAGGAGGTCGTCGAGAAGACGACCAAGGCCGAGGAGGAGCAGAAGGTGGCCGAGACGCTGGCCGAGCAGAAGCTCAAGGTCGCCCAGACCCAGCTCGAGGCCACCAAGGACAAGGCGTCGGCCATCCTCGCCAAGGCCGAGGCCGACGCCGACGTGATCAAATTTGACAACGCGGCCGAGGCGGCCGGCCTGGCCGCCCAGGTCTCGGCGTTCGACGGCGACGGCGCGGCCATGGCCCGGAACATGCTGCTGGGCAAGCTCGCCCCCTCGTTCCGCACGATCCTCGGCAACTCGGAAGGTCCGCTCATGGACCTGTTCAGCCAGTTCACCCAGCGGCCCGAAAAGCCGCGGTCGCTGTCGCCCGCCGGCTGCAGCCGCTCGCATCGGCACCAGCCCGACGTCCCCACCCAGACCGGCCACGGCGCCCGCGACGAATCGGCTGAGCCCATCGTCGTCCAAGCCCACTCAATTGCCGGTCGACACTTCGGAGGAGGACAAGCCATGAATCATCCATTTCGAGCTCAATCGCTGGGCACGGTCGCCACGGCCTTCCTGGCGGTCGTCGTCCTCTACGTGGTCGGTTACCTCGGCATCTGGCAATGGATGGTCTGCCGCATCGAGGTCCCCCCGGGATCCAGCCTGCTCGTCCGCTACAAGGGCCCCTGGCCGTTTGGCTCGAGCCCCCTGGCGCCGGAGGGAACCCTGGTGCAGACCGCCGTCGCCGGCCGGCCGCTCCAGGTCGGCATCCTCGAGGCCATGCCCGGACCCGGACGCCATTTTTACTCGCCGCTCGAATACGAGACCCAGCTCGTCAAGGACCAGGTCATTCCTCCCGGCAAGCTCGGCGTCCTGGTCTCCAAGATCGGCAAGCCGCTCCCCGAGGGCACCTACCTGGTCGACGACAAGGGATTTCGCGGCATCCTTCGCAAGGTCTTGACCCCGGGGCGTTATCGAATTAACACGTATGCCTTCGACGTCAAGGTCGTGGATGTCGACGCCTGCGCCGAGCCCAGCACTCGGGTCAAGCGCAAGGCCGACGACCCCACCCTGATCCCGCCCGGCTATGTCGGCGTGGTGACCAACAAGGCGAGCGATCCCGCGCACCGGGCAAGAACGCGGCATCCAGAAGGAGGTCCTGCAACCCGGAATTTACTTCCTCAATCCCGAGGAGAAGCGGATCGACATCGTCAGCATCGGCTATTCCGAGACCAGCCTGAGTGTGGAAGCCAACGCCAAGCGGCGCTGCCAAGCCGGGCGTCGTCGCCGCCAAGGACACCGCGGCGCAGATCGACCTGGGCGACCGCCTGGGCACGTCGACGGCCGACGATCCGGTCTACACGCCGGGCAAGGGCATCGAGTTTCCCTCCAGCGACGGCTTTCCGATTCACCTCGACTACACGGCGATCTGGGGCATACTTCCCGAGCAGGCGCCGAACGTCGTTCGCCAGTTCGGCACGCTCAAGGATGTCGAGCACAAGGTGATCCTGCCTCAGATCGAGTCGATCTGCCGGCTCCACGGATCGCGGCGAGGCGCCGTCGACCTGCTGGTGGGAGACACCCGCGAGCAATTCCAGGACGAGACCTCGGCCGAGCTGGAGCGGGTGTTGACGTCAGAAAAACCTGTCGCTGCTCTTCGGCCTGACCCGGCACATCTACGTGCCCAAGGCTGTCCGCGAGCCGATCCAGAAGGCCAAGATCGCCGACGAGCTGACCAAGACCCGCGACCAGGAGCAACTGACGGCCCAGGCCCAGGCCGACCTGACCGAGGCCAAGGCCAAGGTGGTCTTCGGTGAGAAGCGAACCCAGGCGGAAACCGAGAAGAAGGTCGCCGAGGTCGGTGCGGAGGGCGAGAAGAAAGCCAAGGAAATCGAGGCCATGACCGAGAAGCTCAAGGCCGAGATCGACGCCAAGACCGCGGCCATCGAGGCCCAGACGACCCGAGTGCTCGGCGAGGCCAAGGCCCAGTCGGTCAAGCTGGCCAAGGAGGCGAAGGCCGAGCGGTTACAGCTCCTGGTCAAGGCGATGGGCGGTCCCGACCCCTACGAGCGCTACATCTTCGCCGAGGGTCTGCCGGCCGACCTCAAGTTGGGCATCTTCTACGCCGGTCCGGGCACCCTCTGGACCGACCTGAAAGGATTCGAGCAGACGATGCTCGGCAAACTCGTCTCCGAGACCCAAGCAGCGGAGAGTTCGACGCCCAAACGATCCGCGGAACGGGTCGTTGATAGCAAGACAGACTGAATGAGGAGAAAGGAGTTAGAGGCTAGAAGTTAGAAGTTAGGAGTCAGGAGTTAGAATAAAACATTAATGCGTGTAATTGTTTCCTTCATTCTAACTTCTAACTTCTAACTCCTAACTCCTTAACTTCTTGCTTGATGAGCCCGTCCTCGATCTCGAGCACCAGGTCGCTGGGCTGGATAAACCGGCGGTCGTGGGTGACGACCACGAGGGTGCATCCGCGCTTCTCTTGTTGCTCGCGCAGCAGGGCGAAGATCTCGTCGCCCCCCTTGTGGTCGAGGTTTCCGGTGGGTTCATCGGCAAGGAGCACGACCGGGTCCTTGACCAGGGCCCGGGCGATCGCCACTCGCTGCTGCTGGCCGCCTGACAGTTTGGACGGCTTGTGAGCAGCCGATGGCCGAGCCCGACCTGGGTCAAGATGTCCTTGGCCTTGGCTCGACAATCCGGCGTGAGACCCAGCGGGATGAACGGCAAGCAGCACGTTGCCGACCGCGGTGAGGTTATGGATCAGGTTGAATTGCTGGAAGACAAAACCAATCTTCTGGCGGCGAAAGGCGTCTTGCTTGACCTCGTTCATGGCTGTCAGGTTCTGACCGTCAATGGTGATCGTCCCTGAGGTCGGGTTGTCGAGCGCGCCCAGCATGTAGAGGAGTGTGCTCTTGCCCGAGCCGGACGGGCCGACGATGAACATGCAGGCCGCTGCCGGCACTTCAAAGGAAACGCCGCGAACGGCCTGGATGATCTCTTCGCCGCTCCGAAACGACTTTCGCACGTCAGACACGCGAATCATGCAGGTCTTTCTCCACCGTGGTCCCTGACTGACTGAGGTCGGGTCGAATCCGCCTCGGTTCACGACGCCTCGTTGCGGATCGCATCCATCGGGGTCATCCGTGAGGCACGCCAGGCGGGGTACAGGCCGGCGAACGTCGCGATCAAGATCGCGACGCCGATGCTCGTGGCGACCAGCTCGGCAGTGAGTTCGAGCTTGAGCTCGAACCGGGAGAGGAGCGAATTGATGGTCACGACCGCCGCGAAAGCCAGGAGGCTGCCCAGCAGCCCGCAGACCAAGCCGAGCAGAGCGCTCTCCGCGGTGACCAGGCCGAGGATGTTTCGACGGGTCCAGCCATTGGCGCGCATCACGCCAAACTCCACGAACCGCTCCATGGCGCTCATGAGCATGGTGTTGGCGATCCCCACGCCTCCGACCAGGAGAGCCAACCCCACCGTCAAGATCAGGAACATGTCCAGCTTGCCCATGATGTTCCCGACTTGAAGGTTGAACTGCGACATGCTCCGAATCTGGACGTCGGGGATCGCACTGGTGATCCGGTCTGCCCAGGGTGGTGACGTCGGTGAACGGGTCCGGCTCGAGGTAAAAGACCGAGACGTTTCCTTCGTCGACGTTGAGCAGTTTCCTCGCGGTCGTGATCTCGGTCACGACGGTCATATCGACAAGAAGAGAGCCCGTCTCGTAGATGCCGATGATCTTGAACGGTTTACCGCCGATCAAGATCGTGTCGTCGACTTTCTTGGGTGTGCCGTCGGCATTGGGGTAATCGCGGGCGATCTTGGTACTGATCAGCACGTTCGGCTTCCCCACGTCGTCCATCTGGAGGAATCGCCCGCCCCCCTTCTCCGGCGGCAGCAAACCTTGCTCGATACACGCCGCTCTTGAGGTGGAGATGCTCGGGAAGCGACTGCCCCTCGATCACGATCGTCTCCGCGAACGAGCTGAACCGTTGGTCGCCTTTCTTCGTGAAAAGCTGCGTGGCCGCGCTGCGCGAACAGGTTCTTGCCATCGAGGGTCGGGCAGATCCTCCAGACTTCCGGCGCCACGATCCGGGCCCCGCGGACCTTCCGCAAGTCGTCGACCAGCTTAGCGGGCAGGTCGCTGAAGATCGGGCGCGGGTGAGTTGGCGCGCATGACCATGACCCCGTTCATCTTCGCGAGCGTCGTGCCCATCAAGGTTCGGATCCCGTTGGTCAGGCTGAAGAGACCCAAAATCGCAATGATGGGGATCGTCAGCCCCACCACGGCCAACAAGGTCCGCGTCGGCCGCGTGATCAAGTTCTGCCAGGCGAATCGCCACATGAAGAGATCCCCGTCCGCCAGCATCGGTCCGTGCCGGGCACCACGGCGGAGCCTGAACGACACGCAACGCGATTCCGTTCGAAACGCCGAGGCGATGCATACCACACAGTCGCCAATCAGCTCGACCGTACACTTATAGCCGCGCGGTCACGGCCCTCGAAAGAGGAAAAGACGTTCTGGCTTTTCGATATCCGTCCCTCGTATGCGCAATCGACGGCCTTGTTTGACGGATCAGACCTCGATAAAAAAGAGACTAGACCCGCGGCTGGCTCGTTGCGAGGCTTGAGAATGAGAAACCGGCAAAGGTTGTGCCGACTGCTCCTCGGTTTTATGTCGATCTCCTGGATGGCCGTTCAGGCTTCTGCCCAGGATAACACGATTCCCCCCGACGTGTTGCGAATTTGGCAACACCACAATAACAATGGCTGGAAGAGTTTCGACAAGGGAGACTACGTCAAGGCCGCGGAACGGTTTGATCTGGCGATCAAGGAGATTCGGCCTTATGAGAAGGTCGCGCGGCGGCTGCTGGCACGCAGTTACTGCGACCTGGCCCGGGCGCTCTATCATCAGGGACGCACTGCCGAAGCCGAGCCACTCGCAAAATGGGCGCTCACCGTCCGCGACGAGGACAAGAAGGCCAAGCCCGAATCGGTTTTCCAGTGCGTGTACGTCCTGGCGATGGTCCACAAGGCCCAGAAACATTACGCCGACGCCGAGCCTTTATTGAAACGAGCCCTCGCGCTTCAGGAGGAACACACGGGTTCCGGCCACTTCGGTACCGCGACGACACTCGATCAACTGGCGGTGGTCTACAGCGAGCAAGGCAAGTACGGAGAGGCATCGCTCCTCTACCGGCGCGTTCTGGCCATCTATGAGAAGATGAATCCCGATGAAAACCTCGACCTCGCTGACGCCGCCGAGCGTTTTGCGGCGTTGATGGAAAAGATGCATCGCCCCGTCGAGGCCGAGAGATGGAAAGAACGCGCCCTGAAGATCCGTGACACCGTGGCAACAAAGACCGCCAAGGCCAGGGCCGATGCGAGCGCCAAGAAATTCAAGCCGTTCAGGTAGACTTTGAGACGAGACTTCGCTCCATCGGGTGGAATCGGCCTGGATGTCTCGAAGGGTGAAACTGATGGACACAATCGCTCCGACTGTTGCTCCGCCAATCCCGGGACCGTCGATCGCCCTTCCGCGCCTATCACGGGTTCAGCGAGCCGGCAACGCCAGCGTGGTACCGGGCCGCGCACGAGCGCTGACCTGCTCACGTTGGGTGACGGCCGGAATTCTGGTGACCCCGTAGACGCTGAGCGACGAGATGAGGAGAATCACGCCCAGGGTGAAGGGCGTCAGCGGCGCGAGGACCACCGTCACGACGACGATCGTGGCGGTCAGCGCGACCAGCTTGCCCTTCGAAGTCAGGCTCAATGCGGCGTGGCCTTCCCACTCCCGGAGGATCGGCCCGAAGAACGCCGTCCGGCGCAGCCGTTCGTTCATGCTGGGCGACGAGCGGGCCAGGTAATAGCTCGTCGCCAGCAGGAACGGGACAGTCGGGACGCCCGGCACGACCAGGCCGACCAGAGTCATGGTGAAGGCGCCGCCGGCCAGCGCCACGTACGTTAAGCGCTTCCAGCCGGTGGCGATCGGTTCCGGGCCGTCGGTCGCAGGGGGCCGACGCCGGATGTGACGCCGGCTTCCCTCGGATCGGCAAACTTCCGCCCCTCCAGGATTCGCTCCACCCGGTCCACCGTGCGACTCGCCATCGCGGCTACCGCCCGGACCGCAATCGACCGTGATCCAGTGCGACCAGAGCGAGACGTGGCATCGCTCGACTCCTTCGAGGCTCGCCACGCTGTCGGCCAGACGGGCATACGTGGCGCGATCGCCCACGGACCCCTGATGGAGGAGCCGGACGTGCCCCGGCTGGTCCGCATGCGTTTCCCAAAGCGAGATGCCGCCGAAGAACCGATAGGCGGTGAGCGTCGACCAGCGCGGGCTTCGCCTCCACCACGGGGTCCTCTCGGCGCGTGCGGACGCGGTCCGGACCGCGTCAACGAACACCTCGGCCATGACGGCCGGGGAGCTCGACAAGAGATCGAAATCGACGCGACAGGTGGAAGACGCGAGGTCGATCTCCGCCTTCCTGACTCCGGGATGATCGCAGAGGGCCTCCAGGAGCCGCCGCGCGTAGCGCACGCCGTGCAGGATGAAACAGTCGAGCGTCACTCACCCGGATCAGCCCTGCTCGGCCGTCGAGTTCGATATCCAGGGATGAGTGATCCCCTTCGCATGACTCTCGGTCAGCGGCTTGGGACGGAAGGGTCACGTCGGTTGGATCAAGTTCCATGCGGGCATTCCCTCCTGAAAGTTGTGATTCCGAACCCGGTGCACTTCCCCAGGGTGTTCCGGCGGATCAATCTGGTCGTTCGAAGACCAAGAACGGCGGCTAGGTCTCAGGCTGGCGCGAGGGCCGGCTGGTAGATTTCGTCCGCCTTCTGCCGCGCGGCATGGGCGCCGTCGATCAGGCCTCGGACCGCGGGATTGTTCACCGGGATGCAACGGGCCAGCAGGACCGCGGGGAAGACCATCCCGTACGAGGTGCTGTAACAGGTGGCAGTACACCAATCGGTTGACGAAGCGTCCGGCAGCGGTCCACGTCCGGGCTGCCGCCTCGCGCGCGTCCGCCGCCCCACGCTGGGCGGCTTGCACGGCGAGATCCAGGGTTCCGGTGGCCGACTCGATCACTTGGCTCGAGATCGCTTGGGGATCAGACATGCGGGTTGGCCTCTTTGAGAAGAAGGTCAAACATGCGGCATACAGGTTAGACTCTGTCCTAGTCTACCTGGTCGGGGCGGTTGACTCTACCAGGAAATGACCGTGAGCTTCTTCCTGTTTATTACGATCCGAGGCATGGGTCGCGGGGCTCGGATTCCCGGACAGTCCGCCGACGTGGTGTGGCATCAAGCCAGATCACCCTGTTCCGGCCCCAGACCAAGGATGTGTCGCACGGTACAAGGCGGGGGTGGTTTTCATGAAGCGGCGGAACACGGTCGTGAAGTGGCTTTGCGATGAGAAACCGACTGCGAGGGCCACGTTCACGATGGACATCTGGGGATTGCTCAGCAGTTCGCGGGCCTTGGCCACGCGCATCTCGGTCAGGAGGCGGTGGGGCGTCTTCCCGGTCGCCTTCTTGAAGGCACTGAGAAAGTAGTTGGGGCTGAGGCCGGCCAGGTCGGCGAGATCGCCCAGGGAGATCTCGGAAGCGAGCGACGCGTCGAGGTAGTCGATCACGCGCCGGAAGCGAGCGTCGGGCAGCCGTTCCACCCACATCTCGCCCTGCGCGTGGCAGCGACGAGTAGTACCACAGCATCTGGATCGCGATCTGGGTCCAGAGGGTCTCGGCATACAGACCACTTCCTCTGCGGGGCGAACGCAGTAGGGACGCGAACGCCTGCCCCAGCGCGACGATCTCCGGCGTGTTCTGATGGTAGACCGGCAAGATCTCGATGGTCGAGCCGTAAGGCTTCCACTCCCGGTCGGCCAGGGCGCGAAGTTGATCCGTGCCAAAGACCACGTTCAACATCTGCATCGACCGGTCCATGCAGAATGGAATTGTCCTCTCCCGCCGGCGTGATCGTGAAGCACCCGGGGCCCCCGACGAACCGCGACAGGCGCCCGCCCCGCTTCCACTCGATCCTGGCACTTCCCCTCAACCCGAAGGAGAGGAGGTTATTCACGGCCGAGTGATGCTGGTAAGAGTCGGGCAGCCGCCCCTCGAGGATGACGGCGTCGCCGATTGCCCCGACGGCTGTGCCGGTCGAGGCCACCACGGCCATGCTTTCTGGCCAGCGGGGTCGGGTGAGGCCTTCGGTCATGCTGGGCGATGCGGCGGACGTGGGCGATCGGCCTTCGTCGCGAGTCTCGGGAAGTCGCGATGACAGGTGGAGCGAGGCAGGGACCGATCCGCACGAGCGTGGCTCGGCTCGTGACGGTCACTCGGTTGGGGTGAGACATAGCTGGCAGGCTCCTCTGATCGTGGCCGTTCGGGCCGCGTTCAGCGTCGCGTAGAAAAGATGCCGACTGGGAGTCATGGCAGGAGGAGGCCGCCTTGGCCGCTGTCTCATCGCCCGTCACGAGCGATCAATCACATCCGATTTTCGCACTACCGCTCGCCAGAACGCAAGTCATTTCGGCTCAAGACTTGGAAGTCTCAAATCGATTCATGAGGCTGAACATTGGTCACTTGCGAAAGCATGTGCGTTTTAGGCGAAAAATGCCGGCATTAAGACTGAGAAGCCGCGATTCATCAGGACGCGCAGGTCACGTCACCGTTTCCGTCACGAACTTCACAGTTGCCGCTACAGAGAACGGCTTGCCGCAGGTCACCGTTGTCGTTGTCATCGATAAAACAGCCAGGTACAATTTAGCGCCTGCAGGAAAACGGTCCGCACGCATTTCGGGTTAAGCGCCATCGCATGTTGCTCCTGTCGCGTAAACCAGTTGGTTCCACTCTGCAGCGCCATTTGGCCGTGGCTGTCGAAAAAAACAAAAAGGACGAAAGGACTGGTCGAAGCGAGAGTGAGCCCACGCGTTCCCCATGAGTCCGGCAAGACGAAAACAATCGAGACGATAACAATAACCTTGAAGATTATTTGGATGAAAGACTTGCCTTTTTGACCTAACTGCCGCTACATTGCTCTCAACATCCTGGCGGTCTCTACTCTCGAACCCCTCCTCGAAGCAGGGAAGTCCGGGAGCTTCACCAGACGACTTCCACATGTTTTCTTCATCTAGCTCGTCCATGTTGATCTCGATCGGCTGATTTCATTGGGCCCCGGGAACATCGACGGCTTGGTGAAGGACGGCACCTCTTTACGGTCTTCGCTCCAGATCGGTGCGAAGGTTCTTCTTCTGAACCAGAGTTTCCGGAGTTCTTCTCATGAAGCGAAATTCTCTCTATTTGTGCTTGGCCCTCGTGCTGGCGATGTGGCCAGGCGCCGTTCGTGCCCAGTACGGCTACGGTGGTTACGGCTGGGGCGGCTGGGGTGGTGCGAGTACCTTGCAGGGAAGCATGGCCGCGGAATGGGCATGTTCAGCGCGGGCGCCGGCATTTACAACAGGAACACGGCCGATGGCGCGATCGATGAACGCGACCACCAGCATGCGCTGGAACTCGTACATATTCCAAGGCCAGCAGGCTGCCAATCAGCGCTACCAAGACCGGCAACGAGCACGGCTAGCCGCACGAACAAGGCCTACGACGAGATCCAGGATCGCTTGCGGAAAAATCCCAACACGCTCGACATCACCGATGGCGACGCCCTCAACGTCCTGCTCGATGTCCTGCTCAACCCGGCGACGGCCGATCAGTCGCTTCAGCTCATCAAGACTCCGCTTCGTGCCGAGGTCATCGCCAACATTCCCTTTGAGGTCGCAACCGAGTGCATCACGGTCTGTCTGGCCTCGATGACGACGGACGGAGAGTGGCCCTTGCAGCTCCGTGGCGAATTGTTCCGGCCGGAACGCGAGGCGCTGCAGAAGGCCATCCAGAACGCGCTCAAGGAAGATGAGACAGGGAACCTTGAACCGGAAACAATCGACGCCGTCCAGAAAGCCATCACCAATCTGCGGCTCAAATTTGTCAAACAGGTGCCCCAGGACGCCCCCGATTACGTCGAGGCCCAAAACAAGATCAAGGCGATGGCGGGCTTGATCAAGATGCTGGACAGCTCCAAGATCGAGAAGGTCCTGGCCGAGCTGGAAGACTACCAGGGAACAACCCTGGGCGACCTGCTCGCGTTCATGCAGGCTTTCAACCTGCGGTTCTCCGCCGGCCAACTCGTACCGCCAGCGGCAAATCTACCAGAAGCTCTATCCCATGCTCGCCGAGCAGGCCAACGGCACACTCGGCAGCCTGTCCAGCGGCGGGAGTCACGGGGGTCGCCGACCAGGCGGTCGGCGCGGCCGAGAGCCTGGGAGAGCAAGGCGGTCGGCGGGTTGAAGTCCGCCGCGATCGACGTTTTCAAGGACTTGGGGTGGGACCGTTTCTAAGCAGACCGCCAGTCGAGAGCGAGAGTCCATGGAGAACCATCGGCCGGGTCGATCACAACGCCATCAATCGGCCTCGACGCGACTGCAATGAGCCCGTTCATCCTCGCTGTTCGGATCATATCGATTATCTAATTCTGAAAACACCTTACGATCAGTGCCGCCTGTGCCTCGAGAAAGTCCGAAGGCGCGAGCGGTGCTG
Source organism: uncultured Planctomycetota bacterium (assembly GCA_963779785.1). Classification (GTDB taxonomy): domain Bacteria; phylum Planctomycetota; class Planctomycetia; order Isosphaerales; family Isosphaeraceae; genus CAVRFS01. The sequence goes on from CAWAAW010000040.1 coordinate 28,730, forward strand.
AATGGGAGTCTCTTCATGAATCGCATCTTCACGATCGTGACCGGTCTGTTGATCGGTCTGAATTTGTTGGCCCCGACCGCCAGGCGCAATGGGGATACCCCCGAGGCTATGGCGGATACGGCATGAGCCAGTGGGGGGCCGATCCCGCTTCTGGCTACATGGCGGGCCTGGGGTCATACGCGCGGGGCCAGGGTGTCTATCAGCAAGATAAAGCCAAGGCCGACGCGATCAACGTCGACACCATGATCAAGTGGAACAAGGCCCTGCGGGCCCGTCAGAAAGCTCTCCGCGAGGAGAATCGAAAGAAGGCGATCAAGGAGGAAGCCGCCCGCGAAGTGAGGGTAGAGCGAATGGATTTGAGAGACGGTACCACGCTCAACAATCTCCTGCTCCAGATTTTCGACACCGATCCTGGCGTCGTGAAATCGGGCCGTGCGAAAATCGCGATCAGTGCGAGCTGCCATCCGCGAAATCCCGTTCGAGTGGGACTCCGAGGCGATCACCTTCTGCATCGATCAGATGACCGCAAGTGATGCGCTCCCTCCCCTCTTGATGCGTCCGACCTACGTCGAGGAGCGCAACGCGCTGCGTGCGGCCGTTCAAGCCGCGCTCGATGAAGACGCCAAGGGAACCGTCTCAAGTGCGACCACCAAGCGAGTCGCCGAGGCTGTCTCGAACTTCCGTGCGAAGTTCTTGAAGACGACCAGCGACTTCGAGCTAGGATATAATGATTCTCTTGATTACTTCACGGTCATGGCCAGCCTGGGCCGGTTGCTCAACGACCCGAGCATGCAGGCCTTCCTCAAGCAACTGGACACCGGGCAGGAGCGGACGGTCGGAGACCTGATCGCATTTATGAATTCCCATAACCTCCGCTTCGGGGCGGCGACCACCGAGCACCAGGATCGCGATTTATGCTGGCCTGGTACCGGTCCTGACGGCGATCCGCGACGCACCCGCAACCCAAAATGCGGCGGCATCCGCACCGGACCGGACCGGCGAGGGTTTACTCTCTGCCGCCAAGCAGGCGTTCAAGAACATGAGCTGGGAGCAGCTCGAGGCCGCATCTTCGAAGCCTGTAACCGATCCGCGACATCGCGAGTTGCCGCGTCCGCGCGGGTACAAGGTGAAACGTTGATGGAACGGTACCTGAGTGCCCGCGCTACGCGGTTGCAGTTCCGGAAATACGGTTCATCCGAAAGAAGCGGCGCGGCGTTGGTACCTTGCAGATCGACCGTGCGAGCGACTCGTCTAGAAACCAAGCAGTGCCCAGGGTCGTCGTCGTCACTCCACGTCTTGGCCCTTGGCGGGCACGTCGCTGGGGATGATCGCTGCCAGTATCGCATAGACGATGACGCCGGGGAGGATGCCTGTGAAGACCGTCCCCAGCGCGTAGAGCATACGCAGCCAGGTGGGATCGACTCCAAAGAAATGACCCAGACCGCTCAGGACGCCGTAGGCTTTCGCGTCTCCGGTGGAGCGCGTCAGCCTCCCGAAGTGGGAGCACCCATGGCCGGGCGCCAAGTCGATGAAGCCGGGCGCAGACGCGTCGCCGTGGGCTGGCGGCTCGGGCGGGTACGCCAGCCAGGTGCCGCAGTGCTTGCATTTGATCGCCGCCTGCTTGATCTCCTCGGCGCAATAGGGGCAGGTCTTGGTCGCTGCCGCGGTCTTTTGCTCGGCCTGTGCGTCGCCGCCTGCGTCCTGCCACATGGACTTCCATGCCGCTGCCATCTCCTTCCAGCGCTCGGGGTCGTAGGCATCCGCTTTTTCCAGCCACCTACGAGCCTCACGCCGCCAGTCGCGTCGCTTGCTTCCCAAATCGTCGTCCCGCGACTCTTTCGTCTCATCGCCAGGAGTGCATCGCTCGGTCATCATGATGGAAATCCTTCGTGATCAACAAGTCGTTTCGGAGGCGCAACACCAGCGCCGCTATGTCGGTTATTCGTCCGAGGCGAATGGATATTTAACAACGGCGCGACACCGAGCAAGAACCGGGATCGGGAGAACGGAGCTCCCTCCGACAAATCCCGTAGAAGCCGGCTCTCTCTGGCGACCATTCTGGCCGTGTGTCGGCTCATTGATATTCAACGCTCACCCGCTTCAAGCGTACTTGGCCTCATGGACCGCCAGGATCTTGAGCTTGAAGAGCTCCGAGTCCGTGAACCCATCCCTACCGGAGAGGTTCGGTGCGGCGAGAGCGGACTTTTATCAAACCCATAGTCCACTCTTCCCTTCAGGATGGTTCAAAAGGACGTTGTATCAGAATGCGACAGCGAAGCCCGTCAGAGCGATGGTGTGTGGAGATCCCCCGGTCGTGCCGAAGTTGAAACTGCCGAAGATGGCGAACCGGTCGTTGACCGTCTTGATGGCCCCGATGCCGACGACGTTGGCCAGGGGGATCGTGGCTTTCGCGACCAGAGCTGCCGGCATCCTTCACGTGTTGGAATTGGCGCAAGCGCGGCAGGCCGGATTCATTGTAAAAGCCGTGCACGAAAATGTCGAAGTCCTTGACCACCTGGCGCTGGAACGACCAGGCGAAATTGAACTGGTACTTGGTCTCGCCGAGCCCGTTCTGGGTACCGGCAATCCCGAAGTTGTACTCGAACCCGATGCCCAGCGGCAGCGACTGGTCGAAGAGGACGTTCATCGAGGGCTGCGTACCCGCGTTGAACGCGGGTGAGCCGAACGTCGTCTGGAGGTAGACCTCAATGCCCATCGCGGGGATGTGGTACTTGGTGTTCTCCTCCCAGAAGTTGGCCTTGAAATCAAACGCCAAGCGGCGAATAGCCAGTGGTCGCCTTCTGTTTCGCCATCGCTGCCTGTGCGGTCAACCCGTTGGAGAAAATGCGGAACTCGAGGTTGTCGGTCAGGCCATAACGGAGCAGGTACTCCCACTGGTAGATTCTTGGCGTGTTCTTGCTCGCGCCGTAGAGCCCGAGGGGGGAGTTTTCGACATACATCCTCCCTTTGGGGAGGGTGTACGCCCCGTTCGGGAAGTTGGCGGTGTCGGGGTCAGGGTCGCGGATGTCGACCTTCATCCGGCGTCGAAACTGGTTCCTGACGGCCTCGGCAGGGTCGTTCTCAGCCAGCAGCCAGCGGTCTTCAAAGATCAAGTTCATCAGCCAGGGGAATACGAACCGATCGTGCTCCTCGTCGATTCCGAAGCGATCGTGGTAGATTTTGGCCGGGTCGGCACGAATGTCGGGATAGTTGAATTCAGGCTGCCTCTCCCGGCGCGACCGAGCCCTCAATTCGGGCTCGAAGCCTGGGGTTCAAATTGCCCAACCCTTGGCTCGCCGGCATCGGACGCGGCCGGGTTTGGGACCCCCCGATTGGCCCTGCGATTTCGAGCAATCGAGCTCAGGCCCTGGACCGCCGCCGAATCGGCGTTATTCGCCGTCGGAGCCGCGCGAGCGAGGGCTGTCGCGGCAACCGCAGGCGGATCGGCGGCTGAATCCACCGAAGGCACGATCGCTGACGACGCAGGCGGGTCGGGAGCTGACGACGACAAGGTCGGGGCGGGGAGCGGCGGCTGCGCCGGCGCCGCGTTCGCTCCCGCATCGTCGACCGCGGCACTCTGCAACCGGACGAGCCCAACCGGTGCGCCAACCGAACTGTGGTCGGGGGGCATGATCGCATTGGCCGTGCCGAAGACCGCGGATGGGATCGCCCGATTGTCTCGGGCATGCTCCGACGTGGTCATACAGCCCGAGACGGTCAGTGCCGACAGCGCCAGGATCACTGGCGCCAATGCTCGGAACAGTGCGCGGGCGACTGAGCGGCTCTGACTGAGGCTGTAAAACCGACCCTTTTCCCCGTCCTCGCAGTGACGACATCTTGGCATCGAACGAACGCTCGAGACGTGCTTCGTCTCGGTGATCGCTGTCGACCGGAGATGGACCATCCGGGATTATCCTCGGCATTCGCCCGTGCGACCTGGGACGGTCGGCAACCCACGAGGTCAAGGACCGTCACTCTCGTGTACGCCAGTCGCCGTCTCCTGCGCGCCCGGCCATCGTCGGCGGGGACGTCTCGTTTAACGATGGAGACGGCTGCTGGTACCACCTTCGGCGCCTGTCAGGCTTGGCCGAGACCCACATTGAAGGAATCGGCATCCAAATCCGCAAGCTTTACCCGATCGATACAATTTCTCATGATTGGCGGCCAGGGCATCACGCACGCCTGATACCATGAACGCCATTATGCCGACCGGGGTTCGCAGGGTGAACGCGAGATCCAGAGACCCGAGCGGGGGGCTTCGCTGCCTGATGCGGCAAAATCCGTTACCTTCCACGAGGGGCAACAGCTCGTCGTCAGTCCGGACCCAAACGATCGCCAGGCCGGACGACCGGGTCATTTCCTGCCGAACTTTGAAGAGCCTGTGCCTATTTCGCATTCATTCTGGCTGGCGCACATTCCAGATCAAGATCGAGGTGTCGGACATGCCCGTGACGAGCTGCTTGCCGTCGGGCGTGAAGGCCAGGGCGAACGAGGTGTGAGTCCCAGGTGGAGTGGCGACGGTCCCGACTTCGCGTCCGTCGGCGACATTGTAGAGATGAATGTCGGGATCGTTCCAGCCTCGGCCTACCGCCAGGGTCTTGCCGTCGGGTGAGAAGGCGACCGCTTCGATGTTGGAGGCTTGCTTGACCAGGATCTTGTGATGCTCCTGGCCGGTGATACCGTCCAGGAGAAGAACCACCGTATCCGGGCCCATCTCGCTGTAGGTCCGTCCGTCGGCCAGCTTGAACTGCTGGTATCTGGTTGCCTCGACCACGGCGAGCGTGCGGCCATCCGGCGAGAAAGCGACGGCATAGCCCCTCGGCACCGCGAAAAGCTCCTTTCCTTGCTCGAGCTCCGCGACATGGACCCCTCCGCTCATATTCCCGACGACCGCCAGGCGACGACCATCGGGCGAGAAGACTGCGCTTCGGGCGAAGTTGCTCGCAAACTGGATGGGGGGACGAGCCCCGAGAAACTTGGGTTCCGGTGCCGCGCGTTCCTGGGTTGTTGCGATGTCCCAGCTCGTCAATTTGCCATCGTTCCAGCATACCAGGATGGAATCCCCCTCATCCGAGAAACGAGCGCCAATGGGACTGATGGATTCACCCGGGGACGGGAATTTCCGTCGGAGCTTGCCCGTCGGCACATGCCAGAGATGGACAGGTTCCTTGTCCGTGCTCGGATAACTCGAGCCCGTGACCAGCCATTGCTGGTTGCGAGAGAGGGCCAGTGTGCGCATCCAGCCGCTATGCTTCAGGACGGCTCGCTGCCGGCCCGTCCGCGCCGGGTCGCCAGACAGATCCCAAATCCGCACTGTGTGATCGTCGCTCCCGGAGATCAACGCCTTGCCCTTATCGAGGAAAAGGAGGGCGTGGACGGTACCGAGGTGCGCTTTGAGAGTCGCCAGCCGGTCCATGGCGGTGGTCCGGTCCCAGAAGTGGAGCACACAGTCTCCGCCGCGAGTCGCGATCGTTCGCCCATCCGGCGAGAAGGCCAAGGGGCCGTCGGCGAGGCCATCGGTCGCGAGCGGCTCGGTCGCCTCGCCTGTTTCTAGATCCCAGATCGTGAGATGGCCTTCCCGACCCGTCGCTGCCAGGTGTTTCCCATCCGGCGAGAATGCCAGGAAGTGAATCGACTGATTCTTGCCGGTCAATCGCTCGATCGGTGTTCCATCGGCGACGTGCGCAGAGTTGGATAGCACCCTCAAATCCCGCCGGTTTTGCCAGCGTCTTCCCATCGGGCGAAAAAGCGAGGCGCGAACTGGACGAACCCTCGGGCTCCTTGAGCTGGCGCTCTTCGCGACGATCCACCACGTTCCAGAGTTGAACAGTCTCGTTGGAGACCGCCACGAGGTGGCTCGCCGCGTCAGGCGAGAACGCGATTTCACGGAGTTGTGCTCGGCCCAGGTCTGCCTCGAACGACAGCTTGCCGCTGGCTACATCCCAACAGCGGAGCGTATCGCCGATCGTGGCGATGGTCTTGCCGTCCGGTGCGAAGGCAAGCTTTAGACCAGCGTGATCTTGCCCCCCTTCGATCGGTGTGATTTCTCGGCCAGAGGCGAAATCGGTGAAGATCAAGCGATGAAAAAGCAGCCGTTTCTCGCGATCCAGTCCTAAGCACGTCGCCGCGAGGGTTTTCCCGTCGGGAGAAAAGGCGAAGTCATGGATGTCATCCCCGCCGAGATCGAGCCGGCGAACCTTGCGCCCATCACGGGCGTCCCAGACTTGAAGCCCGAGTTTCCCGTTGTTGGTGACCACGAATCGCCCGTCGGGTGAATATGCAATCCGCTCGATCCGATCGTCTTGCCGGCAGCGGACCGTACCCAAGCGCATTGCCGCCCCGGACGGCAAGGGATCACCGTGGCGATCGGTCCTCTGTTGTGCGTCCCGCTCGGTCTGCCCCGCCGCCAACAAGACCGGCGCGGTCCACGCCAGAATACCAAGTGCCAGTACGCCCAGGGCCGCGCAGCGGAATACGTGCAACGCGCATGAACATCAGGATCTCCTTCAGCAAAACGACAATCGCCGCGGACATCCCGACCAAGGTAAGGCGCCAGCCTAACGCCCGGGCCAGTAATCCTCCGAGCGGAACCTCGGCGAGACCCCAATGTTACCAAGAATTCCGAAGCGATCCGCGAGGTAGGCAGAAACTAGAGCGCGTCGCGATTCGTTCGCGCACGCACGGGAATCCTCCTCCTGACCCTGGGCTGATGAAAAACTGGCGTTGACCGTGCTCCAGGGGCGTTCCCGATTCCGGCGTCGTTGATGGTGTGGGGCGGGTTGGATGCGCCGAGGAGGGAACCAGCGGGTTAGGAAACCCGCTCCACCGGTTTTCGCTATCCACCGCCACGGCCGTAATACCGGCTCCAGGTCTCGTGTCGGTTCCGTGGTCCGGCAAGGAGATGTTCGGGTGTCCCCTTACAGAGACTTGGCCTTCATCCCGTTGACCAGGTCGATCGCGGCATGCGCTCCGTCGACGAACCCGTGGACGACGGCGTTCTCTTTCGGGATCGTGCGGACGACCAGGACGGTGGGGAAGACGATCCCGTAAGAGACGGCGTAGCAGGCTTTGTAAGTGATATCGGAGAGGAAACCGCTGATAGCCGGTAATGCGTTGGACGCACTCGCCGTTACGTCCTGCACTCCCGCCTCTGCCGTGTGTACCGCGGAGTCCAAAGCATCGGCGACGGCCTTCAACGGGTCATTAATCACGGAATTCACCGTTTCGTTCGACATAAACTCGACTCCTGCGTGATCCCCACAAATAGGGTGTGTCGCCAAATGTATCCCAGACTGCCAATCCTGGCTTTCAGGGAATTCTCGACTCTGATTGCGGATTCTAACGGTTGGATTCTTTCAGGCCTGGCTCTGAGGATCACTTTGGTCGCGGGGAGCAGTTTGCGAAACGACCTCGCCCAACGGACGCGATCGTTGCCGCGAATTCCGAGAAACTTGGATAAAATCGTCCCCCTGGTTGCTTTATTCATAGAGAAGGCAACCGATCGCAAAGCCGAGTAAAGAAAAGAGGGGACGGGCTCATGACGCGAGATGTTGGCGGGACTTCCCGGCTTTTCCTCAAGACGCTCTTTGAGGATGGGGTCTCCGCCGGGCTGACGGACGGGCAGCTTCTCGAGCGAGTTCGCGACCGGCCGCGGCGAGGCGGCTGAGCTGGCCTTCGCGATCCTGGTCGAGCGACATGGGCCGATGGTGCTCCGCGCCTGCTCGCGGTATTCTCCGCGACGACCACGAGGCGATGGACGCGTTCCAGGCGACGTTCCTGGTCCTGGTGCGCAAGGGCCGCTCGCTCTGGGTCCGCGATTCGTTGGGTCCCTGGCTGCACCGGGTCGCCTGCCGAGCCGCGGGGCGAGCCAGAGTCGAGGCGAGCCGTCGACGGGCGCTCGAGCGAAGATTGGCCGAGGTGACGCTCCATCGAACCGTTGGCGAGGATCGGGACGGTCTGGCGGCGGCCGTGCACGAGGAGTTGGACCGCCTGCCGGACCGCTATCGCGTGCCCATCGTGCTCTGCGACCTGGAAGGCCGAACTTGCGAAGAGGCGGCCCGCCACCTGGGCTGCCCGATCGGCACGATCGGCAGTCGTCTGGCCAGGGGCCGGGAGCGATTGCGGGGCCGCTTGGCCCGTCGCGGCCTGGCCCCGGCGGTTGGGGCACTGGTGTCGGTGCTGTCGACCGAGTCACAGGGAGCGAGAATGCCCGCTGCGCTGTTGAAATCCACAACCCATCTCGGGCTGTGCGGCGCGTCGGGCCAGGCGGGGGCCGGTGCGTTCTCAGCCGCCTCCGCCAAGTTGGCCGAGAACGTATTGAGGAGTCTGCTCATGGTCAAGCTCATGTCGGTCGGGGCCGCTTCGGTGGCTGCCGTTGGTGTCTGCCTGGTGGCGAATTGGACCCTCCAGCCGGGCGTCGAAAGCCCAGGTCCCTCCGGCCAAAGCCCAGGCCCCGCCCACAGCCCAAGCGTGACCCGGCGAGCGACCTGATGGACTTATACCCGTTCATGAATGACAAGGAACGGATGAAGGACTTCATCTACGCGGAAATCGGCAACATGCGTCCGCTGATCGAGGATAAGAGGGGAGTTCGCTTTCAGAGCCGGGAAGCGATCGCCTACAAGGACGGCACGGCCAAACTCTGGAGCTGCGGAAAAGAAAGACCCCGTCGCCCCAACCTTTCGCCACAAGGGCCCGATCCGGGAACTCACGTTTTTCGACCAATCGAATCTCCTGGTCACGCGCTCGGACGAGTCGATCAAGATCTGGGACGGCCTCACGGGCGAGCTTCGACAAGGAGCTGAAGGTCAGACGATTCAACCCATGTGGCTCTCGTTCGCTCCCTACGCCAAGCGATTCGTGACGATAGATTCCGAGCGACAAGGCCGTGACCGTCTGGGACTCGGTCACCCTCAAGGCCGTCGCCACGATTGCGCTCTGGCGGATGATGATCGGGTCGTCGAGGTGGGCCTGTCCGGGGATGGCAAGACGGTCGTGATCTTCCGGTACAGCCCGGCTCCCTCGGCCGAACTCTGGGACGTCGCGTCCGGCCGAACCTTCGCCACCCTTCGGCCGCCGTCATCGGCCCTCGCGGAGATTCTTGGACGACGGGGGCAAGTCGTTGAACAGGGCCAGGCTCCAGAAGTCCGTAGGTCGAGCGCGACACTCGTTTCTGGGAGGTCGTCCAGTCCCTCGCGCCGACGGCCGGCGAACGGAAGGATGTCTCCGGTCAAACAATGAAAACCGGAAGGACTCCTGACAATCGGTCATGCCTCAATGCGAAGATAGGCGGCATCCGCGGCCCTGGCTGAACGCCGGGGCCGATACGAACGGGGACTGTACCCGGTCTCGGTCGTACGAATCGCATGAGGATCAAGAGATGCTTGGCCGAACGCTCGTCGTCCGTTTTGATCTTATTCCCGGGGGTTGATCGCCAGGGCGGATGGACCCCCGTCGCCCACCCGGACGCCTCGCGTCCGCGTCGTGGATCTCGACATCGGCGAGTCGGTCGAGGTCGAGCTCTGCGACGGGTCGAAGGCCCGGGTCAAGTTGCTGGCGGTGGAGGAGATCGCGCGACCCGATCCGCTCGGCCGTGCGAAGGGCGCAGGTGAAGGTCGAGGTCAACGGGCAGGCGGTCGAGCTGACGTCGGCGACCTATCATCTGCCCACGACGGTCGCCGGGGTCCAGGTCGATTGCCCGATCACGCGGGGCTACATGACGAACACCGACCAGGACCACTGGGGCTTGCTCAAGGCGGCGCGCCTGCGCCTCTGGCCGGCCGGCTCGCCCTGGATCGAGCCGGGCACGTTCGTCTATCCGGCCCGCCAGCGCTGGTTCGCCAGCGCGACCCAGATGGCCAACGAGCCGACGTTCGTGGACGGGATCGAGCAGCCCTCTCGGACGGAAGATCTACTACCACAGCGGGCTCGACATCGGCGGGGCGGAGGGGATGGTCGATGTGGTCGCCGCCACGGCCGGACTGGTCGTTTCCGTCGGCAAGTCGACCTTGCCGGGCTACGACGGGACGCCCGGTGGATCCTCGCTACGACGTCGCCTACATCCTCGACGACCGGGGCTGGTACTACCGCTACAGCCACCTCCAGTCGTTCGACCCGGCGATCAAGCCGGGGACCCGCGTCACGCTCGGTCAAAAGATCGGCCTGCTGGGAAAGGAAGGGGGCAGCGGCGGCTGGTCGCACCTCCACTTCGAGATCGTCAGCCGTCAGCCCTCGGGGCGGTGGGGCACGCAGGAAGGATATGCATTCTTGTGGGAAGCTTATCTCCGCCAGTACAAGCCGCCGGTCATCGCGGTCGCCCGGCCGCACATCCTCGCCTGTCACGGGCGAACGCATCACGCTCGACGGCTCGCGATCCTGGAGTCGCTCCGGCGAGCCGCTTCGTTACGATTGGTCGTTCTCCGACGGGACCACCGCGTCGGGACCTCGGGTCGAGAGGCACTACGACCAGCCCGGTGAATACAGCGAGATCCTCAAGGTCTCGGACGGCCGGGGGAATGTCGCCTACGACTTCGCCGTGGTCCAGGTGATCGACCGAGCCGACCCCGACGCCGTGCTCCACTCCATCCACGCCGCCTATTCACCGACCTTGAACCTCCACCCGGCCGACGCGATCACGTTCAAGGTGCGGACCTTTGCCACGACAGACGGGCAAGAGACCTGGGACTTCGGCGACGGCACACCGGCGGTGACGACGCACTCGGATGGCAACGTCAAGAAGCTCGCCCCGGACGGCTACGCCTCCACGGTCCACCGCTACAAGACACCGGGCGACTACCTCGTCCGCGTCGAGCGCAGCGACCGCAAGGGCCGCAAGGCGACCGCGCGACTTCACGTTCATATCGACCCGGCAAACTGAAACATGTGTGAGAAGTCGCGTAACGCGGCGTCGCACGTCGCCTCGCGGCGTGAGGACCACCGAGGGCCCTGGATCCTCGAGATCAGGGCGATTGTGCGAGTTCAGGTAGAAACCGGAGCCGGATCACGCGATGAGGTTATCCTGGAAGTTCGTGGTGCCCCTCCTTGTGTGGCTGGCGTTCGTCCTGGTTCCTCATCCCGCGGGGATCTCCGGCAACGGCTGGAACTATCTGGGCCTCTTTGCCGGCGTGATCGTCGCCCTGATGCTCGAGCCGTTGCCGCCCGCCGCTGTCGGACTGATCGGTGTCACGGCGGCCACGATGCTCGGCTCCGTCGCCCCGAAAGCCGGCCGATGCCATCAAGTGGGGATTGAGCGGCTTCTCGGACGGTACTGTCTGGCTCATCTTCGGTGCGCTGACGCTCTCCACCGGTTACGAGAAAACCGGCCTCGGGCGCCGGATTGCTCTGTCTCTGGTGCGGCTGATGGGGAGGAGCACGCTTGGGCTGGGATATGCCGTGATGCTGGCCGACCTGGCGATCGCGCCGTTCACGCCGTCGAACACGGGGCGGAGTGCCGGGGTGATCTTCCCGATCGTTCGGAGCATTCCCGCGCTCTATGGCTCGGCGCCTGGGCCCACGGCGCGGCGGATCGGTGCCTACCTGATGTGGACAGCGTTCGCCGCCACGGCCGTGACCAGCTCGATGTTCCTGACCGCGCTGGCGCCGAACCTCCTGGCACTCGGCCTGGTCCGGCACGAAACGGCTCTCGATATCACTTGGTCCCAGTGGATGCTCGGCTTCCTTCCGGTCGGCGTGCTGCTGGTCGCAATCCTGCCGTTGCTCGTTTACGTCATCTACCCGCCCGAGATCAAGTCGAGCCCCGATGTTCCCGCCTGGGCGACAGCGGAGCTGGCGAGAATGGGAAAACTCTCGAAGCGGGAAGTGGTCATGGGGCTGCTGATCCTTCTGGCCTTTGTGCTCTGGGTCTTCGGTGCGGAGTGGATCCAGCCGACGACCGCGATCCTTGCTGTCGTCTCGCTCATGGTCCTGGTCCGGGTCATCGACTGGGACGACATCATCGGCAATCGGGCCGCCTGGGACACGGTGGTTTATTTCGCGACCCTCCTGACCCTGGCCGACGGCTTGAACCGCGTCGGGGCGGTCACGTGGGCCGCGCAAGGGGTTTCGCGACAGTTGGTCGGCGTATCGCCCCTGGCCGCGCTCGTCGTATTGGTGGCGTTCTTCTTTGTGGTCCACTACGGCTTCGCCAGCCTGACCGCTCATACGGTGGTTGTCTTCCCAGCGCTCCTGGCAGCGGGCGTGTCATTTCCCGGCATGCCCGTGAAGGTGTACGCTCTTGTGCTCGCCTACTCGATCGGGCTGATGGGCGTGCTCACGCCCTACGCAACCGGTCCGGCCCCGGTCTACTTCGGGAGCGGGTTCATTCCCCGCAAGGATTTCTGGATCCTCGGATTCGTGTTCGGACTGATCTATCTCGCCGTCCTACTCGGCGTGGGCGTCCCTTACCTCGTCTCGACTCTCGGTTGATGATGAGCCCACCCATCATCGAGCGGTTTTCGCCAAGCCATACGCTGGCTCTGCAAATTCCGGTTATAATGTGGGGAATTTGTCTGGATCTTGATGTATCGTAGATCTGGCTGCCTTTGGCGCTCTCGCGAGTGATTCGATCGAATTGCGGCTGTTTCCGTCGTCCGTCTCGGGCTATTTTTCAGGACGCTCTTCAATGATGACCCAAGTGATGCAGCGTGCCGTGACGCGTAGGTGCACGACGATGACGTTGGTCCTGGCCGCCTGGACGAGTGTGGTCGCGCTCGCGTGGGCCGCCGACCGCTCCGGTGCGCAGATCCTCAAGGAGCTCGACGCCCTCGTGGCTCCCACGCTCGACGCGAGCAAGCGACAGAATCAAGCCTACATGCGACGTTATGTCTCCAAGAGTCATGAGGTAGGGTCAAAACGAGACGCGCTGATTCTTGAGTTGTATAAGGCCGCGCCCAAGCACGAGCGAATTCCCGAGCTGTTGGGTGAGCGCTGGGGACGGAAACAGGAGCTATCCACGGCGATGTCTCGGGAGATCGATGGGATCCTCATCCGCGACAAAAACCCGAAACTCAAGGCGGAAGCGGTGTTAGTCAAGGCTCGGTCCAAGCTCCGCGGAGCTCGGTCGGGCGCTCCCGATCTCGCGATGGTCGAGGAGTTCCTCAAGCTGGCTCCGCACGACCCTCGTGGCGCAACATTACTCGAGATCGCTATTGAGCGGACCCGCGGTGAGAAGGCGAAGGCCACCCTCGAAACTCGGTTGGTGAAGGAGTTTCCGGATTCGTCTTACGCGGTCAAAACTCGACAACCGCGCACGCCGAACGAGTCAATCGGCCGGTCGTTCGAACTGGCGTTCACCGACGCTGTCACAGGTACCCCTATTTCGATCGAGAAGCTCAAGAGGAAGGTCGTCGTCATCGATTTCTGGGCGACCTGGTGCGGCCCGTGCGTCCAGGAGATGCCCAAAATGAAGCAACTCTATGCCAAGTATCGTGGCCAGGGGGTCGAATTCATCGGCGTCAGCCTCGACCAGCCTATGGAGCAAGGCGGCCTCGACAAGCTCAAGACGTTCGTCAAGGAACACGAAATCTCATGGCCACAGTACTACCAGGGCAACGGATGGGAGAGCGAGTTCTCCAGATCATGGGGTATCAACTCAATCCCCAGGGTGTTCGTCGTCGCCCCTGGCGGCAAACTCCACTCGGTCGACGCCCGTGGCAAGCTCGACTCGATAATCCCTGAACTGCTCGAGTCCAGAGCCGGGTCGGCCGGTGGCGCCGATTGAGCAACAGGTCGGAATCTCGACGCTCTCTCGACACCAACCAGACTGCCGCAGGATCTTACGAGAAGCCGAGGACCGGATGCGGCATGTACGGCTCCTCCAGCCGCTTGATCTCCTCGGGTCCGAGCTTGATTGACAACGCGGCCAACGCGTCTTCCAGGTGATGCGGTTTGGTGGCGCCGATGATCGGCGACGTGATGGAGGGCTTGCTGAGCAGCCAGGCCATCGCGACCTGCGCCGGGGCAGCCCGCGGGCGGCCGCCACTTCGCCGACTCGGTCCACGACCGCCCGGTCGGCCTCCTCGGTCCTGGCGTAGAGCGTTTTCCCGAACTCATCCGACCCGGCCCGTTCCGTGCTCCCCTTCTGGTCCCACGGTCGGGCCAGCCGTCCGCGGGCCAGTGGACTCCAGGGGATCACGCCGATCTCCTCGACTTCACACAGACCCAGCATCTCTCGCTCTTCCTCGCGGTACAGCAAGTTATAGTGGTTCTGCATGGAAACGAACCGTGTCCAGCCGTGGAGGTCGGCCAGGTAAAGCGCCTTGCAGAACTGCCAGGCGAACATCGACGAGCCTCCGATGTACCGCGCCTTGCCGGCCTTGACGACGTCGTGCAGGGCTTCGAGTGTCTCCTCGATCGGTGTCTGGTAATCCCAGCGGTGCGTCTGATAGAGGTCGATATAATCCGTGCCCAGGCGGCGCAAGCTCGCATCGACCTCGGTCAAGATCGCCTTGCGCGACAAGCCCATGCCATTGGGGCCGGGATGCATCCGGCTGAACACCTTGGTGGCCAACACGACTTCGTCTCGCTTGGCAAAGTCCTTGAGGGCCCGGCCGACGATCTCTTCGCTCGTGCCGTCCGAATAGACGTTGGCGGTGTCGAAGAAGTTGATGCCGGCTTCGAGGGCCTGCTTGAAGTACGGCCGGCTCTGCTCCTCGGTGAGCGTCCACGGGTGAGGTCCGCGCTCCGGAACGCCGTAGCTCATGCAACCGAGACAGAGACGGGAGACCTTGAGGCCGGTTTTTCCGAGGTTCCTGTATTCCATCGATCAAGCACCAATCTGGGGTTCAGTGACTTCGCGCGCTCTGCATCGGTTCGAGCCGGTTTTCGGAAATCAATTCACTGTTCTCAAAGTAATGATCGAGACCGCGTATCTCAAGCTCCATCGGGAGTCTCGACAGTTGTTCGTCATCAGCGATCCCGGCGGTTGGCTGGTAAAAAGCTGTAACCGAGACGAAGTTTGCCGTCACTTAGAGAATTGAAAGAACCGCGGTTTGCCAATCAATCGAGAGGCAACCGCTCATTTCGACACGGGTCGCCGTGAGGCGCTTACCATTTATTTATAGTTAATTTTTACTAATTTGATGGAGCTCGGCGGCATCGGGGACGTTACGCCCGACCGCCAGGCTCAGACTGGCATCGGTTCGTCTCGGTTGGAGTACTGGCTTTAGCCGATGCTCTTTCCGGCTGAAGCCGGGACTCCAACAGGGCTTTCGCAAGACGGAGTCGCCGCGAAGAGCCGTGGGCTGGTGTGTTGAAAAGATGAGGGTCGATGGAGCTCGAGGGCATGGGTTCGAAACGCATGTTTTTGTTGCGTGCCGGCGGTACGTCCCCCCCTTGCGAAGGGGGGGCAGGGGGGGTTAACGCGGCAGAGCCAGTACGTCGGGCCGATGCGACAATTCCGCAGTCCACAGCCGTCACGCAATCGCGCACCGGGCCGTGGTTCCGCTGGGATACCCCCCCTGCCCCCCCTTCTGAAGGGGGGGACGACGCGCAACGGAATCGGGATGAAAAGCGAGCTCGTGCAGAACCAACTTTTCATCACCCCAGCCATGGGCAATCCCAACGGCGAGCCTGACCGCGCTCGTTACCCGGCGGTAACTCGAATTGAACCGTGCCCATGCTGTTGATCAAGTCGTGCCTCGCGCGGAAAGAACCATGTGCCGTCGGTTCTTGGATTCGGGGAGTTTCGACGGAACGTTCCAAACTCGGCGTTCGTCAGAGTAGTATCGAGTCGTTCGGTCCAGCGCCGATTTTCAAGGATGCCCATCCCCTCCGAGGCTCGCGTGTTATGACACCAATCAGGTCCCTCTCGACCTTGTTCGTCCTGGCTCTCGTCGGTTGTGACAACGAGTCACTGCCGACAGGTATTGTGCCCGAAGCGTCCCGACCCGCTCCCGAAGCCAAGTCGGCAATTCGTTTAGAAGAGGGGATGCCGTCGCAAGCGCCGGCTCCGCTAGCATTTGGCACCCAGATGATGGGCCGAGGGATGATGGGCGGCGGGATGATGGGCGGCATGAGCGGGATGATGGGTAAGCTCGCCGGCGGCGAAACTCAGGGTGAGGCCAAGTCGAAAGCCGCCATTCCGCTCGAAGTCCAGCCGAATTCAGTCGTTCCGCCGGCGATCTCGCGCAAGATCATGTACGATGCCCAGGTGGATCTGGTCGTCGAAAGCGTGGACCCGATTGCCAAGAAAGTCGGCACCCTCGTCCAGGAGGCCCGGGGATATATCGCCGAGCAGAACGTCGTCGGATCACCCGGTTCGCTGCGCTCGATGCGCTGGCGGATCCGCGTCCCGGTCGAACAGTTCGATTCCTTGGTCGAGTCGATCGTTGCACTGGGCGAGCTGGAACGGAATAACCGCACGTCGCAGGATGTGAGCGAGCAGTATTACGACCTCGAGGCACGCATCAAGAACAAGAAGGTGGAGGAGCAGACACTCAACAAGATCCTCCAGGAACGTTCGGGCAAGCTGGAAGACGTGCTCAAGATCGAAATCGAGCTGAGTCGCGTTCGCGGCGAGATCGAACAGCTCGAGGGCAAGATCCGGGTCATCGAGAACCTCTCATCACTGGCAACCTTGACCCTGAATATCCGTGAGCGGGATAAGTATGCACCTCCACCGCCGGTCGTCGCCGATTTTTCGACTCAGATCGCCCGGACGTGGAATGGCTCGATGCAAAGCCTGGTCGACCTGGGCAAGTCCATCGTTCTTTGGGTTGTCAGCTGGGTGATCTGGTTTCCATTCTGGTTGATCGGCGCACTCGTCGCCTGGATCGCGCTGCGCATACTGCTTCGTATCTTCCTGCGGAATCTTCCCCGGATGGTCGCACTCGCGCGAACGCCGATCTTTCCACCTCGCACGCCGCCGCCTGCCAGCGAGCCAGCACATGAGTAAATAAGTAAGGAAACGACAAAATGACCACACACTCGGCTGGCGTGGTCGCCGGACAGAGCCGGCTCCTACAGGATTCGTAGGTGGGAGCTCCGTCTCCCGATCCCGGTATCTGGGCTGACCTCGGAGTTCCCGGCTTGGTATGATCGGGTAGGCGATCTTTCGCGGTGATTCCTGTTTTTCCCTCGGCAAAATGATGCCAGTCGACCTGAGCGAGGCCCTGGAGGAACACCGGCGGGGAAACATCGAGCGGGCCGCTCTGTGTCTATCAGGCGGCCCTGGCGGAGAACCCCGATCACCCGGACGCGCTCCATCTCCTGGGCGTGGTGGCATCCAGCAAGGGGATCCGAAGCAAGCTGAGCTGCTGATCGGCCGGGCGGCCGCCCTCCGGCCCGGCGACGCGGCCATCCACGCCAACCTTGGCGAAGTGTATCGGCTACTCGGCGACAACGACCGAGCCATCGAATGTTGCCGGACCGCCCTGCGAATTCAGCCCGACTACCCGGAGGTTCACAGTAACCTGGGGTTGGCGCTGGTGCGCCGAGGAGACCTCAACGACGCGATCGGCCATTTCCGTGAAGCCATCCGGCTCAAGCCGGATTTCATCTCGGCCCACTACAGCCTCGGCGAGGCACTCTGGCGGACCGGTGACAAGGTCGTCGGCTCTGGTGCATTTCCGCCAGGCCGTGTTGCTCGATCCCGCGTCGGCCGAGGCTCGCTGTAACTTGGGCCGAGCACTCATGGAGCAAGGTGCGCACCAGGAGGCCGTCATCCACTGCCAGGAGGCCGTCCGCCTTCGCCCTGACATGGCGGCAGCTCACAACAACCTGGGCAACGCCTTGCAATCGCTCGGCCGGCTCGACGAAGCCAAGGCTTGCCTGCTCGAGTCGATACGGCTCGATCCCGGCTCAGACCGCGAGTCACGCCAGCCTGGCCAACGTCTGGGAACAGCTCGGCGAGTTTGACCGGGCGCTCGATTCCCTTCGCGAGGTTTTGCGGTGCGATCCTCGCCACGCCGGCGCGCTGGCCCGGCTGGCGACGCGTCTTCGCGATCAGCTCCCCGAAGCCGAACAGGCCACGATCGAGAGCCTGCTGGCCGATCCCAAGCTCGCGCTGGAGCCCCGCTTCCAATTGCAATTCGGCCTGGCCCAGGTGCTCGATGCCAGGAACGAGTTTGACCGCGCCGCCGAGCTGACCATCCATGCCAATGCCCTCCAGCTCGCCGATTTCCGAAACCGCGGCCTGGTCTATGACCACCAGGCCCATCACACGATCATCGACCAGTTGATCGCGGCCTTCTCGACTCCGTTTTTTGAGCGAGTCCGCGGGTTTGGCCTGGAGACGGAACGGCCGGTTTTCATCGTGGGCCTGCCCCGGTCGGGCACTTCGCTGACCGAGCAAATCCTGGCAAGCCACCCTCGCGTGTTTGGCGCAGGCGAGCTGAAACTGGCGCGGCGACGTCCTGGAAACGCTCCGCGGCTCGATCGACCGTCGGGACACGCCGCTCGTCTGCCTGGAATACCTCGACCGCGAGTCCACGAGGCATCTGGCCCGCCATTACCTGAACGAGCTGGCGGCGCTCAACGACTCGGCCGACCGCGTCGTGGACAAGATGCCCGACAACACGGTCTACCTCGGCCTGATCGCCACACTGTTCCCGCGGGCGAAATTGATCCATTGCCGCCGCGACGTCCGCGACGTGGCTCTGTCGTGCTGGATGACGAACTTCCGAGACGTCCGCTGGGCGTGCGACCCGGATCAGATCGCCGCGCGAATCGAGGAGCACGAACGATTGATGGAACACTGGCGCCGGGTGCTGCCCGTGCCGATGCTCGAGGTCGATTACGAGGCGATGGTGACCGACATCGAGAAATGGGCGCGGGCGATCGTGGCCTGGTGCGGCCTGGAGTGGGAGCCGGCCTGCCTGGAGTTTCACAAGACCCGGCGCCCCGTGCGCACCTCGAGCGTGGCCCAGGTCCGCCAGCCCGTTTACACCAGTTCCGTCGGCCGTTGGAAAAACTACGAACAGTCGCTGAAATCGCTGTTCGCGAAGCTCAAATGAGCATGAATCGGTCGATGATGGATCCTACCCTCTTCTTATGGCACCTCAATGATCACGTTGTTCTTGGAGAGGATCGCGATGGCGTTGCTCCCGGCCTGGCCGAGGTTCGGCAGCGTCGAGATAGCGGCCGAGGCTGTCCTGGAGCCCTGAGGGGCCGCTCCGTCGATGAGAAGCTGGACCGGCTTTTTCAGGGTAAACGGCTTGGTCGGCGTCAGAGTGACACTGTCGCTTCGCGCCGGTATACACGGCCTTCTTGAGATGGATGATGCCCGCGTTTTTGGCCGTGTACGAACCGTGCTTGCCCGGAGTGGCCAGGCGGTAGAACGCCTTATTGTTGGCTTCGGTGAAGTCGAGGGCACCGCTGAAGATCGCGATGACTTTCACGACTTGATGCTGTTTGTTCATCATTAAGCTCGACGTTGCTCAGGGTAACGGGGCTGCTTGGTGCATGTGACGGAGATCGTGACTGTCCCCGCGTTGCTGGTCGCGGCGGCGGCTGTCGAATTCGGCCCGGTCGCCTCGACCTGGTACTGAAACGTATCCGTGCCCAAGAATCCCGAATTCGGCGTGTAGGTAAACGTACCGGTCGAGGGGTTGAAGTTGCTGATCGTGCCGTCTTTCGGGCTCGACAGGCGAGTGAATACGTCAGCGGCACTGTCACAGTTAGGTCGGGAAACGTATTCTGGCCGGCCAACTGGACTTGCTGGGCGGCGTTCAGGGAACCGCTTGACGATGGTGGGATTTGCATAGGGCTTGAAATTGATATGACTTCCAATAAATGAAGAGGAGGTCGGTCCCCCGTACGGCCCCGACGCGTGACGTTGAAGGTCTCGGATGATTGCGAGCGCCGTTGGGGTCAATCGCGGTCACCGTGATGGTGGCCGTCTCGCCCGGTTTGGCCTGAGTCGTGTCGATGATGGCCACGCCGTTGGGATTGGTCGCGGACAGTCGTCGCCGAGGTGATCGTGAGAGGATTCACCGGCTCGGAACTTCTCACCTGTGAAGGAATTCGTCATCACCGGAATCTGGGTGATCTGTGCCAGGGTCGTCTGCCCGCTGACCAACTGACCGAAAATGGTGTAGTTGTATCCAAGCTCGGCGTTCGGCGATCCGGTTGTGATGAAGAACTGCGATGAATTGACTGGCGGCCCCACCGGCATTGGCCATCGCCAGTTGATCGGTGCCCGTGAACGCTAATTGTTGCACGTTTTCATTGGCCAAATGGTCTCCGGCGAACTGGTCTGTTCGCCGGTCAACGTTGGCGAGCCGCCTTGAACGACAAAATCCGTGGCATTCGGAAAGCCGCCCACGACGCGGCTGAAGTACTTGCCGGTGTTGAGGAAATACCCGTCGGTGATGAGGGTTGTGATCTCACTGACCGTCGTCGGCGTCAGGCTCTGGAACAGTTGAAACGTCAGGGAACCGCTAAAGGAATTCGCTGGAATTGGTCGGATCCGTATACGACACGCCGACAGTCCAGAACTCTCCTTGCGGGACGGTTACCGCGATATCCGGGTTGCTGGATGTGACCAAGTAGTTCAGGGGGTCAGCGGCCGGAG
Organism: uncultured Planctomycetota bacterium; assembly: GCA_963779785.1. Taxonomy (GTDB): domain Bacteria; phylum Planctomycetota; class Planctomycetia; order Isosphaerales; family Isosphaeraceae; genus CAVRFS01. Next base: position 49,239 of record CAWAAW010000040.1, read on the forward strand.
ACGACGCGAGCAGCGGGACCGTATAACCCTGAAGCGCGGGGACGGAGACGTTCGCGATCGGTTGCAGCAAGGCCGCTAATAACTGTCGGTCCTCCAAAAGTTCGGGCTGAAGCCGGAGGGTTGACCGGCGTCCTTGCCGTGACCGGGTTCTCGGCGTCTGCCGTTTAGTCGAGCGGCGTCGACCACAAATGGAGTCCCACATCCTCGATGTCCTTTCGCAGCAGCTTTCCTGTCTCGATGCATGTCTGGTATTGCTCAACGCAACCCGTTCGGAGCAGCTAGCATTGTGCCAATCGAAACGGAATCAGCCCCGAGAGCTCGGGGGATTAGAACGGTTCACGGTCGGGTGCCCCACGGGCAATAGTTACCCTGAAGCGTGAGCGAGGCGACAAAGTCGGAATCCTCGCTCACGCTTCGGGTTAGTATCATGCCCGTCGCTATCGCGATGCGCGCGACTCACGAGGGAACCGCAAGAACCTGATCCCGCCCTGTCAAACAATCCATTGATGGCGCTCGAATCGAGTGATCACGGAGATAAGTTTTGACGTATGGTCTCACAAATCGAATCGTATTCGCATTGAGGGAGACGACAACGAGTTCGGCGGTAACGGCCGTCAAGAGCATCGTTGCTTCCCCCAGCAAAACGTCAGCGGTCCCGGCCTTTACACCCTGGTCATCGCCCCATCATGCTATTCCACCTCAATGGTCACGCCGTTCTGGGAGAGGATCGCGATGACGTTGCTGCCGGCCTGGCCGAGGTCGGCAGCGTCGAGATAGCGGCCGAGGCCGTCCTGGAGCCCTGAGGAAGCGGATCCGCGGATGAGAAGCTGGACCGGTTTTCTCAAGGTGAACGGCTTGATCGGCGTCAGAGTGACGCTGTCGCTCGCGCCGGTATACACAACCTTCTTGAGATGGATGATGCCTGCGTTTTTGGCCGTGTACGAACCGCGCTTGCCCGGAGTAGCCAGCCGGTAGAACGATTTATTGTTGGCTTCGGTGAAGTCGAGAGCACCGCTAAAGATCGCGACGACTTCGGTGACTTGATGCTGTTTATTCATGATCAACTCGACTTTGCTCAGGGTAACGGCTGATGCATTGACGGAGATCGTAACGGTTCCCGGGTTACTGATCGCGGCCGCTGCCGACGAGTTCGGCCCGGTCGCCTCGACCTGGTATTGAAACGTATCCGTGCCCATGAATCCCGAATTGGGCGTGTACGTAAACGTACCGGTCGAGGAGTTGAAGTTACTGATCGTGCCGTGTTTAGGATTCGAGGCGAGTCCATAAGTCAGCGGCACTGTGGCAGTCGGGTCGGGAAACGTATTCTGCCCGGCTAACTGAACTTGCAAGGCGGTATCGAACGGTCCGCTTGCCGTGGTCGGATTGGCATACGGTTTAAAATTGACATTTCCAATCGTTGAGGACGAGGTCGGACCCGCGTAGGCCCCGACCGTGACGTCGAAGGTCTGGGCTACGTGAGTGCCGCTGAGGTCGATCGCGTACACGGTGATAGTCGCCGTCTCGCCGGGTTTCGCCTGGGTCGTGTCGATGATGGCCACACCATCGGGATCGGTGCTGGACATCGTCGTCGAGGTGATCGTGAGGGGATTCACCGGCTCGGAATCCTCGCCGCCGAGGAGGAGATTCTGCATCACCGGAATCCGGATGATCTGTGCCAGGGTCGCCTGCCCGCTGACCAACTGACCGAATATGGTGTAGTTGTATCCGAGCGCAGCGTTCGGCGATCCGGTCGTGATGAAGAACTGCGATGAATTGCTGTCGGGCTGCCCGGTGTTGGCCATCGCCAGTTGATCGGTGCCCGTGAACGCCAGTTGTTGCACATCTTCATTGGCGAACGTCACCGGCGGGGTATCCTCTTCTCCGGTCGGGGTCGGCGAGCCGCCTTGAACGACGTAATCCGTGGCAGTCGGGAAGCCGGTCACGATGCGGCTGATATAATTGCCAGTACTCACGAAATAATTGTCGGTTGTCAGGTTTGTGATCTCACTGACCGTCGTCGGCGTCAGGCTCTGGAACAATTGAAACGTCAACGAACCGGTGAAGGAATTCGCTGGAGTGTTGGGATCGGTGTATGAAACGCCGACAGTCCAGAAGTTTCCTTGCGGGATGGTCACCGCGATATCCGGGTTGCTGGATGATGGCCACATAGTTCTGGGGATTAGCGGCGGAAGACGACGCGAGGAGAGGGACGGTATAACCCTGAAGCGCGGGCACGGAGACGTTCGCGATCGGCAGCAGCGAGACCACCAACAACTGTCGGTCCTCCAAGAGCTCGGGCTCAAGTCGGCGGTTCGACCGACGTCCTTGTCCTTGCCGTAACTGGCTTTTCGACGTCTGCCACTTGGTCAAGACACACTTGGCTCGAATGGAGTCCCACATACGCGATGTCCCTTTCGTGAAGACTGATGGCTTTCCGATGGATAATCCGTGTCTCGAATGAATTGCGCAACACATTCGAAGAAACGAGAATGATGCCAATCCGAATTGAGCCGGCCCCGAGATCTCGCGGAATTGACTCGATTCGATTCGATTCGACCCGACCCAGGGAAGAAATCGATCGACAGCGATAGAACGACGCAACGACGCAACAACGCGACCGATCGCTTACGAGTCGTATCGTATTCGATGGTTGCGGTGATTGGCAAGCAGGCGTCTTTCATTTGGAACGCGGCCCGGCCGTTGTGGTCGAATTGCTGGGCAGACGCTGACAGGGAATCCCGCGAGATCCGCCACCGAGGCTGTCCGTTCTGAAGGCGGAGGTGGCCCATGGAAAATCGGTTCCTGATCTTCGCCGGGATCGTCGCCGTGGTGGTGATCGTGCTCGCCGTGTGCCTGGGTTGGATGGACCCGAAGGACATCCCGCGCAAGCAACGCGTACGTCGTGGGACTGGGAACGTGATGCTTGGTCTCCAGCAGTTCATCGAGCCGTCGGTCGAGCATGTCTTCCAGGCTCAGAATGTCGAGCAGAAGGAGGAGGAAGACGACAACGGGCTCGGCGGGGACGAGGAACAGGAAGCGATCCGCTCCGACCTGGCTGGAGCGTTGAGCCGGACGCCGGTCGATCCCGAGGAGGTCCGGCGGCACCTCTCCACCGCCGCGCGGCTGGGGATGGATTGGAAGGCCCTGTTCGACCAGGTCGTCACTGACGAGCTTCGAGCACGGCCGTTCCGAGCCCCGTCCATCCCCCCGGCAAAGCGCGTCGCACCGAGGGAGTGAGTGACGACCATCGCGATGAACATCTTCAGGGTTTAGAATCGCGTTCGGCGCGGGTCTCGGCCACCCGAAGCGGATGCCGCCGGAGCTCCAATCCTGTTCGGCGCGGGTCTCCGACCCCGCTGGACCGCCAAGAGCACGAACTTCCTCGTCTGCCGCCGACGCCCTGGAGATGCTCGATCTACCGCAGCGAGCCCTCACCCTCTCGGAGACTGATCTCACTCTGAACCAGCCCGGCATCTTGCCGCCCGGTGTTGAACGGCGGAGGTTAGACGCGGGTTCCTATGCCTTGCATCTCCCTGGGATGAACGAGGAGGTCCGCGTCACAACCCAGGCCGAGGTCTTCGACGACCATTTCCAGAGCCACCCGTTTCTATCACCGGGCGGAAATCTGTTCGAGCAGATTGCCTCGCAGTGCCTGACCGATAACGAGAGCGGCCCAACAGCCGGCGATGGCAAGATTTGGCTCGTGATTGACCAAACGACTCAGAACCTCCGGATTCTAGCTCGGCGAAGCTCATTGATGCTGGCTGTGACAATTACGTATGGTGTCCTCGGAATCCATCTCGGCCCTCGCCCGCCGAGCGGCTGCACGCACTCCGCCCCGTCATTGGCCGCGGCGTTCACGAGCGTGCTGACCGGGAGAGCCGGTTTTGCACGCCCGCTGACACGTGGGCAGCATTTCTGCAAACAACGGACGGCAACCCATTGCCTTCGCAAAATTTTAAGGATATATTGATAGTTTGAGACGCATTGTTCAAGGTGGACATCGCATAAGAGTCATGAATGTCCCCAACCGGAGGAACCGTAAGATGACCACGCCCTGTGTTTCCAAGGAGCAGAAGGCCGCCCAGGCCTGGATCAAGCTTCGCGCCAAACGCGCCGCCGCCGTCGCCACCAAGCCCATCAAGCACGGCAAGAAGTCCGGCACGTAAAAGCCCGTGAGTAGCATCGGACCAGTTATGTGGTTGACCACATAAACTTCCGATGCTACTCACGCCCCGACTTCGCGGCCAGACTTTTATCGTTCCTGGGATGGTCCGCCCTTTCCCCGCTCCGGCTTGGTCCGTGATGGCCGTGAGGAGGAGTGACTACCTGTCCGACGCTCTTGGGACGCCGCCCACCTACCTGGTTTTCCGGTGTCTGCGCCGTATCGCCCTCACTCGTCGTAAGTGACTCCGCCTTTGCCTTCGCATCCGCTCGCGGCGGAGCGACCGCCATGCCCGATCCGGTCTGGAAGGCATAAATCTCCACATGATCGAGCTTAGCCCCTTCGATCACGACATCAAACGCAAAATGAGGGCGCTGATAGCAATCGCTGCTCTGATTCGCGCATAACTCCGGCTCCGACAACTTGCTGAGATAGGCGACGCTGGCGTCGGAGAGCGTGAATTTCTGCCCATGGGGAGCTTGTCCCACTTCTCCTGCACCAAAGCCGTGAATTGTTGCCAGTCGCCGGCGATCTGTTACCACGTCATGAGGTACCCTCCTCGAGGGTTTTTCTCTGAGAGTCGATCGATTGTCCCGCCTCACGGTTGGGAGGCGGTATGGCCGCGGGACCGCCGGCTCGGGTTGAGCACAGAAGCTCACCAGGTCGGGACCAGATCATTGGCCCGTCAGAAACGACCGGGAAGGTAACCGGCGACCACGAGAATCAGCACGACTACCACAAGCAATCCCAAGCGGCCGCTTGGTCCATAACCCCAGTTCCGGCTATATTTACAGCAATCTGGTCGCTACTCTTGGTTAGATCCAACCAGACGCAACACCGGGGTTTCGACCGGGGAATGAGATACGCCGCGACGGGCCTTCGATGGCTGAATGCATGAACGGAATGTGAGAACGTTCTCACGTTCCATCGACCTTGATTGCTTCGCTTCCATCTTCTCTCTGATGTCTTCGCATCTCTCTCGCATGTCAATCAGTAAAGATAGTTTATTGCGTCGTTGTCGCTGTCTCTCGTCATGGCACGTTCCCTGTGAAGGAAAGCACCACCAGCAAACGAAGTCGGGCTCCCTTGCGGCGTCGGTTCCCGGTGGGTCGGAACCATGCCGCATCACGCCTCTGTGGCTCTCGACAGATCTACTATACCAATATTCCGAGATCGATGCAATCGAAATGTCAAACGATTTTGAATCAAACAAACATTAATGTTCATGATCCACCAACTGTCACTCTGCATGCAATCTCGTTGGCAGCCCATCGGCATGTCTCGCGGGTCTCGTATGTGCAATCCACGGCATGCACCGGGGGCATGTTCGTAGCCATGTTACCTGCTGCATTCAGAAATCCAGGTATTTGCATTTTGCGCGTTCGTTGGTTAGGATCGTCCCTAACCCCCGGGATGGGCTGCCGTATTCGCTCAGGGTGAAACCATCAGGGAAGGAGTCATCCATGCTGGTCTTGTCTCGCAAACTCGGTGAGAGGATCGTGATCGGCGATCGAATCGTGGTGACGGTGGTGAAGCTGGATCACAGTCAAGTGCGGCTGGGCATCGAAGCCCCCCGGGAGATTGGGGTCTTCCGCGAGGAGATCGCTCCTTGTCTTCACCCCTTGGTGCAACCGATCGGCTGAGGGGTGTGCCGATCGACGAGCATGACCGGACGCCACGGACTGGGCCGGAGTACCGGAGGGAACCGAGGCGTGCCATAATCGGTCCGAGAGGGGCACGGCACCGAGGCCGTGGGTTCGCACGCCGGCCATGGCGACAAAGGATCAATCGCATCCCCTCCCGGATCGTGCCACCGGCCTCCCGAGATTGCGTCCGCACCCGGCAAGGTCGGCCTTCAAAAGGATGAGGGATGTCGGCCGCTTGCCGAAGCTCCCTAACTCTGACCGTGGGGGAGGACGAACCATGCCCGACACCCACGATCGGCCCCTCCGGGAGGGCCACCGCGGCGATGTCCTCCGGGTGCTCGTCTCCTGGGAGACGGCCCAGGACATCGCCGCGGTCAAGGCCCCCGGCGTCCAAGAGACGCCACACCCTTGCTCACGCAGAAGCAGGCGATCGCCCTCCTGGAGGCGACTCTTTCACGGTGGGGATGGTGCGAAACGGTTCTGCCGCCGCCCGGACGATCGCCGCGCTGCTCATGAGGTCACACGTACTTCTGGAGGATCTTCTTCTGGTTGGCCAGGATCTCACGCTGGTTGGCGAGAACCCGGTGCGTCAAACCCCATGCTCATCGCGAAGCACGCCAGGGCGCGATGGAACCCGGAACGGTCTTCGCCGTGTTGCTCGGAATCTGCATCGCGTCGCCTTGGCGGACAGGTTACTCGCAGTGAATCTTGATTCACGAGGTTCATGGATGTAAAATTGAAAAATGTTCGATTAGATTGCTCTCGGCGGGCAACGAAATCTCGGCCATGGCGGGCTCTCGGTGTGGATTCACATCCGCAACTCCTCCCTATCGGAGCGGATCGCCATGGAATACGCTGCTGTCGGGCCTAGTCTATTGGCCGCCGGGTCCGAATCCTTGCCTGGGCCGACCTCAGAAGTTGTTCCAGCACTATTCCCGGTACGGGTTGATGCCGTCGGCTGGCCGGTCGGGATGGTCACCGGAGTGGATGACTATGGGGAAGGGCACCTGGAAATCCGATTGCAGATCGCGGATTCGCTCGATCCTTTGTGTTCGATGGACACGAACTCGAATTGCTCTCTTGAACATTAGGTCCGATAACCGGAGCCCTGCGTCTTCGACGTCAACTTGTTCGGGCCGTTGCGGCTGATCCGGGCGGCCTTACCGTTGATGCGGCAGCATCGCCGGGCTCGTCAGCGTTGAATGTCGCTACCGGCGGCGTGACGGTTATCAAGGTGTGTGTCAGGCTTTCCGGGCTCGGCCAGCGGCGTCGACGTCGCTGAAACCGGCTTGGCAGGGGGGGCCGCTATGAGTTCTCCTGGGTTTGCGGACTGGTCGCCACGGACGGCCTTCAAGACCGCTCGATGTCATCCGCGGTGCCGCGGTCGATGAACGCTTCGACCACGTCACGTAATTCGTCCTGGAGACCCTTGAGCGCGCTTGACGGCGCGGCGGCCGAAGCAGGACCGACACATGCCCGGCTCGCCGCTCTGGTCGTCGACCGATAGCCATTGATTACACTCGACACAAACGAAGGTCAGGGTTGTTCTCCGTGGTTCGAGGGTCATCAGCGGTGGCGCCGCGCGCCGACCGCCCTGGGGGACGGATAGCCGGTGGGAACCGCGGGATTGGCTTCCAGCTCCCGGTCGAGGGCCTGGTCGACCAGCTCAGGGCGCGGCAAGGCGGCAGCGGCCTGGTCGAGGGCTTGCCGGCGGCAACTCACTCGGCCGCGGGAGCCTTCCTCTCGGTCGAGGACCTCCGCCACGTCGAGGACCTCACCGTCACGGTTCACCGCGGCGATCCGTGCTTCAAGCTCGGCGGCGGAGCCGATTCGGGAACTTGTTTCTGGGCCTCGCGCCACGCCGCTTCATAGGCCAACTTCCTTTCTTTTGCCGCGCGAGATACGGGGCGATGGCCTCGTATTTGCGTTCCGTCTCCGCGTCGTGGTGCACGACCCGGTCGAACCACTGACCGTCCGGCCTCTTGGCCCGCTCTCGAGGAACTCAGCAGCGAACGCCAGGTTGACCGTACAGATCTCGGATTTTCGCTCGGGTGTCAACATTGCATCTCCCGTTACGGGCTTCGGATCGCAACGGAGAAAAAACCACCGATCTTCCGTTGGAACGGGCTCTCGCAAAGGATCCTTTTCAAGAGGGCCAAAGGCTTTACAGGCCGCACGGCGTGTGATTTCCGAGGGTTCTGGTTCTCATCAACCGCTCTCGAATCATCCTTCTCGAATGAGCCCATCACAGACGGGTTTCGAGAAGGCAAAGCACGGTGGAACCGGGGCCTCGGGCCAAGGTCGTTGTTTTTTTCTCCGTTGCTATCGGAACCCCTATTGCGGTCCTGATCGATCTGGTGCACGGCGAACCCGTGGCGGTCACAGCCTTCTCCGGACCGTCCGCGCCTGAGCCCCGCCATGCTTTCATCGGACGGGTCGGGGGGAGGAGGTTCGGCGTTCCTCCGGACGCAGCCATTCCCGTCACGGCGGTGAGGATCATCGCCGTGCCCCACGCGTCCGAGCGGTCGTCGTCCACGACTCGGATTCCCCGCCCGCCTCGCGTTCCGCTGACTACCCAGCCCTCCCGGCCGCTCGCCTGGGCCGTGAGGTGCTCGGAGAATGACCATCCCGACGCCCTCATCCGGGCGCGCTCCCCGTCGCAGGCCGTCGGATCATGCGGCGGGCCCCGCCAAGGTCCTGGAGAGAGAGGCCGCCAGGATGGGCCTGCGCTCGACGGCCGCCACCAGGGCGAGCCGCACGGCCTCGGCCCACGCATCCCTCCGCCCGGAGCGGTCGGCCTGGACTCGGGACCCGCCGTGAACCCCGATGACGGCCCAGCAACCACCGTCCTGGGCGCCGATGATCGGGGTACATTCCCGAAACCCCCACCCACGCTGCCAGAGCTGCCAGAGCGGCTCGTCGAAGTCGATTCGTCCCGCCTGATGTTGCCACATCGCCCACCCCCTCTGCGGCCGCCCCGGTATGGGCATCGGCTTCCACCACGATTCAGGCACGAGTTGAATCGCCGCCCGACCCCCGCCTTCCGCATCGCATTTTATTATACCGATTGAGACGCAAAAAAAGACTCACAATCTAAAATCTCAGTAAGGTTAATTAATTGTACGGACTTTATGATCATTGATGCAACTTGGCCGGTCGCCACAATTCGTCCGGGGCGAGGTACACCGGCCGAGAGACGCTGCTCCACGATATGGGCGACATCCGTTCCACTCACGCCGGATGCAGCTCAGTTTGCATCAAACACACGAGCTCACTCCGCTCAGAAGTGCGCGAACCGAAGCAAAAGGCGCACATCTGAACTGCCGAACACAATCGAGCGTTGGTTTTTGTTCGTCTGCCATCAGCACGCCGAGTCCGGTCGCTCCGATTTGAATGAGGAATTGCACCATCTTATAATGAGTAGAGTTGTATCCGAAGGGCCGGAACTGGCCTGAGCGAGGCCATTGCACGCGTCGGCCCTCCGGATACAACTCTCCTCATTCTGCGACCGCTTCAACGGTCCACCAGTCGCCTTGTATAACGCACATCACCGCCGAATCACCGCCAGAATCCCGTCATCACCGTGCCGAGCTGGCGACGATCGCCGCCGAACTGGTGGACCTGACCCCCGTTCTGGTCTCCACGACGGGTGGCATCATGTCCGCATCTGCCAATCATCGCTCACCGCCTTCCTCTTTGCCGTCGAGCTTCCAAGGAGCTCCCGCGAGCAATCCAGGCCCGACCTGCTCCCGTACTGCCAACAGACGTTCCAGCGATGGCTCCGAGTGCCGTACGATCAGAAAGAACCGTAAGCGTGTCCATTCAGTCGTCGAGTCAATGCGCACGGCGGTCGCCGGCATGTTGAAGATTAACCAGAGCTCCGTGAGCCGTTCTCGCCAAAAGCTCCAGGCAGTTGATACAAACGCATCGCCTGTGGCAATCCAGGGGCGTGACGGCTCTACTTCTCGGAGCGTGTCTTCTGGTCCTTCTGGCGTCTGGGGGACATCCTCCCTGAGCTCCTGGTCACCTGGATCAAGGACATGGGAATGGGGCGGGTGGACACTCTGGTCGTGTGGCGGCTGGACCGGCTGGGCCGGACACCGTGCGGTCAGCCGAGGCGACCGGCAGGAAACTAGGCTTGACAGGACGGACGAAACGAAGTGCTGAGGTCGACGAGAGCCGAGCGGGAGTTTGGTCTCGCGCACTGCGATGCGGTCTGCTTGGACTATGGCAGCGGGCCAAAAGGAATCTTCGCAGGACGGGCTGTGCCGCCCTGCGAAGTTTGGGATTCGGATTCCCATCCAGGTCGGACGATCAGCTATTCGACCGCCGCGCCGGGTACTGAATTTCGATCGGCTCGCCGGTCAGTTCCTTCCACGCCTTCTTCTGGTCATCGGTGAGAAGGGCCTGGACCTTGGTCATGTTCTCCTTTTGAGTCGCGGCCCTCTTGTTCCGAGCGTCCGTGCGCTCCTGCTCGCTGGCGTCCTTGTTGGACGCTCCCGCGAACGAACTCCGCGTCGCTTCGACGATCTCACGGATCTTCGACTTCTGGTCGTTGGTCAGCTTCAGCTTCTCGTCGACTGTGGAATTAGCAAAGGCTTGGAGCCCGTGCGCTTGCAAGCTGATCTGATCGAACCGCTTTGACTGCTCGTCTGAGAACGACAGGGCCTTCTTCACCTCGTCGCTGACCGTCTCGCTCAGCCTTGCCATCTTCACCCACCGCACGTCCGCCGAGGCGTCGCGCAGGGCCGAATAATCGCCTTCGTGGCTCTTCCTGATCTCGGCCAGGGTCTCCGGGACCTTTTTGACCTGCGCGTCGGTGAGATTCAGATCCTTCTGGACGTTCGGGGCCATGAGGAACCCGGCCGCGCCGCCACCGAAGCCGCCGCGACCCTGTGCCCAGGCTGGGGAGGCCAGCAGCGCCAGGATACCGAGTGTCAGGACCAACTTACCAAAGAAACGGATCATCTTCAGACTCCTTGCTAACAAATCGGAGGCACGCACGTCCGCCGTCGGCACTGCCGACGATGAAAAGGACGCGCGATCGGAGACAAACCTTGTGACGAGGCCGCAGATTTCAGGCGGCGTGGTCCCGCCGCAATCCGGTTGTGGTCCCGCCGCAATCCGGTTATTGAGGGCCTTGGAGATCGCCGTGCGCCGGCCGCCCTCATGCACGATGTCGCCCTCGCAACGGCCTCGATCGCCGATTCTCAGGGCATGACTGCCGATAATAACGCCGAGGAAGTGTTAATGCAAATAAAAATCTAAAAATTATTTGATCGATTTGCCGACGATCGGCTCGACTCCTCACCGAGCCGCTAGGAGGGATGACGGTGCTCGCGTCCGGCGGGATCAAAAACGAGTCAGTACAATCTGTGGGTCAAGAGCGGCTCATGGTGACAGGAGATCCCTGGAGTGGGATGACGCGAGAGTGAGAATTGACTCACGCAATTTCATTATCTGCAAATACTTTTACTTTGACTATCTCAGCCAGTTACAGTAGTATGATAAATGATGAAAGAGATAAGCTGTCGCAAAGGCTGTGACACGAGGATGCTGATTCGCCTGGTGTCGATGATCTGTGCGATACCCTCTCTGCCATCTCAGAGAACCTCGGGTCTCAACGATCCCCCGACGGAGAGGGTGATGTATCGCTCGCCTCCAGCCGGTCACACTCCTTTGGAGACGAATTCCGATGGCGACATCGATGCTTAACATGAAGAAGGCCGCGAAGATTGCACTGGCTAAGAACGAGACCCTGCTGCGTACAAAGACCATTCAGCGGGCAGCGATTCTGCTCAAGCAAGTCAGCGACCCGACCCGACTCCAGGTCGTCTCTCTGCTGTCCGAAGGCGAGCACCATGTCGGGGGGCTGTGCGACCAGTTTAACATGAGCCAGCCTGCTGTGAGCCACCACCTAGCCTTGTTGCGGCACGGGGGAATCATCGAGCGCCGCCGCCACGGCCAGAAGAACTTCTACAGCCTTACCGACGCCGGCTATCGGCTTTCCAAGATCGTCAAAGGCATGGCCCATTGACCTGCCCCGAAGGTAAGAACCGAGCCACCCGGCGAATCCGAAGACAAGCGTCGGGTGGCTCCCTCCAAACGATCGAAGCTGGCTCTCTGTTCCAGATCGGTATCAGCCCCGTTCTCATCGACCCAGAAAGCATTCAACGGGTCGAAAAACCTTGCCATAAGGAGAATCTCGTGGGAAAGAAATTGTATGTTGGTAACCTGACCGACTCGGTATCTTCATCGGATCTGCAAAAGTGGTTCACACCGTTCGGCAACGTGCAGAGCGCCCAGGTCATCCAGGACCGTGATCGGGGCCGCAGCAAGGGGTTCGGTTTTGTCGAGATGGACACCGACGCCCAGGCTGAGGCTGCAATCCAGGGACTCAATGATCACGAACACGAGGGGCGGCGGCTCACGGTGTGCGAAGCCAAGCCTCGGGAAGCCCGTACCGTCGGCTTCGCTGGGGGTCGGGCTAGTCAATATTGATCGTTTCGTATTTCCGCAGGGTCAAGAAGCTGCAGCATCAAGGTGACTATCGGATATCGCCGTCGGTGCGATCGCATGAACGCGAACGGCCGGGCCTCAAACCTGGGGCACCGGCCGTTGCTCGCGATCTGTGGCGATCTCACGTCTCCCCTGCCTGCCCAAACCACCGCTTCAGGCGACCGTTCCTGACAACCGCCCGACTGAGACGACCGCCCAAACGCCCCATGAGCAAGCGGACGTATCATCACCGCACCACCACAGCCCAGACGATCTGTCTATTCCCCCGAGTGGCGTTCAACCGGACGCATCGACCGGCGATTAGTACACATATGAATTATACGTTAGGAGGCCGGGCGGCCGAAAGTCCCTCAAGAAGAGCGGTGTCGAGGAGACCGGCAATGTTAGCCCGACGTGCGAGCGAGGGGATTGATGGGGCACAGCAAGTGCACTGGCCAAGGCCGCCGCGCCTCGCTATCGCGTCGGGTTAACCGATCGAGCCGCCTTCGGCGGCGCCCTCACGGCCCGTGAACTGTTTTCGACGTACTGGGCTCCCGCTGTTGTTGGTGTTTATCGTACTTTATCTTACGGCGTCGCGCGTCAGCGGCCCTATATACTCTGGTGCTCACTGCCCGAGGGTTAGCTTGGTCCGAGAGGCTTGGTCCTTGTCATTGGTGACTTGCCATGCCGGGTTTTCCCGGCACGGTATTGATCCCGTTGGGGAGACTGCAATCGTACACGAACCCCCTCTTGGCTCGCGGCGCTTCGTTGTTTCGTCACTTGCATCCGCGAGCTGATGACAACCTTGGCTCCTTCCATCAGGTAAGAGAGTCGATCGAGGCTGCCGCCATCGGACGACAGACCCGTGGCTACGAAAAACACGGATAAACCAACTCCTCTGGCAAACATGAAAAATGCCGGGGGCCTGGGGGAGGTTTGCGCCTCGCCGCGTGCAAGAGCGGGAAAAGTTCATGGGGAGTATGGGCCGAACGGATTCTGGGTAACCCAATTCCTGCCGTTCGCCTTAAGTCGCCCCAGACGCTTGCTCGTAGACCCAACCACGTTCCTGCTCACAGGTCGACGCGACCTCGCTGAAGAAGTCGAGATAGTCCCGGCCCACATTCGGCCAGAACATCGGTTTGGCGTATTCGTAAGCCCGGCGCTGCGTTTCGACTCGAAACGCGGTGTCGCTCAAGAACCGGACTGTCGCATCGGCCAGGGGAGCGCTTTGGGCAAAAGGGACGATCTGGCCCCGGCCTTCCGCCAGCACTTCCTCGGCGTACAGGTAGGGCGTGCTCACGATGGCCCGTCCGGCCGCCATCGCGTACGCCAGAGTACCACTGGCGATCTGGTCCTTGCCGGGATAGGGGGTCACGTACACGTCACAGGCTTGCAAGTACACCATGAGCTCGGACAGCCCGAGATACCTGTTCACGAAACGGACGTGGGTGCCGACGCCGAGTTTCTCGGCCATCGCGACCAGGCTCTCCCGGTAGATTTCCCCCTCCTGGCGTTTGACCTCGGGGTGGGTAACGCCGACGATCAGGTAAAGGGCCTCCGGACACGAGGCCACGATCCGGGGCATGGCCTGGATCATGTATTCCAGCCCCTTACCGCGATTGATGAGTCCGAAAGTGCAAATCAGGCGTTGGCCCGGCAATCCCAGCCGTGCCTTGTGGGTCTCGCCGCTTTCAAGAGCGACCTCCGGCACTCCGTGCGGGATCACCCGCACGTGCTCGGTCGGGATCTGGTAGACGCTCTCCAGGAGCCGCGCGGCGAGTTTCGTCATGACCACGATGCCCTGACTATAGGCCGCCAGACTTCGGATCAGGTGCCTGGGCAACGGGGCCGGCTCTGTCATCAGCGTGTGGAACGTCGTGACAAGGGGCTTGCGGCAAGCACGCACGAAGTCCAGCACACCCACGCCCCACTCACCGGGATAGAGGCCGAACTCGTGCTGCAAGCTCACCACATCGCACGAACTGTCGTTGGCCACTTCCGCGGCCAGGCGGTAGGCGGCCTTTCCGCCGTTGTCGATGACGTGGACAACCCGAGGGTCTTTGTAACGACACGCATGTGTCTTGTTGATCGCGATCACCGACGACACCGGCTCCCTCGCCGCCAGATCGACCGCGTCGGCGGAATCCTTGGTAAAAGTGGCGAGCCCACATTCCGCGGGCGGATAGGTCGATACAAAGAGGGGACGGGCAGCATCCACTCACCACCTCCTGAAGTTGTTCCGTGCTGTCTTCGATGTCCGAGATTTCCACGGACAACTTGCCCGTGCCACGATTTCCCATCGGCCTCCTTTGCTCACGTTGTTTTTCCGCCGTTCCTTAACCCGCCACATCCGCCGCGGGATTTTCTAGCGATCCGCCCGCTCCATTGCTCTCACGGATCCGTTCCCACACCTCGGAACGATGGACAGGGACAGAGGCATCCGCCTCGAAGCCCAGTCTCACGCTCCCATTCTTGATCTCGAGTACGGTGACTTTGAGCATGCGCTCAAAGCGGCCGGACCCACCGACCACGACCGATTCCATGCTCTTTCTCGACAGGACCAACATGGTTGATGCTCCTTGCTCATGATTGATCGACTGTTCCATTGCCGCTCCAGGTGTCCGCGGGTATGCCATGGGCGAGCAGAAACACCTGCACCATCGTACCGGTCGTGAACACATGCACGACCGTACCCGTCTTGGTCTCGACTTCGGCTGTCGCTTCGCGAACGTCGACGCCGGTGATTCGTTTGATCTCCCGCCGCAATGGGTCGGCCGAGTCGTTGAACAACTGGCGGTGAAAATCCTGCACCTGGGCGGCCCCGGCCGGTGTCTGGGCCAGGGCTTTCTCGGCCGGCGACAAGGCCCCGTGCAGCGTGACGACCAGCGTTTCCTCACTCAGGACCACGGTCACCGACTTGGGCCCGTGGCCGGTCCGCAGTTGCTCGAATGCGCTGGCCGCTTCGGCGATCTGTTGCGCCATGGTCGAATTGGATTTGTCCATCGGTTCGTCCCTGGTGAGTGTGATCATCCGTCGCCAACGCAAAAAAAAAGCCGGCGTGGTGGAACACCCCGAGGTATTCGACCACGCCGGCTTACTCGTCAACGAGCCCCCCGGCAAAGCCGGGTTGCCCTTTATCTAGTCGTCCGACGACATCAGCTCAAGTTTTTATGGAGTTCGCCCGCTCGTTCACGCGGGCTTCCCATTCGACTTCCATTGTCCTATTCGGAGCGTAAATAGCAAGGGAATTGTTTTTATTCTTCACATGAAAGTCCCGGATCGCATGTTGAATATCGATTCGGTCTCAATCGTGATCGCTCGCACGCAGAGAATGTGGCCGCTGACCAGGAGAGCAGACGCGTTCGTGGTCACGATGCGAGTTCTTCAGGATTGCTGACGAAACCATTTTCCGTCTTTGTCACTGGGGTGAGCCCAGCCAACCTGTCGGCACGTTGTTTGCAAGTGATTTTGTGAAGTTTTTGTGTACGATGTAAGTAAATGTCATCGGTCGCATTGATCCCATCACCGGAGCCTTTATGTCAACCCTCAGACGTTGCCAAGAATGCGGCCGCAGGCTCAGTGACGTTCTCTTCTGCCCGCGATGCGGGGAGTGGTTTTGCTGCACTGCCTGCTTGGCCGAGGACAAAGCCCGGCACTTGCGTTCAAACGCAACTGAGGTAAGTCCATTGAAACCGGGCGGTGCGAATGCTCCGTCTCCAACGTCACAGATACTCAGGCTGAGAATAAACTCAAGGGGCTGATATCGGAGTTTTGTACGCACCAGGCGAGCCGACGGTCAGGAAGTCTTCGCTAGCCAGAAGCGCTTTCAAGCTGTCCAGACGCACCGGCTTGGCGAGGTGGGCGTTGAAGCCGGCTTCTTGGGAGCGGTGTCGATCTTCTTCCTGAGCGTATCCCGACAACGCCACCAGAAGACAGTCTCTCAGGCCGAGGTCCTGGCGAAGGCGGCGGGCCAGTTCCAAACCGCACATATCCGGCATACTGATGTCGCAGATCACCACTTCGGGCGATTGCAGCCGGGCCAGGGCCAGCGCTGTCTGGCCATCGTACGCGGTTCTTACCTCGTGGCCGGCAAGTCGGAGCAGAATCGCCATGCTGTCGGCCGCATCCCGGTTGTCGTCGATGAGCAGGATTCGTCGCGCGGGTGCAATCACGGCTGACCAGGGCCTGTCCTGCGCGGCGGGATAGACCGCGGGCGTCTTCCTCAAGAGTGGCAGACGGACGACGAACTCGGTTCCGTGGCCCAGGCCCACACTCGTGGCTTGCACACAGCCACCGTGCAACTCGATCATGTTGCGCACCAGGGCCAGTCCGATCCCCAACCCTTCCGCGAAGCGGCTCGCAGAACCTTTCACCTGGGTAAACAGATCGAAGATTCTCGGCAGCATGGCCGGTTCGATCCCGATGCCCGTGTCGCGCACGCGCAGAACGGCCTGGTCGCCGATCGCCTCGACACGTCAGTTCGATGCGGCCCCCATCTTCCGAATACTTGGCGCTGTTGTTCAGCAGGTTTGACACGACCTGGGCCAGCCGGCCAAGGTCTCCTTCCACCTCGACCGCCTGTCGAGGAAGCGAAACCTTCAGGACGTGTTTCCGGGCGTCGATCAGAGGACGGCTGACTTCGATGGCCAGCGCCACGACGGCCTTCAGGTCAACCGGTTTCATCTGGAGGTTGATCTTGCCATGGCCCACGCGCGATACGTCAAGCAGGTCGTCAACCAGCCGGGTCAGTTGCTGGATTTGACGCTCGACCATCTGCCGTGACCTCCTGAATCTCAGGATCGGCCACACCCTTCAGGCGGAAGATCTCCATGGCGTTGCGGATTGGGGCGAGCGGGTTGCGCAGCTCGTGTGCCAGCATCGCCAGGAACTCATCCTTGCGGCGGGCCGCATCTTGGAGCTCGTGGTAGAGCCGGGAATTCTCTACCACCAAGACGGCACGGTGAGCGAGATCCTCTGATTGATGGCGCTCGGTTGCAGCCGGCGTAAGATCGCGCAACCGCACCTCACCATTCTGGCCAAGGCTAGAACTCCGCGAGTCAAGCTCACTCGATGACGCCGATCCACGCGTTCTCTTCATAGGGCGGACATGATTCGATCGAGGTTGCTTTCATCTGTTACTCCGTCAGCCGTTTGGTCCTCTGCAACGAGCTCTACCCTGGCACTTGTGACCACTCCGCGCCGCAAGCAAAAAAAAACCGGCGCGGTGGATTACCCCGAGGTATCCACCGCGCCGGCTTACTCGTTAACGAGCCCCCCGCCGAAGGCGAGTTGCCCTTTATCTAGTCGTCCGACGATATCAACTCAAGTTCTTATGGGATTTGCCTGTGAGTTTGCACAGGTTCCCAGCGTTCGTTATTATGCCATGCTCAGTATAAATAGCAAGCAAATTCTTCTTCCCTTGTTATAATGATTGGCAGCAAACAGAAGCTCCAACGATCCCGGCCGGCACGTCTCTCTTTGGCAAGCCGAGTCCGCGGCTGTGCGAACGGGCGACGGAACAGATTTCGAGGCCACCATGAGAACACAAGGGGAAATCGAAGCCGCCATCTGCGAAGGGATCAGTCGCTTTGAGCAGGAATACATGGGCCGGGGGCCCAAGGACATCCGCGCGCATTTGATCGACGACATTCTCTTCGTCCGCCTCCAGGGCGTATTGACAGCCGCCGAACAGCACCTGGTCAAGTCGCTACCGGCCGAGAAAGGGAGAGACCTGCTCAAACAAGTACGTACACATCTTCTCGAAACCGCGCGACCGCTCATGGAGGCAATGGTCCAGGAAGTCACCGGTGTCAAGGTCATCAGCATGCACCACGACATCAGCACCGTCACCGGCGAGGAGGTCGTGCTCTTCACTTTGGTCGAAACGCCGAGGTTCCGCGAAATGAAGAAGAAGTCGAGTGTCTGAGGCGAAGGTTCGTTCACGGTGGAAGAGAGCCCACACCGTCCATCCCGCGAGAGAAATGGACAAGCCGACAACCATTTCCGAGAACCCCACCTTTCGCCCGGCCAAGCCGATCGGATGGGTGATCGCGGGTGCCCAGATCCTCAACCGCCTCGATCTGGCCTGGCGCAACCGGCTGTGTCTCGAGCAGCGCGACCTGGAGGTCTTGCGCGCGCTGCCTCGCGGGGCGGGGATCATCCTCGCCTCCAACCACGCCGACGAGACGGATATGAAGGCGTGCCTGGAATTATCGCGGCGCTGCCGCCGCCGGTTTCTCTTCATGATGAATCGCGAGGCGTTCGATGAAGGCTTCGGAATCGCGGGCTGGTGGCTCCAGCGCCTCGGCTCTTTCTCCGTTGAACGGGGTGGCCACAACGAGGTGGCGAAACGCTACGCCATCGACGTGGTGAAACGGGGACAGGAGGTGCTCGTCGTTTTCCCGGAAGGGGAAATCTACTACCTGAACGATCTGGTGCAGCCGTTCAAGAGCGGCGTTGTCGACATTGGAATGCAGGCCGTGGTCGAAATGAGGCGAGAGCAGCCCGAATGGACCGCCTATCTGGTCCCGATGGCCATCAAGTATCGCTACCGCCAGCCCATTCGTCCTGTCCTTGAGCGGAAGACACGCTTGATGGAGCAGCGTCTCTTTCGGCGCACTCCCGCTGACTCGCTTCCGCGTCGCCTGGCACTGATCGTGACCGAGCTCTTGCATCGTCAGGAGATGATCCATCATCTGACACCCGACCCGGATCGTCGCGCCGAGCTGACCGAGCGCGTGCAGGAGGCGCGGCGGGCGGTCCTCTCGCAAATCGAAGAGGAGTACGCCGGCGCGACCGCCAATTCACAGGGCCAGACGATGGATCGCACCTGGCGGCTCAGCTCCTACTTGCGGAACTTGCTGAGACAGGGGCGGCGATACAGCGACGAAAGGCGCGCGGCGTTCCGCGTCGACCTGGCGGCGCTCAAGCACGTGGCACAGATGGGAAGCTGGCAGCCGAAGTACGTGGACCTGGACCCGTCGCAGGAACGCCTCGCGGAAATGGTCCTCAAGTTGGAGCGAGAGGTCTACGGGATCAAGCGGCCACGCCAACTGGCCAATCGCGACGTCTTCCTCAAGATCGGCGAACCGATTGACCTCGGGCGATTCGTTGCCGCTTATCTCGAGGATGCACAGGCGGTTCGCCATGGCGTCGCTGAACAACTCCGCGATGTGATCCAGGCCCTGATCAATGACATCGTGGCCTCCTCCGCTGGGCCAGAGTGAAGGCCCTCGAGGCAGGTCGAAACCCGCTTCCGCCGCGGCGGTGACGCCGTGCCGCTCGCTGCCGCGCAGTGGACGCCTCACGAGCGGAACTGGGGCTCCGTGCAGTCTTTCCCTTACGCCGGCGAGGGCACGGTTGATACGATATGAGTGGGGACTTGAAATAAATCCAAGTCCGTGTTAATATCAATGTCATCGGATGACTAATTAAAGGGTAACGCGGCCGCAGGCCGGAAGACCCGTTAACGAGTAAGCCGGCGCGGCCGAACACCAGCAGTGTTCGGCCGCGCCGGCTTTTTTTGTTTCCTTGAAGCATCGTTTCTCAGATCAGAGGACGTCCGAAACTGAGATCGCCGCGGACGTCTATCCGGCCTTTGGCGTATGCCCAGCAAGGATGAAAGGAGGCCCGATGTCGTACGACAAGGCGCAGGCGAGCCGCGAGTTTAGTCGTTGGAGCGCGGGCTACGATCGGAGCATTCTTCAGTGGCTCCTGTTCGGCCCCGCGCATCGGGCGATCATTGCCCGGCTCCGGTCACGATCCGGTGACTGGCCGACGGCGATCCTCGACGTGGGATGCGGTACGGGCGTATTCGCCGCCCGGATCGCGACGGCCCTGCCTCGGGCCACGATTTGGGGGGTGGACCTCGTCGACGAAATGTTGACCGGCGGGCGTGAGCGCTGGCAGGCGCTCGGTGATCAAGGCATGCCGGTCCAGGGAGACAGTGAGCGGCTGCCATTTCCCGACGGAGCCTTCGATATGTTGACCTGCGCCAACAGTTTCCATCACTACCCGCATCAGGATCGGGCCGTGGCGGAGATGTGCCGCGTCCTCAAGCCCGGTGGGCGGCTGTTTCTGCTCGACGGCTGCCGCGACGGTCTCTGGGGATGGTTCGATCTATGACGTCTGTGTCGCAGCGGTGGAAGGGGATGTCCGGCATGCCTCGGCCCGTGACGTCCGAGACCTGCTTCGCGGGGTGGGGTTTGGCCAGATCACCCAGAAAGTTCATCACCGCCCAGCTCCGTTCTTGTTGACGGAAGCCGTGGCCAGGCCGGGCATGACCGCGGCTGTACGCCCGTGGGCCGGAGTAATCGCTACCACACGGACGGGAGTGATGTCCCCGTGAAGATCGTGGTCGCTGCGGTGCAGATGCCTTCCGAGTTGTCGCAACGAGCCGCCAACCTCGAGGTCGCTGACGATTTCCTGAGCGAGTCCCACCGGGCGGGGGCTCAGCTCTCGGTCCTGCCGGAGATGTTCAACACAGGTTATGGTCTGCTGCCGGACTTCGGGCCCGACTCCGAGGGAGCGGACGGGCCGACCTTGCGGCATCTGTCGCATCGCAGCCGCCAGTGGGGGATGGGAATTGCCGCCGGGTTCGTCGAGCGCGACGGCCGGCACCTCTACGATGCACTGGCCCTCTGCCTGCCCGAGGGGTCGATCCATGTTTACCGAAAGAGGCACCTGGTTTTCTGGGAGGCGTTCCGCTTTCGCGCGGGCCGGACGCCACTGGTGGTCCGCACGCCGTGGGGCCGGGTCGGTCTGGCGGTCTGTGCCGATATGATGGACCGCCGGGTCTGGGATGACTACCGCGGCCGCATCGAACTGGCTGTGGTCGCGTCCGCCTGGCCCGAATTCGCCTGCCGCCATAGCGGCCGCAAGCATTGCCTCTTCGGCCACGTGGGACCGATGGCAACCACGATCCCGACCGCGGTCGCTCTCGACCTCGACGTGCCGGTCATCTTCGCGAACCAGACCGGCGTGACCCGCACGACGATCCCGGTGCTCGGCCTGACGCTGGCCATGCACATCGCCGACCGGTTCGCTGGTCAAAGCAGCGTCTGCGGCGGCCGCTGCGCTTCGCCCGTCATCGCCGGCGCGGGGCCCCAGCTCGTTCTGTCTGAAATCACCATCCCCGAACCCCACAAGACTGTCGCATGAGATACTATGTGCCTGTTGGCCCTGGAGGCGTGTTTTTCCGCATCGGCATGACCTTGACCGGAATGATGGGCTCATTAGTTTACTGGAGGGCCAGCCGCCGTCGCGGCGCCGCACTCGCGATGGATCCCGTCTTCGCCCTTGGGTCATCCTGAGCCGGTCATTCGGCGTGACTGAGATTGTCGCGGCGTCGCGGCGGGGTTGGGCCTCGGGCAATCGGCGAGCCGCGGCGCGGGCCATAATCGGGATCGACCGCTTACGCCACTCGCCGGAGCGCTTCATCAGCCAGTGACCACACGGGACTAGCAGGGGGCGGACGATCAGTGCGTCGATGGTGATGCCGACGACCAGCGCGAAGCCGAGCTGTCGGAGGGAGCTTAGCGGGCTGAACAGGAATGACGCGAAGCTGCACGCGGTGATCGCCGCGGCCGAGCTAATCAGACCGCCTGTCTGGCCGACCGCGCGGACGATCGCGGCTCCGAGCTCCTGGCGGAACGACTCCTCGCGGAGGCGGGCCATCAGGAATACGTTGTAATCCACGCCAACGGCCACCAGAAGAACGAACAGGAAATACGGGACCTTCCAGTCGATCCCCGCGGCGCCAAGGATTGTGACGAAGAGCAAATGCGTCGTTCCCAGGGCGAAAGCGTAAGTCAAGACCATCGTGGCGACCAGGTTGAGGCAGGCCAGTGGGTCGCGGAGGGTCAGGATCAGGACCAAGAAGACACCGACAGGCACAACGTACCAGCTCTGGACCTGGTCCGATCGGATCAGGGCCCGGATATCAGCCGACTCGGCGTTCTCCCCGGAGATTCGGGCCGTCACGTGAATGCCCTCGAAGTCGCCAAGGAATTCGTTGGTGCGGCGGCGGAGGGTCTCCACCTGGTCCATGGCGGCGGCGGAGTAGATCCGGTCGACCTGGGTCAGGTCGATCCGGGAGCGGTGGCCGTCGGGTGAGATATAGGCAGCGAAGCTTTGGCGCAGCTCGGGATGGTCGCGGACCGTTTCCGGGGTGATCATGAGGCGGTTCAGTGCCCGGCGGCCGACGGGATCCTCGAGTATCGACGAAACTTCGTGTCGAGCTTGAGCGGCCCCCACCGCGATCCGCCCGGCACCGTCGGCGGCGCGGGTCAACTCGTGGAGCAGCACGTTGCGCGGGTCGTCTGACCGCACCACGGTCCCCGGTCTGGGCGAGGTGCTATGTTCGGCCAGCAGGGCAACCCATGCCTTCCCCAGATTCGACGCGAGCGCCGCGCGGGTTGTGTCGGACGTTCCAGTCAATGGTATCCCGGTCTGTTCTTCGAGCCACAACGCCGCGCGGAGTTTGGCCGCCCCTTCGTTCAACCCCTTTTGAAGCTGCCGCGACCCCGACTCCATCCGCGAGTGGCCGGCGTTTACCACGCGGAGCCGCTCGGAGAGTCGCGCGGATCCAGCAACGCCGTGCTCCCGAGCGGTTGCGTCGCCGAGCGAACCTCCAGAATCCGTCGCTGGCGAGCCAGCAACCGGCTGACGTCATCGATGAGCGCCAAACCCTCGGAGCCTCGCAGGTCGGAGTCCGAATCGAGCACGACCGTCAGCGGCGCGAGCGCTCCCGTATCGAACTTGGTGGCGAGCCACCGCAGGTTCTTCACTGAAGTCACATCCCCGGGCATCTCGGTCATCACGTCCTGGACAAAACTCGAGCGAAGACCCAGGATCGCCAGGGGAGCCATGAGCACGACCGTGGCCACCCAGCTCACGATCGGCCGCGCCAGTGCCACGCGGGCGACACGTCCCCAGAAACGCGACGATGGTGCCGTCAGGCCTATGAAAGCGCGCGGGCGGAGCCGGGCCGCGATGATCAGCAACGCGGGCGTCAGCGTCAGAGCGGCCGCCAGGGTGATCGCCAGCCCGATGGCGACGCTCGGGCCAGTGCTCGAAAACAGTTTGAACCGCGTCGTCCCCATCAGCGACAGCCCGACGATCACCGTCCCCGCGCTGGTCAACAGCGTTGACGACGACCGCTCCAGCGTCGCCCGCATCGCGCGGGCGGGGTCGCGAGCATCCCATTGCTCGCCAAAACGCCACGAGACGAATAGACAGAAATCCGTTCCGCATCCGAAAAGCAGAGCGACCAGGAACAACTCGACCAGCGGCGAGACCCCCCACCCCGCCAGCGTCATCCAGGCCAGGACGCTCCGCGAGATCACCAGGCTGATCCCGATCGTCGTCAGTGGAACGAGGGCCAGCCACACGGAGCGGAAGACCGTCGAACAGCACACCGACGAGCAAGATGACGGTGGCCACCGCAGCTCGATCGAGCGACGTCTGGACGTTCCTCATATAATCGCGTCCGATCAGGGCATCACCCGCCCAGCGGACGTCCAGCCCCTCAGGACGGTCAAGCCGGTCCGCTCGCGCCTGCGACTGGAGCCAGGCAACGGCCTCCTGAGTCGCCGGGGCGACGAATGAGGTGGATAGAGGCACGGCCACGAGCGCGACCGTCCCGTCATGGCTGAGTAGCCGCCCGGCGATCGCCGCTGGCGAGCCCGGCTCGAGCACGCGAAGCACCGCTTTCGGCCGATCCTCCTGCCCCATCCGATCCGCCAGACGCCTCGCATAGCCGAGGTCGACGGTTGTCAGCCCGCCAGAGCGGTAAAGGGCGGCGACCACGAGCGACTCATAGGCCTGGTCCGGCCACGCCCTGCGTAACGCCTCACCCGCGCCGCGGCTCTCGGCGTCCGCACCCAGCAAATTCGCCTGACCCTCGGCCGCGAGTCTCGTCAGATTGGGAGCGAACGAGCCCATGGCCACGGCGGCCGCGATCCAGAACACGACGACCCAGCCCGGCCGGCCAGTCACCGTCGAGCGCAAGAACACCATCGACATGACTGGGAATTCCTCCGATCAACGGCAATCACACGGTCAACCCCATCGATGAAGGCCAATCACTTCCATGAGATGGCCTCCTCAGAGTCTTCATCCTGTAACTCCTCTGAGCTCGAACCTCATGACCCATTTACTCGTCAAATGGAAACGCTGGACCCTCCGTCGATCCATGTGGGATCGAATCCGCAAAAAAAAATCCGGCGTGGCCGAACACCTTCAGGCATTCGATCACGCCGGCTTACTCGTCAACGAGCCCCCCGGCCAGGCCGGGTTGCCCTTCATCTAGCCATCCGACGACGTCTACTCAAGTATTTTTCGGAACCGACTGCACGTTGATATCGGCTCGTCTTCTGCCCTCGATTGTGACGCGCGGGATGAAAATAGCAAGTGAATTCTTTTGAGACTCCTCACGGATCTCCAGCAGGCTAGGACGCGATTCGACATGGTGCTTGTTTAGCTTGGGGTTGCGCCTTGCCACGTTTGACGGGCTTTGAGTGATCGGCTCCTCGTGTCATTGGGGCTCCCAGTTATCGATTACGTGACGGCCGGGAAGAGCGGCGCAATGGATGGCGACCTAAGCCCCCAGCCACGGCAAGGACATGACAGGGGCATTTCTCGCTTGATGCCGGTTTCTGAGCGCCAACGGAACACAAAACCGATATAAGGCTTGTGATCGTGCCTCGAGGATGTTCAAATCCTATGCTACGTGGATATAATGAGGCCGTTCGTGCTCGTCCGGCGAGGAGGAGCGTTTAGCAACGGTCACAACCAGCTCGGTCGGCACAGGGCGGATCGGCCGGGAGAACGCCCGGATGGATGCCAGTCCGGGTCGATGGTTACCGCCTGCCGACTGGAGAAGTAACGCGGGAAATACCGGGACGGGATGCATTGGCAAGTTCCCTTCGGTAGAACCCGCGAGTCAGGCAGAGGACTGCGATCATGCCTATCCAAGAGCCTCGTTCCACGATCGACGACTCGACCGGTGAGCACCAATTCGTCGCCGATTCCCAGTCGCCTCGGGTCGCGATCAAGTTCGGTGCCTTGACCGACCGCGGCAAGGTTCGCGGCAACAACGAGGATCATTTCCTGGTTGCCAGACTCTCCAAGTCGATGCGCGTGTGCAAGACCAGCCTGCCCGGAGAAGGCGAGACGCAGTTCTCCGAAGAGGAGGGCTACCTGATGGTCGTCGCCGACGGCATGGGCGGCGCCGCGGCCGGCGAACGCGCCAGCGCTTTGGCGGTCGGCAGCATCGAGGGATTTGTCTTAAACACGCTCAAATGGTTCTTGCATCTGGGCGGCCACGACGAGCACGAGCTCCTGACCGAGCTTCGCCAGAGCCTCGAATCGGCCGATCGGACCGTCATCGAGCGCGCCCGCAGCAATCGCGCATTGCACGGGATGGGGACCACCCTGACGATGGCCTTTAGCGTCGCCACCGACCTGTTCATCGTACACGCTGGCGACTCGCGCGCTTACCTGTTCCGCGATGGCGAGCTCGAGCAGTTGACCAGCGACGACACGGTCGTCCAGGTACTGGTCGACGCCGGCGTGATCTCGCCCGAGGACGCCAGGCAGCACAATCGGCGCCACGTCGTTACCAACGTCATCGGCGGCCCCGCGAGGGCGTCTCTGCCGAGATCCACAAGCTCAACCTGCTCGACGGCGACACCGTGCTTTACTGCACCGACGGATTGACCGAGCCGGTTGACGACGACGCGATCGCCGAGATCCTCCAGCATCATCCCGACCCCGAGGACGCGTGCACTCGGTTGGTGGAGTTGGCCCTGAGCCGAGGCGGACCGGACAATGTGACCGCAGTTGTCGTCCGGTATCAGGTCGATACGATAAAATCAAAAAGTTTCTTCGAACGTATTTGCGTATTCGTCGTGGCGAGTATTCTTCCCGTTCGGTGACGCTACGGGCGCCTTACTCATCGTTTCGGTCGATCAACTCAGACCGCTACCTCATCGAATCCGCATGATCTTGCGCCGAACGCCTCCACCTCAATCGCAGCCTCGCTTCCGGCAGCTTTGGTGACCCCGCCACCGATCAAATCGTCAAGCTGGAGGGAACGCCAGGCATGATTGCCGATCGGCATTGCAAACGTCTTCGCCTTGTCCGAGCCATTAAGTACTACCAAGATGCGGTCATCGCTAAGAGTGCGCTGGAACACGTAGACTGCATCGCGAGAAAACCTCGTCGAAGTTCCCCCGTCGCAGTGCGCGCTCCCGCTTGCGGAGGGCAATGAGTGCCTTCACATCCTTCAAGAACGAAGAGTCGCGCCGATCGGCCGGGAACGCCGCGCCCACTTCGTGCGAGGCAACTCCCAGCTCATTTCCGGCGTAGAGCAGCGGGACGCGGTCAAGCATGAGAACATATGTCAGCGCAAGCTTCGTTCGCTTTGTTTTCGGCTCTTTGGCGATCGAGGCGAACGCGTCTTCGTAATTGTCGATCGGTGCCATCATTGTTCGCGGAGACGGATAGAACTGCCTCGCTTCCGTGGCAATAAAAGAGAGCTTGCCGACGTCTTCGTCTTTGCCAAACACCTCGCGAACGGTCATGGCGCTGAAGTCGTAGGCACCGTCAAAACCGGCTTCGGTCACGAACTCCCCGATCTTTCTTGGAACGATCGTGAGCTCGGGCAGGAGCAAGAAATCCTTCTGAGGCGGTGCGGATTTCAGCTCGGTCACGAAACGTTTCCAGAAGGAAACTGGTTGAAGATGAGCGGAATCGAGGCGGAAACCATCGCAGTTCGATCGCTCCTTCCAGCGCCTGGAGACGGCAATCAGATAGTCCGCAACCTCGGGATTCTCGACCTTCCAGCGGCGGGCACCGTACTCAGTCGGAGCAGCGAACCAATCGCGCTTCGCGGTATCGACCAAGAACGGGTGCTCAAACCCGGGCATCGCCAGCGGCATGTCGAGGATGACTCGCATCTTGCGAGCGTGGGCGGAGTCGACGAGCGTGCGCAGGGTCGCATTGGCGCCGAAATTTTTGTCGACGTGTTCATAGTCTTTCGGGCGATAACCGGTCGGCAGGAATTTGCCGACCGGACTCTCGTCGTTCTGCATGACGGGGTACAGCAAGAGCGTGGTGACGCCCAATTCGGTCAGGTCATCGAGTTTGGCGATCACGCCCTTCAAGTCGCCTCCCCAATAACCACCCTGGTAGCGTTCGCGTTCCTTGAAAAACCGTTCGCGCATGATGTCGTTCGCAGGGTCTCCATTGAAGAATTTCTCGATGATGACGACGTAGACGATTTCGTCTTCCCAGCGACGTGCGTCGCCGCTGGCTAGCCGCAAGGCGAGAGTGGTGACCATTGGGACGGACATCGCAAATCCCGTTGTCCCGATCTTGGCCGGGATTCCCCAGATTGAAGAAGTCCAACTTGCTGGACGGCGTGGTTCGGTCGATCCCAAAATCGAGCGGCACGGTGCGGGCGACGCGATTCAAGTCAAATCCGCTCGCGCAATACGACAGTGCTTCTTTTACTTTGGAATACGATTTTACCGACGTTGTGACCCAACAGGGATTCAGAGCCAGTTCTGACTGCCAGTAGAGAGCGAATCGAGGCTGATAGAGATGATCCGGCCGCTTGAGCAAACGAGTGCCGGTTTTGTTCGCTCGGTCAAGCGTGCGGCAGACATCCCAGCCGATCAGGACCGTTGTTTCCTATTCGATCTTTCGGGCGGGTGTCGGCCCGTGGCCGGATCGGCGACGTCACGCACGGGGCGAAGGGTCGGTCAGGCGCCTTGCTCGATCGAGGCATTGACATCATCGAGGGCCCGTTGGAGCGGCTCGCGGTGCAGATCGTCTGCGGCGTCGTCGATCTCGCGAGACAGATCCTGGGAAAGGTTCACGGCGGCCGACTCGGCCGATTC
Source organism: uncultured Planctomycetota bacterium (assembly GCA_963779785.1). GTDB lineage: Bacteria > Planctomycetota > Planctomycetia > Isosphaerales > Isosphaeraceae > CAVRFS01. The sequence goes on from CAWAAW010000040.1 coordinate 77,453, forward strand.
GCCGTGCGACCGAAGATCGGGAATGCCTTGGTGATGGACCTGGACCGAGTGGGCAGTAGCACCTGCCGTCACAATCAACTGGCTTGCGTCGCCGTCCAATCTTGCCTCGGCGGCCGACTGGATTGGGATGTCCTTTTCATCGCATGTCGGAAATACGAAGTCTTGCGGTAATTCGGCTTGAAGGTGTTCGACCTCTTGCGACGTGCGATTGCTGCTTTCGACGGCAAGTCGCCGATCAACCGGATTTTGATTCGTCATGATTTGCCTCGCTTTTGATTTGTCATGATTTGCCTCCATATGGAAGCGACTGTAACAAAGTTTCCTGATTCTTTCAAGCTTTAGTGGTTTTCGTCGGCCTGATAACATGCGACAACGGCGGCTGCATTTTCGGGCTCGGCTCGGCTGCCGCCGCACCGTCGTCACGATACCTTCGGCGTATTCCTTGGCCGAGTCGATGAAGCCTCGCTCTGCCGAGTAGTAGCGGAACAGTTGCGCGATCAACCTCATGACTGTTCCAAGATTTCGACACAATCCACGCAGAGGCGCGGGGCCATGGCGTGTTCCACTTTGCCCGAAGTGAGCTGCCCGAAACAGTGGTGGAAGCCTATTTCGCATGCACGCATACAGTCGGCGCGGACTTCCGCACACTTGCGGTGCGGGTCGTCCTTGTGGCCCTCTCGTTCGGCACGGGCGGCGCCGCCAACGACGGTGACGAACCCGGCCGTGGTGGCCTCGAGGACGCCCAGCAGTTCTCGACGGTCCATGAAGTCTGACTCCGTGATGCTAGTCGTGAGTCTCTTTGACGACCGTGAGATCACCCTCGGGCATAGAATTCGGGAGGAAGTACAGGGGGAATGGACGAAGGAACTTGATCCCGACCTCGTTGGACCGGGCCAGGCGAACGGGTATCGCCGAAAACCAACCGATTTCCTTGGCAAGCTCAATCCGCAGCCGTAGCGGTTGATGCAATGTGGGCACTCGATCGGTACGGATCAAGGCCCCGGTCGAGCTGAAATTCAGAAGTCTTGCCTCTTTGATTCGAATTCCCGTCCAGTCCGCGAGTTGCACGCTCGTTCGGTGGTCCACCGTTTCGTGACGAACCGAGTCTCTGCGTTCGACAGCCAGCGCCATGATGGATAATCCCTCGGGGCAGGATGGATGAAATCAGACACTATGGGCAACCATAGAATGTCTTACGATGCGGGGAGACCCACACTGGCATCGTGGCCATGGTTAAGGCCGGCGGGAAAGTGAACGGTCCACCACGACCCAACAGCGATTGATGAGCTGTAACTCCGCTGACTCCCATCCCTTCAGTTCTCCTCGGGCGATGGCCAATAGCCTGTGCTGACTTCGCCGATGCAAGGCGACCCTTCCTCGCTGTCGGCGGACCGCCGGGGGTCACCGATCGTCGCCGCCAAGTAGAACTCCAGTGGGCAGGGAGAACGGAATTTCACTGCCACTTCCTGGGGTCGGTCGAAGCGAGCGACGTCCGCCGCGATCCAACCGGTCTCCGGCGCTTTCTCAAGGCGGATCCAGAGCGCCCGATCCGGCCTGCCCTCTCTCTCGACGAGTATCAAGGCTCCGCCCGTGCTGACGTTGAGCAGTCTGCCCCTTGTAATCGGCATACCCTTCCATTCCATTAGCTGCACGTACGTCTGGTTGTTCACCGTTGTTTCGCGAGGCGAGGCTCTGTGTTCGATAGTCGGGGGCACCGGACGCCTCCATCCGAAATGGCTGAGAAGTTTCGGGGGGATTTAAACAACCATGACAACTTATAGAACATCCTCGTCACGTCCGCTCGAACAGAGCTTGTTAATGATGCATCAACGTACCCGAGTAAGCTGCTCTCAAACCAAGTCGAAGCGGTGAAGAGTACGGATTGATTGGCTAATGAAGATTCTCAATCCATCGCGGCAAAATCCTATTCGCTCCGATCATGCCGGTGATTGGTGCGTAGTTGATAAATGAACACTTTTGGCATGTACCTAAATAAAGTCTTGACTAGCAAGGATGGAATTTGATACAAATATTTTGAAGCATACGATCCGAATTATCCTTCGCCGTCGAAGCGGGGGAGCAACCGAGACGGGAGACCGACGTGGGCGAACAAGAACAATCCCAAGGGATGCAGCCGCAGTCGAATCCCCAGGTCCCGCAGGCGAACGAGGTGGTCGTCGACGACTCCGGGACCCGGCCGACGTACGCCAACTTCTGCCGGATAACCGCCACCCCCGAGGAAATCATCCTCGACTTCGGACTGAATACCCAGCCGTTCGCGACCGGCCGCCAAGACGTCAAGGCGAGCCAGAGGATCGTCATGAACGCCTACACGACCAAGCGACTCTTGACGGCCATCGGGATGACGATCCAGCGACACGAGCAAACTTTCGGTACGATCGAACTCGACGTCGGCCGCCGCGTCTCCACGCCCCAGCCTCAGTTGGCTCCCGCCGAGGTCCCCGCCGGCCAGCCTCAGATCATCCGACTGAATCCGTGAAGAGAATTTGTCGCCCAGTTGCAAGCCGGTGAAAACGAGTACGTGCCATCGCTACGAGGTTAGTATCTGACGCACCGTCGCTTGAAGTGGGCGAAGGAGCGAGTGTCGCTTGTCCTCGTGGGGTATCGGGATTATTACAAAAAATCCCCAAGGAATTAACTTGCTATTCCCTCCTCGCGCGGGACAATGAGCGATGCAAGGGAGCCGGACGGCAAGGGCGGTCGGCTTCAATGAAGACTTGAATCGAACTGGTCGGACGACTAGATGAAGGGCAACCCGGCTCTGCCGGGGGGCTCGTTAACGAGTAAGCCGACGTGGTCGAATACCTCTGGGTATTCCGCCACGTCGGCTTTTTTTGTTTCGTCTGAATCGGCACGGATTGGCGGTACTCAACTGAGCCCCGAGGCACGGAATGGAAAAGGTCGATCGCACCATGGTTTACCAGATCCGGCAAGACGAAATACCTTCGCTTCGCGCCGCTGAGGCCACGTTTCCGGATGGGCGGTAGTGCTCCTGCGGGAGGAGCCACCGGTGACGTGGTAGACGGGACCGTTTCGTCAGTCGGGCAACTTTTTTCGAAGGACTTACGTCATGAATTGGGATCAGATCATGGGCGACTGGAAACAATTCAAAGGCAAAGTGAAAGAGAGATGGGGCAAGCTGACCGACGACGAGCTGACGACCATCGCCGGGAAGCGTGATCAACTCGCCGGCCTGCTCCAGGATAGGTACGGCTACGCAAAGGACCAGGCCGAACGGGAACTCACCGACTTTTCAAATGCGCTGAGAAAGGTGATTACGCGGTGCCTGCTTCTGGAGGTCTGCGGATGCTGCGGTCCATCCCTGAGCCTACGACTAGCCCCGCGAGGGTACCCTGTAGGCCGGGTCATTGTTGAGGCACAAGTTTAGCTGATCCCGGACAAACGAGTCCGTTTCACCCCAGACAACGGGAGATCAACATGGCGAAGCACGACTTGGATACTGGCACCGCCCCGGCTGTCACGCGCGACGACCTGATTGGCCTGCTCAACGACGATCTCGCTCGCGAATACCAGGCGATCATTTCCTATGTGGTCTATTCGCAAACTCTCAAGGGCGCCCAGTACATGAACATCGCCGCCGAGCTGGAGAAGCATGCGGCGGAAGAACTCGCGCACGCCCTGATCATCGCCGGCCAGATCGATTATCTGGGAGGCATGCCGCTGGCCGTGCCGAAGCCGGTCAAAACCTCGGCAGGCGCACAAGACATGCTGCGTTTTGACCTGGATAACGAGAACGAGACGATTCATCACTATCGGCAGCGCGTACGTCAGTGCGAAGCATTGGGCGAGTATGCCCTGGCCGAACATATCCGGGACATACTGGTGCAGGAACAGGATCACCAGATCGCATTGGCGAATGCCCTGGGAGTGGAGATTCCCAACGTCACCTGACGCGGAGTGTCATCGGCAAGTACTCCCGGAACGCCTTGACGACGGCGGGTGGCCCGGTCTTTCGAGAACTTTGCCGCGCGTCTTCGCTCACGTAGCCCACCGCGGGTGGGCCGCCGGAACCTCATATCTCAAGAATCAGGAGACTGACCATGGATCGTCGAGAATTGCTGGGAGTGCTGGGGACAACGGCTGCCGGTCTGGTCGCCGTGACTGGGCGGGCTGCTGGCGCCGAACGCCAGGGGGGGCACCATCACATCGAGGCGCACGAGGACTGCATCAGGGCTTGCCAGGCATGCTCGCGTTCGTGCAACGAGACCTTCCTTCACTGTTACGAGCAGGTGGCCCAGGGAAAGAAAGAGCACGCCAAGGCGCTGCACCTGGTCGCCGACTGTGCCAAGTTCTGCAATCTGGCATCCGACCTCGTGGCCAATGGCAGCCCGCTGATGGTCTATTCCTGCGGCGCGCTGCGCCGAGGCGTGTAAGGTGTGCGCGGCTGAGTGCGACAAATACGGCGCGGCGGAAATGAAAGATTGCGCCAAAGTGTGTTACGCCTGCGAGAAGACTTGCCGGGCGATGGTCCAGTCCATGGGCGGCCCCAAACATGTAAGCGGAGAGTAACTCACGTGCTTGGTCATCCGGCACGTCGGCTTTTCTTTTGGATTCGCGGAGAAGGGAACACGCTGATGAGAAGGTTTTTTCTGATGCTCGCAGTCGCGACCGGCGCGTCCGGCTCGGGCCTGAACGCTCAGGAGTCGACGAAAAGGCAGCCGGCGAGTCCGGCGACCAAGCAAACTCCAGCCACGGAAACGGCAGCCGTGAAAGTGACGCCTCCGGCCGCTCGGGGCGAGGACGAGAAGGCGATCAAGGCGATTCTCGATGCGTTCGTCAAGGCCTTCAACGCCGGCAACGCCGAGGCCGCCGCCGCCACATATACAGAGACGGCGGTCGTCGTCGACGAGGAAGGCGAACGAATCGAGGGACGCGCCGCCATTCACGACCGATACACCGCGTCATTCGCCGACAATCCCGGGAGCACAATCGCCATCCAGGTCGACTCGCTCCGCTTCCTCGGCCCGGAGACGGCCCTCGAGGAAGGCCGCGCGACGATCACGCCGGCCGCGGGTGCCGGGCCGCCCGAGATCACCCGCTTCATCACCGTCTACGTCAAGCAAGGCGGCGAGTGGCGGCAGGCCACTGTGCGCGACGAGATCGCGCACGACCTCACCCCCCACGACCGCTTGAAGGAGCTGGAGTGGCTCGTGGGCGACTGGGTCAACGAGAGCCAGGACGCCGTCGTCTCCACCACATGCGCGTGGGCCACTAACGGCAACTTCCTCGATCGCGAGTTCACCATGAAGACCGAGGGCCGGCCCGTACTTTCGGGCACCCAGAGGATCGGCTGGGACCCGCTGAAGCGGCAGTTCAAGATGTGGATCTTCGACTCCGAGGGCGGCCACGGCGAAGGCTACTTCACGCGCACCGGCAACCAGTGGGTGATCAAGGTCGAAGGCGTCCGCCAGGACGGGCAACCTGCGTCGGCCACGGACATCATCACGCGCCTGGGCAAGGACCGCATGGGCTGGCAGTCGACGGCAAGGACCCTGGGAGGCTCCGCGGTCCCCGGCATCGACGAGTTCGTCGTGGTTCGCAAGCCACCCGAGGCCGGCAAGTAAGACCCACAGGCCCCTACATACGCATTTTTTTTCTTCCCTTAATCCAGGATCTCCTCTCATGATGCGCACAATCATGAAACTAGCTGTGGGCTGCTTCTTTGGCGATACTCTCCAGCCCGTCGGACGTCTTCGCCGGTCGCGGCGGCGGCCGCGGGGGAGGCGGCGGAGGAGGCCGAGGTGCGGCGCAAGGCGGCGGAGCCGCCATGGGCCGCTCGCCCTCGTTCAGCCAGCCACGCCCCGCAATGAATACTGCACGGCCCCAGGGTAATGCCGGGGCAGCGGCCGGCGGCGCGGCGTATGCCAATCGCAACCAGACTGCGGCTCATCCCGCGGGTGCTGCCGCCGCCGGTGCAGGCTATGCCAACCGCAACCAGACTGCGGCTCACCCTGCCGGTGCTGCCGCCGCCGGCGCGGGGTATGCCAATCGCAACGAGGGGCTGGCTCACCCCGCAGGTGCTGCCGCCGCTGGCGCGGGCTATGCCAACCGGAACCAGTACGACCAGTACCATCCCGGCATGACCAACGGCTACTGGAACGGCAACTACGGATACGGTGCGTGGGGCATGGGCGCGGGTCTCATGGGCGGTGTCGGGATGTGGGGCATCGGCTCGGCGCTTTACGGCTACGGCTACTCGGGGTACAACAACCCCTATTACGGCGCCGGTGTGGGGCAGGCCGGTCTTTATGCACAATCGGCGGGGGGTCCCGCTTACGACTACTCTCAACCGATTAACACACAGGCGGCGCCGCCCGAGCAGACCACGACCGACCAGGCGACCGCGGTCTTCGACCAGGCCCGCGAGGCCTTCAGGTCGAATGACTATCCGACCGCGCTAGCACGTGACGAGCAGGCGCTCGGGCAAATGCCGAATGACGCCACGCTGCATGAATTCCTCTCCCTGGTCCTTTTCGCCCAGGGCAAGTACGAGCCAGCCGCGGCGCCCCTTTATGCGGTCCTCTCCGTCGGTCCGGGTTGGGATTGGACCACGCTGATCGGGAATTACGCCGACGCGAATCTCTACACCACGCAGCTTCGGGCCCTGGAAGCCTACGTGAAGGCGAACCCCAAGGCCGCCCAGGGCCGATTCGTGCTGGCGTACCACTACATCACGCAAGGGCACGGAGACGCCGCCGCAGACCAGTTAAAGGAAGTGGTCGCGCTCCAGCCCAACGACACGCTCTCGGCGCAGCTCCTTGGCAAGCTGCAGCCCGCCGCCGGCACGGCTGCGGCTCCCAAGTCCCCACCGCAGTCGGCCCAATTCGACGCAGCCAAGCTGGTCGGCAACTGGAGCGCTCAGAGTCCACAGAACGCGAAGATCACCCTCTCGATCAAGGACGGCGGCGGCTTCACATGGGCTTTCACAATTCCGGGCAAGCCCCCAACGTCGATCACGGGTACATCAACCGTCGCCGGCGATGTACTCAACCTCGCCAGCAAGAATTCGCAGGTGGGGCCTCTGACCGGCCAGGTCGCCTGGCAAGATGACGCTCACTTCGTCTTCAAGGCCACCGGTGCTCCCGCGGATGACCCCGGATTGAAGTTCGCGCGCTGAATCGGAGCCGAGGAATCCGGCTCTTCCGGCCGATCTCCACCAGGGTCGACCGGTGGATCAAGCGTCAACATCGAATGGAATAGGCCCTTATGGGCGGCGCATCAACGATTGTTGTCGATAGTTGTGCTTTAATGCAACTGCCCCGGCGGGGCCACTTGTTTCGCGCGCAGTCCCGGAACAAGTGTAGAGTCTAACGCCGCAGGATCTCCGCGCCGTTTGCGCATCTCGGATCGGGTTGAGGCAGGCGCGGAAGCGTTTTGTACGGACATGCCGAGATGTTAGATCGTCCCCTTCATGTCGGCTGAAATCCAGGAAGCGGCTCATTGCGTTCTTGTAGACGCACGTGAACGCACCAGGGGTTCGACGCCGAGCGCGCGCGATCCCGATGCGACCGGCATCTCGACCGCCAGGATGGAGATATCGTCTTGAAACCTGTCCGATCCATGCCACCGCCCGATCTCCTCGAGGAGCGTGCCAACGCTCTCCTGGAGCGGTTCGGACCGCCCTTGGCCGATCGTCTCCAGGAGCCGGGCGTCGCCAAACTGCTTGCCGGCGGGGTCCATCGCCTCGGGGACGCCGTCGGAATAGAGGTACAGGCGGTCTCCCGGCCCCAGGCGGACCGACCGCTCCTCGTAGGCGTCGTCGGCCAGGCCGATCGGGAACCCCTGGCTTTCCAGAATCACCGGACCGGCGCCGGCGGGCAGATGCACCGGCCCGGGATGCCCGGCGGAGACGTAGCGGAACTCCCCGGTCGCGGCGTTCAGAATCCCGTAGACCATCGTAGCGAACTGCTCGGTCGACGGGTCGAATGGGAAGAGCCGGTTCAGTCGGGCGGCAACCTCAGCGGGCGGCGTGATGTCGAACCGATCCCCAACGTCTCTATGCCGGATCAGAATCGAGGATGGGTCCGACGGCGGCGAGAGGAGACGGCTCAGCGTCACCGACAGCAGGGCCGACGCAACGCCATGGCCGCTGACGTCCAGGATGTAAAGTGCGACATTGCCATCGCCGAGTGAGATGACGTTCAGGCCATCGCCGGCCAGCTCGTCGCAAGGCTGGTAGACCCAGGCGAAGTTCGTGCCCGGGACGCGAGGTACGTCGTGGGGTAGAAACGTCTCCTGGATCTTTGCGGCCGCCTTCAAGTCGCGGGACATCCGGGCGTTGGCCATCGCCAGTCGCGCGTTGGTCTCCTCCAGCTCGATTTGCAGACGGCGGAGCTTCAGGTGCGTCTCGACACGCGCGTGCAATTCTTCCATTTGAAACGGCTTGGTAAGGTAATCCACCCCGCCGATCGCAAACGCCTTCACCTTGTCCAGGTTCTCGTTGAGGGCGCTGATGAAGATGACAGGAATCCCGTTGAGGTCTTGATCGGCCTTCAGGTGCTGGCAGACTTCATAGCCGTTCATCTCCGGCATATTGATGTCCAGCAAGATCAGGTCCGGGGGATCCTTCCGAGCCGCCAGCAGCGCCAGTTTGCCGTTCGGAACGGGCCGGGCCTTGTACCCGCGATCCTTGAGCATGCCGGTCAGAACCTGGAGATTGGCCGAGACGTCGTCCACCACCAAGATGTTGGCCGTTCTGGCAATGGACTTCACCTCGACTGGGGCCCCGCGCACAACACGTTGGTTATCGCCGGTCGCAAGCTCTTCCGGATGCATGGAAGGCCCCTATTTCGGCATGATGAACGATCAAACGACGCACTGGAGCGTCCCGAGTCAAAGACGAGATCGGGAAATGACTGGCGCGATCCTAATCCGAATCTCGCCGTCAAGCCGGCACAGGGGCGGACCCATTTCCGGCAAATCGTAAAGAACTTGCCGGAGGGACGCCCGGGCCAAATAAATCAAGAAGCTTCTGGTATTCGAAGTTTTCGGCCAGGCCCCGTAGCCCGCGAGCGGTGAAGGAATCACGGGCTTCGACGTCTCGGATCTTTGCCAGCAGTTGGTCCAGATCGGCCCCGATGACGGCTTCACGCATCAAATGAATGAGGTCCTGCGGTAATCGCGCCAGGGACTCAGGTGTGAGCTCGCCATCTTCCTCTTGGGCCGCGGCCGCGGCCTCCTCGGCGTAAAGGTACTCTACCCCCAGGTGGGCGTGAATCTTCTGGAACAGCTCCACCGCCCGGAACGGCTTGCCGATAAAATCGTCGGCGCCGATCCGCAGCAACTCCTGGCGGTTTTCCTCCATCGCACTGGCAGTCACGGCAATGATCTTGAGTTCCATGCCGCCGGCGGCGGCCCGGATCTGGCGGATCGCCTCATGGCCGTCCATCACCGGCATGCGGAAATCCATGAGGATGAGATGAGGCCGCCATCGCTCGAACTCCTTGACGGCTTGCTCACCGTCGGTCGCCAGCCGGACCTCGAAACCGACGGGGCCGAGAATCTGCACCAGCAGTTCGCGGTTGTCCTCGACATCGTCGGCGATCAGCACCCGGCACGTCCGCCTGCCCGGGCCGGAGCCTCAGGACATGCCGGGGCTTGTCTTTCGGTTGGACCGCCTGCGCCTCACCCACTTTGAGGGGCAGGTGAATCGCGAAGATGCTGCCTCTGCCGACCTGGCTGCTTACCGTGATATCGCCGCCCATCAGGCGAACAAACTCCCGGCTGATCGCCAAACCGAGGCCCGTACCGGTCCCCGTCTGTTGCCCGGTCTTGGTCTGCTCGAAATGCCGGAACAGCTTGCCTTGCTCGTCCGCCGAAATGCCCGGTCCGGTGTCCTCGATTTCGACCCGGAGAAAAGGTCCCGTCGCGCCGTCGCGGTCCGCGCGCACGCGCAAGCCGATGCCGCCCTGCTCGGTAAACTTGACGGCGTTGCCGAGCACGTTGATGAACACCTGACGCAGCTTGTTGATATCGGTCACGATGTATTGAGGGACATCGCCGATCATCTCCACCGAGAACGATAACTTTTTCTCATCCGTGCGGACGCGGAACATCATCTCCAGGTCTTTGAGCAGGACGGGCAGGTCGAACGTGGAGGGGTTCAGGGTCGTGCGGCCCGCTTCGATCTTGGACATCTCCAGGATGTCGTTGATCAGGGCAAGGAGATGCTCGCCGCTACGGTTGATGGTTCCCAGGTACTGGCATTGTCGGGGGGTGAGGTCCTGGTCGCGGAGCATGAGCTGGGAGAACCCGAGGATGGCGTTCATGGGGGTGCGGATTTCGTGCGACATGTTGGCCAGGAAGACGCTCTTGGCGCGGTTGGCTTGCTGCAACGATTGCTCGTAGCGTTTGCGTTCGGTGACATCGCGGGCGGCGGCGAACACTCCCTGCAGCTTCCGGTCGCGGTCGTGGAAGGTCGTCGCGTTGTAGGACACCACGGTTTCCTTGCCGTCCCTGGCGCGCGCGGTGAGCTCATAGTCGGTGAGTTTGCTTTCGCCCAGCACCAGCTTGATGCCGGCCTCGGCTCGCTCCGGGTCGGTGAAGTAGTCCTTGAACGGCGCGCCGATCAGCTCGTCGCGCGTGCATCCGGTCAGCGCCTCCATCTGCTTGTTAACGTCGGTAATGATGCCGCGCGGATCGGTGGCGATCAGCGCATCAATGTTAGATTCAATAAGCGATCGTGTGTAGAATTGTTGATCGCGCACGCGCTGATCGAGCAGCATTCGCTCGGCTTCCACCTGCTTACGCGCGGTATTATCGGTACCGATCAACAGATAACCGATGATTCCCCCTTGTGCGTCGCGCAGCGCCGTGACCGACACGATGGCCGGAAAGCGGCTGCCATCCTTGCGGATGTAGGTCAATTCGTAGATGTCCTCGATCCCACGGTAGGCCTTGAAAACCAATGCCTCAAAGCCCGGCGTGATCGTGGTCCCGAGCTCGGCGCTCAAGGCTTTGGCGCGCGTAATCACTTCCTGCGGATCGGAAATGTCGGCCGGCGTGATCTTGTCCACCACCTCGACGGCCGCGTAGCCCAGCATGCGCTCGGCGCCGACGTTGAAGATTTGAATGACGCCCTTCTCGTCGGTGGCGATGCTCGAGAAGTTGGCGCTGTTGAAGATCGCGTTCTGCAAGGCGCCTGCCTTGAGCAACGCCTCTTCTGCCTGCTTGCGCGGTATTATCGGTGCCGATCAACAGATAGCCGATGATTGCGCTTTGATCGTCGCGCAGCGCCGTGACCGAGACGACTGCCGGAAAACGGCTGCCGTCCTTGCGGATGTAAGTCAGCTCGTAGATGTCCTCGATCCCGCGCGCGGCCTTGAAGACCAGCGCCTCGAAGCCCGGGGTGATCGGGGTGGCGAGTTCCAGGCTCAACGCGGCGGCACGCGCGATCACCTCCTGCGGATCGGAGATGTCGGCCGGGGTAATCTTGTTCATCACTTCGGCGGCCGTATAGCCCAGCATGCGCTCGGCGCCGACGTTGAAGATCTGAATGACGCCCTTCTCGTCGGTGGCGATGCTCGAGAAGTTGGCGCTGTTGAAGATCGCGCTCTGCAATGCCCCGGCTTTGAGCAGCGCTTCTTCCGCCCGCTTGCGCGGTCACGTCTTCCATGGCCAGGACCAGCAGCTCGCCGTGGTGGCCCGCCTGGAGCTTGCGGGCGTTCAAGAGCATCACCCTGCGGCCGATGGCCGGGAAGGTGTGCTCGAGCTCGAAGTCGTCGAAGACGGAGCTCTTGGGGACGATGTCTTCGAGCAGGGTCCGCAGGTCGGGGATGTCCCACTGGCCGTTGCCCAGCTCGTAGATGAGGCGGCCCTCGGTCTCCCCGGGCGAGACGTGGAACGTCTGGTAGAAGGCGCGGTTGGCGGACCGGACGCGCAGCGTGGTGTCGAGGATCAGCAGGGGCTCGCGCACCGTGTCGACGATGTTCTGGGCGTAGTTCTGAATGTCTTCGACCAGCGGTCTTTGTTCCATCATGGCCATCCTGCCGGATGCTCTGAGGTCACTGTCCGCGCGCTGCTCATCTGAGCGCAAGAACACGATCGGCATGACCGGGAATTCCTACGGTCAGCAGTCACCACGCGGTGGTGTCGGTCGTTCAAGGCCAATCAATCTCTCAGTCTGCTCCAGCCTGGCATGCGAGGAAGCGGAATTCATCAAACTGGCCTCGGTGCCGTTCGTCGCTTGATAAGACGATCAATGGCCTGGACGTTGAGTGACCTGGCGCAGCGATCCTCTCACAAATGCCAGAACAGTCCAGCCACTCAGCATTCCCAGGAAGTAGACCGCGACAGTCACCAGGGCTACGGGTTGTGCCAACTTCCAGGTCAAGAAACTAACAGTGATCACGCCTGTGTTCTGGGCGGCGAAAATGCCAATCGCCAGCAGAAAGGCCAGGAAGGCGACGGCCTGTATCGATCGCATTGCGGTACCCTTCTTTAAAAGATCTGGAAGACCGAAACGATCCGGCACGGAGGAGGGAGTCGGACAGAACCGGATCGCCTCGCGGTTGTGGATAACACTCAAGGCTTGATGGCCTTGTCAAGTTCGCGCCCGGCCTTTTCCCCGGCGCCGGGCGGATTGACCACATCCTTGGCGTTCTGGATGCCCTTGTCGATGGACTCACCGGCCTTCTCGGCAGGTCCCTTGGACTCACAACCGGCGAAGGCCATAAGGGCGCCGATCATCAGTACTAGCGAGGCGAAGGGCGCGAATCGATTCTTCCATCTGCTGATCATCAAAAAACCTCCTCGAAGATGCCGCGCGACACGGCAGGCAGAATGGCATTCCAGGCCGCGCGACGAGATCTATCACAGCCGCAGGGCCGCCTGGCGCCCGCTGATCACCCGCACGAGGATGATCAAAACGCACGCGCCGACGAGGGCAACGAGGATGCTGCCCCAGAACCCGGCAGTCCCCTCGACGAAGAAGCTCAAGATAAGCCCGCCGAGGAACGAGCCGATCAGGCCGACGACGATGTCGCCGATGATGCCGTAACCGCTTCCTTTCATCATCAAACCGGCCAGCCAGCCCGCGATCAGGCCGACCAAGAGCCAGGCGATGATCGATCCCGGCGAAAGAACAACCGCGAAACTCATGCTACCCATCACTGTACTCCTGCTTGTGCTAATTGGAGGAGCGAGATCGAATTTATAGACTTTTCTGTGAGAACTCGGTGATTGATTTCTCCGCCTGTTCTCGCGAGTAGCCGTATTTTTGCTGGAGCAGGCCGGCGAGCTGGTCGCTCTGCCCGCCAAAAGTCGTCAGGTCGTCGTCGGTCAGTTTGTCCCACTCCTTCTTCACCAGGGCCGTGAACTGTTGCCAGTCGCCCGCGAGCTGATACCACTTCATTGAGATGGCCTCCTCCGAAGGTGTGGCCCATGGGACCGGAGGAGCAACTCGTCAAAAACCACGGGGAATGTAACCGGCGACCAACAGGACCAGTAAGATCACCACGAGCAGCCCCAAGCCGCCGCTGGGACCGTAGCCCCAGTTCCGGCTATAATTCCATCTCGGCAGACCACCCATGAGCAGAACGATCAGAACGATAAGCAAGATCAAACCCACGGTTGACTCCTCTTGATTGCTGAAAGGTCGGTGAACGATATGGCCGTGAACGCCACGGTCAGCTCGCCTTGGTTCCGCGGTAACGACATTGGCTGGATCTCTCTGATCTGATCCAGCGGGAGAACAGACATCGGTGGTTCGACGTAGCAACTGGGCTTTGGCTTGAATCCGAAAAAAAAAACCGGCGTGGTCGGACACCTTCAGGCATCCGACCACGCCGGCTTACTCGTCAACGAGCCCCCCGGCCAAGCCGGGTTGCCCTTCATCTAGTCGTCCGACGACGTCTACTCAAGTTTTGATCCGAGCCGACTGCCAATTGGCATGGGCTCGTCTTCGATTCTTATTGTGACGCGCGGAATGAAAATAGCAAGTGAATTCTTTTCGGATCACTGGTGCGTTGCTGGTTTGAAGGATGCGGCGACGTGCGGCGAGATCCGCCAAGATCACGAATTTTTTTCGGTGTTCCCCGAGCCGATCGCGTGGCAATCATACCGGCTGGAACACAAATAGACTTGCTTTTCTATCGCCGCTACGTATATCATGACGAGTCTGCGAGAGTCGACATGGGATTACCGCCCGTCGACTCCTGCAAGCAAGTGATTTCAATTTGTCGGATGACTAAACGAAGGGCAGCCCGGCTATTTCGGGTGGCCCGTCGAAGAGTAAGCCGGCGTGGTCGAGGACCTGAGGGTCCTCGACCACGCCGGCTTTTTTTTTCGTTCGTGCTGAAGTGGTCTGGCCGGACGCACCAACGACTCACGCGCTGGATCAACCCGATACAGCGATGACGCAACTGTTCACTGTTCCGCGCGTCAACCACTGCTAATTTCACCAACCTTCACCAATGAGGAACCAGATGATTTCCGAAAAGAACTCCGTCGTCGCGATCTTCGAGTCCCACGACCGGGCCGAAGACGCCATCCGCGAACTTCAGAAGAGCGGCTTCGACATGAAGAAGCTGTCGATCATCGGCAAGGATTACCACACGGAAGAGAACGTCGTCGGCTACTACAACACCGGCGACCGCATGAAGTACTGGGGCAAGCTGGGGGCCTTCTGGGGCGGCTTCTGGGGAATGCTGTTCGGCTCCGCGTTCTTCTGGTTGCCCGGCATTGGGACGGTGCTCGTGGCTGGACCGCTCGTGGTCTGGATCGTCGGCGCGCTTGAGAGCGCCGCGGTGATGGGCGGACTCAGCGCCTTGGGGGCCGCACTGTTCAGCATCGGCATCCCGGAGAACAGTGTCTTGCAATACGAAACCCAGGTGAAGAACGGCAAACTCCTCTTGGTCGCCCACGGGACGCCCGAGGAAGTGGAACGCGCCAAGGACCTCCTGGATCAGTCTGAGGCGAATTCAACGACGGTCCATGGCGAAGAACTGGCCACCGTTGGCGCGTAACGGAACGAGATCTGCGTGACAGAAGGTTCCGGTCGGCCTCCGGCCGGAACTTTCACAATTCTGAAAAGGCATCTTCCTGACCCGGTCCAGGCGACTGTGTCGGGACAAACCGTGAGGATCCCTGCGATGAGAGAAGTCCAAATGACCCTGCCCGAACTCGCCCTGCTCGTCGGCACGCGGGCGGCCCTCGGCGCCGGGCTCGGCCTCCTGCTGGCGGATTGCCTGCCCGAGAGCCAACGCAAGGCTGTTGGGTGGACGCTCCTCCTGGTCGGCGCCGTCACCACCGTCCCTCTCGCGTTCGAGGTGCTCGGCAAGGTCCGCGCCTTGAACCCGGCGGGGTTGCGGCTCCGTCAAGATTTAAGCGGAGACACGACATGATCAAAATGCCAATGTATCCGTTGCGATTCGAACCGATCTACCAGTATCGGCTCTGGGGCGGCCGGCGCCTGGCCGATCTGCTCAAGGCACCGCTGCCCGGCGACGGACCCATCGGCGAAGCCTGGCTGCTGAGCGACCGCGATGACCATCCCAGCAAGGTCGCCGACGGACCGCTCAAAGGATCGACCATCCGGCAATTGCTGGAGCAGTCGCCGGACCAGTTGCTGGGCAAACTGGCGGGCCGTTTCCGACGGTTCCCGGTGCTCCTCAAGTTCCTCGACGCACACGAGAAGCTCTCGGTCCAGGTGCACCCCAAGGATGGGCAGAGGGACTATATCCCAGCCGGCGAGAGCGGCAAGACCGAAGCATGGGTCGTGCTGGAGGCGGGGCCGGCCAGCCGCATCTACGCGGGCCTGAAGCCAGGCACCACTCAAGACGATCTCGAGCGGGCCCTCGCGAGCCATGCCGTGGCGGACCTTCTGGCAAGCTTCACGCCGAGGGTCGGCGATGCCGTCTTCATCCGAGCTGGGACCGTTCACTCCCTCAGCGACGTGGTGGTGTTCGAAGTGCAGGAAAACAGCGACGTCACGTTTCGCCTGTACGACTGGGATCGGGTCGACCCCAAGACAGGTAAGCCTCGACCTCTCCAAGTCGAGCAGGCGGTTGCCTGCATCGATTTCGAGCAAGTCGCGATCGGTCCGGTGACGCCGGTGGTGCTGGAGGAGGCGCCGGCACGGCGTGAGCGACTCTTTCATTGTGAACATTTCTCGGTGTGGCGGCACACGGGACTGATCGCCGTTCACAGTCGGCGCGGCGGGCACGCCGCGGGTCCTGGTTTGCATCGCCGGCGAGGGGGAGCTGGAGCACGACGGCACCAACTATCCCGTCGGCCGAGGCGACGTCGTTCTCTTGCCGGCGGAGGTCGGCGCGTGTCTCCTACCGGCCGCGGAATGCCGTCAGCTTACTGGAAGTCGCACTGCCGGAATAGTTCCAGCCGGACAGGATCGGGATGGTCAGCAGGACAACCAACACGGAGATCGTAAGAATGAAAAAGCTCGTTGTTTTCGACCTGGACGGTACACTTGCCCAGAGCAAGTCATCGATTGATGCCGAGATGGCGGCACTTCTCGATAAGCTGCTTGGTTCGATCAAGGTCGCTGTGATATCCGGTGGTAATTGGCCGCAATTTCAAAAACAAGTGCTCTCTCACCTTGCCAGCGACGAACGTTTGAAGAATCTCTCGCTCCTTCCTACATGTGGAACCCAGTTTTATCAATATGAAAAAGATTGGGAAAAGCTTTACGCGGAAGATTTTACCAGTGAACAGAAAGAGAAGATCATCAGTTCACTGAAGAAGGCGATCGAGCAATCGGGCCTGAAGGCCGAAAAGGTCTGGGGAGAGGTGATCGAAGACCGGGGAAGTCAAATCACGTTTTCCGCGTTAGGTCAGGAAGCTCCGCTCGAAGAAAAGGTGAAATGGGACCCTGATTTCACCAAGCGGAAGAAGATGAAAGCCATCCTTGACCCGTTGATTCCCGAGTTTTCCGTCCGACTGGGTGGCTCGACGTCCATTGATGTCACGAAGCCCGGAATCGACAAAGCCTACGGGATCAGAAAGTTGCGAGACATTCTTGGCATCGCCATCGAAGAGATGATCTTTGTCGGGGATGCCTTGTTCCCTGGCGGCAACGACTATCCGGCCGAGCAAGCCGGCGTCGTTTCGATCCGGGTCAGAGATCCGCATGAGACCAAACGGGTTATCGAAACAATCATCGCTTGTTCAGGTTGAGTCTGGCGAGCGTGAACCTTGTGAGGAGAGACTGATGGCTGGATTTCAGATGAAGCGGCTCGGGCTGATCATGGAGCCCGAGCCGGGAAATCCGCACGAGGTCGAAGGGGTCCTGAACCCGGCCGGGGTTCGCGGCCCTGATGGTCAGTTTTACCTCTTCCCGCGTCTGGTCGCGAAGGGAAATTACTCGCGGATCGGCATCGCGCGAGTGAAGTTCAATGAGGCCGGCGACCCGTCGGGCGTCGAGCGGCTCGGCATCGCACTGGAGCCCGAAGCCGATTACGAACTGCGGCCTGACGGCGGCGGAGGCTGTGAGGATCCGCGGATTACTTATGGCGAAGACCTCAAGCGTTACGTGATGACTTACACGGCGCTTTCAGCCGAAGGCCCTCGGATTGCCCTGGCCCTATCGGAGGACCTGTTCCACTGGCAGCGTTTGGGGCTGGCGACCTTCCGCCCGTATGAAGGCATCGAGTTCGACGGAGTGGACAACAAGGATGCCAGCATCTTCCCCATGGCCATTCCCGATCCTGCAGGGAAACCGGCAATGGCCATCCTCCACAGGCCTCTCTTTCCCGGGACTCGTCCGGAGGAAACGGTCTGTCAACCGGCGTCCCGCGTGGTGGATCTCCAACGAGAGAGCATCTGGATTTCCTACTGTCCATTGGGCGAGGTTGGCGATGGGCCCTATCACCTCAGCCACTTTGCCTTGCATAACCGTCTAGCCAGCCCGGTGGCGCCCTGGGAGCAGCTCAAGATCGGCAGCGGCACGCCTCCGATCCTGACCCGGCACGGATGGCTGCTTGTATACCATGGCGTCCATGAACTGAATGAGCCGAGCATGGCAGCGCACAAGTTATGCTACTCTGCCGGCGTGATGGTGCTCTCCCGGGAACTTCCACGGGTGATCCTTTATCGTTCACCGGAGCCGGTGCTGATGCCGGAATTGCCGCAGGAATGCATCGGGACGGTCGCCAACGTCGTGTTTCCCACCGCCATCGACCGTCGCGACGATCTCGGCTTGCCCGATCGATTCGACGTTTATTACGGGATGGCCGACAACCGGATCGGGGTGGCGCGTCTGGACGTGCCGGAATTTCTGCCGCCAGGGGCACTCGCCGACCTGCCCCGAGCCAAGGGCTCACTTCCGGTCGACGGTCAATCTCAAACAAAGGGTCGTCAGCGGGTCCCGGTCACGATTAAAGGAGGTTCATCGCCAACATGACATGCTCAGCCACCATCGCTCCGCCCGAACTGGACGAGCTCTGTGTCAACACGCTGCGGTTTCTGGCCGTGGACGCCGTGCAGAAGGCCAAGTCCGGGCACCCCGGCCTGCCTCTGGGTTCGGCGTCCATGGCCTATGCACTCTGGGATCGCTTTCTCAAGTTCAACCCGCGTGATCCCATCTGGCCCGACCGCGACCGCTTTGTTCTATCGGCCGGACATGGATGTGCGCTCTTGTACGCTCTGCTTCATGTCACGGGCTTCGCCTTGCCACTGGAGGAACTCGAGAGGTTCCGCCAGTGGGGAAGCCGAAACCCCAGGCCATCCGGAATACGGCAAGACCGAAGGCGTCGAGGCCACCACCGGTCCCTTGGGGCAAGGCCTGGCCAACGCCGTCGGCATGGCCATCGCCGAGGTTGCCCTTGCAGCGCGCTTCAATCGACCGGGTCACCAGATCGTGGACCACTACACCTACGTTTTGGCCAGCGATGGCGACCTGGAGGAAGGGATCTCTTCCGAGGCCGGTTCCGAGGCCGGTCATCTGGCGCTGGGCAAGCTCATCGTCCTCTATGCCGACAACCACATCACGATCGAAGGCAGCACGGAGCTGGCCTTTACCGAAGACCGTATGGCCCGCTTCGCCGCGTTCGGCTGGCACGTCCAGCGGGTCGAACAGAGCAACAACATCGACGACATCGCCGCCGCGCTGACGGCTGCCCGGGAAGAGACGGGCCGGCCGTCCCTGATTCAAGTTCGCACCCACATCGGCTTCGGCAGTCCGCACAAGCAGGACACCGCCGCCGCCCACGGGGAGCCGCTCGGTTTGGAGGAGGTCCGTCTGACCAAAGAGGGGCTGGGCTGGCCGGTGGAACCACCCTTCCATATTCCCGAGGAGGCCCTGGAGCATTTCCGGGAAGCCGTCGCGCGGGGAAGTACCGCGCAGGCGGAATGGGAGGTTACGTCTTGAAGCTTTTTGCGGAGGAACACCCCGACCTGGCCGCGGAGTTCGAGCGGGTCATCGACTTCGGCAGCTTTCGAAGGGTTGGGACGCCAACCTCCCGACATTCACCCCGGCGGACGGCCCGATGGCAACCCGCATCGCTTCGGGAAAGACGATCGCGGTTTTGGGCACTCGTCTGCCCGAATTGATGGGAGGCTCGGCCGATCTTGCTCCCAGCACCCACACGAACATGGACGGGGCCGGCAACTTCGAGCCGGAGAACCGGGCGGGACGCAACATGCACTTCGGCATCCGGGAGCATGCCATGGGCGCCATCCTGAACGGCATGGCGTTGCACCGCGGCCTCATCCCCTATGGAGCGACGTTCCTGGTCTTCAGCGATTATATGCGTCCTCCAATGCGACTGGCGGCCATGAACGGCCTGCCGGTGATCTATGTCTTCACCCACGACAGCATCGCCATGGGAGAGGACGGCCCGACGCATCAGCCTGTCGAACAATTGCTGGGATTACGCTCCATCCCCGGCATGGTTGTCATCCGGCCGGCGGACGCCAACGAGACGGTTGCCGCCTGGCGGATCGCTATTGAGCACAGGCACGGCCCCGTTGCCCTGGTGCTGACACGCCAGGGTCTCCCCGTGCTCGACTTG
Organism: uncultured Planctomycetota bacterium; assembly: GCA_963779785.1. Lineage (GTDB taxonomy): Bacteria > Planctomycetota > Planctomycetia > Isosphaerales > Isosphaeraceae > CAVRFS01. The sequence continues at coordinate 97,459 of CAWAAW010000040.1, forward strand.
GCCCGCTATCCAGGCATACCCGCGGGAGTGCCGCTCGGCGGCTATGTCCTCGCGGACTCTCCGCCGGGTGCGCGACCCGACATCATCTCTGATCGCGACCGGCTCCGAGGTGCATCTGGCGCTGGAGGCCCGTGATCGGTTGGCGACGGAGGGCGTCCAGGCGAGGGTAGTGAGTGTGCCGAGTACGAACATCTTCTCGATGCAGTCGGACGCGGTATCGAGACAAGGTCTTGCCGCCAGGCGTGCCCCTGCTGGCCATCGAGGCTGGCGCGTCTCTCGGCTGGAGATCCTATGTCGGTCCCCAGATCGCCGTGATCGGGGTGGACACCTTCGGGGCCTCGGCGCCAGGGCCGGTCGTGATGCAGCATTATGGCTTCACCGTGGACAATGTCTGCAAGCAAGCCCATAACGTGCTCCGGCAAGTTAGGGAGAAACCATGATGCGCGTGGGAATTGCCGCCGACCATGGAGGATTTGCCCTGAAAGCGCAGGTGGCGGAGTCGTTGCGGGGCTTGGGGTACGAGGTCGTGGACTTCGGCGCACACCAACTCAACCCCGGAGATGACTACCCCGACTTCATCGTCCCCCTGGCCAGGGCCGTCGCCGCGGGGGAGGTTGAACGCGGAGTGGCGCTCTGCGGCAGCGGCGTGGGCGCATCCATCGCCGCGAACAAGGTTTCCGGCGTACGTGCCGGGCTCATCCATGATGTCTTCTCCGCCCATCAGGGAGTCGAAGATGACGACATGAATGTCTTTTGTCTCGGTGGAAAAGTGATCGGGTCCGCACTTGCTTTGGAACTGGTCGAGACCTTTCTGGCCGCTCACTTCAGCGGCGCCGAGCGGCACAAGCGCCGCCTGGCTAAAGTGCAGGCGCTGATGAACCATAAAGAGGAAAAGGCCGTTGCCAACAAGGGAGGCACGTGATGACCGCCTCCCATTCGGACGCGCTGGTGCTCTTCGGTGTAACGGGCGATCTCGCCCACAAGATGATCTTCCCGGCCCTCTATGCGCTGGCGAAACGAGGCGCCCTGAACGTCCCAGTCATCGGCGTCGCCTCCCCGAAATGGAGTCTGGCGGATCTGCGCAATCGCGTGACTGATAGCTTGACGCGATCGGGCGGGATCGACAATCAACGCGCCCTGGACCACCTGATGTCCCTGCTCAGTTACGTGAGCGGGGACTATAACGACCGGGACACGTTCGCGGCGATCAAGAAGGCGCTGGGTAGCGCTCTGCGCCCGGCGCACTATCTCGCCATCCCGCCCTCGCTCTTCAAGACCGTGATCAAAGGGCTCGGCGCCGCGGATTTGGCCGATCATGCGCGCGTCATCGTCGAAAAGCCGTTCGGCCGTGACCTGGCCTCCGCGCGGGAGCTCAATCAGGTCGCGAGGTCGGTGTTCCCGGAAGACTCGATCTTCCGCATCGACCACTTCCTCGGGAAGGAGGCGATCATGAATATCCTCTATTTCCGCTTCGCCAATTCGTTCCTGGAGCCGATCTGGAACCGAAACTACGTGGCCAGCGTCCAGATAACCCTATCCGAGGATTTCGGCGTTGAGGGCCGCGGCTCGTTTTACGAAACCGCGGGCTGTCTGCGCGACGTGATCCAGAACCACCTCTTCCAGATCGTCGCGCTGCTTGCCATGGAGCCGCCGGCCATCAGGGACTTTGGAGCCGTGCACAGCGAGAAAGCCAAGGTCTTTCAAGCCACGCGCCCCCTAAAGCCCGACGACCTGGTGCGCGGCCAGTACGCAGGCTACCGTGAGGAACCAAACGTGGCGAAGAGCTCCGACGTCGAGACATTCTGCGCCCTGCGGCTTTTTATCGACTCGTGGCGATGGGAAGGGGTGCCGTGGTACCTGCGCTCCGGCAAATACCTGGCCGAAACGGCGAGTGAGGTCCTGGTGGAGTTGAAGCCACCGCCGCAGAGGCTTTTCGCCGACTCATCGCCGCCGACCGGCCCGACTAACTATCTGCGATTCCAGCTCTCCCCCAGGTCCGCCATCGCTCTCGCCGCTCGCGTCAAGCGCGCGGGGAAGGAGTTCGTCGGCGACCAGCGTGAACTGTACCTGGCCGAAGAGCAACCGGGAGCGGAATCGCCCTACGAGCGGCTCTTGGGCGACGCCATGGCCGGCGACGGTGCGCTCTTCACCCGTGAGGAAGCGGTTGAGGCCGCTTGGGCGGTGGTTGAACCCGTCCTTGAGACCCACCAGCCGGCCCGCCCCTACGAGCGCGGCAGTTGGGGGCCAAAAGAGGCCGACGTCCTGATCGCGCCAGACGGCTGCTGGCAAAACCCCAAGCCCCAGGAGGTGTCCGGATGACGCATGGTACCTACGGTGGGACAGAATTGATGAAAGCGACCCAAAAACTCCACGAAATGGGCCAAAGCCTCTGGCTCGACAACATCACCCGCGGTCTGCTGACCAGCGGAAAGCTCCGCCGCTACATCGAGGAGTTCTCCGTTACGGGGCTCACCTCGAACCCCACGATTTTCGACCACGCCATCAAGAATGGTAACGATTACGACGCTGCCATACGTCAAAAACCGCTGGGTTCCAAATCGATTGAAGCGCTCTTCTTTGAACTGGCGCTGGAAGACCTCACGCAGGCGGCGGACCTGTTCCGGCCGATCCACGATCAGACCGACGGAGTGGACGGATGGGTCTCTCTTGAGGTCTCTCCACTGCTTGCGCACGACACAAAAGAAACACTTGCCGCTGCCAAGGAACTGCATGCCCGGGGGAAGCGTCCCAACATCTACATCAAGATCCCTGGGACCAACGAGGGCCTGCCCGCCATCGAGGAAGCGATCTTCGCGGGCGTGCCAGTCAACGTGACATTACTGTTCTCCCGCGAGCAATACGTGGCCGCCGCTGAGGCGTATCTGCGAGGCATCGAGCGTCGGATTGGCGCTGGGCTGAAGCCCGACGTGAGCTCTGTGGCTTCGATGTTCATCAGTCGTTGGGACGTCGCAGTCACGGGGAAGGTGCCCGAGGACCTGCGTAACCAGCTCGGCATCGCCATCGCAAAACGCACCTACAAGGCGTATCGCACGCTGATCGACTCCCCGCGTTGCCAGCGGATTCTCAACGCCGGCGCTCGCCCGCAGCGCCTTCTGTGGGCCAGCACGGGAACCAAGGACCCCTCGGCCTCCGATCTCCTCTACATCAAGGCCCTCGCTGCCCCGTTCACGGTGAACACCATGCCCGAGGGCACGTTAAACGCCCTGGCGGAGCATGGTGAGATCGAAGGCATTCTCCGTGCGGATGGTGGTGACTGCGAGGAGGTGCTTACCAGGTTCGCCAAAGCCGGCATCGACATCGATGCCCTGGCCGCTCGGCTCCAGGATGATGGGGCCAAATCGTTCGTCAAGTCCTGGAAAGACCTGATGGCCTGCATCGCATCCAAAAGCGAGACCCTGAAATGACTCATTCGGCGATGCCAATCCAAGGGACCAGGCAATCGCATATTTCGTACTTTACTTTCCGCATCTTCATACGTTCGAGTCGCGAGGAGCTGTTCGCGGGGCGGGACAGCCGGCATCAAGCGAGTTTGCGCGTCGGTTCCGTCATCGGCCGAGGGGAGGGAGCTTCTCGGTCCTTCCGGTCGGATTCGAACCACGACAGCACGGAGCCGACCACAGCGCAAGTTTGCCGCGGGTATGTCGCCATCACGGCCAGACAGGAAAACGTTTGTGGAGAAGGCGGTGGTTCTGTAGGGCATCACCTGACGTGAAGGATGGGCGCTTTCTGGACCGAGAGTGTCCGACAAACGCCGACATTCGACGCTGACGTGGTGCCTTACATTAATACCTTGGCGCGAGCAACAGCCTCGCGCAGGGCGTCGTCCGTTTACGGTTCGTTCTTTTGTCAAGTAAGGGAGATCTACCATGAGGAATTGGCACGCATTGCTGGCGACCACCGCGACGATGGCCTTGGCCATCGGACTCAGTCCGAGCAGTTGGGGTCAGGAGGGTCGGAATACGGCCGGCCAAGAAAACAGAAATCGGTCCGAAAAGCAAGAACAGAAGCAAGCCTCGATTCGGGCTGAGACGATCCGTGGGGTCGTCGCTGGGATTACCGCGGAAGGGGAAGTCACGTTCGATTATGCGCACAACCGCGCCGTTGCGGTGGAAGGGGCATTCCTGACCGTTGTCGCCTCACCCGTGAAGTCCGAGAAGACTGAAACCGCCCGGCAGGACAAGGCGGGAGCGGAAGCGAAGCCAGGCGAATTGGCCAGGAAGCGACATGACGTCTACATCGTTTGGCTGTCGCCGCGGACCAAACTCTGCGAGTGCATGGAGGAATCAGGGAAGTCGAACGCGACCAAGAACCAGGGATCCAACAAGACCGAGAAGAAGGAGTGCTCACTCGAAAAGCTTGAGGTTGGGGACCACGTCGAGATCCAGTTCCAACCTCGTGATGAGTCGAGTGAGAACCACGTTGCCCACCAGACCGAGCGCATGCGAGAAAAGCACGGGCGTCATCGGACCCATGTGGGTTCTGCGAGCGAAGTGACGATCATCGTGCCCAAGGATGATGAGCAGTCGCACTCCGCTTCCAAGGAGAAGGAATCGAAGTAGTCCCTGAGGACATCATGACCCCCGTGACGTGAAAGGATTCGATGAGCGGCCGGGACCAGGCGTCGCCTCCGCCCGGCCGCTTGTTCTCATTCATTCATCGGACGCATTCTTATATTGTTGGCAATCGATCCGACTAAGTCGGCATAGAAAAGTAACATCCGCCCGGATCGCCCGATGAAGATAGCTTGCCGCCCATCCACTCGTTTCTATTACCAGGAAACGAACCACGAGCCGCCATCGAGGTGCTGATACAGCGTGATGTCCATCATGTCCGCGCGGTCGTGCAAAGTCCACTGAGGAGGCTGGCTCGAACTTTGTTCTCCGCGACCTGTTCTGTTGAGCTTATGGGGCGGGGCTGTCCACCGTGAGGAGTTGCGTTTCCACCTACGCGGAGTTCAAAAACCATGAACAAGCTGGTCATGATCCTGATCGCCATCTTCCTGCCGCCGGTCGCAGTCGCTCTGATACGGGGCCCCGGCAAGGATCTTCTCATCAACATCCTGCTTTGCTTGCTGCTGTTCTTCCCGGGGATGGTTCATGCCTTGTGGATCGTATCAAAGTAGATGTGCGCTGAAGGACGGAAAGGACGTCGTGTCACAGGGGCGTCGCGCGCCGTTTCGAAAACCGGGCTCATCAGCCCGGTTCTCGCAGGGGCAACGTCAGCGGACCGATTGGGAAACACGACCATTTGCCTTGAGCGAGCTTACGCGATCGATCGGCTGGAAGGGCGACCGGAATCCTTGCGGCAATTGGATGAACGGTTCTCGGGGATTGAGGACACCCTGTCGCGGAGGCATGGCCGTCGAACGGCTTGCGGCGTATGCCGGTTTTCTGCTCCGTTGCTGATCACGGGCATATCAGGGCCTTCTCGATCAGGGTGAGCAGCCGTGGAAAATCAACCGGCTTGAGAAGGACGTGCCAGGCACCGGCCGCTTGTGCTTCCTTGTCCAGGTCGTTGCCACCGTAAGCGGTGACGATCATCGTCACCATGGGTGGCTGCAACCGCTTGAGGTGCCGGCAAAGGGTCAGGCCATCCATGCCTGGCATCCGCAGGTCCAGCAGGCCCAGGTCGTACGGCTGCTGTCGCGCCTTATCCAGGGCCGTGTCGCCGCCCTCCGCTGTCTCGATTGCGTAGCCCCAGTCGCCGAACAAATCCGCCATATTGGCGCACGTGTCGGCGTCATCATCTACCACAAGGATCGTGGGCATCGGTCGTCTCCGCGGTGCGGCTTCTTGCCCGGTTCACCCTTGGCATACCCTGCCGGACGGGTGAAGATCGGAGGACACGCGATGCGCCAACAGCCGGAGGGTGTTCGCCAGGTCGTCCAGACGGAACGGCTTGGCGATGACATACGCGGCGCCTGCGTTGAAGCAGTTCTTCCGGCTCGTAGGCGACGGTGTCGCCGCTCATGAAACAGGCCAGGACTTCGGGATTCAGTTCGCGCAAGACGTCCAGTGTCTGAAGTCCGTCCAGACCGGGCAGGCGGACATCGAGCAGCACCACGGCAATCTCTTCCGCGTGTCGGCGGTAGAGATCAATCGCTTCCCGGCCATTTCGGGCTAACCAGACGTCAAAGCCGTTTCGCTCCAGGCCCAGTTCGCACCATGATCCGCACCATGTGTTCGTCATCGACCACGAGCACACCGGGCTTTTCGCAGGGCTGCCGGACCATCGGCTCGGCTGCGACCGCCTGGCTTTTCTCGTCTGGCGGATCACTGATGCTTGCTTTGTGGTTGTCGCATGTCGCAAGCCTTCTGGCGGTCTGAGTTCGGTTGGACGACGTCCAGTGCCGTTGCGGTGGTTGGTTAGTTTGGTCGGACGCGACCCAAGGTTCATCGGCGGTCCGCCACTTGCTTGATCGCACTGCTCCGGGCCTCAGCTACGGCTCCCATCCCGATTCATAGCCCTATCGTTTCTTCGGTTGCCTGTAATCAGGCGACTCGGCCAGAGTGAAGAGCACGACCTCTTCTCCGGTCACGGTGCTGATGTCGTGGTGCAGGCTCAACACCTTGACGCCTGTGACCTCTTGGATCATTGCTTCCATGACCGGCCGCGCCGTTTCGATCAGATGGGTCCGCACTTGTTTGAGCAGGTCCCTCCCCTTCTCGGCCGCGATGCGACTTGACCAGTTGCTGTTCAGCCGCGGTCAACACGCCCTGGAGGCGGACCACGAGGAGATCACCGATCAGGTGGGCGTGAATGTCCCTGGGCCCCCGGCCCATGTACTCCTGTTCAAAGCGTCTGATGACTTCGCAAATGGCGGCTTCGATCTCGCCCTGGGTTTTCATAGGGACCTAGAAATGTCCCAATGCTCAGTCGCAGGCCCGCAGGGGCGATAGCCTACACTTTGTGATATAACCTGAGTCATCAGTCTTGACTCCATTTCTCGTCTGGCGGATCACTGAGCTTGCTTTGTGGTTGTCGCATGTCGCAAGCCTTCTGGCGGTCTGAGTTTGGTTGGACGACGTCCAGGCCGTTGCGGATCTGATGCGCTCCCGGAACAGCCAGGGCGGTCGCCTGCGCGACCTGCTTCAGGTAATAACTGGAGACTCGACCCGCGAGGATGACGACCCGAGCGTTGACGGAGACCTGGACGATGCGCAGTGCCCCGTAGCCGGTCGCACGCAGGGCGCGTTCGACTCGTTCGGCCAGGCGGTGGTCTTCCAGGCTCTGCGCAAGGAGCGGGGCGGTCGCCTGGAGAGCGTCCTTTTCCTCGTTGGGGTGCTCACCGGTGGGCTGGATCAGGGGCGTGGCGGACTGGACCATGGACGGTACCCCTGACTCATTCGACAAGAAGCCCCGGGTAGCCAGGAACACGATCCAGGTTTGACGGCTCCCTTCGTCCCTTTTTGGCGACGGCAGAGCGTATGCTCTCCAACAGACCGGCCAGCGCGAAGGGCTTGGGCAGGTAGTCCACGACGGGCGGCTCGTTGAATTCGGCCATATCCGGCGGATCGGCAGCGGTGGCCGTGAGCAGCACGGGAATCCTGGGCGCTGGACTCTCCTCGCGCAGCCAGGCAAGCACGCCGTCACCTCCACCCCAGAGAAGCTCCAGATCCAGCACGAGCACGGCCGGCGTCACCTGACGCAGTTTCGCCAGGCAGTCCAGGCCGTCCGTGGAGGTTTCCACCTCGTAGCCACGCTCCGTGAGGAACATTCGGATAGAGCTCGCACAGCTCGGCATCGCGATCGGCAATCAGCAGGCGCTGTTTCATGGACAACCTCCCGACTCTTCTCGGTCGGCCATCTTCGCCCCGCTGTGCGGAACACAGAACAGTCTGAAGATACCGTAACCGGAGCGCCAGCGACCCGAAAGTCGGGGCCGTGGAATACTCGTTGTGGGGGAAACCCCGACACGACGGTGCCTGGCATCGTCCGGCTCAACGTTCGTGCGGCGTTGGCTACAATGAGGAGCGAGAGAGGTCGAGCGATGAAGGAGGACCGGCGATGGCCGCGAAAAAACGAGGGAAGGAGCGTGCGACGGCTTCCGAAAGGCCAAGCCGCTCGCCACAGCCGAAACGTCCGGTCGGGGTTCCTGAACCAAGCGACGAATTGTCGCCGACGCCGGCCGACGAGGATGCCTCGGCGAGCGAACGAGGCCGACCGGAGCTGCCCGTGGCCGGGTTGGTCGCTTCGGCCGGCGGGCTCGACGCCTTCAAGAAGTTTTTCGCCGCCATGCCCGCGGACAGCGGTATCGCCTTCGTCCTCATCCCCCACCTCGACCCCACAGCACGAAAGCCTGATGGTCGAGCTGCTCACCCGGCACACGTCCATGCCGGTCGTCGAGGCCGCCGAAGGCATGGCCGTCGAGGCCAACCGCGTCTACATCATCCCGCCCAACAAGAACATGACCATCTCCGGCGGCGTGCTCCGCCTGACCGGGCCGGTGGAGCGCGGCAGCTGGCAGACATCGATCGATCTCTTTCTGCGCTCGCTGGCCGACGATCAGCTGGAAAAAGCGATCTGCATCATCCTGAGCGGGACCGGGTCGCACGGGACGCTGGGGCTCACGGCGGTCAAGGCCGCGGGCGGCATGGCCATGGTTCAGGACCCCAAGACGGCCGATTACCCCCGCATGCCCGAGAGCGCCATCGCCACGGGCCTGGCCGACTATGTCTTGCCCGTCGAGCAGATGCCGGAAGCGCTCGTCAAGTACGTGCAGCACGGCTACGTCAACGGGGGCAGGGTCGTCGCCGCGGTCGATGAGACCCCGGACCATCTGAACCAATTGCTCGCTCTCCTGCGTGCCCGCACGAAGTTCGATTTTCGCTGCTATCGCAAGAAAATGCTCGCGCGGCGGCTGGAACGGCGCATGGGACTGAGCCACTTCGATAACGTCGCGGAATACCTCGCCCACCTGCGCGAACATCCCGAGGAGGTCAAGCAACTCGCTCGCGATCTCTTGATAAGCGTGACCAGGTTCTTCCGCGACCCGGACGCCTTCAGCACTCTGGAGACGGAAGTCATCGCCCCGCTCATCCAGGCGAAGGATGCCGACGCCCCCTTGCGCGTCTGGGTCCCCGGTTGTGCCACCGGCGAGGAGCCTTACTCCGTCGCCATGCTGTTGCTCGAACATCAGACGGCGGCGCAGAACCCCTGCCGCCTGCAAATCTTCGCCACGGACGTCGATGAACACGCGCTGGAGGTCGCCCGCCGGGGAATCTATCCCGAGGGCATCTCCGCCGATGTCTCTCCGGAACGGCTGGCCCGCTTCTTCACGCGGGTGGACGAATCCGCCTGGCAGATCAGCAAACAGGTGCGCGAAACCGTGACGTTTGCGGTTCAAAACCTGATCACCGACGCCCCCTTTTCCAAGATGGACCTGATCAGTTGCCGCAACATCCTGATCTACCTCGAACCGGAGATGCAGAAGAAGATCATCACCCTCTTGCATTTCGCTCTCAAAGAGGGAGGCTACCTGTTCCTGGGCCCGTCGGAGACGGTTGGCCGGCAAACCGACCTGTTCGAGCCGGTCTCCAAGAAATGGCGCATTTACCGGCGCATTGGCCCGAGCTCGGGCGGACGACTTGCAGTTCCCGGTGATGCAGACGGAGCCACGCCACGCCAGGCCGCAGCCGGCCAGCCGGCCCCAAGCTCCTCCCAAGTTGGCGGAGCTGGCGCAAAACTCCTTGCTGCACCGGTTTGGTCTGGCCTGCGTTGTGATCAACCGCAATTACGAGGTCCTGCACTTCGCCGGGCCGACCGAGGACTACCTCGTCCAGCCAGGCGGCCCACCCACCCAGCACCTGCTTTCTCTGGCGCAAGGGCCTCGAACCCAAGCTGCACGTCGTCATCCGCAGGGCCATCCGCGAAAACGCCCCCCAGAGCATCAAAGGCGTGATGATGCGCCATGGGGGCGACATCCGCCGGGTGAACATCGAGGTGGAGCCTCTCGACGCGTCCAAACAGACCGAAGGTCTGCTGCTGATCTCGTTCCAGGAGCAGCCGAATCCTTCGGGTGAAACGCTGGCCGAAGCACGAACGCACGCCGAGACAGCAGAGTCGGACCTGCTGCGCCAGCTCGAGCAGGAGCTGGAGACCACGCGCGATGACCTGCAAGGCACCATCGAGGAGCTGGAGAGTGCCAACGAGGAACTCAAAGCGTCGAACGAAGAAGTCATGTCGATGAACGAGGAGCTCCAGTCCGCCAACGAGGAGCTGGAGACCTCCAAGGAGGAGCTGCAATCCCTCAACGAGGAGCTGAGCACCGTCAACAACCAGCTCCACGACAAAGTCGAGGAGGTGGAGTCGGCCAGTAACGACATGGCCAATCTCTTCAACGCGACCCACATCGCCACCGTATTCCTGGACGCCGGCCTTCGGATCAAGTTGTTCACGCCCACCGCCACGCGCATGTTCAACCTGATCGCCACGGATCGCGGCCGGCCGATCGGCGACATCGTCAAGAGGTTCACCGACGACGACTTGCTGCGCGAGGCCCAAGAGCTCCTGCGCGACCTGACGCCGCGCGAAAAGGAAGTCCGCACCGAGGACGGCCGCTGGTGCATTCGGCGGATCATGCCCTACCGCACCCTGGACAACCGCATCGACGGCGTCGTGATCACCTTCGTGGACATCACCGAGCGCAAACAGGCCGCGGACGCGGTCGTCCGGCGCCTCGCCGCCGTGGTCGAGAGTTCCGCGGACGCGATCTTCAGCAAGGACCTCGACGGGACCATCAGAACCTGGAACCGAGGCGCCGAGCGGCTTTACGGGTACAGCCGCGACGAGGCCGTGGGCCGATCGGTCAAGATGCTCGTCCCGGAAGACCGCGCCGACGAATGGACCAAGGTCATGGCCATGCTGGCGCGCGGCGAGCATGTCGAGCAGCTCGAGACGGAGCGTGTCCGCAAGGACGGACAGCGTCGTCGCGGTGGCGCTGACGGTTTCGCCGATCCGGGATAGCGACGGCAAGGTCGTGAGCGCCTCGGTGACCGGGCGTGACATCACCGACCGCAAGCGGGCCGAGGAGGCGCTGCGTGAGTCCGAGACGGTTCCGGCAGATGTTCGACGCTGCGACGGGCTAACGGCTCACATGCGGCCATCCTCGATGCCGAACGGCACGATTCTCGCCGTCACATCGACGCTTGGCGGGCGTTCGCGATCGGCCAACGGCCGCTCGCCGGGCAGATGTTCGAGCGAAGCCGCCGCCGACTATGATCGGCCAGAATGTGAAGCTGCTCATGCTCGGACCCTATCGCCGACGACACGGCCCCTACCGTGGCAGGTACAGGCAATCCGGGGAGTAGTTGATCGAGCGGCAGTTGGCCGTGAAGTTCGACGGTCGGAGTATGCGATGCGATCGGCCTTCACGATGGAACGTTGGTTCGTCAGTGCGAGTGACACCTTTCCCTGGGGATGGTCCTCACCGGGTCGTTATTGCTCACGAGGACATCACCCGGCGAAAGGAACTGGAGCGCGAGGTCGTGGAGATCGCGTCTCTGGAGCAGCGACGCATCGGTCAGGACCTGCACGACAGCGTGAGCCAGGAACTGACCGCCCTCAACATGCTTGCCGGCGACCTGGCCGAGACCCTACGGTCGGATCCCTCGAACGCGTCGCAGTTGGTCGAGCGGCTGGTCCTGGGATTGCAGCGCAGCCAGCAAGAGCTTCGGGCCGTCATGCGTGGGCTGCTTCCCGTTTCGGTCGATGCCGAGGGGCTCATGGCCGCACTGTCCGACCTGGCCAACCGTACCCAGCAGGAGGACAAGGTGACATGCGTCTTTGACTGCCCCGAGCCGGTCCTCGTCGAGGACAACCTCATCGCGACCCACCTCTATCTCATCGCCCAGGAAGCGGTCCACAACGCCGTCAAGCACGCCCGATGCCAGAACATCCGCATTTCCGTGGAGTCGGATCAGCTCCTGGTCCTGCGCGTGCAAGACGACGGCATCGGCATCCCAGACCAGCCGGCCGAGAACCACGGCGGACTGGGTCTGCGCATCATGCGCAACCGTGCCGCGATCATCCGTGCGACTTTGACCATCGAGCCGGCGAAGCCCGCCGGCACCGTGGTAACGTGTGCCTTGGCAAGGAAGAACCATGAGCCGAAACAACAGCAAGAAACGAGCGAGAGTCCTGATCGTCGATGACCACCCGGCCGTGCGCGAGGCGCTGGCCATGCGGATCGGTCGGCAATCCGACCTGGAAGTCTGTGGCGAGGCCGCCGACTTGAGCGAGGCCCTGCGCCTGGTCGCCGACACCCAGCCTGACGTGGCCGTTATCGATATCTCCCTCAAGACCGGCTGCGGCATCGACCTGATCAAGCGGATCAAGGACCGCAACGACACGGTCCGCATGCTGGTCTGGTCAACGCACAGCGAATCGCTCTACGCCGAGCGTGCGCTCCGCGCCGGTGCGCTGGGCTACATCAACAAGGATCAGGCCACGGACAAGATCGTCGAGGGCATCCGGCGGGTGCTGGAAGGCAAGGTCTACCTGAGCGACGCGATGGTCGAGACGATGTTGCACCGCACCGTCGGCGGGGGGCGACAGGAAGTCACGCGTTCGCCGCTCGACGCGCTGGCCGATCGCGAGCTGGAGGTCTTTCGTCTCATCGGCCAGGGCGTGAAGACCGCGGAGATTGCCGAACGACTGCACCTGAGCGTCAAGACCATCGAGACCTACCGCGACCGCATCCGGGAGAAACTGGACCTGAGCGATGGCACGGCACTTGCCCACTACGCCACGAAGTGGATGCTGGAGAACGGGTGAGTCGCCATTGTGTTGTGAGCATTTAGTTTGGCAATCTGAAACGGGCCGGGGTGACCGAGGAGGAAATCCAAGGCACCGCACAGAGCCTGCTCAGCTTGACCGCACGACATTGGAGAATCTCCCAGAAAAATTTCAGAGAAGTCTATTGCTTTCTGACATTATCTGATATCTATATAAAGAGAATCTCTCTCACTTACGATGGGTGGGAGAGTTGAAGGTCAAGGTGGCCCTGCTGCGCGAGGAATCGTGCAGCAGGGCTTTTTTTGTGATTTCTACCATCGAATACAGGAGCCAGGTCATGTCGAACACGAGTGACAAGGTGAAGGAAGGAATTCACGACGCCGCTGAGAAGGTCAAGGACGCTCGCGCACGACGTCGGTGAGAAGGTCAAGGACGCCGCGTACAATGTCGCCGGAAAGACCAAGGATGCCGCACACGATGTCGGCCAGAAGGTCCGGGACGCTGCGCACAACGTTGCCGTGAAGACCAAGGATGTTGTGCACAACGTCGGCGAGAAGATCGAGGACGCAAGCCGTTGAACGCCCTCGGTTGAAAGAGGTGTCGGCTACGGATGGTCTCAGCAATAAATCGGAACGGAATTTACTTGCTTTTCCCGTCTTGCGCGGGATCATGAAGGTAGTGAGGGAGCCCGTGTGGACTCACATTCGGACTCCTGTGAAGAACTGAACTGAAGTTGTCGGATGACTAGACAAAGGGCAAACCGGCTTGGCCGGGAGGCTCGTTGACGAGTAAGCCGGCGTGGTCGAATACATCTTCTGTGTTTCGTCCACGTCGGCTTTTTTTGTTGCGTGGGCGTTGGACGGTCGCGGTCGCAAAGGCGGCATCGAATGGACATACAGACAGACTGTGTCCCCGAGCGGCCTGGATTCGAAAACGAGCCGGCGGTTGTCGTACGGTTCAAGGCCGCGGCTTCCACGGGGTTTCAGACCATCAAAAGGGGGAATCAATGCTCGGTACGATTTTGCTGGTTGTCTTGGTCCTGATGCTTTTGGGCGCCTTTCCGCGCTGGGGATATAGCCGGAATTGGGGCTACGGCCCCAGCGGCGGCTTGGGGTTGGTATTGGTGATTGTGCTGATCCTCGTGCTTATGGGGCGGGTCTGAGGGAGTTGGATCCGGACTGGCCGTGACGGTCGCAGCAATGCTGACCCAGCGGCCTCGATGGGCCGTACTCTCGCGGCGAATGGCTCTGTCCTTCGTAAGGAATTCAGGGCCGATTCCGGCGAAAGCCGAGGGAGAGAACCATGGTCACTGGATCGAATGACGTCGATGAGATCTACCATCGGATGGCGGTGATCCGCCGCGATCTTCATACGAACGTGAGCGAATCCGTCGCCGGCGCCGAGGCTGTCGTTGACTGGGGGCGGTACACGTGGACGTATCCCTGGATCGCCCTGGGCGCGGCGGCCGCGGTTGGCTACCTGATCTACACCGGCGGTCATCCGAAGGTCACGGCTGGCACGCAGCCTGGCCGATGGGGCCAAGGCTGGTGAACCGGTCGCGGGAGCCAGGGCCACGGGTCAGGAACGGTCGAGGATCGGCCAGAATCTCCTGCTCTCCGCCTGGGGCATCTTGCTCCCCGTGGCCGTCGCTGCGGGCCAGAATTACGTGCTGCATTGGCTCGAACAACTATACCCGTCGAGGACGGTGGACCGGACCGGTCTCTCACCGTCGGCCGGGGAGCGGGGCCGCCGGATGGGCCAGGCGCAGCGGTAGGGGATGGAGTCGCAGCAGCGGCTTCGATCGAAACCAAGTTTTTGGAGGTCAGAACAATGATTGACCGTGTTCAAGGCATGAAAGCGGAGTTTACTCCGCAACTGGAAGATATCAAGGCGATGGCGCGCCAGGACGTGGCGGTCGCCCGTGAGCGGCTGGCCGAGCGGAGTGAAATCCTGCGGGATTATGTGGTCAGGGAACCCGTGAAGGCTCTGGGCATCGCGCTTTGCATAGGAGTGGTCCTGGGATGGTTGATCAGGCGTCCGTGAATGGTCGCGGGACAGCTCGTGTGCCCGGTTCCAGCTCGGCTGAATTCGAGGGTGTCGCCGAGTTCGTCGACGACCTCGCGTCTCTTGCCGAACTCCAGGCCAAGCTCGCGGCCGTCGACTTCAGGGATGCCGCCCGCAAGTCGGCGGTACCGATCGTGCTGACCGTGGTGGGCCTTACTGTGGTGGTGGCCAGCGTCCCGGTGGCCCTCCTCGGCACCGGCTGGCTGCTCGCCTCCGCACTGAAGATCCACCAGGGTTGGGCAATGCTCCTGACGGCCGGAGCGGCGATGGCCTTCGGGGGACTGGTGGCGGGGTTGGGCGGGTTGCAGCTCAGGCATAGCTTCGAAAGCTTCCGCCGCTCGCGCAAGCAACTGTGGCTTAACCTGGCATGGGTGCGGACCGTACTTGTCACCAGCGCCAGCACGCCCGCACCCGCGTCGTCGTTTGTGAATCACTGCCGCACGCAGGTCGCGGCTGTTTTCGAGGGCTCATTGAGTTGAATCGATATCCACCAGGGAAGCCGGAATCGCACCGGCCGATCCCGCAACAAGGAGTTCAACGACCATGGCGATCAACGTGCAGACGATTCAAGGAGAGTGGAATAACCTGTGCTGTCTGGCAAGGCAGCGCTGGAATCAACTGACCGAGGACGACCTCCGGGTGCAAGAAGGGAACATCGAGCAGCTCGTCGGCCGGATCCAGCAGAAGACCGGCGAGGGGCGTGAGGCGATCGAGAAGTTCTTCTCCGAGATGACTTCGCGCGGCTCATCGGCCGTCGCGCATGCGGCCGAGGCCGCCGGCCAGTACGCCCACCAGGTGAGCGACCAGATCCGTGAACGCTACGACAGGGCCGAGGGTTTGGTCCGCCACCATCCGACGGAGACAGTGGTAGCGGCCTTCGGCATCGGCCTGGTGGCCGGGCTGATCATCGGGCTGACGATCCGAGCCCGTTGAGTCCTGCCTGACGGCTCCCGGGCTGACGCTTTCCGAGCGACAAATCCGGCATCGAAATCGATTAGATTCTTGGTCTTTTTTGGGATTCGCAAATTCAATGATCCAATCGGCGATGTCAGCTCAAGAAACCGGGCACTCGAATCACGGCGTGGTCACATCGGTGCGTGGAAGCGTGGTCGATGTGCGGTTCGAAGACCGCTTGCCGCCTATCTACTCGTTGCTGCGAGCAGGGAAGGAGTCGCAAATCGCCATCGAGGTGCTGATGCAGCTCGATGTCCATCATGTCCGCGGGATCGCGCTCAATCCCACGCAGGGTCTCGCTCGCGGCATGGCTGTGCAGGACACCGGCGGGCCATTGAAGGTGCCGGTCGGCAAAGGAATTATTTCGCGAATGTTCGACGTTTTCGGTAACCCCATCGACCGCCAGCCGGCGCCGTCCGATGTGGAATGGCGCACCATCCATCGAGACCCGCCGCCATTGGCCAGTCGTTCCACCAAGTCCGAAGTCTTTGAAACGGGCATCAAGGTCATTGACGTGCTGGTGCCGCTGGAGCGCGGCGGCAAGGCGGGACTGTTCGGGGGCGCGGGCGTGGGTAAGACGGTTTTGCTCACCGAAATGATTCACAATATGGTCGGGCATCAAAAGGGAGTGAGCATGTTTTGCGGCATCGGCGAGCGCTGTCGCGAAGGGGAAGAGCTCTACCATGATATGAAAGAAGCCGGCGTGCTCCCGCACATGGTCATGATGTTCGGCCAGATGAACGAGCCTCCCGGCGCCCGGTTCCGCGTGGGTCTGGCGGCGGTCACGATGGCCGAGTATTTCCGGGATGATGAGCATCGCGACGTGCTGTTGCTCATCGATAACATTTTTCGTTTCATCCAGGCTGGCATGGAGGTGTCCGGCTTGATGGGGCAGATGCCGTCGCGCCTGGGCTATCAACCGACGATGGGCACCGAGCTATCGGGACTGGAAGAGCGCATTGCCAACACCGACACGGGCGCCATCACGTCCATTCAGGCTGTCTATGTGCCGGCGGACGACCTGACCGACCCGGCGGCGGTGCACACGTTCTCGCACCTTTCCGCGTCGATCGTTCTCTCCCGCAAGCGGGCGAGCGAGGGACTGTACCCGGCCATCGATCTGCTGCAATCCAACTCCAAGATGGCGACACCGACCATCATCGGTGAACGGCATTACCTCCTGGCGCAGGAAATCCGCAAGACGCTGGCGCAGTACGAGGAACTCAAGGACATCATTGCCATGCTCGGGATGGAGCAACTCTCTCCGGATGACCGTAACGTCGTCGGTCGTGCCCGCAGGCTGGAGCGATTTCTGACCCAGCCGTTTTTCGCGACCGAGCAGTTCAGTGGCATCAAGGGAAAGGACGTCAGCCTGAAGGACGCGATCGACGGCTGTGAGCGCATCCTGAACGATGAGTTCAAGGACTATCCGGAGAGCGCCTTCTACATGATCGGGTCGATCGACGAGGCCAAGGAAAAAGCGAAGGCCGCCAAGCCCGGCGAGTCCTGCTGCCGATCCCGGTCCCAAACCCAAAGTTCAGATCAAACCCCAGGCGAACGGGAAAGCCAAACCCGCGGTCAAACAAGGAGCTAACCCCCATTAATCTCAAGGTTCTCCTCCCCTTCCAGATCTTCGTCGAGAAGAAGGGCGTGAAACGGATCGTGGCCCAGACACTCCAGGGTTCCTTCGGAATCTTGCCGCACCGACTCGACTGCGCGGCAGCCCTGGCGCCGGGGATTCTGACCTATGAAACGGAGGCGGAAGGCGAGGTCTATCTGGCCGTCGATCAAGGGGTGCTGGTCAAGGCGGGCATGGATGTTCTGGTCTCGGTGCGTAATGCGATCGGCGGGACCGACCTCGACAAACTCCACGAGGCGGTGAAGCAGGAGTTTCTCAACGTGGACGAGCAGGAGAAGAGCGTTCGCTCGGTGTTGGCGAAGATGGAGAGCGGCTTCATCCACCGCTTCATGGAATTTCAACATGAATGAAGAGAACAAAGCGAATATCGCGAACGAAGAGACGACCTTCAGCCGGCAGGTCGGCGCACAGGCGGCGCGCAAGTTGAAGGCGCAGCGCGAAGCCACAAAGAGCGTCTGGTTCGGCCTGGGCATGTCGGGGTTGATCGGCTGGACAGTGGCGATTCCCACTCTGATCGGCGCGGCTCTCGGTATCTGGATCGACAACCACTATCCGAGTACGTATTCATGGACGCTGATGCTGCTTCTCATGGGTTTGATCATCGGCTGCCTCAATGCCTGGCATTGGGTCCACTCGGAGTATCAAGGAAATGCAGGAGGATTCGGATGAATGAGATCCCGGCTCTTGCCCTGGCGCTCCTTGCCGGCGCCTTGCTCGGTGTGTTTTTCTTCGGCGGCCTCTGGTGGACCGTCCAGAAGGGTGTTACGTCCGAGAGGCCGGGGCTCTGGTTCCTCGGCAGCCTGCTGGTGCGAACCAGTCTCATTCTGGCTGGATTCTATCTTGCTGCGCAAGGTCACTGGTCAAGGCTCGTGGTGTGCCTCCTTGGATTTCTGATCGCACGCTTCATCGTCGTGAAGCGGTTCACACAAGCGCCGGCGGAAGAGCCGACTCCATTGGAAGAGGAGACCAATATTGCGCCTTACTCCCGATGACCTGGTTTTCTGCCGGTACCACTTTCTCGAGCTCAATCTCACCATCGTCACGACTTGGGTGTTGATGCTCATGATGACCGTTGGTGCCTGGTTGATCACGCGCAAGCTCGTGACCGAACTGCATATCTCGCGCTGGCAAGGCTTGCTGGAAATCGTGGTGACCACGATTCAGGAACAGATCAAGGAAGTGGGCCTCGATCATCCGGCCAAATATCTGGCTTTTATCGGGACCTTGTTCCTGTTCATCGCGGTGTCCAACCTCTGCGCGATCATCCCCGGATACGACGCGCCAACGGGTTCGCTCTCGACGACGGCCGCGCTGGCAATTTCGGTGTTTGTCGCCGTACCCTTCTTCGGTATCGAGGAACAAGGGTTGGGCGGTTACCTCAAGTCCTACCTGAAGCCGACGTGGGTGATGCTGCCGTTCAACATCATCAGCGAGCTCTCGCGCACGTTTGCACTGGCCATGCGTCTGTTCGGCAACATCATGAGCGGGACGATGATTGTTGCTATCCTGCTCACGATCACGCCCCTCTTTTTCCCGGACTTCATGTACCTGCTCGGTCTGCTTACCGGCATGGTGCAGGCTTACATTTTCAGCATCCTCGCCACCGTTTACATCGCGGCCGCCACGCGAACCCGCGAAGCATGAACAAAGACCACCAGCAACGAAAGGACACATTATGGACAGCATGACTCTGATCGCGATCGTTTCGATCATTACCGCCGGAGTCACGATTGCCGTGGGGAGTATTGCACCCGCGCTCGGCGAAGGGCGGGCCGTCTCGACGGCCTTGACCTCGCTGGCGCAACAGCCCGATGCCTCTAGCACCATCACACGAACCTTGTTCGTGGGCCTGGCGATGATCGAATCCATCGCCATTTATTGTCTCGTGATCTCAATGATCTTGATCTTCGCCAACCCGTTCTGGCACCACGTCATCGATAAAGCCACAGGAAAGTAAGCCATGCTCATCAATTGGTTCACCGTCCTCGCCCAGGCAATCAACTTCCTCATCCTGGTGTGGTTGTTGAAGCATTTCCTTTACAAACCCATCCTCCACGCCATCGACGAACGCGAGAAAGGGATCGCCACCCAACTTGCGGAGGCCGAGGCCAAGAAGGCTGAAGCGCAAAAGGAGCGCGACGACTTTCAGCACAAGAACCAGGTCTTTGACCAGGAGCGTGCGGCGCTCTTGAAAAAAGCCACCGACGATGCCAACTCCGAACGTCAGCGGCTTCTCGACGAAGCAAGAAAGGATGCCGATGCCTTGCGCGCCAAACGCCAGGAAGCGTTGGAAAGCGAACAACGTAACCTGAATGTCGAGATCACCCGCTGGACCCAAAAGGAAGTCTTTGCCATCACGCGAAAGACGCTGGCGGACCTCGCCACGCACAAGCCTCGAGGAACGCATGGGCGATGTGCTCGTTCGTCGCGTGCGTGCGCTGACAGGCGGAGCAAAGGAGCAGCTAGCGACCGCTTTCAAGAGCGCGAAACCACACGGTGAGCGTGCATAGCGCGTTCGATATGCCGCCCGCACAGCGCAGCGCGATCGAAAGCGCGGTCAAGGAAACTTTCGCCCCGGAGGCTCAAGTCCAATTCGAGACCGCGCCGGAGCTGGTGAGCGGCATTGAACTCTCCACCAATGGACACAAGGTAGCCTGGAGCATCGCGGATTATCTGGCGACGCTGGAAAAGAGCGCCGGCGAACTTCTGCAGAAGGATGCCGAGCCCGAGTCCAAGCCCGACCCGAAAGCCGAGTCCAAGCCCGACCCGAAGGCCGAGTCCAAGCCCGACCCGAAGGCCGAGTCCAAGCCCGACCCGAAGGCCGAGTCCAAGCCCGACCCGAAGGCCGAGTCCAAGCCCGACCCGAAGGCCGAGTCCAAGCCCGGGCCGAAGCGTGAACCCAAAAACGGGCCTGTACCGGTGCCATCGGCTCCAAAGGCGGTCCATTGAGTAACTCGTCTGCTAGCCTGCACAGCATCTTCGAATCGGCGTTCGCGGGTATCAGCCGGACGTTGGAAGCTTTCACGCCGCAATTGACGCCGCGTGAGGTGGGCACGATCACAAGCGTCTCCATCGGCATCGCCACAGTCTCGGGTCTTCCGGGCGTGGGCTTTGATGAGCTAGTGAAGTTTCCCGGTGATCTGTACGGCATCGCCTTCAACGTCGATTCGGACGAAATCGGGGTCGTGCTCCTTGGCGAATGCGAGCATCTGCACGCGGGCGATGAGGTCGAACGCACGGGTCGTGTCATGGACGTGCCGGTGGGCGATGGGTTGATCGGGCGTGTAATCAACCCGTTGGGCGGGCCACTCGATGGCAAAGGGCCGGTTCCTTCCAGCCAGCGTTTGCCCATCGAGCGCCCTGCCCGGCCGATCATGGACCGCGCTCTCGTCTCCGTGCCTCTGCAAACCGGCATCATCGTCATCGATGCGCTCATTCCGATCGGCCGCGGCCAGCGTGAACTGATCGTCGGCGACCGCCAAACCGGCAAGTCCGCCATCGCGATCGACACCATTCTGAACCAGCGCGATCAGAATGTGCTGTGTGTCTATTGCGCCATCGGCCAGCGCGCGTCCTCCGTCGCCAAGGTCATCGCGAATCTACGCGAAAACGGCGCGATGGATTACACCGTCGTCGTCGTGACCGAAGGCAACGATGCGCCCGGGCTCGCCTACATCGCCCCCTACGCCGCGACCAGTATCGCGGAGCATTTCATGGAAGCGGGCAGGGATGTTCTCATCGTTTACGACGATCTGACCCACCATGCCCGTGCTTATCGCGAGCTTTCGCTGCTGCTGCGCCGTCCACCCGGCCGCGAGGCGTTTCCCGGCGATATTTTTTACATCCATTCGCGGCTACTGGAGCGTGCCACGCATCTTCGCGACGACCTGCACGGCGGCTCGCTCACCGCTTTGCCCATCATCGAGACCGAGGCTCAGAACATCTCCGCGTACATTCCGACGAATCTCATCTCCATAACGGACGGTCAGATTTACCTGTCGCCGACGTTATTCGAACTGGGCGTACTTCCCGCCGTCGATGTCGGCAAGTCCGTTTCACGCGTCGGTGGCAAGGCACAACGGGCGGCCTACCGAGGGGTGGCGGGCGATCTCAAGCTCGCGTATGCGCAGTTCAGTGAGCTGGAATCCTTCGCCAAGTTCGGCACGCGGCTCGATGACCACACCCGCAAGATCATCGACCATGGCCAGCGAATCCGGGCCATTCTCATACAGCCGGAGCTCGAACCGGCGTCGGTCCCGGAACAAATCGTCATCCTCGTGGCGTTGACCGGCGGTGTCCTGGACAGTGTGCCGATCGACAAGATGCGGGATGCCGAGGAAGCTCTGAGAAAGGCGGCGGCGGACATCCCGGCTGAGATTCGCAAGCGCTTTTCCTCGAATGACAAGTTGAGCGACGAGGACCGCAAAGCGATCCTGCAAGTCGTCGGCAAAGCGATCGCGCCCTTCCAGCCAAAACCCGATCCCGAACCCAAGAAGAAGCCATGAGCGATACATTGGCGAGTCTGCGCCGCAAGATCAGCGGAGCGGGCGATCTGAAATCGGTCGTCCGCTCGATGAAGGCTCTGGCAGCCTCGAGCATCGGACAATATGAGAAGTCGGTGCTGGCGCTGGCGGACTATGATCGCACCATCGAACTGGGCCTGGCTGTTTGCTTGAGGAAGCGGGACGGCCGCCGCTGAGCAAGACGTGCCGGCTGGCACGGCCCCGAAGACCGTGAACGCCATCGTCTTCGGCTCGGATCAGGGACTGGTCGGCCAGTTCAATGATGTGCTGGCGGATTTTGTCGCCAAGACGCTCGATCCTCTGCCCGGCGAAAAGAAAGTCTGGGCCGTCGGCGACCGCGTTCAATCCCGGCTGGCGGATGCCGGTCTCCCGCCGGTGGGACTTTTCTCCGTTCCGACTTCCGTCAACGCCATCACGCCTCTCGTCGGGCAGATTCTCGTTGAAACTGAAATGCATCACGAGAAGGACGAGATCGTTCAACTTTATCTCTTCCACAACCGCCCCAAGGCCGGGGCGGCTTATGAACCCGTCAGTCAACACCTGCTGCCCCTCGATGCACAATGGGGACTCAGGCTGGCCCATCTCCCCTGGCCGACCAAAAATCTGCCCGAGGTCATCGGTGGTCGGGAGCAGACGCTGCGGGCACTCGTCCGGGAGTATCTTTTCGTCTCGCTCTTCAAGGCTTGCGCCGAATCGTTGGCAGCCGAAAACGCGAGCCGCCTGGCCGCCATGCAGCGAGCCGAGAAAAACATCGACGACCTGGTGGGGACCCTGAATCAGACGTTCCGCCGCCTGCGCCAAACTTCCATCGATGAGGAATTATTCGATGTTTTATCCGGCTACGAATCGTTGTCCAAAGCAAAGACGCGCTGAGGCGCGAAATGACGACAAGAAATACCCTATTACTAAAAGATCAGTTATGAATCAATCGAACACTCTTCGGTCCAACTTTCCCGTTGGTTCCGGGACCAAGACCCTGAGGGTCGGCAGCCCGGAACCGTCCCGCATCCTGACGATCAATGGGGGATCGTCGAGCCTCAAGTTCGCGCTCTTCGAGCGGACCAATCCGACTTGTCGGCTTATGTCCGGTCGGGTCGATCGGATCGGGCTGGCGGATGCCCGGTGGGTCATGGCTGAGCCCGGCGGCGGTCGCAAGGAGGATCGCCCGGTCCATGCCCCCGACCAGAAGGCGGCCGTCCGCCTGGTGATCGATTGGCTCGAACACGCAGTCGGGTTCGCGGAAATCGCCGCCATCGGGCACCGGATCGTGCATGGGGGAAGCCGCTACCATCAGCCCGAACCCGTCACGTCCGATCTGATCGAGGAACTGCGCAGGATTAGCTCGTACGACCCGGATCACTTGCCGGGCGAGATCGAGCTGATCGAGGCGTTCCGAAACCGTGATCCCGACTTACCCCAGGTTGTGTGTTTCGACACCGCATTCCATCACGACATGCCTCGCGTTGCTCAGATCGTGCCAATACCGCGGCGGTATGAGGCCGTCGGGGTCCGCCGCTATGGCTTCCATGGCCTGTCGTATGCGTACTTGATGGAGGAGCTGGCCAGGATCGCCAGCACGGAGGAAGCGCGAGGCCGTGTCATCCTGGCGCACCTCGGCGCCGGCGCGAGCCTGGCGGCGGTCCAGGGGGGCCATTCCATCGACACGACCATGGGCTTCACGCCGGCCTCAGGGCTGGTCATGGGGACACGCACGGGCGACCTCGATCCGGGCCTGGTCCGGTTCCTGTCGCAGACCGAAGGGATGACGGCCGACCAATTCGACAGCCTCGTGAACCACGAGTCCGGCCTGCTCGGCGTTTCGGAGACCAGTTCCGATGTGCGCGACCTCCTGGCACGGCAGAATGTCGATGTCCGGGCGGCCGAGGCGATCGAACTGTTTTGTTACCAGGCGAAGAAGTGGATCGGCGCCTTCGCCGCCGCGCTCGGCGGGATCGACACCCTGGTGTTTTCCGGGGGGATCGGTGAGAACGCGCCCGAGATCCGCCGCCGTATCTGTGAGGGCCTGGGATTCCTCGGGATCGCCCTGGACGAAGGCCGAAACGCATCCAGCGCACCTCCTGATCTCGACCGACCAAGGTCCGGTCAAGGTCCGGGTTATCCACACCGACGAAGAGTTGATGATCGCCAGGGCCGTGGCTCGTCTCACGGCGCGGTCCATCATGATTTCCTGACATCCACAAATCCAGACCGATCGAACCTGATGAAGGAGCCAGCCGATGCCGAAAACCGAAGTCAAGAAGAGCCCCCTTGAGCAGCAACGACTCCGCACGACCCTGCCCCCGACGATACCGGCGTCACAGTCTCCGGACAAGACGGGTCCCCTCGACCCGGAACAACTCCGCAAGATCAATGCCTACTGGCGGGCCGCGAATTACCTGTCCGTCGGCCAGATCTATCTCTGCGACAATCCTTTGCTTCGGCAGCCGCTGAAGCTGGAGCATGTGAAACAACTGTTGCTGGGGCACTGGGGCACGACGCCCGGACAGAACTTCATCTACGCGCATCTGAACCGGGTCATCAAAGAACATGACCTCAACATGATCTACATTTCCGGTCCCGGACACGGCGCCCCGGCGGTGGTGGGCAACGTCTACCTCGAAGGGTCTTACAGTGAAGTCTATCCCGACATCAGCCAGGATGAGGCCGGGCTGAAAAAGCTGTTCAAGCAATTCTCCTTCCCCGGAGGGATTTCCAGCCATGTTTCGCCGCAGACGCCGGGGTCGATTCACGAGGGGGGCGAGCTGGGGTATTCGATCAGCCATGCCTTCGGGGCCGCATTCGACAATCCGGACCTGGTCGTCGCCTGCGTCGTCGGCGACGGCGAAGCCGAGACCGGACCACTGGCCACCGCATGGCATTCCAACAAGTTCCTCGACCCGGTCACCGATGGGGTGGTGATACCGATCCTGAACCTGAACGGCTTCAAGATCTCCAACCCGACCGTCCTCGCCCGAATCACCCACGAGGAGCTGGACCAGTTGTTCCGCGGCTACGGCTGGACGCCGTACTTCGTCGAGGGAGAAGACCCGGAGAAGATGCATCAGACCATGGCCGCAACCCTCGATAAGGTAGTCGAGCAAATCCAAAAGATCCAGCACGACGCCCGCATCCAAGGCAACGCCACACGCCCGCGCTGGCCGATGATCGTCCTCAGATCGCTCAAGGGATGGACCGGACCGAAAGTCATCGATGGTCTGCCGGTCGAGGGCACGTTCCGGGCACATCAGGTGCCGCTCTCCGTGTCTGCCACAGCTCCTCCCGAGCATCTCGCGCAGCTCGAAAGCTGGATGAGGAGCTACAAGCCGGAAGAACTCTTCGACGAGGGCGGCCGGCTCGTGCCCGAATTGGCCGAACTGGCCCCGAAGGGCGACCGACGGATGGGCGCCAATCCCCACGCCAATGGCGGGAAACTGCTGCGCGAGCTCCGCATGCCGGACTTCCGCGACTACGCCGTCAACGTCCCCGCGCCCACCGCCGTTGAGGCCGGCAATGTGCACGTGCTGGGCCCGTTCCTTCGCGACGTGATCAAGCTGAACGAGGATCCGCGGAATTTCCGAGTTTTCGGTCCCGACGAGACGCTCTCCAATCGCCTGGAAGCCGTCTTCGAAGTCACCAATCGGCAGTGGGATGCCCAGACGGTCGAGAATGATGAGTTCCTCGCACCGAGCGGCGAGCGTCATGGAGATGCTCAGCGAGCATCAATGCGAGGGCTGGCTGGAGGGATATCTTCTCACCGGGCGCCACGGGCTGTTCAACAGCTACGAGGCGTTCATCCGCATCGTCGATTCGATGTTCACCCAGCATGCCAAGTGGCTGAAGATGTGTCGGGAACTGCCGTGGCGGCGGTCCGTCGCCTCGCTGAACTACCTGCTGACCTCCCACGTCTGGCGGCAGGATCACAACGGCTTCACGCACCAGGACCCCGGATTCATCGACCACGTCATCAACAAGAAATCCGAGATGGTGCGCGTCTACCTCCCGCCGGACGCCAACTGCCTCCTGTCGACCATGGATCATTGCCTGCGCAGTCTGAACTACATCAATGTCGTGGTTTGCGGCAAGCACGATGCCCCCCAATGGCTGACCATGGACGCCGCCGTCGCGCATTGCACGGAGGGGATCGGCATCTGGCAATGGGCCAGCAACGATCAGGGGGGCGAGCCGGACGTGGTGATGGCTTGTTGCGGCGACGTCCCCACGCTGGAGACTCTGGCCGCCGTTTCCATTCTCCGCGAGCATCTGCCCGAGCTGAAGGTCCGGGTGGTGAATGTCGTCGATCTGATGAAGCTGGAGCCCGACACCGAGGGCCCGCACGGGTTGAGCGACATCGATTACGATTCGCTCTTCACGCGCGACAAGCACATCATCTTCGCTTTCCACGGATACCCCTGGCTGATTCACCGGCTGGCGTACCGCCGAGCCAACCGCAACCTGCACGTCCGAGGCTACAAGGAAGAGGGCACGATCACGACGGCCTTCGACATGACGGTCATGAACGACATGGATCGTTTCCACCTGGTGATGGATACGATCGATCGCCTGCCGCAGACGGGAACCAAGGGGGCCTATCTCAAGCAGCAGCTTCAAGACAAGCTGATCGAGCACAGGCGTTACATCGACAAACACGGCGTGGACATGCCGGAAATCCGGGACTGGAAGTGGGGCAACCCCAAATGAATGTACAAGAGCTTACACACACCGCGAGCACGCTGGTCGCCGGCGACAAGGGCCTGCTGGCAATGGATGAAAGCACTCCAACCTGCGACAAACGATTTGCCAGGTTGGGGATTCCCCAGACCGAGGAGGCCCGGCGCGCCTATCGGGAGTTGATCGTGACCACGCCCGGCCTCGGCGAGAGCATCAGTGGGGCGATCCTCTACGACGAAACGATCCGCCAGAAGACGAAAGACGGCACTCCCTTTATCAAAGTCATCATCGATGCGGGAATCATTCCCGGCATCAAGGTTGACATCGGTGCCAAGGACATGGCCGGTCACCCGGGAGAGAAAATCACCGAGGGTCTGGACGGATTGCGTGTCCGCCTCAAGGAGTATTTTCAAATGGGTGCCCGCTTTGCCAAGTGGCGCGCGGTGCTTGCCTTGGGCGATGGCATTCCCAGCCGAGGCTGCATCGAGGCCAACGCGAATGCGTTGGCTCGCTATGCCGCGTTGTGCCAGGAAGCCGGACTCGTCCCCGTCGTCGAGCCGGAAGTGCTCATGGACGGCGAGCATACCCTGGAGCGTTGCCGCGAGGTAACCGAGGAAGTCCTGCGAACGGTTTTCAACCAGCTTTACACTCAAGGGGTGATGCTGGAGGGTATGATCCTCAAGCCCAACATGGTGCTTCCGGGATTGACCTGCCCCAAGCAAGAAACGGTGGACGAGGTAGCCGACGCCACGGTGAGGTGTCTCTTGCGAGCCGTCCCCGCTGCCGTTCCGGGGATTGCGTTCTTGTCGGGCGGCCAATCCGCTGAACTGGCCTCGGCTCGTTTGAATGCCATGAATGTGAGATTCAAATCGTCATGTCCCTGGGCGTTGGCGTTTTCGTTTGGCCGTGCCCTCCAGCAACCGGCCCTGGAGATCTGGCAGGCGACAAGTCCCGCGTGCCGGCGGCACAGCAAGCCCTGCAACATCGTGCCAGATGCAACCGGGCCGCGCGGCGTGGCGAATACGATACGGCGATGGAAAATAAATAAACATTATCACACAACACAAGGAGACTATCATGAGCCCGACGGAAACCGCGATCGCTTCCAGCGTCGTGGCCGTTTACCCCGACCATGCCGCGGCCGAGCGCGCGGTACGGCAACTCCACGAGTCCGGGTTCAATCTCGGCGATCTCTCGATCGTGGGCCGCGACTTTCAGGTGACCGAGGAGCCGTACGGCCTTGTCGGCCGCGGCGACTATGTCAAGGCCGGGGCGGAGACCGGGGCATTGTTCGGGTGGCTGTTCGGCCTGTGCATTGGAGCGGGCTTCCTGGTCTTGCCAGGGATTGGCCTCGTCGTGGTCGCCGGTCCCATCGCGGCGGTGCTGTTGGGGGCCATCGAAGGGGCGCTGGCGGGAACCGGGCTGGGTAGCCTGGCGGTGGCGCTCGTCGGCTGGGAAGTTCCGAAAGACCGGGCACTCAAGTACGAGAAGCAGGTCAAGGGGGGCAAGTTTCTCGTCTTCGTCCGGTCCAGCCCCGAGGTCGTCGCCCGCGCCCGGAGCCTGCTCGTCACCCAAGGGCCGGACCACATCGATCTCTACGAGCCGCCGGCAACTTGAATCCTGACTCTCCCCCAGATCGCTCGAGTCCGGCATTCTCGATCCGCGACCGTGGCAAGGACAATGCCGCGATCGATATGGATGGGTAGGGAGAGAGTGCGCCGCGTTGGCGGATCATCTGCGAAAGGGTCCGTGAGCACCCGATGGAGACCGTATATGCGTCAGAAATTCGTCGTCGGTAACTGGAAGATGTATACCACCGCCGCCGTCGCCAGTCGGCTGGCCAGGGCGGTCGCGGATGGTGTGGGCACTGAGGACCGCGTATCCGTCGCCGTCTGTCCGCCCTTCCCGTATCTGGCCCTCGTCGGGGAGATTCTCAAGGGCAGCCGCGTCGCGCTCGGGCGCAGAACCTCTATCCCGAGAGGGAGGGCGCGTTCACCGGCGAGGTCAGCCCGACGATGCTCCTCGATGTCGGCTGCAAGTACGTTATCCTCGGACACAGCGAGCGCCGGCACAAGCTGGGCGAATCCGATACGTTCATCAACCAAAAGGTACAGGTCGCCCTGGCCGCCGGCCTCGACGTGATCCTCTGCGTCGGCGAGACTCTGGACCAACGTGAGGCCGACCAGACTGAAGCGGTGCTCGACCGGCAACTCATCCAGGGATTGGCCGGCCTGTCGGCCGACACCGTGACCTGCCTGAGCGTCGCGTACGAACCGGTCTGGGCAATCGGCAGTCAGGGACACCACGCCACCCCCCAGCAGGCTCAGGAGACGCACGCCGTCATTCGGCGCCGTTTCGGTCAGATGTTCGGGGAGAAGTCGGCTCAGACGCTTGCCATACTATACGGCGGCAGCGTCAAGCCGGAGAACGCCGCCGCGCTGCTTAGCCGGCAGGGCGTGGACGGCGGCCTCATCGGCGCCGACAGCCTGAATGCCGACCAGTTTCTGGCCATCGTCCGGGCTGGGATCTGTAAGCCGCAAACCGAAGGGAAATGAGCAAGACAACAAGCATCACGCCAGTCACCACAGGGACGCAGGAAAGATCATGAACAAACAAGCACATGTAATCCAATCGAATTACAGCCTTCTACCCACGGAAGTCGAGGGGTTCGGTCCCCTGGCCGAACTTGCCCTGGACCTGCGCTGGTCCTGGAATCATTACGCCGACAACGTGTGGCGGCAGCTTGATCCTGCTCTTTGGGAACGCACCCAAAACCCCTGGGTTGTTCTCCAGACTGTCTCGCGGGACAAGCTTCAGAACATGTTAGCCGACCCTGTATTCCGCAAGAAGGTCGATTCTCTTGTGCAAACGAGACGTCAGGCGGCGGAGACGCCCGCGTGGTTTCAGCAGACCTACTCGCAATCTCCCCTGACCCGTGTCGTGTATTTCAGCATGGAATTCATGTTAAGCGAAGCTCTCCCGATCTATTCGGGCGGCCTTGGCAATGTGGCCGGCGATCAGCTCAAAGCCGCCAGCGATCTTGGGGTACCCGTGATTGCCGTGGGGCTGCTGTACCAGCAAGGCTATTTTCGCCAAGTGATCGACAAGGACGGAGCACAGCAGGCCCTTTTCCCGTACAACGATCCCGGACAGTTGCCGATCACGCCGTTGCGCCAACCGAACGGGGATTGGTTGCGGCTAGAACTCGACTTACCTGGTTACCCGGTCTGGCTTCGCGCCTGGCAAGTGCAAGTTGGCCGAGTCAAGCTTTACCTCTTGGACAGCAATGACCTCGCGAACTTCCCGGCTCACAGAGGCATTACCAGCGAGCTTTACGGGGGCGGGCCGGAGTTGCGGCTACAGCAGGAAATGGTGTTGGGAATAGTCGGATGGCGGTTGCTCCATGCGCTCGGTATCCAGCCGGAAGTCTGCCACCTGAATGAAGGGCACGCGGCGTTCGCCATTTTGGAACGAGCCCGGACTTTCATGAACGAGACCGGGCAGCCTTTTGAAGTCGCGCTGGCCGTCACGCGAGCGGGGAACCTTTTCACCACCCACACGGCGGTGGCCGCGGGCTTTGACCGCTTCGCTCCGGCTCTCATCGAGCAATACCTCGGTCGGTACGCCCAAGAAAAGCTTGGCATCACCGTCCACGATTTGCTGGCCCTGGGCCGCCAGAACTTGAACGACTCGTCGGAGAGTTTCAACATGGCCTACTTGGCAATCCGCGGGAGCGGGGCGGTCAACGGCGTGAGTCGCTTGCACGGGAAGGTGAGCCGGCACCTTTTCGAGCCGCTGTTTCCGCACTGGCCGGAGGACGAAGTGCCGGTCGGTCACGTGACCAACGGAGTCCACATGCCGACCTGGGACTCGGCCCCGGCCGATGATCTTTGGACGGAAGCCTGTGGAAAGGACCGCTGGCTCGGGACGACGGAAACCCTGGGTTATGACATTCGCCGCGTCTCCGACGCCAAGCTCTGGCAACTTCGTACCGCCGCCAGCAAGTCCCTTGTTGAATACGCCCGCGAACGATTGTCCCGGCAACTGACCTCCTCAGCGCATTGCGCGAGGAGGTTGACAGGGCGAAACATGTATTTGATCCCAACGCATTGACACTGGGCTTTGCGCGCCGCTTCGCGACCTACAAGAGACCGAACCTGCTGCTGCACGATCCGGCGCGTTTGCTGCGCCTCTTGGCTAATCCTGAACGCCCTGTGCAACTCATCATCGCCGGCAAGGCCCATCCGGAGGACCGAGCGGGGCAGGCCTTGATCCATGAATGGATCAATTTCATCCGCCAGCCAGAGACCCGACCCTACATCGTCTTCCTGAGCGACTACGACATGCTGTTAACGGAGCACCTGGTGCAGGGGGTGGACGTCTGGATCAACACACCGCGGCGACCCTGGGAGGCGAGCGGAACGAGCGGCATGAAGGTGCTCGTCAATGGAGGCATCAATCTCTCGGAATTGGATGGCTGGTGGGCCGAAGCATACACGCCTGAAGTGGGGTGGGCGTTGGGGGACGGCCAGGAGCATGGCGACGACCCCGCTTGGGACGCGGCCGAAGCCGAGGCGCTCTACGACCTGCTCGAGCGCGAGGTGATCCCAGAGTTTTATACCCGAGATCAGAGCGGCATTCCCACCGCATGGGTCAAGCGGATGCGAGAAAGCATGGCGCGGTTGACACCGCGCTTCTCCGCCAACCGCGCAGTGCGCGAATACACCG
Source organism: uncultured Planctomycetota bacterium (assembly GCA_963779785.1). Classification (GTDB taxonomy): domain Bacteria; phylum Planctomycetota; class Planctomycetia; order Isosphaerales; family Isosphaeraceae; genus CAVRFS01. The sequence continues at coordinate 128,791 of CAWAAW010000040.1, forward strand.
AGCAACATTACCTCCCGGCTGCAGCCGCCTACCGTGAGCGCGCGGCGAACAAAGGCGCAATGGGCAAGCAATTGGTCGATTGGCAGCATACGTTGGATCGGAACTGGGACGCGTTGCGCTTCGGAGACTTGCGGGTCGAAACCAACGCGGACCACCACGTCTTTGAAGTCGAAATCTCTCTGAACGATCTCGACCCGAATGCGGTGCGAGTCGAGCTTTATGCGGACGGAATCAACGGCGGCGATCCCGTACGGGAGGAAATGCGGTGCGCGCGACCGCTACCTGACACATCCCGCCGCTTCGTCTATCACGCAACGGTACCCACTACACGTCCAGCGAGAGACTACACGGTGCGAGTGATACCTCAGCGCAACGGGGTGGCGGTTCCCTTGGAGTCAGGTCGAATCCTATGGCAACGATGATGAAAACGCCCCAACGCGACTTGCACGATTATATCTCGGAGATCTCCGAGCGCGCTGATGTTCGGGCGGGCTCTCCTCTGCCTTTCGGAACCCAGGAAACGGAAGGAGGGGTTAATTTCGCCATTTTCAGCCGTTACGCCAGCCGCGTTCGACTCGAGTTGTTTGACCATCCCGAAGACGCGGTGCCCGCCCGGGTAATCGATCTGGATTCAGCGCGCAACCGCACCGGCGACGTATGGCACGTTTGGGTGAAGGGGATCGGTTCCGGTCAACTCTATGCTTACCGCGTGGATGGCCCTTACGAACCCAGCGAAGGACATCGTTTCAATTTCAACAGGCTTCTCCTCGATCCCTTCGCTACCGCGATTTCGCGGCTGCCTCCGTGGGATTTTGCATCGGCACGTGGATACGACCCGTCGGCGCCGGAGAAAGACCTGGCTCTCTCGACCGTGGACAATTCCAGGTCGATGCCGAAATGCGTATTTGTTAACGATCCCTTCGATTGGGATGGAGACCAGCCACCCCGGCATCCGTGGTCGAAGACCGTCATTTACGAAACGCATGTTCGCGGCTTTACCATTCATCCCCAGTCGGGCGTGGACCATCCGGGAACCTATCGAGGCCTGATGGAAAAGATTCCCTATCTCAAAACCCTGGGAGTGACCGCCGTGGAACTGATGCCCGTGCAGGAGTTCAATGAAACTTCTGTCACGCGCAGGAATCCGCAAACCAGTCAACCGCTCAGGAATTACTGGGGATACGATCCCGTGGTTTTCTTCGCGGCGAAAGCTTCCTACAGCAGTTCGGGAGGTTTGGGCCAGCAGAAGCTGGAGTTCAAGGAAATGGTCCGGGCCTTTCACAATGCCGGCATCGAAGTGATTCTGGACGTGGTGTTCAATCACACGGCGGAGGGAAACGAACTGGGCCCGACGCTCTGTTTCCGCGGGATCGATAACGCGATCTTTTACACGCTGGCGGGCGACAAACGCTACTACAATGACTCCACGGGCACAGGCAACACCGTCAATGCCAACCATCCCGTGGTGCGAGACCACATCTTGGCCGCGCTCCGTTATTGGATGATCGAGATGCATGTGGATGGATTCCGGTTTGACTTGGCGTCGGTCCTCGGCCGCGACGGTACCGGCAAGTTGCTAGCCAATGCCCCGCTTCTCGAACGGATCGCCGAGGACCCGATCTTGAGAGATGTCAAGATCGTCGCCGAGGCGTGGGACGCCGCCGGTGCATACGAGGTGGGTAGTTTTTCAAAGCGGCGCTGGGCGGAGTGGAACGGCCGGTACCGAGACGATGTCCGGCGCTTCTGGCGCGGCGATGATGGGATGCTCGGTTTGTTTGCCAGCCGCATCTGCGGCAGTGCCGACATCTACACCAAGTCCGGCAAAGGCCCCGAGGGCAGCATCAATTACATCACCTGCCACGACGGCTTCACTCTGAACGACCTGGTGAGCTATCGCTCCAAGCACAATGAAGCAAATGGAGAAAACAACCATGACGGGACCGACGCCAACTTCAGCGAGAACTACGGCGCTGAAGGCGAGACCAAGGATGCCGGGATCGAGACCTGCCGGAAACGCCAGATCAAGAACTTCCTTCTGACCCTGCTGATCTCGCGCGGCGTGCCGATGCTGCTCGGCGGCGACGAATTTCGCCGCACGCAAGGCGGCAACAACAACGCCTACTGCCAGGACAACGAAACGAGCTGGCATGACTGGAGCTGTCTGGAACGGCACCGGGAAATCTTCCGCTTCACCCGTGGCATGATCGCCTTTCGTCGTGCCCATCCGATTCTGAGTAAGGAGCAATTCTACACGGATGGCGAGATCCATTGGTTTGGCCCGCAAGGGGGATTGCCCAACTGGACCGACCCGAACGCAAAACAGTTTGCCTGTTTGATCTATGAAGATGAGCAGCACGCACTTTGCCTGATGTTTAATGCCGGCCCTGATGCCGTCGATTTCGGTTTGCCCGCCGTACCGCCAGGGGCTCGGTGGCACCTGGCAGCCGACACTTCTCGCGATGCGCCTCAAGATCTGTTTGCTGCTGGCGAGGAACCGCTTTGGGACGATCCACACACTTACCACATGAGCCCCCGATCCAGCGCCATACTTCTGAGCTCGACGAACGAACTGACAAACGTCGCGGACGGCGTCGACGGAGGCCAAATGAAAAGAACGATCCCGATCCCGACGAGGAACACACCATGAACAAATCGCTCCCCGATGTTTACCTGGCCCGTCACGGCGAGACGGCGTGGTCGCTTTCGGGCCGGCACACGGGACGGACCGATATTCCCCTGACCGAGCGGGGCGAGGACAATGCACGGCGGTTGCGAGGACGGCTTGAGGGAATAACGTTCACCGAGGTCCTGGTCAGCCCGCTCCAGAGGGCGCGGCGAACCTGCGAGTTGGCGGGCTTCGCGGCCGTCGCCACCGTCATCCCGGATCTCATGGAGTGGGACTATGGCGATTATGATGGCCGGCTCACCGCGGATATCCGCCGTGATCGGCCAGGCTGGTATCTTTTCCGTGACGGCTGCCCGGGGGGTGAGTCGCTCGCGGAGGTGAGTGCCCGCGCCGACCGCGTGATCGCCCGTCTCCGGGCGGATGCCGGCCGCATCCTCGTCTTCGGCCACGGCCATTTCTCCCGCGTCCTCGCCACGCGCTGGTTGGGCCTGGTCACGGAGGACGCGAGGCACTTCATGCTCAGTACCGCATCGCTGAGCATCGTGGGCTACGAGCATACCTTGGACGATCCGGCCATCCTCCTCTGGAACGATGACCACCATGCGAAACCTGGCGCGTGAGTCGTCAAATCTCGACATCGAGTCGATATAAGTGTAGCATCAAATATTTGGATATTGAGCTAATGAGCGATAATCGAAAAACGTGGCACCACAGGGACCACCATGCAAATCCCCCGGAAGGGGAAAACCGCGCCGCGTGGAGAAGGGCTCACAAAGACTGGCGTCTCTGGGTCGTCGTGGGTCTGATGCTCCTGGCGATATTGACCTACGTGATGACGATGGATGAAGCAGTCCAACCTGGAGGAAAGGTGCGGGAGGCCGTCCCAGCAGCCCCCGGGTTGTGAGCCCGCGAATGGATGTTGGCCCGACGGGATGTCCGGCTGGAATCAGTAGCATCGGCGTGTTCGGACTCGTTTGACCGGCCGGGATAGCAGTCCCATCCGCTGACTTTTCGCCAAGAGCCAACGGCGTTTCGCGCGACCCCGGGTGGACGTATCACTCTCCGAACTTGACCCGGTTCGTCAGGCCGAGACCGAGTGGCCGCTGTCAGGCATGCATACGGATCGTACGGACCAACCGGGCGTTACGTGGGCATCGCGCGGCAGGCATATATAGCCGAGCATTGGTGGTCGATGGCCACCGCCCACCGCCCAGCGGACGACGAGCGACTCGTCGTTCACGCTTCAGACGCTCGACTTGTTCATCGTTTCGCGGAACCGCGGCGTTTCGGTCAAGGTGAAGAGCACGACCTCCTCGCCAGTGACGGTGCTGATGTCGTGGTGCATGCTCACGACCTTGATGCCGGTGACTCCCTGAATCATCGCCTCCATGAGCGGTCGCGCGGTTTCAAGAAGATGTCTGCGTACCTGTTTGAGCAGATCTCGCCCCTTCTCGCCCGGCAGCGACTTGACCAGGTGCTGTTCGGCGGCAGTCAAGACGCCTTGGAGGCGGACGAGGAGAATGTCGTCGATCAAATGTCGCGGATGTCCGTGGGTCCCCGGCCCATGTATTCCTTTTCAAACCGAATGATCCCTTCGCAGATGGCGGCTTCGATCTCGCCCTGGGTTTTCAGAGGGACGTTGGAAATGCCCCGATGGGCAGTCCCAGTCTCGCACGGGCGATTGCCTCCACTTTGTGGTATAACCTGAGCCATCAGTGTTAACCCCGTCGATCGTCTGGCGTATCACTGATCTTGTTTTGTGGTTGTCGCATCTCGCAAGCCTTCTGGCGGTCTGAGTTTGGTCGGACGACGTCCAGGCCATTGCGGATCTGATGGGTCCCTGGAATAGCCAGGGCGGTTGCCTGTGCGATCTGCTTCAGGTAATAACTGGCGACTCGGCCCTCGAGGATGATGACCCGAGCGTGGACGGAGACTCGGACGGTGTGCAGTGCCCCGTAACCGGTCGCACGCAGGGCGCATTCGACTCTTTCCGCCAGGCGGTGGTCTTCCAGGCTCCGCCCGAGGACCGGGGCGGTCGCCTGGAGAGCGTTCTTTTCCTCGTCGGGGTGCTCACCGTTGGGTTGGACCGGGAACGTGGCGGACTGGATCATGGACAGTATCCCCTGGCTTATCCGAGAAGAAGCCGCGGGTGGCCAGAAACACGATTCAGGATTGGCGGCCGCGTCGCCCTCGGCAAAGAGGCGGGCCGGCAGCTCCGACCGCGTCAGGTCTTCCAGCCGTCGCGGTCTGTCGAGGGTCGTCGGACGGCCGGGTTGCCAGCCGTCCCCCCTTTCCGCTCGATCAGCGGGCGACCGTGTAATAGATGTAACGCGAGGTGGCCGCGTTGTAGTAGAGCGGGTAACGGTAGCCGTCGCCCGGCTCGTAGGTCTGGTCAGTCAAGTATGGGGCCGAGGAAGCCTGCTTGACGACCGGCGCCGCAGGGTAATAGATGTAACCCCCGCTGGCCGGGTTGTAATAGAGCGGGTAACGGTTGCCGTCGCCCGGCTCGTAGGTCTGAGCGGTCAAGTACGGGGCCGAGGAAACCTGCTTGACGACCGGCGCCGCAGGGTAATAGATGTAACCCCCGCTGGCCGGGTTGTAATAGAGCGGGTAACGGTTGCCGTCGCCCGGCTCGTAGGTCTGAGTGGTCAAGTACGGGGCCGAGGAAGCCTGGTTGACGATCGGAGCCGAGTTGTAGCCACTCGAATAGTAATTGCTCCCGCCATATCCATTGCCGTAGCCACCGTAGCCGTACCCGTTGCCATAGCCGCCTCCACCGTAGCCACCCAGGCCGAGGCCCAAGAGTCCATATCCATTGCCGTAGCCGCCGTTGCCATAGCCGCCGTAGCCGTACCCGTTGCCATAGCCGCCGTAGCCGTACCCGTTGCCATAGCCGCCGTAGCCGTATCCACCCATGCCGAGGCCGAAGAGGCCGTATCCATAGCCGTTGTAACCGCCTCGAAAACCACCGCCGTAGCCGCCTCCACCGTAACCGCCTCGATAACCACCGCCGTAGCCGCCCATGTGGCCGCCACCGCCGTGACCGCCGCCGCCTCCACCATGAGCGAAGGCCGAGGAGGCCGAGGCCGCCAGGACCGTCATCGCCAGCGCTGTCGCTTTGATCGCTTTCGGGGAGAATCTGAGGAACCGAATCATCGCTGCACTCCGTGTTGTGAATCCGCGGAACAATTCCGAAGGAGGGAATCCCCCCATCGCGTTCTGGACCGCGACTTGTTTCTCATGCCATTCCCATGCCCAACGTGAGGAATATTGCAGATTATACGAAACAATTTGTATAATAATTTGAATGGACGATGCGAGACACTCTATCGGGAGATTCGACAGGATTCCCGATCGGCGTGGCCGACGAGGCCTACGTTCAAGTTACGCACTTTTCTTGGGCTCGAATCGCCTGCGAATGCGGTAGTGCCTGTCCCGCAAGCTTGCTTCTAGGGAGCTCCAACCAAGCGGTGTGAAGAAAATCCCTGATGAATATCATGACCAACTACGTGTGCGCCAAAATTCCGGCGCTTCGCCAGCCGGCATGGCGGAACTCGTGGGGGCAACCGTTGCATTATCGAGTATGAATACTACGCTTCTCAGTATGGCTGCGTCCTCAGACGAGCCGCCTTCGCCCCGGACCTCTGGAAAGTCCCGATCGTGGACGGACTGGGCATGGACGAGGTGGAACGGGTAATCCTCCGTCGTAACGATCACCCGATTCGGATCGGATCGGACATCATGAGAAGTGCTTCACTTCGCTCCCATCTTCGTAGAATCGAGCCTTGACCACAACGGCTAGGGCCTCAACGGCCGCAACCGCGTCGGGCCCGCATGCCTCCAAGTCGAGACGTGTGCCACACTCGGCGGCTAAACTCGTGAGATCAAGGATACTCTTGCCGTTGCACTCGTAGCCCTTGCAATGTACGCGAATCTCAGACTGGAACTGTCGAGCAAGACTGACGAACTGATTGGCGGCCCGCATGTGCAGACCGAGACTGTTCATAATCTCGACCTGACGTCGGGCGACCGCCGTCTCGTGCCTCATGCTCGGGTCAACGCAGCAAAGTTCGGTTGTGGGATCGACTGGAGATTCCGAGACGTCTCGTTCCAATCTTGCCCCTCCAGTTTTTTCGGTCGAACCCCGTGAACGCGAACCAAAAAAAACCGGCGCAGTCGAGAACCATCAGGCCCTTGACCGCGCCGGCTTACTTTCCGACGGACTACCCGAAATAGCCGGGGCGTCCTTCGTCATAGTCATCCGACAAATTCAAATCATTTCCGGGAGCCGAGGGACGGTTATCCCATGTCGACTCCCATAGAATGCCAATGATAATACGAGCTGCGGCGACAGAACGCAAGTCCCCGGTGTTCCGGCCAGTATTATTGACGCCAGATCGTCGACGTCCAACAGCGCCGCGTTCGGTCAGTTTTTCACGGCTGCCTCCAGGACAGTCGAGCCGTCGTAAGCTGTCCGACGCGCGGGTGCTGCTCAAGTCGCTAACTCGGCGGGTGATGCTGGTCGTCTGACCCGACGTATGCGATCCAGGGATTTTCGTGTGACGAATACCAACAAGGCCCTTGCTATTTGTGCTCAGAATAGGACAATCAAAGTTGGATGGATCGTCTGCTTGAGAGAGCAGGCACATCCTCTCGAAACTTGTTTTTATGTTGTCGGACGACTTGATAAAGGGCAAACCGGCTTTGCCGGGGGGCTCGTTGGCGAGTAAGCCGGCGTGGTCGAATACCTCAGGGTGTTCCACCACGCCGTTTTTTTTAGCTTCGCTGACTCGAGAGGATCAAGCCCACCATAAACTGACTCGGTGGAAACGTTCAATCCAAACATGATTTTGAGCTTCAGCCATGTGGATGTTCGAGACTGCAACGACCTTGGGAAGCGCCCCGGCACTGGTCTCCGCGTACCTGTTGACCTGCATCCGTGTCCTCAACGAATACGAGCGTGGGGTTGTCTTCCGCCTGGGCCATGCCCAAGCCCAAGGGACCGGGGCTGATCATGGTCTTCTGGCCGGTCGATCGCATGATGCGCGTGGACTTGCGGACCATAACGAAAGTCATCGAGCCTCAGGACATCATCACCAAGGACAACGTATCGGTCCGTGTCAATGCCGTGCTCTATTTCCGGGTGGTGGATCCGATGCGATCCGTCTTGGAGGTGGCCGATTTCTTGTTCGCTACCTCGCAGGTCGCCCTGACGACCTTGCGCAGTACGCTGGGTCAGGCGGAGCTCGATGATCTCTTGACGGAGCGGGATAAAGTGAACCGACGCTTGCAGGAAATCATCGATGGGCACACCGAGCCTTGGGGATTGAAAGTCTCCGTCGTCGAAGTCAAGGACGTGGACCTCCCCGAAGCGATGAAGCGGAGGATCACCGGACTCGAAGCAACTCCGGCAACGGCGAAGGGCAACGGGCGGTAGCATACTGATGACCGGCGCGTCATGCGAGTGTCGCAAACACAAATAACGAGGAGGTCAGAACCGTGCCCGTACGAACGCCGACGCAAGAAGACAAGGCGAACGCTCGCATCGCTGGCAGTGACAGGCCGACACCGCCGGCCGTGGACCGGCAGGCCCTGGTCGAGGGACCATTTGGCCCTGGGGCGGGAAGCGAGTCCCTCATGTCGATCCCAACGACCGGGCCAGTTCACCCGGTGAACCGTTCGGCGAACCGAGGCCGGAGATGGCTGTTCCTGGGCCTCGTAAGCGCCGTCGTGGTGACCTGTGCCACGTGGGAGCACGTCAGGAAGAGCGCGTCGTCGCTGGCCGGCCTGACGGACGTCAGTGGGCCGAGCCCTCGTGCGGCCGAGAGCCTCGCCTCCGGGGGGCGATCTACACAAGACGAACGGGGCTCGGACCCCAGCGCGGCCGACGCGGCGCTGATGCCGGGTCGAGCCGATGCGGGATCGATTGAGTCGCACGTCGTCCTCAAACCCGTCGCGGGCGCGCGAGCCGGCACCGACTCCCACGAGACGGAGCGAGTGGCTCCCATCGCTCGTGCGCTCGCGTCCATCAAAGAGTGCCAGCTTCGGTACCGGAACATTCGCGACTACACCTGCACGTTCTCCAAGCGGGAGCGGATCAACGGGCAACTGACGCCGCTCAACGTGCTCATGATGAAGGCGAGGACTCAACCCAGGAGCATCTACCTCAAGTTCCGTCAGCCGTCGCCCGGACGAGAAGCCATCTATATCGTCGGGAGCCACGACGGCAGGGTCTTGGTCCATGATGTGGGGCTGAACAAGCTCCTGGCCGGGACTCTTTCGCTCGAGCCCACGGGCGGACGCGCCATGGAGGGCTGTCGCCACCCAATCTCCGAAGCCGGCATCGGCCCGTTGCTCGACACCCTTCATGCTCGCTGGTCGTCCGAGCTGGACCCGTCCGAATCCGTCGTGGCCTTTCGCGACGACCAGATGGTCGGCACCCGACGCTGCACGATGATCGAAACGACTCATCCCCATCAACAGCCCGAATTCATGTTCTATCGGGTCCGTCTCTTCATCGACGACGAGGTCGGACTGCCGATCCACTTCGAAGCCTATGACTGGCCGAGCTCTCCCCAGGCCCCGGCCGAGATGGTTGAGGATTACACCTTCAGCGACCTGCGTCTGAACGTCGGTCTGAGCGACCTCGATTTCAACGTGTCGAACGGCAATTACGCCTTCGGCCGATTTTAATCCCGATCACTTCCTGTGAAGCCACCGCTAGCTTGGCGAGCACGAGCGTTCTTCCCATTCACCCTGAACCAGCATAGTTTCTGGACGAGGTCTACAACCGTTCTCATGAGCCCATCGCAAATGCTTAGCAGCCCCGGAGCTGAACCGGTAGGGAAGGCGGTTATCGGCGGGCATGAGTGGTTCCAAATCACCCTCTCTTGCATCGGCGACGGCGTGATTGCCACTGACCCGGAGGGTCGCGTGAATTATCTCAATCCCGTAGCCGAAAAGCTGACCGGATGGACGCTTGCCGACGCGACCGGAGAGGAGATCGAGGAGGTCTTTCGCATCGTCCATGAGACGACAGGGGAGCCGTTTCAACAACCGGTTCGGAAGGTCATCCAGCGAGGGCTGACCGTCGAACTCGGCAACCATGCTCTCCTCATCGCGAGAGACGGCGGCGAGCGACCCATCGACGACTGTGCAGCGCCCATCAAAGACGACCGAGGGAATGTCGCCGGGGTGGTCCTCATCCTGACAGAAATTCTAAAAAGACGGGGAACGATAACAGGAGATGATGCGTGGATACTGTGAGACCCCACTTTTTATCAGCCGATCCACCAGAGGACTGTGAACGGTGTAGCCAACGCATTGGACGCTGCGGCCCAGGCGGCGAAGGGAGGAATGGAGGACGTAAGGGCGACCGTGTCGGGCGCATTGCCGGCCATTACCAGTTCCCTCTCCGGGCTCACGTACAAGACCTGCTACGCCATCTCCTACGGAATCGTCTTCCCCACGATCCTGGTCGTCCGGGCGATCCCGAAAGAGAATGCCGTCGTCCACGGGCTCATCGACGGGGCCCGCGCCGCAACCGACGTGGTCAATGAGATGCGGGCCAAGTCCGTGTCCGGGTAATGCCGGGACAGCCCGTTGCCAAGGGTGGGCGATCCTGATCGACTGGCGGCCTCCGAGTTCCGCGCACGTCCGTGATCGCTCATCAGCACTTATCGCTGCGTTTTGTGCGATTGGCGGAAAGAGGGCGGCTCGGCCAGGGTCAGGACAACGAACGCTTCGCCGGTCACCGTGCTGATGTCGTGATGCAGGCTCACCACCGCGACGCCGGTAATTTCCTGAACCATCGCTTGTATGAGCGGCTTCGACGTTTCGATCAAGTGGGTCCGTACTTGCTTGAGCAAGTCCCTCCCCTTATCGGATGGGGAGCTGGCAAGTTGCTGCTCGGCGGGTGTCAGCAAACCCTGGAGCCTGACGACGACGAAATCGCCGAGCAGGTAGGCGTGGATGTCTTTGGGGCCTCGGCCCCTGTATTCCTGCTCGAAGTGGCTGATCCCTTCGCAGATGGCGGCCTCGATTTCTCCCTGGGTCTTCATCGTGCCGGCAACTCCGAGACGGTCGCCAAGATTTGCAGCAACTTCCCGAAATCGCCCGGCTTGACCAGGTGGTGATCGAACCCCGCCGCAAACGAACGCTGAAGGTCGCTCTCCGCTCCGTACCCGGTCATGGCGACGAGCACGGTGCTCTGAAGAGCGGGCTGCTGGCGGAGCTGCTTCGCTACCTCAAAGCCATTGAGTCCCGGCAAGCCGATGTCGAGCAGCACCACGTTCGGCCGGTAATCAAGGGCCGCCTCCAGGACCGTCGAGCCATCGTAAGCCGTTCTTACATCATGGCCGGATTCTGTGACCAGCATCGCCAGGGTCGTCACCGTATCCACGTTGTCGTCCACAACCAAGACCCGCAGGGATGGACCGGTCGGCTGGGCCGTTTCGGTGGGAGGCGACGACGACTGCGTCGGAGGAGGCGACACCACCGGCAGCCGCACGACGAACTCGCTGCCTTGCCCCAAAGCACTGGAAACCGCCACCGTTCCCCCGTGCATTTCGACAAGGCGTTGCACCAAAGCCAGCCCGATACCCAACCCACCTTGGCGCGGTCCAGCGACCGCTCCGCCTGCGTGAACAGGTCGAAGATGCGGGGCAGAATTTCGGGGGCGATGCCGACGCCCGTATCGCGCACCCGCAGCACCGCCTCGTCGCCCTCTTGTTGGAGAGTAAGCCAGACGCGACCGCCTTGGTCGGTGAACTTGGCGGCATTGGTGAGGAGGTTCACCGCGACCTGTTCCAACCGGGCCGCGTCGGCGTGCACCCAGATCGCTTGCGCCGGCAGCGACACCGTCAGCTCATGCTTGCTTTGGTCGATCAGCGAGCGGACCGTCGCCACCGCATTTTCCACCACGACGCCCAGGGCGATCGGTTCCTGGTGAAGCTGAATCCTACCCGTTGTAATGCGAGAGACTTCGAGCAGTTCATCGACGATCCGCGTCAGTTGTCCCACCTGACGCTCAATGATGGTGGCGGATTGCTGAAGTATCGGGTTCTCGATGCCGCGCAAGCGATTCCGGTTGCTGTGCAGGCGCAGGAGAAGAGCGGCATTGAGGATGGGGGCGAGTGGGTTGCGAAGTTCATGGCTGAGCATCGCCAGGAATTCATCTTTGCGGCGGTCCAGGTCGGCGAGCGCCGCCGCCTGCTCCTGCGTCAGTCGCTGCAAGCGGCTGCGTTCGGTGATGTCGCGGACGTTGCATTGAACGACCTGGTGCTGGTTCTCCGTGTAGACGTTGCTGACGAACTCGACTTCGACCTTCTGCCCGCTTCTGTTTACCAGGGGCAGATGCTCGTAGCGGACGTAGCCTTTCTCTTGCAGCTCCCGGTAAGCGGCCCGGCTCTCGTTGATGTCTCCGAACAGGCCGATCTCCCACAGTTCCTTGCCCAAGAACTCATCGTGCGAGTAGCCCAGCAAGGCCGTCATGAACGGGTTGGCGTCGATCACCTTCCCGGTGTCGGCGTCGAGGATCAAGATGCCGTCCTTGGCCATCTGGAACAGCCGCCGATACCGGACTTCGGAGTGCTCCATGGCGGCTTCCGCCCGCCTGCGATCGGTAATGTCCTCGATAGCAAGCAAGGACCAAATCCGGGTCCTTGCTGTCTGGTGGGAACCTGCGGGCGTTGAGCAGCATGTTCCTTCGCCCGAGAGCGGGGAAGGCGTGGTCAACCTCGAAGTCTTCCACGGGATGGCTGTTGGAGAGGACTTGGGACAGCAGCGTCCGCAGCTGTGGGATGTCCCACTGACCGTTGCCCAAGTCGTAGACGAACCGGCCCTCCGTCTCTTCTTTCGAGGCATGGAAATTCCGGTAGAAGGCCGCGTTGGCCGTGCGAACCCGCAGGCTTTTGTCGAGAACCACGAATGGCTCTCGCAAGGTCGCGATGATGTTCTCAGCGTAGGCGAGGGCGAGTTCCAGTTCATGTGTACGTTTGTCATTGTTTGCTTCCACTTCGCGCTCCATCTCCTGCCATTCTCGGAAGCTGTTCCTTCGATCAAAGGCTGTCCCGAGAAGACACATATTATCGGGAGATCGGAGGGGCTTCAACTGGGCCCTTGCCATGCCCCGGTAGATCCACGAAGGATCAATGCCGATCGGTTGGGCCATCTCGGTGATCGTGTACCCCGATGGCCGCTCGCCGCGGCGGAGCGTGCCAGAGTCCGAGCCAGGCCATTTCTCGAAAGCAAGTTCCCCAAGCTCCATCACCAGAGTATGCTACAGAGATCACGAGATCTCTCGAAGACCCGGAGTGGCGTCACCCGCTCGAGACGTCACGATCCGCCGCTTGAGGCGGCCTTCCCCTCGAAATCCGAATCCTTCGCGCATCTTCAAGGTTTTTTCGGAGCAAGACACATGTACCATTTCCTCACCACCATCCTGACCTCCCCGATTCTGGGCAGCTTCGTGGGAGTCGCCATCGTGCTCACGCTCCTGGGTCTGTTGGTAGCCCTATCGATCTATGCGGGCACTGTACTACACCGTCCCGCGGATGCTGCTGAAGTGGCTAACTCGGCGCGCGATCCCTGTCGGATGACCCGGCCATATTCAATCTGGGCCTTCTCATGTGAGAAATAGCAACAATGCCCTTGCTATTTGCGCCCAGAACAGGACAATAGGAGTCGAATGGTTTACCTGCGTGAGCGAGCAGGTAAATCCCACAAAAAGATGAGCGGATGTCGTCGGACGACTAGATAAAGGGCAACTCGGCTTTGGCGGGGGGCTCGTTGACGAGTAAGCCGGCGTGGTCGAATACCTCAGGGTGTTCCACCACGCCGGCTTTTTTGTTTGCGTTGGAGACGGTTGATCGCACTCACGGGATGAACCGATGGATAAATCCAATTCGACCGTGGCGCACCAGATCGCCGAAGCAGCCGGCGCTTTCGAGCAATTGTGCACCGGCTATCATTTTCGGGAGGTTTAGCCATGTGGATGATCGAGAGCGCAATGGCCTTGGGGAGTGCCCTGGCACTGGTCGCCGTATACCTGTTGAGCTGCATCCGCATCCTCAATGAATACGAGCGAGCGGTTGTCTTCCGGCTGGGCCGGGCCATGCCCAAGCCCAATGGACCAGGGCTGATCATGGTCTTCTGGCCGGTCGATCGCATGGTGCGCGTCGACTTGCGGACCATAACAAGAGTCATCGAGCCTCAGGACATCATCACCCGGGATAACGTCTCGGTTCGTGTCAATGCCGTACTCTATTTCCGGGTCGTGGATCCCATGCGATCGGTATTGGAGGTGGCCGATTTCTTGTTCGCCACCTCCCAGGTGGCCTTGACGACCTGCGCAGCACGCTGGGGCAGGCGGAGCTCGATGACCTCTTGACGGAGCGGGATAAAGTTGAACCGCCGCTTGCAGGAGATCATCGATGGGCACACCGAGCCGTGGGGCGTGAAAGTCTCCGTCGTGGAAGTCAAGGACGTGGACCTCCCCGAGCCGATGAAGAGGTTCATGGCCCGCCAGGCCGAGGCCGAACGCGAACGTCGCGCCAAGGTGATCAATGCGGAAGGGGAGTTTCAGGCCGCCGACAAACTTCGACAAGCCGCCCAGATCATGACTCCCTACCCGATGGCGATGCAGATGCGCTATCTCCAGGCTCTCGCGGACGTGGCCTCGGATGAGAATTCCACCATCATCTTCCCGTTGCCGCTCGAACTGCTGGGGCCGTTCATGAAGAACGGCCGGGACGGCGCGGGCGACCGGTTTGACGGACGACCCGAGGAGTCATCCTCGGTGGCCAATGATCCGGCCCATCCGGAGCAGATCGACGGAGTGGGAGCCACTCCCGCAATGGTGGTGGGAAACGGCCGGTAGCATGCTCATGGCCGGTCCCCAATGCGTGGGACCATCAACCCTAAATTCGTGCCGTCCGCCAGCGCGTTCAACAAGTGGCGAACGAAGCACAAACCGGATCTGAGATCCGGGGATGATTGCTCGAGTTTTATGAGAGGATTTTGAGATGAAGACGGACACGCAATTGCAGAAGGACGTTATGGATGAGATCAAGTGGGAGCCGAGCGCGACGGCGGCCCAGATCGGGGTCTCGGCCGATAACGGAGTGGTGACGCTGAACGGCACGGTCGCGACCCATGCCGCGAAGTGGGCGGTCGTGCGAGCGGCCCAGCGGGTGCAAGGCGTCAAGGGCATCGCCGAAGAAATCACGGTGAAGCTCAACGGCGTGCACGCCCGGACCGACGCGGAGATCGCCGAAGCGGCCGTCAATTCCCTCAGGTGGCACGTCTGGGTGCCGATTGACATCAAGGTCACTGTAGCCCATGGCTGCATCACGTTGAAGGGCGAGGTGAACTGGGAATTCCAGCGGAACGCGGCCCACGACGCCGTCTGCTTCATGCCCGGCGTCAAGGCGGTGTTGAACGAGATCACTGTGATGCCAACGGCCCAGCCGTCCGCCGTCGAGGACGCGATCGAGCAGGCGCTGGTACCGAAACGCCGAAGTCGACGCCCGGAACGTCAAGGTCTCGGCCGTCGGCGGCACGGTGACGCTGTCCGGCAGCGTCCGGTCGTGCGGCGAGAAGGACGAGGCCGGCATGGCCGCCTGGAACGCCCCAGGAGTCAACGCCGTGCAGAATGACATCACGGTCACGCTTGCGTGAAGTTCGCGTTCGGCATCACATGAGCGAAGACAATCCGTGGGCCGGCCGCCGTCTGCTCACGGGTTCGGGCAGTTCCGAAGACTTTTTCGAGGGCAGAACGATGAAGAATCGAGATAGCATCAATATATCACATTCATTAAATGGACATCACCGGCACACGCACGACGCGATCTTCCGTCACCCGGCGGCGAAGAACTTGGAGTGGCACGACGTGCGGTCGCTGCTCGACGCTCTGGCGAACGTGACCGAAGGTCAGAACGGCTCTCTCCAGGTCACCCGGAACGGGCTGACGGTGATTCTGCACGCCCCCAAGCACAAGGACGTCGCCACGGTCGAAGACCTGCTTGCCATTCGCCACTTCTTGGAGGAGTCGGAAGAAGCGGCGGTCGCTCCGACGATCGCGCCGGGCCTACGCCTGCTCGTCGTCATCGACCACCGCGAGGCGAAGATCTACCGCACCGAGTTGCACGGGGCCGTCCCTCGGCAGCTTGTGCCTTACGACCCGCACGGCTTCGGCCGGCACCTGGTGTCCGAGAACCCTGAGACTGACGGTAAACGGAAGCCGGAGCGAAAGAGCTTTTACGAAGCCGTCGCCGCAACCCTGCGGGGTGCCGACGAAATCCTGATCTTCGGCAGTGGCACCGGTGAGAGCAGCGCCATGGATCATCTGGTGGCCGAATTGAAGCACAATCATGGGGACGTGGCCAAGCACATCGTCGGCTCAATCGTGGTCGACGCGCACCACGTGACCGACGACCAATTGCTGGCACAGGCGCGCGGAGTTCTTCGCGTCAAGGTCTGTGTAGAAGCACGCCGAAGGACCCGATCGGGCGACGAGCGGGTTCGCGCGTCACGGGTCCGGTCGTCCGACTCGTTTCGGCGTGACACTCCGTGCCGCTCAGGGGTACTGAACGAAGAGTTAGCCGAGGTCCAGGGCAAGGCGGCGTTAGGCATGAGATTTGCCTATCGAAGAATATGATTCAAAAAATGAGTCGAAACCTTAATCTCTTTTGTCCAGTGAAGACGTTATGAACGGTCGTCTTCCCCGGAATAGGATCTTCCTCATGGCCCACGACGAATCCCAACACAAGGGTGACGGGCATTCACAGACGGATGAGTCCCCCGACGAGCCCCTCGCGCCGATGACCGTCGACACCGCCGATCCCGCCATCGACACGGCGGGCGAGCACCCGTCGGACTGGAAGCTTCACCCGGACGCCACGACCCGCCTCGAGACGACCCGGGTAGGCGAGTCGGACCTCCCCCGCGTCTCGGGAGTCCGGACGGTCGTCTCTGAACCTTATCCCCAGCACGGCGAAGATCGAGGACGCGATCAAGAAGACCGTGGCGAAGACCGATCTCGGCGGGAACCGCAACAGCAGCCTTCGATGATAAAGAACCTCCTGATCACCGCCAGCGTCGCCTTGGTCTGCGGTGTGATCGGCGCGATGGGCTACGCGCATTCTTCGGCCCAAGTCCAAGGGATCCTCGGTCGGATCAGTCCCAGGGCAAGAGCGACTCGGGCTCGAAGAAGGAGCCGGGCTCGAAAGGAGAAGTCGGGCGGCGGGGAGTAAGGAGCCGGGCAAGGAGTCGAACGCGCAGGCGTCGACCACGAACTCGATCCCCGGCGTCTCGTCGGCCAAGGATGCGGATATGCTCAAGCAGCAGATCAAGGACCTGTCGCAGCGGGTCGACCACTTGCGCGAGCGGTGGACGGTGTGACCCGGCCCACGGACGCGACTCCGCCGGCGATGAGAACGATGCAGATCAAAATGAGCGAGCTGGCACGCGAGATGGCCGAATCGCCACGCTGCCCGCGGCGTACCGCCAGTACGACAATCGACTCGAGACTCTTAAGGAGGAACTCAAGACTCTGCGGGCACGCATCGAGGCGGCGCAAGCTGACTCGATCAGCGGCCGGATCTCCCAGTCTCACGCCCTTGCCGCGATCGCCGGGATCGCCGCGACCGCGGGAAAGATCCATCTGGAGGTCCATAAGACGCGGCACAGACTTGGCAGCCGAATCGATCAGCGGCTCGAACGCGAATACAGGTTTCTCGTACGCTGGATCAGACTTTCTCGACCCGAATCGTCACTTGAATGCTCAGAATCGGTCTGCCGCGAATCGACAGGGAGTGTGGACTGTGAATCCGACCGACTTCGCCATGAAGCGCCCGATCACGATCATGATGCTGGTCGTGGCCCTGATCAGCGGTGGCGTTCTGGCCTTCAACCGGATGCAGGTGGATATCTTTCCTTCGCTCAACACCCCGAAGATCTACGTCTTCCTCGATTACGTCGGCATGAGTCCCGACCAGATGGAAGGTTTCATCGTCAACGAGCTCGAGCTGTATTTTCAGTACGTTGACGGCATCTCGGAAATCAATTCGCGGAACATTCAGCAGGTCTCCTTGTGCGAGCTGTCGTTCTTCCCCGGCACCGACATGGGCCAGGCGATGGGCCAGGTCGTGGCGATGTCCGACCGGGCGATGTCCTGGATGCCCAAGGGGACCTTGCCGCCGATGATCATGCGGATGGACGCCGGCAGCGTCCCGGTCGGCTACCTCGTCATGGAGAGCGAGACAACCTCATTGGGGCGGATCGGAGACCTGGCGCAGAATGTCATCCGGCCGCTGGTGCAGAAATTCGTTCCCGGCACGGTTGCGATCTCGCCCTTCGGTCCCAACATGCGGTCGATCCTGATCAACATCGATCCGGATCGGCTCCGCGACTACAACCTGACTCCACAGGAAGTCATCGATGCCCTGGCGAAGGGGAACACGGTCGTTCCCGCCGGTAACGTCTACATCAACGACTCGATGCCGATTGTCGCCAACAACGCGACGGTCGTCGATATCCAGAAGCTGGGGAGTATCCCGCTCAGGATGGAGAAAACCGTCTACCTCCGCGACGTGGCGACCTTCAAGGACGATGCCGACATCACTTATGGATACGCACTCGTCAATGGTAAGAAGGCGGTCTATCTGCCGATCATCAAGAAGGACACGGGGTCGACGTTGACCGTGGTGGCCGACGTCCGCAAGTCGATGCAGTTGTTCCGCGACGCCATCCCCAAGGATGTGTCGGTCAAATTCGAGTTCGACGAGTCGCCCACCGTGCTGGCGGCCGTCGAGAGCGTGGCCACCGAGGGCATGATCGGCGCGGGCCTCACCGGGCTGATGATCCTCCTGTTCCTCGGCGACCTGAGGAGCATGCTCGTCGTCGTGGCCAACATCCCGCTCGCGCTCCTGGGGTCGTTCGTCGGGCTCTGGCTGACGGGCAACACGATCAACATCATGTCGCTGGGGGGCATGGCGCTGTCGATCGGCATCCTCGTTGACATGTCGACGGTGAACATCGAGAACTTGCATGTGCAGATGGGGGAACGCCAAAGATCGCCAAGGCGGTGCTGCGCGCGGCCAACGCCACGGCCGTGCCGATCCTGCTGGCACTGTTGTGCATCCTATCCGTATTCACCCCGGCGCTCATCATGAAGGATCCGCTCCGGTCGCTATTCATGCCGCTGACCCTGGCGGTCGGGTTCGCCATGATCTCGGCGTACCTGCTCACGATCATGTTCGTGCCGATCTTGTGCGTGCATATGGTCAAGCATAAGGAGCATGGCCAGGAGAAGCGCGGGCTGTTCGACCGGATGCTCGACGTTTATACCAAGGGCTGTGACCTGGCTCGTCCGCCTGCGCTGGATCGTGGTGCCGGGCTATCTCGCGGCGTGTGTCCTGGTCCTCTGGCTGGTCGGGTTGCAGGTCGGCACCGAGTTGTTCCCGCAAATCGATTCGGGCGAGTTCGTACTCCGGTTCCGGCCGCCGCCGGGCTCGAACTTCGAGCTGACCCGCGAGATGGCGGTGAAGTGCCTCGAGGTGATCGAGGACGAGGCGAAGCTCGGAAACGTCGAGATCACGATGGGCTTCGTGGGCCAGGTCGCCCCCAACTTCGGCATCAACAACATGCTGCTTTTCATGCGCGGGCCTGACGACGGCCAACTGCGCGTCGCCCTCGCCGAGAAGAGCGGAATCAAGCTTGACGAGTTTCGCGAGCGGCTCCGCAAGGTCCTTCCCGAGCGGGTGATCCCGTGGCTGGCAGCGCGGCTGGAAAAGGGGGGTTTGGCCAAGAAGAAGGCGGCAAAGCAAGCCAAGCTGTCGACGTTCGGTTTCGAGCCGGGCGATATCGTGACCAAGGTCATGAGCTTCGGCTCGCTGGCGCCGATCGCGGTTCAGGTCGTCGGCACGGACCTGAAGCTGGTCCGGCAGCACGCGGAAAAGATCGCCGCCGGGATGAGACGCATCCCCTTCCTCCGCGACGTCGAGTTCGAGCAGACGCTCGACTACCCTACGGTCGAGGTCGACATCGACCGCGAGAAGGCGGGGTTGAGCGGCGTCACGGTCGAGGACGTGGCCAAGGTGCTGGTCATGGCGACGTCGTCGACCCGTTTCAGCAATCTCAACTACTGGATCGACGTGAAGACCGGCTTCGACTACCTGGTCGAGGTGCTGGTGCCGCCCTTGCGGATGACCAAGCCGTCGGATGTCGAGGCCTTGCCGATCACCACGGTCAACCCCCTGGTCAACCTGATGATCCGCGACGTGGCGACGGTCCGTGAGAGCGTGCGGCCCGGCGAGTACGACCGCTCGATGTCGCAGCGGTACCTGACCGTGAGCGCGAACGTCGAGGGCGAAGACATGGGCCGGGCCTCACGGCAGGTCGCTCAAGTCCTCGCCGAGGTTGGGGAACCGCCCCGCGGCGTGCGCGTGATCCCCATGGGCCAGCTCCCGCCGATGAACGAGATGTTCGAGTCGCTCGGGATCGGGCTGGCGGTCGCCGTGTTCGTGATCCTCGTGCTCTTGACGGCCTATTTCCAGTCGCTGCGCCTGGCCTTGATCTCGATCAGCGCCGTGCCGGGAGTGCTCGCCGGCATCGCGATCATCCTCTACGTGACCAACACCTCCCTCAACATCGAGTCGTTCATGGGCTCGATCATGAGCCTGGGCGTCTCGGTTTCGAACTCGGTGATGCTCGTGGCTTTTACCAACGATCATTGGAAGGCCGGAAAGCCGTCGGCGGAGGCGGCCGTGATCGGTGCCAGCGAGCGTATGCGGCCGATCTTGATGACGGCCTGCGCGATGACCATGGGCATGGTGCCGATGGCGCTGGCGCTGGAGCGAGGGAGCCAGATGCAGGCCCCGCTCGGCCGGGCGGTGATCGGCGGGCTGGTGATGTCGACGGTGGCCACGTTGCTGATCCTCCCGGCGATCTTCGCGATCGTGATCGGCCGGAGCAAGGCTGGCCTCGCCGTCGATCCACCCGGACGACCCCGACAGCGAACACTACGACCCGCCGGCCGCCGCCGACGAGAGCACGCCGATGAAGAAGAAGACTCTCCCGCGTCGGGCCGGTCCGGCCCGACTCAGCCGCAAGCCGACGAACACGGCCAAGCCCGTGACGGCGGCCATGCGCCGGGGCCGCAAGTTCCTCACCTGGAGGTCCCTGATGCGCCGGTTTCTTTCGTTCTTGTTTTCGGATCGTTCCGCCGGCGGACGCCGGCTGGCGCCCTGGCTCCTGTTCACCCTCGCGGCGGCGGGCTGCCGCGGCGAGCCCAAGAGCCAGGCCAAGAGCGTCGCGGAGCCCCCGACCGTTCAGGTCTTGAACCCCCCGGTCCGGACAATCGTCCGTGTCGTCAGCCAGCCGAGTTTCATCGAGAGCTACGAGCGGACGTCCATCTATCCCAAGATGACCGCTTATATCGAGAAGTGGATCGTGGACATCGGCGACAAGGTCAAGAAAGGCGAAGTGCTCGCCACCCTCTTCGTGCCCGAGATGGTCGAGGATTTCGGGACGAAGAAGGCGACCGTCCAGCTCGATAAGGAACGAATCGAGCTGGCCCTGAAACTGGTGAAGGTGGCCGAGGCCGACGTCCAGGCGGCCGCGGCCGCCCTCGCCGAGGCCAAGGCGATCCTGGACAAATACCAGGCCGAGGTTGAGCGCTGGGAAACGCAGGTCAAGCGGCTCAGCGCGAGGTCGACCGGCACGTGGTCGCCCCCCAGATCCTCCTCGAGTCGACCAACCAGTTGAAGTCGAGCATCGCCTCGCGGAACGCGGCGAAGGCGACGATCAACAAGGCGGAGGCGGAGCTGCTTTCCAAGCACGCGACGCTCGCGAAGGCGAAGGTCGACGTCTCGGTCGCCCGCGCCGACTTGGCCGTCGCCGAGAGCGATGCAAGGCGGCTCACGGCCTGGGTCGGCTACCTCACGCTCACCGCCCCCTTCGACGGCGTGATCGTGGCCCGCAATGCCAACACCGGCGACTTCGTCTTGCCCGCCACGGGCGACCCCACGGCGCTGCAGCGCGCTCCCGACATCTCGACTTCAAGCGCCTCGCCGATCTACGTGGTCGACCGTCTCGACATCGTCCGAGTCTTTGTCGACATTCCGGAACGGGACGCCAACTTCGTCCACATCGGGACGAAGGCGAGCGTGCTCGCCCAGGCATTCCGCGACGAAGAGCTTCCGGCCACCGTCACGCGCACCTCCTGGGCCCTCAACATCAAGAGCCGGACGCTCCGTGCCGAGATCGACCTGACCAACCCCGAGTCCAAGCTCCTGCCGGGGATGTACGCCTACGGCAAGGTGATCATCGAGCGCACCGGCGTCCGCGCGGTGCCGGCGGACGCTCTGGTCCACAGCGGCGACCAGACCTTCTGCTGGCTCTACAAGAACGGCAAGGCGGTGCGGACCGAAGTCGAGACGGGCGTCAGCGACGACGAGTGGATCGAGGTCACCAATCATCGCCCCCCCGTCCCCAGGGAGGCGCCCTCCAACAAGGTACCCTGGACGCGGATCGACGGCTCGGAGCAGGTGATCCTCGGCGACCTGTCGATCCTCGCCGACGGCGAACCCGTGCGGGAAGCGACAGCGATCACCAAGCCCAACGAGCTGACGCAGAATTAGTTGGGAAAACGGGTCAGGAGCCGTTCTTGACATCGGTCTTGCGCCGCCGTATCGTCAGGGGATGCCAAGACCACGACGTGCCGCGGAAGGCGGCCTGATCTACCATGCCCTCAACCGGGCTAATGCGCGACTGGCGATCTTCGACAATGATGACGACTATGCCGCGTTCGAGCGGGTCTTGCAGCAGGCCATCGCCCGCTTCGACATGCGACTGCTGGCGTACTGCCTCATGCCCAACCACTTCCATCTGCTGTTGTGGCCCCGCGAGGACGGCGACCTCTCCACCTTCATGGCTGGCTGACCATGACCCACACCCAGCGCTGGCATGCCCATCACAGGACGGCCGGCACCGGCCACCTGTATCAGGGCCGGTACAAGTCGTTCCCGGTGCAGTCGGACGAGCATTTTCTGACAGTGTGCCGCTACGTCGAACGGAACGCGCTGCGGGCGAACTTGGTGGACGGCCCGGAGCAGTGGAAGTGGGGAAGCCTGTCGGGTCGTCGGGCCAAGGACGGGGCGGAGCGACCGACCTTGACACCTTGGCCGATCGACCGTCCGCACGATTGGACGGCGCGGGTCAACCCGCCTCGGCCCGAAAGAGGAAGAGGCGATTCTTCGCAGCATGCAGCGAGCTCAACCGTTCGGTTCGGATCATGCGCACCGAGCAAGCGGCGAGGCTCGGACTGGAGTCGTTGCTCCGGCCCAGAGGCCGACCACGAAAACAACCGAACAACGGCTCCTGACCCGAATGGCACTCGGATTTCGCCTAACCCCTGAGGGCGGAGAGGGATAGACAAAAGTCGGCCCCGTGTGGGACAAGGATTGGGTGCAAACAACATCCAAGCTCGTCCCCACGGAGGCCGACGATGAGCCAGGCTACCCCGACGACCCTCGCGGCGAAAGTGGAATCCCTCGACGAGGCCGACCTGCTCCCCTTCCACGAGTTGCTCGACGCGACGATGGTCGACGAGGCGCTCAAGGCCGAGAAGGTCCGCTTCAATCATTGCATCTACACCCCGATCGTGACCCTCTGCCTGTTCCTCTCGCAGGTGATCGACCCCGATCATTCGTGCCGCGCCTCGGTGGCTCGGTTGATCGCCTGGCGTGTGTTCCGGGGGCTTCCCCCGTGCGACGAGGACACCGGCACCTACTGTGATGCCCGCAAGCGCTTGCCCACCGCGGTCGTCCGCCGACTGGTCCACGAGACGGCCCGCCGCGGCGAGGCCGAGGCCCCCGACTCCTGGCTCTGGAAGGGCCGGCGAGTCTACCTCGTCGATGGCACGACGGTCTCGATGCCGGACACGCCGGCCAACCAGGCGGCCTTCCCTCAGCCGCGTGCGCAGAAGCGAGGCCTGGGGTTCCCGATCGCCCGCCTGGCGATCTTGATCGCGCTCTGGACGGGCCTGGCCCGCGAACTGGCCATGGGCCCCTACAAGGGGAAGGAGACCGGCGAGACGGCGCTGTTCCGGAAGATGCTCGACGCCCTGAAGGCGGGGGACGTGGTGGTCGGGGACCGCTGTTTCGGCTCGTATTTCATGCTGGCGGAGCTATCGCGGCGGGGCGTCGATGGGGCGTTCCGGATGCACCAGAAGAGGAAGTGCGACTTCCGTCGCGGGCGGATCCTGGGGCGGGGCGACCACGTCGTGGAATGGACCAAGCCGGCGCGGCCGGATTGGATGAGCGAGCGGAATACTCGATATATCCCGACGTGATGAAGATTCGTGAATTGAGATATAAGGTTTCCGTGCCGGGATATCGTGCGAGCGACCTGACGGTGACGACGACGCTGCTCGATGCCGAGGCCTACCCGGCGGCCGAGCTGGCGACCCTGTACGGCGGTCGCTGGCACATAGAAACGGATCTGCGCTCGATCAAGTGTGACATGAAGATGGACGTGCTGAGGTGCAAGACGCCGGAGATGGTGGAGAAGGAGGTGTGGATTCATTTACTCGGTTATAATCTGATCCGTCGGACGATGGTGCGGGCCGCGGCGGAGGCCGGGCTGGCGCCGCGGGAGGTGAGCTTCAAGGGCGCGTTGCAGACGATGACGGCGTTCCAGGACGCGCTGCGATGGACGGAGAAGGAGGAGCGTCAGCGCCTCTGGGAGGCGCTCCTGGCCGCGATCGGCGGGCACCGCGTCGGCGACCGCCCCGGCCGCGTCGAGCCCCGCGCGATCAAGCGCCGGCCCAAGCCCCACAAGATCCTGACCGTCCCCCGTCGCGAAGCGCCAAGCGATTGCTGGAAGCGGCTTAAGGAGAAATCCGAGTGCCATTCGGTCCTGAACCTTTTTCCCTCTCAAGGTCGCCCAGCACGCAGTCGACGCGGTCGCCACCGAACTCGGCGTCGCCACGGCATCCGTTGACCAGATGTACCAGCCCGCCCTGTGACCGCTGCCGCGACGACCCTACACTCGTCACACCTTCATGCAGGGTGGCAAGAATAGCTCCGAAGAAACCGTGCCAATTAGCGGGCAAGTTAACAAACACGCCGCTTGACCCCTTGCCTGATTGGCGTAACATAAAGGTCGTTACGACCTTAACTTAGGGTAAACCCCTCGCTTCAACGAACACGCCATGCTATATCATGCGCATGGCCAAGAAACGATCCAGAACCGCCTTACCGCACGACCCTGAGCACCCCCCTGGCTATAACGAGGTCCTCGCCGGCATCTCCGAATTGCTCAGCCGAGCGCACCGCTCGACCGCACAGGCCATCAACGCCATTCTTACGGCCACTTACTGGGAGGTCGGTCGGCGTGTCGTCGAGCTCGAGCAACGCGGCCAAGTCCGCGCCGCCTACGGCGAGGGACTCTGGAAGCGGCTGGCCGACGACCTCACCGCACGGCATGGCCGCGGATTCTCCAAGTCCAACATCGCCCTGATGCGGGCCTTCTACCTCCAATGGGACATTTTCCAGACACCGTCGGGAAAATTGGTCGCCCAAGCCAAGGGTTCGCCGTTCTCCCAGCTCCCTGACCGTTCGGAGGACGAAAGACCTGACACCCAGCTCGTACCCGTCTCCGAGATCCCATACCTCGCCGGAGCCTTTCGGCTCCCCTGGTCCCACTACGTCCAGCTCCTGGCCGTGGATAACCCCAACGCCCGCGGCTTCTACGAAGCCGAGGCGCTGCGGGAGGGTGGTCCGTCCGTCAGCTCCGCCGCCAGATCGGCTCCCAGTTCTACGAGCGGACGGCATTGTCGAAGGACAAGGCTGGCATGCTGATCAGGGGCCGCAAGGCCCGCCCCGATGATGCCATCACGCCCGAGGAGGAGCTGAAGGACCCTTTCGTGCTGGAGTTTCTCGAACTGAAAGACCAATACTCCGAATCCGAGTTGGAGGAGGCCCTGATCCGGCACATGGAAAGCTTCCTGCTGGAGCTCGGCAACGACTTCGCCTTCGTCGGCCGCCAGAAGCGGCTCCGCGTCGATGACGAGTGGTATCGGATCGACCTGGTCTTCTTCCATCGGGGCTTGCATGCCCTCATCCTAATCGACCTCAAACTCCAGAAACTGACGCCCGGTGATATAGGACAGATGAACTTTTATTTAAATTACGCCCGCGAACACTGGAACGGCCCGACGAGAACCCGCCCGTGGGACTCATTCTGTGCGCCGACCACGGTGGCGGGGTGGCGAAGTATGCCCTGGAGGGGTTGCCCAATAAGGTGCTGGCGGCCCGCTACCGCACGGCGCTGCCGTCGGAGACATTGCTGGTCGCGGAGATGGACCAGACCCGCAAGATGCTGGAGAGTCGCACGCCGGCCACGACGTCGCCGAAGGAAAAAGCTTGATCCCAAATGGGGTGTTTCTTGCATATCCGGATCAGCGCCACCGGCGAAACGTCGAGATGCGATTGTCAGGCAGTCAGATCGGCATCGTGCGGTTGACTCGCCACAACGAGCAGTTGTACTATGTTATGTGGACAGTCGAACGAATGTTATATGAATCAGTCTCAGCGGCTGAGCCAAGGAGACCGCAGCATGGTACCGATTCCCGAAGTCGATGGACATCGTTTGCGTCATTACCCAAAACCACCAGAGGCTAATCCAGAAATGTCGAGCCAGGGTGACCAAGACGTGCGATCCGTCCGCTCCCCTGTTCATGATAGGTGTGGTGATGGAACTCGGCGGTGAAGTGGTACCAGAAACTGTTACGTATTCGCCGCCTGATTTGGGCGAGTCTCCGAACTGCATCGGCCGGCTGACTGATTCTATTGCGCCTGCCTTCGCTCCGCGAGACCGTGAACAACGATGATCCCAGATGGGGAGTTTCTTGCGTCGTCATCACGACCAGTCATCCGAAGGTGGAATACCTTGTCCCGGAAAAAGGGTCAGGAGCCGTTCTTGGCATCGGCTTGCGCCGCCTTTTCGTCTGTGTATTTCGGGACCACCATGTGCCGCGGAGGCGGCCTGATCTACCATGCCCTGAACCGGGTTAATGGGCGCCTGGCTATCTTCGACAGTGATCCCGACTATGCGGCGTTCGAGCGGGTCTTAGAACAGGACGTCGCGTCCTCCGACATTCGCTGCTGGCCTACTGCCTGATTCCCAACTACTTCCATCTGATGTCTGTGGCCCGCGAAGATGGCCACCTCTCCACCCGCGATGCGCTGGCTGACCATGACCCACACCCAGCACCGGCACGCCCATCACAGGGCCGCCGGGACCGACCACCTGTATCTGGACCGGTACAAGTCGTTGCCGGTGCAGTCGGATGAGCATTGTCTGACAGTGCGCCGATAGGTCGAACGGAATGTGCTGCGGTGCGAACTCTGGTAGAGCGCGGGAGCAGCGGACGTGGGGGAGCCTGTTGACTCGTCGAGCCAAGGATGAGGCGGAGCGACCGACCTTGATACGTTGGCCGATCGAACGTCCGAACAATTGGACTGCGCGCGTCGACCGGCCGTTCGGACGAAAGAGGAGGAGGCAATGCTTCGCGGCATTCAGCGAGGTCAACCGTTCGGTTCGGAGTCGTGGCGCACCGAAAAGCGGCGAGGCTGGGTCTGGAGTGGTTGCTCCGACCCAGAGGCCGACCACGAAAACAACCTAACAACGACCCCTGATCCCTTTTCCCGATTCACTCTGCTGCCCGATTGGGAGGGGGGCACGGGGCCCAAGGACGAGAGCGGCAAAGCAAAGGCCGCTACGAGCTGAGTCCTACCGAGGCGACTCAAAACGATTCCGTCGGTCTTGGCTCTCCCTGTTCATTGCTGGCTCTCGCTTTTGAGACAATCGCTCTAGTTCGAGTCTCAACTGTTCGCGGTCGGGCAGGTGAAGCTGATACTTCGAGACAAAGAGCTGATTGTCGAGGCCGGCCAGGGCGTATTCGACCAGGGCGTGGTCTTTCGCGGCGCAGAGCAGGATGCCTATCGGTGGGTTGTCGTCCGGGGCCATCACGTTCTTTTGATACCAGCTTACATAGGTATTGAGCTGGCCGATGTTCTCATGGCTGAATTCATCTAATTTTAATTCTATGAGCACGTGACACTTAAGGATGCGATGGTAGAAGACCAGATCCACGAAGCCATGCACATGGCCGATGAGGATGTGCTTGTCCTGCTGCCTCGAAACAGAAACCGTGGCCGAGTTCGAGAAGAAATTCTTGGAGGTGGTCGAGAAGTTGATCTTCGAGGTGAGACTCACTCATGACCTCTCGGGGGTTTCAGCCCGAGAAACTCGAAGATGTAAGGGTCGCGAATCGCGAGCACCGGCTCAAGAAGCCTCAGCTCGAGCCTGCGTCAATGACGCGAGTTTCGCCTTGTCGTGGGAAAGGGCGGTTCGTTCGTAGTA